>CAWFTI010000004.1:0-49002 GCA_963818745.1 Thermoplasmatota archaeon | reverse complement strand
GTTTCAGGTACCGAGATAAGAACCTCTTGCGTTCTCTTTTTCGTCAACGATTGGCGCACTCGTCCTCGAGCTGCACTTCGGGTGATTCTGAACCTCAGTATGGGGCTTTTCGATCGTATGAGCTGAGTGGGTCGACCCGGGCCAACTCCATGGTAAAGCCAGATGGTGATTTTCAATCAAATGCCGGTACGGAGCCCTTGTGTGTCCCGCCATACCCGTGATCACTCTAGGCGTTGGAAGTACCCCGTCATTATCTCCTTGAGTATCCGCCCCTCGGCCTTCCTCATGTGCTGCAGGAGGGTGGGTTTGCTGATGCTGACCTTCCGGCACAGCTGCTTGCTGCTGATCTTCTTGGGGAAATCATAGTAACCGTTCTGAAATGCCGCTACCATCACTTCCCTCTGTTTGTCGGTCAGGACAGCTAGGATGTCAGCCTTCTGGTAGGCGGCTCTCCTGAAGGACATCTTCAGTATGGTGCCGGCGTTCCTCATCATCTCGACAAAATCAGACAGGTTCTTCTGCTCTCCCATCATGCTGATGAGTGAATTTCTCCGGTGAAATGATTGTGGGTATTGTGTGGATCAGACCCAGGTCGGATTCCTGGAACTGTCCTTTGGACTCTTCCGGTTCCGTGTATCTGATGAGGCAGGTGTGCTTGCTGTCAATGGACTTCAGAACGCTCAGGATTTCCATGTTGCCTACTGTCCTGATATCGTGGATCGACGCACCCTCTTTCAGGGTGAACTCCATGATCTCAATGCATATGCCTTCTTGGTAGTCCATCTTCAGAGTCTCGAGTATCGAGTAGGAACGGACTTGGGCGAAGGTCTCGGCCATTTCCTCTTTCACGGTCTCGAAGGGCTCGATTTCCAGGGTGAGCGTTCTCATGGCATCGTTTCTCTGAATATGCCACTCCAGTATTTAAACTATAATACATGTATGCCCCAATTTGCTGGTACTTTCTCGACCTTGCCACAATTGGCGAAAATCGCCGAGTGATGCAAAATGGCAGAACAGGATCAGACGATAGGAACGGGCATGGGCGAGAAGAAGAACGTGAAGGACCAGGACGGGAAGACCGGACGGTCCTTGAGAAGATCTGAAGATACCCACGCAGGTCAAGCTTGGCAGGACTGTGGGCGACCGTGATGTTCATGTACATCTACGTTGACATCATCGGATTCTTCACACCGGGTGTCGATCGCGGATATTCTGGTGGGAAGGCATGGGTCTTTGACATCACGCAGACATTGTTGTTGGGAGCGTGATGTTGATGACGATTCCCGGTCTCATGGTCTTCCTGTCCCTGACATTGCCGGCCAAAGCGAATCGGTATGCGAACATCGGTCTGGGTGTATTCTACATCTGTGTCGCGCTCGGATAACGCCGTATCGGCAGAGAATCTAGGCCTATTACGTATTCGGTTCCGATCGTGGAAGGTGTCCTTCTCTCCCTGATTATATGGACTGCATGGAAGTGGCCCAAGGTCCAAAGGTACGGTGCGGTTGGGAACTGATGTGAGTTGGATACTGGATGTAGAAATGTGGGTGATAGAATGAAAGCCATAGTGGTAACTGGAAGCGGACCGCCAGAGGTTCTGGAGCTCAGGGACGTGGAAAAGCCCGCACCCCGGGACAACGAGATGCTGGTCAGGGTCCACGCCTCGACGGTGACCATAGGGGACGCCATCCTCCGGAAGATGCCCCGATTCCTTATGGGCTCCATTGATGATCCTGATGGGCTTCAAGCTGAAGAAGATCGCAGGTCATGAGCTTGCGGGTGTGGTCGAGGCGGTGGGCAGGGATATCAGAGTCATTCAGGAAAGGCGATCATGTCTTTGGAACGACCACGGGGCTCAAATGCGGCTCCAACGCCGAATATGTCTGCATCCCAGAGAAGGGGGGAAGGGGGATGGTGGCCAGGAAACCAGCCAACGTATCCTTCGGGGAGGCTGCCGCCATTCCCATCGGAGGGATGACCGCCCTCCAGATACTCAGGTCGGGGAATGTCAAGAAGGGGGATAGGGTCCTCATCTACGGGGCGTCCGGTTCCGTGGGCACCTATGCCGTGCAGCTGGCGAAGCACTACGGGGCCCATGTGACGGGAGTCTGCAGCGGTGCCAACCTCGACCTGGTGAGATCCATCGGCGCCGATGAGGTGATAGACTACACCAAAGAGGATTTCAGAAAGAATGGCGAGACCTATGATGTCGTCTTCGACACCGTACGGAAGCTTAAGAAATCGGGGTGCAAGAAGTCCCTGGGGGAAAACGGGGTCTTCATATCGTCATTGTCTCTCACGAGAGAGTCGAATGAAGATCTCATCCACCTGAAAGAGCTCGTGGAGGCGGGAAAGGTACGACCGGTCATCGACAGGACGTATCCGTTGGAGGAGGTGGTGGAAGCCCACAGGTACGTCGATAAGGGACACAAGAAAGGCAATGTGGTTATAACCGTGGTTGGTGATGACGGTGGCTGAGACGCTACCGCACCATGAAAGCCATAGTATGCGACAGATACGGCCCGCCGGACGTCCTCCGACTCGAGGAGGTGGAGAGACCGACCCCCCGAGACAACCAGGTACTGGTGAAGGTCCACGCTTCGTCACTGAATGCGGCCGATTTCGAGATCCTAGGCGGCTCGGTCTTGGCCCGCATCGGCGGCCCCTTCAGGCCACGACACAGGATACCCGGATCGGACGTCGCGGGTCGGGTCGTGGCAGTCGGGAGGAACATCAAGCGGTTGAAGGAAGGCGATGCGGTCTTCGGGGACCTGTTCATGTGCGGCTTCGGCGCTTTCGCAGAGTACGTGGCAGTACCTGAAGATGCATTGATGCGGAAACCGGACAGCATATCCTTTGAGGACGCCGCCACCCTCCCCCAGGCGGCCAAGATCGCCCTTCAGGGCCTTCGCGGCAAGCGCCCCCTCAAGAAAGGGCAGAAGGTCCTAATCAATGGCGCCGGCGGCGGCATGGGCACGTTCGCTGTGCAGATCGCGAAGTACTACGGGGCCGAGGTAACCGGCGTGGACAGCATTGGGAAGCTCGAGATGCTTCGCGCCATCGGAGCCGACCACGTCATCGATTACGCCCGGGAGGATTGCACAAGGAGCGGGGAGCGCTACGACCTCATCCTGGATACGGTCGCGCGCCGGTCGATCTTCAATTACAGGCGCGTCATGGCCCCCGATGGCCTGTTCGTGCTGGTGGGAGGCTCGAGATACGCCATATTCCAGGCGATCCTCCTGGGGCCTCTGGTCTCCATTGCCAGCAAGAAGAAGATGGGCATCAACCCAATGAACGTGAACGACGAGGAGGACCTGCGGTTCTTGCTCGAACTCAACGAGAAGGGGAGACTCTCGCCCGTCATAGACAGACGAATCGACCTCAGTGAGGTTCCGGAGGCTCTCAGGGATCTTTCAAAAGGGCTCGTAAAAGGGAAAGTCGTTGTAACGGTCGGACATGATGACAAATATCTAGGGCCGGACAAAGGACTGACCTAGATAGCAACCAAACAGCTTAGGAATTCAGGTGACTTTGTCATCATCAGCCTAGTACTCTAATCCAGAGTATGTATGCAGCGGCATGCGGAATGGCTGGGTGATGCTTCCAGTATTGTCTTCGATCCGACTACATGTACTCGGAAGGGTCAACTACTGACAACTTCTCTCGGGTTCGGTGGATAGAAAGGGGAACGCTCGACCGGGCGAGAAGGAAGCACTGTTTGTCGCCTGGCTGAAACGGAACAGCGGCGGCAAGAAACTGAGTGTCTGCGTGGCGAAACTCAGGCAACTTGGTCTTGAGGAGGACACCCTCTCCTCGTTCCCGAGCGGCGGAATCTCCATCCAACGGCAGTACGGCGAGAGGTTCGTCTGCCTCGAGGATCGCAGATGGGCGGATGAGTTGGCGAAGGCCTACGATGTGAAGGTGCTGCATCATGCCCAGCATTTCAAACTGAAAGAAGAATTACTGTAACAAAAAAGATATATACGGTTGAATATTGATGTGACTGAGAAGTGTTCCGACATGGTCGTGAAGAGGAAACCGAGAGAGGGCTCAGGACGAGCCGTTGAAGGCATGGCCGACGTTCCGTTCGAAGGATTGTTCGGGAACCTCTCCCAGCAGAGGGTGCTCCAGGAGCTGGTCGCTGATCCATATTCGACCTACACGCCGAGGGACCTCACAGAGCTGACGGAGCTCACGGAGCCGACTGTCCGAGAAGCTGTCGCTGCCCTGGTCAGGCTCGGGATTGTCAGAAACATCTCTCGCAGGAGGATGCGGCCCGTCTACCAAGTGAACTCGGACTCGAAGAGGATGGTGGCACTGATGTTCCTCAGCTATGCGGCTCTGGACGACAACTGCGGCGAAGACCACCTCGGGGACGCGGTCAAGTACTACTACGAGACGACCCACTCATCATATCTTGAATTCGAGCCAGTAGGGGTCGCCGGCGTGATGGGCGAATCCTACCAGGATATCGCCGGAAGGTCGTTCTCAGCCGACCAGAGATACGTCGTCGCTGCAGTAGGGGTGTAGGAAATGGCAGGTAGGAAGAAGTCTGAAGCAAAGGAGGTCCCGCCTCCCGGGGATTCGAAGGTCACGGTCGACCTGAGGAGGATATACGAGTTCGATGCGAAGGACATCGTCACGGACATCGACACCACGAAGTACTCGAACCTGGCCTATATCCAGGTCACGCCGCGAGACCTCTACATCGACTTCCTGGAGATGCCCGGTGTGAAGAAGGACGGCCGCATGGTCGTGAGCGGGGTCAGGGTGTACATGTCCCACGTGGCCGGCCAGAGGCTCTCCGAGGCGCTTGGTCGCACCATCTCGGAGGTCCTCGAGAAGGGCAAGGTCGAGGAACTCAAGAAGAGGTAGCGCTACAGGTAGTCCAAACCATGACTATGGCCCTAGGCGTGTAGGAGCGCCGTGGGCCGAGATCCGTGGATTCGACTTCAGCAGACCTACCTCGGGGCGATGAGGAGTTACTACTCACCCAGAACCCTGGAGGTCATGGAACGGGGTTTCAGGTCCATACACGGCGCCTTCCTCGAGCTTGAGGAGGGACGGCAAGGTCGGCACGACCGACCCCAGGAAGCTGACCGAGGCCGACATCGCGGCCTTCTTGGAGTGGATGAGGGGGAGAAAGACCCGTCTCGGCATTGGTCTTGCATACGGGACCCAGGCGAACTACATCGACTACCTCAACGGGTTCCTCAGGTTCGAGAACAACGGGATCATCGACCAGATGAGGAAGCTGCGCTTCGTGCGCTTCCCGAAGAAGGTGCCCCCAGAGGTCAGGGTGATGTCAGAATCGAGGGTCGAGGAGTTGCGTTCTAAACTGAGGGACATGCCGGGCTATCATGGCGCGATGGCGCGGTTCATGGTGGCGATGTACGCGTATTCCGGGCTCAGGAGGTCCGAACTGCGCCTGGCGAGGCTGGAGGACCTGAGCGTCGACACATGGACCATCGTCGTCACCCACCCCAAGGGCGAGGGCAGATGGGCAGTCGCTGCCCCCGCCCGGATCCTGCGCCCCGCGCGCGAGACGGTCATCGAGTTCCTGGAGACGAGGCAACGATGTCTGGCCGAGCACGGTGTCGAGTCGTGCGAGGCCCTGGTCCCGAAGATCACGGAAGGCGCCGCGGAATACTGGACCGACGGGATGTGGGGCAAGGTCAAGAAGGATGCCGAGAGGTGGACGGGTATCAGGTTCCGGATCCAGACCCTCAGGGCGACATTCGGGCAGATGTGCATCGACTGGGGCGGCCGCCCCGACGCGGTCTCCAGGGCGCTGAGGCACAAGACCACGCGCACGACCGAGCTCTACTACGCGAGGATACGGGCCGACCACGCCTTCCGGATCCTCGACGAGGCGTACGATTCTGCTCACCGCGGGAAGAGGTCCGCGCAGAAGGTTGCGGATTGAGAAGGGCACTGATGGAGAGATGTGCAGGGAGCCGGACATGAACCGAGACGTCTGGCTATTTTTTTTTCAATTCGGGGTTTCAGGTCCATACGCGGCGCCTTCCTCGAGCTGTCGTCGTAGCACGGGGGAGTCCCCTGAGGATACGGCCGGCGCGCAGCGTCAGCTCGTCGTCTTGACGCGGTCCTCCTGGGACATCTTCGCGAGCCTCTCGACCTCCTTGACACTGAGGCCGAGCCCCTTGGCCACCCTGCTGCCGTAGTCCGGGTCCACCTTGAAGAACAGGGCGGCCTGCCTGAGCTGTATCCGCTTCTGCGCGCCGCCGAGGTGGGCCACGATGTTGCCCACGAGGTGCTCCCGGTCCTTCCCGGTCATCACCTCCCTGTACAGCGCCCCCGGCTGGGCGAAGTCGTCGTTCGGGTGGGCGTAGGGCTGTCTGTCGGCCTTCCCGGAGACGTCGAACGCGGGGTCCTTCACGGCCATGTCGGGCCCGGGCCCGCCCATGGTGTTGGGCCAGTAGTTCGGGCCGGCGCCGCCGCCTGCATCGACCCTCATCGCCCCGTCCCGCTGGTAGCTCAGCTCCTGTGCGTTCCTCGGGGCGTTCACGGGTATGAGATGGTAGTTCGGGCCGAGCCTGTGGAGGTGCGTGTCGTGGTACGAGAAGAGTCTCCCCTGGAGGAGCTTGTCCGGCGACGGCCCTATCCCGGGGACGAAGTTGCTGGGCGCGAAGGCCGCCTGCTCCACCTCGGCGAAGTAGTTCACAGGGTTCCTGTTCAGGACGAGCTTCCCGACCTTCATGGTCGGGTAGTCGCCGTGGGGCCACACCTTGGTGATGTCGAACACGTCCCACCTGTAGTCCTCGGCCTTGTCGGCCGGCATTATCTGCATCTCCAGGGTCCATGAGGGGTACTCGCCCTGCTCGATGGCGTCGCGCAGGTCCCTCGTCGCGTGGTCGGGGTCCTTCGACCTCATGGCGTCCGCCTCCTGCCTCGTCAGGTTCTTGATCCCCTGGTCGGTCTTGAAGTGGTACTGCACCCAGGACTGCTCCCCCTTCTCGTTGTACCACCTGTAGGTGTGGCTGCTGTAGCCGTTCATGTTCCTGTAGGTCGCGGGGGTGCCCCTGTCGGAGAACAGGATCGTGACCTGGTGCACCGACTCCGGCGTCAGGGACAGGAAGTCCCAGAACATGTCCGGGTCCTTGAGGTTCGTGGCCGGGTTCCTCTTCTGCGTGTGTATGAAGTCGGGGAACTTGAGCGGGTCCCTGATGAAGAACACCGGGGTGTTGTTCCCCACGAGATCGTAGTTGCCCTCCTCGGTGTAGAACTTGACCGCGAAGCCCCGCGGATCGCGCTCGGCGTCGGCCGAGCCCTTCTCCCCGCCCACGGTGGAGAACCGGACGAAGACCTCGGTCCTCTTGCCGACCTTGGACAGGAACTTCGCCTTGGTGTACCTCGAGACATCGGCCGTGACCTCGAAGTAGCCGTAAGCCCCGGCGCCCTTCGCGTGCACGACGCGCTCGGGTATTCGCTCGCGGTCGAAATGCCCTAGCTTCTCGAGCAGGTGCGAGTCCTGCATCAGGACTGGGCCGCGCGCACCCGCGGTCTCGCTGTTCTGGTCGTCTCCCACGGGCCTCCCGAAGGCTGTGGTGAGGCCCCTTCTCCGCTTCTTCGGACCGGTCATGCTCATGTCCTCCTGAACCCGGGTCAGCGAGGGGCCGCGGCCGTATTAGCAGTTGTCGGCGGACATGTTCCCGGAGTGACGGATGGGACTCCCGCACCGCGCATCACGCGGAGAGTCACAGTTGCAGCACTTCTTCGTCCGGGTGACGACGGTGTCGCCTCTGAACGGGGAGATTGAATGGATAACCGCCTGGACCGCGCCGGTCAGGACGGACGGCTGAGCTCGGTCCGAAGGGTACGGGCCACAAGGGAGGCCGCCGGTCTACTGTGCGACCTCGACCGCCAGCTCGTTCCTTCTCAGGAACCCCGGCGTGAAGGGCGGGTTGTACCTCATCAGGGACGGCTCTCCCTTGGCCTTCAGGCCCAGGCCCTCGACGTACGATATGAGTTCGGAGGTCCTCTCCCTGACGGCCTTCTCCCGCGCGCGGCCTCGGAACCTGACCACTGCCATCCTCCTCGCGGGGAACGCCTCGAGTTTCACCCTCGCATCCCGGGGCTCAGGGATCGTGTCCGCGCCTTGACCCGAGGGCATCACGAACGAGAAGGACCGGCCGTCGGATATCACAGGGACGGTCATGGCTATCTTCTCAGAGGATATCACGGGGGCGGTCATGGGTATCTTGCTTCTGGGCGTGTTGTCGCCTGAGATGTAATCGAACAATATGCTGAAGGCGTCGTTGTCGGAGCGGCCGTACACCGTCGCGAGGACCATGCTCGGATATCTCCGGATCTCCAGAGGCTTGTCGGACCTCTCGACTTCGTACTCGACCGAGTCTACCACGGCTCTGAGAACCGCGTAGCATAAGATAATGGTCTCGCCTTTGTGTGCAGGGAGCCGGATTTGAACCGGCGGACGCCTGCGCGACTAGACCCTGAATCTAGCGCCGTTGACCAGGCTTGGCTATCCCTGCATCTCGGAGAAGCTGTGATTATGGTGGTCGTATAAATAACTCTGTCTCTCCCTCCGCCTCCCATCACCATCCGCCCATCCTCGCAACGTCTCAAACGAACGGACAGCCCCTCTCCCGCGCGTTAGACCTCCCGTCGACATGTCAGCACGGACTTCTTATAGCGTTGTGCCGAATCCCTCGACAGCGGGCGGTTCCTATGGATCCGGAGGGTGTTGCGGGGGTTACAGCGTCCGAGCCACGGTCGGAAGAGGTAGCGGCCACCTATGTCCGTTCGACCAACGTCCTCTGCCTATGCGGCCTCGTGCTCGGCCTGGCCGCGATGTTCTGCACTTGGACCTATCTCTCCAATCCCGACTCCATCAATACTTCTTTCTTCGTGCCAGTCCTGCATACGTCATCCAACCTCAGTTCCACTGGCGCATGGCTGTTCATACTCGGCACCGCCTTTGCCATCGTCACCCCCCTGTCGGGACTGGTCCAGGCCGGAGGGCTCGTGGCATATGCCGTCGGCGTCCTGGACAGGGCAGCCGAGCTATCCGCGCATTCAGACGGGACGGTCGAACTCGGCCTCTCGATCGGATTCTACATTGGCGTCGTCTCCGCCGCCCTCGTCCTCGGAAGCCTCATCCGTCCCATGGGTCCGGGGTTCGGGTCCACTCGTGTCAATGTCATGCGCAGGCTCAGGGTCTTCTCGGACGGCAGACCGCGCAGAAAGCGGACCTACAGGTATCACGGAGCCCGCATGAGGCGCGATATCGCATGGAAGCCGAAGATTTCCGTTGCGGGCCTGAAGGGCTTCTTGTCCTCCCGGAGGAAGTGGGTGGCGATGCTCGTCGCATTCATGCTCGTCTCGCTCGTCCTCGTCCTCCAGCAGCACGATTTCCTAAGGGACGAACCGCCCCTGGACACGGTTGAAGGAGGTATCGTCCTGGAGCTGTCCCGGGACCATTTCCTGATGGTGAGTCGTCCCTGGGAGCAATCCCATCTGGTGATGAGCGACGGTGAGTCCTATGTCGGATGGCCCCTCCAGACCGCCGGGCTGGACGGAGGCACATGGTCCGTCCTTTCCTTGGGGAAGGTATCCATCGACGCGCTGACCGTGTCCCTCACGGTCATCGACCGCCTGGGCGACGGCGAGTCAGGTTCCGGGGACATGTTGGTGGTGACGGCGCAGGACGGTACGGCGTTCGCTGAGGACGTCGTCTACCGACTTCGCGGTAGGACTAACTTGACGGATCCCTTCGAGAGCTCAGCCTATGATGACTATCATCGCTATGCTGCCTGGGAGGTAAGCTTCGCGTTCCACGACGGGCACATGGACTCCTGGATCTCAGAAGAAACCCGATATTACTCGGGCTACGTCTATTACTGAGCTCCGCCCCCGCATCCTTCTCAGCGCGCAGCCCATCTGTCCAATCTGGCGTGCAACTTCTCGGCCATGGCAGACATGCCGATGAACGCGAACCAGGCTATCGCCACGTAGATGAAAATGGATGCGAACGGGACGAGAAGCCAGTACCTGAACCCTGAGGTCCTCCTCCTGAAGCCGTCGTTCCTGAGGGTCTCCTTGGACTCAAGGATCAGCTGGGGCATTGTGTACCGATTGCCCATCGGTTCTGTTGCGAAATTGGACAGCGGCTCTTCACGCCGCAGCCCCCTCGCAACTCGCTCCATTCGGCTCCGACCGTGCGCCCTTCTCAGGGTCGTAGAGGATCATCATCACGTCATGCTGGAGCGCGCCGGGGTCGAACCGTAAACCCCCCACCATCTCTTTCGAGACGGCTGTCTGCAGCAGGTTCAGGCTGGCGTTGATGTGCCTGTCGAGACGCCAGCCGCACTCGCATGCGAACTCCGTGCCCTTTCGGGAATCCTGTAATCTCCCACATACCGGGCACTTCCTGCTGCTGTTCCTCGGGTCCACCTTGAGGACCGGTCATTCCTCTCCACCTGGCCTTGTACTCGATGAACTGGTGGAGCTTCCTCCTCGGCCACATGCTCAACCGTCTGTTGAGGCGCCTTGTCCTCCCTCGGCTTGAAGACCCCCTTGAGGTCCTCGAGCACTATCGCCGCCTTGTTCTCCTCGGCGAAGTCGAGTACGGCGTTGGCCACCTGATGCATCCGGTACTCGACCCGGTCATGCTCCCTCTTCCCCTCCCTCCTGCAGAGCCGCCTCGAGGTCCGGCGGTCGTGGGACTTCTTCTTCTGGAGGCGCTTCCGCCGGTCATGGTGCCTCTGCTGTATCATGGCGACTTGCGGGAAGGAGGCTTTCACGGGGACGCCTTTCCCTTCACTGACGAACACCCCGTCGAGGCTCCTCTCGTTCGTGTCGAGGGAGACCACCGATTCCGGGACATACGGTCGCGGCTCCGTCTTCCTGAAGGCGATCACGACCCTGTCCGGGAAGAGCGTCAGGGAGCCGAGGGAATAGGAGGGGTCGTCCAGGAATCCCCTGTGATACTCGCTCAGGACCAGCCTGAGCTCGACATGGCACCCTGCCCGTATCGGGAGGTCGACCACGCCGTCTCTCGCGGTCGAGCTTGTACGCCTGGTTCTCCGTCTTCATGAACAGCCGCTTGACATACGGGACCCGGTCCGCCTTCCCTTTCCTGACCTTCCTCCGATGGTTCTTGAGGACGCTCGCGGCGACCTCGAACACCGAGACGAGGTGCTGAGCGTACATGCCAGGGTGCTCGGTCCTGAAGTCCTTGTACGCGAGCTTGCACAGGGCGTACTTCGATGTCGCGCGCGTCTGCAGTCCCGCCCTTATGGCACAATTCACCGCAAGGCGGAAGTCTTCGAGAAGGAACTTGGCCTGGACAGGCAGCTCGCCCTCCAGACGAAAAGACACCGCCTTGACGAGCATCTGGTGTTCTTAGGCGGTCGCGGTATTTCTTATCATCCACTACATGTAGCATCTCCCCTTTCACGCTCTTCTCAGGGCACCCCTGCTGCCTCGGGGATGTCCCTATGGGATTCGCAGAGAGCGCCAACGGCAGAAATAGGCCGGTCACGTCGTCCTGACTACGGAACGAACATTCTCGGTGGCCGGTCCTACCGCAGGATCAGCACCCTGACAGGAGGGTGGGGAATGATGCGGCGAGACATAGGGCAGAAAACGGTGCGTGAATCAGGCATTGCCGGTCCGACTCAGTTCGACTGGCTCTGAGTGAGAGATACCAATCACTGGAGTTCTGCAACAGCCACCAGTTCATCATCGCTCCGGAGCGGATAAGCTATCCTAGGCTACCCGCGCCGGACGGATGGCTCAGATGACGAACTCGCGTCTCGAGATCCCGACCATTATCGTCCCTATGATCGCCCCGCACCACACCAGGAACACCACCAGCAACCAGAAGGGCATGGTCAGGACGAGCAGGCTCGACATGACCGCCAGCACGCCGAACACTCCCCCGACCATGGCCAGCCCCCACCTGAGCCTCCTCATGGCGAGCATCCCGCCCATGAACGCGATGACGACGAACACGCCCCTCAGGGCCTGGCACGCGACCATCGTCGCCACGGCATCCTGCAGGAAGGGGAACTCCCTCGTCATGTCCTGGTAGTCCGCCAGCTGTGTGACGTCGTAGGTGGCCATCAGGGTGATCACGATATCCCCCAGCGCGACGAACGCGGCCAGGAAGATGAGGGCCCCTCCGGTGCCCGCGGTCATCGTCCGGCTGGACGATGTCGCGTAGTCCAGGTATGTCCTCTCCGGCTTCTTCCAGTCGTACTCGTCCTGGGCCTCCATCTTCGCCGCTCCCATCCTGAGCGGCTTGCTGCAGACGGAGCATATCTTCCTGTCGGACGGGTTCTCCGCCCTGCAGGAAGGGCACCTCACGACCTGACCCGAGGCTATCGCCTCGTTCCTCAGCCTCTGACCGCAAATCTTGCAGACGTCGGCGTCATCCCTGTTGTGCACCCCGCACTTCGGACAGTCCATCTCTCTCCGATCCCCCGCAACTGACCCGCCTCCTGATGCGTCTCGCCTGATATCAAACCCTCGCGGGCCGGGCCTCACAACAATCATAAACCCCGCAATGTCATCCCGGTCCGGGGGATATTCTGGTTATCGGGGTTGGTTCTGGTCCTGGGATAATAGACAGAAGCACGACTGCAGTACGCGCGCGAGCTCCTTCGTGGCCGGCGTTGGTCGCCCGTGTGGGCAGGCGTTCGAAGCCTGTCCCTAGGCGCTCCTCCGGAGCGCCGTGAGCGTCGCAGTGGTCGTCGTCCTAATCGTCTCCTCGCTCGCCTTCCTGGCGCTCGTGCCCTCCGGCGGCGAGGCCGCCAGGGTCGTCCACGCCAAGATACTCATCGACGGGGATGCTGCCTTCACCTCCGCGAACGGGGTCGTGAGCGGTTCCGGGACCGCAGCCGACCCGTACGTCATCTCCGGGTGGGACATACCCGTCAGCGCTGGGGCGGCCGTGACCGTCAGGAACACCACCGCGTACTTCGTCATCACCGACGTCCGCATGAACGGCACGGCATCCATGTCGTATCCTTCATACGCGCTCGTGATGACCAACGTGTCCAACGGGATGCTGTCCTATTCCTTCGCGAACCGCACCTATCCTGGCATAATGCTCACCGACTGCCGGGACCTGTCCCTTGTCAGGAACTACTTCTCGGAGATGTGGGGCTGGGCCATCGAGATGAGCTTCTGCGAGCGCGTCCACATCGTGGCGAACACGTTCGGCACGGCGAACGGCGTCTACGCGACTGATTGCACGGACTGCACGGTGATACTCAACCAGATGACCTCGCTCGAGGTCGGAGTCCTTTTCCAGGGCAGCGACGGCGTCCTCGCCGCACAGAACACCTTCACGGGCGTGTACTACTGCGTCCAGGTCGCCGGCTGCTCGAACGTGACCATCATGGGCAACGACTGCACGCCAGTCTGGTCCGGCATCGTCCTGGCCAATTGTGGAAACGTGTCCGTGCTCGCCAACAGGATCCAGGGGAGCGTGCAGTACGGGATGAACATCGACAGGTGCACGTACAACGTGACCGTGGCCCACAACCTCGTGAACGGCACCCACGGATACTCCGCGATCCTGCTCGAGGACTCCGTCGGCGTCGTCATACGGAACAACACGCTCTCGAACAATACCGCCACCTCTACGATAGACTTCGTGGGAGGGGGAGTGTCCCTCGAGACCTGCGCGGGCGTCAGGGTGTACCACAACAGGTTCGTCGACAACATGCCCTGCCAGGCGGAGGACGATGCGGGCCCACTGGTCAACCTGTGGAACCTGTCGTATCCAGATGGTGGCAACTACTGGGACAACTGGACTGCCCCGGACGATTGCTCGGGTGTCGACCAGGACGTCACATCGGATCCCGATGGGATCGTGGACGACGCCTATGTATTCGACTCGGACAGCTCCGACTTGTACCCGCTCACGACGCCGCCACCGGTCGACACTAAGCCCGTCGCGATCCTCGCGGTCACACCCTCGTCCGGGGACACATCGACGGACATCAACCTCAACGGGACGGGGTCGTACGACCCCGATGACGGCTGCGGCGACCCGCTCCAGGAGTACCGCTGGGACCTGCAGGGGGACGGCCAGTGGGACAGCGACTGGTCGGACGACGGGAACATCACCCGACAGTACCCGGCCCCGGGCAACTACACGGTCCTGCTCGAGGTCAGGGACGGCTCCGGCCTGAGCGGCTTCGCCTTCTTCGACCTCGTGATATCCGAGTTCGCGATACCCGAGTTCTCCTCGGTCATCGTGCCCGTGCTGGCGCTGCTCGCGCTCGTAGTGGTGATCAGACGCCGCCCCCGGTAGGGGCGGCGGGTAAACTCCTTACCTGAGTATTTTGAAAATCAAAGGAAGTGGTTGAAAAAGGAGTTTCGAGATAGGCGTCGCGCCTATCTCTTGGCCTTCATTATCTTCATCCAGCCGCCGCTCTCGAACACGGCGAGCTTCCTCTTCGACAGGGTCGTCTTGAACTCGTCCCAGTCGATGATCTCGAGGCGGGGGTTCCTGCCCTTCGTGAACTGCACGCCGTTCGTGTCCTTTACGCGGCCGGGTTTGATGCCCTTCTTCTTCGCGATCTCAATCGCCTTCTCAACGCTTATGGGCTCCATAACCATACTTTCATCCCTCCGTTGGTCCTTCTGGACATGCCATCCAGGCCTTGTCCAGATATGTATCATAATCCGCGATATATAAGTCTTTGCGTATGCTGGCTCGTCTTCACGACGTATCTGGCTATGACCGCGCGCGCCCATGTGCGGACCATTGCCAGCAACACTGGCTACTTCTGGACATGCATGCCAGATAGTTCCGAAGGGAGTCTCCGTGATGTCCGCGGGCACGGCTGGCCGCGGTCACAGCGCGGCGAGGATGGCGTCCTCGGTCCTGTGCTGGTGCTCGAAGTGGCTGTTCGGATCCATGATGAGCACGTACAGCCAGTAGATGGCGAAGAGGCCGAAGGTCACAATCGTCAGGCCAACATAGAGCATCACCGAGCGCTCCTTCAGAGGCTTCTCGGGGATGGGCATCTCGATGTCCTTCGACACGAGGCTCATGGCCGCCTGGAACGCGCCCGCGAACCCGTACCATCTCTGCTCGTGGGTCGCGACGGTCCTCATGAGGTGAGATGTCAGGATCAGCGTCATCACCAGGCTGACGAGCATCACCAGAGATGCTGCACCGCCCAAGATGGTGAGCGCGATGAGGTAATGGAAGTCCTCAAATGAGCTGGATAACGCCAATACGTAATAGACGCACATGGCCAGCGGGCCAGCGATGAACACCAGGAAGATCCCCCATCCCCATAGGCTGGGGTCGAGCTTCTTCTCGTAAGTCGTCGCCTGGCCGTCGAACGCGCTCAGTCTGAGCAGGTCGTCCATGATGCCCTGCTCCCCGCCGGACCTCCGCGCCTCGGATCTGACATAGGACATGAGCGCCGCCCTCAGCCGCTCCTCCCGGTCTATGTGCCTGTTGAGGCGGTCGAGCATCTTGTTTGTGAGCAGGCCGAACAGGACGGCGAAGACCGCAGTCCCGACAAGCGGGAGGCCTAGGACGTAGAGCGTGGTGCCTCCAAGGTGCACGTGAACCCCGAGAGCGCGTAGCACCAGAACTAGGAGGTTCAAGCCTATCAGGCCAGTGGTCGGTGCGAGCAGCAGGAGGCTGATCAGGGCCCATGCGGGCGACAGCCTCACGTCCGTCGCTCTCCTGCTTTCGACCGCCGACTTGACATCGTCCGTGGGCGTAGGGGCTCCCGCGTCAAGTCCATGCGGATGGTCTGCGTCCCCAAGACCCAACGATCCCCCGCAGAAGCTGCAGACAATGTCACGGTCTCCCGCCTGCTTTCCGCACTTCGAGCACACCCTCATGGATTCCCCCGTACCGATAACATCCCCGGACGCATATGAACGTTGCCTGGGAGTCCCATATCTCCCTCGGGTCTCGCCTCCAAGGAACATAATATAGTCATGGACTCTAATCCGAGTGCCGAGTGAGTCGATGGGCCTCTTCGGTTCTTCAGGAGTGAGGGGCGTGGTCAACCGCGAGATGACCCCCGAGCTCGCATGCGCGATAGGCATGGCCGTCGGGTCGCTCGCCGACAGGGCGGCCGTGGGCACGGACTCCCGCACCTCGGGCCCGATGATGGAGGCCGCGTTCTCGAGCGGGCTCATGGCGGCCGGGTGCGACGTCTACTCCGCCGGTCTCGTCACGACCCCCACCCTGGCCGAGGCCGCCAGGGACATGTGCGCGGGCGGCATGATAACTGCGAGCCACAACCCCCCGGAGTACGCCGGCATCAAGCTCTGGAACCCGGACGGGATGGGGTTCGATGTCGAGCAGTCCAAGCAGATAGAGAAGGCAGTATCCTCCAGGAAGTTCAAACTCAAGCCTTGGGACGCCGTCGGCACGAAGCATATCCTTGTCGACGCGGTCGACAGGCACATCGAACGGATCATGTGCGGCGTGGGCCATGCGAAGCTCAAGGTCGTGGTCGACTGCGCGAACGGGCCCGCGTACAACATCACCCCCCTGGTCCTCCAGAGGATGGGCTGCAGGGTCATCACTCTCAACGCGAACCCCGACGGTAGGTTCCCCGGGCGTCCCCCGGAGCCCGTCGAGGAGAACCTGGCGGACCTCAGGAACACGGTGTTATCGACGAAGGCGGACCTGGGGATCGCCCACGACGGCGACGCCGACAGGATGGTCGCTGTCGACGACAAGGGCATGTTCCTGGGTGGGGACCAGCTCCTGGCGCTGTTCGCGAAGAAGTATCGCCAAGAAGAGGCTCGTGGTCACCGTCGACGCGTCCATGGCGATAGACGATATCGTGGACGCCAAGGTCACCCGCGTGCGCGTGGGGGACGTGTTCGTCAGCGAGGCGGTCAAGAAGACCAAGGCGGACTTCGGGGGAGAGCCCTCGGGCACCTGGATATTCCCCGACCAGACCTACTGCCCGGACGGCATACTGGCGGCCGCGCGCCTGGTCGAGATCGCATCCAGGAAGAAGCTCTCCGAGCTCAGGAAGGGGATACCGGTGTATCCCACGCTCAGGAGCGCGGTGTCCTTCGACCCCTCCCGCAAGGCGATGATACTCAAGCGCCTCGAGCAGGAGCTCCGGGCGATAGACTGCGAGGAGCTTCTGACCATGGACGGCTTCAGACTGCAGTTCACAGACGGGTGGGCCCTCGTCCGTCCCTCGGGGACGGAGCCCAAGATACGCATGCTCGCGGAGGCGAGAAACGATAAGAGAGCGAAGGACATCATGTCCATGATGTCCCGCACGGTCAAGAGGTGCCTGAAGTGAAGGGGTACATACTCGCCGCCGGAGAGGGCGTCAGGATGCGTCCCCTCACATCCAACATACCCAAGCCCCTCCTGCCCGTGGCCGGCAAGCCGTTCCTGGAGCACAACATAGACGCCCTCAAGGACGCGGGGATCAAGGACATAGTGCTCCTGATCGGGTGGAAGGCCCACAGGATCAGGGAGCACTTCGGGGACGGGAAGGCCTTCGGGGTCAGGATAGACTATGTCGAGCAGAAGGAGCGCCTCGGGACCGCCCATGCCATAGGCATGGTGAAGGACAGGATGGACTCCGCGTTCCTGTGCCTGTACGGGGATGTCGTGCTGACGAAGGAGTCCGTCAAGGGGCTCGTGCAGCACCACAAGAAGGTCAAAGGGTCGGTCATGGCCCTCACGACCGTCGAGGACCCCTCCCGGTACGGGTGCATCAAGGCGGAGGACGGCGTGGTCATGGACATCGTCGAGAAGCCGGAGGTGCCCGAGGGGAACATGGTCAACGCGGGCGCGTACATACTCGAGCCCGAGATATTCGACGCGATCGCGGAGACGAAGAAGTCCCCCCGTGGTGAGTTCGAGGTCACGGATTCGTTCAAGATACTCATGAAGAAGAGCCACCTGTACACGCACAGGCTCGAGGGCGAGTGGATAGATGTCGCTAGGCCCTGGGACCTCTTGGAGGCGAACAGGATACTGATGAAAGGCCTCGAGACGAACATCGAGGGCGAGGTGTCCGAGAAGGCCACTGTCGAGGGGCCCCTGCAGGTGGGCAAGGGCACGCACGTCAGGGCGGGCACGTACATCGAGGGCCCGGTCATCATAGGCAAGGACTGCGAGATAGGCCCGAACGCGTACATCCGCCCGAGCACGTCGATAGGGGACCACTGCAAGGTCGGGAACGCGGTCGAGGTCAAGAACTCGATCGTCATGGACCACACGAAGATACCGCACCTGAGCTATGTCGGGGACAGCGTCATCGGCGAGCGGTGCAACTTCGGCGCGGGGACCAAGGTCGCGAACCTCCGGCTGGACGAGAAGGAGGTCATGGTCGTCGTCGACGGCGCAAAGACCGGCTCGGGCAGGCGGAAGCTCGGCGTCATCATGGGGGACGATGTCAAGACGGGCATCAACGCGACCATCGACGTCGGCACGATCATAGGCGAGGGGACGTTCATAGGGATAGGGGCGCTCGCGAGGGGCACGATCTCCCCCAAGAGCAAGATACTCTGAGCGGTCCTGAACTCATCTGGCCGTGCTTCAATTCTGCAGCCACGGTGACAATCCATTTAAAAAGAAGTTGTCATCATGCTGACAATGTATTTATAAAGAGATTGTCATTGTAGTGACAAGTTATTTATATAGTGGGCACCCCTAGATTCACCGCCCAGCGATGTCGGGCACCTTTGGAGGAATCGGATATGGACCTCAGGAGCCTTGCCGCCCAGAACCCTTGGTGGAGCGAGCCCGTCCTCATCAAGAACGACGCTCAGATCAGGAACGCGGAGGAGAGCAGGTTCAAGTGGGTCCCTAAGGAAATAGCGGAGTTCGACTGGTCGAAGGACCGTGTGTACACGCTCCGGGGCCCGCGCCAGGTGGGCAAGACGACGCTCCTGAAGCTCGTGGCACGCAAGATGATCGTCGAGGAGAAGCGGGACCCGCGGTCGGTGCTCTACTTCAGCTGCGACTCTCTCACGAAAGGGGAGGACCTCGTCCAGGTCCTGAGGACCTACGGCGAGTTCGCCGGCAGGTATTCGCTGGGACGGTGCGTCCTGCTGATCGACGAAGTATCGTCAATCAAGGGATGGGAGAGATCCATCAAGCTGCTCGCCGACAACAGCGAGCTGAAAGGCAGGACGATCGTTCTCACGGGTTCGCACTCGCTCGACATAAGGCGTTCGTCCGAGCTGCTCCCGGGAAGACGCGGCGAGGGCAAGGGCACTATCAACAGGCTCCTTCTGCCCATGACCTTCTCCGAGTATGCGGTTGCGACCGATCCGAGGCTGAAGGACAGGCTCGCCATCCTGTACCGCACCGTCCGGGACCCGGAGGATGCAGGCGCTCTCAGATCTCTGCGAGGGTCGCCTCGACCCGAAGGTGAGGGACGCGCTCATGCTCTGCGAGAAGGAACTCGTTGCCAGGCTGGATGGTTATCTATCGACGGGCGGGATCGTGCGGGCGATGTCCGAGTACCGCTCGGGCGGCAGCATCCAGCAGTCCACGTACGAGCTTTACGTCCGCTCGCTCATGGGCGACCTCATGAGGTGGCGGTTCCAGGAGAACATCACCAAGCAGGTGCTCAGGGCCGTCGTCGACAAGATGACGACGAGGATATCGCTCAACTCGATCGTGAAGGAGACGGAGATCAGGTCGCGCAACACGGTCTCCTCGTACATCGAGGCCCTCGAGGAATCCTTCGTGCTCAACTCGTTCTACCAGATGTCGGGGGACGGCCCCCACCCGAAGTACAGGTCCGCCCAGAAGGTCTACTTCAAGGACCCGTTCCTCTACCATGCCGTCAGGGGCTGGCTCGAGGGAGGGCTGAGGTACGGCGAGCTGGCCTCCGAATCGCTCCAGGACCCGGTCGAGAAGAGCAGGCTCGTCGAGATGATCGTGGGCGAGCATCTCGTCCGCCTGAGCTATCATGCGGACCCCAGCGACGTGTTCTCGCACCACGAGCGGGTCATGTTCTCCAGGAGCAAGAAGAACGATAGGGAGACGGACTTCGTGGTGAGGCGCGGGCGTGAGGTTCATCCGGTCGAGGTGAAGTACAGGGAGTCCGTGGGCAGGAGCGACCTGTCCTCCCTGTTCCAGTTCGGGCACGGGGTTCTGGTGTCAAAGAACGACTTCAGCGAGTACAACAGGTACTCCACGGTCCCCGCGTGGGCGTTCCTGATGCTGGTGTGAACCCCGGAACCGTGCTCGTGCGATCGGCACGGATGTCGCCCGAAGCCTGCAATCCTCTTATAGGCCGGTGCGAATCTCGGGAGGACGCTCATAGGGTGCGGGTGACGGACGCTCCGCGGAGGGTTGGAGGGAATGGACGATATCGGAGTTCAGGCCAGCAGCAGGCCGACGGTGGGACAGATGATGGCAAGGGATCTCATCTCCCTCATGTTCATACTCAGCTCGGTGGTGATGACCATCGTAGTCATAGTCCTGCCGACACTGGAGCCAGAGGATCCATCCGAAGCGCTCGATATGGGAACCTTCTACTTCGTCCTCGTCGCCGACGTGGCAATCGCCCTCGGCATGATCTACTATCGCTGGAGCATCTATTCGTCCGTCCTGAGTTCCGGGGTCGAGACGCCGGGAGAGGTGACCTCGGTGACGTCCAATGGCGATGCGATCACCGTCGAGTTCACCTACCGATGGCAGGCGGAGACCGTCAAGAGCACAGGGAAGATGGGCGGGTACATCCCGAAGCAGCGGGTCAAGTACGAGGTCGGGCTGAAGGCGACCCTCCTGGTGGATCAGAACAAGCCAAAGAGGTTCCTCGTGCTGGACACGGTCAGGTGACGGGATTCTGTGGCACCCCGTGAAGACTCCATCCGGGGCTGCATCTTCTCCAAAACGTCCCGCGAAATGTCATTCACTTCTCGCCGAGCCCGTCCATGCTACATGTATGCTGATTCCACACATCGGGTTCATAGCCCCGCATGGCCTACGTCTGTCAGCTGCGTTAAATATCGAGGAACGGGAATTGAGGTGCATACGATGACCGAAACCAGTGCTCCGGTGGTTGTGGATGAAGCCCTGTTGAGGGTCGCGGGGGCGGGATCAAGAGGGCCTCCGCGAACAAGCTGTGGGTTCTCGACCACATGGAGATCGCTACGGTGCAAGTATCCGGACAAGTACATCGCGTACGACCGCGGCAAGATGCTGGCCGTGGGCGGACCGTCTCGACGGAATCCGTAAGAAGCTCCGGAAAAGAAGGTCACGGACACCTCTGTCGTCGCCATCGAGTTCGTGCCGGAGCGGCCAGTAATCTGGCTCCTCTGACATGGCCTGGGGTTGGACTATGAGGAAATTCCCAGCGCAGGCCTCGAGCAGCGCAGATGGTGCATATTTCTTCCCCGGTTACCTCGTCCTCAAGAGATCAGGCGAACGTGGGGCAGCGTCGAATTCATGACTCGACACTGGTTCTGGCTAAGACCATCATCGGCGAGGAGGACCTGAAGAGATCTGGGTCTCGCGATGTGGACATCCTTCCCCGGAGTCCCGACCCTATCGCAGGCTGGGGTGGCACGACCCAGGCGCACGAGGTCGAGATGTCATCATCGTAATGACGACAGCGACGGAACTCGGAAGCCGTTCGAAATGGATAGGGTGCATCTGCGGACGTAACCCGAGGAGACGTCGAGCAGAAACGGGGATCGCAGGACCGGATTCCGATCGCCATCCCGAGCGTGGTCGGGCGGGATTTCCTCCGAGAGCACGGCCTCGTCGTCCACATCGATGTCGCCAAGGACGAGGTGTATCTCTTCACGCATTGAACCGCTTTGAGCCTCTGTGCGAACGCCGTCGGTAATGATCAGAGATGCCTTCAGATTCGAAACGCGTCGTTATCCGGTCGTTCTCAATCGACGACTTCCAGCTCTCTCCTCTCGCCGCCGGGACCGTACGCCCTCCAGCTGCTCTTGTCGTAGGGCCTGCAGACGATCATGTGCACCCAGCCGTAGTGCTGCCACAGGTTCAGGTCCGCGTCCGAGGGCCTGCAGCTCCCGGAAGGGTGCGAGTGCACCGTGCCCACGATCGAGAAGTCCACGGGCAGCATGTGCAGCTTGAACAACGCCGAGCGCTCGCCCGACTCCGTCCCCGGGAGCAGGATCAGCTCCTTGATCACGCCCTTCTCGGCCCGGAGCAGCGCCCCGAACTCGTTCGGGTAGCTCGACTTGGAGGCCTCGAGGATCATCTTGAGCACGCGCCTCCTGATGGCCTTCACGTTCGCCCGGTCGTCCTTCGAGAAGTCGAAGAGTGGCACGCTCAATCCTCCCCGAGGCCGATCCTTTCCCTGACGATGCTCATCAGGGTGCCCTTGTCCTTCACGCTGAGCACGATCTGCTCGACATCCTTCTTGAGGAGCTTCCCCAGGATGTGGGCCGAGCCGAACTTGATGGTCACGAGGTCCCTGAATGAGGAGGTGACGAACACCGTCCTCATGATGCCGAAGTACCTGACCCCGACGCCCACCGTCATCCCACCGCGCTTGACGTAGGTGTCCTTGACGTCCGAGATCCAGGCGTAAGGCACGGTCTCGTTGATCAGCAGGCCCATGTGCACCTTGAGGCCCTTCTCGCCCGCGAGATGGTGCGTGAACAGGGGCGGGACGAAGAACAGGGAGAGCATGAGCCCGGTGAAGACGCACGCGCCCGCCCAGAAGTACCTCGTGAAATCCTCGATCGCGCAGTAGGCCGAGTACGCCCCGAAGACGATTACGGCCGAGAGCACGACAGTTCCGAGCACGAACCAGTGCTTCGGGTAGTCTATCCTGACGGTCTCGAGGGCTCTCGCGGGCATGTGCTCCCTCTCACTGCCTCTGCACGGCGTAGGGCGACCACGCCATGAGCTTCTCCTCGAGGTTGATGTAGAAGTCGTCCTTGTTGAACGTGACGAACCTGGCCTTCTTCTCGGACGCGGTGAACACTATGGTCTCGTCCCCCTTCATCTCCCTCTGGCACTGGCCGTCGACCACGAGCGAGCACGGCTTCGGGTCCCTCAGGGAGACGGATATCTTGCTCTTCGCGGGCACGACCAACGGCCTCGCGGACAATCTGAACGGAGCGATGGGGGCGAACACGAGCGCCTCGACCCTGGGGTCGATGATGGACGAGCCGACGCTCATCGCGTAGCACGTCGAGCCCGTGGGAGTCGCGATGATGATCCCGTCCGCGCGCATCTCGGTCGCGTGCGTGCCGTCGACCGATATCGTGAAGTGCCTCAGCTTGGCGATCTGCGCCGTGTGTATGACGGTCTCGTTCGTGGCGTCCTCGAACCTCTTCCCGTCCATGACCGTCTTGAGCTTGATACGCTCGTCTATCGAGTACTTGCCGGACAGGAGCTTCGTGATGGCGCTCGCGACCTCGTCCGGCTTGACCTCCGTCAGGAACCCGAGCACCCCGGCGTTGACGCCCAAGATGGGCAGGTCGGTCCCCTGGAGGGTCCTCAGGATGGTGCCGTCCCCGCCGATCGTGATGACCACGTCCACCTTCATCTTCGACAGCGGGATGCCCTGCTCCCCGAGGCCCTTCGCGGCGTGCTCCTCGAGCACGTAGTCCGCGCCCTTCAGCTTGAGCGCGTCTATGACGTTCTTCGCGACGGGCTTGAAGTTCTTGAGCTCGGGCGTGCCTGCGATGCCTATCCTCGTAGGACCAACTCCTTCACCTTCGGATCCCCGTAGGCCAGGAAGTTCTTGCGGTCGTCCAGGGAGAGCTCCATGTCCAGCTTGTTCCCCTCGAGGTCGACCACCTCACCACCCGCCTCCCGGAGTATGAGACAGCTAGCAGCGATATCGATAACGCGTATCATCCTCTTCAAATTGGTGCAGTTCATGTAATGGGCCTGCACGCTCCCCTGCGCGACCAGGGACATCTCGAGCGACGCGCACCCCATGGTCCGGACCCTGCTCGCGAGCAGCTTGACCTGGTCGGACTCAGGGGCCACGTCCCTCCCGTCGAACATCATGAACACGGAGTCGTCCCTGGAATACTTCGAGACGCCTATCCTCCGGCCGTTCATATCCGCCCCGCCGCCCCTCCGGGCGGTGTACGTGTCCCCCGTGTACAGGTTCTTCACGACCGCGAGGTCCGCATCGGCCATCTTCTTCGAGCAGACGGCCATGGATATCGAGAAGAAGGGCACCCCGCGGGTGCAGTTGAGCGTGCCGTCGATCGGGTCGAGCACGAGCGTGCGCTTGAAGCCCCGGTCAATCATGCCGGCCTCCTCGCTGAGCACGTTGAGCTCCACGCTCCTCGCGCTCCATGTGCGCGAGCACGATGTCCTCGGCCCACTTGTCTATCTTCGAGGTCGCGGAGCCGCTCGCGCCCCTGCCGACCTCGATGTGCCCTCCGAAGTCCTTCGGCAGGAGCTTGTAGGCGGACATGACCTCGTCGGCTATCTTCAGCAGCTTGGCCTTCACGGCCCTGCGTATCGGGCTCCCATTCTATAATGTTGCGGGACTGGCCCGCCGCCTCTGTGGTCGCGCGCGTGCCTACTTGTCGTGGATCCGTATCTTGACACCGGGGAGCTTCATCTTGGAGATGAACTTCCTAACGGAGATCTCGACCGCGAAGTTGTCTGCCAGGCGGGAGGCGAACTCCTTCGGCATGCCCTCCGCCACGAGCTTCCTCTCCATCTCACGCGAGCACCTGTTGGCCTGGCGCTTGAGCTTGAGATATGACCAGCCGACCGCTATCACGAGCTTCGGGGCCGTGGCTACTATGGTCGCAACGGTCTTGACCATGTCCTCGCCTTCGTCCTCACCCATGCTGTCAACCTCCACTGTGGGATCTCGAACCCTCAGTCCCTGCTCGTGTCATCGTCCTCATCGTCGTCCTTGTTCTTCGACATGCCCTTGTCGATCGCCCCGCCGAGCATGTTGGACAGCATCGAGCCCATGCTGAAGTTCGACATGAAATTGTCGGTCATCTCGAAGGCCTGCTTCTCGTCCATCCCCGCCTCGCGCATCTGCTTGTAGAACTGCGCCACGCTCTTGCCGAACGCGTCTGCGTTCGTGGGGTTGTACAGCGCCTTGCTGATCTGGTCCAGCAGCTTCGGTATCTCCTCTGAGACTACCGACAGGACTCCCTTGAGCTCCTCGGCATCGTTGGCGAACCCGCCATGGTCATCATCGTCGAAGTCGAACTGATCTTCTTCTCCTTCTTCTCTTCGTCGCTCATGTCGTTTCACCTCGGCCCTCAGGGCCTCTGACACATGCTAGAAACGTCCGGGTTCATAAGGTAAGTGGAAATTAGTGACCGACAGACGCTCAGGAGGGCTTTCCTGGCTCGGCGCGGGGCTCATTCTTCTCCGCCTTCTCCTTCCTGGACCCGAGCCCCAGCAGCTCGTACCACTTGTGGACGTACTCCTCCGTGAGCCAGTACACCTTCGCCCTCGAGGAGCCCTTCGCCCTCACGACGCCCTTCTGCTCGAGCATCTTGAGCCGCTCCCTCACGATGCGCCTCGAGGATGTCCCCCTGCGCTCCTTGAGCTTGTCCGCGATCTGCGATATGTTCTGCCCGTCCCTGTCGAAGAGTATCTTGACGACCTCCCTCGAGATGGAATCCTTGACGCCCGGGACGAGCAGGTCCGGGGATATCTCCCCGTACCTCTGGTAGAGGTCCAGGAGCTTGAAGTAGCTCGTGGATATCTTCTGGAAGCGCTCCACGTACTCGAGGAGCTGGGAGTACGGCCCGGTCACGAGCTTCATCGACTCCTCGACGCTCTCCATCTTCTCCGAGAGCGACTTGATCTGCTTCTGAAGGTCCTCGTCGGGCATCCGAAAGTCGGATGTTTTTCCGCGTATAACTTCTTTAGGGGGGAGAACCTTCGGCCTCTCTAGATGAGCCCGTTCAAGAACCCCTTCTCGGAGGTGCCAGGCGTCCCTGGTGTTTACACGAGCGGCAGTACGCTTCTCACGGTCAACGCTGCCCCTGGGACTAAAGTCTACGACGAGATCATCCTCGAGTTCGGCGGGGTGCAGTACCGCACGTGGAACGCTCACAGGTCCAAGCTCGCCGCGATGATACTCCTGGGCGGGAAGGACTTCGGGCTCGACCAGAAGTCCAGGGTGCTGTATCTGGGCGCCGCCTCGGGCACGACCCCGTCGCACGTGTCCGACATCCTCACGCAGGGCATCGTCTACTGCGTCGAGATATCCCAGCGGGTGTTCAGGGACCTGGTCAGGGTGACCGAGACCCGGAAGAACATGATACCGATCATGGGGGACGCCTCGAAGCCGATCGACTACGCCCACATGGTCGAGGACGTGGAGTTCGTGTACCAGGACGTCGCGCAGAGGAACCAGGCGGACATGTTCGTCAGGAACATGCAGTCCTTCGAGGCCGAGCGCGGCATCCTGATGCTCAAGTCCAGGAGCGTGGACGTGGCCAAGGAACCAAAGAGCGTGTACGCCGAGGTCAGGAGGCACCTGACCGCGCACAACCTCACTGTCAGGGAGGTCATAGACCTCGACCAGTACGCGAAGGACCACGCGGCGTTCATCGTGGAGGCTTAGCGGCCTTGGCACAGAGGTTCGTTTACGTCATCGCCTTCAAGGCCGATCGTTTTGTGATGGTGAGGAACCGGCTCCGGAAGTGGGAGATGCCCGGAGGGCGGGTCGAGGACGTCGAGACGGACGAGGAGGCCGCCGTCAGGGAGTTCCTAGAGGAGACGGGCATGGCCCTCGAACCGATAGGGCACATCGATGTCGAGGGTGGAAGGGTCTTCGTCGGCACGGCCGGCAGGAAGGTCCTGCCGCACCTGGCCCAGGAGATCGTCGAGGTGCGGGAGTTATCCGAACTCCCGAAGGAGCTGTCCTTCCCGCAGGTGGAGTACGAGGCCATGCTGGCCCAGGCAAAAAGAATCATGGAAACCTTTAAAAGCAGGAAGAATATAGACGCCCCTGCCTCGCCACAGGCCAAACCAGATTGATTGGAGTATGTAGACCATGTCAAGGATGCATTCGAAAAGGAAGGGTTCGTCGGGCTCCAAGAGGCCCCTCATCGACAAGAACCCGGATTGGGTCCAGCAGTCTCCAGAGGAGATCATGGACCTTGTGGCGAAGCAAGCAGGCGAAGGCGTCACGATGGCGAAGATAGGCCTCGTCCTGCGCGACCAGCACGCGATCCCCAACGTACGCCTTGCCACCGGCAAGACGATCAAGGAGATCTGCGCGGAGAAGAACATCAAGTTCGATCTCCCAGAGGACCTGACGAACCTCATGAAGAGGGCGGTTCATCTGAGCGGCCATGTACGGACCAACCCCAAGGATT
The DNA here is from genome assembly GCA_963818745.1 of Thermoplasmatota archaeon. GTDB lineage: Archaea > Thermoplasmatota > Thermoplasmata > UBA10834 > UBA10834 > CAWBDD01. The sequence goes on along the minus strand of CAWFTI010000004.1, from coordinate 21,717 downwards.
ATCATAACTCCAGGGGCCTGCACCTGATCGAGTCGAAGATACGCAGGCTCGTGAAGTACTACAAGCGCGAAGGGGTCATACCGGAGACATGGAAGTACTCGCTGGACACCGCCGCGCTTCAGGTCGAGTGAGGCTCACATGAACGGGAGCGTCCAACTCCCGGCCGAATTCTCGGACGCGCTCAAGCACGCGCTCAAGGTGATAGAGTCAGCTGAGAGCGTGCGCGTCGTGTCGCACTACGACGCCGACGGGCTCGCAGCCGCGGCCGTGATGTCGGGCGCCCTTCGCAGGATGAAGATGCAGTTCCACCTGACCCTCTCGAAGAGCCTCGAGAAGGACATGCTCGAGCACCTGGCCAAGGAGGGCAACCGGACGATCCTGTTCCTGGACATGGGCTCCGGTCAGATCGAGGGGCTCGAGTCGCTCGACGCGAAGGTCGTCGCGCTCGACCACCACAAGCCCATCAGGAAGTCCAAGAAGGTCGTCCAGGTCAACCCGCACTTCTACGGCATAGACGGCATGACGGAGGCCTGCGCCTCCACCGTCAGCCTCCTGCTCGCGGTCACGATGGACCCGTGCAACTGGGACCTCGCGCCCATAGCCCTCGCGGGCATCGTGGGGGACAGGCAGCACATGGGCGGCCTGAAGGGCGTGAACCAGCAGATACTCGATCAGGCGGTCGAGAAGAAGTTCATCGCGGTCCAGAGGGGCCTCAACCTCAAGGGCACCACGCTCGCGAACGCCATATCGACCTCGGTCGACCCGTACTTCGTGGGCCTGTCGGGCCGGGAGGAGAACGTGCTCGCGTTCCTCGATTCGATGCAGGTCAGCCCTCAGACCCCGATGGGCTCCCTGCAGGAGTTCCACAGGAGGAAGCTGACCTCCATGCTCTCCCTGCGCCTGATGGGCCAGGGCTGCCGGCCGGAGACGGTCGAGGAGCTCGTGTCCGATATATACTGGATGCCCTCGATGGAGCTGAGCGCTTCCGACCTCGCGGACCTGCTGAACGCGTGCGGCAGGATGGACCACGAGGGCCTCGGGATCGCCCTGAGCCTGGGGGACAGGGACTCGCTCGAGCAGGCGAACGAGCTGAGGACGGCCTACAACGCGAAGTTGCTCGAGAAGCTCATGAAGATCGAGACGGACGGGGCAGAGCAGAAGGAGCACATTCAGTACTTCGACGCTCCCGACCCGTCGCTCGCGGGGGCGCAGTGCGGGCTCGCGATGCAGTACATCCTGGACCAGTCGAAGCCGACCATAGCGCTGTCGCGCGTCCCGGGCAAGGTCAAGGTCTCCAGCAGGGGCACGAAGTACCTCATCACCAAGGGGCTGGACCTCTCCGCAGCCCTGAAGAAGGCCTCGGAGAAGGTCGGCGGGAACGGGCGGAGGGCACGCGGTCGCCGCGGGTGCCACGGTCCCCGAAGGGAAGGACGAGGAGTTCATCGCGGCCGTGGACGAGATCGTCGGGCTGCAGCTGCGCTAGGACGGAGAACCCTCATATAGCGTTCTTCGGATTCAGCCTCAGTGGTGGTTCGACGAGTGAAATCATGGTCTTAATGCCGTTTTGGCTTGTAATCGCCTCAGCGTGGTCGCATTCGCGTCCTGAGAACAGAGTGCTCCAACCGGCGCTACCTGGTCGCTGCAATCGTCTCGGTGGATGTCCGGTCCTGTTCCTGATGTTGCGCTCGCTCGAGTGAACCGGCGGTAAGCACGTGAGGGATGCCACGGCTGCTCGGGAAAGGATGAAAGGAAATGGTTTCTCGTCTTCGCATCGATGCGCGTCAGAACCTGTAGGTCCCTCCGAACACCAGCCATGCCAGCGCGGACTTCGCCGTCAGGCTCAGGATGATGTACACCTTCTCGCCGTACAGGTAGTCCGCCCACCTGCCCTTCTTCCGGTACTGCAGCACCATGTTGATGGCGAACACGTTGAAGAACGCCGCCAGCGACGAAGAATATGGCGATACACGAAGGTCGGCACGTTGGCCGGGTCCTGCAGCATCGCGCCGAAGAAGTAGATGCCTACGACTATCCACGGGACGATCCCTGCGAAGCAGCCGAATATGAACGCGGTCCAGTCGGTCGTCTTCGTCGTCTGGTTGTGCTTCTCCATCATCAGGCCGAACAGGTTCATGGTGGCGTTCAGCGCGAATATGAGCAGCAGGCTGGACAGCTCGAATATGCCGCACAGCTGCGCGATGATCACGATCATGATCGACGAGCTGATGGCGTACTCGTACCACCTCGCGGGGTTCATGCCCTTCTTCAGGTTGTCCACGTACCAGGCGTATCCGTAGGTCGACAGTGAGAAGTGCGCGATCGCCGAGGCGAACAGGAACGATGCGACCATCGGCTGCAGCGGCAGGTTGGCTATCACATCCGTGGTCGACGTGATGTTGCCGTTCTCCGCTGACAGGAATGTCGTCCAAACCGGTCCCTTTGCGTTCGTGCTCAGCGCGAGCATGAGCCCGCCCTGTATCAGGTGCAGGAACCCCATTGCGATGTTGAACTTCCTCAACTTCCCGAACTTTACCTCTTGCGAAGCTTCCATCCGAACCCCCCGGCTGCCAGGGAATGCGCCTGAAAACGATAATATGCTTTCCCCGAATGGGCGAGGGGCCGCCCGAACCGGCCAGATCCTCAGGGACGTCCTGCCGCGAAGTTGGTTGGACTTCTATCGGCAAGATTATATGCCGCGCGGGTCGAATCAGGTCGGGGGAAGCGCAGCATGAACAAGATAGTCCAGGCATTGATAACGCTCGTAGCCTTGAGCCTCGCGTTCCTTGGTGTGATATTCGTCATCGCGGGAGGGTTCGAGAACATCGCGGCGGGTGGGGCGATGCTCCTCGTCGCGCTCATGATGTTCTACTTCGTCTTCCGGGTGGAGAAGGTCGAGGCCGCGAAGCCCACGCTCGTCTCCCAGACTTTCAACGTGAAGGTCGAGGGCTCGGGCGAGATGACCGCGAAGGAGGTCAAGTGCAAGTCATGCGGCGCCCCGATCACCGCGAAGGACATGAAGGTGGTTCAGGGTGGCCTCATGGCTACATGCCCGTACTGCGGGGTCGCGTTCGCGCTCGAGGAAGCGCCGAAGTGGTGAGATCGTGGGGCTGGTCGCGCGCAGATGTATCTCCGCCGCCGTGCTGTTCGTGGCGGTCATCTCCCTCATCGGTCCGACGCACTGCGAGGGCGGCGCGGCAGTGGCCAAGACCTCCTCGGCCCAGGACTACAGCTTCACCGTGAACTTCGAGTATGTGAACGTCACGATCCTGAAGGACGGGAGCGTGGACATCGACTACATCTTCGGCTTCTCCAACTACGGGAGCCTGGATGGAGTGGACATCGGGCTCCCGAACGAGCACTACGACCTCGATACCGCCTGGGCGCAGATCGAGGCCGACGGGATGGTCTACTCTCCGTCCCTCCTGCACGAGTCACCCTACATCGAGGTGGGGGTCGCGATTGAATTCGATTCCGCCACGATTAGCGCAACCTCGGGGAACGACTTCGTGCTGAGGTTCCACATAAACAACCAGCGCATGGTCTACGAGAACGAGATCGTGGACGGGACCGTGGGGATCAGGTTCAGGCCGACCTGGTTCTCGACCGAATACCAGGTGGGTCTGACCGGGGAATTGGTCGCGCGGATATTCTTCCCGGAGGGATTCACCAACGCCAGCCAGGCGGTCTACCTCCAGGACCAGCCCTGGGACTCCGTTGAGCTCGACCCGGAGTACCGGCCTGCTGATGGCCACGTGGTCCGCGACGGGCGTGTCCCCTGTCGACCTGGAGGCCGGGGCGTTCGATGTGGGCGCAGGCTTCCCCAAGGAGTACGTCGACACGTACTACAAGGACAATGTGTGGACTGCCTTCGGCGAGTTCCTGGCGTCCGTCGGCTCCCTCCTCTGCCTATGCCTTCCTTTGATCATCTTCGCTCTCTTCATCGTCGTTGCAGCCTACATGGCGAAGCGGAAGCGCGTCCGCAGGATGAGCGACTACTTCGAGCCGGAGATGAACCAGGTGGGTGCGGGCCCCAGGAGGGACCTCACGGCCGTGGAGGCTGCGATAGCCCTCGAGAGGCCCCTCGAGATGGTCGCCACCATGATACTGTTCGGCCTCGTCGGCAAGGGGCTGGTCAAGATAGTCAGCGAGTCCTCACCGATGACCCTCGCGAAGCTGGCCGAGAAGGGCGAGCGCCCGTACGAGACCGGCTACATCAACGCCATAGGTCGTGACGGCAGGCTGGTCAAGGCGCCCCTCGAGAACACGATGGTCGGCCTGATCGAGTCGGTCGTCGAGAAGCTCAAGGGGTTCGACTACGACGCGACGAAGACCTACTACTCCGCCATCTGCGACAAGGCCTGGGACCAGGTGAAGGCTGCAGGCACGCCCGAGGAGTTCTCCAGCATGCTCGCGCAGAAGCACGCGTGGATGATGCTCGACCCGTACTATGGTGCCAGAATGGACACGCTCCACATGGGCCTGCCGTACAGGATGACCCCCATTCCGGTCGGAGCGCACACGCTCTCGACGGGGCCTGCGGGGTCGGCCACCACGGTCCAGGGCATGGCCAAGAGCTACGCGAGCAGCGTGAAGAACGCCTCCAGCAACATGGTGTCCGATTTCAAGTCGCTGACGCAGGAGATCGCGGGCAAGACGAACCCTGTGCTTGCTCCTGTGAAGTCCGCGAGCTCCTACCTGGGCAAGAGCGGCGGGTTCGGCGGAGGGGGAGGATGCGCCTGCGCCTGTGCTTGCGCATGCGCCTGTGCGGGTGGTGGCAGATGAGCAGGCTGCTGGACATGTTCAGGGTCCCCGAGGACCCCGGGCTGAAGCAGGGCACATACAAGTTCGACGGGGCGGGTGACCTCGCGCATCACAGGTTCCACCTAAGGGTCGACAGCACGAGGAAGGGCGTCCTGCTCGTGGACGCGTCCAAGCTCGTGTTCCTGAACGGCACCGCGCTCGACTACGTAAGGTGCGCCCTGGAGGGCAAGGACGACGACGCGACCTTCGGATACATGAGGCGGAGGTACAGGAATGTCTCGAAGGAGACCGTCTCCTCGCACTACAGGAGGATAAGGGAGCAGCTGGTGGAATACGTTCACGGGAAGGCGGATGTCCTCAAGGTCATCGGGTCGGATGCGATGTCCATCGGCTCCGACCAACTGCCCGCGCCTTACAGGATGGACCTCGCGCTCACATACCGGTGCCAGAACACCTGCGGGCACTGCTACAACGAGACCAAGGAGAAGAAGGAGCTGACCGTGGAGCAGTGGAAGACCGTCATCGACAAGCTCTGGTCGGTGGGGATACCGCACGTGGTCTTCACGGGCGGGGAGCCCACGCTGTACGACGGCCTCGAGGAGCTCGTGGCGCGCTCGGAGGAGCACGGGCAGATCACGGGCATGGTCTCGAACGGCAGGACCTTGGGGCGCCCGGGGTACCTGAAGAAGCTGGTGGACCTCGGCCTGGACCATGTGCAGATCACGGTGCTCTCGCACGACGAGACCGTCCACGACAGGCTCTCGGGGTCGAAGGGCGCGTGGAAGGATACCGTCGAGGGGCTCAGGACCGCGCTCAAGGAGGACTTGTACGTGAGCACTAACACGACCATCATGCGGTCGAACTACGAGGGCATGGAGCAGACCATGCGGTTCATCGCGGGCATGGGCGTCAAGAACATCGCATTCAACAGCATCATCAGGTCGGGGAAGGGGCAGGACGCGGAGGGCGTGACCTTCGAGGAGCTCGCGAGGTTCCTGGCCAAGGCGAAGGAGATCGCCCGGGAGCACGGCGCGAACCTGATCTGGTACTCTCCAACGCCGTACTGTGAGCTCAACCCGGTCAACCTCGGCCTCGGGATAAAGCAGTGCACTGCGTGCGCGCTCAACATGGCCGTCGAGCCCGACGGGACGGTCCTACCGTGCCAGAGCTACTACGAGCCGCTCGGGAACATCCTCTCGGATCCTTGGGACCGCATATGGAACCACGAGCTGTGCGTCCGGATACGCGAGCGGAAGTACGCGGACGAGAAGTGCGCGAAGTGCGACCTGCTCCAGGTCTGCGGCGGCGGGTGCCCGCTGTCGGCCGAGCACGGGGATTATGTGTGCCTGGACCGCCACTCGTCCATGTGATCATTTCTTGGCGAACGCGAAGAACACGGGATTGTACTGGAACATCGACCCTTTCGCGAGCGACTCGTCCCAGGTCCTTCTCAAAGCCCTCAGGCCCTCCTTCGAGTCGGTCTCCGCGGTCAGCTCGATGTACCTCCACTCGGCCTCGGACTCCTCCCTGACCTTCTCCAGGGGCCACACGCCCGCGTGCACGCCCATGTCGGCTACGAGCCCGCACGCGCTGAAGATCCCTCGCAGTTTCCTGCCGATGTAGGGGTCCCCTCCCTCGGACTCGATCCCCCTGGCGACGATGTCCCTGAGCCCCGAGAGCTCCTCGGGATGGTCTATCCTCCCCCCGAGGTCGGGCTCCGCGAGACAGACGATCCAGCCCCTGGAGACCCTCTTCATCTCCTGGACTGCCCTCACGGGGTCCTTGAGCCAAAGCATCAGGAAGGAGCAGTACACGACGTCGAACGAGGAATCATCGAACGGGAGGTTCTCTGCGGCGCCCACTTCCGCCTTCAGCCCCCTCCGGCTGCAGGCTTCGACCGATAAGTGGTCCGTGTCCACGCCCGTCACGTCTAGCACCTTCCCTACTATCTCCATGACGTGGCCTGGCCCGCACCCCACATCGAGCGCCACCGGTCTCCCCGCGCCTTCCCACTGGGTAAGTATCTTCCAGTCGATCACCCAGAGCAGCGAGTCTCTGAGCCAGACCGCCTGTCTCGCGAGCTGCGCCTCCATCTCCCCTCTCGACCAGGGCATGCACGGACCATCGCGCTCGTGTCCGATATTACCTTCGCACGGGCGCTGTTTCATCCAGGGTGGGCCGACCTCATCTCCGAGTGCCTGAATAGTATGATTATATCAGAGAAGTGGGCTAAAAAGCATATTAGTATAAATACTAAATATGATGTAATGCAGCATCATGAACAAAATCATACTAAATTCTCTATGGCACTCCCTCCTCTCCCGATGCCCGCTGGACGCCTTCCCGGAAGAAGTCTGGAAGCGGGCAGGCGCCCTCAACACCTGGGGCACGAACGCGATCGAGGGCAATACCCTCACTTGGGCTGAGGTCGAGAGGCTCCTGATCGACGGGCGGAGCGTGGGCGGCCGCCCGATCCTCGATGTGCTGGAGACGCTCCAGCACGAGGCTGCCTTCAGGAGACTGATGGTGCGCAGGCGCGACCCCATATCCCTCGTCACCGTGCTCGAGCTACATGAGGAGGTGTTCAGAGGGGTCAAGGCCGACGCTGGTCAGTGGCGGCGTGTCAACGTGAGGATAACCGGCTCTCGGCACAACCCGCCCAGGATGGAGAAGGTCCTCCCGATGATGGAGGAGTGGACGGCAGAGTACTCGGAGCGCGACCTGTCAGGCGAGGACATCTTCAGGCTCGGCGCATGGATGCACCTGTCGTTCGAGAGCATCCACCCGTTCAGCGACGGGAATGGAAGGGTCGGAAGGCTGCTCCTGAACCTACATCTCATGAGGCACAGCTGGCCCCCCGTGCATGTGCTTCCTTCCGACAGAGAGCTCTATCTTCGCGCCATCCAGGCGGGAATCTCAGGGGACCTGCTGCCGCTGACCGATCTCCTCCTGTCGGCGATGACCGCTTCCATACTTGATCTCCTGGACCAGGTCGGCACGAAGGACGACGAGCTACTGCCCTTGAAGAAGCTGAGCAAGGCAGGGCCCTATTCCGCCCAGTACCTGTCCCTCAGGGCAGGGAAGGGCGAGTTCCCCGCCGTGAAGCGGTCCGGCGATTGGCACTCGAGCGCGCGCGCGCTGCATTCGTACAGAGAGAATGTGGGCAGGGTCTGAGCAGGCCCCTCCGGAGGCTACTTCATCCAGGGCAGGTCGACCTCGTCCGTCCTGAACCTCTGGTTGACCGCGCTGTCCTCGATCCTGGTCCTGAGGCCCGCCTGGTGCATCACGACCCCGGTCCACGCGATCATCGCGCCGTTGTCGACGCAGAGGGAGCCCGGAGGGACGAACATCTTCGCCCCGCGCTCCTCCGCCATGATCCTGACCATCTCCTGGAGCCGCTTGTTCTGCACGACCCCTCCTCCGAGCAGGACCTCCTCCTTCTCGACATGCGCCATGGCCCTCTCGGTGACCTCGACGAGCATCGCGAAGCAGGTCTCCTGTATCGAGTAGCACAGGTCCTCGAGCCGCTTCCCGTTCTTGTGCAGCTGGAGCGCGGCCGTGAGTATGCCCGGAGAACGCCACGTCCATCCCCTTGACGCTGTACGGGAGGTCTATCAGCTCCTTGCCCTCCCTCGCGTACCGCTCCAGCTGCGGCCCGGCGGGGAACGGCATGCCCATGGACCTGCCGAACTTGTCTATCATGTTCCCGATGCCGACATCCATGGTCTCGCCGAACACCCGGTACCTTCCGCCGGAGTACGCGATGACCTGCGTGTTCCCTCCGGATGCGTACAGCAGAGTCGGGTCCTTGCACCCCGTGACCTTCCTGCCAATCTCGAGATGCGCGACGCAGTGGTTCACCCCTATGAGGTCGACGCCGAGCGAGAGCGAAAGCCCTCTCGCGGCGGTGGCCGCGGTCCTCAGGCACGGTCCGAGACCCGGGCCCTGCGAGAACGCCACGAGCCCTATGTCCTTGTACTGGATGCCGGCCTTCGCCACCGCCTCGTGCATCAGGGGCACGATGTTCTCCGCGTGATGGTTCGCCGCCTCCCGGGGGTGGATGCCCCCCTTGGAGCCGTCGATCATCTTGGACATGTTCGCCAGGACCTTGCAGTCCTGGTCCACGATGCCGACGCCGATCGTGTGCGCGGTGCCCTCGATGCCTAGGCAGATCATCGGGCGGACATCACATGCTGGATAAAAAGGATATCCGGTGGGAATAGGGCGAAGGGGTTTGTGAAAAGGGTTTGCCCAACTGCGTTCATCCCTTGTTGTAGTACGAGTCCAGGAAGTTCGCCCAACCGGCCGCCTGGTCGAAGGGCATCGCCCTGTACATGGTCTCGAGGGACGCGCTCCAGTAGTACGTCACGGACTTCGTCGGGAACCAGATCCCGAGGCCGTTCTCTCCCGTCACGTCCGCCGTGTGCCACTCGTAGATGATCGCCGCGTCGACCGCAGACATCACGGAGCCCGCCGCGCTCTTGACCGTCGTGCTCGCTATCGCGGCGCTCGAGGCCACCAGCTCGGCGTACCTGTACAGGTCCGCTGCGTTGTTCGGGGCGGGCACGGACTGCCTGATGCTCTTGTACGTCCTGTAGTAGGTGCTCATCGTGGCGATCTGCGCGTTCGCGAACGTGTTCACCGCGCTCGCGACCGTTCCCAGGTAGGCCGTGTCGTACACGCTGATCGTCACGCCGGAGTACCCGATCGAGATGTAGTAGTTCGTGTAGTCCTGGGCCATCATCAGGGCCATGGTCCTGCCGTCCATCGCGGAGTTCGCCTCGAGGTCCGCCGCGACCACGTCGTACGGGAACCCGAGCGCGTACATGTTCTCCTGGCTGAAGACCACATAGCTCGCGTACCCCTGCACCTGGTGCGCCACCTCGGCCACCGCCATCACGCAGGCGTTGAACACGAGCACGTCGAACGCCAGTCCCGCGTTCGCGATCCCGGACCTCAGTTCGGGCATCGTGAGCTTGTCAGAGGCCGATGTGTCGTCCCAGCACAGGCCCGTTATGCCTCCGCCGTGGTTCCACATCACGAGCGCGTTCCTCGTGGCCGGGTAGAGCGTCTTCGCGTCGTTGATGAACCTGGTCAGCGTCGCGGGGTCGCCCATGTTGACCTCGCCCCACGCGGCGAGCGTGGTCGAGCTGCCCTTGTTCACGTACAGCAGGTTCGCCGGTCCCGACAGCGGGTCCCACAGGACCACGATGTTGACATCGGCGCTGGAGCCCGTGAGCTCGAGCTCTTCGAGGTCCATCGCGGCGTACGATTCAACGTTATTGTCCCCGTCCAGGTAGACCATCACGGTCCATGCATCTCCCTCTGCGCGCACGGGGGTCGAAATCACCAGTGCGGGCAGTATCATCATCATGGCTGCCACTAATCCAACTACGATTCCTCTCAAGTCATCCTCCCCCTCTCATCCTTCTCGCTCTGTCCCGGTGCCCCGCGAAAAAAGCCCCTGGTGCATCATCCGGGATGCCAGAGCATATCCAGGTTCACGGTATTAAACGATTCTTGTTCAGGATTCCAACAACGCCGTTAAATCGAGCTCACTGGCGCTCAAAATGACGGGGGACGCACAGTCTCTCTCCCGCAAATCTCACTCGAACGGAAATAGAGCGCTGGAAAAGGTTTCCGGAAGTGCTTTCACGCGTCCTAGGTCCCGCCAATCAGGCCTTCGCGTAGTACGCGTCGAGGAAGTTCGCCCAGCCAGTGGCCTGGTCGAACAGCATACCGCGGTACATGGTCTCCACCGACGCGCTCCAGTAATATGACACGGAGCTCGTCGGGTACCAGATCCCGAGGCCGTTCATGCCGGCGCAGTCCTTCGAGTGCCACTCGTAGATGATCGCCAGGTCCACGGCGGTCACCGTCGCGCTCGCGGCGTTCCTAACGGTCGTGCTCAGCTTCGTGTTCGCGGATACGAGCTGCGCGAAGCCCATCAGGTCGACCGCTCCGGCTGTCGCCGCGGCTGAACCCCTGCAGGACTTGTACGTCTTGTAGTACAGGTTCATCGTCGAGACCATCGCTCCGGCGAATGTCTGGACCGCTCCGGACACCGTCGTCAGGTACGCCATGTCGTACACGCTGATCGTGCACGTGTTCCACCCGAGGGCCGTGAAGAACACCGTGAACTCGTCCGCGGCGATCAGGGACAGCGTCCTGCCGTCCATCGTCGGGGATGCGACCAGGTGCGTGGCTATCGCGTCGTACGGGAAGCCCTGGCCCCAGACCGTCTGCTCGCTGAACACCACGTAGCTCGCGTATCCCTGGAGCTGGTGCGCGATCTCCGCCTGGGCCATGTTGCACGCATCGAACCAGACGTTCGCGAAGCTCACACCGCCGTTCACGACCGCCGTCCTCATCTCGAGCATGGTGATCTTGTCGCCGGACGTGTCGTCCCAGCAGACCCCCATGATGCCACCGCCGTGGTTCCAGAAGTCCAGCACATAGTTGTTCGCCGGGTACGCCGTCTTCGCGTCCGTTATGAACTTGGTCAGCATCGCGGGGTCGGCCGTGTTGACCTCGCCCCACGAGGCTATCACGGTCGAGCTACCCTGGTTCACGTAGTACATGTACGCCGGACCGTCTGCGGTGTCCGCCAGGACGACGAAGTTCACGTCGGCGGTCGAGCCCGACGGCTCTCCAGCTCTGCCCATGTCCACCGCCACGGCGTCCGTGAGGGTGTTGTCCCCTGCCATGTAGACCATGACGGTCCACGCGTCTCCCTCTGCACGCACGGGTGTCGCGAACATCAGCGCGGGCAGGACCATCAGCATCGCTGCAGCTATCCCTATCACGCTCTTTCTCAGTTCACATTCCCCCTAAACATCCTTGTCGCTCTATCCCGCAGTCTCCCATCCGAGAATATCAGTTCATTGGGTGTGCCCGCAAGGATGTTTCGCGGTATCCGAATGTGCGCACTTAACCGTATCCCATCGTCGCGCACACTGGCTAGCGCCTCCAGTGGAACCGGAGGTCGGTCACAAGAAAGATGAAAAGAATGGTAAGGGGTTGAAAGGTTTTCGGGGAAGTCCCGGACGTACACGCCGTTAAGCGTTCACAGGACGATCTGCATCGAACGGCCGATCTTCTGCTGCATCGCGGCGTCGTAGGCGATCTTCGCGGTGAGCGCAGTCCTGCACCGCAAGGCCCGTCGAGCAGAAGACCGTGATCTGCTCCTCGCTCTCCCTGCCGGGCTTCAGGCCGGCGACGACCTGCCCGATCTCCGCGTCGACGTCCTCCCTGACGAGCTCGCCCTTGGACAGCGGGCACGTTGATCTCGCCCGAGTGGCTCGCCTGCTCCCAGTCGTCTATGACCAGGCGCGCGCGCTTGAGTATCTTCGGGTCCATCTCCTGCTTCCCGGGCGCGTCCGCGCCTATGCAGTTGATGTGCGTGCCGTCCTTGACCCACTCGTCGTGGACTATGGGCCCGCGGGACGATGTGCACGTGACGACGATGTCGGAGTCGACGACGGTGTCCTTGGCCTCCTTGACCGCCTTGATCTTGCCGACCCTGTCCTTGTAGTGTCTCCTGAACTCCCGGGCCAGCGTCTTTGCCTTCTCGGGGTACAGGTCGAATATCCTGACCTCGTCGAACCTCTCGAACTGCGTGATCAGCGCGAGCATCTGAGTCCTCGCCTGGTTCCCCGCGCCTATGATCCCGAGTATCTTCGGGCCCGGCCTCGCGAGGTACTTGGAGGCTATGCCGCTCGCTGCGCCCGTCCTCATGTCCGTGATGTGCGTCGCGTCCATGACCGCCAGGGGCGCGCCCGTGTGCGGGTTGACGAGGACCAGGAGCGCCATGACCGTGCGCATCCCGTAGTTCTTCGCGTTCTGCGGGTGGACGTTGACGATCTTGACCGCGGAGACATCCATGTCCTCGACGTACGAGGGCATGGTCCTGAGGTCGCCGTCGAACTTCTCGTAGAACAGATAGACTTTCGGAGGCATCTGCACTTTTCCGAGCCCCTTGTGCTTGAACGCGTTCTCGACCGCAGCGAGGACGTCTTTCATATCAAGGAGCTTCTTGACCTGCTTCCCCGTGAGGAGCAAGGTCCTGACCTGAGCGTGTTGCGCGGGCATCCCAATACACAACTCCTAGAGCGTGCTATCCTATGCGTCGATATAAGCGTATGCGACCTAAAGAATATCGAGATTCGAAACATCTGGCTATGGTCGAAAAGAACGCTGTTTTTCGACGTCCATGATGTCGTCCGAGTAAGAATCGGTAGCAAACGGATTTATCCATGTACTGCAATCAGATGAGCACTCTGCTTAACGTTCGCTGGAGGAGAGTCTCGGACACATGCAGAACGCCCCTCAGCACCCTGCCGACGGCCCGCCGCACACCCCTCTTCTGGAGATACTCAGGGCGCACTCGGGGGAGATAGTCGAGAAGTGGGCCGCGGAGGCCGCGAAGATACCTTTCACCCGGGCGGCGGACTTCGCCGTCCCCTTGGGCGCGCGCATGGACCGCATGCGCGCGTACCTCGACGCGCTCGTGGAGCGCTCGGAGAACCCGGACTCGAAGAAGGCCCACGAGATACTCAGGAGCACGATACGGGCCGAGCACCTGAAGAGCCTGAACCTGAGCAGCGTGATCAGGAACCAGCACATCCTCCGGGACATCATGTACGGCGTCGTAGAGAAGCACTCCCCCGCGTCGTCGAGGGATAGCGCCAAGACGGCGATAGACGCGATGATAGACAGGAGCGTCGAGGAGATCGTGCTCCTGCTCGAGGAGTTCACCGAGACCCAGGCCGTGCTGATGAGGTGCCTCTCATGCGCTCCCACGCAGCGGCAGGAGCTGGAGCACATCCTGTCGCAGTTCTGCAGGAACGCCATGGACTACTTCGACGCCGACTTCGTCGCGCTGTTCAGGCTGCACGAGGATGCCAGGGAGCTGGTGTGCACCGCGTGCTGCGCGAAGGGCGCCGCGATATCGAAGGACAAGAGGCTCATGCTCGAGTCGTTCCCGATCGCGGCCGAGGCGATCGCCTCCAGGAAGACGAGGATGTGCAGCGAGGGCTCGAAGGACCAGGTGCCCAGGAAGCGCATCCTGGGGCAGTTCGCGTTCGAGCACTGCGTCGCGATACCGATGCTCGGGTCGCAGAAGACGCTGGGCGTGTTCTTCATCGCGGACAACTCGCGGCTCACGCCGCTCACGTCCGAGGAGGCGGCCATGGCGGAGGACCTGGCGAACCACATCGTCAGGGTGGTCGAGAACGCGGAGCTGTTCGACCTGCTGAGCATCAGGTCGAGGGCACAGAAGGCCCTCATAGAGACGGCCGCGAACCTCCAGAAGGAGATAGAGTCCGAGGAGATATTCAGGATCGTCGCGAGCAAGATGTCGGAGCTGATCCCCAACAACGAGCTCGCGTTCTACATGTTCGACTGGGAGAAGAGGGTCGGGAACCCGGTGTACGCCACGGGCCCGTACGCGGGGGAGACCATGGAGGACAGGAACTTCCCCGTGGAGGTGGGCATCGTAGGACACGTCGCGAGGACGAAGAAGGCCGAGATCATAGTCGACACGGAGGCCGACCCGAGGGGCAACCACATCCCGGGCACCCCGGCCACCCACTCGCGCATGCTCGCGGTGCCCATAATCGGCAGGAAGGATGTCCTCGGGGTGATCGAACTTCTCAAGTATCCCCCGGACGTGTTCTCGAAGGACGACCTGGACGTGGCCACGCTGTTCGCGAACCACGCAGCCGTCGCGATAGAGAACGCGAGGCTCCTGAAGGAGGTCGTCGGGGCCAAGGAGCAGAACGAGCTCCACATGGACCTGCTCACGCACGACATCGCCAACTACACCACCCCGGTGATGGCGTACCTGGACGCCCTCGGCGACCGGAAGGACCTCGACCCGTCGGTCGCCCAGATCATGGAGAGGACCACGCAGCAGATCGAGAGCATCATGCGCCTCGTGAACATGGTCAGGACGATGGCGAAGCTGAGGAACGGCACCCCGCTCCTGCTGAGGCACATGGACCTTGGGAAGTCCGTCGAGCAGTCGATCTCGCAGGTCACCCGCGAGGTGCAGGGCAAGAAGGTCGAGTTCGAGGTCAGGTTCCCGAAGGAGAGCATACTTGTCCAGGCGGACGAGATGCTCCCCGAGATATTCACCAACCTGTTCCTCACCGCCGTGAGGTCCGACAGAAGGGATTCCGTCACGCTGGTCCTGAGCGCCGAGTCCAAGCGCGAGGGCCGGAGGGACATGTGGTGGGTCAAGGTCGCCCAGCCCGAGAGGAGCATCCCGGACCACCTCAAGACCGAGGTGCTCAGGATGGCCAAGGCGTCGAAGTCGGAGCTCGCGGGGGGCTTCGGGATAGGCCTCGCGACCGCGAAGGGCATCGTCGAGCGCTACCTGGGCCAGATGTGGGTCTCCGACATGGTCAAGGGGGACCCCGCGAAGGGGTGCGTGTACAACATAACGCTCCCCAAGGTGCCCTGACCGCCGATGCGCAATCCAGGGTTTTAAGTGACATGGTGATGTTCTCTGCCCGGGGAAGCATCTTTGCCGAGGCGCAAGTACGGTCGTTTGATCAAGGCGATACCTCCCGTGCCCGAGGAGAAGTGCAGGTACTGCCGGCTGGGCATCGCGTGCCCGGTTCACAAGAAGAAGTGAATCTCACCGGGCGACGAGGAACATCACCAGCAGGAACACCGCGATCCCCACAGAAGCGCCGATCATGAACCACTTGGACTGGACGAACCTCGCGGTCCTGACGTACCGCTCCATCCGGTCCTGCCTCGACCTGAGCATCGCGATCTCGCGTTCGGTCAATCTTCTCTTCACGGTACCCTCGGTCAGGGACGCACGCTCCGTTCACTCCGAACCCGCGGGCAGGATATCAATCCTTCCGGGGCCAGCCGCATGATCAGGATTTCTTGGGCGTCTCGATCGCCGCCCACACGAACTTCTCCGCGCCGTCGTCGAACTCCACGGCCAGTCCGGAGGACCCCCGCCTCTTGAACGGCCGGACCTTGATGGATCTCTTGAACTGCGCGGGCACCGCCGCCCTGATCCTCTTCTCAAGCTCCTCGGCGTTGGACGACAGGAACTGCGTCCCCCTCCCGAGCTCTGGTATAGGTAGCTCGAGCCTACCCACTGACAATCACCATGTGGTGAATGCCCCAAGGGGTATTCAATGATGCGGCGGACACCACACGGACAGGTTCGGAGCTAGGGTATTGCGCCTCCCCGCGTCATCATGATCGGAGGATTGTCATGTCACAGGAAGTGCTCATTAGTCGTCAACGATGCCCCGTATGGTACAGAGAAAGCGTACAACGCCCTCAGGCTAGCGATCGCGCTCCAGGCCAAGGGAGCCTCCGTCAGGGTGTTCCTGATGGCGGACGCGGTGTACTGCGGGCTCCCCGGCCAGCAGACCCCGCCGGGATACTACAACATCGAGGAGATGCTCGGGAGGGTGCATCTCGAAGGGCGGGCGGGTGGCCGCGTGCGGCAGCTGCATGAAGGCCAGGGGATTGTCCCTGGAGGGGATGGTCAAGGGCGTCGAGCAGGGCTCCATGGCCCTGCTGTCCGACTGGACGGAGCAGTGCCAGAAGATCCACTCCTTCTGAAGGCCGGCACCGACCGTCGATCGCTCCCGTTCGAGGAATCCATATACGCCATCGAGCGGATACGGTCCTTCGAGGGTAGGTGCACGAGATGACGGAGTACGGGCTCATCGTGATAGGCTCGGGAGCGGGCATGAACGTGGTCGACCCCGCGCTCGAGCGGGGTCTCAAGGTGGCCATTGTGGAGGAGGGCCCTCTGGGAGGCACATGTCTCAACAGGGGCTGCATACCGTCCAAGGTGCTGGTCCACGCGGCGGATGTGATCAGGGAGGCCCAGGAGGCCGCGAAGGTGGGCGTGCACCTGCGCCTGGACAAGGTCGATTATCCGCTCATCAAGAAGCGCATGTGGGACATCGTGCTCGACGGACGCCACGAGATGGAGCAGGGCGTGTCCCGCGTCAAGGGCCTGAAGCTGTACAACGCCGTCGGGAGCTTCGTGTCCGACTACACGATGAAGGTGGGCGGGGACACGATCACCGCACCCAAGATAGTGATCGCGTCGGGGGCGAGGGCCCAGATACCCCCGGTCCCGGGCATCGAGAGCGTCAAGTACCACACCTACAGGACGGTGTTCGGCATCGAGGAGCAGCCCGAGAGCATGGTCATCCTGGGCGGAGGGTACATCGGGTGCGAGTTCGCTCACTTCTTCTCCGCCATCGGCACGAGGGTCGTGCTCGTCGGCAGGAACCCGATACTCTTGCCTCACGAGGAGCCGGAGACCAGCGCGCTCGTCAAGAAGCGCCTGTCGGAGCACGTCGAGGTCCACACGGGCACGAACACGGTCAAGGTCGAGGGCAGGGACGGGAAGGTCGCGGTAACCATCAACGACCCCGCGGAGAAGGGCGAGCGCGTGGTCGAGGGCCAGCACCTGCTCGTGGCCGTGGGCGTTAGGTCCAATTCCGATTGGCTCAAGCCCGAGATGACGGGCGTGAAGACGGACGACAAGGGCTGGGTCATGACCGACCAGTTCCTCGAGACCTCGAAGCCGAACATATTCGCCCTGGGGGACGCCCTCGGAAGGAACATGTACCGGCACACGGCGAACTACCAGGCGGGCATAGTCGAGCACAACCTGTTCGAGCAGAAGAAGCTGGCCATAGACCTCCACGCGGTCCCGCACGCGGTGTTCACCAACCCTCAGGTCGGACAGGTCGGGATGACCGAGGATGAGGCCAAGAAGGGCAGGAAGGTCATGGTCGGGGTGTCCAAGTACTTCGACTCGGCCATGGGCTACGCGTACGGGGACGAGGATGCCTTCGTGAAGGTCATCGTCGAGTACCCCTCGAGGAGGATACTCGGCGGGACCGCCGTCGGCCCGCAGGCCTCCGTGCTCATCCAGCAGGTGGTCAACTTGATGAACTCCGAGAACCAGACCTACGCCCCCCTCGCGAGGGCGCAGATAATCCACCCGACGTTGACAGAGGCGCTCGGGTCCGCGTTCGGCAGGCTGCGCCCGGCGAACTTCGAGCCGGAGCACCATCACCAGCACTGATCCGCGAGCTCACAGGCCGTCCGCGTACCTGTTCAGTATCGTCAGGGCCGTGAGCGAGATCCACTGCTCCCGCTCCAGGTGCGGCCTGTCCTTCTTGCCCCAGAGGCCGTCGGATCCCCTCGCGTCGGCCAGGAGCTCGATCAGCTTCACGTACTCCTTGTCTTCCCTTGACAGGTCGGTCCTCGTGAGCGCCTCGAGGACCGAGAACCCGCCGCTGAAGTAGAGCGGGTACCTGTAGATGGTCCAGTTCTCCGCCTCGGGGAGGAGGTCCATATGCATGTTCTTCCGGAAGGCCTTGCCGAGCAGGAACAGCCCACCCTTGCGGACTGCCTTCGAACGCCCTTGCCCCTCGCTCAGAGTCAGCCCCCAGAGCACCTTGCTCGTGCTCCAGATGCAGCTGGGCATGTGGGCGAGGCCGTCGAGGTCGTACCTCCCCCTGACGTTCGGGTCCTTCATGAGCTCGACGAACTCCCGGTAGCCCATCTTCCTGAACTCCGGGAGGTGCTTGACGTCCTGGCAGTAGGGGATGTTCCAGCCGCCGTCCGGCCGCTGCATGGACAGCAGCCACGACATCAGCTTCCGGACCCTCGGGTCCCTCTCGAGCCCGAACCTGAGCATGACATGGAGCGCGTGCCCGTCCTCGAACGGCTGCGGGATGTGGTTCCACCACGAGCCCGGGATGTTCCCGTCATCGGTCTGCCAGTCCAGGATCCTCTCGACCGCGGTCCTCACGTTGCCCTCGTCGAGGTCGGTCCTGTACTGGAGCAGGTTGTACAGGTTCCTGAGCATGATCCTGTAAGTGCCCCCGACGGGCGGCCCGGGGCCCCGGTCCTCCCTCTCCTTCAGCCCGCTGGGTATCCTCCATGTGCCGTCCTGCCTCAGGTCCCTGAGCAGCTTCCGCCTCGGAGGATATCTCTCGCACTCGTCGATGGTCCGCTGGAGCACCCGGTCCTCGCGTCCCTTGGCCATTACCTCGCTAAGAAGCCAATACCTGACCGGTGGGACCGATGTGTCCAAGAGCTTCCTGGAGGAGTCCCCCACTATCCTCCGGATTTCGCCCGACTGCATCTCTGAGGGCCGAATGACGGAAGTTGTGCATTATCCTTCCGATGGCTGGACGTGATAACGGCGTGATGCGGGGCACGGAGGGCGCGGTATCTGAGCTGGTCTCTCTGGACGTCCGACCGTATCCGGGAACACGCTCCGGGTCGGTTGAGGTTTCAGCGGCGGCGGTCCGCCGTCCTCGGCGTAGCGCCGCCTGTCATGTCGGCCTTCTGTACGCTCCGGGCGGGACGAGTATCTCGAACCTCGCGCCCTTTCCGAAGATGCCCTTCTCCTTGATCGCTATGCCCGTCAGGTCCAGGATCTCCCTCGTGATGTACAGGCCGTACCCCGTGTGCTTCCCGTACCCGCGATGGAAGACGACCTCCTTCTCGTTGTCGGGGACGCCGCATCCGTCGTCCTCGATCACGATGGTCAGGCCGTTGCTCGATTCGGACTGCGAGGCGATGATGGTGGACGCGTTGGTGCCGTGCCTGAGGGTGTTCTCAGCCAGGTTGTAGAAGATTCTCTCGAGCATCATGTCGGAGTAGACCTCCATGTCTGCCAGACGGTTCTCCACGGTGATGTTCCCAAGCTCCAGCGATGACAGTGCCCTGTCGAATACCCGTCTGATGTTCTGCCATTCCGGTTGGGTGGCCCCGATCGACTGGTAGGTCTTCGCGAACTCGAGCTGGCCTCGTATCGCCTCGCCTGCGCTGCTGATCTTGTCGAGGTACGGGGCGACATTCGACCCCTCCGCGAGGCTGCGCGCTATCTCCGCATACCCTAGAACCGCGCTAAGCTGGTTCAGCGCATCGTGCCTCGTCAGCGTGCTCATGAGGTCCAGCTTCTTGTTGGCCAGCCTGAGCGCCTCCTCCGCGCGCCTGCGCTCGTGGTCGCTCCTGTCCCTGGCCAGCCTCGCGTGCAAGCACCGGCGCGACGAAATCGGCCATCGCCTTGATCTGCTCCACGTCGTCCTCGGTGTAGTCGTACGTCCTGTTGGCGACCGCGAACAGCCCCACGACCTCGCCGATGTGGATGAGCGGGACGCATATCGACCTGCTGATCTGTATGTGCCCCTCGGGGGCGTGGTGCTTGGCGTTGGAGAGCACCACCCGCTTCTCGGTCAGGGCGCGCCCCCAGGTGCCTCCCCAGGACTCCCTGGGGAAGATGTAGGTCTTGCCGGGTATCTGGCACTGCTCCCAGATGTCCTTCGTCATCGAAGGGGCCACCATCGATCCGTTCTCGTCTATGTATGCGAAGAAGCCGTGTCTGCTCTCGGTGGTCTCGAGGAGTATCTTCAGGACCTCGTTGTACATCTCGTCATCGGGTACGTTGAGGAAGATGGGTACGATCCTGTTCATCACTCGAAGCAGTCTCTGCGGGTCCGTGACCGTCATCCCCGTTCCCCGGGGTTCCGGTCCTTCCCCTCCTATGACCTTTGCGGGTCGAGGTTCCGCCACGGTTACATAACATCTTTAACTGAATAAATACCCTCTCGCGGACCAGAGCGTTTGGTAGTCCCGGACGCCGATGACGCCCCCGTCGGAACCACCCCTCCCCCGAAGGCTGTCGGCGGTCGCACACCCCTCCGGACCCCTCGTTCCCGGCCATCTTCGGGGCTCGGGACGGGCGTCCGGACGCAGGATTCCGCACGTCCGCGCCCTCGCGGCGTGGCCGACGGTGTTCGGTTCAGGCACGACGGATTCGGACGCACCCGTCCCCAGGGAGACGAGTTTCGCCCCCCGAAACTGATTTCATGCGATGTCTCTAGTGCTATTGCACCCATTGACCTTCCCACTAGTCAGTACATTGTATCCGTGACTAGAATGGGGGAGACAACGAATGAACAACAAGAGAATGTCAGCTATGGCGATAGCCGTGCTGCTCGGAGTGACATCATGCGCATGCCTGATCGGCGCCGAGGAAGACGAGGGGGCGCCGTTGATCATAACGGCTCCCGCCGGAACGGAGCCGATGTCGTGCGCGGTGTTCTTCGCGGACAACATGGTCTACGCGCCGCAGTGGCGCCTTGACAACTATGTACGAATAGAGATGATGGTCCTGAACACGGACTCGTACACACTGTCAACGGAGATCAAGACGACCGACACCGACCTGTACCCGGCAACCTACGTCGACGGTCTCGCGCAGCAGGCAGCGATCATCGCCGACTCGGCGTCGGTCCTGCCCCTGACGAAGATGGTCTCCGTCTCGTACATCGAGGTCACGATCACCTCGGACGCTCTTGGACGCTCCAATCGTGTTCAAGGCCGGCTGGGACCCCGTCTCGCTCGAGAAGGTCATCGACGACGGCAATCTCGGCCGTGAGGTGAACAAGGCGGGTCACCTGATCTACGGCATGCTGTGGGACACCACCCATGTCGACGAGGGCGTGTACACCGTCGAGGTCAGGCTCGGCAAGGTCGTGAACGGAGTCGGCGTCCTCGGGCTGTGGTACGATGTGGACTACGCGATAGCGCACCTCTACAACCCCGAAATAGAGGGCGTGTTCCTGGACCCGGAGCACCCGTACTCGGACCTAGTCCTCTATGACGATCCGGACTACCTCACCTACCACATAGGCGAGGGCGGCCTCACCGAAGACGCCGCGTGGATCGAGCTCGGCCCGCTGATCCCGCAGGGCTCGGGCGGCGGCAGCGGGAACGGCGGAGACGGCGGCGGCGACGGGGGCAACGGGAACGGCGGCGGTGGCGGAGGCAACGGCCACGGCGGCAAGCTCTCTCAGACCCGCGGCAGCAAGTAATCCGATGTATCGGGTCGCGGAATCACATCCACGCCGAGAGACTCAACGCAATCGGTTCCTA
>CAWFTI010000003.1:0-646615 GCA_963818745.1 Thermoplasmatota archaeon | reverse complement strand
CGATGTATTGCTTCCTTGATTGTCCTGCCTGGCGAAATTTGTTGACTCCTCAGTCAGAAGCTCAGTGCGAAAGAAGCCCGGATTGACAGTGATGGTATCGATGCCAAACGGTTCGATCTCGGCCTGCAGCGACTGCATCCAGCCCTCAAGGCCGAACTTCGACGCAGCGTAGGCGGTACCGAACTCAAACCCGATCAGGCCCGCAGTTGAGGAGATCGTGATAATCAGGCCAGAACGCTGCTTTCGCATAACCGGCAGGACGGCGCGGGTGACATTCATCGGGCCGATAAGGCTGGTCGACAGCTGACGTTCCATCTGCTCCGGCCTCAGCTCCTCGAAAAAGCCTGCATAAAAGTTCGCGGCATTGTTGACCAGCACATCGATGCGGCCAAACTTGTCCACCGATGCCTGACGGCGGATTCCGCGTCGGCGGGTTTAGTAACGTCCAGCTTCACGACAAACAGGTCCGCGGATTTCCAACGGCTTGGGCCACCTTGTCGGTATTGCGGCCGGTAGCTACTACTTTATGGCCTGCGGCCAGAGCCGCCTTAGCGATATCCACCCCCATCCCGCGCCCGGCACCGGTGATCAACCAAACTTTGCTCATGTACGCTGTCTCCTGAACAATGATCCCTCGAACGGCTCTGTCGGTGTATGAATACGCGTCACAATATGCGCAGCCGAGGTGCGCGCCGTCTGGGATTCCGCCTGCAGATTCCGACGACCGTAATGTGGTGCTGCCGAGCGCTGGGGCGTGGAAGCAATCCAGATGAGCGAGAAGTCGGCAACCCGCGGGATGCGGAGAACGACCGCCGCCGGCCCGCGGTCACAGGGAAGAGTCGGGCGTGCTGCGGCCACCGGGCCGGGCCAGCATCATCGGGGGAAGCGGAGCAGCGGAACGCGGCGCAGCCCGCAGGGCCTGAGACCAACTGGCACCGCCCGTCGTGCTCGCCGCGTGTGTCCCTACGTCGCGTACGTGAGTACGACGTTACCGCAGCGGAAAGCGCGCTGGTGGAGGAACCGCAGCTTGCGACGGTTCGTGAACACCGTGGACCCACCCCCGAGCGCAACTGGGACGATCACGAACTGGTATTCGTCGACCAGGCCCGCCTCGCCGAGTTGTGCAGCAACGCTGCCGCTGCCGAGCACTGTGATGTCCGGCCCGTCGCTCGCTTTGAGGTCCTCCACTGCCTTCGCTAAGTCTCCCTTCAAAAGGTGCGTGTTGTCCCACGTCGGTTGGATCGTCCTCGACGCGACGTGCTTCCTCGCGGCGTTCATGCCCCTGGCGACAGCAGGCATCTGCTGTGCCGCCATCGGCGTCGGCCAGAATGCCTCCATCATCTGGTACGTCTTGCGCCCGAACAGCAACTCGCCGCCCGAGCTCGCGTTCCCGCTAACCCAGTCGGCGAACTCGGCGTCCTCGCGACCGGCGTGCGCCCAACTCATGTCGCCATTGGCGTCGGTGAAGTAGCCGTCGACAGAGATTGACTCGAACACACGCAACTTTCTTAAGGCGCCTCCAGCTCGACGACACTTTATCTTAAGTGCAGAGAGCGCAGGGAGGCCCAGTTCGCCCGTCGCTGCAATCGGCTGGACGGTGCGGCCTCATTTGACGGATAGCCATCTCGGACTTGTGCCGACGCGGTCCAGATGCGGCCATGGCAGTCTGTAGCCGAGCCTGAGCAGGCACACCAGTGGCGGCCATGGTGGAAAGGTATCCGCCCGGGCCTATGGCTAAAGTCCTGCTGGGTTTGACCTGCCCTCGAGCGCCTGCTTTTAGACTCCAATCGCGGATCGACTGAACCTCGTCTGGCGGAATATGCAGGAACTCGAGGAACTCCTGGTGCTCCCGCGGCGCCGATTTTTCAAATTGCGCGTGCCAACGGTGCATATCGTCGTCGGTGAAGCCGGCGGCACGCATGACTTCAACCCACTTCTCTTTGGTAACCATGGGGAATCTCCTCAGTCGATCAGCGTCTTTCAAAAGGCGTACGATCGCCCGTTGATGATCACGCAGTTTCTCGATTTCGCCACTCAGTTCCACGAGCCTTCGTTTCAAAACGTTGGCCGCATCGCTGCGAGCCTCATCGAGGATGGAACGGATATCGCCGAGCTTGAGGCCTGCATCACGGTAAATGCAGATCTGGCGCAGGCGCTGAAGGTCGTTCTCGCCGTATATACGGTAGTTCCCAGCGCTGCGCCGGGCCGGCTTCAACAGCCCCATCGCTTCGTAGTACAGAACGGTAGTCCGACTCAGCCCGCAAGCGCGGGCAAGCTTAGTGACGGTCAGCGGCATTGTTCTGATTCCAGTCTCAACCCTATAGTTATAGACAGGTCAAGGCCAGAACGGCGGACGTGCTATTGATAATGGAGAATACCAGGAGGACAACGACATGGATCGCAGGGATCTTCTAAGGGGCTCGGTGGCGGCGCTGGCTGCGGCGCCGGCCGCGCTTCCGTTTCAAAATGAGAAGAGCAAGCTCAAGATCACCGGGGTTCGCCTGGTACAGACCCGGCGCGCCAAGCCGCAAGAGCCCTACACTCCACCGCCCGGCGCTCGCCTGACCTGGGCGGGGCGGGCGCGACCCCGATGTCGGTCTACCCGGACGTAAGCCTCAAGGGAGGCCGCATCGGGGATGAGCGGCTTCACCGTGGAGATTGCCACCGACAAGGGAATGAAAGGCTACGGCACCGGTGGGCCCGGCGGCGGACCGATCGTGGACGGGTCACCTGGCCGGATCTGCTGATGGGTGAAGACCCGTTCGGCGTCGAGCGGCTCTGGGACATCATGTGGCGCTCCACCCTGTCCTACGACCGGAAGGGCGTGGCGATGCACGCGATGAGTGGTACCGACCTGGCGCTTTGGGACCTGATTGGAAATGCGACGGGACTGCCAGTATACAAGCTGCTCGGAGGAGCTGTCCGCGCGCAGAGTCCCCTGTTATGCCACCGGGAACGATGTCGAGGTCTACGCCAAGATGGGCTTCAAGAGAGTCAAGAACGCGCGTGGCCCTTGCCCCCGGCGGCCGGCCGCGAAGGGATGAGGAAGAACGTGGAGCTGATCAAGCGGACCCGGGAGTCCTCGGCCCGGATGGCGAGATCATGCTGGATTGCTGGATGGGGCTCAGACGAGAACTACACCCTGGAGTTGGTCCAGATGTTGGCGCCGTACGACTGTACTGGATAGAAGAGCCCCTTCCACCGTACGACTACGCGGTCTGCCAGGTTGAAGGCCAAACTGACCCGGTCCTGGTAACCACGGGCGAGCACGAATATGGCCGTCAAGGCTTCCGGCTGTCTGGAGCACAACTCAGTGAACATCTGGCAACCCGATATGCACTGGGGCGGCGGAGGAATGACCGAAACACGCCGGATTGCGGCGCTGGCGTCAGTCTACGACATACCCGTGATTCCGCATGGTGGCGGGTCACGAGACTCGATACATTTCACGATGGCCACGATCAACTGCCCGATGGCCGAGATGTACATGCCGGTCCCCACCCATCAGTACGAAGAGGAGAACCAGATCACGCGGGGACCCGAGGAGATCTACACGAGCGCCTCGGAGAAGCCGGGATTCGGCTGGGATTTCATCGTGGCGTAGCTGCTGCCGGCGAGACCGCCGGCATGGCGGGCCTGGCGGCCCACTCCACAACGGACCCCAGGAGTATACTAATCGGCATGAATAGACGATATTTCCTGGGTTCGGCTATCCCGGCGGGCATGGCGCTGCGTGCCAGCAACCTCGCCAGTCCGAATGACACGGTGCGAGTCGCGTGCGTGGGCGTGGGCGGGCAGGGCCAGAACCACATCAACGCCTACGCCAAGATGCCCAATGTCGAGATCGCCGCCATGTGCGACGTCGACGAGTCACGTGCTCGACGCAGCGGCTGGCCGAGGTCGAGAAGGCGCGGCAAGAAGCGTCCCGCGGGCTTTCACCGACTTCCGCAAGCTGCTCGAGGACAAGTCCATCGACGCCGTCTCCATCGCCACGCCCAACCACTGGCACGCGCTGCATGACCATCTGGGCCTGCCAGGCGGGCAAGGACGTCTACGTCGAGAAGCCCTGCTCGCACAACATCTTCGAGGGGCGGCAGATCGTGGCGGCGGCGCAGAAGTACAACCGCATCGTGCAGCACGGCACCCAGAGCCGGTCCGTCGCCGGCCGTGCAGGAGGCCGTCCAGCAGATGCGCGAAGGGCTGATCGGCGAGGTCTACATGGCGCGCGGGCTGTGCTTCAAGTGGCGCGACACCATCGGCCGCACGCCGGTCGAGCCGGTGCCCGCCGGCGTGCACTACGACCTGTGGCTGGGCCCGGCGCCGCAGCGCGCCTTCACCACGCAACCGCTTCCACTACAACTGGCACTGGTTCTGGGACTACGGCAACGGCGACATCGGCAACCAGGGCATCCACCAGATGGACATCGCCCGCTGGGGCCTGGGCGTGAAGTATCCCGACCAAGGTCAGCGCCATGGGCGGCCACTTCATGTTCGACGACGACCAGGAGACGCCCAACACCCTGACCGCCACGTTCGAGTTCGACGAGGGCGGCAAGAAGAAGATGCTGGTCTTCGAAGTCCGCCACTGGATCACCAACCACGAAGCGGGCATCGGCGGACCGAGGCGGCCGGCAACGTCGATCGGCAACATCTTCTACGGCTCGAAGGGCTACCTGGTCGATCGGACGAAGTACCAACGGTACGCGACTTGGCTCGGCCGCGAACAGAAGCCGGGGCCCGGTCGCCGGCCGCGAGCTGACGGGCAACCACTGGGCCAACTTCATCGACGCCGTGCGCAGCCGCAAGCAGGCGGACCTGAACGCGCCCATCGAGGAAGGCGCCATCTCCACGCGTGCTGGTGCACCTGGCGAACATCTCCTACCGGCTGGGCCGCACGCTGCACTTCGACGCCGCCACGACTCCTGTCTCGGGGACGCGGAAGCCAACCGCATGTTCACGCGCAACTACCGCAAGCCGTTCGTGGTGCCCGAGAAGGTCTGACTTCGCCGGATTTGGGGTTTCGCTCATGATCAGAAAGACATTGCTGTTTTGTTCCGTGGCCGGCTGCTTCGCCGCAGCCCAGCCACTGATGAGAGTCGTGGATCTGGATGCCGGCGAGACCGAAAAGGTGCGTGCTCGCAAACGGCAAGACGGCCAGCGTGAAGCTGCTCTCGACCAGCGAGACTCGCGACAAGGCCCGCAATGCGATCCGCTCCGCCGCCGCGGAAGTGGAAGTCAACGGCGCGCGCGCCACGCTCGCCTGCGGCAACTATCAACTGCCGGTCGTGGCCGGCGGCGTGCAAGTGGATTGCGCCGTCACCAAGGCCTATTACGGCGATTCCAACGCGGATCACTGGAAGCTCACGAAGCTGGCCCGCCTGCGCCTCTGGCCGAAGGGATCGCCGTTCATGGCTCCGGGGTCGATGATGTACCCCGCCCGACAGCGCTGGTTCGCCACGCCGACCCAAATGGTCAATGAACCCACCTATGTGGATGGCGGCGAAGGATTCGGACAGCGGCGCGTCTACTATCACTCCGGACTCGACATCGGCGGAGCCGAGGGGCTGACGGAGGTGGTATCGGCAACTGATGGCCTCGCGGTAGTCGTGGGCAAAGCGATTCTCGACGAACACAAAGCGGGCACATTCGGCGCGCGCTATGATGCCGTCTGCGTGCTCGACGGCCGCGGCTGGACCCACTGCTATCTGCACCTGCAGTCCATCGATCCGGCGCTGAAACTTGGCGCGCAGGTGAAGATGGGGCAGCGCATCGGACTGCTGGGCAAGGAAGGGGACAGCGGCGGCTGGGCGCACCTGCATTACGAGATTCGCGGCGCCGAGCCGTCCGGAGGGACCGGTAACGTGGAGGGCTACGCGTTTCTGTGGGAGGCCTACGCCCGCCAATACCGGCCCGGCGTCATCGCCGTCGCCCGGCCGCACCATCTGGCACTGGTTGGGGAGAAGGTCGAACTCGACGGTTCACGGTCGTGGAGTTCGGGTGGGCGCGTCGCCCGCTACGAGTGGACGTTTACCGAGGGCGGCACGGCGTCGGGCGCGCGCGTCGAGCGGACATACTCGAAGCCCGGCAATTATAGCGAGATTCTGAAGGTCACCGATTCCCGGGGACGCGTGGCCTGGGATTTCGCCATCGTCGATATCGTCGATCCCGCTCACCCCAACCAACGCCCGCCGGCGATTCACGCCGCCTACTGGCCCACGTTGGACATCCAGCCGGCCCAGGCGGTCACTTTCAAGGTGCGCACGTTCGGCACCACCGAGGGCGAGGAGGTGTGGGACTTCGGCGACGGCACGGCCAAGACCACCACGAAATCGGACGGAAACGTCAAGGCGCTGGCGCCGGACGGCTACGCCGCGACTACGCACGCCTTCGCGAAGGCCGGGGACTACCTGGTGCGCGTGGAGCGTGCCAATGCCCGCGGCGAAAAGGCCGTGGGGCGGCTGTGGGTCCACGTCGGGCGCTAGAACGGAAGCTGGTACAGGTGGACCTGATAATCGGTGAAGCGGTCCTGGAAGACCCCGCCAGTGACCTGAATCGTTCTGTTCTCGCCGAGCACGGTGGCGCGCAAATCGCCGCAATCCCGAAGCTTGAAGGTCGCCGTAGTTTCCCCTCCGGGGCGGGCGCCCATCGCGAACAGATAGGTTTGTCCCGCCTGGCCGCTTCAGCATCGTCTCGACCGGCGAATCCGGATTTGACGAAGTGACGGTGACGCCATTTCCCACCGGTCGCGTGTTCAGAACGCGCGCCAGCGAAGCGATCTGACCGTTGATGGACGCCAGCGCCTCCCGCGTAGTGGGATCGTGCAACGGCGCCGCTTCATCCTCGGTGGGTTTGAACTGATGGCAAAAATAGCCGATGCCACTGGAGCCGTGGATAATCGACATCCACACCTCGGACCTGATCTGCGCGGGGCTCGGCCTGGGGCCGCTCCTGATCGCGCTGCTTTCGATCCAGTTCCACACCGGTTTCTCGTAGTTGGCCCACTTCCTCAGACGCGAGACGCCCTCGCCAACCCACCACAGAGGGTACTTGCTGTTGACGGGGTAGACGTCGTAGGAAACGATATCGGCGCCGCGGATGTATTCGGCGTAGTGTTCCATGTGCCCGCCACAGACTTCGCCGCGCCCGTTGTACTTATCGTTGGCGACCCCTTGTCCCAGGTTGAGGAACACAGGCCGG
Source organism: Thermoplasmatota archaeon (assembly GCA_963818745.1). GTDB lineage: Archaea > Thermoplasmatota > Thermoplasmata > UBA10834 > UBA10834 > CAWBDD01. The sequence continues at coordinate 639,418 of CAWFTI010000003.1, read as the reverse complement.
GTGGCATCCACCGCCACAAGCTTGCGATACTGCTCGACAATCACCGGCGGGAGAATGCAGGGTCCCTAGCCGCCCCCCGGTTTCGACTTGTGCGTTGTCGGGTTCATCCCCCATACTCCAGCCCCGGACCATGTGGCTGTTCGGACTCGTCATGGCCAACGGCCTCTGGCTCACCAGGACCTGCATCCCCGCTTCGGCGAGAGCCGCGAGTTGCTCTTCAGTAGGGCCCCTCCAAGAGCTCCCACGAACATATTGACCCCGATCGCTTTGTACTCCTTCGCGGTTTTCGGATCCTGCAGCCACACGGCGATCGGGAAATAGCCGGGATCTCCGGAGATGCCCTTCGCCCATTTCCGGTAGTAGGCCGGGCTGTCTTCCCACGGCAGGTACGTGTCGGCGGATGCGCCGTTGGCCCGCGACGAGAGACCACAGACCAGCACTGCCAGAGCACCCCAGACGCTTAGACGTGTGCGTGTTTCCATATCCCAGAGTCTATGACATCCGAAGGTTGCGGCGCGCCTCTACCGGAACCGGTAGAGCAGGAGGCCGTAGCCGACGCCGGCTTCGTCCGTGGTCCTGGCCGATTGGAAGGCCATGAACCGGCCGTCGGTTGAGACCACGGGGTTGGAGGCCTTGCCGCCCTCGTAGTCGTTGAAGTGCGTCAGGCGCGTGAAGTCCTTGCCGGTCCCGTCCAGCCTCAGCTTCCAGATATCGATGTTTCCGGAGCCGCGCGGCCTCCCAACTGCTCGCACCTGCCGGTCGGCTTCCACCAGCGTGTACAGCCCGTCGGGGAAGATGCCCTCCGCCTCGTTGTAGGTGCCCGGCGCCTTCGAGTGGTTCACCACCTGCCGCGTCTTGAGGTCGATGGTCATCACCGAAGCCAGGCCCTTGGGCTCGTAGCAGCTGAAGGTCATCTTGGTGTCGTTGTCGTAGAAATCCTGGGCTTCCAGGGTGCAGCCGGTCATCGGGACTCTCGTGGACGAGCGTTCTGGTTGACGAGCTTCGGCGCGCCGGAGAGGTCGAGGTCCGCCACGATCAGCCGCGAGGCGCCCGGCGGCAATCTGGGGATTCTGGGCGCTGGTCTCGGAATAGGCGATCTTCAGGCTCTTCTTCGAGATCGCCACCCCCTCGCTCATCTTCTGCCCCAGCGGACCGGCTTCGAGCCCGGCTTGCTTGCTCAGGAACCAGAGCTCGTTGTCCGCGCGCCCGGCTGGTCCGGATGTCCTTGAAGCGTTCCGGGCCGATCAGCAGGTAGTCGCCGGTCGACCAGGTGCATGACGCGCAGGAACGCGGCGCCCGGGCACGTTGCAGGTCAGGCAGCGGATGACGCGGGTCTTGAGGTCGATGACGAAGGCGTCGCCGAAGCTCTTGGCCATGAAGGCGACGCGCTGGTTGTCCGGCGAGATGTCGGCCCGCTCGCCGAAGTGCGTCAGCACCTCGATGTTCTTCGGCAGATGGTCGAGCGGGCTGCCCTGCTTGCGCTGGGCCAGGACGAGAAGCGGGAAAGTCAGCAACAGGACAGCAAGGAGCTCTCATCTGACCTCCTCAATCCCACGTATTGTACTTCTTCCTCCAGCTCGAAGCCGAAGCGGGTGCGGACGCGCGATTTCAGCTCGCGGATGAGCGCACAAAGCTCGCGGGCCGTGCCTGCGCCGGCGTTGTAGAGAAGGTTCGCGTGGTAATCCGCCACGCGGATGCCGCCCCGGACCATGCCCTTGGCGCCCACCTGTTCCAGGAACCAGGCGGCCGCCACCTTGCCTTCGCGCACCACCGCCGGAGGCACCCGGCCGCTGACGGCGGGCGGCAATTCGGCCAGCAGGAGGTTCTTGAAGACGCTGCCGGCGCACTTCATGGTCGGGCGGAAACTTCTGGTCGCGGATGCGCGCGATGTCCGCCGGCAATCCGGCGCAGTTCCCCCTGGTCCGCGGGCTCCAGCTCCAAGGCCACGGAGAGGATCACCCAGTCCTTGCGGCGTTTGAAGACGCTCTCGCGATAGTGGAACTCGCACTCCTGGTTCGAGAAGGTCCGGATGCTCTCGCCATCGAAGAACGTGACTGCCGCGACGCGCTCGGAGATGGAGTGCCCGTAAGCGCCGGCATTGCCGTACACCGCCGCGCCCACCCAGCCGGGTATGCGCGTGAGCGTCTCGAGGCCCTTCAAGCCTCGCTCGATCGTGAAGTCGACCAGGGCCTGAAGCTCCGCGCCGGCCTGCGCCGTCACTCGGGCGCCATCCGCGCCGATCTCGCCGGCCGTGAAGCGCAGGACGATTCCGCGGTAACCCTCGTCGGCGACGATCAGGTTGCAGCCCCCGCCAATGACCATCGAGTCCTGGCCGCTTGCCCTGGCCACGCGCAGCGCCGCTAGAAGAGCCTCCACGTGCGGGGTTTCCGCGAGGATGTCGGCGGGACCGCCGATGGCGAAGCGCGTGTAGGCGGCCAACGGAACGCCGGCGGAGGCTTCGAGACCGGGAATGGCGGCGAGAGACCGGAGGGTCTCGTCCGTCGTGGCGGTGCATCCACTCAATTATAGGGGAGCGGCGCGGCGATCTCGTAGAGCGCTGCCATGGGCGCCCGAAACCGGAGACGATACGCCGGATCGGACGCGAATGTCCTCCATCCGGCGATCTCCTTCACAAACGGGTCCAGATCCAGATCCGTCTCGCTGAGCAATAGATAGTGGACGTCGCGGCGGCGGGCGAATTCAGGGAGGGCGGCGAAGGCTCGTCGGACGGCTGGCTTGTCCTGGCGGTAGTACTGCTTGGGGAAGTTGGGCGGCCGGATCGCTGCGTGTCCTGTGTAGAGAAAGGCGGGCGCGTCGTAGTAGGTGAGAAGGGTCTCCCCGGGCGGGAGGTTCTGGTTGATCCACCGATAGACCTGCTGGTTGCTGTCAGACTGCCGGTGGTAGCGCGCCGCCACGCCCGGAAGCAGCTATCGTATGCCCGGCGGCAACCATACGTCCAGCCCACAAGCCCACCGTCGCCAGCAGAAGGACGACAAAGCCGGCGGCCACGCGCTGGCCGGTCAGGCCGGAACGCCAGACAGCTCGCACAATCTCCGCCAGGTGCCGCAGTTCGGTCACGGCGCCGAAGAGGAACAACGGCAGAATCGGGGATGAGAAAGCGCTCGTTGGGCGGATACTGCCAGACGAGCAGGAGCACCGAAAATCCGGCCGCAAACCAATGCGGCAGCCCGGCGCCGGTCGCGGCGGATCTGGCGCAGAATCCCGGCCATCGCAAACAGCGCCAGCAACTGCGAGAAGTACCGTCCCAGAAGCGGGAATTCGGCCACGTCAGGAATCAGAAGATTCCCGATGGACGCGAGGAAGGTGGGGATGTTCTGCCAGAGGAACGTGAGCCACTCCGCCGGTCTGAGGTCGTTAAGATAATCGCCGAGATAGGAAGTGTAGTAAATGGCGACACGTCCGAGGACGGGGCCATATGCCGCGCGCTCCAGCCGTTCCAAAGGACGGCCGCGGCGACGAGAGGGGCCAGAAACCAGAGGCCCAGCCGGAACTTGCGCCGCAGCGTGAACCAGATCGGCCCGGCCGCCAGAAGCGGCAGGGCGGCCGACTTGGTGAGATAGGCGGCGGCCCCCAGGACTCCGGCGGCGAGCGCGAGCCGGCCGGAATCGCGCCCGGCGGCCGCTTGCGCCGCCAGAAAGCAGCCCGCCAACAGCACCGACATCAGCAGCTCCGGCATCAGGCTGACACTGAAGAAGACCACGTAGGGATTGAGCGCCATCCACGCGCACGCGAGCATGGCGTTCGAGCGCGAACAGCCCCAGGATTCGAGCAGGCGCAGGTTCACCACCACAAAAGCCGGAAGCGCGATCCACGTCACGAGCATGCGCCCAGGGCAGGTTGCCGGGAAAGACGGGAAAGACCTTCCAGACGAGCGCCAGCAGCAGGGGATACAGAGGCGGGTACTTGGTCTGGAAGGGAGTATCCGGCAGGCTCAGGATGCGGTAACCGTGGCCTTCGGCGAGCGACTTGCCGCCGATCCAGTACATGCCGTCGTCGTGGAAATAGCCCAGGTGTTCAAAATGGCGGGTCTTCCAGGCCAGGATCGCTGCCGGAACAAGCGCCGCGAGAAGCACGGCAAGAACCACGAGTTGGCGGCCGCGGGCAGCCATCGGTGAGCCGGATCTCAGCCGGCTGAGCAGCATCCCCACCACGGCGTTGACCAGGATCGCGCCCATGCCGATGGGGATCATGTACTTCCAGCCGATGTTCATCAACTGGTCGTAGCGGAAGCGCGGGAAGGTGCCGCGCAGCCAGATCATCGACGTAGATGATCAGCGCTGACCTTCAGCACGAACCAGAACACCCCGATGACCAGCCGGTTGACGAGCGGGACAGACGAACGGCAGCGGCGCAGGCCATCACGCCAAGCGCCACCACCACCATGAAGATCCTGCTGCCAGCGCACCTTCTCGCGCCAGGCCATCGGGAAGCAGGCCAGGCCCGAGCCCGCGAAGAGCAGGACCGGGAAACCGTAGTTCAGCGGGATCTCCAGCCATGCCCACGTTCGGGAACGGCCGCAGCCAGCCGCCCCAGAACAGCGTCACGGCCACCGCCGACGACCACCAGCATGTTGGCGTACTCCGCCAGAAAGTACAGCGCCCAGCGGAAGCCGCTGTACTCGGTGTGGAAGCCGGCCACCAGCTCGGACTCGGCTTCGGGCAGGTCGAACGGCAGCGCGGTTGGTCTCGGCGATGGACGAGATGAAGTACACCATGAAGGGCACGATCATCAGGCCGTAGTTGGAGAACACGAACCAGACGTGCCGCGCCTCCTGCGCCTTCACGATGCCCACCATGCTGAGCGTGCCGGCCATCATGACGCCGGAAATCAGCGCCAGGCCCGACGCGCCACCTCGTAACTGACCAGCTGCGCCGCGCTGCGCAGCGAGCCGAGCAGCGGGTAGTGGCTGTTGGAGGACCAGCCGCCCAGGATGATCCCCAGAATGCCGACCGCCGACATGGCCGAGATCACCAGCAGCCCGACGTTCACGTCGGCCACGTAAACGCAGGCTGCTGAAGGGGACCACGCAGAAGGCCGTCAGCGCGGTGAAGGTGGAGATCACCGGGCCGAGCCAGAACATGGCCTGGTCGGCGTCCGCCGGGATGGTGTCTTCCTTGGTGAGCAGCTTCACGGCGTCCGCGAAGGGCTGCAAGAGGCCGTGCGGTCCCACGCGCATCGGGCCGCAGACGCACCTGGAAGTCGCTGAGCACCTTCCGCTCGATCAGGCTCAGGAACAGCGCCGCCAGGGGACACGCGCAGATCAGCACCACCGTGATCAGCGAACGGCTTGAAGAGCGGATGTTGAAGGATGGTCTCCATATCAATCTCACCGCAGCAGCGAGGTCTGGGCCAGCCTCAGGAACGGCTCGGGATAGATGCCGATCGCCGAGCGTCATGATGCCCGTGACCGCCAGCGCCAGCTTCAGGCCGAAGCTGCGTCGCCAGCGGCGCGCGGTCCGTCGAGCGGGCTCGATGAACATGCTGCGCACGATCCGGAAGTAGTAGTAGATGGCCACGGCCACGTAGAGCGTCGCGATCACGGCCAGCACGTAGTGCCCGGTCTGGATCAGCGACAGGAAGATGAAGTACTTGCCGATGAAACCGGCCGTGGGCGGGATGCCGGCCAGCGACAGCAGGAAGATCAGCATCAGGAAGGCGTAGCCGGGACTCTTGTGAACCAGGCCGGCCATGTCGTCCATGTCCTCGCCGATGAGGTCCTTGCGGCGCAGCGCCACCACCACCAGGAACGCGCCCAGGTTCATGAAGGTGTAGACCAGCACGTAGACCAGCACGCCCTGGATGCCGGTCTCGTTGCCCGCGATCAGGCCGAGCAGCATGTAGCCCGCGTGCGAAATCGAGCTGTAGGCCAGCAGCCGCTTCACGTTGGACTGCGTGATGGCGGCCAGGTTGCCCACCGTCATGCTGGCGACGGCGACCACCGCCAGCAGCGGCTCCCAGACCGTCGCGCGCCGGGGCCAGCGGTCCCATGAACATCCGCAGCAGGAAGGCGAAGGAGGCGGCCTTGGAGCCCACCGACAGATACGCCGTCACCGTGGTCGGCGCGCCCTCGTAGGCGTCCGGCGCCCACATGTGGAACGGCACGGCGGAGATCTTGAACAGCAGCCCGACCGAGGTGGTCGCCAGCGCCAGGAACACCAGCGGGTCCGAGGCGCCTCGCGCGGCCAGCGCCGCGGCGATGTCGCTGCAGCTTGGTGGAGCCGGACAGGCCGTACAGCACCGAGAAGCCGTAGACCAGGAAGCCGCTCGAAAACGCGCCCAGCAGCAGGTACTTCATGGCCGCTTCGTTGGAGCGCTTGTCGCCGCGCAGGAAGCCCACCATGACGTAGAAGCACAGCGCCATCAGCTCCAGGCCGATGAACAGCGTGATCAGGTCCGTGCCCGCGGCCAGGAAGAACATGCCGCAGTTGGCCAGCAGGATCAGCCCGTAGTACTCGCCGTGGTGCTCGCCGTCGATCTCCAGGTACTTGTACGAGATCAGCGCCACGATCAGCGAGGCGGCCAGGAAGATCCAGTTGAAGAAGAGCGCGAAGCCGTCGATGGTCAGCGACGCCGCCGAAGGCCGTGAGCTTCGTCGATGCCCTGCGCGGCCAGGAAGCTCTGCTGCCGCCACAGCGCCGCCGCCGGTGAAGGCCAGGCCCAGCACCACGAACAGCACCAGGTACTTGCGCTGCCGGGGCTCGGGGAAGACCAGGAAATCGAACAGCAGCACCGCGCAGCCGAACAGCGCCAGCATGATGGCCGGGACCAGAACGAAGTGGTCGATGGAGGTGTAGAACTGGCTCATCGGACGCCTCCCGCGGGCGCCTGGGCGGCGGCGGATCTGCCCGTAGTAGCCGGGCCGCACCCGCTCCACGATCTGCGCCACCGGCTTCTCCAGCACGTCGAAGTACGGCTTCGGATAGACGCCGATCCAGATCGCCCAGGCGATGAGCGGCAGGAACACCGCCATCTCGCGCAGGTTCAGGTCGGCGCAGGCCCAGGTTCTTCGGGTTGGTGACCTGGCCGAGCATGGTCCGCTGATACAGCCACAGCAGGTACGCGGCGCCGAGGATGATGCCGGTCACGGCGAAGGCCGCCCAGATCCGGTTGGCCTCGAAGGCGCCTTGCAGGATCGTGAACTCGCCGATGAAGCCGTTGAGCAGCGGCAGGCCCGCCGAGCTCAGCATGGCGAAGGCGAACACGATCGCGTAGATGCGGCATGACGTGCGCCAGGCCGCCGTATTCCGTGATCTCGCGCGTGTGCCGCCGCTCGTAGACCACGCCGACGATCAGGAAGAGCATGCCGGTCGAGATGCCGTGGTTGATCTGCTGGATCACGCTGCCGGCGATGCCGTTCGGGTTCAGCGCGAAGATGCCCAGCGTGCAGAAGCCCAGGTGGCTCACCGAGGAGTAGGCCACCAGCTTCTTCCAGTCCTTCTGCATCAGGCTGACCAGCGCGCCGTAGATGATGCCGATGATCGACAGCACCGCCAGCATCTGCACGATCGTCGGGTCGTGATGGACGCGTCGGGCAGCAGCGGCAGCGAGAAGCGCAGGAAGCCGTAGGTGCCCATCTTCAGCAGCACGCTGGCCAGGATCACCGAGCCGGCCGTGGGCGCCTCCACGTGCGCGTCCGGCAGCCAGGTGTGGAACGGGAACATCGGCACCTTGATGGCGAAGCCGAGGAAGAAGGCCCAGAAGACCCACTGCTGCACGCCCAGCGGCAGGTTCAGCTTCATCAGCTCGGAGATCTCGAAGGTGTAGAAGCCGAACTGCTGGAAGTGCTGGAAGTAGAGCGTCAGGATGCCGAGCAGCATCAGCACGCTGCCGGCCAGCGTGTAGAGGAAGAACTTGATGGCCGCGTAGAGCTTCCGCGGGCCGCCCCAGACGCCGATGATGAAGTACATCGGCACCAGCACCAGTTCCCAGAACACGTAGAACAGGAAGAAGTCGAGCGCCAGGAACACGCCGATCATGCCCGCCTGCTGCAGCAGGAACATGGCGTAGTATTCCTTCACGCGGTCCTCGATCGCGCTCCAGCTGGACAGGATGGCGAGGAAGCCCATCAGCGTGGTGAGCATCACCAGCAGCAGGCTGATGCCGTCGATGCCCGAGCATGTACTTGACGCCCAGGCTGGGAATCCAGTCGGCCTTCTCCACCATCTGGAAGCCGGCGACGCTCTTGTCGAAGCGCAAGACCAGCGGCAGCGAGACCAGGAAGCCGGCCAGCGCGGCGATGTTCGCCCAGATCCGGATCAGGTTCTTGTTCGACGACGGCAGCAACAGCAGGACCAGCATGCCGGCCAGCGGCGTGAACAAGACGATGCTCAACAAGTGCTCGTTCATATGTCAGCGCATCAGAAAGTAGGCGAAAATCGCCAGCACGCCCAGCACGAACACCAGCGCGTAGGACTGCACCAGGCCGGTCTGCAGAATGCGCATCGGGATAGGATGCCAGCTTCACCAGGAAGGACAGCAGGCGCACGGAGCCGTCGATGATCCAGGTGTCCCACCAGATCGAAACCGTCGAGGTGAAGCGCGTCAGCCAGCCCGGCGCCGTTCACGCCGCCGTCCACCACGCGGCTGTCGAAGGCGCGCCAGCGCGCTGCCGCCGCCCTTGGCCAGCCCGTCGACGAACAGGTAGCCGTAGATCTCGTCCACGTACCACTTGTTCTTAAGGACTGTGTACAGCCCGCCCGTCGCGCGGGCGATTAGGCTACGAGGGCGTGGGGATGACCCAAGACGACTACAAGTATCTCGTGCAGAGCTACGACATAACCCCCTGGGAGGCCATCGAGCACACGGGCTCTATCAGCCCGGGATACGACACCTTCGACATCTTCTCGGCCGGAGGCGGCACCGTCGACTACGATCCTGGCACGAAGACGCTGGCTCGTCACGGGCCCGCTGGACTTCTCCAGCACCTGGGTCCGTCCTGACGGCCATCCTGTACCACGGTGCGCCCTGGATCGAGTTCGATGTGGACTGGACCAAGCTCGCGTCGACCGCTGGTGAGCCCGCGCCGATGGCGGCCAGTTCGGAAGTCGCGGCCGAGGCATCCGCCGAGGTGTCGACGACGTCCGAGTTGGCGTCGCTGGTGAGCGTCATGTGCGCGGTCATGCTCGTGACCGCCGCTCTGGCGCTGAGCATCGGCCGGAGACGGGACCTCTGAAGCAGGCTCCGAGAAACCGTTGAAACCTCTTCACATTCTTCTTATTCCCTCGATCGTCAGCGGAGCGGCAGCGTCGATCGGCCCTGCGCGATGACCTTACCGCTTCCTCGTGAACGTCCAGAGGAGCGCCCTGCCGACCGACCTGAGCGGCTGCCTCCTGAGCAGCACGGCGTTGCTCGGGCACACCTCGCCGCAGCAGTAGCACCTGATGCAGTCCCTGCGGTCGATCAGGGGCTTCCGCTCGCCCTTCCGCAGCACTTTGGCCGGGCATATCTGGATGCACGCATCGCACAGTGTGCACCTCGAGGCAGAGAACACGGGCTTCCTGGTGACCGCCTCGCCCGCGAGCCTCCCGAGCGCCATCGGTATCCGGCCGTACTGCTGCGCGGTCGAGGGCATCCTGAAGCCGTCGCAGCTTCATCCGCAGCGCGCCCGTCCCCGACGACCCGCACCTCATCGATGTCCTTCGGCCCCAGTCCGCGCTCCCTCGCGATCCTCACCGTCGGGACGGATGACACATCCGCCCCCACGGAGTGCAGGAAGAACGCATCGAGGGCGTGCACGTCGTCCGAGGCGATCACCAGGCCGATGTCCTTCTTGGTGCCCCCCGAAGGTCCGTCGCCGTCCATGCCGACGCACGGCGTCCATGACGGTCAGCCTCGGCCGGACGCATTCCGCGAGGTCGACCAGCATCGCCGAGAACGCCTCCTTGTCCTTCATCCTGAAGTGGTACTCCGCCTTCTTCAGGCCGGGGATGAGCCCGAACAGGTTCTTGACGGCGCCCGTGATCCCCGTGAGCGTGTGGGTCTTCATCTTCGCGACGGAGACGACTCCGTCGACCCTGTCCAGGACGGTCGTGAGCTCGAACGACTTGGCGACCACTCCGCGCTCGAACCGCACGTTCTTCGACTCGGTGAAATGGGCGAACTCGACCTTCTCCTCTTCGCAGACCCTCGCTATCCCGGTCCTCTCCGCGAGCTTGTCGAGGATGCCGTCCGTCGAGAGCCCCGAGGGGGAATCGCCGACTATCGGCGTCGCCCCTGCGGCCTTTACCATCCTTATGACCGCTCTCACGACCTCCGGATGCGTCGTGACCGCGTCCTCGGGCGCCCTCGCCGAGAGCATGTTGGGCTTGACCAGGATCGTTTCGCCTGGCTTCACGAACCTCTCGATGCCGCCGAGCGCCTTGACGGATTCCATGACCGCGCGTTCGACAACTACTGGCTCGTAGGAAGAACATCTTGAAACGGAGACTGTGAACCGCTTGTCCGCAGCGCCGTGGTCCGACGGGGTCGCTCTCGGATCGATGGGCACTATGCCTTCTCCTCTTGGTGCCTGGCCGCCGGGAACACGACGCAGAACTTCGCCCCCAGCTCGCTCTTGCCCTTCTCCCTGTCCTCGACCCATATCCGCCCGGCGAACTTGTCCGAGAGCGCCCGGCATATGGACAGCCCGAGGCCGGTCCCCGCGACGTTCGAGTCGGGCTTGAGGCGGACGTACTTCTGGAAGAGCCTGGCCTTCTTGTCGTCCGGGATGCCGTACCCGTGGTCGGCGACGCACACCTTCCAGCAGGGCTTGCCGTCCTCCAGGACCTTGGAGCAGTCGACCTCCACCTCGACCTCCTCGTGGGGGTCGTACTTGACGGCGTTGTTGAGCAGGTTCACGAAAAGCTCGTCGACGAGCGAGTTGGCCATGATGAACGCGCCCGTCTCGGGCACGTTGCACGTGATGCTGACCCTCTTCGATGGCGAGGCGCTGCTCACGGCGGACGATGATCTTCCTGAGCACGTCCGAGAGGTTGACCGGCACGAAGCTCTTCGTCTCCATGGCGCCTATCTTGGTCAGCTTCTTGACGTTCTCGATCAGCTTCGCGTTCTGCCTGATGAGCTGGAGCGACTTGTCCAGGTACGGCTTGTACGCGTGCGGCACGTCCGGGCTCTTGGCGATCAGCTCGACGTAGTTGAGCGTGGCGAAGTTGTAGTTGTTGATGTCGTGGAACATGAGGTCGTTCAGCATCTCGATCTCCTTCTTGGCTTCCTGTATCCTCGCCAGGAGCTTGGAGTTCTGGAGGGATATCGCGGCCTGCTGCGCGAACAGCATCCCCGCATCGAGGTCGCTCATCGAGAAGACCTGGCCTCTGTCCCTGTACAGCTCGAGGACGCCCAGGACGCCCTCGCTGCCTGTGAGCGGGATCGCCAGCATCGAGTTGTGCTCGTACGGTGTGCCGGGCACGTCGGCAGCCCTCGGGTCGGAGTCGACATCGTCCACGAACTCCGCCTTGCCCGTCTGGGCCACCACGCCCACGATGCCATCGTCGAGCCCTCCCGGGGCGGACATGATCTCGTCCGTGTATGTGCCGACCGCGTGCACGGGGTATATGAGGCGCTTCTGCCAGTCGACCATGTAGAACGACAGGTCCTTGCACGGCACGACCTCGGTTATGTGCGCCGCTATCGCGCCGTATATCTGCTCCGTGCTGATGGCCTTCTGGAGCTCAACCCCGGACTTGAGCAGGGTCTCGTGGAGCTTGATCTTGTTCTCGAGGGTCGTGAGGAGGACCATGTTGTCGATCAGGCCCGCGACCTGGTCGGCAACCATCTGGAGCACCTCGGCGCTCTCCCAGTTGTACTCCCCCTGCTTCGAGTGCGATATGTTCAATGATCCGAGCACGCGTCCTCTGCTGGTGAGGGGCACGGCGATCATGGAGCTGGTCTTCGTCGTGTCGAGGACCCCGAACTCGGAGAACAGTTTCCTGTTCGCGTCCTTCTCGATGATGACCGCCTTGCCGCCGTACTTCAGCTTCTCGACGAGGCTGCCCTCGAAGGGCACCCGGCCGAGCACCTTCGCCGCGGCGGAGTTCCCCGGGTCCGGCACGTACACCTCCACATGCCGTCCCTTCTCCTCCGTCACGCACATGCTGAGCTGGTCGAAGTTGATGAGCTTCCTGAGCTCCTCGCTGATGCCCAGGAGCACCCGCCTGACGTCTATGTTCGCCCCGGCGAGCTTGGCGATCTTGTTCATGATGTCTATCCTGAACGCCTTCTCCCTGAGGTCGATCTCCACGCCCTTGCGCGTGGATATGTCCCTGAGCACGCCGGCGATGCCGATGGGCATGCCACTGGGGTCCTTGTACGTGACCGCCGAGAGCGCTATGTGCGCGGTCGTCCCGTCGGCCTTCCTGAACTTCATCTCGTAGTCTGCTATCGGGCTGCCCTGTTCGATGAGGGATATCAGCGCCCTCCACTCGAGCTCCCTCTCCGCGAGGTCCTTCGCCATGTTCCTGCTGGCGAACCTGTCGGCCGGATATCCCAGCATCTTCGCCATCACGGGGTTGAAGCACAGCAGCTCGCCCGTCTTCTTGCATACGAAGACTCCGTCCTGGAGCGACGAGACCAGGAGTTCCTTGTCGATCACCGGTGAATCTGGCATCTGACTTCTCCGAGCAGTCCCTCGCCTGACCTAAAAGGCCGAGTGCACCCTGTTCCCGACCTCAACGATTTCCATGTGATAAAAGCTTTCGGGGAGGTTCGCAGGCGTGACGTCGACGGGCTGGAGGCACCGTCCGAGGGCTCCCGGAGCCCAGGTCAGTAAGTCTGCCCGGGGCCGGATTCCCCGCCGACCCCGTTCGCCCGGACCCAGGCCCAGCTTCCTAAATCAATATCAACTACGATAACGATTGGCCGTCGCAGTGTCAACATGTCCGCGAAGGTCCACAAGCTCTTCCTGACCCGGTGCGACTTCGGCGAGTCCCGCTCCGTGACCGCGCTCGAATGCCAGTGCTGTCCCCACGGGACCCTGATCAGCGACAAGAGCAGGGTGCTCTGCGCCGGCGAGACCAAGTTCTTCATGACCCCCTGCACCTACGACTTCAAGGCCGCAGCGACGATAGAGGACTGCGAGAGATGCGGCCACGGCGAGATCGGCGCCGACCGGACGAGGGTCTTCTGCGGCAGGGCATGACGCGCTCCTGACGGTCCGAATAATTCTCCACTGGCATGCCCGCATCAACAGTATTATATAACGCGAAATATGTATACCTACACAACGGATGGGATGCGTCGTTGGCCAATGGTTACTCAGGTAGTGCCATAGCCTTTGAGCCGAAGCCAGGCAACGTCTACCTGGTCGAAGAGAAGCGGCCGAAGTTCAGCTACGAGCTTTTCGAGCAGATGCTCTCATCCGGCTGCTGCGGCATGGTCATCACTCGCGACTTCCCGAAGAAGCTCCTGACCGACCGCGAGCTTGGCGCGTGCAGGCTGGTCTGGCTCACGAACCTCGTGGGCGACGGCAGGATCAACCCCACGGCGGTGGGCATACTCATGAGCCAGGTCCGGGCGTTCATCGAATCGAACCCGAAGAGCGCCGTGATAATCGACGGGTTCGAGTACCTGGTCTCGCTCAACACGTACGACCGCATGCTGCAGTTCATGAATCAGCTCAGGGACATCGTGGTGACCAACGATTGCACGCTCTTCGTCCCCGTAGACCCTAGGACCCTGAGCGAGCGGGAGTTGGCGCTGCTCGAGAGGAACCTGGAACCGGTCGCTCCGAGGCCCGAGGTCGACATACAGGACGAGGGCATCCTCGACACCTCGAACGGCGCGATCAGGCTCTTGGACGCCGGGCACAGATGATGCGCTTTTATAGGCCATAATCTCGAGCCAGTGCCACATGTGACAGAACATTTGTGCTACTCTTAAGGACTCCTCGAGCCAGGACGCCATCTCCCCCGCGTCCCTGAAGACCCTGACGCTCCCGCCCCTCAGCAGCTCTTCCTCCGGCACATCCCCCGTGAGGACACCTATGAAGGGCACGCCCGCGTTCGAAGCGCACTTCGCGTCTATGAGGTGGTCGCCGACGAACACGGTCTCCTCCTTTCTCACCCCGAGCATCTCCACGAGCCTGAGGTAGGATTCCGGGTCGGGCTTCGGCTTCGTGTCGGAGTTGCGGCACTCGATCGCGTCGACGAGGTCCGCCAGACCGCTCACGGAAAGGGCCGATCCCGCATATGCCTGGCACCCCCTGGTCAGCACGCCGACCTTGACCCCCTTCGCCCTGATGGTCCTGAGCAGGCCCGCGGCGCCTTCGATGGGTACGGTCTCGTTGACCCTCTCGAGCTCGACCTCGTCCATTATCCTGTCCAGCTCCGAGAGCCTACTGCGGATCTCTCCCTCGGCCGCGCCTTCCTCCATGAGCCTCTTCTCGTACCTGGATATGATGCTGACCACCGTCTCGGTCGGGCTGTAGGAAGACCGGTCCTCGCCGTACGAGACGATCCTGTCGATGACCAAGGACTTGAACTTGCCGTAGTTAACGGTGGACGTCACGAGGGTGTCATCGAGATCGAACACGACCGCCCTTATCCGCTCGGGCAGGCCCCGGTCGTGGTTGCTCCGTCGGCGCGATTCCATCCGGTGCCAGTATCGTCAGCCAGCCGATAACCTTTTTGTCGTCCTAGGAATCAGAGGATGTTATCAGCGGTGATTCCAGGGGACATAGCTATATGAGCGGACGTCCGCGATGCCTCTGACAAGAGATTGGAAGAAGGAACACAAGGTTTTTCCTTCGGGACCCGGGTCAGCTATACTCTCCTCCCCCCCCAATTAATCCCCCTGAACGGGTCCACAAGCCTTCTTCCAATCTCCGTTGTCTCTCATTTTGTGTCTGCCCCTCTGGCCCACTGGCCCCCTGTACATGTCGTGGCGATTCACCGTTGTCAGTCTATCGAACATCGTTGCCCGGCCTTCATGGCCGTGCCAGACGTGGTGCGTTCTCGGAACGCGCGTCCACGCTCCGTGGCATAGAAGTACCTAAATATTGACGAGGCAATCCTTTCGAGCGCAGTAGGGCGAGCATCCACTGGGAATTCTACCCCCTGGAAACCCGTTCAACGCGCTACATGGAGCTGGAACTTGACGACCGACCACAAGAAGCAGTCATATGCCTCCCCGGAGCTGGTCAGGCTTCGCGCGGACATCATCAAGGCGGCCAAGGAGGTCAAGGGCCAGGTGGGGCTGTACCTCAAGCACGTCGAGAGCGGCAGGGAGGTCGCCATAGACGCTGACAAGACCTACCCGCTCGCGAGCGTGTTCAAGCTCGCGGTGATGGTCGAGACCTACCGGCAGGTCGAGGACGGGCTGATATCTCTCGACGAGAGGATAGAGCTCGAGCCTAGGCACTACTGCATAGGCGAGGGCGTGCTGCAGTATCTGTCGCCAGGGCTCAAGCCGACCGTCCAGGACCTCCTCGCGCTCATGATCCTAGAGACCGACAACACAGCGTCCGAGATGCTCTGGAAGCGGATAGGCATCCAGAGGGTCGGGATGCTGATGAAGGAGCTCGGCCTCGCGAAGATGTCCATATACATCCCGTACCGGGAGAGCTTCCTGATGTCGATGGGGTACGGGCCCTACAAGGCGCTCCCGATCCCAGATGCCGCGCGCAAGTGGAAAAGCCTCTCGGACATGGAGCGGATGAAGGCCCTCAACGAGACCGAGCGGGAGGCCGCGTGCCTCTCGATCGAGGACTTCAGGAGCAAGTACGAGAGCATATACGGGTTCAAGGCTGAGAAGAAGCTCAAGACGCAGCGGGTGTACGACGAGGCCTTCGACAACCTGGGGACCCCCAGGGAGGTCGCGATGCTGATGGAGAAGATCCTGAAGCACGAGGTGGTCTCGCGCAAGGCCTGCGAGCAGATGTTGAGCCTTCTGATGAGGCAGAAGGACCCGCAGTCCATGTCGTGCCTCCTGTCCCCCGACATACCTGTCGCCCTGAAATCCGGCGTGAGCGCAGCGAGCCTCACGAACGCCGGAATAATCTTCGTGTCGACGAAGTCCCATGTCGTCCTGAGCTCGTTCTTCAAGAATCTGGGGGACGGGGACACGCAGAGGGCCATACGGGCACAGGCCGAGATCGCGCGGCTGGTGTTCGACTACTTCTCGCGCAACCCGATGTAGGCGCGTCTCAGCCCGCGACGATCACCGAGTTCTTCTCGAGCAGGGCGACCTCCTTCGGGTCGAGCGTGCGCTTGTCGATCGCCAGCACGAGCCTGGAGTTGTGCGTGAGGGCGGTGTCCTTGATGTGCTCGACCGCCTGAAGCGCTCTCCTGAAATCGTTGTACGTGACCAGGCTCTCGAAGCCGTCGATCAGCACAACGGCGTTGGTGCTGCGCTCGAGGAACCGGACTATCGCGTCCGTGAGTATCCCGAGGTTCGACGGGTGGACGACCTCGAGCCCCGGGGTGGTCGAGAGCCACACGATGGCCGTCTTCTTGAGGCCGTAGGCGCTCCTGATCGAGTTCGGCGACCGCCTCGCCACTATCAGCCCTTCGAGCCCCATGTTGAGGTTCTTCACCACCATGTCGTATGCGGCCTTCGAGTCTGCTCCGTAGACGACGTAGGTCCTCATCGGCGCGAGGGTGGTGCCCTCGACTCGGCGCACCGTTGTCTCTGCGACGGGCACGATCGATGTGTATTTCACCCTCGTTGACACGATGAGGCCGAAGCCGATCGCCAGCAGGGAGTAGTTGCACAGGTAGAACACGTCTGGGAGCGAGCCGACGAAGTAGTTGCCCGAAGCCTCCTCTATCAGGTAGATGACGTCCCCCACGGTCCAGAACACGACCGCCGTGGAGATGAAGAGCCAGACATCCTCCAGCTGTCCCTTCCTGTGGATCCATAACAGGAATATCAGCTCGCTCAGGAGGATCGAGTCGAATATCGGGTAGAGGCTGTATGCGACGTTGTGCCAGAGGAGCGGGTCCGAAGGCGATACGGTGGGGGCTATGGCCCACCA
This sequence comes from Thermoplasmatota archaeon, assembly GCA_963818745.1. Lineage (GTDB taxonomy): Archaea > Thermoplasmatota > Thermoplasmata > UBA10834 > UBA10834 > CAWBDD01. Next base: position 622,431 of record CAWFTI010000003.1, on the reverse strand, counting down.
CAGGATCGCGATCATCGCCACCCAATAGACCGCCAGGGCGAGCAGCAAGCGCTTCGAGATGTCGATCTCGGTCTTCCTGATGACCTGGGCGAAAATGAAGATCATCATCACATATCCGGTGAGCCACAGAACGTCGGAGATGATGATGCCAGAGACCTCTCCAACATACTCGGTATAGATGGTCCATGTCGCCCATCCCAGGGCGAACAGGGTGAAAGTCACCAGGAAGACAAATCCCAGGCTCTTGAAAGGGGTCTTCCTGTTGAACCAGAAGAGCAGGAACGACGAGCAAGGCCACGATGGCCGCCATGATCGGGACCACGATGTTCACGAAGTCGGCCGCGGTCTCCCCGTCCATGAGCAGAATCACTGACGAAGCCGCCAGGACGAACGGCACCGATAGGAGGAACAACCCACGATTGGTTCTCGGAAGCTCCAAGTCGAACCCACCTGCGAGAAGTCGTCTCAGGTTCCGAATGTCCTGCCGCTTATTTCAAGTGTGCGCGGGTCGGGCTCACGGAGAAGACTCTCTCAAATCTTTCGCCTCCAAATCGATTCCTTGTCCCTGAGCTCGGAGCCGAGCCCTCCCCTCCTAGCCATGTCCTTCTGCGCTATGCAGAGGGGCACGATCGTCACGTTGGTCTCGGACTTCAGGGAGCCAGCGACCGAAGCGGACGCCTCCTTCGCATCGGCCTCGGTCACCTTGCTGTCGTCGTAGACGACAGCCACATCGACCTCCTCTCCGGGCGAATGCTCCCCGCGGCCGACGGTGCCGAAGAGCTTGCACTCCTCGAGCCAGCCGTTCTCCGCCAGCTTCCCCGCAAAAAGGCGGGCGGCCATTCGCTGAGGGTCCGTTTCCGGTATCAGCCTCAGGGTTCTCAACCGGTCCCTGTCATCGGTGATGGATACACTTGTGGCGTTCCCGACCTTCCTGGTCCTCACAAGGCCTACCTTCTTCAGGTCCTTGACGGCCCTCCACACGGTCATCGTGGGGATCTTGGCGGCCTTCGCGAGCTCGTTGATTGTGAAATCCCGGTCCGAATATGCCTTCAGAGTGCGGATCACCTCGACCCTTCCCCTCTTGGCCAGTATCTTCAGGAAATCGACCGACAGCACGTGAATCATACCTCTGTTGGTATGGATATATCATTCATGGTATAAAATGACGACGCATAAGCACAGCCAGCAATCACGAAAAAAGAAACATTAGTGGGGTACGGCGTCACTCCAACACGGACTCGAGGACGGTTATCTCCCTCTTGGTCGCGTCCAGGGCCACCTTCGCGTTCATCGGCAGAAGCATGTTGCGCTTGCCGTGTCCGCAGCAGAGACCCCATATCGCTGGCTTGTGGGTTCCTGCCCACCCTCTCGCGGACGATCTCCTCCACGCTCGGATGCGGTCCCTCGGGCTTCAGTGTGTCCGAGATCTCGCCGATGATGATCCCCCTGGCCTGGTCGAGCTTCCTGGTCAGCCGCAGCTGGGTCAGGTGGAACTCGATGTAGTAGTAGGTCTCCTTGACCTCCTCCAGCATGAGTATCTTGTCCTTCGTGTCGATCTCGTACCTGCTCCCGAGGGTGCCAGTGACCAGCGTAAGGTTGCCTCCGCAGAGCCTCCCGGACGCCTTCCCCTCGTCTATGGTCATGAGCATCATCCCTTCAGGGGGGTTCATGATCTCCCTGACCGGCTCCTGGCCCATCAGCTGGCGGATGCATCTCGTGAGGTCCTCCGTCTGCGTCCTGATCTCCTCCTGCCCCTTCGATGGGTCGATGTCGATCACGGGTCCGTGGAAGGTGACCATGCCGCACAACTGGTTGAACGCCATGTGATACGCCGTTATGTCGCTGAACCCCAGGAATATCTTCGGGTGGTCCTTGATCATATCCAGGTCCAGAAGGTCGAGCACCCTGAGCGACCCGTAGCCGCCCGTCGCGCAGAGCACCGCGTCGATGGAGTCGTCCTCGAAGGCCCAGTTCATGTCCTTGGCCCTCATCTCGTCGTCCGCGGCCAGCGTCCTGACGGTCATGAGCTTCCTGGTCGTGTCGCCCAGGACGACCTTGAGCCCCATCTTCTTCAGAAGGTCTATCCCCAGCTGTATCCCGACATGGTCCGGGTTGCTCGAAGGCGAGATCACGGCGACGGTCGAGTTCTTCCTGAGCTTCGCAGGCTTCTGAACGTTCACTTGGCTACCCCCGAAGGGCGCATGCAATCGTAGCATAAAATCCCTCGGCTTGTCGCGGGCGCCATCCATGGAAACATATATTCCTGCTGTTGGGGATTTGGAGGGGGTTCCAGGAGGTCACATGGACAAGTACGACATAGCGGCCGTGTTCTACGAGATCGCCGACCTGCTGGACCTCCAGGGGGTCGCGTTCAAGCCTCAGGCGTACAGGCGCGCGGCCAGGAACATCGAGCAGCTGGAGGAGGACATCGCGGAGCTCGCGGCAGATGACCGCCTCAAGGACATCCCTGGCGTGGGGGACGCGATGGCCAAGAAGATCCTAGAGATGGTCGACACCGGGAAGCTGCGGTACCTCGAGGAGCTGAGGGGCGAGGTGCCTCCGGGCCTCGTGGAGCTGCTCAGTGTTCCGGACGTCGGCCCGAAGACCGCGATGATCCTCCACAAGGAGCTGGGCATATCGTCCGTGGAGCAGCTCAAGCAGGCGGTCATGGACCACAGGCTCCACGGGATCAAGGGGTTCGGCGAGAAGTCCGAGGAGAAGATACTCCAGGGCATCCGCACGCTCGAATCGAAGGGCGGCAGGACGCTGCTGGGGGAGGCCCTGCCGATCGCGGAGGCGATCCTCGGACATCTGACGTCCTCCCTCCGGCTCGACAGGGTCAGCATCGGAGGGAGCCTGAGGAGGGGCAAGGAGACCGTCGGGGACATCGACCTGCTGGTCGGGGACGACGACCCTGCCGCCGTGATGGACAAGTTCGTCTCGTATCCAGATGTGAAGGAGGTTTTGATGAAGGGCCCCACGAAGTCCAGCGTGAGGCTCAGGGACGGACTCCAGGTCGACATCCGCGCGGTAGAGGCCAAGAGCTTCGGCGCGGCGCTCCAGTACTTCACCGGGTCCAAGGAGCACAACGTGGCCCTGCGCAGGCTCGGGGCCGAGCTGGGGTTCAAGCTCAACGAGTACGGCCTGTTCGAACGCGACTCGGGGAAGATGGTCGCAGGCGCGACGGAGGAGGAGGTCTACGAGAAGCTGGGGCTGAGGTACATCCCGCCCGAGACTCAGGGAGAACGACGGCGAGATAGATGCCTCGAGGGAGGGGCGGCTGCCGGTGCTGGTCGAGCAGGAGCGGGTGCGGGGGGACTTCCACGTGCACACGAACTGGAGCGACGGCGGGGACACGATCAAGGAGGTCGTCGCCGAGGCGGTGTCGCGCGGGTACGAGTTCGTCGCGATCACGGACCATTCACAGAGCCTCAGGATCGCGAACGGCCTGTCGCCCGAGAGGCTCGCGAAGCAGATCGAGGAGGTCAGGAAGGCTGGCGAGACGGCCGGAGGAAGGATATCTGTCCTCGCGGGGAGCGAGGTGGACATCAAGGCGGACGGCTCGCTGGACTTCCCGAAGGCGCTCCTGTCCGACCTAGATATCGTGATCGCATCGGTCCACTCGCGGTTCAAGATGGAGAAGGCCGAGATGACAAGGAGGATCGTCGCCGCGGTCGAGTCGGGGAGCGTCGACATCCTGGGCCATCCGACCGGCAGGCTGATCGGCCAGCGGGTGCCGTACGAGTTCGACATCGACAAGGTTCTTGACGCGGCGCGCTCGGCGGGCGTGGCGATGGAGGTCAACTCGTTCCCGGACCGGCTGGACCTGAACGACGTCAACTGCAGGCTCGCCAAGCAGCACGGGGTCAAGGTGGCGATCGGGACAGATTCGCACAGCGTCGACCACATGGACCACATGAGGCTGGGCGTCATCACCGCCCGCAGGGGCTGGCTGGAGAACGAGGACGTGCTCAACACCCTCAGCGGAAAGGACTTAGCGAAGCACTTTCATCGGAGGACCGCATGAGCGACGAGCGCGAGCGTGCCAGGAAGCGCATGCGAGAGCTGGTCGACAAGGTCTCGTACCACGACCAGAGGTACTACGTCGAGGACGACCCCGAGATATCGGACTACGAGTACGACATGCTGGTCAAGGAGCTGTCGGGCCTGGAGGAGGAGCACCCGGACCTGGTGCTCCCCGACTCCCCCACCCAGCGGGTCTCGGGTAAGCCCATGGATGAGTTCCCGCAGGTGGAGCACAGGGTCGCGATGCTCAGCCTGGACAACTGCTACTCCGCCGATGAGCTGAAGGAGTTCGACGCGAGGGTCCGGAAGTGGCTCGGGGGGGAAGAGGTCGAGTACGTCGTGGAGCTGAAGATCGACGGGCTCGGCATCGCGCTGCTGTACGAGAACGGCTCGCTGTCGAGAGGCGCCACCCGGGGGGACGGGAGGGTCGGCGAGGACGTCACATCCAACATCAGGACCATCAGGAGCATACCGCTCAAGGCTCAAGCCGGAGGGCGGGCTCAGAACGGCCGAGGTCAGGGGGGAGGTGTACATGCCCACCCAGGGCCTGCGGAAGCTGAACAAGGAGCGCGAGAAGGCCGGGGAGCCGTTGTTCGCCAACCCCAGGAACGCCGCGGCCGGGTCCATCAGACAGCTCGATCCCAGGATAGCGGCGTCCAGGCCCATGGACGCGTTCTTCTACACGCTGAGCTACAGCGAGGGCGGGATGCCGAAGACGCACAGCGACTGCCTCGCCGCCATGAAGGCCGCCGGGCTCAGGACGAGCCCGCACACGCGCAGGTTCAATTCCATAGACGGGGTCCTCGAGCACATATCCTCCTGGGGGTCCAGGCGCGAGGAGATCGAGTACGAGATCGACGGCATGGTCGTGAAGGTCGATTCGATCGAGCAGCAGGAGCGGCTGGGCTACACCGCGAAGAACCCTCGCTGGGCGGTGGCGTACAAGTACCCTCCGAAGCAGATGACCACCAAGCTCCTCGACATCACTGGTCCAGGTCGGCAGGACGGGCGCGCTCACCCCGGTGGCGGTCCTCGAGCCCGTCGAGGTCGGGGGCGTGACCATTTCAAGGGCGACCCTGCACAACGAGGACGAGGTGCACCGCAGAGGCCTCATGATCGGGGACCAGGTCCTGATCGAGCGCGCGGGCGAGGTCATACCCCAGGTCGTCAAACCCATAGTCGAGAGGCGGACGGGCTCGGAGAGGGAGTTCGCGATGCCGAAGGAGTGTCCGGTGTGCGGCTCGAACACCGTCCGGGAGGAGGGTGAGGCCGTGAGGAGATGCGTGAACGCCTCCTGCCCCGCCCAGGTGAAGGAGCGGATCGCGCACTTCGGCTGCAGGGACGCGATGGACATCGAGGGCGTCGGTCCGGCGCTCGTCGAGCAGCTCGTGGACAAAGGCCTCGTGAAGGACGTGTCCGACCTCTACGCCCTCAGGGCGGAGGACCTGCAGGCCCTGGATGGCGTCGGCGAGAAGAGCGCGGAGAACATCCTGCGCGCCATCAGGGAGAGCGCCGGCCGCGGCTTCGACAGGGTGGTGTTCGCCCTCGGCATCAGGCATGTGGGGCGGACCACGGCGGGCGCGCTGGCGGACGCCTTCGGGAGCATGGACAGGCTCTCGTCGGCCACGGCCGAGGAGCTGTCCAAGGTCGAGGGTGTCGGCGAGATCGTCGCGAACGCGGTGCGGTCATTCTTCGACGATCCAAGCAACCGCGGGCTGGTCGAGCAGCTCCGGAAGGCCGGGCTCAAGATGGAGGCCGCGGCCAGGGCGAAGGGCCCCCTGGAGGGCAAGGTGTTCCTGTTCACAGGGGAGCTCAAGTCGATGAGTCGGCCGGACGCTCAGGCGCTGGTCGAGTCCCTCGGAGGGAAGGTCGGGTCCTCGATGACGAAGGCGACGGACTACGTCGTCGCGGGGGAGAACCCGGGCTCGAAGCTCGCGAAGGCCAAGAGCATGGGCAAGACGGTCCTCGACGAGGAGGCCTTCCTGAAACTGGTCGGGAAGACGTAGTATATCAACAAAGCCGCAGCCCGCCCGAACGATTTCTTGCACTGGATGATAGCGATGGAACGTGCTTCAAATACTCAGAATGCAGAAGTATTACCGCAGCGAAAAACCGGCAGAGTGAGAACCAGATGTCAAGTTCGGATGCGAGGTCAAGATCGGACGCGAGGTCCGTGGGTTCGCGGCAAAACGAATCCCAACTGGAGAAGAACCGCAAGCGCACCCAGAGGACCCTCCGGATCACGGACGTCGGCGGCCCAGGCCTCTCCGGAGGGACAGGGCCAGCGCCGTCCGGACGGATGACCCCGCAGCAGAAGGCGGCGACGCTCTCGCCCGAGCTGGTCATGGCTGCATCGGCCCCCCAGGACGAGGGTGTGCTGTTCCAGTGCACCGAGTGCGACATGATCGTGAAGGGATCGGACCCTTATTGTCCCTTCTGCGGTGCGATTTTCGCGGACGGCCCCCTCGCCGACGAATCGGCGGCCGAGGAAGCGGCTGAGACGCCGGCAACGGAGAAGCCAGTCGAGAGGCAGGAGTTCGTCAGGCCGGAGAAGTTCGACCTGTTCGCGCTCCTGAAGGCCAGAACGAGGTCCCGCGACCTCCTGTACCAGGAAGCACTGAACGGGTTCGCGGGGTCGGCTAGGCTTCTCGAGGAGATCGAGCACCTGATCTCGGACGTGAGCTCCCTGGGCAAGGACACCACTAGGGCCCGCAGGCTCGTGGGGAGCGCGTGGGAAGCGTGCAGGGAGGGTGATTGGAACCTGGTCTCTGCGCTCGCTCGGCAGACTGAGGAGCTGATGTCTCCCAGCATACCGGACCTGGTCAGGTCCGAGCTCTCGAAGGCGAGGGAGTACCTGACCGACGCGAAGGCCGCCGGGATAGACATCTCGAAGTACGTCCTCAGGATAAAGAGCGCCATGCACTCCCTGCAGGCCGACGACCCGGACGAGGCGTTGCGGCTCACGAAGGAGCTCATGGATATCCTGAGGGAGGACTCGGTCTCCTGGGGAAAGGGCGGACCGACCGCTTCCGACAACCACTTCTAGTCTTTTTGCTGAGAAGGCGGGCACAGGGTTCATATCAAAGGATGCGGGTAAGCGTATCAGATGTTGCATTACGACCTCACGTTCATGGACGCCCACGGCTGGGAGGCGATCAAGAAGTCCCTCAACCAGCGCGTGGTCGTCGTCAAGGAACGGCTGGTCCCCAGCAGGCACAACCGCGTATGGATCGTCGAGACGGATGTGCGGCCCGTCGTGGTGAAGCTGTCCCTGTCGGGGAAGGCCCCTGACGAGTTCGAGTTCCTCATCCGCGGCAAGAGGAAGGACCTCAACGTGCCGTTCCCGATGCACATGGAGGACGGGTACCTCGTCATGGAGTACATCTCGGGGGAGCCGTGCGACCTGCTCATAAACCACATGTTCAGCCTCGAGGCGGCCGAGAAGTTGGGAGTGTGGCTCGCGCGGTTCCACGAGTCCATGAGCGACTCTGACTCCGACACGATCATGGCCGACGCCGTGCTCTCCAACTTCGTCATGCGCGAGGGCGAGGTGTACGGGTTCGACTTCGAGTCCTCCGGCCGGGGAGAGCCGTTGGACGACCTCGGGCAGCTCGCGACCTCCATCCTGGGCAGCGAGCCCTACTTCATCCCGATCAAGTTCGACCTGGCCAGGCGGATGCTGCTCGGCTACGAGAAGCAGTCAGGCATGGAGGTCGTCGAGAGCGTGAGGCCATATGTCTCGAAGCATCTGGAGCAGGCGTCCTTCTCGAAGCCGCTGTTCCGGCGGACATTCTCGCAGGTGGCCTCCGGCCTGCGCAGGGGATGGCCCAGGCTGGCCTGATGCGCCTTCAGAAATACCGTGAGGCTCACTGCTTCGGCTGCTCCGCGGGCGGCGCCTGAGCCGTCTGTGACTCCTCGCTCCTGCGCTTCGACCTCGCCCTGAGCTCCTCGAGCTTCTTCGTGATCTCGGAGATGCTGTCGACCTGCTCGCCTATGACCTGCCTGCGCTTGTCGAGGGTCTCCTTGGTCTTCTCGACCTTCTGCCTCTCCAGGGCCAGCTTGTCGGACTCCTCCGCGAGGGACGCCTTGCGCCTCTCCATCTCCTCGCCCTTCTCCCTGAATGCGGTCTCCTTGCCGGCGAGGTCGGACTGCGCCTTGGCGATGCCCTCCTCGCGGTCCGCGAGCGCCTTCTCCTTGCTCCTCCAGCTCCGAGAGCCTGGTCGCCACGTGCTTCCGCTCCGCGTCCAGCCTGGTCATCTCCTCCTCGACCTTGGCCATGGCCTTGGAGGCCTCCTCGTCGGCGGCCCTGCTGCGCTCGTCGAGCGCCTTCAGCTTCTCCTCCAGGTCCGCATGTGATTCCTTGAGCCTCTTCTTGCCGCTCTCCAGCTTATCCTTGTCCTCGGCGAAACTGGCCGAGGACTCCTCGAACGCCTTCCTCTCCTCGGCGAGCTCGGCCTCCTTGCGCGACAGCTCCGCCCTGGCGGCCTCCGTCTCTGCCGTCGCCTTCGCCAGCTCGTCGTTCTGTGCATCCAGCCTCGTCCTCAGCTCGACCACCTCCGCCTCCTTGGCCAGGACGGCCCTCTCCCTCTCGGCAAACGAGGATTCGCGCTGGGTGATCGACTGCGCGGCGTTCTGCTGTATGCCGATGGAGTCCTGTATCGCGCCCTCCCTCTTCCCGAGGTCCTTCTCGCGCTTGTCGAGGTCGCGCAGGAGCGCCTCCACCCTCTGCTCGGACTCGATGGCCTTCGCCTCCTTGTCCCTCATCTGGGCGTCCCTCGCGTCCAGGTCCCTCATCTTCGCCTGGACCTCCTCGTTCTCCTTGCCGATCTTGGCGAGCAGCGAGGCGAGCTCAGCCTGCTGACCCTCGGCGTTCTTGTCCATCTCCGCGCGCCTGTGCTCGACCTCCTCCTTCTCCACCGCGAGCCCTCTCTCCCTCTCCTCGAGGGTCGCGACGCGCTTCGCGATATCATCCACCTGTGATTCGAGCAGCTCCTTGCGGGGCTTCAGCTCCGCGACGGCTTTCTCGTGCTCCTCCTTCCTCGCCCTGAGCGCCTGGTCCTCTTCGGCGGCCTTCTTCTCGCGCTCGGCGAACTGGGTCTCCATCTCGGCGAAGTCTGCCCTGATGCGCTCGCTCTCGTCGGTGAAAGAGGTCCTCTCGGCCTCCAGCTGGGTTATCGACGTGTCGAGGTCCTTCCGCCGGCCCTGGAGCTGCGACTCCAGGTCCTTCAGCGACGCCTCTGTGTCGTCCAGCCTCTTCTTCTCCGCCCTGAGCTCCTCGCGGTCCCTGTCGAGGCTCGCTATGCGCACCTTGGTCTCCTCGACCTCATTGGCCCACGCGGCCTGGTCGTCCGCGAGCTTCTGCGCCCTCGACGAGTAGTCCATCTCTCTGGCCGCGAGATCGGCCCTCTCATGCACGAGCTTCGCGAACCCGGACTCGTACTCGTTGACCTGCTCGGCGACGCCCTCCTGGAGCTTCCTGACCAGCCCGCGCTTCGCCTCCGTGGCCGTCTCGAACGCCTGCTGGTTCCTGACCAGCGCCTGCTCCCGCTCGAGCAGCAGGGTGACGCGCTCGTTGATCTGCGAGTGCCTGTCGTTCACCTGGGTCTCGAACCCCTTCAGCTCCTCCTGCCAGCTCTCGGTCTCCTTCCTGAGCCTGTCGAGCTCGTTCCTGAGCTTGTCGAGCTCGGAGACCTCCTGGCCGAGGTCGTCCTTCTCCGTCTGCAGGTCCTGGACGGCCTTCTTGGCGGTCTCCTGCTCCTGCTTCGCCCGCGCCTCGGCCTCGGTCGCGTTCTTGATGCGCGCCTCCACGGTGGCGTCGAAGGACTTCTCGATGGAGTTGAGCATCTCCTTCAGGAACCAGAGGTCCTCCTCCTCCGCGACATCCTTGCCGACGACGATGAAATGGAGCTTCTCCCCTCTCGCGATCGATGCGACGAACCTGCCCACCTCGAACGCGCCGAGGGCGGCGATGTCCCCCTTGCCCTGGAACGCCGCCTTCACCTGGTCGAATGTGACCTCAGCCTTGGGGCTGAAGACGAATTCCTTCACGAGACCGCCGCTGGGCTCCACCAGGAACCCTTTCAAGAGCTTCTTTCCAAACATTAGACCACATCCTAGGGGGTAGAGGTACGGGTCTGCGGCATGCGGGAGATGTTAATTCCTCGCGAGGGGCGCGACTCCCGCATCCCTTCAAACTCAGGCCTTGTTATCGGGCCGCCTGAACATAACCTTTTCTGCAAGGGGTGGCGGTGCGCCACGGGACCGCCAGCGGGGTCACGGCCTGAACCGCCTGAGCAAGGACGCGTTCGTGACCACCGAGACAGAGCTGAAGGCCATCGCCCCGGCGGCTATCATGGGGCTCAGGAGCCAGCCCGTCAGCGGGAAGAGCACGCCCGCGGCTATGGGTATGGATGCCGTGTTGTAGAACAGCGCCCAGAAGAGGTTCTGCCTGATCTTCCTGAAGGTGCGCCTGCTCAGCCTGATCGCGGAGACCACCCCCTTCAGATCATCTCCTATGAGCACGATGTTGCCAGACTCGAGCGCGATGTCCGTGCCGCTCCCCAGGGCGATCCCGATGTCCGCCTGTGCCAGCGCGGGCGCGTCGTTGATCCCGTCCCCGACCATCGCGACCACCTCGCCCTCGTCCTGGTATCCCTTGACCGCGCCCACCTTGTCAGCCGGGAGCACCTGGGCCCTGAACTCGTCTATTCCCGCCTGAGAGGCGATCGCCTTCGCGGTGCGTTCGTTGTCCCCTGTGATCATGACCACCTTGAGCCCGAGCGCCTTCAGCTGGCCGATGGTGTCCTTTGCCATGGGCTTCAGCGTGTCGGCGACGCCGATCAGCCCGAGGACCTTCCCGTCCGATGCGACCGCCATGACCGTGATCCCGTCGTCCTCCATCCGGGCCATGCTGTCCTCGAGGGCGCCCAGCGGGGCCCCGATGCGCTGCATCATCCTCCTGTTCCCGACGGCGACGACCCTGCCCAGGACCGCCGCCGAGACGCCCTCCCCGGGCACGACCTGCGAGGTCTCCGGCGTGCCGAGCTCGATCCCTTTCTCCGCGGCAGCGGATATCACCGCGCTCGAGAGCACATGCTCCGAGCCCTTCTCCGCGCTCCCCGCGTAGAGCATGAGCTCCCTGTCGTCCTTGGCCGAGCCCAGCTCGGTCCTGACGACCCTCGGCTTGCCCTGCGTGAGCGTCCCCGTCTTGTCGAACAGCACGGTCGTGAGCTTGTGGGCCGTCTCGAGCGCAGCGGCGTCCTTGATCAGTATGCCCAGTTGTGCGCCCCTGCCAGTCCCGACAACGATTGCGGTCGGGGTCGCGAGCCCCAGGGCGCATGGGCACGCGATCACGAGCACCGCGACGAACGTCGTCAGGGAGAATGTGAGCGCGTCCCCCACGTCCCAGAGCCCCGAGCCTATGAAGTACCAGAACAGAAGGGTCGACAATGATATCGCGAGCACCGCGGGCACGAAGTAGCCCGACACGGTGTCCGCGAGCCTCTCGATGGGCGCCTTCGTGCTCTGAGCGTCCTCCACGAGCTTGACGATCTGGGCCAGGGTCGTGTTCCTGCCGACCCTCGTCGCCCTGACCTTGAGGACTCCTCCGAGGTTGACAGTGCCCCCAGTGACCTGGGACCCGGCGACCTTCTCCCTCGGGATGGACTCGCCCGTGACGAGGGACTCGTCCGCCGCGGACTCCCCCGAGACGACCTCTCCGTCCACCGGTATCCTCTCGCCGGCGTTCACCAGCACGATGTCCCCCTCGGCCAGCTCCTCGACGCCGACCTCCACCTCCTTGCCGTCCCTGACCGCGATGGCCTTCGGGGGCTGGAGGTTCATCAGCTTGACGATGGCCTCCGAGGTCGCGCCCCTGGACCTCAGCTCCAGGTACTTCCCCGCCAGGACCAGCGTGATGATCACGGCCGAGGTGTCGAAGTAGACCTCCATGGAACCCGTCCAACCGGGCATCAGCATGACGACGAGGCTGTAGGCGAACGCCGCGGTGGTGCCGAGCACCACGAGCGTGTCCATGTTCGCGCGCCTGTTCAAGAGCGCCCTGTATGCACCCCGGTAGTACCTCCGCCCCGCGTAGAACTGGACGGGCGCGGCCAGAACCAGGAGGAGCCAGTTCCTCGCTTCCATGCCCAGGATGCCCTCTGGCCAGAGGTCGTATGTCATCGTGATGATCGCGATCGGGACGCTGAGGACCGCCGCGAGCACGAGGGTCTTGTAGCCTTCCCTGAGCTCCTCCGCCCTCGCGATCTGCTCGGCCATCACGCCCTCGACCTCGAGGACCTTGTACCCGGCGTTCTCGACAGCTTCCTTCAGGTCCGCGTGCGTGGCGAGCTTGGAGTCGTATTCGACTACCGCCTTCCCGAGCGCGAAGTTGACCCTCGCATCGGAGACCCCCGGCACGCCCTTCAAGGAGTCGGCGATCGTGGTGGCGCAGACCGCGCAGTGCATCCCGCCTACCGTGAGCGTGATCTCGTCCTTGGCCAGGTCGTACCCCGCCGATCTGACGGCGCTCTCGATGGCACCCATCGAGACGAGCTTCGGGTCGTACACGAAGGTCGCCTTCTCGGTCGCCAGGTTGACCCTGGCGTCCTCTACGCCCTCGAGGGCGTCGAGCGAGTCCTTGACAGCCGTCGTGCAGGTGGCGCAGTGCATCCCCTTTATCCTGACCGTCGCCTCCCGCTTCGACCTGTTGGCCGTCCTCTTGTCAACCACCTCGACACCTCGCCCAAGTGCTCATCGCCCTGGGCATTGATATCCGTTGTCCCGTGCAACCGCAGCCCGCGTCTGACGGACGGAAATCGTGGCAGGGGTCACGTACAGTCGATTGTTGAATAAATGTTCTTGTCAAATAGTGTGAAACGTGCGGAATGAAGCAAAAGGCGCTGCATTCCGTCGGGCTACAGAACCTGCCCTCTACCGGATTCGAAACCGTTGCTCAAACTGCAGATGGTACAAGTGCAAGGGCTGGTCCCTGTTCGGTCTTGGTCTCCTCATCCTATATCACCGAGCCGATACTATGTGCGGACACGGGGCATGACCCAATCGGCCACAAGTGCCCGCACTGCGGTCACTTCCTGCTTGCGCGGCCGCGCGGGCATTGTTTATCTACCTCGCCCGTGATAGGAACCGCGAAGACATGGCGACAGTCCGCGTGAGGATGTTCGCGACCGTGAGAGAGGCCGCTGGCGTGAGCGAGACCGAGCTTGACGCATCGACGCTCTCCGAGCTGCTGGAGAGCCTGAGGACTCGGTTCGGCAAGGGGATGGCCGCGGCCCTGGGCAGCCAAAGGCTCGGAGCGCGACCGTGTGGTGGTGCTCGTCAACGGGAGGAACACAGGGGCCGTCCCGATGGACGAGGTTCCGCTCAGGGACGGCGACGATGTGGCCGTGTTTCCGCCTGTGTCAGGTGGATGACGTCAGTGCGGGGTCGGCTTGGTCCGCGCACCCGACTGGTTCTCGCTGGCCCCGCTGATGTGAGTGCGATAAGGTTTATATCGGGTCAGGCCATAACCGCGCTCCAGGAGTCCTAATGGAGAGCGAGCCCCAGGAAGAGCCGAAGAAGGAGCCCAAGGCGCCCAGGGAGCCGAGAGACCCTCTGAGCATAGTACTCGTGCTGATCGCCGCGGCCATCGTCGTGTCGGTCAGCATCGTCGGGTACGTGCTGTACGACAACACGAGCGGCAGTCCTCTCGAGGAGACCCCGGTCGTGGCGTCGGGCGACAGCGTCACGATGAACTACATCGGCATGTTCTCCGACGGCAGGGTATTCGACACCAGCATTCTCGACGTGGCCTGGGACAACGTCCTCTACCCGAAGTCCTTCACATTCTCGCAGCGCGAGAACGACTCCTATGTGCCTTTCGAGATGACCGCCGGTCTGTACGGCGAGTCCGGCGGGACCATCAAGGGGTTCGCGCTGGGCGTCATAGGCATGAAGCAGAACGAGAGGAAGATCATCGAGGTCGCTCCGGAGGACGGGTACGCGGTAGACCCCGCGATGATGACTGACATCGCCCTCGAGGAGGAGATACCCGCCACTGAGACGATCTCCGAAACGGACTTCAAGTCGCTCTTCAACACCGACCCTGTCCTCATGGACACCGTCCAGCACTACATGTGGCAGTGGGACGTCATGGTCGTCGAGAACATCGGCGGCCTCATCACCTTCAAGCACATACCGACCGTGGGACAGATCGTATATCCGTTCGGGGATCCGAAGGACTACGACGACCCCCAGGGTTGGGCATGCGAGGTCGAGTCCTACGACCCGTCCGCTGACGGCGGGATCGGCAAGATCGTCGTGAATCACGATGTGTCGGCCGAGGACGTGTACAAGGTACAGGGGACCGACTCGGACGGCCTGTCGTTCGTGATATCGGCCTTCAACGCGACTGCTGGCACGTTCACGATACACAAGATAGACACGACGAGCGGGTACAACGGCGAGATATACGGCAGGACTCTGTACTTCGAGGTCACGGTCCTGGTCGTGAAGTCCAACGCCTAGGTCAGACCGCGCGGCCTTCCTTCTCTTTCGTCAACTTCCTCGTTATCTTTCTGACGTACCTGTCGAAGGCCATCTGTATCCTCTCGCTGCCCGAGAACAGGACCGCGCCCACGGCCAGCAGGAAGCCCCCGAAAACATCGGCGAGCCAGTGCACGCCCAGGTATAGGACCGAGAAGGTGATCCCGACGGTTGCCGCCGCCAGGAAGTAGCTGTACCTCTTGTAGTCCTGTCCGGCGGCCAAGAGCACCAGCAGGCCCGTGAGGATGAGGCTGACATGGGCGCTCGGGAAGTCGTTGTCGAGGGGGTCGACGCTGGTCACCATCCTGCCCCAGTTCGTGTTGATGTACAGGAACGGCGTGATCCCCGAGTCCGCGTAGAACCCCGTCACTGACACCGGGAAGAAGATGTAGAACGGGAGCAGGACGATGTAGTTGAACATGAGCGCGATCGCGTACCTCCTCAGGGTCGAGCGGTCGTCCTTGGCGAGGAGCAGGACCGGGGTGAAGTAGATGATGTACGTGAACACCCAGACGTATACCAGTATGAAGAAGTCCACCAGGAGCTGGTAGTCGAGCCTGTCCTGCAGTATGCGGATCGCGTTCCCGCTTATGCTGAATATCCAGTTGGTGTAGATGATCTCGCGCGTGGACTCCCCCGGGTCCCTGAAGATGTGCTCGATCAGCATGAGCACCGGCAGGCCCGACGACCAGGGCGATGTACAGCACGTTGTATCTCGCGGACTCGAGCGCCTTCCTCCAGAACAGGTCCTTCCATCCGACGAACACCAGGAGGCCGATGAAGATGCCCACTACCATCGACACTATGTACAGTGCGAAGAACAGCTCGTAAGAGAAAGGCATCTCGTCCTCCCGGAATCGCATCTGGGCTCGCGATAGAAATACTTTCCTGGTCTTCGGGCCAGTGTGCGGGGCCTACAGGTTCTTCGCTAGTATGTCGGATGCCAGGGAGTAGGCCATCTCGAGCCTGGCGGTGCACGAGTCGATCGAGTACTCCCTGGCGCTGGCCAGGGCGTTGATCTTCATCGACTTCGAGCGCGACAGGCATCTCCTTACCGCCTCGGCGCACGTGCTCTGCTCGAACAGGCACCCGTTCTTCCCCTCCTTGACGAACTCGGGGATCGCCCTGTACCTGATGCCCGCGACGGGCGTGCCCGAGGCCAGCGCCTCGAGCACCACGAGCCCTTGGGTCTCGAAGGTCGAGGCGATCACGAGCATCTCGACGCTCGCGTACGCCTTCGCCAGCTCGTCATCCGACATGAACCCCGCGAAGACCACTCGGTCGGACACCCCCAGGGACTTCGCCATAGCCTTGTAGTGCTCCGACGAGGGACCATGGCCAGCGACGAGGAGCCTCAGGTCGGGTTCCTCCCTGGCCAGGCTGACCATCGCCTCGAGCACGGTGTCCAGGCGCTTCTCCAGGGACAGCCGGCCTACGTGAAGGACGACCCGCTTGCCCTCCAGGCCGTACCTCGCCAGGAAGCCCTTGTCGTAGTTCTCGGGCGTGAAGCGCTTGCAGTCCACGCCCGTCGGGATGACCTCGCACGCCTGCATCCTCACGCGGTTGTCCAGGAGCTCGTCCTTGATCGGCTGCGAGGGCGCGATCACGACCTCGGACCTCTTGAGCATGTTCCTGAGGTACAGCCAGACCATCGGCTCGATCATGTCCTGCCTGATCGGCAGCGGAGAGTAGTACTTCACCGCCTCGTTGGCCATCGTGTGGAACGTGATGAGGTGCGGTATCTTCAGGGCCCTGGCGGCCGTGAGGCTGAGGATCGCCATCGATGCGAGCCCGTGGCAGTGGAGCACATCGACCTTCTCCTGTCGGAGGCGTTCCAGCATGTCCGAAGCGGACACCACGACCCTGTACCCCTTGTACCACCTGAACTCCATCGAGGGCAGGTAGTGCACGGTCCTGGTGGTCTTCGGCCTCTGCTTGGTGTCCGGGGCCAGGACCACGACCTCGTGCCCCCTCGCCTCCAGTCCCTTCGACTGGTTCTCCATCGCGACGACGGCACCGTCTATCATCGGATAGAACGAATCTGCGAACATCGCGACCTTCAAGTGATCACCCTTACTGCCGCTTGGAGACGATACGCTTCAACTTCATCACGACGTCTTCCGGGGTCCTTCCCAGGAGCCGTATCATGGGCTCCTTTCCCGGCCCGCCCTTGTCGAATATCACATCGGGCACCCTGCCGTGCCTATCGATGGCGTACAGGACCCCCCAGGTCATAGATGACACGCCCTTCGGCTCCCTCGCCCTGTCGAATGTGGCGACCGAGAGCTTGGCGCTCCTGCACGCGGCCACGTTGTCGTCGTTGTACTTCAGGTTCATGGCGCACCTGACCTCCGGGTCCTTCGACGAAGCCGCGAGCACGATCCGCGCGACGTGCTTCGAGCCGCCGAACCTGGCGCACCCGACGCGCTTCGCCCTGGTGCCGACCCTGACTATCCTCCCGTCGAACGCCGCGACCTCTTGAGGGTCGAGGGCGCCCATCACGGCATATCCCATGTTCGTCCCGACCTCCGGAAGGAGAGCAGCGTCCAGTATCTGCTCGAGCTCCCTTCCTGCGTCCTCGAGCTGTTCGAGGACCGTTGCCTTCTGCGCCTCTATCCGGAGCACCGCGAGCGGGTTGGCGCACGGCACCCCTCTGCCGACGATCTCCCTTGCCAGGATCGCCTTGTATATCATGCCCTTGGACGTCCTCACGGCCTCCTCGAGCTCGAGCCCGAGGGCCAGGTTCGCGGCGATCAGAGACCCGAGCGCGCACCCGGTCCCGTGGACCTCCACATCGACCCGGGGGGAGGAGAGCTTGACGACCTTGCCGTCCGTGCACAGGTAGTCCGCGGACTCCGGACCCTTGAGATGCCCTCCCTTGACCAGCACGGCCTCCGGCCCCAGCTCGAGTATCTCGAGTGCGGCCTTGCGCGCGCTCCTCTCATCCTTGACCTTGATCCCGGAGAGCCTTTCAGCCTCGCTGAGGTTCGGCGTGACGAGCGCGCACATGGGCAGCAGCTTCGTCATCATCGCCTCGACGAACCCGCTCACATGCAGCTCGCTCCCGGTCGTGGCCGCCATCACCGGGTCGACCACGATCGGAGCGTCCAGGCCCCTGAGGGCGGACGCGACCGTCTTCACGATGTCGGCGCTGTACAGCATGCCCGTCTTCACCGCGTCCAGCTCGACGTCCTCCAGGACCGACCGGATCTGGCTCGCTATCTCGTTGACAGGGATCGGGAAGATGGAGGAGACGCCGCGCGTGTTCTGCGATGTGACGCAGGTGACGACCGAGCATCCGTGTACGCCGACTGCCTCGAACGCCTTGATGTCGGCCTGGAGCCCTGCGCCTCCCACGGAATCCGAGCCGGCTATCGTAAGAGCGTTAGCCATCCTGCTCTTGATGGACTAATTCCGATAAAGCACTTGTGCCCATCCAGTGGCCCGACTCTCCTGGCACTATCGTTAAATACGCGAGAGCCAATCTGAACGCCCGCTATGAAGGCCGAGTCGGGGCACATCGTATTCAAGGAGAAGTTCAAGTACAAGGACCTGAGCGATGTCTTCGAGGAGCTCTTGAAGGCGTTCTTCGAGGAGACCGACCAGGTGCCCGAGGACGACGAGGTTCTCCAGATGTTCCTGCGGATAAACATGATGGACATCGAGAAGAACAGGAAGCCCGAGGGCTACACCAGGCGCGGCAGGATGAAGCTGGTCTTCCCGCTCGGAAGGGCGAAGAAGGAGTTCTACATCAGGGCCGATTCCAAGACCACCGAGATCGTGAGGATATCCGAGAGGCTGAGCAAGATCCTGAAGAAGGGCGGGATATCTCACGTGGTCGAGTACGACAAGCTGCAGACGGCCGAACCTTGATGCTTCTTCCCAGCATTCACGCATTCCAAGTCCGTCGTTGAGGATTATGGAACTCAAGGAACGCGTCAGCAAGGCCGTGGCCGAGAGGTCGTCTCTCGATGGCATGAGGAGGTCGTTCGAGACCATCGAGGCGAGGCAGAGGGAGAACGCCCGCCGGATACCCGACCTCGAGGACCGCAAGGAGCGTCTCCGCAAGACCAAGGAATCCTCGGTCGGCAACGAGGAGCTTTTCCAGGAGGCCGTCGCCGTCCTGCGCTCGAACGGGTTCAGGGTCGTGCTCGCTAGGACGGCCGAGGGCGCCCTGAGAGCGATCTCGGACGAGGTCAGGGACTACCGCCTCGTCGTGAAGTCGAAGTCCAACGTCACCAAGGAGCTGCACCTCGCGGACCATCTGAAGAACCAGGGGGTCGAGGTCGTCGAGACCGACCTGGGGGACAGGATCGTGCAGCTCGCCGGGTGCGCGGCGTCGCATCCGACAGGCCCTGCGTGCCACATGACCAGGCAGCAGATCGCCGAGCTGTTCACTGGGCACTTCGGGAGACAGATCTCCGACGACCCCGCGGAACTCACGTCCGTCATGCGCGAGGAGATCGCGGACTACATCTCGCGCGCGAAGGTCGGCATCACGGGCGCGAACGCCGTCACCGCGGCCGAGGGCGCGGTCGTGATAGTGCACAACGAGGGGAACGCGGCCAAGTGCGCGATGCTCCCGGACAAGCACATCATAGTCACCACACCGGAGAAGGTCGTGCCCACGCTGGACGACGCCGTGAACGTGACCAAGCTCCAGACATACCTCTCCACCGGCAAGATCGTCAGCTCGTACATCAACGTCATAACCGGCCCGAGCTACACCGCGGACATCGAGAAGAAGGTGTACAAGGGGATGCACGGGCCGAAGGAGGTCGTCATCGTCTTCGTCGATGACGGGCGGCTCGACGCTGAGGACAAGGAGGCGCAGCGCTGCATCGGGTGCGGCATGTGCCTCCTCAGGTGCCCCGTGTACAACATCATCGGCCCGGTGTACGGCAGCCCGGGGCACATGGGCGGACAGGGGGTTCACCTCGCGGGCTCGACGGGCAAGCTAGACGAGTCCCTCGAGGGGGGACTCTACCTCTGCACGGCCTGCGGGGCGTGCACCGAGGTCTGTCCGTCCAAGATAGACACCAAAAAGGGCGTAATAGCCACGAGGAAGAAGGCGAGAGAAGCCAAAAAGGGCGAGGTGTTCGACCACACGATAGCCCTCTCCAGCGTGCGGAACTACGACAACCCGTGGCAGGTCCCGAGGGCGCAGAAGGCACGGTGGTCCAAGGGGCTCGACCTGAGGCCCAAGGGGGATGTGCTGTACTTCGCCGGATGCTCGACCTCGCTCCTGTTCCCGGAGAACGCCTCGAAGGTAGTGACCATCCTCCGCTCCATCGGGGTGGAGCCCGCGTACCTGGGCCAGGCCGAGAGATGCTGCGGATCGACGGCCAGGAAGCTCGGCGACGATGTCCTGTCCCGCGAGAAGGCCGAGGGATGCTTCAAGGATTTCAAGGAGGCCGGCGCCAAGACGGTCGTCACGTCCTGCCCCGGCTGCGCCTCCGCCCTGAGCAGGCACAAGGACCTGAGGGAGAAGTACAAGGTCGATGTGAAGCACATATCACAGTTCCTAGGCGAGCGGATGCCCGGGCTCCGGCTCGCGAAGCTCGAGGGCCTGGGCGCGCTCGCGTACCACGACCCGTGCGACCTGGGGAGGGAGCTGGGCGTGTACGAGGAGCCCCGGAGGCTGATCGAATCGGTCTCGGGCGCCGCCCCGATCGAGATGCCGCGCTCGAGGAACCAGAGCGCGTGCTGCGGCTCTGGGGCCGGCGTCAGGACGGGGTATCCGGACCTCGCGGACGCGATCGCGCTCGAGAGGGTCGAGATGGCGAGGGCGTCAGGCGCCAAGACCCTTGTGACCGCGTGCCCTTGGTGCGTCCAGAGCCTCAGGGAATGCCAGAAGGGGAACGGCGGCATCGAGGTCCTGGACCTCGTGGAGCTCATCGAGCGCTCCGTACGGTCCGATCGGAAATGAGGCGGTCGCAGAGGACGATCCTCTTCAAGCGCCCTTGCTCAGGAGTACCTCGCGCACGACGGAGTAAGTCGGGCCCTCGGGGCACAGCACGCTCCTCTTGAGAAGTATCCGGTCGACGGAGTACTCACCGTACTCGGTGGCTGCGTTCGCCCTGATGATCTCCTGTACTTTGGCGATGTTCCTCCCGCTCCTGGCCCTCGCGAGCGTGAGGTGCGGCTTGAAGCCCTTCTTGTCCCTCTCGAACCCGAGAGGGGCCATGACGGTGTCGAGCCCGGAGGCGATCTGGCCGAGCGCGTTCCCGTCCTCGATCCCCACCCACACGACCCGGATGTTCGACATCGATGGGAAGGCACCCATCCCTACGAGGCGCATCGTGAACGGCCCCACCCCTTCGGTGGCCTTCTCTATCCCAGAACCTATCTCTTCGACCAGCGCCTCGTCGGTGTCCCCGAGGAACTTGAGCGTGATGTGGAGCAGCTCCGGCCTGACCACCTTGAGGTCCGCCCGGGACATGGCTAGCTCTCTGAGGAGCGAGTCGAGCGCCTTGTTTGGCACGATGTCCGCTGATATGAAAGCCCTGAACTTCAACGAGTCCGCATTGGGCGACGGGCATCATATGTCTTTCCGAAGAGCGCCCCGGGTCTCACCGGCGGACCCTTCTGGAGCGCCCTCCTTCGAGCGCCCTGATCTTGGACCGCATGGAGGATATGCCCACGATGGCTATCAGGAAGGCTGCGGCGAGCCCGATGAGGTACGCCACGTCCCCGATGTCGTCCGCGTACAGGACGCCGAAGGACGCTGCGAAGTTGAACGAGCCGTGCATGACGACAGCGCCGAGATAGTACGGGGCCCAGCTGCTCCCGTTCCTCACGCTCTTCGCGATGCCCAGGCCGACGACCGCGGACGCGCTCGCGTGCAGCAGCGCCGACGAGAGGCTCCTGACCACGGCGGTCGCGATCCACGCCTCCGCGCCGTCCGTCAGGAAGGCGGTGCCCTCGTACAGGAGGTTCTCCGTGGCCGCGAAGCCCAGGCCGGCGGCGGCGCCGTAGACGATGCCGTTCTCGATCTCGCCCATCATCCTCCTCGCCCGGAACACGCCCAGGGCCTTCGTGGCCTCCTCGACGAAAGGGGCGATGACGCAGGCGAGCACGAGCATCGTGAGGTTGGGGTTCTCGCCAAGGGCCTGGTACACCCTCTCGATGTTCTGGTCGTACAGGGCCATCAGGATGAGTTCGAGCACGACGGCGATCACGACGGAGAACACTGCGCCGTAGGCGAACACCCTGAGGAGCCTGCCCCACGGCTCCCTCGAGTACTTCTCGGTGTTCCGAATCCACACGAGGTACACCAGGGACGGGACGAAGGCCACGAGCACAATCACGACCGCGTCCACGACCCTGGGGTCCACTCATTCACCTGAGGATGGGATTGGGAAGCGCTTATTTCAAGGTTGGTCGGCTGGATTCATGAAACGACGATTCAGAGAGAATTATGCGGGAAGTGGTTTCAGTGGTTTGGTCTCGATCTGTGGAAAGCGAGAGGTGAGCCTTACTTGTCTTCGAGCTTTATCGCGTTATTCGGGCACTCGTCCACGCAGGCGCCGCAGTCGAGGCACTTCTTCTCGTCCACAATCGCGACATCCTCGCAGGTGATCGCACCCTCAGGGCAGACATCCACGCATGCGCCGCAAGCAACGCACTCATCCTTTGTTATCTTCGCTGGCATCTGACAGCCTCCGGATCTGATATATTTCGTGAATGCCTCCTTCAATATAAAGCTTCGCGACCGAAAACAATGCTTTCTTGGACGGTTTTCATCGCCTTCGCAGAGTGCTGGATGCCCCCCGCGGCAGGATTCGACCCTCGCGCCCCGTTCCGTTCGGATACCGCTCGGATAGTTATTAGATGGGAGTCCGCGATTCGCCGTCAGAGGGCTTGAGGATGGAATACGTGGGCAGGTGGTTGTACACCCCCGAAGGAGTTGTGGAGGGGTATCTCAGGTTCGAAGACGGAGTCCTGGAGGAGGTCTGTCTCGGGGCAGCACCTCGGGAATCGACGCGGTCGGTCATCCTTCCAGCGTTCGTCAACGCTCACACCCATGTGGGCGACTCCATCGCATATCCAGCCCCGAAGGGGACCGTCGAGGAGATCGTCGGTCCTCCGGACGGGTACAAGCACCGCGTGCTGAAGGCCTCTCCCAGGGATGAGAAGGTGTCCTCGATGAGGGCCTCCATCAGGACCATGGGGTCGACCGGGACGGCGGCGTTCATAGACTTCCGGGAGGAGGGCGTCGAGGGTGTCAAGATGGTCGCCGAGGCCCTGGACGAAGACTCCCCCCGCGCGGTCGTGCTGGGCAGGCCCGTGGGGGACGGCGTCCTCGTCAATGAGATGGAATCCCTCCTGAAACACTGTCAGGGGCTCGGGCTGAGCGCCGTCAGGGACTGGCCCCTGGACTCCCTGACCAAGATGTGCAGGATCACCAAATCGCGGGGGAAGCTGTTCGCGCTGCACGCGAGCGAGGCGCTGCACGAGAACCTGGACAGGGTCCTCGCGCTCCAGCCGGACTTCCTGGTGCACATGACGGCCGCGACGGACCAGGATCTGCGCAGATGCGCGGAGAATGATGTGCCCGTGGTCGTGTGCCCCCGCTCGAACGAGTTCTTCGGGATCAAACCCGACATCCCCCGGATGCTCCGGGCCGGCCTCACGGTCGCCCTCGGGACGGACAACTGCATGATAAGCAGCCCTGACATGCTCTCGGAGCTGCAGGCTGCGTACAGGCTCAGCCTCCCCAAGGGCGGGCTCACACCGGCCCAGACAGTACAACTGGCGACGTTCGGCGGGCGCAAAGTATTAAATGCGGAGGGCAAGATAACTACGGAAATAGGCGTTTCGGACGACCTCGTGGCCGTGGATGTGGGCGGCGCTGACCCGCTGCTCGAGGTGGTCACGACGGCGAGGTCGGGGGACATATCGGCGGTCATCCGCGGAGGAAGGTTACGGAGGCCTTAGATTGGAGGACATCAAGAGGATACTCATAGCCACGGACGGGTCGGAGTACACCAAGGAGGCCGTGTCCAAGGGCCTCAAGCTCGCGAAGGTCTTGGGAGCCGAGGTCACCGCGCTGTACGTCATCGACCAGACCTCCTTCGTCAGCTTCCCGATGGACTCCACGATCGTCAGCGTCTACTCCCTGCTCGAGAACGAGGGCAAGCGGGCCGTGGACGAGGTCAAGACCGAGGGGGACCAGATGGGCGTGAAGGTCACCCCCGTCGTGGTCGAGGGGTCGCCGACGAGGAAGATCGTCGAGATGGCCGCGGACTTCGACCTGGTGGTCATGGGCACGCTCGGCAGGTCCGCGATATCGAAGCTCTTCATGGGCAGCGTGGCCGAGAGGGTCACCAGATACGCGCCGTGCCCCGTTCTGGTAGTGAGGGCCAAGAAGAGGTGATCCCCAGATGAAGGTCAAGGAAGTCATGACGGAGAACCCAATAGTGGCGGAGCTTCCCGGCACCAGGACCGAGGTCCTGAAGCAGCTGGTGAAGAACAACGTCACGGGGATGCCGGTCGTGAAGTCGAGCGACGGCACGCTCGCGGGTTTCGTCACCAGGCAGGACATATTCTCGAAGCCCGAGGAGGAGCAGCTCGCGCTCGTGATGAGGAGGGACTACCCCACCATAGGCCCGAACGCGAGCGTCAAGGACGCCGCGAGGATAATGGTGGACCAGGTCCTGAGCCATCTGCCCGTCGTGGAGAAGGGGAAGCTCGTGGGGATCCTGACGCCCACCGACCTCCTGATAGTGGTGGAGAAGACAAACCCGCAGATCACGGTCGAGGAGATCGTCCGGTCGCCCTGCATCCCGACCTACGCGAACGCTCCGCTCATCGTTGCGCTCGCGACCTTCAGGGCGGCGAAGGTGTACGCGCTCCCGGTCCTGGACGACGATGCCAAGCTCGTGGGCATCATCACGGACAGGGACGTATTCAACCAGAGCGTGGTCGACAGCAGCGTCGTGATGAGCGACCTGGGCATAAGCGACGAGGACGACAACTGGACCTGGGAGGGCCTCAGGAACGTCATGAAGCTCTGGTACGAGGTCTCCAGGGTGGACCTGCCCAAGCTCACCGTGAAGGACATCATGATCAAGAGCCCGATGACCGTCTTCAGGAAGACGCTCGTCGGGGACGCGGCGAGGCTGATGAGGAAGCACGACTTCGGGCAGCTGCCCGTGCGCGATTCCAAGGACAACCTCGTGGCGATGATTTATGACATAGATGTGGTATCCACACTCACCAAGTGATGTCCATGGATCCGCAGGATATACTGTCCCTCTGCAAGCGCCGAGGGTTCCTATGGCCAGCGTACGACATATACGGCGGCTTCGCCGGCATGTTCGACTACGGCCCTCTCGGGACGGCCCTCAAGAACAACATGGAGAACCACTGGAGGAGGCTCTACGTCCTGGGCGAGGGCTTCCACGAGATATCGTGCCCGGTCATCGCCCCGCAGCCCGTGTTCAAGGCCTCGGGGCACCTGGACGCGTTCTCCGACATGTACGTCGAGTGCACCAAGTGCGGCGAGACCTACCGGGCGGACCATCTCGCCGCGGGGATGCACGACAACCCCGCGACCCTCAACGAGGAGCAGCTGGGGAAGCTGCTCAAGGACAACGGCGTCGTGTGCCTCCAGTGCAAGGGCGAGCTCACGCCGCCCAGGCGGTTCAACCTCATGTTCAAGACCTCGGTCGGCGCGGGCAACGCGAAGCCGGGGTACCTGAGGCCCGAGACCGCCCAGGGCATGTTCGTCAACTTCGAGCAGGTGTACAGGTACAACAGGGACAAGCTGCCCGTGGGCGCGGTCCAGATCGGGAAGGCCTTCAGGAACGAGATCTCCCCCAGGCAGGGCCTGACCCGCCTGCGGGAGTTCCACCAGATGGAGGCCGAGCTGTTCGTCCACCCTGAGGACAAGACCTGGCCCAGGTTCAAGCGCGTGAAGCACGAGAAGCTGCCCCTGGTGCCCAACTCCGGCGACCCGGTCACGCTCTCGCTCGAGGAGGCCGTCGCGAGGAAGGTCATAGTCAACGAGGTCCTCGCCTACTACATCTGGCTCACATGGAAGTACGCAGTCGACATAGGCATGGACCCGAAGCGGCTCAGGTTCAGGCAGCACGAGAAGACCGAGATGGCGCACTACGCCTCCGACTGCTGGGACCTCGAGGCGGAGATAGGCTACGGCTGGATGGAGCTCGTGGGCATCGCCGACAGGGGCTGCTACGACCTCTCAGCGCACATCGAGCACTCGGGGGCCGAGCTCATGGCCTTCGAGAGGTTCGACGAGCCGAAGGAGGTCGAGCAGGAGGTAGTCAAGCCCAAGTTCGAGGTCATGGGCAAGCTCTTCAAGGGCGAGACGAAGAAGATCGCGGACGCGCTCTCCAAGCTCCCGCCAGCATCGGTCAAAGGCAAGGGCGAGGTCCAGGTCGAGGTCGAGGGGAAGAAGCACACCGTGCCCTCCTCGTGCTTCGAGGTCGTGCTCAGGAAGGAGAAGGTCTCGGGCAGGAAGCTCGTGCCCCACGTGATCGAACCGTCCTACGGCGTCGACCGGATGCTGTACACGGTGCTCGAGCACGCGTATCACAAGAAGGACGATTACGTCACGCTCAAGCTGAAGGGCCTGGTCGCTCCGATCAAGGCGGGCGTGTTCCCGCTCATGCCCAGGGACGGCCTGGACGAGATCGCGATGGAGATACACGACTCGCTCGCGTGCGCCGGGCTCGCGACGTTCTACGACGACGGCGGCTCGATCGGGCGGAGGTACGCCCGCATGGACGAGGTCGGCACCCCGTGCTGCGTCACGGTCGACTACGATACGAAGGAGAACGGCACGGTCACGATCAGGGAGAGGGACAGCGCGGAGCAGGTGCGGGTCCGGAAGGAGAACGTTCCGACGGCGGTGGCGAAGCTGGTCTCCGGCGAGGGCCTCGGAGCGCTCAAAGGACTTTGAAGGGGGACGTAAGAACCGAGATGAATCCTCAAGGATCCAGGAGCCCGCCCAGAGGGACCGTGGGGAAGCCCAGGGACCTCTCGGAGGAGTTCGGGAAGTACATCGGGAAGCAGGTGAGCTACGCCACTCACGGCATCCACAGGTACCCCGCGAAGTTCATACCGCAGATACCGAGGTTCTGCATCGAGTCGTGGTCCAAGGTCGGCGACACAGTGCTCGACCCGTTCATGGGCTCGGGCACGACGCTGCTCGAGGCGTACATCACGGGCAGGGACAGCTACGGTGTGGACATCCACCCGCTCGCCAAGCTCATCGCCAAGGTCAAGACGACCCCCTTGGAGCCCTCACGGCTCCGGGCGGTCTCCGAGAAGCTGCTGGCCAACATACGCGCCGACAGCTCGGAGAACGCCGACTGGGTCCCCGAGATACCCAACCGGGACCACTGGTTCAGGCCCGAAGTGCTCCGCGAGCTCGCCACGATAAAGAAGCACGTGTTCGCCCTCAGGAAGGGGGACACCCAGGACTTCTTCAAGATATGCTTCTCGTCGATCATCCGCAAGATGTCCAACTCGGACAGCGACTCCCTCATCCCGGAGGTCACGACCTTCAGGAAGAAGCTGGACGCCCAGGGGAAGACGTCGTTCGACGCCCTGGCGAAGTTCGAGAACACCGTCGGGAACAAGATCATAGACGCCGAGGAGCTGTGGCACATTTCCCAGGACGTCCAGAAGAAGTTCAGGAAGCATCCCGAGGTGCACATAATCGGCAACGACGCGCGGGACTTACTGCTTAAGGATGGCTCCGTCGACCTCGCGATCACTTCTCCGCCATACGCGAGCGCCGTGCACTACGCGAGCGTGCACAAGCTCGAGATGTTCTGGTGCGACCTCGTCAAGGACATATCCGAGCTCGACGGGAGGATCGTGGGCACATCGAGGGCGTACGTCAGCGAGTACAGGCCCTGGGAGCCCAGGACCGGCATACCCGAGATCCGGTCCGTGATGGACGAGCTCATGGAGAAGGAGAAGAAGAGCGCGTTCATCGTGTACAAGTACTTCGACGACATGAGGCGCAGCTTCGAAGAGGTCAACAGGGTCCTGAAGAGGAACGGCAGGTACTGCATGGTCGTCGGAGAGAACACCTTCCAGAAGGTGAGGATACCGACCTACTCGATCCTGTCCAAGATCGCCGCGAGGGCCGGGTTCGAGCTCGAGGACGCGTTCGTGTACGACGTCATCAACCGCCACCTGGACATCCCCCGCTGGAACGACAGCAGGATCGAGCGCGACTACATACTGGTCCTGCGCAGGGCGGGCAAGCCATCGTTCTCCTGCCTGTGACCCGGGTATAGCGCATCCGTGCGCCGCAGAGGCTTTTAAAACGGACGGTTGAAAGACCCAAATACCTGTATTACCATCACCGTCCGAAAGGAAACGGGTGAACCACGATGGCGAAGATACTGGTGATATACGACTCGATGACAGGGAACACGGAGAAGATGGCCGACGCGGTCGTCGCGGGTGCGAAGCAGGTGAAAGGGGCCGTGGTCGTGCTGAAGGCGGTCGGCAAGGCCACCCACGAGGACCTCCTGGGCTCGGACGGGATCATCATCGGCTCCCCGACGTACTACGGGCAGATGTCCGGGAAGCTCAAGACGTTCATCGACACCACGTTCGTCATACACGGGAAGCTGAAGGGGAAGGTCGGAGGCGCCTTCACCAGCTCGGGAGGAACCGCGTGCGGCGCGGAGACCACCCTCCTTTCGATGCTGAACGCGATGCTCGTGCACGGCATGGTCGTCCAGGGACGGCCGGACGACAAGCACTACGGCCCGACCGCCATCGAGGCTCCGAACAAGGATGAACTGGAGATGTGCAAGGAGCTCGGCAAGCGCGTCGCGACCCTGGCGGCGAAGCTCAAGGCGTGATTGCAGGCGTTTCCCGTCGCGAGCGAGGTGTGACAATGAAGTGGAGCGACAAGCTGGGCGAGGGTGTGGAACGGTATGCGGGCAAGGCGGCCAAGAAGAAGGTGCTGGCCGGCAGGGAGAAGCTGGGTGCTTCCCCGGACCCGATGGCCGTCGCCAAGTGGGTGAGCGGGGCCATAACGAAGCTGGACGAGCTCAATGACGAGGACACGAACAGGGAGATACTGTACGTGTGCTCGGACAGGTTCCCGAGCGACAAGGTCGAGGCCTTGAGGGACCTCTATCTCGAGTCGGGCAGCGTGGACGCTCTCTTCCCGGTCATGGACAAGGACAGGTCATGGTACGGCCTGTCGTACTATGAATCCCCCAAGCGGAAGGGGCGCGTGATCCATGTCACGAAGATACCGTTCAATCCGAAGGGGTGCGAGGACGCCGCAGACGAGCTGGAGAGGAGATACCACTACTGCCATTGCCCGCTCGTCAAGGAGCTGATACGGCACCCGGAGCAGAGGATATCCAGGACGTTCTGCTACTGCAGCTCCGGATGGTACAGGTCCCTCTGGGAGGGGATCCTCGGGGAGCCGGTGAGGGTGGACGTCGTCAAGACCGTCCTTCAGGGCGATGACCGGTGCAGCTTCGTCATCCACCTCCCTCCAGGGACGCGCACGAAGAAGCCACCGGCCAAGGCTCGGGCCAAGGGTCGGAAGAAGCAGACGGCCTGACGTCGGTCGTTCATCGGCTTTATCTGCTGGCAGCGCCTTGCGGTGTACGGAAAAAGCGTCGGTGGTTGGCCGGGCCTGTCGTTGCACCCGTTCTGGACTGGAAAAGACAATATCATCACACGGTCATGCGGGACGGGGAGACGCTGCGGCGGGCTAGGTTTGGCATCCTCGGACCGGGTGGAACATGCCGATAGAATTCGTTGATCCAGAATCGGTCAAGCGCAGGCTCAAGTTCGACTACCTGAAGGCGAAGAACGACCCCGCCTTCCAGGCGTCCGACAGCTTCCTCTTCCTTCTATCGTACTTCCACAAGCCCGTCATGCCCAAGAACGACCTCGTCCAGGAGGTCGCGAACCACCTCCAGAAGCAGTACAGGCTCAGGTGGGTGATGATCGGCCTCAGGGGAGACGACGGCAACTACAGGTACACCGTCCACTCGGGCATGAGGCAGGACGCGTGGGACAGCCAGAGGGTCAGGGTGTACAAGCTGAGCGACTTCGACATCGAGGTCTCGGGCAAGTACAAGGCGGGGGAGATCAGCAAGCTCACGAGGGTCTACCTGTCCGAGGACAACCCATTAGGCGCCCAGGACGTCTCCGTGCTGAACAGGCCCGTGCTCATGGGCTCGAGGCGCATGTTCCAGGACGAGACGCTCGAGGCGGACTTCATCAACGCCCTCATCATGGGGCCGGACGACAGCCTCCTGGGCTGGATCGAGTACTCGAGCACGACCGCGGGCAGGTTCCCCGTGCCGATGGTCATGCGGAGCATGGAGGTCGTCGCGTCTATCCTGGCGGCTCTTCTGACGCACCACTCCGGCCCTCAGAGACCGGGGACCTGACGGACGCTGTTCCGGGCGGTACCAGCATCTGGGAGCCGCCTCGGGCGCAATCGTCAACTTAATCATGTGACCGCGCATTATGTTTCTCTCGAAGGGATGGGAACATGCGGAAGGAACTGCCGCTGGAATTCAGGATCTCCAGGCAGACGGTCGAGAGCCTAAGGAACCTGTGCGACGCTCAGGACGTCCCGGGCGCCTCGAACCTGCTGAAGGAGGACCTGGTCAGGTTCGTCAAGGAGAACGTGGACCGCAAGGCGCTCGAGGACTTCCTCAGGGCCCAGGAGGACATCTACTTCGTCGAGAACATGGCGAAGGCGATCAAGTGGGCCTCGAACAAGAGGATCGTCGAGCTGGACCCCGAGAGCGACCACACGATCGTGAACGCCGTGTTCACCATGCGCCGCTCGGACGGGTACGAGGTGTACAACATCAGGTTCGTGAACCAGACCACGGAGGACGTGGACACTGTCTGCGAGTGCGTGGACTTCAGGGAGAAGGGCTACTTCTGCCCGCACCAGATGTCCGTGCTCGTCAGATGCCTGTCCGAGGGGCTGTTCGACCTGGACCAGTGGACGGGGCCGATGACCCCCGAGGTCGAGGACCTCATACTCGCGAACGTTTTCCGGAAGAAGAGGAAAGCCAGATAGCGGGGTGCTCCCGGGCCTGGCCCTGCCCGTCTGAACAAGGTTTATCTAGGCCCATTCTTCTGTCCGTGAAGTCATGGCCCAGTACGATTGGCGCGAGGCGAGCCGAAGTGGCAGGCGAAGTGGAAGGAGTGGGGGATATACCGCTTCGACCCTGAGTCCGACAAGGAGGTCTACAGCATAGACACCCCGCCCAGGTACGCCTCGGGCGCGCTGCACCTCGGTCACGCGTACGGATACACAGTGATAGATTTCGCCGCGAGGTACAAGCGCCTGAAAGGGTACAACGTGTTCTTCCCGCTCTGCTTCGATGTCAACGGCACGCCCGTCGAGGTGAAGGTGGAGCAGGTGATGGGCATCAAGGCCTCAGAGGTGCCCCGACAGCAGTTCGTCAAGATGTGCAGCGAGTTCGCGGAGAAGCACATCGGGGAGATGACAAAGCAGTTCGAGATGCTCGGCGAGAGCATGGACCCCACGATATACTACCAGACGGACGCAGAGTACTACCGCAGGCTCACCCAGGTCTCCTTCATACGCATGTTCAAGAAGGGGTTCGTCTACAAGGGGCACTTCCCGATCAACTTTTGCACGCGGTGCGGGACCGCGCTCGCGGAGGCGGAGGTCGAGTACGAGCCCAGGAAGACCAAGCTGAACTACATCAAGTTCCGCGTTGCTGGGAGCGGCCGCGAGGTGCAGATCGCCACCACGCGTCCGGAGCTGCTCTGCACGTGCCTACTCGTGGCCGTGCATCCAGACGACCCATCCAAGGCTAATCTCGTAGGCGAGGAGCTCGTCACGCCCGTGTTCGACAAGAAGGTCAAGGTTGTGGCGGACCCCAAGGTCGACCCGGCCTTCGGCACTGGGACCGTGATGATATGCTCGATCGGCGACAAGGGCGACCTCGAGTGGATCATGAAGTACAACCTGCCGCTCGAGAAGGGCATAGACGAGTCCGGGAAGATGACGGAGCTCGCCGGCAAGTATGCTGGCATGACCGTCGCCGACGCCAGGAAGGCCATCATCGAGGACATGAAGGCCGCAGGGCTGCTCGTGAAGCAGGAGGATCTGGACCAGAGCGTCGGAGTCTGCTGGAGATGCCACTCGCCCATCGAGTTCCTCAAGGTCCCCCAGTGGTTCGTCAGGAGCCTCCAGTTCAAGGACCAGGTCCTGGCGATGATAGACAAGATCACCTGGAACCCGGAGTTCATGAAGGTCAGGATACAGAACTGGGTGAACTCCCTCGCCTGGGATTGGGTCGTCTCGAGGCAGCGGTACTTCGCGACCGCGATCCCGCTCTGGGAGTGCCAGGACTGCGGTGAAGTCCTGCTCGCGGAGGAGGACGAATGCTACGTCGACCCGACATCCCGGCCGCCGAGGAAGGAGAAGTGCGCGGTCTGCGGGGGCGAGTACATCGGCTCCACGGATGTGTTCGACACGTGGATGGACTCGAGCATCTCGCCACTGTACAACACCTTCTGGGAACGGGACGATAAGCTGTTCAAGAAGCTCTACCCGATGTCGATGCGCCCTCAGGGCCTTGAGATCATCAGGACATGGGCGTACTACACCATCCTGAGAGAGATGCTCCTAATCGGCGAGAAGCCGTGGAAGGAGACGATGATACACGGGTTCATCATGGCCCCCGACGGCTCTCCGATGCACGCCTCTGCCGGCAACGCGATCGACCCGATCCCTCTGCTCGAGAAGTACGGGAGCGACGCGATGCGCTACTACGCGGCGACCTGCTCCCTGGGCATCGACCACGCCTTCAAGGAGCAGGAGCTCGTGCGCGGGGGAAGGCTCGCAACGAAGACCTGGAACGTGATGAGGATGGTCGGCTCGGTCTGCAAGGTGAAGCCCGACGATGCCGGAGACCATCCGACCCGTGGACGCCTGGATCCTGAGCAGGTTCGGGAACGCGGTGCGGGAGTTCGAGAAGAGCGCGGACAAGTACAGGTTCGACCAGTCCATGGCGATCACCGAGGACTTCCTCTGGCACGAGTTCGCGGACAACTACGTCGAGCTCGTCAAGCACAGGGCCTATTCCGAGAACGACGAGGGCGCGAAGTACGCGCTCTACACGGTCGGCCTGGGCCTGCTGAAGATGATGTCCGTGTTCCTGCCCCACGTCGCGGAGGACGCCTATCAGCTGAACTTCAGGCAGTCCGAGCCAGCAATCAGCATCCATGTGTCGGACTGGCCCGAGGCGCCTCCTGCGGATCGCACAGGCGAACGAGAAGGGCGAGGCGGTCAAGGGAGTGGTGGCTGCGGTCCGGGCGTGGAAGGCCGCGAAGGGCACTGTCCCTGAACGCCGAGATTGCGAGGATCGAGATCGTGGGCCAGGAGGCGACCAGGCTGATGGCCGGGTCGGAGGAGGACATCAAAGCCACGTTGAAGGCGGCGGAACTCGAGATCCTGGAGAAGACGTCGACCTTGAAGGAGACGGTCTCCCGCGTGAAGCCTGTCCACGCCAAGCTCGGCCCGGCGTTCAAGAAGGATGCGAAGGAGATAGCCGAAAGGCTCGCCGGAGCTGCCTCAGCGGATCCGAGCTGGCCGGCCTGGACAAGGGGATCGAGCTCGACGATGGGCGACGGCAGGACCATCGAGCTGTCGCCGGAGTTCTACGAGGTCGAGAGGAATCTGAGCATCGGAGCGGGGCGAGCTCGAGTCAGATCAGCTGTCGCCGGGCTGTCGGTGCTCGTGTACCAGTGAGCGCGTGGCCTGGCGGGATTCTCGACAGTTCTTAATACTGAGTTCGCGTTTGAGTTCTGGCCATGGATCGCAAGGACATCGTGGTCGAGGCGTTGCGTGGGGTCCTCGACCCTCACACGGGCGTGAGCGTCTACGACATGGGCCTCATCTCCGAGCTCGTCGTGTCGGAGGATTCCGTCAGCCTCACCTTCATGCCCACGAGCCCGTTCTGCCCCGTCGGCGACGGAGCTCGCGAAGGCCATCAAGGAACAGATTCTAATGGTCGCCGGCGTCAAGAAGGTCAACATCAAGGTCGTCGGGCACCTGCGCGCGGACGAAATAAACAGGGCCGTCAACGCTTGATCTGGTCCCTCATCAGCTCGACCTTCACGCGCTTGTTGTGGACATAGCAGTTCTCGAGGTCCTTCATCGCCCCGAACGCGACCGACTTGTGCAGCTCCACCCTGCTCGATCCGGTCCCCGATCTGCACGCTCCCGATCAGGTGCTCGTATATCCTCGTCTTCCGCTCGATGAACGTGACGAGGTTGACCATGTCGATCCCGTCCGCCTTGCCCAGGTTGATCTCGAAGGGGACCATGCCGAAGTGGTCCGAGTA
The DNA here is from genome assembly GCA_963818745.1 of Thermoplasmatota archaeon. Classification (GTDB taxonomy): domain Archaea; phylum Thermoplasmatota; class Thermoplasmata; order UBA10834; family UBA10834; genus CAWBDD01. The sequence goes on along the minus strand of CAWFTI010000003.1, from coordinate 588,495 downwards.
CTCCTCGAAGTCCAGCTGTCTCCTGACCGTGTCCCTGCCGGTGGCCTCGGGCACCTCGTCCTGCTCTATCTTCGTCCTGCCGAAGTTCTCGATGGCCTTGACGAGGTACTGCTCCTCCTTCGTCACGAACGTTATGGCCTTGCCGGTCTTCCCGGCCCTCGCGGTCCTGCCTATCCTGTGGACGTAATCCTCCGGCTTCTCCGGGATGTCGTAGTTGAACACGTGCGTCACGCCCTCTATGTCCAGCCCTCTGGCCGCGACGTCCGTGGCTATGAGTATCTTCATCTTGCCCGACTTGAACTTCGACATGACCTTGTCCCTGGCGGTCTGCGACAGGTCCCCGTGGATTCCGTCCGCGGAGTAGCCGTACGCGCGCAGCTTGTGCGCGAGCATGTCGACCATGCGCTTGGTCGAGCAGAAGACCATGGCCTGCGGCGGCTTCTCGATGTCCAGTATCCTGCACAGGGCCCAGAGCTTGTTCTTCCGGCCGACGTTGATGTAGCTCTGCTCCGCCGCGTCGACCGTCAGCGTCTCCGCGCTGATGATGACCTCCTTGGGGGAGTTCATGTACCGGAGCGCGAGCTCCCTGATCGCGGACGGCAGGGTGGCCGAGAAGAGCATGGTCTGCCTCTTCTTCGGGACCCTCTGGAGTATCCACTCGATGTCGTCTATGAACCCCATGTCGAGCATCCGGTCGGCCTCGTCCAGGACGACGACCGAGACGCCGTCGAAGTTGAGCTCTCCCCTGCGCATCAGGTCCATGAGCCTCCCGGGGGTCCCGACGACGATCTCGACCCCCTGGCGCAGCTTGTCGACCTGCATGGTGATGGATTGCCCACCGTAGATGGCGACCGTCCTGATGTCCGAGTGCTTCGCCATGTCCGCCAAGTCACCCGTGACCTGCACCGCGAGCTCCCTCGTCGGCGTCATCACCAGGCACTGGATGCGCCTGTTCCTCTGAAGCCTGTCGATGACCGGTATCGCGAAGGCTCCCGTCTTGCCCGTGCCCGTCTGGGCCTGGGCCATGACATCCTTTCCCTCGAAGGCGATCGGTATGACCTGCTCCTGAACGGGGGTAGGTTCCTCCCATTCGAGCTCCTTGATCGCCTTCAGTATCCGCTCGTTCTTTACCAATGATGTGAAGTCCATCCTTCCCAGTCTTCCTTGCGTCCTTTTTCTTCTGCGACAGTGCCGAGTTAGCCTATTTGTACTATTTTAACCCATACGGTGCATGTACTAGGTGGACTGGACAGATGCAGAAGGATGGGTCGGAAGACCGCGGGGCATGGGACAAGCTGTACTCCAAGCGCGGGCTCCAGTACGGGGGCACCGGTGAGCTCAGCCTCATCGAGCCAGTCCTGAAGAGCTCGATGCTCGTGCTCGACGCGGGGTGCGGAGAGGGGAAGACGACGGAGGCCGTGGCGAGGAAGGCCGAGGTGGTGGGGTGCGACTTCTCCCGGGAAGGGCTCAGGACTCTGAGGTCCCAGCGGGAGTTCGAGCATCCTGTAAATCTGGTAGAGTGTGACATAGTCCATCTGCCTTTTGAATCAGAAAGGTTCGATGCCGCGCTGGCCGTCCACACGCTCTCGCACATGCTCGAGGCGGACAGGTTCAGGGCGGCGGAGCAGCTCTCGCGCGTGCTCAGGCGCGGGGGATACATGTTCGTGGAGGGGTTCGGCAGGGGCGATGTGCGGTTCGGGAGCGGGGAGGAGGTCGAGGACGCGACCTTCCTAAGGGGCAACGGCATACTGACGCACTACTTCAGGGAGGGGGAGATCCCCGCGCTGTTCACCGGCCTCGAGACCGTTGCGGAGATCGGCTCCATCAAGCGTGTGTCCTTCGGCACGACTGCGGGCAAGAGGGACCTGATCAGGGTGCTCATGAGGAAGTAGGCTCGACATCCGAGGTCTGACAGGCGCTAAGGCGTGAAGGTCCTGTAGTAGGTTCCTCCGGAGTAGACCGCTAGGTGCGCCTTGCCGTCCACGACCATGTCGAACCAGATCCTCTCCGGCGAGCGCGTGTCGTCTCCAACCTGGAACTCCCCTTTGGAGAGTGGCCTCATCGCTTCCTCCACACCGGACGAATTGACGAAGACCAGCTCTCCCCTCCTGAGCAGCACCCGGAAGTTGGAGGTCCAGGGGTTGTAGGATCTGTAGTGGCCGGCGAACGCCTCCCATCCCTTCGGGTGCTTCGGCTCCGGCAGATCCCCTGTGCGCGTGTTCCTGGATACCACTCCGTTCCGTGGAACGCCTCCGTGACGACACCCTCCTTCCGGGCGAACCTCACCAGGAACATGTCGAACTCCGGGTGGTCCACGAAGAACTGGTCCTTCGTCTCTCGGCTCCAGCGCGATGGAGCGCCGGCCGACCTTCAGCATCAGCCGCTCTCCCTTCGGAGTGAACTCCAGCTTCCTACCTTTCCTTCCGAAGGTCCCCGAGTACTCCTTCGCGTTCGGGACCTTTGCCGGGTCGGGCAAGGCCACGGGCATCGGGTCGTCCCCTGCCCCGGGCTGCGCCCGCAACGCCCCCAGTATGTAGGCTGAGACCATCGAGGGGGCCCCTGGCCCGTTGATGGTCGCGAACACTCCCACGCCTTCCTCCAGGTCCATCATCATCGACGAGTGGTATCCCACCATGCCACCCGTGTGCGAAAGGTATGTCCGGCCGTCCAGCTCCTGCGTCGACAGCCCGTAGCCGTAGTACGACCTTCCGTCGCCGTCCTCCGTCTCGATCACACGCTGGGTCATCAGCCGGTAGCCTTTCTCGGAGATCACCCTGCCTCCCGGCGCCTTGCCCCCGTTGAGGAGCATGCGCACGTACCGCGCCATGTCCTTCGGCGTCGAGCAGATCGATCCGTCCACCGTCTCGCTCTCGATCCAGGTCGCGGGCGAGACGGGCGCGCCCAGCGGGACCGGCCTGTCGTCGTAGGTGTGCTCGTACCCGGTCGCCAAACGCCTCCTCAGGTCCGTGGTGATCGTCGTGTGGCTCGAGCCCATGCCGAGCGGGTCGAGCACGCGCTCCTTCACGACCTCCGCCCCGCTCTTCCCCTCCAGGCTCTCGAGCACGAGCCCCAGGACCTTGTAGCCCACGTTCGAGTAGTGGTAGTACGTCCCGGGCCGGACCGACGGCTGGAGGTCCTTCAGCGTCCAGACCTCGGGGACCCCTGAGAGCGCGGATTCCGTGCCCTGGATGATCCCTCCGGTGTGGCTCATCAGGTGGTGGAGCGTGACCGGTTCGTCCTTGAACCTCAGGCGCAGCCAAGGTACGTGCCTCTCGACAGGGTCGCTGGGGTCCAGCCTGCCTTCGTCCGCGAGCTGCATCAGGCACGCGCACGCGAACGACTTGGATATGGAGCCTATCTCGAAGAGCGTGTCCCCGGTGACGCGTCTCTTGGAGTCGATGTTGGAGAAGCCGTAGCTCGAGGCCCTGAGAAGCCTCCTCTTGTCGGTGATGGCGACCGACAGCCCGGGGACATTGTAAGCCCTCATCCAGAGCCCGATGTACTTCTCGATCGCCGGCATGCATCCGTTCAGGTCATCAGTCATCGATCATCACCAGGGTGCGGGACCCGCGGTCCGCAATCGCCTAGTGACATCGCGCATCTCATACGAGAACCTTCCTGGAGTCGATGGCGCCTTCGGGGGGACCGAGGTGCAGAGAATCGGAGTGCGGTCGTCGGGATTTGAACCCGAGTTTTGAGCTTGGCAAGCTCAAGTGATAACCAGGCTACACTACCACCGCGTGCTGCTGAGGCTCAATACACAGGGGCGATTTATACCTTGTGCGGAGGACTGTGGGCGGCCCCGTCCTCCTCCTGTTCCTCCACCACTGGATCGCCTCGCCGACGAGGTAGAGCGAACCGATGGCGCACAGACCCTTGCCCCGGATGTCCGAGAGGCCGAGTTCCAGGGCCTTGACCGATGGAGTGACCACCTCGCTGCTCCCGGAGAACTCCTCCCTGACGATGGCTCCCAGGGCGGCGGCCGGCAGCGCCCTCTTGTACATCGCCTGCGTCGCTATGATCCTCTCCGCCGTCGGCGCCAAAGCCCGCACGATGCCCCTCGCGTCTTTGTCGTCCATGCATGCAACGACGTAGGTCATCGGGACGACCCCGAGGGTCGTGAGCTCCTTCACGGTCGCCGCCACGCCGTCCGGGTTGTGGCTCCCGTCGAACATGACGAACGGCTTCTTCGAGACGACGTCCAGCCTCCCGGGCCACTTGGTGGCCGCGAGTCCTTTCCTGATGTCCTCCTCCGAGATCAGCGGGTCCTTCGTCGCGAGCTCCTCGACCATCGCGATCGCGGCCGCGGCGTTCTCGGCCTGGTACGCCCCGAGCAGCCTGGTCTCCAGCCTCGGGAGGGTCCTGGTCCCTCGGTAGTCGAACGTGGTCCCCTTCAGGGTGCGGGCGATGTTGGCGACGTCGAACTCCTTCCCGAGCCTCCTCATCGCGCATCCCCGCTTCCTGCACGCGCCCTCTATCACCGAGAGCGCCTCGAGCGCCCTCTCGCAGGTGACCACCCCCACTCCGTCCTTGATGATCCCGGCCTTCTCCCTCGCGATCTCCGGGATCGTGCGTCCGAGGTAGTTCGTGTGCTCGAGCCCTATGCGCGTGATGGCCGAGACCTCTGGCGTGATGATGTTGGTCGCATCGAGCCTCCCGCCCATGCCGACCTCCGTGACCACGATGTCCACGTCCTTCTCGCTGAAGTGCTTGAACGCCAGCCCGGTCGTGAACTCGAAGAAAGTCAGCTGCTTCTCGGGGTCAGCCGCGGCCATCTCCTCCATCTCGCCCCTGAGCTCCTCGCCCAGGCGGACGACGTCGTTCTCGGGGATGTCCTGGCCGTTTATCCTGATCCGTTCCCTGAAATCCACCAGGTGCGGGGAGGTGTACAGCCCGACCTTGAGCCCGTGCTTCCTCAGGATCTCCGCGGTGAACGCGCACACGGAGCCCTTCCCGTTCGTGCCCGTCACGTGCACGGTCCTGAAATCGAGGTGCGGGTCCCCGATCCTCGATGAGAACTCCCTCATGTTCTCGAGGCCGAGCTTGATGCCGAACCGCTCGAGGTTGAACATCCAGCCGACGAGGTCGGAATAGCCCATGGCTGGGGACAGACGCGCCCGGATATTAATCAGTTGCGCGCTTCGCCCTGGCCGTCCTCTCCGTCCACTCGGACATGGTCAGGCCATCCTTCTTCGCGAGCCGCTCCATCTCCCTCATGATCCCGGAGCTGTACTGCGCGGCCTTCTTGGGCCTGTCGTGGGCGTCCAGGCCGAGCAGGACCGCCACCTCGCGCAGCACCAGCTTCCTCCCGCCCGGGCCGAGCAGGTCGCGCGTGGGCAACACCGATGCGAGTTCGACCACGTCCTCCGCCACGAACGGGAACCCGAGCCTCTTGCCTATCGACCGCGCGGCCTTATGGAGCTTCTCGGCCTCCTTCAGCATCTTGTCGAGGTCGCCGCGCATCGCCTCTCGAGGGTCGTCCGCGGAAGCGTACTTCGCGTACCCGCCGAAGAGCTCGTCCGCGCCGCTGCCCGCGAGGATCAATCTCTCCTTCGCCTCGTCCAGCACGTGGATGATGGGAATGGTGTATGCGATCTCGACCGGCTTGACGCTGTCCAGAATGTCAGCCGCTCTCGGTATCAGGCGCAGTATCTCCGCGTGGGAGATCTCGAGCACCTCGGTGTCCTTACGACCGGCCCGCTTCAGGTCCTGTATCAGGTTCCAGTCGTGGGCGCCCCTGACGGCGCATATGTAGCAGGTGACCTCGGCGGTCTCCCTCGCCAACGCCTCGACCACGGAGCTGTCCAATCCGCCGGACCATGCGACCGCCACCTCCTTCGAGTCGGCGATGATGTCGCGGACGGATCCCCGCAGTCGCTCGAGCAGCTTCTTGGGCTCCATCACGGGGAGGATGACGAACGTACCGGATGAAAAAGCCATCGCACGAAATGTCCGTCATTTGCAGTACGAAAAACCCGGGAATCTTAAGAGGTTTGAACTGTCGGAACCCATAGGCCCTTACTTGTCCTTGAATTCCAGCCAGCGATCTTCTGATACGTCGTCGTCAAAGAGTTTCTGGATATCAAAATCCAGAGGCTCAGCGACCGGCTCGTCGCACACTATACTTCACTCTCCTGTGTGAACCTCCTATGCGCATCTGGGGTAAATAGCTTTGGCCCCTTACTCCGGGCTCCGCCCGTTCCCGGAAACGCATGCTGGCTGTCTCCCGTCTGGCCAGGTCAAGTACCAAAGGCTTAAAAGGCACCGAGTATTTACCTGAATGAACAGCTTTCGAGCCCCCAGATGGAGGGTACTTGGATGAATGAAGACGACCTGATGAAAGTCAAAGTTTGCTTTATCGGGGACGCGGGCGTTGGAAAGACCAGCCTCATCAAGAGGTTCGTGCTCGACGTTTTCGATGACAGATACATCGCTACTATCGGTACCAAGGTCACCAAGAAGATCGTGGAGGTCCAGGAGCCCGGGTCCAACGTCAAGGTCATGATGCTCGTCTGGGACATCATGGGCCAGAAGGGGTTCAGGGAGCTCCTCAGGGAGGCGTACTTCTTCGGCGCGCACGGGGCGATCGCCGTATGCGACCTCACCAACAAGGAGTCCCTGGAAGAGCTGAGGTACTGGATCAAGGCGCTGACGGATGTCGCGGGCGATGTCCCGATCGTGTTCGCGGGGAACAAGGCGGACATGGAGAACGAGCGCGTGGTCAAGGACGCGGAGATCGAGGAGCTGGCGGCCAAGTACAAGTCGAAGGCGTTCATGACGAGCGCGAAGACCGGCCAGAACGTCGAACCCCTGTTCAAGGCGCTCGGAGTGGCGATAGCCGACAAGATGGGCTCGAAGTAGCCCCCGCCAGTATACGCGCCAGTGGCCGTTCCCAACACTGATAACGACCTGAGAATGCTTATAACCCCAGCATCGGCTATAAACGGTGTGCGAGAGACTAGGTCGTAGGGGCAGACTCAGGTGGAAAACGCACTTATAGCGAAGAACACCAAGGGAGTTCCAATGGCCGCGAGGCTGTTGACAGCGCTGTTCGCACTCGTCATGCTAGCCTCGTCCATGGTCCCCCCCTCCGGACTGCTCTCCAACGATGCTTCTGCCGAATCGCTGCCCTCCTGGACCAGGACCTTCCACCTCCACGAGGGCGCGGTCTACTCGACGAGCTACTACGATTGGCTGAACTCCTCGGGCCCGTACAACCCTTCCTGGGCGGACTACGACGGCGACGGTTCGATGGGCATATCGATCAGGAAGTGGAACCCCTCTGAGCACTGGCGCCACTTCTGGGTGCTCGACCCCGCGGTGAACTCCCAGGTCCAGATCCTGGGGGACATGAGCGCGTACGTCTGGGCCAAGTCGAGGGACAACGAGTCCGCGACCCTCATGACTGTCATCTTCTCCGACTGCGCCCCCGGCCAGCTCGCCGACCCGTCTCTGTGGACCGAGATCGGGACGGTCACGATACCTCTCCAGGGGCCGATATACTCCGAGTTCAAGCTCTACAACGCGACCGTGGCGGGCGTGGACTACCTGCTCGATCCGGACCACCAGCTCGTGATGACCATCAGGCGGGGCGACTCCCTGAACGACGCCCTGCAGGTCATGTACGACCAGAACATCTACGATTCCTACATACGGTTCCCCACGACCACGTTCATCTCTGCCGACGCCGTCTGGACCGAGGACTCCACCGGGTCCGCGAGGAGCGTGTTCTCCGACGGCGAGGACGTCACCGTGCTCGCCAACGTGTCGAACCCGTTCGGGACCTACGAGATCGTCGGCGTGGACGCCGAGGTCGCGTACTCCTCGAACAGCACCGTGGTCCTCGGGCCAGTGTCGATGACGCTTTCCAGGACGGACACTTCCTCCAATCCCGCGTGGTCCGTGTTCAGCACGCTCCTTGTCGGCCTGGAGAACGGGACATACGACATCACCATTCGTGCGTACGATCCCCAGGGCTCTCCGACCTGGCTGAGCTGCAGCATCTACGTGGTCACGGCCGACCACTTCGCAGTGTCGGCCCCGTCCTCCGTGCTCGTGGACACCGCCTTCACGATGACCGTGAGCGCCCGCGACGCCTCGGACGCCGTCATACCGAACTGGGTCGGGACCGTGTCCCTTGCATCTTATCTCGAGGACGCCGTCTCGCCGAGCGCGGGCTCCCTGTCCGTGACATCGGTGGACATCACCGCCTCCGACGGGGGCCAGGTGACTGATACCGGATCAGATGTACGACTACGCCGAGGAGACGATACTGATCAGGGCGAGCAGCAACTCGCACTTCGGCTGGAGCTCTCCGGTCACTGTCCGTGCGGGGCCGGTCGTCGACATCGAGATATCTCCTTCGTCCCTCGTGATATTCTCGGGCGATTCGCAGGAGTTCACCGCGGTCGGCAGGGACTCCTCCGGCTTCACGAACAACAGCTGGACCCCCAACTGGACCCTCGCGGGGGACATCGGGTCGATAGCAGGGTCCGGCCTTACGATCACATTCTCCGCGCTCGGGATCGGCGTCGGAGCCATCACATGCACAGACGACGAGACCTCCGCTTCGGACACCGCACTGATCACCGTGAACCCGGGCATCCTAGCGCGCATCGAGATAGTGCCTGCAGGGCCCCTGACGATACGCGAGGGACAGAGCGAGGAGCTCGAGGCGTTCGGGTACGACAACCTCGGCAATCCTGTGGCCATCCCAGGGGCGATCTGGAGCACGAACACCTCCGGCCAGGTGACCGGGATCGGCCCGAATGCGGTCTACACGGCGGGCTACATCCCAGAGGTCGGATCGGTCGAGGTGCGCGTGGGCAGCATTAGCGACACCCTCGCAGTCACGGTAATCAACGCTCTCGACGGCCCGTGGCTTGGCACGATACCGATGCAGATCTCGACCGAGGACAGCAACTGGACCTTCAGCCTGTCGACATACTGGCACCACGCGAACGGCACGCTCGAGTCTCAGGTGGTATGTCGAGGGCGTCGACACATCCCTCTACCTGGTCATCCACGACAGCACCTCGGAATCGCTCATGAAGTTCCTCACGCAGCCCGACGCGTTCGGGGACGACGAGTTCCGCCTGTGGGTCAGGGACCCTCAGGGCTTCTCGACGTACCAGGACGTCGCCGTGAGCATCCAGCCCGTGAACGACAGGCCGCGGTTCGTCAACAGCCCGCCCACGGAGCTGTACGTCAAGTTCGACACCGCCTACACGTTCGACTACGACTACTATGTCAAGGACGTCGACAACCCGAGGGACGAGCTGAGGATGCTCTCCGACTTCCCGGACAACGTCTTCTTCGACAGGCTCATCGGGACCTTCATCTTCCCGAAGGACCCCCAGGAGGAGACCTACTTCGAGATAGTCGAGTTCACCCTGACCGATGCGCTCGAGGGCGAGACCGTGGACGGCACGAACTCTGACTCTCTGAACACGGTGGTAAGGGTCACGGAGGACACTCCCCCGGCCCTCAATGAGTCGCTCCCCGACGTGACGCTGTACGAGGGCGAGGTCGACCACTTCGCGTTCGACCTCGACCTCTACTTCTTCGACATCGACAGCGAGTACCTCGTCTACACATACGGCTTCGTCAACATCGTCATCGACATACTCGAAAACCACGAGGTGTACATATCCGCGCCGACGGAATGGTCGGGCTCGACCGAGGGCACCCTCACGGCCACCGACCCGATAGGCGCCCTCAAGACGGACACGATAGTGGTGACCGTCATCGCGGTGAACGACGCGCCTGTCGTTGCCGACATCGAGACCGTGCATGTCAGGTACGACACGGCGACGTATCTGGACGTCGCGCTCTACGTGTCCGATGCGGATCACACCTTGGACGAACTCGCATTCGACCTCAGCAGCTCCTACGTCACCTACGCCGACGGATTCCTGGAGCTCCTGTTCCCTGCCAACCTCACCGGCGCCGTTTTCACGGAGCCGTACATCGTCACCGTGGCGATCGAGGTCAGCGACCCGCTCGGGGCGTCCGGCGCGAACGAGTTCGAGGTGCTCGTCAGCGACAACTACTCCCCCGCGGTGGTCGACCCGGTGCCATACTACGATCTGGTCTCATTCCCCGAGGACACCTACCTGAACAACTCGATCGACCTGAGCCTCCTCTTCTACGACCAGGACGACGAAGAGTTCAGCTACTTCTTCTCGGGGAACACGAACATCCAGGTGACCATCTACTCCTCGGGCGTGGTCAACTTCACCGCGCTGGCGAACTGGTCAGGGTTCGAAGCCGTCGTGTTCAAGGTGTTCGACCCGCACGGGGCGTGGGCGTCGTGGCAGGTCACTGTGTATGTAATACCCGTTAACGACGCGCCTGTCGCTCTGCCGATCCCCGACCACATCATCGCCGGAGGACCGAGGAACGCTCACTACGCGATCGACATGTACTTCACCGACAGCGAGACGCCCTTCTCCGAGCTCGTCATAGTCGCGGAGCCGGGGGCCAGCGTGGCCGTCGTGGGCAACTACCTCTACATCAGCCTGCCCGCCGGCGTGGACGTCATCACCGTGACGATATATGCGAGGGACGCGGACGGCGCCGAATCGAACGTCGTGACCTTCGAAGGTGGGCGTCAAGAAGACCATGGCCGAGCTCATCGGATATCCGTACTCGTTCCCGCTGCTCCTGCTGGCCGCGGGCGTGGCTGCGTACTTCCTCGCGAGCAGGATCCCGAGGCCCTACGCGCTCGAGAACATCTTCCTGATACACAACGACGGAAGGCTCATGGCCCATGTCACCAAGCAGGAGAACACCAGCATCGACAAGGACATCGTGAGCGCGATGTTCACCGCCGTGCAGGAGTTCGTGAAGGACTCGTTCCAGGCGGGAGAGGTCGGGCTCAAGAAGCTGGAGATAGGCGACAAGAACGTCATGATCGAGAAGGGGCAGTCGGCCTACATCGCGATGATATACTCCGGATGGCCCCGGAAGGATGTTTTCGAGTCGCTCACGATGCTCCTCAGGGACATCGAGGAGCGCTACAAGGGCAGGATCGAGCGCTGGAACGGCACCGGCAGGACCGTCAAGGGCGTCGAGCCGATGCTCCAGTCGTTCATGGCGGACTCCTACAAGCCCGGCGCGTGGCAGGCCGAGGAGACCCTGGGCGAGGAGGAGTGGGTCGACATCCTGGACAAGGAAGGCTAGACGAGCCCCGCGCGTATCCTCCGCATGGAGTACTCGTAGAACGGCTCCGATGCCGGCCCGAGTTCTATCCCGTAGTCCTCCCTGAGCTTGATCGCGAGGACCCTCCTCATGTAGTCGATCGGCAGGCAGCCGGCATAGAGCATGGTGTCGTGGAAGAACCTGAGCGAGAACTCCCGGCCCATGGCCTTCTCGACATCGTCCTTGAGCTGCATCAGCTTCAGTTTGCCGAGGTAGTACGACATGTAGTATGTGGGGCTGTAGGCGTAGCACACGGCCTCGTTGTGGGCCGCCCTCTCCTCCATGCAGCATTCCCTCACGAGCATGTCCGCGACGTCGTCCACGGTCATCTCGCCTCGTGAGAGCTTGACCTCGGCGACGACCCGGGCCACCCTGAACTTGAGGTCGATCAGCTGCGCGAGCCTGCCCTCGGGTGTGTCGTTGTATCCCAGGGACAGCATCATGTCCTCGCAGTACAGCGCCCAGCCCTCCGCGAAGTCGGTCGCGCCGCTCAAGACGCGCACATAGGACGGGTTCTCGTTCCCGCAGATGCCCTGCAGGTGGTGTCCGGGATAGCCTTCGTGGACGCTGGTGTTCGCTATCCCCCGGTACGAGTGCTCCTTCAGGAGGGCGGGGTTCGAATCGTCCGGGGTGACCAGGAACAGCCCCGTCTTGTCCGTGGTGAATTTGCCCGGCTCTATCTGGGCCGCGAAAGGCGTGGTGTGCCTCATGAACTCGGGGGTCTCGATGACGACCAGCTTCTCCCCGATGGGCATGGTCGCGATCTCGTGCTCTATGACGAACTCACGCGCGGCGCGGATCGAGTCGCGGTACGCCTTCAGGACTCCCTCGAAGTTGGTCGGATGGTCTGCCTTCACCTTCTCCATCGCTTCGTGCACATCCCCCGAGGGGACTATCCTCCGCGCGAGGTCTGCCTTCATGCGGTTGATGACCTTGATCGATTCCTGGCCGATCTCGAGCGCCTGCTCTGCGGTGACGCCCAGCTGCTTCAGGTCCATGTATCGGTCGAAGGCCTCCCGAGAGACGGAGTATCTGTCGACCGCCTTGGGCATCACCTGCTCCTTCAGCCACCTGTCGTACTCCTCCAGCGCCTTCTCGGCCTTCGCGGACGCTGCGGCCAGCCGCTTGGTCAGGTCGCAATCGCCCAGCTTCTCGAAGGCCATCCCCTCGATCACCCTGAGGAAAGACGGGAACGCGGCGCCAGTCTGGAGCGAGACCTCGTTCCAGAGGCGGTACGGTGAGACCAGGCACCTCATCGAGTCCTGCGCGAACCGCGGGACCTTATCGAGCCTGGAGGCGATCCTTTCCATCCTGTCCTCGATCTTCAGATGCTCCCTCGCGAACAGGTAGAATAGGGAGCTGCCGATCTCGTCTGCGACGAGCGACATCCGCTCGTGGTGTCTCAGGGCCAGGATCTCGTGCAGCCTCAGTTCGAACAGGTGCACGGCGAGGTCCCTGTCCAGTATCTCCTCGGAAGCCATCGTGCACTCCGACGTGCCCTGCATCATCTCGATGAACTCCCCGAGGCGCTTGACCTGGTGCTCGTACGATTCAGGGCTGGGGTCTGGCAGAAGATGGTCGTACTTGTGAACGCCCAGGTGGGTCGCGTATGAGGGGTTCCATGATAGAATCTCTTCCATGATCGACTCGGTGAGCGTGAGGAAGGAATTCGTGGCCATTTCTGCTTGGGATGCTTTGCCGGCATATAAATGCGGCTCTGTTGCAGAACTCCGGCGATTGAAACCTCCCAATCCGAGCCAGTTGAACGATGTCGGACCATCGGTGCCTGGTTCGTGCACCGTTTTCCGCCCTGTGTCTCACCGCATCCTCTCCGACCCTCCTATCAGGGTGCTGATCATGCGAGAGGACCGTCTGCAGAGAATGCTCGTTCCGTGGTCAGGACAACGCGGCAGGTCGTTTTCTCGAGGCATTTTGCGCTCTCTACGGATGCCCTCGGAACGTCCCCGAGGCCGCAGGGGCCTTCCGAGGAGAGCGTGAAAGGGCAGATGCTACATGCAGTGGATGAGTCCGAAGTACCACGACCGCCTAGGAACACCCGATGCTCGTCAAGGCGGTGTCTTTTCGTCTCGAGGGTGAGCTGCCCGCTCATGCCAGGTTCCTTCTCGAGGACTTCCGCCTTGCTGTGAATCGTGCCATAAGGGCGGGACTGCAGACGCGCTTGACATCGAGGTACGCCCTACACAAGCTCGCATACAAGGACTTCAGGACCGAGCACCCCGGAATGTACGCTCAGCACCTCGTGTCTGTGTTCGAGATCGCCGCAAGCGTCCTCAAGAACCATCGGAGGAAGGTCAGGAAAGGGGAGACGGACCGGATACCGTATGTCAAGAGGTTGTTCATGAAAACGGTGAATCAAGCGTACAAGCTCGACCGCGAGAGAGGCGTGATCGACCTGCCTATCCGGGCCGGGTGCCACGTCGAGCTCAAACTGGTCCTGAGTGAGTATCACAAGGGATTCCTGGACGACCCCTCCCTCTCCCTCGGCTCCCTGGCGCTCTTCCCGGACAGGGTCGTGATCGCCTTCCGGAAGACGGAGCCACGACCGTATGTCCCGGAATCGGTCGTATCTCTCGACACGAACGAGAGGAGCCTCGACGGGGTGTTCGTCAGTGAAGGGAAAGGTACCCCCGTGAAGGCACCCTTCCCGCGAGTGGCCGCGATACAGCTGAAACACCACGACCGACGGAAGCGCCTCCAGAAGAAGAAGTCCCGCGACCGGCGAACTTCGAGGCGTCTGTGCAGGAGGGAGGGTAAGAGGGAGCATGACCGGGTCGAGTACCGGATGCATCAGGTGGCCAACGCCGTGCTCGACTTCGCCGAGGAGAACACGGCGGCGATAGTGCTCGAGGACCTCGAAGGGGGTCTTCAAGCCGAGGGAGGACAAGGCCCTCAACAGACGGTTGAGCATGTGGCCGAGGAGGAAGCTCCACCAGTTCATCGAGTACAAGGCCAGGTGGAGAGGAATACCGGTCCACAAGGTGGACCCGAGGAACAGCAGCAGGAAGTGCCCGGTGTGTGGGAGATTACAGGATTCCCGAAAGGGCACCGAGTTCAGTATGCGAGTGCGGCTGGCGTCTCGACAGGCACATCAACGCCAGCCTCAACCTGCTGCAGACAGCCGTCTCGAAAGAGATGGTGGGGGGTTTACGGTTCGACCCCGGCGCGCTCCAGCATGACGTGATGATGATCCTCTACGACCCTGAGAAGGGCGCACGGTCGGAGCCGAATGGAGCGAGTTGCGAGGAGGCTCCGGCGTGAAGAGCCGCTTCCTAATTTCGCAACAGAACCAAATGCATATATATCAGAGACGAGAAAACCGCCCTCGGACCGCTACTAACAAAGCCATCCCCTGGTCGGTGCGCCAGTACTCCCGAACACCTCCGAATGCCCTCGAGAAAGGCTTATACGCTGAGCGTCTCATCACTTGGACCCAGATGTCGGGTCCGAAAGACCAGTCTGTAACGGTCACACTGAGGCGCGACCTGGGCCTTTTCGATGTGACGATGATCGGCGTCGGTGCCATGATAGGCACGAGCATCTTCGTCCTCATCGGGGTCATCACGAGCGAGGTCGGGTCAGCGGTCATGCTCGTGTTCGCCCTCAACGCGGTCATGACGCTCTTCACCGCGGGCACCTACGCCGAGCTGGGCTCGACCTTCCCCGAAGCGGGCGGGGGATACCTGTGGGCCAAGAAATCCCTCAGGCATCCCGCGGCGTTCATGTCGGGCTGGATGTCCTGGTTCGGCCACACGGTGGCATGCAGCTACTACTCGCTGGGATTCGGGTTCGCGATGGTAGCCCTCGTCGGGCACTTCGACATCGACATATTCGGCCTCTCCCACGCCCTCCTCATCAAGCTCTTCGCGACGCTCGCCATCGTCTTCTTCGTGGGCGTGAACTACGCGGGGGTCGGCGCGACGGGCAAGGCGGGCGACATGCTCACGCTCATACAGATACTCATAATCGCGTTCTTCGTGTCTTTCGTCGTCATATTCGCGTTCGACATGAACGGCGTGCACCTGCTCCAGAACTTCGACCCGATCTTCCCCGAGGACAAGGGCCTGGCCAACGTCTTCATGGTGATGGGGTTCACATTCATCGCGTTCGAGGGGTACGAGATCATCGTCCAGTGCGGCGAGGAGGTCAAGAACCCCAAGAAGAACATCCCGAGGGCGATATTCATCTCGGTGTTGGTCGCGGCGCTCCTGTACCTCGCCGTCGCGTTCGCGTGCCTGGTCAACTACACCCCGGACCAGATAGGCGCGGAGGGCGAGAACGCGGTCATATTCGTCGCCTTGAACAGGATACCGTACCTGGGCGCCCCGGTCCTGATATTCGGCGGCATACTCTCCGCGATGGCCGCGCTGAACGCCACGGTCTTCTCATCCTCGAGGGTGAGCTTCGCGATGGGGAGGGACAGGTCGCTCCCGAAGGCGTTCGGCAAGGTGCACGCGACCAGGCGCATACCGCACAACGCGATCCTGATCACGGGCGGCATGATGCTGTTCATGGCGATACTGTTCCCGCTCGAGGTGATCGTGGGCGCGACCTCCATCATGTTCCTTCTCCTGTTCTCTCTCGCCAACGTGGCCTCTATCAGACTCAGGAGCAGGCTCACCGAGATAGACCTCGTGTTCAAGACGCCGCTGTTCCCGCTCTTCCCCGTGGTGGGGCTGGTGTCCACGCTGGGCATGGCCGCGTACCTCTGGTACTTCATGCCCATGGCCTGGTACATCGCCGCGGTATGGATAGGGCTCGGGCTGGCGCTCTCGGTGTTCGCGAAGCCCGAGGAGCTCGAGGTCGCGTCCATCGTCGACAGGAAGCGCGTCCCACAGAGGCCGCTCACCAAGGACCAGATCGCGAAGTACAGGGTGTTCCTGGCCCTCGAGAACGTGGGCGACCTCAGGCTCGTCGAGGCCGCCGGCATATTCGCGAGGTACTTCAACGGCGAGCTCACGGTCAACAAGATCGTCGAGGTCCCGAGGGCGATGCCCTTGGAGGCCATCAGCAAGGACTACGTCGACGAGATCTCATCCGGGCTCCGGAAGGTGGTCAAGGTCGCCCCGTCGACCGTCAAGGTCCGGCCCGTGGTGTCCGTTTCGTACGATGTCGCGGGTGCGATACTCGACCAGACCCGGCACGAGGCCGCGAACCTCCTGGTGGTCGGCTGGAAGGGCACCAGGAGGAGGGGCGGGACGGTCCTCGGGAGGAACCTGGACGAGGTGGTCCGGAGGGCGCCCTGCGACCTGGCCATCATAAAGACCACGAGGCTCACCAAGAGCATCGAGAGCATCCTGGTGGTCTCCGGAGGCTACTTCGAGACCAGGAAGGCGCTCCTGCTGGCGCTGCCCGCTCGCGAGGGAGTACGGCGCGAAGATAGACATCCTCGCAGTGATCACAGACGAGAAGCAGCTGGAGCTCGTCAGGGGCAACGCGGAGCGGTTGGCCAAGATGTGCGAGCGCGTGAAGGTGCCCTACGAGGTGAAGCAGATAAGGTCGAAGTCCCTGGTCAGCACCGTCATGGAACACGCGGCCAAGAGCGACCTGCTTGTCATGGGCGCGGGGCCGCAGACCGCGATCGAGAGGACGCTCTTCGGCTCGGTCTACGACAGGATAATCAGGTCGGTCGATGTGCCCGTCATGGTCCTGAGGACCTCGAGGGTCGAGAAGGGTCCCCCGGGACAGGCCCACATGGGCTTCCCGAAGGCGTAGGGATGCGGCGCGCCTAGGTCATGACCCCGCCGAACAGCTCCTCGAGCGCCTTCCTCGCCGTGCGCGTGAGGTCCATCGTCTTCGCCTCTTCCCACCCGGCCCACTTGATCTCCGTGACCTCGCTGCTGAGCCGTTCCTTCCCTCCGACGGGCTTGGCCAGGAAATCTACCAGGACGTAGTGGTACTTGACCTTCTTGGAGTCGTCCAGGTCGATCATGTCGAACACGTTGATCAGCTCGAGTATCTCGACCTTGATGCCAGTCTCCTCCTCAGTCTCCCTCTTGCCGGCCTCGGAGAGCTTCTCCCCGACCTCGACTAGCCCTCCGGGTATGCTCCACTTGCCGGCGCCGGGGTCGAAGGCGCGCTTGATGAGCAGTATCTTCCCGTTGTTGACCGTGACCGTCCCGACGCCCACGAGGGGCGCCTCCGGGTATTCCCTCTTCACTTGTCCTCTGGTCTCTTCCGTCATCTTCTCTCCGTCCTGACCCTCCGAAGGATCACGAACGCGGCGACTGCGGCCGCACAAGCAGACGATGCTAAAGCGATTGCGACGTATGACGATATGCCTAATCCATCCTCCCCCGCCGCCAGCTGCAGCACCCCTCCCAGGAGTGCCTGGGTGACCGCGGCCATCTGCCCCTCGGACAGACTGCTGGCCACATCGGATCGATGTGTGGTAATACGGGTTCAGGGGGAGGTTCGACTCCTCGGAGAGCTCCTCGATCACGAGCATGCTCGGGTAGCCCGCCCCCCAGAACGAGGAGTGGTCGCTGTAGCTGATCCTCGGCTCGACGATGTTCTCGATGTCCAGGTCGATCGCGTACCTCCCTGACCGCCTCGACGGTCGCCTCCGCCATCCGGTCCCCCGACTTGCTCGGTGACGATGACCGCGCGGTTCTCCAGCCCGGACCTGTAGCCGATCATGTCCAGTATGGCCGTCCCCTCGTAGCTCACGTTTCCCTTCCACCTCGCTCGCGACGAAGTGATGGCTCCCTTTGAGACCGCCGGAGTTGTCGTATCCGTACTCCTCGGCGGCGAACGCCACGAACTTCACGGTGTTCCTCAGGGCAACATCGGACAGCAGGCGTGCGAGCTCGATGACGGCGGCCACGCCGGAGGCGTCGTCGTCCGCTCCCGGGGCCGTGATGTTCTCCGCTGCCGACAGGCTGTCGACCAGCCGGTTCTCGGAGTCGTAGTGAGCCCCGAAGAGGAAGCATCCCGCGCCGGGGTCGCCCCCTTCCTTGATGGCGACTACGTTGGAGATGTTGATCCCGTCGAGCTCGAATTCCTGGTACTCCACCGCGAGGCCCGTCTCGACGAGCCTTCCGTAGATGTACTCGGCGGCTTCGCGAGAGGATTCCAGATGGAACTCCCTCGACCCGAACGCCTGCAGGTCCTCCACGGTGGTCATCATGTCGGCCGCGGAGACGGACTCGACGAGGGCGACAAAATCATCCTCCGCCGACCCCGATGACGAGCAAGGGACGAATCCTGGGACGAGGAATGAGATGGCGACCGCGAATGCGACCGTCCTACATGCCGACATCCTGCACCATCCTGCCGCTGGGGCCATGCCACAACTGCGGCATGAAGATTGGTCAACCATATAAAGAGATTCGGCCATACTTCGCCCGTGGACTTGGATGGGGTATTCAAGGGCGTGAACAAGCAGCTCGCGGGCGGGAGGATATCAGCCTCCTTCTATCCGTACACCGAGCTGAAGCACACCTGGAGGTCGCAGAAGGGAGTGCTCTCGTTCAAGGTCAGCGATTATTTGGACCGCTCGCCGGAGGATGTGGTCGAGGCGCTCGCGTGGTACCTGCTCTGCAGGGCGAAGCGGAAAGAATGCCCGACCGGCAAGGCGGAGAAGTACCTGATGCACGCGCGCTCGAAGGACCTCTGGGCGCCCAAGAGGGACGTCTACATCAGCAGGGCGCGGCACCTCAGCTTCAGGCCGAGGGGAGAGGCCCGGGACCTCCGGACGGTCTTCGACTACGTGAACTCCTATTACTTCAAGGGCCGGATCGCTCTTCCGGACCTCGCATGGGCGAGGGAATCCCCAGCGACCAGGCTGGGGTTCTACTTCGAGCCACTGAACATCCTCGCGGCGAACAGGAGCCTCGACTCGGAGAGGGTTCCGAGGTACGTGCTCGAGTTCGTGGTCTACCACGAGCTCCTCCACGGAGTGATGGAGCCCATGGGCACCCCGACCAGGAGGCTGCACCACACGAAGGGGTTCAGGGAGCGGGAGAAGGAGTTCTCGATGTACGACGACGCTGAGAAGTGGCTGTCCAGGCTGGCGAGGGCCGGCAGGAAGAAGACGAGACAGCAGGGGATTGTCCCCCAGGCGTAACAGCGCGGTTCACAGCATGCGGACGCACTCTCGCCGCCCTGACCCTCCTGGGGGTTGGTGTTGTGCGCCGCGTTGTCCCCTACACACGCTCCGGTGTCTCACCGAATGTTCATAGAGGGACCCATAGGGGCGCACTGTAGCCTGGTGTCGGAACACTGCATCACGTAGATCAGCAGCATAGTATTCCAGGCAGTCATACTAGGCGGCTGCCCCGATATAGTCCTTTCCCCCGTTGGCCAGTGCGACGGCCGTACCCTGCCAGTATCCCGGTGTGCCACATGCTGACACCCAGCACAATCATTTTTATAGCCATACGGCATCTGAAAATACGATGGCCGCGCTGATCGGCTGCTCTGGCTGGTCGTACGACGATTGGGTGGACCGGTTCTATCCGACGGAGCTCGCCGCGAAGAAGGGCGAGTGGTTCCACTACTACTCCAGGTTCTTCCCCACGGTCGAGATCAACTCGACCTTCTATCGCGTGCCGAACGAGTTCATGGTCAAGTCGTGGATCGAGAAGGGGCGGCAGAGGCTGGGGTTCCAGTTCTCCGTGAAGCTCCCGCAGATCGTCACCCACGAATCCATCCTGAAGGACGCGCCCGAGAAGGCCGCCGCGCAGGCGTCCAGCTTCGAGGACATATGCATCAGGCCCCTGGCCGAGGCGAACCTGCTGGGGGGCGTGCTGGTGCAGCTCTCGCCGCACTTCAGGTTCGAGGACAAGGGCAGCCTCGGCAAGCTGCGGACGCTGTTCCAGATGCTCGACACCGACATGTACAAGTACGCGGTCGAGTTCAGGCACAGGTCGTGGCTGAACGAGAAGGGGAACGAGATCGCCTCCGACGTCATCGAGATGCTCCAGGAGTTCAAGGTCGCGAACGTCATCATAGACGGCCCCGGGTTCCCGATGACCCGCTCGCTCACGGCCAAGCACGCGTATGTCCGGTTCCACGGGAGGAACTACGACATCTGGTTCAAGGAGGAGCGCGAGGACGACTACAGGATCAACAGGTACGACTACCTCTACTCCCACGACCAGCTGGCAGCGTGGGAGCCCCGGCTGTCCGAGATGATATCGAACTGCGAGACCGCCTGGATATACTTCAACAACCACGGCCGCGCCAAGGCCGTCAAGAACGCCTTCCAGATGATGGACATCCTGGGGATACCACACGAGGAGAAGGACATCGACATACAGGACCAGATGACCCTCGGCGGGTTCACATGAGCTCAGGTGACGAGCGTCGCCTTGCTGGTGCCGTCCTCCGCCTCCTCGACCCTTATCACGTAGTTCATGAGGTCCTTGATGTCCTCGATGTGCGTGATCAGGAACATCTGCCTGAACTGGCTTGACAGGTTCGTCAGGGCGGTCATGACGCTGCGCTTCCTGTTGGGGTCCAGCGACCCGAATATCTCGTCCAGTATGAGGAAGTTGATCGGGTTCGCGCCAGTGCGCTCGGCGATGATCCTGGATATCGCCAGCCTGAGCCCGAGGTTCGCGAGGTCCGCCTCCCCGCCCGAGAACCGGGCGATCGGGTGCAGCTCCCCCTGGTCGTCGATCTGTATCTCGTAGTCGTCCTCCAGCTCTATCCTGGAGTACTTCCCGTCCGTCATCGAGCCTATGATCTTCGACGTGAGCTCGGAGAGCGCCGGGGCCACCTTCCCTATCAGGTGGTCCCTGAAGGAGACCATTACGGAGTCGAGCATGGCGAGCGCCTCCGCCCTCTTCTGCTCCGACTCGATGTTCTTCTTCACGCGCGCGATGTTCTCCAGTTCCTTGGTCACGCGGTCGTGCTCGGCCTTCGCCGCCTCCCTCGCGCTCAGCAGCTTCCTCGTGTGGTCCTTGGCAGAGTTCAGCACTGCCATTTTATCGTCAAGTTCCTTGATAATCAGTTCGTACTGCGCCTTCTTTGGTTCAAGGACGTCCACGAGGCTCCTGATGGCCCCCTCCTCCATGGAGTTCTTCTGGATCGTGTCCCTGACGTCCCCGAGCTCGTGTTCCGACCGTCCCAGCTCCTCCTGCACTCCCCTGACCCTGACGAACTCGTCGTGGAGCGGCTTGAGCCTCTCGTGCTCCGCCCTGACCCTCGCGTACTCCTGCTCCGAGAACCTGACCTCGCCCAGGCCGGACAGGTCGGTCCTCTTCTGCAGCAGCCTCGCCCTGACGCGCGCGAGCTCCTTCTCCGCGCCCTCGACGGACGCCTCGGCCTGCCTCAGCATGGTCAGCTCCTGGTCGAGCCTCGTCCGCTTCTTCCTGAACGCCTCGTCCTTCCTGGCGAGGCCCTGGAGCTCGCCCTCGAGCGCCAGTATGGCCTTCGCGGCCTCCTCGGCGGATTTCGACGCTGATTCCGAGCTCTCCCTCAGCTTGTCGATGAGCAGCTCGTAGGCATCCTCGAGCGTCCTCTCGCATGTCGGGCACACGCCCTCCTTGCCCACTTTCTCTATCTCCGAGAGCTTCTTCGCGTCCTTGGCTGCCGACTCCCCGCGCTCCTTCCGCTTCGCCTTCAGCTCCCCGATCCTGCCGGAGATCTCCGCCTTCGCCGCCTCGGACTCCGACCTCGCCTTCTCCAGCTCGTCTATCTGGCCGACGATGTCCGAGGGCTTTGTCAGGGCCGCCCTGAGCTTCGAGATCTCCTCGACGGCCCTGGTCTCGTCCTTCGAGATGACCGCGATGTCCTCCGCGAGGTGCTTCGCCTTCTCGCCCTTGCTCCTCTCCGCCTCGAGCGCGTCCTTCGAACGCACGTTCTCCGACCACGCCTTCTCGGCGGACTCCAGCTCGGGCAGCCTCTCCAGCTTCTTCTTCGCGTCCGCGACCCTGGCCGCGAGCCGCTCCTCGCGCTTCCTCAGCTCGGAGATCGCCGAGCGCTTCGCGGTGAGGTCCCTGGAGGACGAGTTGTACGCGTCCACATCCTTCTTGAGCAGGTCGCGCCTGCTCCTCGCCTCGTCGACCGCCTTGAGCGCGACCGCCTCCTTCGCCTCGGCCTCCTTGAGCAGGCCCTCGGCCTCCTCGCGCTGTCCCTGCAGCTTCGGGAGCCTATCCGACAGCACGCTCTGCCTGTCCCTCCCGTCCTCGTCCACGAGCGTGCTCTCGGCGCCCTTTATGCGCTCCTTGATGTCCCTGGCGTCGGTCCGTATCAGCTGCACGACGGCGTCCACGCCGTCTATCCTGAGCATCCTGAGCACGACCTTCTTCCTCTCCCCGGCGGCGACGTTCTGGAGCGCGTTCAGCTCCTTCTGACGCGCGAACACGGACGTGAAGAACGACTTGTGGTCCATGCCTATGAGCTTCTCGACGGCCTTCTTGACGGGCTTGTCCCCGGTGGCGACCACGGTCGAGCCGGACCGCAGCTCCGCCCGCATCGTGAGGCTCTTGCCGCCCATCTCGCGCTCGATCCTGTAGTCCGTCCCGCCGAGCTCGAACTCGAGCACGGCCATGCAGTGCTCCCCGGAGCCGGACCCTATCCTCTTGACGCTCTCGCGGTTGGTCCTCACGACCTCGTCCACGTTCCCGAAGAGCGCCCAGGCCATCCCCTCTATGATCGTGGTCTTGCCCGAGCCGTTGAGCCCGAGTATGCCGACTATCCCGTCCGGGAACTGGAGCTTCAGCTCCTTGAAGCGCCTGTAGTTCCTCAGCTCGAGATAGGATATCCTCATTCTTCCTCCCTCGCGAAGTACGGCGCCCCGATCTCCAGGAGCGCCTTCCTCTTGTCCTCGGGCATGTCCAGCCCGGACACGTACTTCTGGAACTCGTGCGTCAGAGACCCTATCTGCGCGTCCTCGCTCGCCCTCCTCCCGGCCTCCTCCGCGCGGTCGATCTTCAGCTCGAAGTGCATGGCGCTGCCGCCCATGCGCCTGATGGAGGGCACGTCCATGGACCTGTACGCCTCGGCCGATACGTTGGATATGACCAGCCGGACGATCTTCCCGTCGATGGAGGACGCGCTGATCCTCGCCCTCGCCTCGGCTGCGATCTCGGACGACACGAGCCTCGAGGCATCGATCTTCTCGAGGTCCATCATGTCCCTGGTCTTCAGCGGGTGCAGCGTGACCTTGCCCGTGTCGAGGTCGACCTCGACGACGCCCTTGGTCTGGTCTGCCTCCCCGAACCCCAGCCTCTCGGTCGAGCCCGAATAGTACGCGTTCGGGGCGACCTTGGCGTACTTGTGATAGTGCCCGATCGCGATGTAGTCGAAGTCCGACGGCAGTGACTCCTTCGGCACGGACTCCTCGTTGAACTCGTCCATCTTGTACAACATCTCGGGGCTGAGTATGCCCGCATGAAGGACCGCGACGTTGTGCTTCGTGTCCTTGGACGGCCTCAGCTCGGACACGAGCTGGGCGATCGACGGGGATGTGGAGTGCGGTATCGCGTGGACGGTCATGTCCCCGACGACGACCTTTGCGATGCCTGGCTCGTGTATCGAGTGCACGTGGTCCAGGTGCTCGAATATGCGGAATATGTTTCCCGTCTCGCGGAGCCTGGGGGTCGAGTGGTTCCCGGAGATCAGGACGGTCTCGATCCCCGCCTCGGAGAGCCTGATGAGCTGCCTGAGGGCGAAGTCTATCGCCCTGTTCTGCGGCCTGACGGTGTCGAACAGGTCCCCCGCATGGACGACTGCGTCAGGCCTGAGCTCGATCGTCTTGTCTATCGCCTGCTGGAAGGCGCTGTAGAAGTCGGCCTCGCGGAGGTTGATCCCCTGCGCCTCGTCCACCTTCGAGTAGGTGCCGAAGCCCAGGTGTGTGTCCGATAGGTGGACCAGCCTCAACCCTTGTCACGCTCCAACATCGCGATGATCTCCTCGATCTCCTCGAGGTCCCTGGAGTTCCCCGCGAGCGCGGCCGGTCCCCTGTGCTCGAACACCTCGGACAGCTTCGAGTTGATCGTCTGGATGGAGCTCCAGAGGGCGAGTATGATCACGGCGATGATGGCGAGAGCGACGATCGCGAAGAGCAGGTTCTCCTGGACCATGGAACCCACCATGGGCGAGACGATGACGAACCCGATGAGGACGTATATGCTCAGGATGGACAGCTTCAGCGCCCTGGATGTGGCGTTGTACCCCATGTACTCCGCCGACCTGGTCCCCAGCATCGCCTCGCTCGTGGACACCTCGACCAGCCTGATGGTCCTGGTCCAGATGCTCTTCATGGCGGGCACGATGAGCAGGAGCGCTCCGGTGGCCAGGAGCAGCAGGAACAGGCCGGAGTTGCCCCCGACGAGGTATGCGTAGTCGGAGGCGTCCGGGACCACGATCAGGACCGTCACCAGGATGGATATCACGATGATGATGTTCGCGAAGAGGGTTGATAGGTTGTTCCTCATCTCGTCTGATATGCGGCGAGACGACCTCGACCTCCTCCTCATGTTGGTGATGACGAGGTTCATGTAGCTCGCGGAGTGGAGCAGGGACCTGGGGGCGGCCTTCTCGAGCACGCGTATGATCCTGTTCGTGGATTTCACGCTGTAGGGCACGATGAGCGCGGTGAGGGTGGTGACCATGACTATGATCGGGTAGATGTTGGGGTTGACCGCCGGGTTCTCGGCCCCAGGAGGCGCGGCGACCGCGGCGATCATGAGCGAGAACTCGCCGATGGCGATCATGCCGAGGCCGGCGCCCACAGCGTTCGTCGCGCCGAACCCCATCATGAACGTCGACAGGGTGCAGGAGAACATCTTCGCGAGGACGAACACCAGCGTGATGACCACGACGGGTATGATGAACATCTCCACATTGGAGAACAGGGCGAGGTCGACCAGCATCCCGATCGTGATGAAGAATATCGCTCCGAACAGGTCTCTGACTGGCTCGACCTTCCTCATGACGTCGCCGATGTACTTCGATTCCGAGATCACGACGCCCATCACGAACGCGCCTATCGCCTCGGAGAACCCTATCACGTTGGAGAAGTACGCCATCGAGAAGCACAATCCGAGCACGGTGACGATGAGCAGCTCGCCCGAGCGCTGCCGGCCCACATAGTCAACCAGCTTCGGCACGACCGCGAGTCCGAACACTATCGCCGCCGCGATGAACACGCCCATCTTGAGGATCAGCATGCCCAGCTGCTCGGGGCTGACCCCTCCGGTCGAGATCAGGCCGGAGACAGCAGCGAGTATCAGCACCGCTGCGAAGTCCTCGACTATGAGCAGGCCGACGATCAGGCGGGCCTTCTCGTTGTCCAGCCCCCCGCTCTCCCTGAGCGACCGGACGATGATCATGGTGGACGCGACCGACAGTATGGCCCCCAGAAGGGTGGATTCGAGCGGCGTCCAGCCGAGCGCGGTCCCCAGCTGGAACCCGAACACTATCATGAGTGCGATCTCGACCGCGGCGGCGGTGATGACCGTGATCCCGATGCTCCTGAGCTTCTTCAGGTTGAACTCGAGCCCGATGGAGAACGTGAGCAGGATGATGCCGAGCCTCGCGAGCAGCCCGATGGAGTCCATGGCCGTCTCGAACAGCTCCTTGACCAAGGGCCCAACGATGATGCCCGCGAGGAGGTATCCGAGGATGAGCGGCTGGCGGAACCTGTGGAAGAGGATGATGATGACTGCGGCGACGGCTATGACGAGTGCCATGCACATTACGAATTCCGTCTGCGGGTCTGCCATGGTCAATGCACCGTGTCGCGCCCTCATCCCTGGCTGCGCGGGGGCCTGTCCGGCTCCCATCCGACAGCCGTCCCTGCACAATCGCCGTGCTCGGATGCGCTGGCATGAGTGATAACAATCGGATTACTTAAGCCTGGTTCTCCCAGCCCTCGCGTCCGAAGGTCATGAAACATTCAAGTCGCATCAGAGCCATCATTCCCCCGGGATGGCGGACAAGCGGTTCAGATTCTCCCAGTTCCCTGACGATCAGAGGGCGCGCGTCAAGGTCTTCGGCCTAGGAAGCGCTGGATGCAACATGATAGAGGGGGCGCCCTTCTCCACGGTCGCGTTCTCCACATCGTCCGCCGACCTTGCCAGATCCACGGCCGAGCGCAAGGTCATGCTCGGGCAGGACAGGCTCATGGGCATCTCCCAGTCCAGCCACTCGATCCTCAAGCACCTGCCATCGGTCGCGGGGCACGAGGTCGTGGACCTATTCAACAACACCGACCTCGCGTTCCTGATGTGCGGGCTCGGGGGCGTGTCCGGCAGCCTCGGGGCCAAGATGTTCGCGTCCCTGGCCCAGTCGAAGGGCACGGTCGACATAGTGCTCGCAGCGTCCCCCTTCTCCGCGGAGTCGATCCGCCGGAGGGAGTTCGCGGGCAAGATACTCCAGGAGATGCTCGGGACGGCCTCCTTGTGCGTCGAGTTCGACAACGACAAGCTCTCCACGCTCGCCCCGACGCTCCCGATGTCCCGCGCGTTCGCCCTCATGAACGGGATCATGCTCCGCCCGGTGATGGATATGTGCGCCACCGTGTCCAGGATGGACATGGGGCTCCTGAAGCAGGTCGTGGGAAAGGCGACCTACGGGCGGTTCGGGCTCGGCCTGGCAAGGGGCGACGAGAGGGTGTCGAGGGTGGTCGAAGAGGCCATGAGCTCGCCGTGGTTCGACTACGATCTGACAGAGACGACTTCGGCCATAGCCGTGTACTCCGCGGCGGACCCGTGGGACAAGGAGATCGAGAAGGTCCTATCTGCCCTCGAATCCAGGCTCCCGTCGGCCGGGATCGCATGGGGCAGCTACGCCGATTCGGCCCTCAACGACCGGATACGGCTGAGCCTCATCGTATGCAGGAAGAGGTGACGGGAAACGCCTCCAGCCGGGCCGTGACATTTCGATGATTGAACCACAATCGGCTTTTAGCGGGCCTGTATTCTACTATCTGCGGGGACTCGTCGAGGGAATCGGGCGGAGCCAGGTTCCTCTTTTTCTATTAAATGCTCCCATGCCTCATCGCGCTTCTTCTTGGAGACCGTTCTTCGGTAGCCTGGCCTCTCCCAGCGCTTCCAGCGCCTCCGATTCCATGAAGTGGAGCTTGCCGGGTACCGCCAAGGCGTGCAGTGGTGGCCCGAAGTCCAGCGGGATCATCTCGGATATCCTGCCGGCACGGACGACGCAGTCGGGGCCGCCCGCCCTCGCGACCACGCAGACCAGGGTGTCGGGCCCGACCGTTCCGCGCCCGACGCGCCTCTCCAGGTCCAGGAGCAGGTGCATGCCCTCGTTCGCCGTCATGTACCTCGAGTTCTCGGCATCGATGTCCAGGAGGACAAGGGTGTGCAGCCCTCTGGACTGGTTCTCCTCTATGACCTCGTACGGGCTCGTCGGGGCGTAGCCCTCCTGCGGGAACGGCAGGGTCGTGGTCCTCCCGAACTTGTAGTGCTGGAGTCCCAGCAGCCCGGGCACCGCGGTCATGATGGACACCCCGTGGATCACCACGGTCTCTATCGAGGCGGACTTCGCCCTGAGCCTGAGGTCGACATGGGTGGTCGCGCTCATGGGGTCCCCGGCGACCAGGAGCACTACATGCTTTCCCGCCGCCTCCTCGAGCAGTTTCTTCCCGTCCTCGACCTCCGCCCTCGTGAGCAGCTCGATCCTCTTGCCGGCCGACTCGGCGAGCCTGTCCAGCGCCCCGTGGGTCAAGGTCGACGTGTACGCCTCCGCGAAGACCGCATCGGCCCTCCGGAGCTCCTCGAGGCCCCTGACCGTGATGCCCTTCTCGTCGTGTAGCCCGAGGCCAACGAACGACAGCAGTCCCTTCTTCCCGGCCATCGGTCCTCGGAACGGTTACCTATGTATTGTATCCTTCCGTCTTGAGCGATTCCGTTATCTATTGCGCAAGCCGATGCGAGTGCTCGATGAAGTCCCTGTGCCTCGTCATCCCCAAGAAGAAGGCGGAGCCGGTGAGGCGCAGGCTTCTCGAGAAGGGCGCTTTCAGAACGGACCTCCAGGTGCGCTCGGACGCGAAGAACGTCTACCTCCCGGTGAGTCAGAGGGTGGACCTCGGGTATCCCGTGGAGGAGGCCGATTTCGACGAGATGGCGACGCAGGTCAAGGACTACCGCGTGCTGGTCGACGTCCCGGACGAGCTGCGCCCTCTTCTCCCGTCGTCCTTCGACACTCTCGGGTCGCTCGCGATCGTCAAGATGGCCGAGGAGATCAGACCGCACGCGAAGCAGATAGGCGAGGCGATCATGGCGACCCAGACGGCCATCAGGACCGTCTGCATGGACTCCGGGGTCGTGGACGAGTTCCGGACCAGGAACATCAAGGTCGTCGCTGGCGAGAAGACCACGGAGACCATGCACAAGGAGTACGGGATGACCTTCAAGCTGGACGTGTCGAAGGTGTTCTTCTCCCCCAGGCTCGCATCCGAGCGCGAGATAGTCGCGAAGCAGGTCCAGCCGGGCGAGGTCGTCATAGACATGTTCGCGGGCATAGGGCCGTTCTCGATACTCATCGCCAAGACCCGCTCACCGAAGGTCGTCTACGCCGTCGACGCGAACCCCGAGGCGATTCGGTTCATGAAGGAGAACCTGGCGCTGAACAAGGTCCCCGCGGTCACGCCCCTGCTGGGGGACGCCAGGGAGCAGGTCGCCGGCCTCGAGAAGGCCGACAGGATAATCATGAACCTCCCGCACGAAGCGCTCGGATTCCTCCCGGACGCCATCAGGGCGCTCAAGCCAGGGGGCATCATCCACTTCTACGAGATCGTCGAGGAGAGCGACTTCGAGAAGCGCATGCACGAGCTGGCGGACGCGGCCGTGCGCGAGGGGCGGGTGCTCAAGGTCCTGGCCACCAGGAAGGTCAAGAGCTACTCCCCGACCATGACCTTCTACGGGCTCGACCTGCAGCTACTGTGACGGGCCCTTCTTCGGCTCGAGCGTGATGCCCCTCTGCCCGTGGTAGTTCCCCGACCGCTCCTTGTAGCTCTTCATAGGCAGGGACCGCAGCTCCTCGAACACTACCTGCGCGAACCTGTCGCCTATCGGGAGCTCGACGGGCTCCTTCGAGGCGTTTATCGCCGAAAAGGTAAGGTTGCCGTGGAACCCGGCATCGATTCTCCCAAAAGAGGACAGCACGCCCTTCCTCACCCAGGTGGTCCTCATCCATATCTCGCCCACGAGATCGGACGGCAGCTCGAGGTACTCCTTCGTCCCGATGACGAACCACGCGCCGCCCGGCACGACGGCCTTCCCCTCCCTCGACCGCTGGTCCGTGGAAGGCACCCAAATCTCCTCGATCGTCACGTCGTACCCGTTCGGAGTCAGGCTGCGCTCGTCGAACGAGCCGATCTTCAGGGACCCGTCCTTGAGCCGCTCGAGTATGTCGGTGTCGGAGAGCACTGCCAAGGTCGGTTCACCCCTTCCTCATGCCTTTCTTCGCCTTGGCCGCCGACTCCTCCTTCTCCTGCTCCTCGAGCACCTTCGCGGCTCGGTCCGCCAGGGCCCTGAACCTGGAGAATGACTGCGGCCACTTGTCCCCGAGTTCGACCGCGAAGTTGTCCGAGACCGCCCGCGGCCCGCTCAGCACGATCTCCCCGAACCCCTCCTCCTCGAGCTTCTTGCTGACGGGCCCCGCCGCCTGCGCGATCCTCTCCCACTTGAACAGCTGGTCTATCCCGTCGAGCTCCTTGACGAGGTCGCCGATGTAGTCGGTGCCCAGCTTCGCCAGCAGGCGGATGTAGAGCTTCTTCAGGTCGAGCGCCGCCCCGAGGGCCGCCTTCCTGACCTGCTCCATCAGCCTGTCCAGCTCATCATCCTTCAACTTCGCGAGCTTCGACGGAGACGAGGCGAGCGAGTTCTTCGCCTCGGCAACGAGAGCGGGCTCGAGCTCGGTCTCTATGGATCTGATGATGACGATGCCGTGCCTCGCGAGCGCGGCCTTCGCCTCTGTGAGGTCCCTTACAAGAGCGGGGTCCAGGTGGTCCGCCATCTCCCTCACAGCGCCGTGAATCCCTCGGCCGTCTTCTTGTCCAGCTTCTTGACGACCTCGACGATGAGCTTGGTCGCGCCCTCGACGTCGGAGAGGCTCAGAAGGCCTACATGGGAGTGGATGTGCCTGGTCGGGATGCCGATCACAAGGGACGGGCATCCCGCGTGCTGCAGGTGCACCGCGCCCGCGTCCGTGCCTCCCCTTGAGATCTGCGAGAGCTGGTAGGGTATCTTGGCCTTCTCGGCCACCTTGATCACGAACTCGAGCAGCCCCTGGTTAGGTATCATCGACGCGTCGAATGTGGTCAGGGAAGCGCCCGCGCCCATCTTCGTCGGTGCCTCGCTCGCCTCGATCCCCGGGACGTCCCCGGCGATGTCAACCTCGAGCGTGAGGCAGACGTCCGGCTTCGTCATGTACGCCGATGTCCTGGCACCCCTGAGGCCGACCTCCTCCATGACGGTGGCTGCCCCTATGACCGTGTTCGGATGGGAGATCTTCTTCTCGACCAGGGTCCTGACGACCTCGGCCGCGATGAAAGTCCCTATCCTGTCGTCGAACGCCTTCCCGACGGCGATCGTATCGGTGCCCTTCCTCTTGCCATCTTTGAAGACTTTCTTCGTGAATGTCGAGAAGCACGAGTCGGGTATCACCGGGTTGCCCACCCTGATGCCCATCTCCTTGGTCTCGTCGTCGTTCGATGCCCCGATGTCTATGAACATCTTGTCCTTCACGACCACCTTCGCGCGTTCCTCAGGCGTCAGGAGGTGAGGGGGTTTGGCAGCGATGACTCCGGGGACCATGCCCTTCGCGGTCCTGATCCAGACCCTCTGTCCGAGGAGCACCTGGTCGAACCATCCGCCGAGCTGGTTGAAAGTCAGGAACCCCTGCTTGTTGATCGAGGATATGATGAACCCGACCTCGTCGATGTGGCCTGGGAGCAGGATAGTCGGGTCGTTCGAAGTACCCTTCTTCGAGAACATGAGCGAGCCCAGCTTGTCCATCGTGATCTTGTCCGAGAACTTGGACACGTACTCCTTCGTTATCCTTGCGGGCTCCCTCTCGAAGCCCGACGGTCCGAAGCTGTTCGTCAACTCTTCCAAGAACTTCAGTGCCTGCTGGTCTATCAGAACAATCACCTGTGCGCGAGCATCAGATTGACCGTAGATAATGGTTGCTGTGCGGTGCAATCTGGATGTAGTGCAGGGGCACTGTCTGGGACCTCCTCGCATCCGAGGGTCGAGGCAGAAGGTATAAATTCGGATAACGGCATCCCGCGAAAGAACGGGAGGCCAGACATGTCTGTCGTGATGCCAGACCTCAAGTACACCAAGGACCACGAATGGGTGAAGGTGGAGGGCAAGCTCGCCAAGATAGGGATTACCGACCACGCTCAGCACGAACTCACGGAGATAGTGTTCGTCGAGCTCCCGAGCGCGGGCAAGGAGGTCGGCAAGGGAGAAGTGGTCGCCAACGTGGAGTCCGTCAAGACGGTCTCTGAGGTCTTCACGCCCGTGAGCGGCGTCGTTAGGGATTCGAACGGCAAGCTGGTCGATTCGCCCGAGCTCCTGAACAAGGACCCGTACGGCCAGGGCTGGGTCGTGGTCATCGAGGTCAAGGACCCGTCCGAGCTCTCGGAGCTCATGTCGGCGGATGCTTACACGAAGTTGCTGGGCGAATAGACAGGCCTAAGAGGGCCGCCCACGCGCCGCCGCACGCGGTCATGCCGTCCCGTCCGTGCAATCGGCTCTGGAGGAGGATGTGTCATGAAGCGCGGTGTGTCGTCTGAGGATGCTGTCGATTGTTTCTCAGGGTTCCCTGTGGTCCTGTGCTCCGTCGGCGGGCAGAAGGACAACATCATCACGCTGGCGCTTTGCCACGTCTTCTCGTTCCGCCCACCGCTGATCGGCATAGGTGTGGCCCCGAAACGGTACAGCTACGGCCTTCTGAAGGAGAGCGGGGACTTCGCGATAAACATGCCCGACAGGACCTTGCTGAAGGCGACCGAGATATGCGGATCCAAGTCGGGCCGGAAGGTGGACAAGTTCCAGGCCGCTGGATTGACCAGGGAGAAGGCGGAGAAGATCAAGTCGCCCCTGATAGCCGAGTGCCCCGTGAGCCTCGAGTGCGTGAAGGTCAAGGAGGTCGAGACCGGGGACCACACGTGGTTCGTTGGCGAGGTCGTCGCCGCGAGGATGGACCCTGACTGCGACAAGAAGGACATGATGCTCTGGTGGGGCGAGTACAGGGTGATCGGGGACAAGGTCGAGAAGGGGAAGTGATGGACGTATCGGACGCGGTCGGGGCGCAGGAGCATCAGGAAGTTCGAGAAGCGTCCCATCCCGAAGATGAGGATTTCGGCCTGGGCTCGAAGACAGTGCTGTACTTGCTCACGCTCTTTGTTCCAATCGTCGGAATAGTCTTCGGTCTGATCTTCATGACAAATCCCAAGCAGGAATACAAGCATGTCGGTGGCGTCATGATCCTGCTGGGCGTGGTACCCGTACTGGCGTCCGTCCTGATCGCGCTGAGACTCCTCGGAGTCATCTGACGAAGGCCCGCTCCGCTCCTCGCACTCCTGCCGAAAACAAGTTCGAAGGCCGTACCAGTTTCGGAATCTGGCTGGACAACGTATAAATGCTCGGAGGGTCTTTTCATCCGGGAACAGGTTACTTCTCTCGCTGGGAGGGAGGACAGCAGGTGTACGTCTACAACACGTGTCCAAGGGATTGCTATGACACATGCTCCATGGTCACCAGGGTCAGGAACGACAAGCTGCACTCCATCGAGCCCAACGACAAGCAGCCGTTCACCCAGGGCTTCTTGTGCGCGAAGGGTCAGAACCTCTCTCAGTACGTGTACTCCAAGCAGCGCCTGCTCTATCCGTTGCGCAGGGTGGGCAAGAAGGGCGACGGCAGGTTCGAGAGGATCACGTGGCCCGACGCCCTCAAGGACATCGCAGAGCAGATAAGGGAGCGGTCCGCCAAGTACGGCACTGACTCCGTGCTCGAGTTCGGCTACGCGGGCACGATGGGCCTGATCCAGAGGCACTTCCCGAGCAGGTTCTTCAACGCGATAGGCGCGTCCAACATCAATCAGACGATATGCTCCCGTGCCGGCGACAAGGCCCTGGAGATCGTCTACGGCTCCAGCCTGGGGATGCTCCCGGACGAGATAGAGAAGTGCAGGCTGGTCGTGGTCTGGGGGATGAACCCCGCATGGAGCACCCCGCACGGGTTCGAGATCCTCAAGAAGGTGAAGAAGCGCGGCGGGAAGATATACGTGATCGACCCGATCAGGACCGCCTCCGCGGACCTGGGGACGCACCTGCAGATCCGTCCCACGACGGACGCCGCCCTCGCGCTCGGATGCATCAACCACATAGTCGAGAACCGGCTTCACCTCGAGGAGTTCGTCAAGCAGCACACGACCGGGTTCGACAAGCTGGTGGAGATATCCAAGAAGTTCGACATGAACACGATCTCCAAGACGACCGGCCTGAAGACCAGGGAGGTCGAGGACTTCATCGCGGACTACGTGTCCCTGAGGCCGAGCTGCATCATGATCGGCTACGGCATGCAGCGGAACAGGAACGGCGGGGAGATGGTCCGCGCGATAAGCATCATGCCCGCGCTCATAGGCCAGCCCAGGGGGTTCTTCTACTCCACGGACATCGACGATTTCGACAGGGGATACCTCGAGGGGACGAGCCTGATCTCGAGGAAGAAGGTCACGCACAACATGGTCGACCTGGGCCGGACGCTCGACTCGGGTAAGATCAAGATGATGTTCGTGTACAACTCGAACCCGCTCGCCACCCTGCCCAACCAGACGCTCGTGAGGAAGGGGTTCGCGAGGGACGACATGTTCACGGTCGTCCATGAGCTGTTCATGACCGACACGGCGGACTACGCGGACATCGTGCTCCCCGCCACGAGCTTCTTCGAGCACTTCGACATCAACGTGTCGTACTTCCACCAGTACCTGTCGCTCAACGAGAAGGCCATCGAGCCCGTTGGCGATGCCAGGAGCAACTCGGACCTGTTCAGGGCGCTGGCCTCGGAGATGAAGCTCACGCAGAAGGAGCTGTTCGAGGACGACGAGAAGGTCGCGAAGACGCTGTTGTCCAAGAGCAAGGTCGTCGACGGCAAGTTCGAGGACCTGAAGAAGAAGGGCTTCCTGAAGATGAAGGTGCCCTCGAGGTCGGTGTACCAGACCCCCTCGAGGAGCATAGAGCTCTACTCGGCCTCCGCGGCCGCGGAGGGCCTGGGCGGCCTTCCGGCCCATGTCGAGGTGAAGGGCAAGCTGCCGTACCAGCTCATATCTCCCGTGCACAAGTTCCTCGTGAGGTCTCAGTACCATCAGCGCTGGCCGGACATCAAGCCGGTCGCGTACATGAACCCGAAGGACCTCTCGAACGAGGAGCTCGAGAACGGCGGCACGGTCACGCTCGCGAACGAGTTCGGCGAGTGGAACGTGAAGATAGAGTCCTCGGAGGCAATCCCCCACGGGGTCCTGATGGCCTACTCCGTCCTGTGGCCCAAGCTCTCAGGAGGGGCCAACGCGAACTTCGTCACGACCGATTTCGTGCAGCGGTACGGCCAGAACTCCGCCTTCAACTCCACCTTCGTGAAGATCATCTAGGACACGGGCGCTCCGGAGCCGTCCCCGTCCGCCCTCGACCCGAAGAACTCCTCGTGTATCGCCGTTATCGCGTTCTTCAGGTCCTTCCTGTCGACCGTGAAGTGATATGCGACGGTCGACGCCCCGGCGGATATGAGGTCGACGTTGACGTTCTTGGAGGCGACGGCCCTGAACACCCTGGCCGCGACGCCCTTGGTGCTCCCGAGCCCCTCGCCGACCGTGCACACGAGCGCGACCCCCGGGTTGATCTCGAAGCTCTCGCCCACGCCCCCGATGATGCCCCTTATGGCCTTCTTGGCGCGGGCGACGTCCGCCTCGTCTATGAGCACCGCGACGCAGGTCTGGGAAGTCGTCGCGGAGAACAGGTTGATGTCCTCCCTCGACAGGCACGCGGTGATGTCGGCGAGGAACCCGGACTTGTAGCCAGCTCCGGTGTCGTACACCTTGAGCGTGGCGACCTTCGGGACGTAGGACACGCTCTTGATGATGTCCTTCCTGGCCTCCCTGCTGTTGCATATGATCGTGCCAGGCGACTCGGGCTTGTACAGGTTCTTGATGACGATGTCTATGCCCTTGATCCGCGCCGGCTGGACGGCCCTCGGGTGCAGCACCTGCGCCCCGAAGTACGCGAGCTCCGCGGCCTCCTCGTACGACAGCCGGTCGATCTGGAAAGCCTCCTTGACCAGCTTCGGGTCGGCGCTCATGAACCCGTCGACCTCCTTCCAGATCTCGATCGGGTTCGCGTCGGTCGCATATGCGATGACCGCGGCGGTGTAGTCCGTCCCGCTCCTGCCGACCGTGGTCACGTGCCCCTCCTCGGTGATGCCGAAGAACCCCGTGACGACAGGGACCATGCGCTTCTTGACCGCGCTCTCCAGCGTCGGGCCCATGTTCTTCTGGCACTTGTCCAGGAGCGCGACCGCGTTCCCGTGCTGGTCCGATGTGATCATCCCGAGGGCGTCGCTCTCCATCGGGACGGCGTTCATGCCGTCGTGCGACAGCCTCGCGGCGACCATGATCGCGGACAGCCTCTCGCCGAAGCTGAGTATGAGGTCGTTGGTCCTCGGCGTGAGCTCCTCGGTGTATGTGATGCCGTACAGGAGCCTCTCGAGCTTGGTTATCTTCTGCTCGATGAGCTCGAGCGCCTCCTTCCTGGCGTCCCCGTCCTTCTTCGGGAGCATGTCCACGTGCCTCAGCTTCGTCCCCAGGAGGAATGTGTCTATCTCCCTCTCCTGCCTCGGCTTCGAAATGAACTCCTTCAGGTTGTTCGTGACGCCGGACGCCGCCGACACCACCACGATCTTCTGGTCCTTCTCGGCCTTCACAACCTTCGAGACTCTCTGGAGGGCGTCCTCGGACCCGAGGCACGTGCCTCCGAACTTTACGATCTTCACGATCTCACCTCAGAACCTTGATTGCCGGCCGATGTGAACTCCGGGGCGGACATCCTGCTGTGGACGGTCACCCTCTCCTCGCAGTGCTCCACCTCGACCATGCGCGGAAGCCTGCCGTGCATGGCGACCTCGCCGTCCAGCATGGCGACGCCTCCCCTGAACCCCTTGATGCCCTTGAACGGGTCGAAGCATGTGCGCAGGCTCGTCTTGTCCACCACTCTGTTCCCCATCGCGGTCGCGATGGCGTCCGCGAGTGTCGCGGAGTCAGCTACGGCCACCGCGGCGTCCGCGTTGCCGAAGCTGATCGAGTGCCCGAGCTTCCCGCTCGAGGTGCACACGCCGAACGCCCCCTCTGACGGCTCGAGCTCCAGGGCGCTCGCGGTGCGCGCGCCCGGCTCGCTGAATATCTCCATCGTGACGGGGCTCTCGAGGACGAGCGCGACATCGCCGCCGTTGTCCACCCAGCCGTGGGTGCAGCCGCTGGACATCATGGCCTCCAAGGCCTCCTGGGCGATCGCCCCGGCGACTGTCGCCATGGGCCCCACCTGGGCGAGGGCCGAAGCCTCGCACATCCTCTGGACCGACCTCGTCCATGGGGCCTTGAAGTCGTACGGCTCGAGGGTCGTGAGGAAGAACGGGTCCCTCCGTATCTGCCTCTCGATGTCCCTCCGTGCGGCCTTGATCGCGACTATCGCCGGCTCGAAGTACCTGCCCTCGGCCGCGATGGTCGCCGCCGTCTCCTCGATCTCCACCTTCGCGTGGATGAACTTGCTCATATCAGGATCTCCATCGCCCTCGGCGGGCACGCGTCTATGCACACCCCGCATGCGACGCACTTCTCCTCGTTGAACGAGACCCGCCCGGTCTTCTGGTCGATCGTCAGCGCCTTCGTGGGGCAGATGGAGACGCACATGCCGCAGTGGGTGCACGCATCGTCGTCCCTGCGCACGCCCTCCTTGATCGGCCTTACGCCGACGCCGTTCGCCTTGAGGTAGTCGATGCCCTTCCTGATGTCGTCCGCCTTCCCTGACAGCTCGAGGACCATCTTCCCGCCGACCTCGTCTATCTCGGCCCTGAGGATGTTCACCATCAGGTGGTGCTTCGCGATCAGGTTGTGCGTGATGGGCATGTTCGACGCCTCGGGGCTGAAGTTGAGCACGACCTTGGTCTTCATCTCACATCGCCTCCTTCTCGGTGCGCACGTCCAGGGGCTTGAACACCCTGTCCAGGGAGAAGCCCTGGACCGGCCTCTCGATCATGAACTCGCCCTTCACTATCCTGTTCTTGAGTATCTCGGAGATCTGCCTCGCCTTGACCAGGCTCGACAGCGAGGAGGTCGGGACCTCCTTGCCCTTGATGTCGATCTCCCCCGATTGCAGCTCCGCGTACGTGACCTCCCTCAGGGGGGTCCTCGCGCGGGTCTGCTGGCTGTAGTCGAACA
Source organism: Thermoplasmatota archaeon (assembly GCA_963818745.1). Lineage (GTDB taxonomy): Archaea > Thermoplasmatota > Thermoplasmata > UBA10834 > UBA10834 > CAWBDD01. The sequence continues at coordinate 550,866 of CAWFTI010000003.1, read as the reverse complement.
CCGCGGTCAATATCTCGTCGTTCGTCACGGCGCACGCCCTTGCCATCTCCTCGTCGAGTATGGGGATCGGCACCCCGATCCCAAGGCCGAGGGACGTTCCGTACCTCGTGAACGTGAGCCCTCTCAGGAACTCGGGGGTCATCTGCTTGAGGTCCCCGATGACGGCTATGGAGCCCGCGGGCCTCTTGGGCACGCCGGCCGGCGTCCTCGGGACCCCGGGGTTGAACTGCGTGCCCTCCCACATGATGAACCCCTCGCCCCCGCCCAGGAATATCCGCGTGCCGACGCCGACGGTCCTGTAGTACGGGTCGTTGAGCAGCGGGGACAGCTCCCCGGCGCTGCAGTAGGTGGCGTTCCCGAACTCCGGGAGCAGCTTGCCCATGTACGTGTAGAGCGTCTTCGGGGAGGAGTTGGTGGCGCAGGCGTAGTTCTGGTAGCAGTTCCTCATGTTCATGAGCACCGCCTGGTTCATCGTCTTGAGGCTCACGTACGTGTCGATCTCCTTCCTCGGGTAGCAGTCCGTGGCGTACGCGGTGGCCCTCAGCCTCACGGCCTTCCCGCGCACGAGGTCCTCGATCACGTGCGCCCCGCCGTGGATCATGTTGTTGGACTCGTCGAGCTCGGTGGCGCCCAGGTAGGCGTCGACAGCCGCGAGGCCAGCGTACGCCGGTATCCCGTCCATCCACACCTTGGACATCTTGATCGGCGGGTCCGAGTGCCCGAAGTTGAAGTATGCGCCCGAGGAGCACATCGCGCCGAAGGTTCCGGTTGTGACTACATCGACCTCCTTGGCCGCCTTCTTCACACCGTTCGTCCTGACGTACCCCTTGAACTCCTCGGCCGTCATGACGACGACGTCTCCATCGGCTATCCTCCTGCGTATGTCCTCGTAGCTCCTGGAGACGCCCTTCTCGCCCTTCGGTTTCCTCTTCTCGCTCAGATCATTCCCTCCTTGTACGCCAGCTCCGCGTTCAGCACGGATCCTCCGGCTCCGCCCCTGATCGTGTTGTGCACGAGCAGGTAGAACCTGAGGTCGTGCCCCGTCGCCCTTATCCTGCCGACGGTCACGGCCATGCCCTTCGCCCGCTCGGGGTGTCCCGCGGACGCGTCCACGAGCGGCTGAGGCCTGTCGTGTTCGTTCCTGACTATGATCGGCGCCGCTGGCGCGGTCGGAAGCCCCAGCTCCTGGGGCCTCCCCCTGAACTCCGCGAACGCCTTCTTGATCCTCTTCTCGTCCGGCATCTCCTTGCCGTGGATGAACACGGCCTCGAGGTGACCGTCCCTGACATTGACCCTGGCGCAGTTCGCCTGTATCTCGACCGGCGAGTCGACGAACCTGCCGTTGCTGTACCCGCCGAGGATCTTCCTGCCCTCGGTGTTCATCTTCTCCTCCTCGCTCTTGATGAACGGGAGCACGTTGCCCTGGATGTCCAGCGAGGGCACGCCCGGGTACCCGGCGCCGGAGAGCGCCTGGTACGTCGCGACGCACACGTCTGTGAACCTGAAGGCGTCCACCAGTGGCTTGAGCCCGAGCGCGAGCCCGGTCACCGAGCAGTTCGCGTTGGTGATGATGTACCCGCCCTTCCTCCTCCTGGAGCGCTGCGCCTCGACGGACGCCATGTGGTCCGGGTTGATCTCGGGTATCAGGATCGGCGTGTCGGGGTCCATCCTGTGGGACGCGGCGTTGGAGAACACCGCCATGCCCTCCTCCGCGCAGGCGTCCTCGATCGGCCCCGCGACATCCGACGGGAGGCCGCTGAACACGACCTTCACGCCCTCCTTCGCGAGCGCCTTGGGGTCGGTCGCGCCTATGGCCTGCTCCCCGATGTCGTCCGTGAGCGCGATGTCGCTGAGCTTCCAGACCTCGGCCATCCTCTTCCCGTCCGACCTGTCGGATGCGCAGTAGGCGGCCACGTCGAAGTACGGGTGGGCCATGAGCATGTGGGCGAACCGCTGACCTATCATCCCGCTCGAGCCCAGTATCGCTGATCTCATCCTCGCCATCCGTTCATCCCTCCATGTATTCCTTGACCGATTGCATCAGGTTCCCGAACGATATCGGGTCCTTGTCGATGGAGGCCTGCTTCAGCTCCGCGAGCATCTCCTCCATCGCCTCGAACATGTACTGAGTGTGCGGGTTGAGCGCCTGGATGTCGTGGTATATGCGCTTGCTCTCGCCGGAGACCTCCCGGGCGAGCACCGCGAGCCTCACGAACGAGGTGCCCCGGACGTCCATGAGCCCTTCCAGCTTCTGGTCCGACATCCTCGCCGTCCCCGCGAACAGCAATGCTGTGACGTGCGGCAGGCCGAGCGCGAACGCCATGAGCTTGTCGTGCTCCTCCAGCTCGACCATCTTCGTCCTCGCCCCGGCCTTCGAGAAGATGATCGCGACCTTCTCGTTCGCCTCGTCGCACCCGCAGTCGCATATGAGCACGTTGAGCCCGTCCGGCGAGGGCGTCCTCGGGCCGAACATCGGGTGTACGCTGGTGACCTTGATTCCCTCGGCGGCGGCCTCGCGCAGGATGCCGAATATGTGCGACTTGACGCTGCAGAGGTCGAACACGACCCCCTCGGGGGCGGTGTTGATCACCGCGACCAGCTCCTCCGGGGTCGCCCCCAGCGGGCTCGCGATGACTATGATGTCCGCGGTCTTCGCGGTCGGGAGCAGGGACCTTATCTGGACGTGGCCCGGGAGCTTCCCCCTCGGGTCCCACACCCTGACCTCCGCCCCCCTGTTGGACATGAACCTGCACATCCACTCGCCCATCTTGCCGGAGCCGCCCACGACCAGGACCTTCTGTCCCTCGAGGTCGTTCCGCCTCTCCGATTTCTGTATCCTCACGGAGTCGTTGATGAGCATCTTGGTGAGCTGCCTCGCGAGGCTCTTGTCTATCCCGAGCGCCTTCGCCCTCTTCTCCATCAGGCGTAGCACAACCTTCTCGCGCTCGGGGTCGCGGGCCTTGACGCGGTCCTTGCGCTTCGTCAGGCCGATCTCCGCCGCGACCTCGTTCCTCTTCGCGATGAGGGAGAGTATCTCCGCGTCTATCCTGTCGATGTCGCCTCTGAGCACTTCCAACTCTCGCTTGGTCAGATGAATCCCCCCTGGAGCATCAGGTCCAGGACCACTGCCGCCGCCGAGTTCTCCACCACGGGGACGGCCCTCGGGACGATGCACGGGTCGTGCCGTCCCTTGACTTCCAGCTGAACGGGTTTCCTGTCCACTATGTCCACGCTCATCTGCTGCCTCGCGATGGACGATGTGGGCTTGAATGCGACCTTGAAATCCAGGGGCATGCCTGTCGAGAGCCCTCCCAGGACCCCGCCCGCGTTGTTCGTCTTGGTGACGATCTTTCCGCCCCTGACGACGTACTGGTCGTTGTGCTCGCTGCCCCTCATGGAGGCGCAGCCGAACCCGGACCCGAACTCGACGCCCTTGACGCCCGGGATGGAGAACATCATCGCGGACATGTCGCTCTCGATCGAGTCGAAGAACGGCTCGCCCACGCCCACGGGCAGCCCGAGCACGGTGCACCTCACGACGCCCCCGACGCTGTCCTTCTCCTCGTGGGCCTTGACGATCTCCTCGATCATGGCCTGTGCGGTGTCCCTGTCCGCGCATCCGACCGCGTTGCCGCGCGCGATCTTCTCCGCGACGCTGAACGGCACCTCACGCTCGAGCTTGACATTGCCTATCTGGACCGTCTGCGCGACGAACCTGACGCCCTTTGGCTCGAGCACCTGCCGGGCTATCGCCCCGGCGATGACAAGTCCGGCGGTCATCCTGCCGGAGAACTGTCCCCCTCCCCTGTGGTCGTGATGGCCCTTGTACTTGACCGCTGCCGGATAGTCCGCGTGCCCCGGCCTAGGCACCCTGACGAACGCGTCGTATGGAGATGAATCGACGTCCTTGTTCCTGACCAGCCCGACGATCGTGCCGCCGGTCGACTTACCGTCCAGGAGGCCGGAGATGACCTCGAGCCTGTCCCTCTCCTTCCTGGGGGTGGTCACGGGCCCCTTGCCCGGGACCCGCCTGTCCAGCTCGATCTGGATCGCGGCCTCGGATATCTTGGTGCCCGGCGGGCAGCCGTCCACCTTCGCTCCGACGCAGGGACCGTGGCTCGACCCGAATATGCCGATCCTGTACTTCGCGCCGAACTCGTTCACTTCCTCACCTCCAAGCGGCACCCGAGCTGGTGCATGTCCCTGAGAAACCCAGGATACGATACGCTGTACGAATCGTCGTCCTCGATCCTGGTCTCTGAAGAGGATACCAGAGCAGCAATCGCTGCTGCCATAAGAATCCTGTGGTCTCCGTGCGTGTCCACGGTGGTTCCGTGCAGTTTCTCGCCGCCGAGTATCTCGCATCCGTCCTCGGTGGGGACGGCCCGCGCACCCATGGCGTTCAGGAACGCGGTCGTCGTGGCGATCCGGTCGCTCTCCTTCTCCCGCAGGTTCTTCCCTCCGGTGAGGACGGTCTTCCCTTCGGCCGCCGCCCCGAGCACCGCGAGTATCGGGAACAGGTCGGGCGTGTCCTTGACATCTATCTCGGCCGCCTCGAGTTGTTCGCCGATGACCCTGATCGAATCTCCGCCCCGGACGACCCTGGCTCCGAACATTTCCAGGTAGCGCACGATCGCCCTGTCGCCCTGGGGGGATGTGGCATCTAGGTTGCGGACCGTCACGTCACCGCCAGTGATGGCTGCGGCCGCGAGCGGGAACGCCGCGGAAGAGTAGTCTCCGGGGACGATGTATGATTCCTTCTCGAGCTTCTGCTCGCCCGGGACCCGGAATCCGTCGGGCATCTCCTCGACCTCGCCCCCGAACTCCTTCAGCATCTGGAGCGTGATGTCGACGTACGGGCGAGAGGTCAGCTCTCCCTTCAACCTGATGTCCGTCGCGCCCTTCTTCTGGGTGCACGCGATGAGCAGGGATGAGACGAACTGCGAGCTCACGTCCCCCGCGATGTCCGTGGAGTCTCCAGCGATGGGCCCCGTGATCGTAAGCGGGGGCCTGCCCTTCGCGCCGATGTACGAGCACTTGGCGCCGAGCTGGACGAGAGCATCGACCAGTGGGCCCATCGGCCTCTTCACGAGGCTCGCATCTCCTGTGAGCGTGGTCGGCGAAGGCAGAAGCGAGGCCACGCCCGTCATCAGGCGCATGGTCGTTCCGGAGTTCCTTGCGTCGATGACGGCCCTGGGGTGCTCCAGCTCCTCGCACATTATCTTGAGCTCACCCGACCGTCCGCTTACCTCCGCCCCGAAGGCCTGCAGGGCCTCGAGGGTCGCTTTCGTGTCCTCCGATACCAGAGGCCGTTTGAGCTGGAACGGCGAGTGCGTGAGCGCGCCGAGCACGATCGCCCTGTGCGTGTACGACTTCGAGGGCGGGGCGACCGCCGTGCCCTTCGCGATGGAAGACTTGATCACAATAGCCGTGGGACCACCTCCCTGGCGTTGGTGTCGTTTATGCGAGCATCCATGATGGTCCCCTCGAGCCTGGAGAGGGCTTTCTTGATATTTGCGCATTCCCCGCGTCTGCACACGACGGCCGTCGCGGGGCCCGTCCCCGTAACCCCGGCCGCCAGGGCCCCGTTCGCCCGCGCGATGACGGCGGCCTCCTCGGACAGGTCGAGCGCGGAGGCGTACGCCTTCGAGTTCAGCTCCATCGCCTCCAGCAGCCTGCCCTTCTCCGCCAGCCTGAGCGCCTGCGAGACGGTGTCCTTGATGCCGCTGAAGTCCCTGCCCTTGAGGCTTGCCTTCGTGATCCTCCGCTCGGGCACGTGCAGGACGACGACGAGGTCGGGGTCCAGCCTCTGCTGGCTCAGAATCTTCCTCGCCCTGTTGTCCGTGACCACGGCTCCGCCGAGGTAGCACGCGCATGCGTCGTCGAAAGCCCCTGTGATCGTGACCCCTGCCTTGATGGATTCGTCGACCGCGAGGTTGATGATGTCCAGATCTGGAATGTCCGCAGCCAATGCGCGCGCGGCGGCCAGGACCACCGCGTTCGACACTGCGCTGCTGCTCTTGAGCCCCCTCGAGATAGGTATCTCGGAGCGCACGCTCACCTTCCCGGATGGCGCATCGGCCCCGATCTTGTCGGCCATGGCACGGAGGCACCCCAAGGCGATGTCCCGTCCCTCGGGCTCGCCCTGATACGTCAGCTCCCTGGCTCCAGGGATGAGCTCGACGGAGGCGTCGGCCTCCAGAGTGATGCCGAAGGCTGCGCCCCTGCCCGTGGCTATGGCGTTCACTATCGTGACCGCTCCCCTGCACGCGGCGGTCCCGATCATGCGACCGCCTCCTTCGCTGCCCTGCGCATGACTGCGATGTCAGCCGTCTTCCCGGTCCAGATCCGGAACGACTCCGCTCCTTGGTGGACCAGCATGTCGAGGCCGCCGTACGCCTTCGAGCCCTTCCTGACCGCCGTCCTCATCGAGCTGGTCACAGGTGGGTTGTATACGATGTCGAAGAACCGCGTGCCCTTGCCGAAGAGCGCTCCCGGGATAATCCCAGGTGCAACGTGCCCCTTCATGCCTATAGGCGTGCAGTTGACAACGAGGTCGGACTTCTCCCCGCGCCTAGAGAGCGCGGACCATACTACGGTCTCGGCATCGAACTGCTCCGCGAGCTCCTCCGCCGCCCTTGCCCTTCGCGCGGATATGGTTACGCTCGCGCCCGCACCGGCCAGCACGTGCGCGATGGCGCGCGCGGAGCCGCCTGCCCCGAGGACCAGCGCCGTGGTCCTTCTGCCTATGCGTATTTTTCCATCAATCATCCTAGAGAACCCGATTACATCGGTGTTTTCTCCGGATATTTCGCGCCCTTGGAACCTGATGGTGTTGACAGAGCCCGTCACTGCTGCGGCCGCGCCCTTCTCGTCGCAGAGGTCGTATGCGGCGCGTTTGTGAGGTATCGTGACGTTGACCCCCGAGAACCCTATCGACCGCAGGGTCTCGAGGTCCTTCGCCGAGAGCTCCCCCGGGATGTCCAACGGGAGGTAGATCCCGTCGATGCCCGCCTTCCTCATGGCGGCCTCCTGCATCGGCTTGGACACGGAATGGCCCACCGGGTGCCCCACCAGGCCTATGACCAGTGCCTTCGGGTGCATCAGCGCGGACTGTGCCGCCACATCCATCTGCCCCGGCGCCGCCTTCCTCCCGTCCACGCACGCGTACACCATGGACGACCCGATATGCCTCGCGCACGCCCTCGTCAGCTGTCCCTGCTCGCCCATGCCTATGACCGCGAAGTTCTCTCCCAAGGCGCGGAACCTGAGCCCCGCCCTGGCGACCATGAGCCCCTGCGAGGCGTCCTCGCACGGCATCGCGACCTTGCCGATGTCCCCCGCCCTGCACGCCCTCGCCAGCCGCTCCGCGAAGACGTCCGCCTGGACCGGCCTGGTGAAATGGCTCGATGCGATGATCTTCGGTCTCGACCGGCCGCCCCCGAGCTCCCCGAGGAGGACAGAGTCCCCTTCGAGCTCGAGGTCGACGAATTCGAACCCGGATGCGAGGACGTCCCTCAGCGTCAGTGCCCTATCCCTCCCCTTCAGGGAGGAAAGCCCTCCCTCTCGGGAAGACCTCAGCGTGGCGATCGCGGGCCCTCTCACCGCCTTCCTCAGCGCTGCCAGGGTCCTCCGCGAGACCTTTCCTCTGGTGATGTGGTCCAGCCTGACCTCGACCAGGTCAGCGCCCGACCTGAACGCCTTCTTTGACGAGTCCGAGACTCCAGCGATGCTTCTCTCGACGAGAGAAGCGACGACATACGTCATCCCTACTTCTCCCTGATCGATTCCTCCACGCGCATACCGAAGTGCCTTCCGCCCCTCTCGAGCTTGAGAAGAATCGTATCTCCAAGCTTGAGCTTTGACACGGAGACGACCTTGCCCTTCGAGTACACCCTGATGGTCTCCGCGTTCTGGACGATGGTGGAGTACTTCTCTCCGTCCACCTCCGCCTCGATGAGGAGGAGCGGCCTGCGCTCGACCTTGGTCCTGCCGACCACGACCTTCCTGGTCTGGCCGTCCGCCCTGACGACGAGCGTCTCGTCTCCTCCCTTCAGCTCCGAGAGGTACCTCGTGCTCCCGTCCGGCATGAGCACGTACGCGTGCACCGGACCGGCGTTGACCCTGAACGGCCTCGAGGCGGCGTACTCCGACTCGAGCGTCTCCGAGTGTATTAGGAACAGGCAGGACGACTGGTTCCCTATCAGCATCCCCTCGCCGATCGAGAGCATCGAGCATGTGTCGATGCACACCCTGTCGCCGAGCCCGAGCTGCCTGAGGACGGTTATCCTCCCCTCCCTCATGTCGAGCTTGGGGGACCCCTCCTCCAGCAGCTTCCTCAGCTTGCGGCAGCTCCTCGAGCTTGGACGGGACGAACAGGACGCCGTCGGCGCCCCGCTCCATCGTCTCGAAGAACAGCCTGGCCTCCTCTGCGGTCCTGGCGAGCATCATGAGCTTGGAGCCCGAGCCCTGGAAGTGCACGATGAGGTTCTCGAGCGGGATGACCTTCCAGTCCTTCGCCGAGATGACCACCGTGGTGCTCTTCTCGGCGAACTTCTTGGCTTGCAGCTCGTCCTCCTTCCTCCGGAGCTCGACGAACCTGCCTATCGATTCGCCGTCCTCGAAGAAGTCCTTGTCCTTCAGGACGATGGCCCTGAACCTTCCGAGCCGCTCGAACCCCTGGTCCTTCTTGTCCAGGACGATGGTGTCGAAGCCGTTCTCTAGTGCGGAGAGGATGATGTTCTTCCTGCTGTCACTGGAGGGCTGGAAGAGCGCCCCGATCCATACCTGGCGGTCGATCAGGGGGTTCACCGCCTATAAGCATCCTCGGGCGACATGCCCTCGATGACGATCTTCCTGATGATCCTGGTCATGCCGGCGACATCCTCGTGCTGGAAGACGTTCCTGCCTATCGACACGCCCTTCGCCCCGGCCTGCATCGCCTCGTGGATCATTGTGACCAGGGCATTGTCGTTGTCCATCTTGGGCCCGCCCGCTATGACGACGGGTATCGGGGTGCCCTTGACGACCTCCTTGAACGACTCGACCGTGCCCGTGTAGTTCGTCTTGACGACGTCCGCCCCGAGCTCGGCCGCCAGCCGGGCGCAGTGCCTGACGACTTCGACGTCGTACTGGCTCTTGACGTTCTTGCCCCTCGGGTAGCACATCGCGAGCAGTGGCATGCCAAGCCTCCGGCAGTCGCGCGCGACGCGGCCGAAGTCGGCGACCATCCTGTCCTCGTTGTCGCAGCCGATGTTGCAGTGGATCGAGACGGCGTCGGCGCCCAGGGAGACGACCTCCTCTGTGTCCGATACCAGCACCTTGTAGTTCGGGTCGGGCGAGACGGACGTGCTCGCGGATATGTGCACTATCAGGCCGAGCCTGCTGCCGACGCTAAAACCGCTATACGGCACCAGACCCTTGTGGATGACTATCGCGGAGGCCCCGCCTTCCGCGAGCCGGTCTACCGTGCTCCGTATGTCGGCGATCCCCTTGACCGGGCCGATCGATATGCCGTGGTCCATGGGGACGATGACGGTCTTCCCAGACTTCTGGTCGAAGATCCGCCGCAGCCTGATCTCTTTTCCGTTCATTCTCTCACCAGACACCTTGCCGTGCTATTCTTTGTCACTATGGCTGCCATTGTGCTGGACGTATAAGTCCCTTGCTACTCTTTGGCAGTGCGAAGGCGTACAATATGTCGCAATATTAATCTATTACTGTACACATGTAATCATCGGTAGAGGGATATGTGGGACAAGATTGCGAACTACTTCGAGAAGTATCCTTCGCAGGCGAAGGTGGCTAGGTACCTTCTGAAGTACGGGCTCAGGATCGAGAAGGAGCATGTGTACTGCGGCGACGTGCAGATTGCGGACTCTTCTCTCGCGAGGGCCGCGGGCGTGGACCGGAGGGTCGTGAAGTCGACCATCGACACCATCAAGGGCGACCCGACGCTGCTCAAGTTCTTCTCGCAGCTGCTCCCGACCAACCACCTCAAGAACGCGGCCTCGGCGATGGGCTGGAACGCGATAGAGATCGTCCCGACGAACGCGCACGAGCCCGGGATAATCGCGTCCGTGGCCGACATCCTCGCGAAGTCGTCGATAAGCATCCGGCAGGCGATAGTCGACGACCCGATGACCTCCGAGGAGCCGAAGCTGTTCATAGTCACGGAGAGCCAGGTGCCGTCGGAACTCATCCCGATCATACGCCAGGCGAAGGGCGTCAAGGGCGTGACGATCTACTGAGCCAGGACGGCTCCCGCGAACGAGCCGAACGAGGAGATCGACTTCCGTGCCGCCGATGAGTGAGCATTCCAGGGCATATCTCGCGATAGCGATCGCGATGGTGTCCATCTCGTTCGCATCCATATTCATCAAGTGGAGCGAGTCGCCCCCGTTCCTCATCGCCGCCTACAGGCTCGCCCTCTCGTGCGCGATCCTCCTGCCGTACCTCGTCTGGACGGGCGGGCTATCCGAGATCAGGAACTTCTCGAGGAACGAGGTCGGGCTCATAGTCCTGAGCGGGGTGGCGCTGTCGTTCCATTTCGGGCTCTGGATTGTCTCCCTGAGCCTCACGCTGGTGTCCACGTCCGTCATCCTGGTCACATCGCACCCGATCTTCGTCGCGGGTGTATCGCACTTCCTGCTGAAGGAGAAGGTGAAGAAGCTCGCGGCGGTCGGGATAGTCATAGCGTTCTCGGGCGTCGCCGTCATATCGATAAGCGACTACCGCACCGGGACGGGGACACTGTCTGGGCGACCTCATGGCCTTCGTAGGCGGCATCTGCGCCGGCATATACTTCCTCTCGGGCAGGATCGCGCGGCAGAAGCTGTCCGTCGCGCCCTATGCGTTCTCAGTTTACGGTCTGTCCAGCGTGATACTGTTCGGGGCTGCGGCCATCGCGGGCGATCAGCTCCTGGTATCCGATTCGAGGGAGCTCACCCTCTTCCTGCTCATGGCCATCGTGCCCACGATCTTCGGCCACACGATGTTCAACTACGCGCTCAAGAAGGTGCCCGCGCACATCGTATCGACGAGCGTGCTCGGCGAACCCGTGGGGGCCTCGCTCCTCGCGTACTTGCTCCTGCCGGGCGAGGTGCCCAGGTGTCTGGATCGTTCTCGGCGGAGCGCTCGTGGTCGGCGGGCTCTACATCGTCCTCACGAGGGGTTTCGAGGGCGTGAAGGCCGAGCCGCAGGCGAACCCTTGATGGAAAACGAGAAAACGGTTTGCGCGGGTTTGAGGCGGTATCATCTCTGGTCGATGACCTTGATCAGGTGGTACCCGAACTGCGTCTTGACGGGGCCGACCGTGGCTCCCTTCTGTCCCTCGAACGCGGCCTTCTCGAACTCCTGGACCATCTGGCCTTTGCCGAACCAGCCGAGGTCGCCGCCCTGCTTTCCAGAGGGGCACTTCGAGAACTTCTTCGCGAGCTCGCCGAAGTTCTCCCCGGAGTTGATCTTGGCCAGCAGCTCCCTGGCCTTGTCTTCCTTCTCAACAAGAATGTGCGCTGCGTGGACTTGCTTTGCCATGTCGGTCCCGATGCGGAGGCTGAATATCAATATTGCCAACCAAGAGGCAGGGGAGTCGTCAGTAGTTCCCCATAATGCAGATATACGTACAAATCCGTCTCGTTCCCGGAGAGGTCATGGCGACTGATGAAATCCCCTCGGCCCTGAAGCACCCGCTATCGCTCCAGGCCGACTACGCCTCCCCGACGATATACGGCTGGGCAGGCATCCTGGTGGGAATCCTTGTGCTCGTCCTCGCGGCGGTCATGATGGTCGTATTCGTGGTCGCCTCGATGGTATTCCTGGCCGTCGGGGCGATCTTCGTCGCTGTCGGATACCTGATCCTCAAGAAGGGCAAGTAGCTTGAGACCGCAGGAGGCGGTGGGAATCGGGGCTCTTTTCGATACGTGGCTCTTTCTCTCTTTCCGACCGTCTAGAACCGCGTACCCGTACCTTTCAATCGCAAAGCATAAACATAACGATGATAAGTATGAGTCATGAACCTGAACCTGGATGACGTCGACAGGAAGATACTGAGAGAACTGCAGCGTGACGGGCGAGCGTCGTTCAGGGACATCTCATCCCGGATAGGCGTGAGCACGCCGACGGTCAGCGCGAGAGTGCTCGCGATGACCGACATGGGCCTGATCAAAGGGTACACGACTTTGCTCGACGCGGACATGCTCGGCCAGGTCTCCGTCATACTTATGATCGATGCGCGGCCGTCGGACCTGGACAAGGTGGTCGAGAAGATCGGCGACGACGAGATCGTCCGCCAGATGTTCGTGCTGTCCGATTCCAGGGTTATGTGCCTCCTGTCGTTCTACAACCAGGTCAAGTACCAGCAGTTCCTGGAATCGCTGGCCCACATCCCCGAGATCGTGAAGGTCACACCGTCGCTGATCCTGAAGTCGAAGAAGGAGGTCCAGCGCGCGGCCCTCACGGATGAGGCTGGCCTCATGATCAGGTGCTACTACTGCGGGCATCTGATGAGGGACGAGGGCGTGAAGCTGAAGATGGACGGCAAGTACCACTATCTCTGCTGCAGCGTCTGCGCCAAGCTGTACAAAGAGAAGTACGAGAAGCTGAAGAAATCAGCCGCTGAAGCGTGAACGTAGAGCGAACGCGCTTCACGGCATGCAACTGTCGGCTTCACTTGGTGTACTTCTCGGGGTTCTTCTCGAACGCGGTCTTGCATCCGGGAGCGCAGAAATAGTACTCCTTCCCCTTGTACACGCTCTTCCACTTCGCCGTTTTCGGGTCCACTTCCATCTTGCAGATAGGGTCGACTGCCACTTTCATCACCTTGACTAAGAGGGTGGGAGCGGAGCCAGGTTATCTCACTTGCGGGGCATTGAGGGGAATCTAGCTCCGCTCCGCACATCCTATATTAACGACGTGAATGATATTGCTTGCGCCTTACTAACAACACGGTACGCCAGCCGATGTCCAATTCTGACCGTCGCGGGCGAACTCTTATATTTGGGGAGCAGGTATGACCGTTCCCGGGAACCTGGTGAGTGTAGATGCCGATATTTGAGAAGTCTTCTGAAAGCTCCGTGACCAGGGCGATTGTTTCTCAGTTCGCCAAGGACATGGATGGTTTCGCCGAGACAGACGTGATCATAGTGGGTGGGGGCCCCAGCGGGCTCATGGCCGCCCACGACCTCGCGAAGAAGAATGTCAAGGTGCTCATCGTCGAGAGGAACAACTACCTGGGCGGAGGGTTCTGGATCGGCGGCTTCCTCATGAACAGCCTCACGATCAGGGCCCCGGCTCACAAGATTCTGGACGAACTGGACATCGCATACGAGGAATACGAGAAAGGCCTCTACGTGGCCCTTGCCCCACTCGCGTGTTCCAAGCTCATAGCCGCTGCTTGCGAAGCCGGCGCGAAGATACTCAGCATGACCATGTTCGACGATATCGTCCTGAGGGAGAAGAACAGGGTGGCGGGTGTGGTCGTCAACTGGGCGCCCGTGTCCATGCTTCCCAGGCAGGTAAACTGTGTCGACCCCATCGCATTCGAATCCAAGCTCGTGATCGACTCCACGGGCCATGATGCCTCCGTGGTGAGGAAGTTGGAGGAGCGCGGGCTCATCAAGACCCCCGGATTCGGGGCGATGTGGATCGAGAAGAGCGAGGACGCGGTGGTCGAGCGCACTGGTTTCGCGCACCCAGGCCTGATCGTCACGGGCATGGCCGTGTCAACCACCTTCGGGCTGCCGAGGATGGGCCCGACATTCGGGTCGATGCTCCTGTCCGGACGGCGCGGGGCCGAGGTCGCCTACGAGCACCTCAAGAAGAAGAAGTAGGGTTCTGCTGCAGCCCCTCGCTCCGTCAATGAACTCGCCGTGGGCATGTGCTGAGCTGGTGACCGCGCTCAGAGGTGTCGGTGGAACGACGCGAGGTCGTTGACCTTCTGCTCCGACCTGAGCGCGTGCTCCATGGCCATGACTGCCGCTCCAGCACCCTTTATCGTGGTGAAGATGGGGATCTCCAGCTCGACCGCGAGCCTCCTCATCATGTAGCCGTCCCTCCTCGTCCCGGAGGACTCGCTGGGAGTGTTGATCACCAAGTGCACATCCCCGCTCCTCATGAGGGCGAGCGCGTCCGGGCCCTTGTTGTCCGATATCCTGTACGTGGTCACGGCCTCGACGCCCCTGGACCTCAGCGTGTCCGCGGTGCCCTCGGTCGCGAATATCCCGAACCCCATGCTCACCAGCCTCCTCGCGAGCTGCGCCGCGACGTCCTTGTCCTCGTCCGAGACGCTGACGTACACGTTGCCCTTCCTGGGCAGCCTCTGACCCGAGGCTATCAGTGCCTTCCAGACGGCTGCGGGGTATGTCGCGGCTATCCCCATGACCTCGCCCGTGGACTTCATCTCGGGGCCCAGGATGCTGTCCACGCCCGGCAGCTTCAGGAACGGGAACACGGACGCCTTGACAGCGACGTGGGATATCCTCGCCTCGCCCTGCAGGCCCAGGTCCTTGAGCTTCGTCCCCAGCATGACCTTGGTCGCGATCTTAGCGAGGGGCACCCCGGTCGCCTTGGATATTATCGGCACGGTCCTGCTGGCGCGCGGGTTCGCCTCCAGCATGTAGACGCTCCCGTGCTTGTACGCGAGCTGGAGGTTGATCAGGCCCACCGTCTTCAGCGCTAGGGCCACCTTCCTGGTGGTAGAGACGATCTCGGACATGACCTCCGGGCCAAGCGTCATCGGAGGGAGGACCATGGTGGCATCCCCCGAGTGCACGCCCGCCTCCTCGATGTGCTCCAGGACCCCTCCGATGTACACGTCCTCGCCGTCGCACACGGCATCGACGTCGATCTCGACCGCGTGCGTGAGGTACTTGTCGACCAGGATCGGGTGCTTCTTCGATATCTTCGCGGCGCTCTTCATGTACGTCTCGAGCTCCGCCTCGTTGTAGACGATCTCCATCGCCCTGCCCCCGAGGACGTAGCTCGGCCTGATCAGCACTGGGTAGCCGATCTTGGCGGCGAGGTGCTTGACCTCGTCGAACGAGAAGCCCGCGCCAGACCTCGGCTGGAGTATGCCCAGCTCGTCCATCAGCTTCGAGAACTTCTTCCTGTCCTCGGCGAGGTCGATCGACTCGGGCGAGGTACCCAGGATCCTCGTCTTGGATTCCCCGAGCTCCTTCTGCAGGGGCAACGCGAGGTTGATCGATGTCTGCCCCCCGAACTGGAGTATCACACCGTCAGCGTCCTCCTTCTCTATCACGTTCAGGACGTCCTCGACGGTGATCGGCTCGAAGTAGAGCCTGTGTCGAGATGTCGAAGTCCGTGGACACCGTCTCCGGGTTGTTGTTGATGATGATCGCGTCCATGCCCTGCTCCTTGAGCGCGAGGGCGCCGTGGCAGCAGCAGTAGTCGAACTCTATCCCCTGGCCTATCCTGATCGGGCCTCCGCCGACGATCACGACCTTCTTGTTTGACGAGGGCCTCGCCTCGCACTCGGACTCGTACGTGGAGTAGAAGTACGGCGTCTCGGCCTCGAACTCGGCGGCGCAAGTGTCGACCATCTTGTACTTGGCCACGATCCCATTTGAGCGCCTCATTCGTCTGATGGTCCCCTCATCCTTGCCCGTGAGGGCGGAGATGTGCTCGTCCCCGAACCCGAGGCGCTTCGCCGAGGCGAGCGTGGCTGGGTCCAGCTTGCTCTTCAGCCGTTCCTCCATCCGCACCAGGTCTTGGATCTTGTGCACGAAGAACGGGTCCCAGGCAGACAGCCCGCATATCTTCTCAACGCTCATCCCGCGACGCAGCGCCTCGGCTATCGCGTACAGTCTCATGTCGGTGGCGACGGCCAGCTCCTTCTCCAGGTCCTCATCGGACCATCTGTCGGGCTCGAGCCCGACCCTGTCTATCTCGAGCGACCGCACGGCCTTGAGGAGCGACTCGTGGAAGTTACGCCCGATCGCCATGACCTCCCCGGTGCTCTTCATCTGGGTCCCGAGCCTCCGGTCAACGGTCCTGAACTTGTCGAACGGCCATCTCGGTATCTTCATGACGACATAGTCCATGGACGGTTCGAACGCGGCGCAGGTCCTCTTAGTGATGGCGTTGGGTATCTCGTCCAGCGTCTTCCCGATGGCGATCTTCGCCGCCACCCTCGCGATCGGGTACCCGGTCGCCTTCGAGGCCAGCGCGGAGCTCCTCGAGACCCTGGGGTTGACCTCTATCACCCTGTACTCCCCGGTCTTGGGGTGGACCGCGAACTGCACGTTGGCTCCTCCCTGGATGCCGAGCGCGCGGATGATCTTGATCGATGCCGACCGGAGCATCTGGTGGTCCCGGTCGCTGAGCGTCTGCGCGGGGGCGACCACGATGCTCTCGCCCGTGTGGATGCCCATCGGGTCTAGGTTCTCCATGTTGCACACGATCACGCAGTTGTCCTTCGCGTCCCGCACGACCTCGTACTCGAACTCCTTCCAACCGATGACGCTCTCCTCGATCAGCACCTGCCTGATCCTGGAGTAGATCAGCCCTCGGCCAGCGATGTGCACGAGCTCCTCCTCGTCGTTGGCGATGCCTCCTCCCGTGCCCCCGAGCGTGAACGCCGGCCGGACCAGCACCGGATATCCTCCTATCTCAGGCACGGACCTCTTGGCATCGTCGATCGACTGCACGGTCCTGCTCTTGGGGATCGGCTCGCCGATCTCGAGCATGGTCCTCTTGAACAGCTCCCGGTCCTCCGAGAGCGCGATCGCCTTCGGCTGGCTGCCGAGCAGCTCGACGCCGAGCCTCTCGAGTATCCCCTGCTCGGCGAGCTCGGAGCACAGGTTCAGGGCGGTCTGGCCGCCCATCCCCGAGAGTATCCCCTGGACCTTCTCCTTCTCGATTATCTTGGTGATCGTCTCGACGTTCAGCGGCTCGATGTACACGATGTCCGCCATCTCGAGATCGGTCTGGATCGTCGCGGGGTTGGAGTTGACCAGGACCGTCGTGCATCCCTCCTCCCTGAGGGACTTGCATGCCTGTGAGCCCGAGAAATCGAACTCCGCGGCCTGCCCTATCACAATGGGCCCGGAGCCAATGACCATCAGCTTCTTCAGGTCTGGTCGCTTCGGCATCAGGCTCCCCCCATCATCCGCGCGAACCTGTCGAACAGGAATGTGGTGTCCTGGGGACCGGGGTGCGCCTCTGGATGGAACTGGACTGAGAAGATCGGCAGCTTCCTGTGCCTCACTCCCTCCACTGTGCCGTCGTTCAGGTTGGTGAAGTCGACCTCGAGGCCGGCCGCCGCGGCGCTCCCGGAGTCCACCGCGAAGCCGTGGTTCTGGGATGTGATGAACACGCGCCCGTCGTGCGACACCGGCTGGTTGATCCCTCTGTGGCCGAACTTCAGCTTGTAGGTCTTCGCGCCGAACATGAGCGACAGGAGCTGGTTCCCCAGGCAGATGCCCATCATGGGGTAGTCCTCGCTGAGCCCTTTGAGCGTCGCGACGGTCTTCGAGAGCATCTCCGGGTGCGCCGGATTCCCCGGACCGTTCGTGATGAATATGCCGTCCGGGTCCAGCGCCCTCACCTTGTCCCCGGGCGTGTCGAAGGGCAGCTGGACCACATCGAACCGCTTCCTCAGCTCGATGATGATGTTCTTCTTGACGCCGCAGTCGAACACCGCGACGGTCCTTCCCCTGCCCTCTTCGAACCTCTTGACGGACTTCGTGCTCACCTTCGATACGAGGTTGGTCTCCTCGGGGTGCGCCATGGTCCTCACGCGCTCGAGCAGCTCGGCGGGGTCGCCTGTCGTGATGCCGCCCTTCATCGTTCCGTGGATGCGCAGCCGCCTGATCAGCGCCCGGGTGTCTATCCCGGAGATCCCGGGGACGCCGTCCTTCTCGAGGAGCTCGTGCAGGGTGCTCTCCGAGGCCCGATGCGACGGGAGCCCGCACAGCTCCTTCACCACATGGCCCCAGACCTGGACCTTTTCGGACTGGCCGTCCTCCGAGTTCACGCCGTAGTTGCCGATCAGCGGGTACGATGAGACCAGTATCTGTCCGCAGTAAGAAGGGTCCGTGAGCGACTCCTGATAGCCGGTCATGCCCGTGGCGAACACGACCTCTCCGAGAGCCGTCTTCCGGGCCCCGAAAGCCTCCCCCTCAAGAACCGTCCCATCCTCGAGGACCAGGAAGCCCATCATTCACAAGACCTTCGGGATATTCAGAGGGGGCTTAAAGAAGCTTGTTGTGGGAGGTCGGACTTCCCGCGCCTGGATTATCCCAATCTGGACACTGCGAGATGAACTTGCCCTCCCTGCGGGCAGAGGGCGTCCTCAGTACTGCCGGGCGTACCGCGCCAAGGCTCCGAGCGCGGTGACGGTGATCCACTGGTTCTTGATCGGGTTGGGCCTGTCGGACTGGTACCACAGCCCGTCCTTCGATCTCGCGTCGACCAGCCAGCTGATGGGCCTGTCCATCCTCGGGTCCGACGGTCCGAACCTCAGGGCCGTGAGCATGTCGAGGCCGCACAGGCCGCTGCCGTAGTACGTCGGGTACTTCAGCATGGTCCAGTTCCTCTCCGACTGATAGTAGCTCGAGTGGTAGTTCCTCTTGAAGAACTGGTCGAGGAAGAAGCTGCCCGCCCTCCGGACATCCCCGTCGGATCTCATCTTCGGGCTCTGTGCCATCCCCCGGATGACCATCAGGGTCGTCCATGTGCAGCTCGGCACATGGCTGTAGTCCTTCGGGCTGTATTCCGGGATCTTGCCCGCCTGGACCATCGCGGCGAACTGGGACATCTTCATGTATCTGAACTCCGGGAGGTACTTCATGTCCTGGATGCACGGCATGCTCCATCCGCCATCCTCGCGCTGCATGCTCATGAGCCACCTGGTGAGCTTCCTCACTCTGGGATCGTCCTCCATGCCGAACCTGCAGAACAGGCTTAGGGCGAACCCGTTGTAGTGAGGCATGGGCACGCCATCGTCCGTCGGCCCTGGGATGTATCCCTCCTCCGTCTGCCAGCTCAGGATCTTCTCCAGGCTCGCCCGGATGTGCCCCTCGTCAGGCGGCGCCTTGCACTCCGCGAGCTCGTACAGGTTCCTCAGCATGGTCATGTAGGTCCACCCGATGGGCGGCCCTGGACCGGCGTTCTCGGCGTGCGCGCGCTGCGTTGGCAAAGGCCATGTGCCGTCCTTCCGGAGCGATTGGATGAGCCTCATCCTGGACGGGTATGATTCGCACTTCTTCAGAATGCCCTTCATCACGGGGTCGTCGTCCTGCTTCCCCATGACGAACTTCATGAGCCAGTAGTTGACCGGCGGGACGGAGACCTGGAGCAGCTTGAGTGACGATTCCTCTATGATGCCCTCGAGCTCCCCCTGCTCCATGTGCCCCCTCGATTACCGTATGCACGAAGGGGAAAATCAGCCTTGCGCTCTCTTGCCCTTCCATTCCTGCTCGAGCATCGAGAAGACGACATCCGTCTGGAACTCGCCCATCATATATTGGTGCTCCCGCAGGACCCCTTCCTTCTTGAACCCGAGCCTCCTCAGGAGCCTCATCGACCTCTTGTTGTGGGGCATGACCCTGACCTCGATCCTGTGCAGCCTCATGGTCTCGAACGCGTATCGGATGATAACCTCCAGTGCCTCGGTCATGATGCCCATGCCCCAGTACTCCGGGTCGAGGTCGTACCCCATCTCGGCGCTGTAGCCGTCCTCTTTGACCCATTTGTAGACTCCGCACGTGCCGATCAGCCCCTTCCTGCCTTTGAGGACGATCCCCCACCTGATGCCCGTGTTCTGCTCGAAGTTCTTGATGCAGTACATCTCGAGCTCCTCCTTGGCGGCGCCCATGTTCTCGGGCGCGGGGAACCCCTGCCCCTCGACTATCTCCTTCCTCGAGAAGTGCTCGAAGTAGAATCCGAGGTCATCCAGGGTCATCCTCCGCAGGACCAATCGCTCGGTCTCCAGCCTGGGGAACCTCCCGAACCTGGTCATCCGGCCGGTCTTGTCTCGCGTCATTGTCGGAGGACTGAGTGCATTCCGGCCTATATCAACCAGAGGAGCCCCGACCGTCGGAGCAATGGTTTTTAGAACCACGAACGCCCTCAACCGCCCGGGCCTGTGGATGTTCCCGCACCACTGCAAGGAAGTCAGCGTCAAGTCGGTCGCGTTCCCGCTGACCGAGGAGAGCATAGTACGGTTCCTGAAGGGCAAGAAGGCCTACCTCCGGACGAAGTACATGGTATTCAACAGTGGGGACCAGTGGGCGATCGTCCAGGTGGAGAAGGCGGATGCGAGGGAGATCCTGCAGCCCATTGAATCGGTGAAGGTGCTGGCCCTCCCACACGAGACCGCGTTCGTCGAGGACCCGTCTCTGGAGGTCCTGTCCGCGAGCCGCATGGGCAGGTTGCGGGAGATCATGCACAAGAGGTGCGTGGTGGTGCGCGGGAAGGCCGAGCACATATCGTTCTTCATTGACGAGCCCCCTGTGGAACTCACGCTGTTCGATGTAGTGCCGCCCGGCCCGTCCAAGCTGGTCGGGCTGGTGGAGGCCGTGCTCGAGACGGACCTCCAGGACAGGCACGTGAGGTACACCTGCGTCGAGACCGACCTCAACGACCTGGCCCGCCGCTCGGGCTCATCGACCATCATGTTCCCGTGCAGGGCCTCCGGCCTCAAGGCGGGGAAGAGGACGCTCTACCTGGACGAGACCCCCGAGCTCGAGAAGGACGAGCTCGCGGAGGTGACCCTGGTCGGATGCTCTCTGTCCGCGCGCATCTTCAAGGCGGTCTACGGCGTCGAGCCGAGGCTCGTGAACATGTGCCCTCAGGACCTGCTCGCTGAGAAGGGCATCAGGGGGCCCGTGCTCCTGAAGTGCTGCAAGGTGAGGGAGGGGTTCGAGGTGAAAGGCAATGTCGCGGTCGTGCCCTGGGGCGCTCGCGCATCCGAGGTCGCGGGCGCTCTGAGAAAACTCCTCCGCTAGATGTCCAGCTCGTCCTCTCTGAACCTGACGACCGGGCACGGCCCGAGACACGCCCCGCAGTGCGTGCATCTTTTATCGTCGATCCAGATCCTCCCGTCCAGCCTGAGCGCCCCCGCCTTGCACCTCGAGGCGCATATGCCGCATCCGGCGCAGTTCGTGGCCCTCAGGACGATCTCCTTGAGCTTCGACGCCCTCTCCTTGAGCTCCTGCTCGGACTTGCCCCTGATCATGACCGGGCCTTCCGCGAACACGGTCATGCCTCGCACCTCGGCGATGCCTCCGTCCGGTGAGACGGCCACGTCGCCGACGATGTTGAGCATGTTGGCCACGCGCTTCATGTCCAGGGGCCTGCTGAACACGCCCTCCATGCTCAGCCCCTCCACGCAGGGGCCGTACCCGCTAGTGCTCCTGAACTCCATCGGGGCGGTCTCGGTCTTCTCCGGCTCCGCGGGGACGACCTCGACGCCCTCCTTGCCTGAGCTCGTCCAGGACGGACCTGGGCACCCTCTTCCAGCGCCAGATGTCGTACTCGAGCCACGAGCGGTGCAGGCCCTTCCTCGATGCGTGCTCCTCGAGCGCCTTCTGCCAGCGGCCGTACTCCCTCCCGCGCTCCTTCGCGCGCCTCAGCTCCGCCAGGTCGCTCGCGGGGCACATGAAGCATCCGATCCTCTCGAACCCCTGGCTATAGAGCGGGTTCACGTTCGCGCGCCTGGACATGAGATAGATCCACACATGCATCGCGGTCCATTTCTGGATCGGGGACGCCGCCAGCTGGTTCGGGGTCCACGGGTTCCTCCACACCCTCCCCTTGCTCGCCCTCTGCTCGGACTCGTACGCCCGCTGTCCTATGAACGAGAGCACTCCGCCGGGGAAGTTGTTCTGGATCAGGCGGGTCGCCGGGCCGAGCTTGCATGTCTTGCAGCACCACCTGAAGTCCCGCGCGGGCGGCCCGAAGAAGCCCACGTTCGTCCAGAACGACTCGCCCGCGCTCTCCGTCAGCAGGGTGAGCGAGTGCTCCTTCGCGACCTCCTCGACGTTCCTCCTGGTCTCCTCGAACTCCAGGCCCGTGTCGATGAAGAACAGGCTCGGCCTGATGCCGGCCTCCAGCACCAGCAGCAGCGTCGCCAGGCTGT
The DNA here is from genome assembly GCA_963818745.1 of Thermoplasmatota archaeon. GTDB lineage: Archaea > Thermoplasmatota > Thermoplasmata > UBA10834 > UBA10834 > CAWBDD01. The sequence continues at coordinate 528,767 of CAWFTI010000003.1, read as the reverse complement.
CCTTGCCTCCGCTGAACGAGACCGCCACGGGCAGCCCGCTCTGGTCGGAGGTCTTCTTGATGAACTGAATCGACTCGGAGACCCTCCGGGAGATGACCTCTCTGTTGGCCGATATCACATCGTCCCAGGAGGCCCGCCTCCCCGCCGGCAGTTCGGGCGGGTCGCGCTCGATGGTCCATCTCGTCTTCACCGCGGTGCCCCTCTTGTGTTCCATCATGTCCGATGAGGACATCTTCGAGACGCCCACGGACACGGCCTGCCTTCCCGGGCCGAGCACCATGACCTCGTCCCCCGGCACGATGTCGGGGTCGCATTCGAGGACGCCGATCGCGAGCGTGCTCGCGCTCTTCTCGCGGATCGCCTCGGCCGCCACATCGTCGACCGTCACCCAGTTCTTCGTCACTCGGGTGGCGATCGCCTGCGCGCCCCTGGGCCTGAGAAGGAACCTCTCGCCCGAGACGAGGTTGAACCTTGACGCGCCCACGACCTCCCCGCCGACGATGACCTCGTCCATGCGGTCGATGTCGGGCGCCTTGTTCAGAAGGACTATCCTGCCGTCCGGGACCACCAGCTCGCCGGTGCCCGGCCCGAACTGGTCGTCCACGAGCGATCTGATCCTGCCGATATCGTACTCGAAGGCGGGCCTCGCGTCTCCTGGCGGCGTGAGCTTGACCTCGCGGGTCTTCGAAGCGCATATGCCGCATGAGCTCTGCTCGAGCACGGGCACGTCGCACGAGTCGCACCAGCGGAGGTGCATCTTGCCTAGCCTTACCTCGCCCACGAGCTTCGGGAGCGAGCGGCCGTATTATAGACTTTGCACCACGGGCCTACTTCAGTGCCTTGAGCTGCTTCACGACGCTCTCGACGGCGTCCTTGGCGCGCTCGATCCTGTCCTCCGCCTGGAGCCTGCTCATGCCGGGGCCGGATATGCCCAGGCCGACGGGCTTCTCGAACTCGACCGCCAGGTCCGTGATCTTCCTCGCCGCCTGCCCGATCACGAGCTTGTCGTGCTCGGTCTCGCCCTCGATGACCGCGCCTATGGTCACGACCGCGTCGATCGCCTTGTCTTTCAGCAGGATCTTGATCGCCAGGGGCATGTCGAACACTCCCGGGACCATGACGATCTTCGCGACGTCCACATCCAAGAACTTCGCGTGCTCCTTCGCTCTCTCGAGCATCATCTGCGTGATGTCGTAGTTGAACTCGCTGCAGACGATGCCTATCCTGTACTTTCCAGCCATGTCATTGCCTCCTTCTTGATCCTCATCCTATCGGTCCGACGTCCTCGTACCCCTGCCGCTGCCCCGTGCCCGCGTTCTTCCCGAGCCTCTCGGGCCTGAACAGCAGGTCGTACGCGTTGACCGCGTGCTCCCTCGCGCGCCTCTCGGCCAGCCATGCCAGCTCCTTCGCGCTCTTGGCCTCGTCCTCGTGGACGAAGACCTCGATCACGTGCTTGTTGGTCAACAGTTGGACTTGTATGAGCCCGGTGGATGCCTCGTGGGCGCACACCTTGTCTATCTCCTGCGCCCCGGGCATGCCGAGCGCCATGACGATGTCGCACCCGCGCTCCTCGAGGAGCTTCTTCGCTGCGACCGGGAGGTCCTTCACGCCAGGCACGGTGTATCTCTCGACCTTGAACCCGGTGCCCGTGCTCTTCAGCTCGTCTATCGCGAACCCTCCCATGTCCACCCTCGCGAAGGTCGTGTCGGCGACGCCTATCCTCCTCATCCCTTCTCGACCTCCTTGAGCCTCTTGTTCATCTCGTGGAACTCGATGACCTTGCGTATGATCTTCCTGGTGCCGTCCAGGTCGTGGTCCAGGTGCGGCATCCTGACGACCCTCGCCTTCAGGCCCCTCTTCTGGAGCTCCTCCTCGAGCGTCCCGGGCTCGAACGGCTGGTCGTACCCGACCGTGATGATGTCCGGCTTCAGCTCCTTGACGATGTCGAACATGTCCCCGGTGTCCCTTCCGAGCACGGCCTTGTCGACCGCCTTGAGGGACTCGACCATCTCGAGGCGCATCCTCTCGGGGGTGATCGGCTCGTGCTTCCTCCTGCGGACGGTGTTGTCCGTCGCGACGACGACGACGAGCTCGTCCCCGAGCTTCTTCGACTCCTGGAGGTAGTGCAGGTGCCCTGGATGCAGTATGTCGAAAACGCCAGTAGCCATCACCCGCACCATGGGAGCCTACCCCTTCCTGAACTCCTTCCACGCGTCCACGATCTCGGCGCCCGTGAGGAACACGAGCCCCTTCGCCTTCGCGTAGGCCGCCGCCTTCTCCTTCGAGAGGGCGTTCCCGTCATCCCCCATCATCTCGCACACGGTCGCTGAAGGCACGAGGCCGCCCATGATCACGAGCGCGGTCGCGAGCTCCGTGTGCCCGAACCTGGTCTCGAGTATCTTCCTGGATGTGTTCAGCAGGTGTATGTGGCCCGGGGCCCTGAAGTTCTTGCCGAACTCCCTCTTGCCCCAGCCGTCCTCCTGCCTGATTGCCTCCTTGGCGAGCTTCGAGAATTCGCTTATGGTGAGGGCCCTGTCGTTGTCGGTTATGCCCGTGAAGGTCTTCCTGTGGTTGATCGTGATGCCGAACGCGGACTTCGCGTCGTAGGGTATGTCGTTCGGTGTCAGCTCCTTCATGACCGGGTAGTGGTTGCCCATGCCGAGGAACAGCTCCGTGAGGAACGGCAGTCCGAGGCTGTCCTGGATCCTCGGGTCGGCCGTCGTGCAGATGAGCCCGCCCGCGTCCTTCCTGAGCGTGCGGATGGCCTCGGGTTCGACGTGCTCGGAGGCGATGACCATGTCGGTCTCCTCCTCCCTGCCGTCGGCGTCGTACACGAGCACGAACCGCCCTTCCTTGAGCGCCTTGAGAGCGTCCATCACGCCAGCTGAAGCCATCGTCGCGAAAGATGCCGCATCCGGATATTATGAGTGTTGTAGCTACTACCTCGAAAGTATCAGTCGACTCTTCTTAAAGCCTCAGCCGGGGCCAGTCTGGCTGCCCTCCGGGAGGGCGGCGTCGTGGACAGCAGCGTGATGACGAACGCGATCGACACTATCAGCGCGACCTCCCACCATGGTATCACGAAGGGCGAGTTCTCCTTGAACCCGCCCCACTCCCACATCTGGTACGAGAGGCTCAGGCCGAGCACGAGCCCGAGGAGTATGCCGAGCAGCGAGATGAACGAGGTCTCGATCATGAACGTCGAGAGCACCATGTTCCTCTGGTAGCCGATGGCCCGCATCACGCCGATCTCCTGCCTCCTCTCGGCGATGTTCCTGATGGTGATGATGCCGAGCCCGGTGATGCCGACTATCAGGCCGATGCCGAGGAACACCTCCATGAGCTGCATCATGGAGGACGACATGCTCATGAACTCCTCGACGAGGTCCTTGACGACGATCGTGATCATGCCGTACTCGACGAAGGTGCGTTCGATCTCCTTCGAAGCGTCGTCCGCGGTCATGTCGAGGCCGTGGGCCAGCTCGATGTAGAACAGGGTGCGGTCGAGCACGGGCGCGATCTCATCCGCCGCGCTGGCCGATACGAACATCCCGCCCACGAACATCTGGTCCATGATGCCTATGACCTTCATCTGGCGCGTGCTGCCGTCCTGGGCGAGCGCGGTCATCTCGTCGCCGACGTCGACGTAGAAAGTGCCGTACGAGGTCGCGAACATCGACTGCAGGGCGGTGCCGTCCATGATCGCGAGCGAGCTGTTCTCAGACAGTGCAGCCCAGGCAGCCTGGTCGGAGTCGTAATCGTCCGAGCGCGCCGCGAGGGAGAACCTGCCCTCGGCGAGCATCTCCTCGGGATAGCCTATGACCATGGTGCGCCTGGTGTCGTTCCCGTTGACCAGCGTCACGGGCGCAGTGACGGCCGTATCCGCCCTGGATACCACGTCCGTACCGAGGCGCTGTTCCAGGGCTTCGACCCCGAGCGAGAGGTTGGCGTCGTCGAGGTCTCGTATCGTGTAGCCTATGACGTCGTATCCGCCGGAGTACTGTTGGGTCATGGTCGTGACGCTCTCCCGCTGGAACGATGCGATCATCATCACGACGATGACGGTGAACATGATGAGCGCGAATATGAACAGGGACAGCGCGGTCCTGAACTTCTTGTTCATCGGGTAGCTCACGGCGATCTTGAACACCGGCAGGAGGGACCTGTTCCTGCGGACCATCCGCATCATCCCCTCCAACATCAGGTCGCTGTTGAACATGATGATGAGGACTCCGCCCGTGACGAGCAGGACCCCGGTGACGATGAACATCTCGATGTTGCCCTCCGCGGACCCGAAGATGCGCCCGATCAAGTCCCAATTGAGCGGGTCGAGCGTCCAGAATATCATGAAAGCACCGGCGAGCGTGAACGGCAGCCTCGGGCTGAAGTACCGCACGCCCACGAGCGCCCCGCCCAGGGCCATCAGGCACGGGCCCGAGTAGAGGAGCGCCATCTGCTCGGAGGCGTCCCCCATGAACGTGAGCAGCAGGCCGAAGACCAAGCCGGCGACACCCGTGAAGAAGAACCTCTTCTCGGACTTGGCAAGGATCGGCTCCGGGATGTCCCGGATGGCCCTCACGATGTTGAGCTTGCTGACCCTCCATGACGCGACGATGACCGTGAGGAGCGTGATCAGGAGCCCGCCGCACGCTGCGACCCCCAGGCTGTCCCAATCGAATCTGAACGTCAGGGACATGCCAGTGCTAGCGAACATCTGGGCGAACAGCAAGACCATCACCCAGGCAATGATGAGACCTGCGAACGCGCCTATCACGGACGCGATGACAGCGTACACGGTCCCCTCGAACATGAACGACTGCGTGAGGTGCCCCCTCTGCATGCCTATCGCCCTCGAGATGCCCATCTCGGGCTTCCTCTCCTCGGCGAGCATGACGAATATGTTGATGATGAGCGCGACGCCCGCGATGATGGCGAACGAGCTCATGACCATGAATATCTGGGATACCATGTCCGAGACGGTCTCGGCGGTCTCGATCCCGTCCTTCTTCTCGGTGTTCAGGTCGAACTCGAGCCCCTCCGGGAGCGCCGCCTCGAGCTCATCGACGGCTAGGTCCGTGACCAGGTACCCGGTCTCCCTGGTTCCCTCGGCGGAGATGTCGATCTTGTTGATCATCTGCGGCGTGAGGAACACGCTCTCCTGGGCGTATGTCAGGTCGAGGAACACCGTCTGCGAATTGTACCACCTCGCCATCCCGGTGTCCTGCGCGATTGCCGAGACCTCGAGCATGACGGGCATTCCCGAGGACGATATCACCATGAGCGTGTCCCCGACCACGGCATCGATCTCGTCCGCCAGCTCGGAGTTGATCACGGTCCTGCCGCCGGTGACGTCGGCCGGGTCGATCTCCGTGCCGTCCTCGTACAGCAGATGGTTGACGGTCAGTTGAGGATCGTACGCCAGCAGCCCTGTCTGTGGCGCCGAGGCGTTCAGCCTCGGGTTGATGATGGACACGACCTCCCATATGGCCGGCGCGACACCGTCCACATGGGGCAGTCCGCCCGCGTCCATCTCGCCCGCGAGGTCGTACGCGATGCTCTGGTTGAAGTAAGTCCTGTCGCCGGCGGTGTCCATGGCCGTGATGATGATGTCCACCTCGCCCGTGGACTCGAACACATCCTGTCTGATCAGATAGTCGAGCGTGTCTCCGACGACCAGTGACCCGGAGATCATGGCGGTCGCGATCATCAGCCCGGCGACTACGATGGCTGCGTACCTCTTCCTCCTGGAGATGTTCCTGACGGCCATCTTGAAGAAGACCGGCTTCCTGGCCGCCAGGAGCGCGATCACTCCGATTACGACCGCGACCAGGAACAGCAGCTGTGTGAATCCGCTCAAGGCCCATCACCTCAGTACGGCGCTGGAGCGAACTCCTTCTCGATCAGACCGTCCCTCATCGTGACGATCCGGTCTGCCATCCTGCCGACGTTGTAGTCGTGAGTGACTATGATGAAAGTCTGCTTGTTCTCCTTGTTCAGCTTCTTGAGCAGCACCATGATGTCCTTGGACGATTCGCTGTCCAGGTTGCCCGTCGGCTCGTCCCCGAACACTATCTCCGGGTTGTTGACGAGCGACCGCGCGATCGTGACCCTCTGCTGCTGTCCGCCCGAGAGCTCCGCGGGCTTGTGCGCGCACCAATCCCTGAGACCGACCGCGTCCAGCGCCTCGAGTGCCTTCTTTCGCGCGGCCTTGGGAGCGCAACCTGCGAGCAGGAGCGGCAGCTCGACGTTCTCCGCGGAGGTCAGGACCGGCAGGAGGTTGTACGCCTGGAAGATGAACCCGATCTTCTCCGCGCGGTATCTGGTCCTCTCCCTGTCCGACATCTGTGACAGGGGCTTCCCGCGGATGTACACCTCGCCCGCGGTGATGTCGTCCAGGCCGGAGACGCAGTTCAGCAGGGTGGTCTTGCCGCAGCCAGATGGCCCCATGACGGCGACCATCTCCCCTTCCTTCACGGCGAAGTCGAGGCCCTTCAGGGCATCGACCTTGACCTTGCCCGAGTCGTAGGTCTTCTTCAGACCCTTCGCCACGATGACGCCCTCAGCTACAGCTGGCTCCTTCGCCTTCCTTGTTGGCTTCTCCTTCATCTGCGAAACCCCCTTTCTCCGGTATGAGATTTAACCGAGTTATACTATGTCACGAGCGCGAGAACCGAGGATGTTATTAGAGGCTTTCGTAGGGTGTCCGGATGGGGTACGGGGCAGGACGCGACAACCTGCTTTATATGTACAATGCCATCCGAGTGGCAACTATGCTGGACTCCATCGAGACGGTCAAGTCGGCCGACAGGAAGGACATGCTGGGGACCATAGAGGAGATGCCCAAGCACCTCTCCGAAGGGCTGAGGCGCGGCAGGATGTCCGGCCTGCCCAGGTTCACCCCGAAGGACGTCCTCGTCTGCGGCATGGGCGGCTCCGCGATCAGCGGCGACCTCCTTTGCGCGTGGATGGCAGAGTCGAGTGAGGTCCACTGCGAGGTGCGCAGGGACTACACCGTGCCGCCGCACATCGACAAGAACTCCCTCGTCATCGTGGCCAGCTACTCAGGCAACACCGAGGAGAGCATCTCGATGCTCGAGGACGCCAGGCGCAAGAGGGCGAAGATCGTCTGCGTCTGCTCAGGTGGGAAGCTCGCGGACATGGCCGAGGCGATGTCGATACCGTACGCCAGGATCGCGACGGGCATGGTGCCCCGGGCGTCGCTGGGCTTCATATTCGGCGCCGTGGCCGGCATAGTGGAGCGCGTCGGGGTCGTTTCCGCAGACAAGCAGTTCGAGGAGATGCTCAGGGTCCTGACGCACTCGATCTCTCAGTGCAGGTCGTCCGTGAAGACCGCGGACAACCCCGCGAAGAAGCTCGCCCACGAATTGTTCAGCACGGTCCCCGTGGTGATCGGGTACGGGCTCAGCGCTCCTGTGGCCAGACGATGGGCGGACCAGATGAACGAGAACGGGAAGTCGCTGGCCTTCGCGTCCGAGCTGCCCGAGATGGACCACAACGCGATCGTCGGCTGGATGCAGGACCCCAGGTGCAAGTTGTTCTCCCCCGTGTTCCTTCAGTACGAGACCTCGAACGACGCGATGCGCGCGCGCGTCGAAGCGACCAAGGCCATGCTCTGCACGCGCGTGCCTGTGCATATCGTGAACGCGACCGGCGTGAGCCCCTTGGCCCGGATGTTCTCCCTTGTCGCGGTGGGGGACTTCGCGAGCGCGTATCTCGGCATCCTGAGGAACGAGGACCCGTCGACCACGGGCCCGATCGAGGAGCTCAAGGCGATTTTGGCAAAAAAGTGAGCATCTCTCGTCGGCAGTAGCCCTCGTGGGTCGAGTCGTTTGTTGAAAAAAGTGATGTGAGAGGGCTTTCGCCCTCCCTAGCGTCAATCCCATCCGACCTGTCAGCCGGCCCTTCCATTCCCTTAGTTCGTTCGCGCGCAGGGGTGAGAGAGCACCCGCGCACGGAGCAAGGCATCCGTCCCTACTGTGTTACCTCACTGGATCCTCATACGAGTCGCGGTACGGGCCATCCCTTTCCTCGTCCCGCGCTCCTCGACCGCCTCTGAGACCTTCTGGCGCAACGCGTCCCTTCCTTCGAGGTAGTAGCGCTTCTTCTCCTCGACCCATCCCATCAGGGCTAGCGTCACCGCTTGGGAGATATCGCTGGCCTCACCGGCTCCGATGAACATTTCCACATCCTCCATCAGAGCCGACGGCACAACCGTGCTGACCTTGTCCGAGTTCCATGTGGCTCCTTCGTCATCGAGGTACGATGTTATCGCGGCCCTGATGACGTCGGACACAGTGGACAAGCCAGCGCGCTCGCGTATGGCCTCGAGCTCCCGAAGATCGTCTTCGGGCAGTCGAAAGTTCAGCCTCTCAGTCTTCGTGGTCATTGTGATCGCGGTGCCTTGTACGACAAATTGTCGTACAGTCTATAAATAGGTATCTAGTAGAACGTCAACCTCCGTTTCCACTGCAACCGGTGCGACGGGCCCTCCGCAACGCACCCGCAGCCCCTCGTCACCGCGTCTTCCACGACGAACCGATTCTCCTTTCCCACGGATACTTTTTTAATCTACGATTGGTTCCCCACGATTGTGCCTTCACCAAAGGAGATCGCACAGTCCGTAAGGGACCTGACGCGCAAGCACAACCAGTGGTTCAAGGACTCCATCCCGCTCATCGCTTCTGAGAACGTCCTCAGCCCCGCGGCACGTGAGGTCCTCAACTCGGACCTCCACAACAGGTACGCCGAGGGTCTGCCGGGCAAGAGGTACTACCAGGGCAACATCTACGTCGACCAGATCGAGACCATATGCGAGGACCTGGCGAAGGAGGTCTTCGGCTCGAAGTTCGCGGACGTCAGAGCGACCTCGGGGACGGTTTCCAACCTGGCGGTCCTGATGGCCATCGCGAAGCCGAGGGACAAGATGACCTGCGTCGCCCTCTCTGACGGCGGGCACATATCGCACGCGAAGATAGGCGCCACCGGCCTCCGGGGCGTCAAGACGTTCAACTACCCGTTCGACGAGAAGACCATGAACCTCGACGTGCAGGGCACCAAGAGGCTCATCAGGGAGGTCAAGCCGAAGGTCGCGCTGTTCGGCCAGTCGGTGTTCCTGTTCCCCACGCCCCTGGACGAGATCAGGGACGTGTTCGACGAGGTCGGGTGCACCACGTGGTACGACGGGGCGCATGTCCTCGGCCTCATCGCGGGCAAGAGGTTCCAGGACCCGCTGAGGCAGGGCATGGACGTCGTGTCCGGGAGCACCCACAAGACGCTCCCGGGACCGCAGCACGGGATGATCCTATCCGACCTCTCGAAGCCTGGACTTGAGAACGCCATCAGGCGGGGCGTGTTCCCGGGCGTGACGAGCAACCATCACCTCCACTCTGTAGCCGCGCTCGCGGTGACCCTGGCGGAGACGAAGGAGTACGGCGAGGCCTATGCCGATCAGACCATCAGGAACGCGAAGGCCCTCGCGCAGGCGCTCCACTCGCTCGGCATGGCCGTCCTGTGCGAGTCGAGGGGCTTCACGGAGTCGCACACGCTCGTGGTGGACGTCGAGGAGTTCAGGGGAGGCGCCAGGGTCGCGAAGGCGCTCGAGACGGCGAACATCATACTCAACAAGAACCTCCTGCCGTGGGACTCCGACCCGGTCAAGCCCTCGGGCATCAGGATCGGCACCCAGGAGGTCACCAGGCTCGGCATGAGGGAGAAGGAGATGGAGCACATCGCCAGAGCTCATCGCCAGGGTCGCGAAGGACGACGAGGACCCCGAGAAGGTCAGGGGCGACGTGACCGAGTTCAAGCGCGGGTTCACGAAGCTCCACTACTGCTTCTTCGAGGGCGAGGAAGCGTACGACTATCCGACCTACGACGGCGACCTTTGACGGCGTTGAGTCCCTCCGATAGCCGCGTATGTACCCTTTATTATCGCACAGCATAATCCTCGTATGCGGATCTAGGATGGCTGCCCGGATTAGGATTCTACAGCTGGCGATTGCGCTGGTCAACCTGCTCATATTCGCGCTGGCCTTCACCAGCCTGTGGCCTTTCGCCGCGGGCGATTTCAAGGTCGACCTGCCCACCGCGGGTGAGGTCGAGTGGGGCTACGACGACGGCGTGGTCTCCGTGGTCGCCCCGTACACGATCACGAACGGGGGCTACTACGACGTCGCGGACCTCGTCATCAGCTACGACGTGACGAACGTGACTGGAGACCATGTCGCCTCCGACGTCATCGAGATCGGGACCATCGCGGCCGGCTCGGTGATGGACGACGCGCTCGAGTTCTCGATAGACCTCCAGGACCTGTACGACAGGGGCTTCGTGTCCATGGTCTTCGACTACGACTACCTCGACTTCGTCGTCGACGTCTCGTGCAAGTACACGATGAAGCTCATAGACTTCAGGGCGGAGTACACGGTGGGCGTGCCCTGGGACCCGCTGATCCAGGACGTGACCGTGGACGACGTATCCTACGACATCGGCACGCAGCGGCTCGTGGTCGACTATCACATGGTCACATCCGACCTGCTGAGCGGGGACGCCACGCTCCACGCGATGCTGTACAACGGCCTGCTGTTCGTGAGCGAGGACTACGAGACCGTGTCGCTCGGCGGGAGCCACGCGGGCACGCTCTTCTTCGATGTTCCCCTTGGCTCCACGCCTGACAGGGTGCTGTTCGAGGCGCAGATAGGCGGGTTCACGTTCGAGCAGACGTACATGCTCTCTTCGGAGGCGATGCCGTGAAGGAGCGGAGCAGGACCACGGACGCCATCTGGACGGCGTTCACGGAGGCGCTCAGGTTCGTCGTCGTGCCGCTCGTGCTCGTCGACCTCGTCCGCCAGCACTACCCTCAGCTCGCGACCGCGTTCATGGCCGACATCGAGACATTCGTCATGTTCTTCGGCGGGATGATTGTCGCGGCCAGCACGCTCGAGGCGTACTACCGGCAGGGAACGTGGAAGCGGCTGCTGTTCGGCCTCACGGCGATCGGTTTCCTCTGCATGTGGTTCTTCGTCATCTTCGGCGGGGGTATCGCGGAGATCAACTTCGGGCCGTTCTTCGTCCACTTCGACATGAGCAAGATCGTGTACATCATCCTGTTCGGCATATCCCTGAAGGGCATGCTCATCATCCAGACGTTCTCGGTCAGCAGGCGCGCGGAGGAGGAGCGGGTGCGGAAGGGCAGGGTCGAGCACGCGAAGGCGAAGAGGGTGCAGGAGAAGGCCAGGGCGAAGGCGCGCGCCCCACCGCCTCCCCCGTCCCCGTTCTCGTTCGCGGGCATGTCGAAGACGGAGTTCGAGGTGACGGCCGACGACGCAGTGGGTTTCGCGCAGGGGGTCGCCCCGCGGCCGGTGCCGACCGGCATGAAGGTGTGCGACGTATGCGGCACGAAGGCGCCCACGAAGGACTATGTGTGCAGGAACTGCGGCGCCTGGTTCCCCAAGGACACCGTCGAGTGACTCACGCGCGCTTGATCGAACTGATCAGCTCGCACGCCTTGCACCTGGCTCCCATGGTCGGCTCGCCGCACGCGCAGAAGCTCAGTCTGGCCGGCTGGAATGTGTTCTTGAGGCACGGGACCATCTCGTCGTAGCTCTTGACCATCGAATGCCTGGTGCCCGGGTACCTGTCCTCGAGCTGCGCGAGCACGTCCCTGTAGGAGTTCCTGAGCGCCTCGGGAGCGTACGGGCACTCGAGGTCGTGGAACTTCAGGCCCCTGACCATCGCGTAGAGGGTGGTCTCGCTCTCTGGTATCGCCCTGAGCGGCTGTATCCTCGGCACGAGCCCCGGCTGGACACGCCTGTGCGGCCCCAGCCTGGCGAGCCTCTCGACATCGCCCCTCGCGAAGCTCATCAGGATGGACTGGGCGGTGTCGTCCAGGTTGAGCCCGGTCGCAAGATGGGTCGCGTTCCAGGTCCGGGCCGCCCGGTTCATCGCCGCGCGCCTCAGCACCCCGCAGTAGCTGCAGGTCGAGAGCTCTCTTGTCGACTTCGCGATTTCGTCCATCGTCAGCCCGTACAGGTCCTTGAACGACACGACGATGTGCTCCACGTCAAGCTCCCTGCAGTTGGCGGCGACCACGGGTATGCTGGAGTCCCTGTACCCCTCGATCCCCTCGTCGACTGTGATGGCGCAGAACTCCAGGTCCTTCCTCCTGCCCAGGATGTCTACGAGCATCTGGAGCACGACGGTGCTGTCCTTGCCCCCGGAGACCGCGACGGCGATCCTCTCCGCCTCCCCTGAGCTCCACCTGTCTCCTTAGCTCGTGCTTGACCCGCTTCTCGACGAACTCGCAGAAGTGATCCCTGCACAGGTGCGCTCCGCTGTACCGGACCAGCGATGACGGACCTCCTCTCGCACCTGTCGCAGGACTTCATGCCCGCTGGATTCAGACGGGATGTATTTATTGGCTTCTTTCGGTCGCCTTGGCATACCTTTTAGTAAGTTCATCGCATTCGAGAGTTTCGGAGCCGCATGCACGACGTCTGGGTAGAGAAGTATCGTCCGAGGAAGCTCTCCGATGTCATCGGGCAGAGGCACATCGTGGAGAGGCTCGAGGCGTACGTGAGGACGAGGAGCATGCCTCACATGCTGTTCGCGGGGCCCGCGGGCTGCGGCAAGACAACGTGCGCGATCGCCCTCGCGAAGGAGCTTTACGGCGACCAGTGGCGGCACAACCTGATCGAGCTCAACGCATCGGACGAGCGCGGCATAGACATCGTCCGGGGCAAGATCAAGGACTTCGCCCGGGCGGCGTCCATCGGCCAAGCGGATTTCAAGATCATATTCCTCGACGAGGCCGACTCGCTGACGTCCGATGCGCAGGCCGCGCTCAGGCGCACGATGGAGCGCTACACCCAGACCTGCAGGTTCGTGCTGTCGTGCAACTACTCTTCTAAGATAATCGAGCCCATCCAGTCCAGGTGCGCGGTGTTCAGGTTCAGGCCTCTGGTCGAGGGCGATGTCAAGACCTATCTGGCCAGGATTGCCGCCGGGGAGAAGATAGAGGTCACGGACGACGGGTTCGTGTCCATCATATCCATGTCCGCGGGCGACCTGCGCAAGGCTACGAACATACTCCAGGTGGCCGCGTCGATGGGCAAACGCGTGGACCCAGAGGCCGTGTACGAGTCCACCGCCGCCGTCAGGCCCGCAGAGATATACGACCTGCTCACGACCGCCCTCAAGGGTAGCTTCATATCCGCCAGGTCGAAGCTGGACGAGCTGATAGTCAAGCACGGCCTGTCGGGCGAGGACATCATCGCGGGGATACACAGGGCGGTGTTCGACCTGCCCGTGAGCGAGGACTCCAAGATCAGGCTCGTGGACCGCGTGGGCGAGGCGGAGTTCAGGATGGTCTCGGGCGCGAGCGAGAGGATACAGCTCGAGGCGCTCCTGGCGCATGTGGCCAACGAGGGCAGGAAGGGGAAGTAGCCGCTCGGCCGGCCCGCGCTCGCTCAGGAAGGGTTATATATTGTATGCCTCTTTGAGGCGCCAGAGGAGCGACCATGGCTAGATTTCCGGAAGCCGAGGCCAGGAACCTTGTCAAGAAGATCTGCATGAACTGCAACGCCAGGAACGCCATCAGGGCGACCAGGTGCAGGAAGTGCGGCTACAAGGGCTTGAGAGTTAAGACCAGAGAGGCGAAGAAGGCCTGATGGTCTGCTTCTGACGGCGCTCGAGTCGTGGTCATGAGCGGTGTGGCCAAGGTCTTTTCTGTCTGCTGTGCCCGAGCCTGCAACAGCTTCGCTGGACAGTGAATCAGAAAAAGAGGGTGGAGGGGACTCCACCGCAGTTGGGCATCACCCTTTGGTTACACCTCTCCTCTTCCTACAAAAGAGCGTGTGTGCCAAAATGGCGACGTCGTAATCCGCGCTCTTAGACTATAACCTTTTTCCTTATCACGCCGTCAATTGCGACACTTATGCAACTGCTTCGTATGTACATAGGGCAAATGTATCATCAGAATGTTTTTATTTGAATTTCGCCCACTACCTTAGCGTGTGGAAGTTTCTAAAATCCGAGATGATCGTCATACTCGGCCTCCTGGACGACGCGTCGATGACGGACGCCCAGATAGCCGAGATATACGGACTCAACAAGGGCACCGTCGCCTCGGTGAGGAGGCGGCTCGTCGATGCCGGCGCCCTTTACTACGCAAACATACCGGCGTTCAACAAGCTCGGGTGCGAGATGATCTGCTGCCATCTCGGCTCGACTGACCCTGCGCTCTCGCAGGACGTCAAGACCGGCCACTACATGGAGTTCTGCGACGGTCAACCGTCCATATTCAACGGGCTCATCGGAGGCAACTCGATCGTCTTCTTCACCGCGTTCAAGAACGCGACCGAGCTCGAGGTCTTCAACCTGGCGCATAACAAGTTCTTCTCCGGCGTGAGGCGTCCCTCCAAGGCGGATTTCAGAACCGTCATGTTCCCGTACGCCGTGTCCAGGGGGACCTACACGACCAACTTCGCCCCTCTGGTCCACGACTTCTTCAAGCTCGAGGTCCCCCTGCCCAAGTCTCGCCTGCCGGTGCACGTGGACGTCGAGACGCCGGATCTTGGCGAGACCGAGAAGGGTGTGCTGGTGTCGATGGTCGAGAACCCCGGAGGCTCGGACAGGGAGATAGCTGCCCGGGTCAAGCTCTCCAGGCAGGCAGTGTCGAGGGTCAGGAACAGGCTCGTCGAGGACGGGTTCGTTACCCTGAAGTGCCTCCCGAGGCTGTACAAGTGGGGGTTCGAGATATACGCGGTCGCGAACGCGCGGTTCAACCTGGACATGTCCTGGGAGAAGCGCCTGAAGGGACAGCCCAGACCTCCCGTGGATTTCTCGTTCTTCACCCTCTCCAAGCCGGACGAGTCGGTGAGCAACTACATGGTGCCGAGGTTCCAGGAGTATGCGGAGGCCCTCGAGAGCGCCATGGCCTGGTACCACAAGGCGAAGGCGTTCGACGCGAAACCGGACCTTAATGTGTTCTCGCTCGAGAGGTGCACGGAGCTCAGGAGCTTCGAGTTCGCGCCGATCGTGAGCCATCTCCTCTCCGGCAAGTGACGTCCGTCCCCGTCATGGCAAACTAGTAAATACGCTCCCATGCGATATTGCACGATGGTGGTATGTTGAGAATAACCCCTCAGATGGCCAGCAAGTGGGTGAAGGCGGCGTTCCTGGTCATTCTCGCGATAGTCATCCTCTACTTCTCGAGCGGCGTGGTGGACGACCTCAAGCGCAACTCGTCCTCGCAGTTCAACGTCGAGTTCGACTGGACCTGGGACCTGCTCGCCGTGCTGCTCTGGATCCTGGTGGCATGGCTGCTCGTCGACGCGGTCATCATCATCGTCCTGAGCTTCAGGGGCGACGCGTACACGCTCGCGGACGTCATGGACAGGCTGAGGATGGTCGAGAAGCGGGTGGCGCAGCTCAAGCCGAAAACGCCACAAGTGCTGGAACAGGCAGAAATCGTTCCCGCACCGGTGACCTTCGACGAAGAGGAGCCCCCGCCGCCTGGCAAGTGAGCCGTCCTAGGTCTCCTTCGGAGGTGCTTCGTCCGGCTTCGGGGCCTTCTTCGCCTCCGCCTTCTCAGCCTTCTTCGGGCAGCCCATGTTGATGCAGAGCACCCACGGGGGCCTGCCCTTCTGGTTCCACACCTTGATTATGGGCGAGCCGCACGCGTCGCACGCCTGGTCCGTCGGGACTATCTTGCCCATCTGCGGCAGCGGATACATCGTCTTGCACTCGGGGTACTTGGAGCACCCCGCGAACCGCTTGCCCTTCTTGGACTGGATCGTCAGGATGTCCCCTCCGCAGGTCGGGCACTTGCCCACGTACCTCTCCTTCATCGCGCTCGGACACTTCGGGTCTATGCAGACCGTGGTCGGGGCCTGCCCCCGCGAGACGAGCTTGATCCTGGGCGCGCCGCAGGTCGCGCACTTCTCCTCCGTGGGCACGATCAGCACGCCCGTGGGCAGAGGATAGCTGTTCCTGCACTCGGGATACTTGGAGCACCCGGCGAAGTTGTCGCCCGTCCGGAGCCTTATCTGGATTATCTGCCCCGTGCCGCACTTAGGGCACGCGCCCATGTTGTGCTGCTTCCTCAGGGCCTTCCTGATGTCGTCCCCGATCTCCTTCTTGTTCTTCTCGAGCACCGTCAGGATGTCGTCCAGCATGTCCTGGCTCTCCTGGACTACATCCCCCTGCTCCCTCTCCCCCTGCGCGATCAGGTCCATCTCGCTCTCCAGGTGCGAGGTCATCTTGACATCGGTTATCTTGTACTCGTGATGCAGCTTCGCGTGGTCCTCGAGCGCCGAGACCACGGCGATGCCGCTCTCGGTCGGCTCTATCCTGGTGCCCTTGGCGAACCTGCGGTCGTAGAGCTTCTGGATGGTGTCGTGCCTCGTGCTCTTCGTGCCCAGCCCGAGGCGCTCCATCTCCTGTATGAGCGAGCCCTGGCTGTACCTCGCCGGAGGCGTGGTCTTCTTCTCGGTCGAGGTCACCGACAGGACATCGGCCACATCCCCCGCCTTGAGCTCGGGGAGCGTGACCTCCTGGAACCTGTAGTACGGATAGTACTTCCTCCATCCGAGGGAGAGTATGTTGTACCCCTCGCCCACGAACGGCTCTCCGCCCACGTCGAGGTCGACCGTGGTGTTCTTCGACACGCACGACGGCGCGACCGTCGCGAGGAACCGCCTGGTCACGAGCTCGTATATCTCCCACTTGTGCCCCTTGAGCTCGCCCTTGGTCGCAGCCTCCACGGGGTGTATCGGTGGGTGGTCGGTCGTGCTCCTCTTGCCCCTGGACGGCCGGATGCTCTCCTGCTGGAGTATCTCGTCCGCCTCCTTGGCGAACTCGGACTGCCTCAGCTTCTCGAGGATGGCCTTGAGGCTTAGCGAGGGCGGGTAGACCGTGTTGTCCGTGCGCGGGTATGAGATGTAACCTTCCGTGTACAGGTCCTCTGCGATCTTCATGGCCTGCGAGGCGGTCATGCCCAGCTTCGTGGCCTCCATCAGGAATATCGTCGTGCTGAAGGGCGCGGGAGGGTACTCGTTCTTCTCCTCGACCTTGGCCTCCTTCACCAGCGCCGTCTTCGCGGCCTTGGCTTTTGCCAGGGCGGACTGCGCCTCCTCTTTGACATGGAACGTGCCGTGCTTGTGGGACGCCTTGAACGCGGAGTCCTTCTTCAGGTCGGCCGAGACGACCCAATACGGAACGGGCTTGAAGTTCTGTATCTCCTTCTCCCTCGCGACGATCAGCGCGAGCGTGGGGCTCTGCACCCTGCCCACGGACAGGAAGTCCTTCCCGAGCTGTCCGGACGCGAGCGATATGAACCTCGTGAGGGACGCCCCCCAGACGAGGTCTATGAGCTGCCTCGTCTCCGCGGCGGACGCGAGCTTGTAGTCCACCTCCGCGAGCTGCGAGAACGCGCGCTCGATCTCGCCCTTGGTGAGCGCGCTGAACTTGGCCCTGCTGAGCTTCCTCTTGACGGGGATCTGCTCGAGCACCTCGACCCCGATCAGCTCCCCCTCGCGGTCGTAGTCGGTCGCGAGTATGATCTCGTCGGCGTTCTCCGCAAGGCTCCTGAGGGCGCTCATGATGCCCTTGGCGCCCGAGTCCACCTTCTTCTCCGGCTTCGCGTAGACAAGTTCCTTGGGCGCGACGGAGTCCCACTCGTTGTACTTGGCTGGATAGTCGAGCTCGATGATGTGCCCTCTGAGCCCGGCGACGGCGTACTCGTCGTCCCCTCTGGTGAACTCGAAAATCGGAGTGCCCGAGACGGAACGCCTCTTTTGGGTGTTGTTGGAGAGGATCAGGGCGATCCTCTGCGCGGCGATATTCTTCTCACAGATTATTAGCCGACGCATCTTGGGGTTGGATGATTGGAGGCTTATTTATAAATGATGGGAGGATGGAAAATGGTGCCAGATCTTCGATCTGGCGTCGGGGCGGGCCGTGTCCCGCTACTTCTTCCCCCAGCGCTTCCTCCTCATGTCGATGATCTCGTTCCTGCGTCTCCCGAGCCCGAGCAGGACGACGGGCACGCCCATCTCCTTCTCGACGAACCTAACGTACTTCCTGATGTCCTCGGGCAGCGCTGAGAACCCCTTCGAGAGTATCTTCTCCAGCCTCGCGGGCTCAAGGTCGTCCCATCCCTTCAGGGTCTTGTACCTGGGCTCGCACCTCCCGAGCACGTCCAAGCCTGCGGGGATCGTGCCGACCTTCTTCCCGTCCAGGGAGTAGTGCGTGCACACCTTGAGGTCGCCGACGCCCCCGAGCACATCGATCTTGGTCATCGCGACGCCCGTGAACCCGCTCAGGGCGCTCGCGTGCTTCGTGACTGACGAGGTCGAGCCATCCGCATCTCCTCGCCCTCCCGGTCGTGGTGCCGAACTCTCCGCCCTTCTCCGCGATCGCCTTGCCGAGCGCGTCGTTCAGCTCAGTCGGGAACGGCCCCTCGCCGACCCTTGTCGTGTACGCCTTCACCACGCCGAACACCTCCTCGAGAGCGAGCGGGTTGACCCCGGAGCCCGAGGCGGCGTTGCAGGAGACGGTCGTGGATGATGTGACGAACGGGTACGTGCCGTGGTCTATGTCCAGCATGGTGCCCTGGGCGCCCTCGAACAGCACCTTCTTCTTCTTGGAGAGCTGCGCGTTGAGCAGGACCGAGGTGTCGGTGACGAACCCCCCGAGCCTCTTCCCGTACGCCGTGTACTCCTTCGCGATCGCGGTCAGGTCGAGCTTCGCCTGCTCCCCGAACGCGTCCAGGATCCGCTGCTTCAGAGGCACCAGGAACTCCAGCTTCTCCCTCAGGGCGCGCTCGTCGACCAGGTCCACCATCCGGATGCCCAGCCTGGAGGCCTTGTCCGAGTACGCGGGCCCGATGCCCCTGCCGGTCGTGCCGACCTTGGCGCCCTTCCGCAGGCGCTCCTCGGCCCCGTCGAGCAGCTTGTGGTACGGCATGATGACGTGCGCGCGGTCGCTGATCCTCAGGTTCTTGACGCTGACCTTGCGTGATTCGAGCCCGTCCAGCTCCTCGATCAGGACCTTGGGGTCGAGCACGACCCCGTTCCCTATGACCGCGAGCTTGCCCGGCCTCAGGATGCCGGACGGCAGGTGGTGCAGCTTGAACAGCTCCTCGCCGACCTTGACGCTGTGGCCCGCGTTGTTCCCGCCTTGGAACCTCACGACTACGTCCGCCTCTTCGGCTAGGTAGTCGACGATCTTCCCCTTGCCTTCGTCCCCCCACTGGGAGCCTATCACGGCCACTGTCGGCATGTTCTCGGTGCACTCATGGCCAGCTCGGCTATTTAAACATTCGATTCTGAGCGAAAAAGATCATCTCGCGGGGAGCGCCCTGAGGAAGTCGAGCAGCTCCGGTGCGGGCATGTCCGTCTTGAGCCCCTTGGGGTCGAAGTGCGTCCTCGAGGCCTTCGCGCCTTGCTCCCTGAGCAGGGACACGAACTCCACGAGCTTCGGCGGGGAGAGCTTCGTCTTGCGTGCGAGCTCGTCCATCTTGAAGAACAGCGGGGGCGCCTTCGCCTCCTCCTTCCACGTGTCCATGAGCTTCGAGCACCTCGCCGCGGTGCCCAGGTCCCCGGTCGCCTTCATCTCGTCCAACAGGCTGCTGGACATCAGCTCGCCCGTCCACAGGGGTCCGGCGTCCTTGTCGGAGGCCGGGGCCTTGAGGATGCCCCTGTCCAGGGTGTCCCTGTCGAAGTGCGCGTACCCGAGGCGTTTGATGGCCGCATCGGCCTTCGCCGCCCCGTTGACGATCCTGAGGTAGCATCTGAAGTAGTGGTCCGCGTGGTAGCACAGGAGCGGCTCGCACGCGCGGTCGTGCTCCGCCGCCTTGCGGACGACGAATCCAGTCAGTATCCTGAGGCCCGTCTCGTGGGCGAAAGGCGACCGCGCGGAGAGGGCGCCGTACCTCCTCAGGCTCGTCCTCGGATAAGTCCCGTACAGGGGCGCGGTGTCGGTCGCGGTGATCGCGATCGTGCCCTTGTTCCTGCAGCTCTGGACGGCGGAGTCGATGAAGTCCACCGGTGTTCCGAAGGGGTCGACGTCGATGTAGTCGAACGACTCGTCCGCGAGGAGGCCCCGCAGGTCCCTGCAGGCGATGTTGACATGGCCGAGGCTGTTGAGTTCCGCGTTCTGCTTCATGAGCACGGCCGCCGTGAGGCTCTTGTCGTTGAGCGTGAAATCGGCCTTCACGCCGCACTCGTTCGCGAGCCTGAGCCCCCGGGCCCCGGACGCCGCGAGCCCGTCCAGTATCTTCTGCCCCTCCTGGAACACGGCCCTGCCGAACATGACGGACATGTCCCTGCCGAACTCCATCTGCCTGTTGTAGAACACGTCCCCCGTCTTCGTCCCCGGGCCCTTCCTGCAGAAGCCCTCGGGCACGAGCAGCTCGGTCGTGCCCTCGGTCACTCGCTCGAACCCGGGAGTGGTCACACGTACTCGCCTTTCATCAGTTTGATGATCTTGTAAGGCAGGAGGTTCCTGTTGATGGGCGTGACCTCCAGTATGCGCACGTCGTCCCTCCTGCGTATGTCCTGGAGCAGCGGGTTCCTGGACTTCTTGTGCAGCGTGAGTATGATGGGCTTGTCGACGTCCATGGCGTCCTTGACCGCCTTGACGAACTTGTCGGACTCGACCTCCATCTTCCCCACCTCGTCGATCACGATCACGTCCGCGTTGGCGCTCGCGTCCACGAGCGCCTCGACCCCGACCGTGTCCAGGCTCTCGAGGTTGACGCCGTACTTGCCGACGTAGAACTTCGACTCGGTATCGATGTGCGCGAACACGGCCTTCTTCTTCGTCTTCCAGTCCATGACGTAGAACCCGACGCGCTTCCCGCTCTCAATGATCGGCTCGGTGACCATGCCTCCGACGGTCTGGCCTTCCTCCTCGAGCATCTCGATGACTTTTACGAGGGCCTGGGTCTTGCCCGCGCCCGGCAGACCAGTGATGCCGATCTTGATGCCCCTAGCCAAGGAACCACCAGCCCGTGGGATGGATGCTTCCTGAACGGTGTTTCCGATATCCTGCGGATGTCATGAACCTTCAATTCCCCTTGCCCGGAAAAAGCCCGGAACCTCTCTCTTCACTCCTTCTTGATCTCCCTGATGTACATGAGCGGATAGTTCATCTCCTTGACGAACTTCATCGCCGCTTCGACCCTCGCCTCTTTGTACTTGACGACGAGGGTCACGTCGAGCATGTCCCCCGTGAGGGAGATGTAGTCGTACACCCCCCTCTTCCTCTTCAGCTTCGACCGGTCGATCCTGACCCTAACGTCCTCGACGAACGGCTGGACCCTGCTCCCGGCCTCGATCGCCCTCTCGAGCGTGTCGACGCTCTCCGCGCTCAGGGGCACGCCGACGAACTGATGGTATATGGTGCCGAGCTTTATGCCCGCCTCGAAGGCAGCCCTCTCGGAGTCGCTGCACGAGAAGTGGCCGTCAGCCTTCTCTCCTCTGGAGTTTCTCATATACCGGCCCCCCGAACACATAGACAAGAGTCAATGCCAGCGCAATGCCTGTGGCGGTACGTGAGAATGCTGTATATAAGGGTTGGTCGCCCACTAGGACCAGGCCAGCAACCGCGGGAAGGATGGCCAGGCACAGCCCGAGTGCGCTCGCCTTCGCCATCCACCCCTTGACCTTCGGATAGGGTATCTCGGAGGCCATGAGGTAGCTGATCAGGAACCCGAACCCGATTATGAGCCACGGGAGCTCGGCGACCGCGAAGTAGTACTCGGACGGCTCAGCCCCTCCGGACGCCCCGAACAGCAGGCAGAGCAGGAGCATCACGAGGGCGGCCGCGGGTGCTGGCATGCCCATGAAGTGGTCCAGCTGGTAGCCGGACACGCTGAACCTGGCGAGCCTGAACAGCCCCGTGGAGACTATCGCGAGGGAGCATGCGAGCACGAGGAGGTTCTCGAGGGAGTACGTCGGGGACGAGCTCGCGAACTGGTGGAGCTCGGCGTACACGAGGAACGCGGGGGCGAACGCGAACGATATCGAGTCGGATATGGAGTCCAGGACCTGGCCCATCGAGTGCTTGCTCCCGAACTTGCGCGCGATGAACCCGTCCAGGCCGTCCATGAGCATCGACAGGAACAGAAGGCTCGTGGCCGCGAGGAAGTTGTCCCCGAGTATGTATGTGATCGCGACGAACCCGAGGGCGCCGTTGGCCAGCGTGAACAGGTCTCCGGGCGAGACCTTACTCAGCGCTGCCATTGCGGACCTCCGCGATGCATGTCTCGCCCGCGTGCAGTTTCTGGCCCTTCCTGGCGACGAGCTTGACGGATGCAGGCGGAAGGTAGATGTCCACCCGTGAGCCGAACCTTATCAGGCCGAGCTTCTCGGCCTTGCCCAGGGTCTGCCCCTCGGAAACGTACGGGACGATCCTCCGGGCGATCGCGCCCGTCATGTGGACTATGGAGACGTCCCCTATCCCGGTCTTCATGGATATCGCGAGCTTCTCGTTGTGCGGGGTCCTCTTGGAGAAAGCGGGCGCGTGCTTCCCGTGGAACCTCTCGGTCTTCTCGACGACCCCCTCGATGGGCGCCCTGGTCACGTGGACGTTCCTGAGCGCGAGGTAGATCGACACCAGGCCCTTCTCGTGGTCGACCTCCCGGACCCTTCCGTCCGCCGGGGCGACGACCCCTTCGCCCGCGTCCCGCTTCGGGTCCCTGAACACGACTAGGAGGAACGCGGTAAGGCCTGCGAAGGCTCCGCATGCGAGTATCTGCAGCGGCAACGTGGCAGCGGCCGCAGCCGCGCTCAATGCAACAAAACCCCTGCCGCCCCGCGCAATCAACAGTCGCACCTCATCATGATGATACTAGAACTTACAGGAAAGAAGCACTATTTAAGCAACATCTTGGCGTCCACGACCACGACACCCTTCTCCTTCACGAAAACGGGGTTGAGGTCCATCTGGTCCAGCTTGTCCCTGTACTTCTCCCCGAGCGCGGACACCTTCATCAGCAGCCCGACGATGGCGTCCCTGTCGACCTTGATCTTCCGGAAGCCCTCCAGGATGGGGGCCGCCTTGATCTCCCTCAGCATCTCCTCGGCGTCCTCCTTCTTGATGGGGACGACCCTGAAGGTCACGTCCTTGTAGACCTCGGTGTAGATGCCTCCGAGGCCGAACATGATGGTGAGCCCGAAGGTGTGGTCGTTGATGAGCCCGATGATGATCTCGACGCGCCTGTCCTGCATGCGACTCGACCAGGATCGGTTCGGTCGGGAACTTCTCCTTCATCTTCCCGAACTCCCGCTCGAGGTCGTCCCTCGGGACCTCCAGCACGACGCCGCCGACATCCGTCTTGTGGAGTATGTTCGGCGAGCAGACCTTCATGACGACCGGGAACTTGAGCTTCTTCTGGTCGATCTCCTCGAACTTCCTGACGACCTGGAAATCGGTCGTCGGGTATCCCGGAGTCCCTCAGGAGCTGCTTGACCTCGTTCTCCGCGAGCGCCTTCCTACCCTCTTTCAGAACAGACTCGACGATCAAGCTCATACCATTCCTTGTGAACGTGTTATCGGTCTTTAATCTTAGCCCTTGACCCTGTTCTGCAGGGCCTCCTGCCCGAGCTTCCTGCCCAGGGCCATGGCGGACCTGTTCAGGTCGTGGGTCGGCTTCGGGAGCGCCTCGAGCATGGCCTTCTCCAGGGCCTCGAAGCTCACGATGTCCGATATCTCCCTGAACGCGCTGAGCATGATGACGTTGGCGACGACCCTGGTGCCCAGCCCCTCCGCGGCCTTGGTCGCGGAGATCATGTACACGTCCCCCTTCGGCCTGTCGAGGACGAGGTCCGGGTCGATGATGATCTTCGTGTCCGGCTTGACCTCTCGGCGATGTACTTCGCGTAGGCCTGCTGGGACATGATGATCAGGTAGTCCGGGACCTCGACGAACGGGTAGAGCATCTCGTCGGTCGGATATCTTGACGTCGCACTTCGAGTGGCCGCCCCTCGCGGACGGGCCGTACGACTGCGTCTGGATGGCGTTCTTCCGGTGCTCCTTGCCGTCGGCGCCCACGGGCCTGTCGTGGAGCGACGCGGCCCTTCCCAGCACGACCCCCATCAGGATCACGCCCTGGCCGCCGAACCCGGAGAACCTGACCTCAGTGTCCATGCTTCTCCACCCCGATGAGCTCCTCGTAACATTCCCTGTCCCTGTTCACGAACTCGCCTATGGTGACCGTCCCCGCGAGGTTCAGGTCCACGTGGTCCACTGCGGACGTCCTCGCCTTCTCCCTGCGGACGGAATTCTCCTTGAACCAGTCCAGCATGGCGGTCGGGTCGGCCATCTTGTTCCTGCGGCCGAAGTTGGTGGGGCACTGCGAGACGACCTCCACGAACGAGAACCCGGGCTTCTGCAGCGCGGACTTCATTGTCTTCGTGAGCTCGTGGACGTGCCTCGTGGTCCACCGGGCGACGTAGTTCGCCCCGGCCGCGACCGCGATCTCCGCGAGGTCGAACGGGTACTCCTTGTTCCCGTACGGCGTGGTGGTCGACAGGAACGTCGTGAGGGGTCGTGATGGACGCCTGCCCGCCCGTCATGCCGTAGATGTTGTTGTTGATGCATATGACCGTCATGTCCAGGTTCCGCCTGCACCCGTTGATGAAGTGGTTCCCGCCGATGGCCCCGAGGTCCCCGTCGCCGGTGAAGACGACTACCTTGAGCTCCGGCCTGGACAGCTTCAGCCCGGTCGCGAACGCGATCGGCCTCCCGTGGGTCGTGTGCATGGCGTCGGAGTTGATGTAGAGCGGTATCCTCGAGGAGCACCCGATGCCCCCGACGAACGCGGTCTCGTCCAGCTTCCTGCCCGACTTCGTTGAACGCCCTGTAGAAGCAGTTCATGATGGTGCCGTTGCCGCACCCCGGGCAGAACACGTGGGGCCATCTGTCCTTCCTGTAGAACTCGAACAGCTCCATCAGATCGCCCCCATGTGCCTGAGCTTGTTCCTGACCTCGCTCGGCGTGGGCGGGTCCCCGCCTATCTTCGGGAGGAACTCGACCTGCTTGCAGCCGGCCTCCAGGCACGCCCTCTTGACGGGCCAGTACAGCTGCCCCAGGTTCATCTCGATCATCAGGATCTTCTCGCACTTGCCCGCGACCTCCTGGATGGGCTCCTCGGGCAGCGGCCAGAGGCTCTTGAGCCTCAGCAGGCCGACGTTGCCGTCCTTTGTCGCGATCTCCTTCGCGCCCAGAGCTGCGGACCCGTACGAGATTATCATGGTCTTCGAGCCTTCGCCTATGAGCTCGTACTTGTTGATGTCCCTCCTGGACTTGATGATCTTCTCGTTCAGGCGGGTGACGAGCTCGGTGTGCACCTTGGCGTCCTCCGGCTCTATCTTGGACTTGTCAGTGTGGGTCATGCCCGTGACTATGGCCTTGTTGCCCCTCCCGAACACCGGGAAAGGAGGGACCAGGGCGTCGGAGACCTCGTACGCCTCGTCGTCCCTCTTGACGCCCTTCTCCTTGCGGTTGACGATCTTGACCTTGTCCGGGATCCTCAGCAGGCCCCTCATGTGGCCTATCTCGGCGTCCGAGAGCAGGAACGCGGGCACCCGGTACTTCTCGGCGTAGTTGAACGAATCGATCGTGAGGTCGAACATCTCCTGCACGCTGGCGGGCGCGAACGCGATGACCTGGTAGTCCCCGTGGGAGCCGTACTTGGTCTGCATGACGTCCCCCTGGGCCGCCCTCGTGGGCTGCCCTGTCGAAGGGCCGCCCCTCATGACGTTCGCGATCACGACGGGCGTCTCGGACATCGCGGCGTACCCTATGGCCTCCTGCATGAGCGAGAAGCCCGGCCCCGAGGTCGCGGTCATGGACTTCACGCCTCCCCAGGAGGCTCCGACGACCGCGGATATGCACGCTATCTCGTCCTCCATCTGGAGGAACACTCCGCCGGCCTTGGGCAGCCTCTGGGCGAGCCCCTCGGCGATCTCGGTGGACGGCGTGATCGGGTATCCCGCGAAGAACTTCAGGCCGGCGGCGATGGAGGCCTCGACGCATGCGTCGTTGCCCTGCACGAAGAGCTCCCTGGAAGCATCGGTCATCTCTTCTTCTCCTCCTCGGTCTCCTCGCGCCACGATATCGCCTGGTCGGGGCAGCTCAGGACGCACAGCTCGCATATGAGCTTCCCCTCCCGGTTGTGGTTGTAGCACTTCTCGAAGCTGCTGTTGACCGCCGCGAAGTAGCCCATCTCGGACAGGCTTGTGCCCTTTGTGTAGCACTTCCTCGGGCAGATGTAGACGCATATGTTGCACGCCTTGCAGTGCTTGAGATTGATGGTGGTTCTCATCGTGGTTCTTCCCGCACAATCGGGGGGTCGATATTTGAATGTTGGTGACGTAAAGGAATTCGCTTGGGGCCGACTGGCACCTTGACCCATTCGGAGGTCACTTTCACTGTAAACACCGAGAAAAGAGGTCAATCAGCCAGATTGCGCCCGGACTCCTTCACCCCGCGTCCGGGGGAAAGGATTATTACAGGGCGGATGATAACGCGCTTCAGAGACCATGGATGCCCTTCAGAAGGAGATACTGGAGCTCAAGAAGGACCGGAACGCGATCATCCTCGGGCACAACTACCAGAGGAAGGAGGTCCAGGAGGTATCGGACTTCCTCGGTGACTCGTACGGGCTCTCCGTGCAGGCCTCGAAGACGGACGCCAAGGTCATCGTGTTCTGCGGGGTCGACTTCATGGCGGAGTCCGCCAAGATACTGAACCCGGACAAGACGGTCCTGCACCCGAACCCGAAGGCCAGGTGCCCGATGGCTGCCATGGTCGACGTGGAGTCCCTCAGGGAGCTCAAGGCGGAGCACCCGGGTGCACCCGTCGTATCATATGTCAATACTACCGCGGACGTGAAGGCGGAGACCGACATCTGCTGCACGTCCGCGAACGCCGTCAAGATAGTCCAGTCGCTCCCGGACAAGAAGATCATATTCGTCCCCGACACCAACCTGGGGCTCTATGTCCAGCGGTTCGTGAAGGACAAGGAGATCATCCTCTGGCCTGGGTACTGCCCCACGCATGTGGGCATCACGAGGTCCGACCTGGAGAGGCTCAAGAAGCTGCACCCGGAGGCGGAGGTGCTGGTGCACCCGGAGTGCACCCCGGACGTGATCGATTTCGCCGACTTCGCGTACTCCACCGAGGGCATCATCAAGCACGTGGTCTCCTCGTCCGAAGACGGAGTTCATAATAGGGACGGAGGCGAACATGCTCCACAGGCTCAGGAAGGAGGCGCCAGGGAAGATCCTGTACGAGGTCCCGACCGCCGTGTGCCCGAACATGAGGGAGATAACGCTCGAGGATGTGCGCGACTCGCTCCTGAAGATGCAATACAAGATCGAGATACCTGCAGACATCATCCGCAAGGCGAAGGTACCCCTCGAGAGGATGCTCCAGGCCGGCAAGTGAGGCGCGCTTCGTACTCCTGGGGCATCGAGGCCCCCAGCCAGGCATCTCGGGCAAACATCTAATTCTCACAAGAGTCATATTGAACCTAGGCGCAGAGAATGATTGAGGGAAACCTCGTAGACGTCCGCACAGGAAAGGTGTTCCCCGCAAGGATATTCCAGAGAGATGGAGTCATAACCAGCGTCGAGGAGATTCCGGGACCGTTCGACGGTTTTCTGATACCGGGATCTGATCGACGCCCATGTGCACATCGAATCGTCCCTCCTGTGTCCTTCTAGGTTCGCGGAGGCGGTCGTTCCCCACGGGACCACCGCGGTGCTCGCGAACCCGCACGAGATCGCGAACGTGCTCGGGCTCGCCGGGCGTCGAGTACATGAGCAGGGACTCGAAGGAGGTCCCTCTCAGAGTCTACTTCACCGCCCCGTCGTGCGTGCCCACCACGCCGTTCGAGACATCCGGGGCCGCGTTCGCGCCGGCGGACATCGAGTACATGCTCGCTAGGGACGAGTTCGTCGCGCTGGGCGAGGTCATGGACTACCAGCGGGCGATCAGGCACGACCCCGTGATATCCGCTGAGATCGAGGTGGCGAAGAGGCTGAACAAGCCCGTCGACGGCCATGCGCCCATGCTCACCGGTTCTGAGCTGAAGGCATACGCGGACCTCGGCATCACCACGGACCACGAGTGCACCTCGTTCGAGGAGGCGCTTGAGAAGGCCGCGCTCGGCATGACAATAATGGTGCGGCAGGGGAGCGCGTCGAAGGACCTTGAGGCGCTCGCTCCCTTCGCGAAGGACCACGAGTTCATCCTCGTCTCGGACGACATGGATGTGGCGGAGCTCGTGCGCGGTCACCTGAACCGATCTCTTGCAGAGGCGGTCTCCTTCGGAATCGAGCCTATGCGCGCCTTGAGGGCGGCCACCATCAACCCCGCTCTGCACTATGGCCTTCCCCTGGGAGCGATCGAACCTGGAAGGATGGCCGACATCGTAAAGGTCCGCGACCTCGAGTTGTTCGTGGCTGAGGATGTGTATGTGGGTGGCGGGCTGGTCGCGAGCAGGGGCGTGCCCAGGTTCCAGACGCGGCCGAAGGAGATGGCGAACCAGCTGTTGCTCCAGCGCAAGGTGCCGTCCGATTTCGAGCTCACATCCACACTTCATGAGGTCGATGCTCGCGTCATCGGCCTGGTCAAGGACGAGATAGTCACCGACAGCCTCGTGGCGAGGCTCAAGGTCGTGGACGGAAGGGTCATGCCGGATCTCGAGAACGACGTGCTGCGGATATCCGTGGTGAACAGGTA
Organism: Thermoplasmatota archaeon; assembly: GCA_963818745.1. Lineage (GTDB taxonomy): Archaea > Thermoplasmatota > Thermoplasmata > UBA10834 > UBA10834 > CAWBDD01. Next base: position 499,994 of record CAWFTI010000003.1, on the reverse strand, counting down.
CCGGGAGGCACCAGTGAGCAGGGGCTTCGTCAGAGGATTTGGGCTTAAGAGCGGCGCGATTGCCTCCAGCGTGGCCCACGACTCGCACAACATCATCGTGGTGGGCGCGGGGTCGGATGACATGGCGATAGCCGTGAACACCATCGTCCAGGAGGGCGGAGGGTTCTGCGTGTGCTCCAACGGCAAGTGCTCGATGCTGAACCTCAGGGTCGCGGGGCTCATGTGCACGAAACCTGCCCACGAGGTCAGCCGCGTCCAGGACTCGTTGTTGCAGGAGGCGAGGTCCCTCGGGGGCACCCTCCGGGACCCGTTCATCACGATGTCGTTCCTCAGCCTGCTCGTGATACCGAAACTCAAGATCGGGGACAAGGGGCTGTTCGACGTCGACAGATCCGAGTTCGTGGCACCCCTTGTCTGAGTGCTTTCGGTGCCACATCAATCGGACACCCGGCCAAGATGGGAGGAAGTAAGTACTAATCGCATACAGCGATTCTCCCTCGGCTCAGGGAGGTTGCGTTTCGTGAGAGGCATCAGACGGAAGGAGAAGGAGGTCACGGACAGGGCCGAGATGGTCCGGGTGCTCTTGGAGGCGAGGTACGTCACGGTCGCGATGTGCGATGATGATGGCCCCTATCTCGCGACCTTGACGCACGGCTTCGACGAAGGGAGGAACGCCATCTACTTCCACTGCGCCCAGGAGGGGAGGAAGGTCGACGCGCTGAAGCGTGACGGAAGGGTATGGGGTCAGGCGTTGATTGACCTGGGTTATGCCGACGGCAGCTGCGACCACCTCTACGAGACGACCCAGTTTCGGGGGAAGGTCACTTTCGTCCTGGGCCTCGAGGAGAAGCGCCACGCGCTCATGATCATGATACGGAAGAACGAGCGGGACCCCGAGAGGGTGGCAGCGGATCAGGTCACGGACGAGTCCCTCAGACGAGTCAACATCGGCCGCATCGACATCGACCTCATGACGGGAAAGAGGTCGGAGAAGGTCGTCGTGTCGCTGTAGGCCAGCGTTTGCCCAGAGACCACCCTCCGGGAGTCCGCGGGTTATCTCAACCCTTGGCCAAGAATCAGATGACAACGGGAACTACTGTGCCTTATGATGGATTGACGCCAGACATCGCGGAGTGCAGGGAGCCGTGGTTGAACCGAATGTTCTGGTTGATTCTCAATCTGAGGGTTATTGAATCGGGTCAGACTCCTCCGCCCCTTCATCTTTGCCTCCCTCCCATAGGTTCTCTCAGACCTTGAGGCGCTCAAGTCCTTTCTCTGATGAGGGCACACTCCCACGCACCGTCTGGGGGGACTCTGGAGTCCTCCGTCTGTTTTGTCAGTTGTCCGTAGTCACGGTTGCTGGGCTCTCCCATTCTCGGACCTACCCTATACCATCGTCGTCGGCTACCGTCATATCGTGTAGCAGCAGCACATGGTTGAGTGACGAAGCGCGTTATTCATATTGCACTGGGTCAAGACGTGATTCTTCTCTGTCTCCTACGTGGTGGAGATCTCTTGCGAACTTGTTCTTGTGAATGGAGGAAGAAAGATGGAAAAGGAGTTTAGCGTGAAGCTAGCGAACAGGTCGGGAGAGCTGGCGCGTGTGACAGAGGTCCTGCAGAAGGACGGCGTAAACATCCGCTCAATCTCGACAGAGCACGGAGCCGAGGTCGTGAGAATTGTCACGTCCGACCCCGAGAATGACCCGCAAAAGCCTCAGCCAGTCCAACATGCAGTTTTCCGAGAGGAATCTGCTGGTGGCCAAGCTCGAGGACAAGCCCGGGGAACTCGCCCGAATCTCGAGCGCGCTCGCCAAGGAAGGCATCAACATCGATGCCGCGTACATGCTCGACAAGGATTCGAAGCACGTGCATGTGGCGCTCGCTGTCAGCGACGAGAACAAGGCAAGGAACATCCTGAAGCTTTGATCGGGACAGGTTCCTGGCCGATAAAACCCCTTACAATCGGTCTTTTCTTGTTATAGGGATAAGCCGGAAGGGAACTGAAGCCATCTGGCCATTCTTTGATTGGATGATGGCTGCATCGAGCCAGACTCTCTTACTCCTTTCTTACCTGCTTCGACGTGTCCGATTTCGGCGGCCGAGATATCATGCTGCCACAGCTGACACAGAATCTCTTGCCCTCTGGGTTGTCAAACCCACAATTGGGGCATTTCAGCAGCCCCGCTCTTGGCAGGAGCGGCCCACTCAGGCTGACACCGCATTCTCCACAGAACTTCTGGCTTTCAGGATTCTTGAATCCACAACTCGGGCATTTCGTTGCCATTCCTCCGATCCCCAGTAACCTCTGCTACTTCTTCTTGCTCGGTCTTCCCTTCCGATGCTTTTCGATACGCTCCTCGATCTTGCGGTTCTTGCTTCTTGGTAATTTGAGTTGGGTGATTGCATAGCCCCCATCTCCCGAATGCCCTCTCTCCCCTATGCTCTTTGCTACGCCCCCGTGGGATGCGAAGCTCGGCATCTGATCCGGAATCATTCCGTACGGAGATTTGCATGCAAATTCGATTGGACGGCTCGACCGCGCTCGCTCACTCGGAGTAGTAGTCGAGCAGGAACTCGTCCCAGGTCGTGTCGAGGGCCAGCGGCTCCGCCCTATACTCCTCCAGCAGGACAGGCACCTCCGGCCAGAACACCACCAGCCCGAGGATGTCGTGGTACACCGCGTCTCTCGAGCACACTCCAAGGGATATCCGCGCCTCCTCGAGGGCAGTCATGAGGTCCGCCGCGACCATCGCGAGCGAGGCGTCTTCGATGCGCTGGGTGACCTCCTGCGCGAACATGTGCAGGTCCGCACTGTAGGTCGTGAGCCATCTGTAGTCTCCCGGGATCACATCGAAACCATAGGTCGCCAGCCTCGCCGCCCCTATTCGCCCGAAGTAGCTCTCGCCGAGCTCGAGCAGGCGGTCAGCGAACGCCGTCAGGGCAGACTTCACGTTCGTGCACAGGCTATCCACGCGGAACGCGGAGAGGGACAGGGTCGTGTACCCCAAATATTCGAGGGCGTACTCCGATGTCATCACCTCGCACAGCTGCTCCGACCCCATCGACGGGTCGGCCGTCAGCCGCTCGAGGATCGCGTCATATGGAAAACCGGTCCCGAGCACGGGGGCTATCGACCCCACGAAGTCCACCGCGAGCCCGTCGAAGTAATATGCCACCTCGAGGGACCCCATGATGCAAGCGTCGAATGCGATGGTGTCTACCCGTGCTCCGATGGCCTCCGTGATCTCCGTCATCGCGCCCCTAATCTCATCAGGCATTAGCCAGTCATTGGACAGTCTGTCCTCGCAGCACCCCTTCCACCAGCCCGCGCCGTGGTCCCAGAGCACAAGGCAGGTCTTTGCCGACCTGAACCTGTCGAAGGCATGCGAGGCGAAGCCTGAGAGCGTTTCCTCTGCGCCCATGTTCGCCTCTCCAAGGTCCTCGTAAGCGGACTCCGCCCAGGGCTCCATCCCCTGCGTTATCAGGAACCTCTTCGCGTCCGTCCAGTTGCCATGATCGATGTAATAATCCTCGGCCCTGTCGAACTGGACCACTATGTTGACCTCCGGGGTCGTCCCGACCAGCGCCATCTCGAGGAAGTCCAGGATCCCGTAGTACTCCAGGTTGTTGTCACCGTCCATGTAGATCGCGAAGGTCCACTCGGCTTCGACCACGGCGAAACGCTCCTCGAGGTCGTTGTTGGCGGGGTCATAATCCGCAGCAGTGTCCTCGCTGTTCACGGACACGAAGGCCGTATGTTTCCCCGAGTCGGATGTGATTACCCCGGTCCAGCTGACAGTCGTCGAGGCATGGGCCGCGAGGCCGTCGAGAGTCCTCACGCCGCCGAAGGATGTGCCGTCCACGCACAGCGCGGTCGAGAATGCCCCTGCGTCAGTCCTCCCGATGTTTTCGATGGTCGCGAGTATCGTGTATGGCTGACCAGACGTTAGGGCCGGCAGGAGTGTGTCTGTCTCCCCGAACATGTCACACCAGAGTATGTCGGAAACGGTCAGGTCGGCTTCGGCTGGGACCGTGCCTTCCGCCATGCCCCCTAACGATGCGGCCAAGCCGGAGAACAGTATCGCCAGCGCTATCCCTGCGCACTCTATGCCCCTGTGAGCTCTGAACACGCCAGATCCCCCTGAGAGTACTCGGACCGGACTTGGAATCGCCCTGCCGCTATTTCAAATGAGCGCGCTGTCATTGGCATCGTCAAGGTCGCCAGGGGCGCCATCGTCCCGGTCGCTATCAGGGTCAAGGGGGAACCTTACCGAGCGTCTCCTAGGCGTAGAACGTCAACAGGAACTCGTCCCAACTGGTGTCGAGGGATAGGCGCTCCGCGGTGTACTCCTCGAGGTACAGGGGCTGCTCGGGCCAGAATATCATCATGCCGAAGATGTCGCCGTACGGTTTGAACTCGGCACATCACTCCGAACGCGATCCTCGCGTCTTCGAGCGCGCTCATCAGCGTCCTGCGCGGCGACCTGTACCCGCTCATCGGCTATGCGCGATGCCACCTCCCTCGCGAAGGTGTACAGGTCCGCGCTGTAGGTGTCCTTGTATGACGGGTCTGTCAGGATGATGTCGAAGCCGCAGACCACATTCCTTGCGGACTGGACGCGTCCGTCGTAGCTGTCCCCTCCCGTGAGCAGGCTGTCGGCGAACTCCGACAGAGCGTCTCTCACGCTCGAGCAGACGACATCGACGCGGAACGCGGACAGAGCGTCGATCGACGATCCCTCATACTCTATGATGTACTCTGAGACCATGACCTCGCAGAGCTGCTCCGACCCCATCGAAGGATTCGCGACAAGCTGTTGCGTGACGGCGTCGTACGGCCAGCCCGTGCCAGAGACCATCGCCTCGGGAGCCACGAAGTCCACGCAGAGGTCTTCGAAGGCGTAGCAGATCTCCATGGACGCCATGACGCAGGCGTCGAACCCGACGATGTCGATCTGGGTGCCGAGGACTCCGGTGGCGTCCATCAGGGCACCTCTCATCTCGTCGGTCTTGAGCGAGTCGTTGGCTGACGCCTCATCCCTGCAGCATCCTCCGTACCAGCTTGAGCCGTGGTCCCATAGTACTAGACTGGTCCTTGCTGACCTGAACCTGTCGAAGGTGTCCAAGGCGAAGTCAGAGAGCGTCTCCTCATCGCCCATGTTCACCTCTCCCAGGTCCTCGTAGGCGGACTCTGCCCAGGGCTCCATGCCTCGTGTTATCAGGAACCTCTTCGCGTCCGTCCAATCGCCGTAATCGGTGTAGTACCCTTCGACCCTATCGAACTGGACCACGATGTTGACCTCGCGGGTCGTACCGACCAAAGCCATCTCGAGGAAGTCCAGGAACCCGACGTACTCAAGGTTGTTGTCGCCATCTATATAGACGGCGAAGGTCCACTCGGCATTGACTACATCGAAAGTCCCCGTCAACTCGTTGTTCTCCTCTGCAGTGCCATCCGGATTGAGTTCGTCGACGGTGTTCTCCGAATCCGCAGCCACCTGAGCCTCGTGACGCCCTGTATCGGATGTGACGATTCCTGCCCAGCTGATGGCTGCATTCCCCTGGGCCGCTAGGCCTGTGAGCACGACCGCGCTTCCGAATGGCATCCCGTCGATGTACAAGACCGTTGAGAAACTGCCAGCACCCTCAGTCCCCATGTTCTCGATGGTCGCAGTTATCGTGTACGGCTGGCCCGAGGTGATCGAGGGTCCGACAGAGCTCGCATCCCCGAACATGTCGCACCAACTCATGTCGGATACGATCAGGTCTGCTCCTACGGGCGTGGTCTCGTCGGCAGACCCGCTGAACGAGACAGCGAGGCCCGAAAAAACGATTGCCAAGGCTATTCCTGCACACACCATGCCCCTTTGAATCCTATACACCCGAAATCCCCCAGTGTGTATGAACGGTCTCCCGAGCGTAATGTAGCTATATGAATCGAACGTAGCTCGGGCGGAACCCCCCTGTTGACGATGATGGGTGGGCAAGGTCTGAAGAAGATTAATATAGCGTTTTAAATGGTACGGTTTCCTTGCGCACGGCCTCATATTCATGAGGGACATGCGGGAGCTGATTGGGGGGAATCGGAGATTGATGGTTAGACACAGTGCGTTCGTTCTATCGCTGGCCGTGGTGGTACTCGTTGGATTGCCCGCATCGCTGATCGTCGGTGTGTGGGGAAACTGCACTGCGGCCTCTCTGGAACCGATGACTATCGACGGCCCACCCAGCGTGTATGTGTATCGGGATTTCCAGACGGTGGTATCGACGCTCTACGCCACAGAAGCGAACCATCCCGACATCGCGAAGGTGTACGACATCGGCGACAGCTGGGAGAAGACCGCGGGCATCGCGGACAGGGACATACTCGCGGTGAAGATATCGGACAACCCCGGGGTGGAAGAGGACGAGCCTGAGGTGCTGATAATCGCACGTCTCCATGCGGGCGAGTATCCTTCCACGGAGATCGCGCTTCAGCTCATCGAGAACATGACCGACCTGTACGGGATCGACGCCAGGACAAGCTGGCTCGTGGACAACCGGGAGACGTGGATAATCCCGGTGGCGAACCCTGACGGAATGGAGTACGCGATGACGGTCGACGATACCTGGAGGAAGAACAGGAGGGACAACGGCGACGGGACCTTCGGGGTCGACCTCAACCGCAACTTCGACGGTTCCCAGAACGGCGATCCCCTGGGTGAGTGGGGCGGTGCGGGCACATCCACGGACACGTCTAGCGTCGTCTACTGCGGGGAGTACGCGTTCTCGGAGCCCGAGACTCAGGCGATCCGGGACCTCGTCCTGAGCCACGACTTCCAGCTCGCCATCGACTTCCACTGGTGCGCACTCTGGGTCATGTGGCCGTGGGGCTATACGACGAACCTGCCTTCGGACAATGACGACCTCGTCCGCATCGGGACCGAGCTCGCAGAGGTTACAGACTACTATGCTTCCCAGTCATCGGAAATGTATCCGACGACGGGCGACTCCCTCGACTGGCTCTATGGAGGAGCGGATGTCTATCCGTTCTGCATCGAGGTGGGACGGTGGAACGATTGGTCACAGCACGAACTGAGAGCCCTCCTGAACGATATCTACATCAACATCCGCGGATCCATGCTCCTGGCAGAGATCGCGGACGACCGGGAGGAGGCGCAGTTCGACATAGAGCACGATCCTCTGGACGATTCCATGTACTCTGACGTCGGCTTCCAGGTCGTCGCGGACATGACCGCGGCCCGAGGGGTTGACACGTCTGCCTTGTACGTGAGGTACAGAGCGGACGACGGTGCGTGGTCTGAAGTCCCGATGGCGGCGACCGACAGGGTCGACGAATACTCAGGGCTGATACCTTCCCAGGCGGGAGGATGCAACATCGACTACTACATCGTGGCGCACGACCTCAGCGGCGTGGAGCGGACGTCCCCGAGGTACGCCCCGTACGAGGTCCACTCGTTCGATGTGATCCCGGACACGGAGCCTCCGTCGGCCAATGCGGGTCACGAGATCACTACCTTCATCGGAGTGGAGACAATGCTGGATGGCTCCGCGTCGGATGACAATGTAGGGGTCGTTTCATATGTCTGGAGCTTCTTGTACGAAGGTGACCTTGTGGAGCTCTACGGCGTCTGCCCGACGTTCACCTTCTGGATTACGGGCGTCTACGAGGTGACGCTCACCGTGAAGGACGGCTCGGGCAATGTCGATACGGACACGGTCTCGGTCACGGTGATCGACGCCAGGGGATGACGGCGCACTGATCGCCCAGGCCGGAACGCATGTGACCCGTCATCTGCAGCCTGAGCGGACACGGTCCAGTCGCCCACGCACGACATCGCGTCGTCCAGGGCATGACTGAAAGGTTCCTATAGCTATGAACACCTCGTGATTCGCGGAGGTTCGTCTGTGGGGTCTGAGGGTGATGTGCCGGCAAAGGAGCAGAGGGGCCCTTGGCCGGCCCGAAAGAGGATGCGCGTTCTAATCATCGTCTCGATGGTCGTCCTTGCATCGGTGGTCACGGCGGCTTCTGCGGTGGACCGACAGGAGCGTGGTGTCGCCTTCACCGTTCATACGGATAAGGATGAGTACGCTGTGGGAGAGACGATCCGCATGTACGCTGAGTACATGAACTACGGCTATGACGCGGTCGATATGACCTTCGGCAGCAGCCTCGTGGCACATTTCTCCGTGCACGATTCGGATGGCTCGCTTGTGTACGCCATTCCCCAGGTTGCCCTGTGGTGGATGGTGTACGAGACGCTCGAACCGGGCGAGAGTATATGCGGCGGATGTGGCTGGAATCAGACCGATGACTCATGTGCGAGCAGGTGCTGTCCCCGGGTTCATACACGGTCTTCGCGTGGGGCGCGGGTTGGGAGTTCGATTCCTCCGCGAGCACCGAGATCACGGTAACGGCCTGAACGGCGGGATTCCGCACTATCGAAGTGGCTCATGCTCGTTCATGTATTGTGCAGAAGAATGATGGAAAGGAGTTTGAGATGGCCGGCTACGAACGCCGGTCCTACTTGAACATGCCGCAGATCACGATGGTCGTGTCGGCGCAGTTCTTCATGGATATCGTCGAGCCAGCCACGATGACCGGGATGACGTTGCCCCATCTGGTGTCCAGCTTCAGCGCGCCTGCTCCGGTGTCGTCGACGGTGAACTTCACGTCCATCTTCACCTTGTCGACGAATATGCAGTACGTGCCCGGGACTGCCCCAGCGACCTCTATCTCAAGCCTCGCCGTGTCGTCGTCCCACCACGAATAGACCGCGGTGCCCAGAGGCTGTCCGGGCTCCATCTTCAGACAGGCCGTCACCGACTGGACGGGTCCAGCCAGGACGCCCTGCATCCCGATGACCGCGACTGCGGTGATTGCCATCAACACGATTCCCAATGCCCCTCGTCTCATCCTACCCTACCTCCGATGTCCGTATCAGTACGGTTCTGTCACGCAGAACGGCGGGAGCAGATAAGTGCGTTTATGGTACAAGTCTGAAACTGGCTAGTCAGCGGGGTGCCGCGTCTGCAGGCGGTCAGCCTCCCGCGACGTCGGAGATGGCCGCCGAGCGTGAGGGCCTTCAGGCCAGCTCCGCGACCGGCCCCACCATGAAGTACACCCCGAAGGCGACCATCAGCGCCCCACAAACTCCGAACACGATCTCGTGCACTAGGGGGGTCCACAGGTGCCTCGTCCTGAACACAGCGAACGACGTGAACGAATACCACACGAGATCGCAGCTCCAGTGGGCGACGGCGAACACCAGCACGACGACCGGCCCGAACTCCTGCGCTGTGTATATCAGGAGCGCGCCCACGGTCGCCCACCAGAGGAAGAAGTACGGGTTCGCGGACGTGGTGAGCGCGCCCGTGACGATCGTGTTGCGGGGGAACACCTCGGTCCCCTCGAGGGCGATCTGCTTCCTCGCGCGGACCATCATGACGCCCAGGAAGACCAGGAGCGCCCCACCCACCAGACCTATCCCCGCCTGGACCAGCGAGTTCTCGAACACGACCCCGAGGCTCAGGATGATTAGGGCCATCAGGGGGAACTCTATCAGGCCGTGCCCGAGGGCTATCTTGAGGCCGGCTTTCCCGTCCTTGTAGCCCTTGGCGACCGTGGCCGCAAACACGGGGCCCGGCATCATCACTCCTGACAGGGAGATGACGAGCGTCATCCCGAAGAACACCCAGATGTTCGTGCTGAGGGGCTCCACGGAGGGCCATCTAGGCGTCGTGGATATTTAATCCGTGCCCCGGAAGGGCGCCCCGACGGTTCCGGTAAAATAGCCGGAAAGCCATCAGCTGCTCAAATGATGAGAAGAGGGTCAGCTGAGGACCGCGAGGTCCCGTGATGAGCCCTATGAGTGCTGACGGGTGGCGGCCCGGCCGAAGGCCGGACGCGCCTCGATTTTATTTTTCCTAGATCTCGATCTTGCCGTAGTCCAGGTCGTCCGTCCGCTTGAAGTACCCCTGCGGGTGCAGGCAGTTCGGGCACGTCTCCGGCGCCTCCTTGCCCTTATGCATGTAACCGCAGTTGGTGCAGAACCAGATCTCCTCCTTGTCGGACTTGTACAGCTTCCCGTTCTTCAGCCTGGCCATGAGGAGCTTGTACCGCTTCGCATGGTGCTGCTCGATCCTGATGACGTGCTCGAAGAACTTGACCGCGGCCTCGTTCTTCTCGGCCTTTGCCTCCTTGAGGAACTGCGGGTACATCGAGGTCCACTCGTGGGTCTCGCCGTCGTAGGCCGTCTTCAGGTTCTCCTCCGTGGAGCCGACCATGCCCAGCAGCTTCATGATCATGGCCGAGTGCTCGTACTCGTTCTCTGCGGTCTCGAGGAATATCCTCCCGATGGCCTGGTGCCCTTCCTTGGTGGCGGCCCCGGCCCACTTGACATACTTCGCCCTCGCCTCCGTCTCTCCTGCCAGGGCGGCCCTGAGGTTCTGTTCCGTCTTGCTCATAGAATCCCGACCTTGGAAGGTGATTGCCCTCCCCCTTTATGAACTCCACACCGTCCGATGGGTGGGCGTCCAGGTCTCGTTCCGGCGCCGGCCAGCATGTCAGCGGCGTAAACCGTTCACGCATTGTCTCAATGGTGATAATCATGTCCGATTCTCAGAACTGAGGATTATATGCTCCCCGGGAGCCGTCCCAGAGTCAGTCACTCCCCCTCTCTTTTTATTATTCAACTTCTGAGCTAGGGCTTTTCCCTAGGACATCAGCATCACAAGGTAGTCGATGAACTTGCTCAGGGGCATCCCGTCGTTCCAGCGCATGATCAGGTTCCCCTCCTTGGACGGGGTTATCTTGGGCAGACGCTCGTACACCGGCCTGAGCCTCCCGTCGAGCCTGCCGACGTCCAGCGTGAATATCCTCCACGCGTCGCCCCTCTGGCGCTTGTACCTGAAGGCGTACACCGGCATGAGCCCGACCCGCTTGCAGTCGTCTATCATCTCCTGCGCCTGCACGACGAGCTTCTCGCTCCTGCTGAACCTGAGCACATCGCTCGTGGAGCTCTTGACCTCGATCGGCAGGGACAAGCCCGCCCTTATGGCGACCAGGTCCACGCCCAGGGAGCCCGCGCCCCTGACCACCATGAACGGCTTCTCGCGGATCTTCATGTAGCCCGCGCGCTCCTCGGGGTCGCAGGTCTTCGTCACGCGCGCCAGCACGTCCTCGTTCGCGCTCAGGATGCCCTTGAGCTCCCGCTCGAAAATCCTTCCCATCGCCCGCGCCTATGGCGTTCCGGGCTTTTTCACTTTTCGCTGGAGTCGCCGATGGCCGCGAGGTCCATGTCGCCCTTCAGGTGCGACTCGGGCATGTCCTTGTGGAACGCTGCCTCGGCGACGTTCGCGGACGGCGCGGGCTTGCACTCGGTGTCGTCCGTGGTCGCGGAGTAGACGAGGCACAGGCGCTTGATCGAGACGTCCTCATGGTGCCACACGACATCGTACATCGCCTCGAGGTCCATGCTCCTGACCCCCAGGCCGCACTCGCGCTTCGCCACGCGCCTGACGGCCGTGGGCATGTCCTCGTACGTGCGTATCCTGCCGCTCGGGAGGGTCCAGTCCTTGCACCCTCTGCGCTTGATGAGCGCCATGCCCCTCTCCCCTCGGATCACGAGGAGGATCTGGCCCTTGCACGGGACGTAGTCCAGGTCGGCCTTGGTCTCGTTGTGCTCGAACTCGAACTTCCTGACCTTGAAGTCGGGCGTGCTCATGGCGAGCGCGTCGATCTCGTCTGCCGTGGGCAGCTCCACGAGGAGCTTGGCCGGGCGCTTCTTCACGGGATCAGTCTTGACCTGTCTCTCGGGTATAGGACGGCCTCCCTTATGTTCGGCAGATCGAGCATCTTCTGGATGTACCTCTCCACGCCGAAGCCGAACCCTCCGTGCGGGGGCATGCCGAACCTGAAGCCCTTGAGGTAGAAGTCGAACGACTCGAGGCTGAGGTTGTTCTCCCTCATCTGCTCCGTGAGCACGTCGTACCTGTGCTCCCTCTGTCCGCCCGACACGATCTCCTGCCCTCTGTAGTCAAGATCGAAGTACCCGGTGGTCTCGGGGTCGTCGTCGAACCTCTTGGCGTAGAAAGTGCCTCTCTTAAGCGAGGTCGGGAACTCAGTGATGAAATAAAGTTCACACTTCTTCTCCCTCAGCATGAGCTCCCCGAGGGCCTTCTCGCCCTCCGTCCCGAGGTCCTCCCCGTGCTCGATCTTGAACCCCGCACCGTTGAGCATCTCGACCGCGTCCTTGTACTTCACGCGCGGGAAGGGGATGGCGGGCAGCTCGGGCATCTTGCCCAGCTTCCCGAGCTCATCCTTCGCGTGCTCGCGCACGTGCTGCAGGCTGTTGACGACTATGCCCTCGGCCACGGCCATGATGTCCTCGGACGATTCGATGAACGCGAGCTCGACGTCGAGCGATATGAACTCCGCGATGTGCCTGATCGTGTCCGACGCCTCCGCCCGGTACGCGGGCGAGATCTCGAATATGCGGTCCAGGCCCGTAGCCATCAGGTTCTGCTTGTACAGCTGCGGGCTCTGCGCCAGGTAAGCGCTCCTGTCGAAGTACTTGATGGGGAACAGGGTCGACCCGCCCTCGGCGCCCGCGGCGACGATCTTGGGCGTGCTGACCTCGACGAACCCCTCGGAGACGAGGTACTTCCTGTATCCCCTCGAGGGTCCTCGACTTGATCTGGAATATGGACTTGACCTCCTCCTTCCTGAGGTCCATGAACCTGTTGTTCAGGCGCGTGTCGAGGTCTGCCCCGACCTTGTCTATGACCCCCAGGGGAAGGGGCGTCTCCGCCTTGCTCAGCAGCACGACCTTGTCCGGGAGTATCTCGAAGCCCGCCCGGGCCTCCTTGCTCTCCTTGACGGTCCCGGTCACGAGCACGACGGACTCGCGGGGTATCCCCGCGACCATGTCGAACAGCTCCTTGCTCTTCTTCTTCAGGGTCGTGACCTGGATGACCCCGTGCCTGTCCCTGAGCTGGAGGAACGATATCCCGCCGAGGTTCCTGAGGTCCTGGACCCATCCGCCGACCGTGACCTGCTGGCCGAACTGAGCCGGGCCTGATCTCCTTGGAGTAGGTGATGTGCTGCCAAGAGGGCAAGTGATTACCACCGTTCCCGCGTAACCTAGTCGCAGGTATTTACCTTTTCCCTGGCGTGACCATCCGGTCTCGGCAAAGTTAATCCGCGCGCAAGTCATCCCTGGCCAGAGAGGTGCGGGACACCGGATGGAGCTCTCGATACTCGTCTACGTGCTGCTTCTGATCGCCTTCGCCAAAGCCTTGGGCGAGGCGGTGTCGCGGGTCAACCAGCCCCCGATCGTGGGCGAGCTCCTGGCGGGGATCATACTCGGGCCGTTCGTCCTGGGAGAGGTGTTCGCGGGCCTGGAGGACATGTACTCCTCCCAGTTCCTGTCCGACCTCGCGGACCTCGGCATACTCTTCCTGATGCTCTATGTGGGCATGGAGTTCTCCCCGAGGAACCTCTTCTCGTCGTCCTGGAAGGGCGGGTCGATCGCCGCGATGGGCATCGTCTTCCCCCTCGGGCTCGGGTACTACCTCGCGATACTCTTCGGGTTCGAGGGGGCCGAGCGCGCGTTCATCGCGCTCGCGATGGCCGTGACCGCGCTCCCCGTCACCATCCGCATACTGAAGGACATGGATGTCATCAACACGAGGACGAGCGAGACGATAGTCAGCGCCGCCCTGATAACCGACATAGCGCTCCTGTTCGCGATGGGCATCGTGCTCGGGGGAGGCGAGGACGCCTCCCCGTACGAGCTGCTCTATCTCGCAGCCGGGTTCATCATGTTCTTCGTGCTCGCGTTCCTCATCGGCAGGTACGTCGTCCCTCACATCTACAAGCTGCTCAGGCGGATGCAGACCGGGGAGGGGGCGTTCGCGGTGGCGATAGGCATCGCGCTCGTGTTCGCCGTGCTCGCGGAGCGGATCGGCCTTCCCGGGTTCATAGGGGCGTTCGTCGCGGGCGTGCTGCTCAGGGAGACGGGGACCGGGCTCAAGGTCTGGGCCAGGGTCGAGGACATCCTCTCCGGGGTCACCCTGGGGTTCCTCGCGCCCATATTCTTCGTGCTCATCGGCTTCTCGCTCGATTTCGATGCGGTCTCGAGGAACCTCCCTCTGCTCGTCGCGGCCACGTCGATCGCGATCGTGGGGAAGGTCGCCGGGAGCTTCATACCGGCCCGTCTGCTCGGGATCGGCGGGAACGAGTCCATGGCCATATCCTCCATGATGATGGGCAAGGGCGCGATGGAGCTGGTGTTCGCCAGGCTCGCGCTCGAGGAGGGCCTGATAGGGAACGAGGTGTTCTCCGTGCTCGTCCTGATGGGGTTCGTGTCGACCTTCCTCGCGCCCGTGATGTTCTCGTACTTCTTCAAGAGGGCCGAGCGCGCGGGGGAGATACGGCCCGCATCCGAGCTCAGGGAGCCCGAGCCGGAGCTGCTCCTTCCCCCCTAGCGCCTGCTGCCTGTCTGCGCGACCGCGACGCCGCCTATGATCACGAGGCCGCACACGGCGGTCCAGAGGGCAACGGTCTCCTCCCTGAGCACCCAGGCGAAGACGGACGCGAAGAGCGGCATGAGGTAGATGAAGAACGCCTGCTTCGAGACCTCCTCGCGCTCGAGCGAGTAGAGGTAGAGCAGGGAGGACACCGCCCCGCACAGGAACCCCAGGACCGCAAGGTTGACCAGCGCTTCCCGGGAGAACTCGTAGTCCAGGCCGGGCTCGAAGGGCACGACCGCGCCCAGGAGCAGGGTGCCGAACGCGAGCGACAGCCCGATGATGAGAACGGGCGGGTTGCGCTCGAGCATCCTCTTCGCGGAGACCCACGCGAGGCCGTACGAGGCGGCGCTCGCCAGGATGAGAATGTTGCTCACGAAGGCATCGTCCCCGAGGGACAGCCCCCCGCCTGCGACCAGGAGCACCGTCCCCGTCATGGCCAGCGCGGAGCCCGCGCCCTTGCGCACGGTGAGCCTTTCGTTCAGGAGCAGCGCGGCGAACAGCAGGGTCATCATAGGGCCCGACGACTGGATCACGGACGCGATGGACGAAGTCCCGTGCTCGAGCCCCATGTTCTGCGCGATGTTCGGGATGGTGACATACAGCGCACCGAGCACCAGCAGCGGCCTCCACTCCTTCCTGACGGTCTCGGCGACCGTCGAGAGCCTGTACCTGAGGACGATGATGACCATCATCAGAGCAGAGGCGAACGCGAACCTGAGGAACCCGAGCATTATCGGCGAGAAGAACACGAGCCCGTCCTGTATCAGGGGGAACGCGAGCCCCCACAGCGCCACTGCCGACAGCGCGCAGGCCGGGGTGACCCAAGCGCCCCTTGTGATGCCCATCTGGGCGGGGCCATGCATAACCAGCATTTGAGTGTTTTGGCATCACCGGACGGCCGACAGAAGCATGCCCGGAAGCGTCATCCGTTCTGGCCCTGCTACTTCTTCCCGAGCAGCTCGAGCCTGCGCCCCTCGTCGTACAGGCACCGGACGGCCTTCGCGGCCCTCGACGCGCTCGGGTAGACCGGGATGTTCTGCACCCTGAGCTCCTGCACGACCTCGTCTATCTCGGGCCCGCCCACCCAGCACGCGACTATGGGCTTCTTCGCGTTCTTCTTCTCCTCGACGAGCTTGATCACGGCGCCCACGTACTCCCTTGGCCTCGCGATGCCCGCATGGACGCAGGTCATGATCAGGGCGTCGACGTTGGGGTCCGAGATCATGATGCTGCCGGTGGCGTGGTACCTGTGGAACCTCGCGTCGCCCGTGACGTCCAAGGGGTTGCGCGCGGTCGTGATGGACGGCAGGTGCGGCCTCAGCGCATCTATGGTCTTCTTGGTCAGGTTGGGCACCTTGAGGCCTATGGATTCGCACCAGTCGGCGGCCATGATCCCCGCCCCTCCGCCGTTGGATATGATCCCGACCTTGTTCCCCAGGGCGGGCGGCTGGTATGCGAGGGCGCGCGCGAAGTCGAACATCTCGGTGACGTCGTATGCCCTCTGGATGTGCACCTGCTTGAACGCGGAGTCGTAGACGGCGTCGGAGCCGCTCAGGGAGCCAGTGTGCGTCGACGCCGCAGCGGAGCCCGCGGGCGTCCTGCCGGCCTTGATCGCCACTATGGGCTTCCTGCACTTCCTCGCGACATCGATGAACCGCTTGCCGTCCTTGATCCCCTCGATGTACATCGCGATGACCTTGGTCGCCTTGTCCTGGTCGAGGTACTCGATCAGGTCGGCGTCGTCCACATCCGCCTTGTTGCCGACGCTTATGACCCTGGAGAGCCCGATGTGCTCGCCGTTCGCGTAGTAGACCATGCCGACGCACAGGGCGCCGCTCTGGCTTATGAGCGCGATCTCTCCCGGCTTGGGCATGCCGAACACGAACGCCGCGTCCAGCTTGTCTATCGGGTCCTTGTACCCTAGAGTGTTAGGGCCGACGAGCCTCACGCCCCCCCTGCGGGCTATCTGGAGGACCTCCTGCTCCAGCTGCTTGCCCTTCTCGCCGATCTCGCCGAACCCGGATGATATGACGATCGCGCCCTTGACCTTCTTCTTGGCGCACTCGGTCATGACCTTGGGCACGAACTCCGCGGGCACCGCGATGATAGCGAGGTCGATGTCGTCCTTGACCGCGAGCACGCTCGGGAGAGACCTCAGCCCCATGATCTCCGGGGCCTCGGGGTTGATCGGGTACACCTTGCCCTGGTACCCGTGCACAAGTATGTTCTGGAGGATTTCGTACCCTATCTTCATAGGGCTTCTGGATGCGCCTACAACGGCGATGGATTTCGGAGAGAATATCGGTTTGAGGTCCTCGACTACTCCCATCAGTCCTTCACTTGCGGACAGTCCAAAGCCGTATGCTCGCTTAAGCCTTTCTCCGTGACTGTTCTGTCAAGCCATCGGGTGCTACATGTAGTGCCAAGGGTCAAGACCCTCCGGACGGCTGCAGTGACGATGCCAAACACGGCACACACACGGGTCGTCGAGGTCGGCCCGGATGAAGGCAGCGGATCGCGCTCGACGTGTGGGAGAAATCCATATTCCCGAATGGGCGCGTACGCATCATTCGCCTCCTCGGACAGGCCCATCCAGGCGATGTCTGAAGGGGCGGGCCCGCTGCGACCAGCCGCCTGCGACAGGGCGGCAGGGGGCCTACGGTTCAGCCCCGGCGCGTCCCAGCATGACGTGATGATGGTCCTATACGACCCCGAGAGGGGCGCACGGCCGGAGCCGAATGGGACGAGTCAGCTGTCGAAGTGGTCAGAAGGTCTGCCACCCGACTATTGACAGAACCCTCCGTGACGGTGATTGGTGTGACCGCTGCCCGCGCATCTCACGCCTTGGGGAAATGTGACCGAGATGACGGTCCCCTGGGCGTAATCCCCTATGACCCTGTCCTCGACCAGGACCTCCCCGCCGTAGATGTCCGTCAGCGACCGGACCAGGGTGAGCCCGAGCCCGATGCCCTTGAGCTTGCTCAGCGAGTCCAGGCGCTCGAACCTCCTGAACAGCTGCAGCCTCTTCTCCGGCGGGATGCCCTTCCCCTGGTCCGTGAAGGAGACCTTCCACGCGGGCCTTCTCTGCAGGGTGGAATCCGAGATCGAGATGATGACGGGCTTGCCCTCGCCGTACTTGACCGCGTTGGAGAGCAGGTTGAGGAATATGTCCCTCCCGAACTCCCCCAGGCGGACGAAGTGCACGCCCCTCGCGTACTCCGTGCGTATCTCCACGGCCGACGAGGCGGGAGCGTCCCTCTGGTCGGCGACCACCTCCTCCAGGATAGATGCCAGGTCCCTGACGTCCATGGCGCTCTGGCCGAGGGTCTGCGCCCTGTTCAGCTTCGACACGCTGTCGATCAGTTCCTCTATCCTCCGCATCTGCCCGAGCGCCGTCCTGATCATGTCCTCGCGGTTCTTCTGCGCCGTCTCGGGCGCGTCTCTCAGCAGCTCGAGGTACGATCTCGCGACCCCGGCATAGTTGCTGACATCGTGCACCAGGAGGTCGTTGAACAGCTCCAGCATGCGCCTGGCTTCCTCGAGCTTCGCCCTCGCGGTCTCCAGCTCGGTCACGTCGAACGCGACCTCCATCCGGACAATCTTGCCGTCCGGCCAGTGGATCGCTCGGTCGATGCACTGGTACCAGTTGCCCGTGACCGGGTTCCTGTTCTTCCATGTGTACGGGCCCGTGGGCACTCCGTCCTTCAGCAGGTACCTGTT
Source organism: Thermoplasmatota archaeon (assembly GCA_963818745.1). Classification (GTDB taxonomy): domain Archaea; phylum Thermoplasmatota; class Thermoplasmata; order UBA10834; family UBA10834; genus CAWBDD01. The sequence goes on along the minus strand of CAWFTI010000003.1, from coordinate 481,737 downwards.
CGTGCAGAACGAGCACGGCCCCTCCGGGTTGTTCTGCAGCCTCTCGTAGCACTTCTTGCCGATCAGGTCCTTCCCGAAGGCGTCCTCGATGAACCTGTTCACGGCGATGATCGAGTAGTTGTCCATATCGGAGACATAGACGAACGCTCCGAGCTGGCTCAGTATGGTGAAGAGTTCCTCGTACTCCCCCTTGAACTTGTCCCCCCGGTGCTTCGCGTCCTTCAGCAGGCGGGCGTTCTCGCACGCGAGCCCTATCTGGCTCGTGACCGCCTTGGCGAAGTCCATCTCGTGCTGGGACATGGTCTTCTGCACGGGGGACCCGAGCAGCAGCGCCCCCAGGATCTTCCCCCGGGCCATGATCGGCAGCCCGACGGCGGTCCTGAGCGCCACCTGCCGGGTCTTCCTGGCCTTGGGTTCCGCGGGCTCGAGGTTCACAGCCTCCCCGGTCTTGATGACCTTCGCCCCTATCGCCCTGAACAGCGCCTCGTCGTCGGCGGTGTTGAGTGGCATCGTCGAGGAGAACTCGGTCCTGTACCGCAGGAGCACCGCCCCGCGCTCGTACCCCAGGAGCCTGCAGCACTCGTCCAGGGACTTCCGTATGATCCCCTCCTCCTCGAAATCCGTCTGGGCAGCGCTCAGCGCGACGAGCGTGCCCGCGGTGAACTCCTTCTGGAGGACGTCGCTGAAGGCGTCCCCGAGGCCCAGGTGCGACCAGTTCATGACCTCGACGAGCTTCCTGATGGCCTCGAAGCACTCCTGGGATTCCTCGGGCGTGCACGACCTGATGAGCTCTCCCATGATCACGTCCACGCCGAGCATGATCGCCTTCTGGACGTCTCCCAAAGAGAACCCGGTCCTGCCGCGGACCTTCGCGATCGCCCTGATCAGATCGAACATGACCGAATAGTCGTTCTTCTCGACCGCGAGGGTCACGCCCTCCACCATGGGGAGCAGGCTCTGTCTCAGCTCCTCGACTGGCCGTGAGGCGTACATCGGGCCGGATTCATGGACCGCCCTGACCCAATCATCGACGATCTGCTCCTTCCTCGCCTTGAGGACCTTGACGAGCTTCTCCGAAGACATCCCCTAGCATCACCGAGCTTGCCGACGGAGCCATGCGACCCACACGCGAGGCTCCGCCTTGTCCTGCACCGCATCCGTCGGAGCATACTTAACTGCTGTCCCACGGCTCTCAAGCACCGCTACCCAGCCTGGCTCGGGAGAGCGGCCGCGGTCGTTCGTCACCAGCCGTTTGGAAACTGTTAATATACGGCTTGCGTCTTATCCGCTGGATTCGTGCCAAACACGCTGTTTGGGGGAAGCAAAATGGCTGACAAGGTCACGGTTTCGCTGATCAAGGCCGATGTAGGATCGATCGCGGGTCATTCCAGGCCCCACCCGAGGATGATGGAGGTGGCCTCAGAGGCCATGGGCAGGGCGGTCAGGGACGGCCTGCTCAACGACTACTACGTCACCAGGTGCGGAGACGACATGCAGCTCCTGATGACCCACAGGAAGGGCGAGAACAACAAGGAGATACACGAGCTCGCCTGGAACGCTTTCATGTCCGCGGCCAACGAGGCCAAGAAGATGCACCTGTACGCCGCCGGCCAGGACCTGCTCTCGGACGCCTTCTCGGGCAATGTCAGGGGCCAGGGCCCGGGCGCCGCCGAGATGGAGTTCGAGGAGCGCCCGACGGAGCCGATGCTGGTGTTCATGGCAGACAAGTGCGGCCCGGCCGCGTACTCGCTCCCGGTAGCCAAGATATTCATGGACCCGTTCACCACGACCGGCCTGGTCATAGACCCGAGGGCCCACCTCGGGTACGACATCGAGGTCGTGGACGTCGTGGACCACAAGAAGGTCGTCATGAGCTCCCCGGCGGAGCTGTACGACATACTCGCGCTCCTCGGGGACACGACCAGGTACGCCGTGAAGCGCGTGCTCCACAGGCAGATCGGCATCGTCCGCCGTGATATCCACCGAGAAGCTCAACATGCTCGCGGGGAAGTACGTGGGCAAGGACGACCCCGTCATGCTGGTCAGGTGCCAGTCGGGCCTGCCAGCGGTCGGCGAGGTGCTCCAGCCGTTCGCGTTCCCGCAGCTCGTGGCCGGATGGATGAGGGGCTCGCACTACGGCGCGTGGTACCCCTGCGCCGTGGACCAGTCCGACCCGTCGTACCACGACGGCCCGCCGAGGGTGTGCTGTCTCGGGCATACAGATCACCAACGGGAAGATACAGGGCGCTGAGATGCCGGGCTCGAAGCCGGGGGACCACAAGCCCGTGGACTACTTCGCGGGCAGGGAGTGGGACATCGTGAGGAACAAGGCGATGGAGATATCGATCTACATGCGCGGCCACGGGCCGTTCATGCCGGGCATCGTGTCCCCTGACGAACTCGAGTACACCACCAGGCCCGAGATACTGAAGAAGCTCGAGCCGAGGATGCAGCCCCTGGACTGAGGTAGGTCCCCTTGACCGTCGCGAGGCCCGTGATCGTGGTCAACTTCAAGACCTATGTCGAGGCCAGCGGCCCGAGGGCGCTCGAGCTCGCGAAGCTCTGCGAGCAGGTCGCCTAGGAGACCGGGAGCTCCATCGTCGTCGCGCCCCCGACCCCGGACATCGCGCTCGTCGCGTCCAGCGTCGACATACCGGTCTTCGCGCAGCACGTGGACGACGTCGCCTCGGGGGGCACCACGGGCCATGTCACGGTCGAGAACGTGAAGGCCTCGGGCGCGAAGGGCACCCTTCTGAACCACTCCGAGAGGAGGATCAAGATCGCTGAGATACACGAGCTCATAGTCCGCAGCAGGGCGGCCGGGCTCGGCGACCATCGTGTGCACGAACAACCTGGGCGTCAGCAAGGCATGTGCGTCCATGGAGCCGGACTTCGTCGCGATAGAGCCCCCGGAGCTCATAGGCGGGGACATATCCGTCACGTCGGCCAACCCGAAGATCGTCGGCGACACCGTCCTGGCCATCAGGGCCATAGGCAAGGGCGTAGGCGTGCTCTGCGGCGCGGGCGTGAAGAACGGCACGGATGTCGCGAAGGCCGTCGAGCTGGGCACGGAGGGCGTGCTCCTGGCCAGCGGGGTCGTGAAGGCCAAGGACAGACGCGCAGTCCTCTTGGACCTCGCGTCCGGCCTGAGGCGCTAGGCGAAGGCTACGTGTAACGGTTCGCGCTTTCCCATGCCCCGCTCATCGCCCGATCGATGCGGAGCGGTCGTTTCGTTGTGGTGTCATCGGCCTTGCTTTTCCTTTTCGGAACGGCCGCTCCGTGTCTACCTCTCGTTCAGGACTGCCATGCGTCATCGGCCGCCTGCGCGCTCCTGCCGCCCGTGCTGATATCCGAGTTCTACCCCAGCGGGCTGTGCGGCGACGAGTACATCTCGCTCGCGAGTTCCTCCTTCGACTTCATCTCGCTGGCCGATTGGCGGCTATCGGACGGCGAGGGGTCGATCAGGTTCCTCGCGGGCACGAACATGGTTCCGGAGGGCATATTGGTCGTATCATTCAATTCGAGCTCGTACCTCGCGGCCTTCGGCTCGCGTCCGGACATCGCGCTGGACGATCCGCTCTCCTCTAAGGCCGTCGAGGTATCCGGGACATTCAGACTGGCGGACGACGGCGATTCGTTGGCGTTGCTCTCCCCGACGGGGGTCGTGGAGGACTTCGTGGTCTACGGCGACTGCTCCGAGGCCGCAGGGACCTGGGCGGGCGCGCCGGTCCCGGTCCTCAAGGACGGAGAGGTGGCCAAGAGGGTCGCGTCCGAGGGCGCTTTCGTGGACACGGACTGCGCGCTCGATTGGATGCCCTTCCGGGAGCACAGGTACGGGTACACCGAGCTCGCCCAGGCGACGGACACCGTTCCGGCAGGCGGCCTGGTGGCGTTCACCAGCCCCGACAGCTCGTTGGACGCGGTAGTGTCGGAGATAGGCTCGGCCGTCCGCTCTGTGAAGGCATGCGCTTACGAGTTCGGCTCCAGCGCCGTCTGCCAAGCGCTCGTTTCCGCGCTGGGCCGCGGGGTCGCGGTCGAAGTGCTCGTCGACGGTTCCCCGGCAGGAGGCATGGATGACGAGCAGCTCGTCTGCCTGTCGGTCCTCGCTTCCGCGGGTGCATCCGTCCGCCTCGTCTCCGGGAGCATGTCAGAGGACGTCGTGCGGCACGTGTTCGCCCTTCACGCGAAGTACCTGGTGATAGACGGCGTCAGGTGCGTCGTGCTCTCGGAGAACCTCGTGGAGAGCGGGCTCCCGACGGACAGGTACTTCGGTAACCGGGGCTGGGGCGTGGCGTTCACGAGCTCGAAGCTCGCCGGGTACCTGTCGGGCATGTTCGACGAGGACTCGAGGGTGACCAGGCCCGATGTCATCGATTGGGCGGAGGACCCGCGGTGCTCTCTCAGCGAGAGTCTGCCGACCTCGCCTGCGACCGACCATCCAGAGGGCCTCATGAGCGCCCTGCGGTCCACGAGCGACGCCGTCGTCACCCTGGTCCCGTCCCCGGACGGCTCCCTGCTCGAGCCGTTCCTGTCGGAACATCTGCGGCAGGGGCGACATCTCAGGATCGAGCAGTTCCAGGCCGACCTGGAGTGGGAGTCCCGCTGGTCCGGGACATCCTCCGTCAGCCCGCTCCTCACATCCCTCTTGGACTCCTTGGCCGAAGGAGCGTGCGCGGACGTGCTCCTCGACTCCTCTTGGTTCAACCTCGACAGGAACGAGCGCGTCGCGCGCTACCTGTCGGATGCGGCCTCTGTCTCCGGCCTTGACGGGCGGTTCGAGCTCCTGGACCCATCGTCCCCGATCACGGTGCTTCACAACAAGGGCCTGGTGATCGACGAGCATGTGTCCGTGGTGTCGAGCAACAACTGGGTCTCGGCGTCGTTCGCGAGGAACCGCGAGCTCGCGGCGTTCGTGGACTCGGCCGAGGTCGCCGCATACTACTCGCGGGCGTTCGACCTCGACTGGGTCCCCGACACGACCTCGCCTTTCGTGGAAGTCGCCGATGTGGGCAAGGTCATTCTGGGCGCGAACGCGACTCTGGACGCGGGGTCGAGCAGGGACGACAGGGCCGTGGCGAACATATCCTGGGACCTTTGGTCGGACGGCACGATTGACGCGTGGGGGACACGATACACATTCCTGACGACCGTCCCCGGCGAGGTCGATGTCACTGTCTATGTCGAGGACTGCTGGGGGAACACCGCCTACGGGCACGCCGTCGTCGAGGTCGTCCTCCCGGACTCGCCGTGCGCGGACCGCGAGGGCGCGGAAGGGACCGGCCTGTCCTGGCTCGTCCCCCTGGCCATCGGGGCCGCCCTGCTGCTGCCGAGGGTCCTCCGGCCCAGGCGTGCGAGGAAGGCGTCCGCTCGGAAAGTTAATCATACACGTGGCGGCTCTTCTCGGTGAATGATACAGATCCGGCAGTTCGTCCCGACGGACGTCCCAGCGGTGACCAAGGTGGTCAAGCGGTCGCTGGGGGAGACGTACCCCCCGTCGCTCTATCTGACGGTCCACAACCTGTGGCCCGAGGGGTTCATCGTGCTGGAGGAGGACGGGAGGATGGTCGCGTTCGCGGCCGCGGTCATCTCCGGCCCGAAGGTCGCGAGGGTGCTCATGCTGGCCGTGCTCCCCGAGCACAGGCGCCGGTCCTTCGGGAAGAAGCTGATGACCGATCTGTACTCGGTCTCCCTCATACGGGGACTGGATACGATCACGCTCGAGGTCAGGAAGAGCAACAAGAACGCGATCTCCTTCTACGAGCGCCTGGGCTTCACCGTGTTCGGTGAGATAGAACGTTCTACAGCAACGGCGAGGACGCGTACAAGCTGATGAAGGTGCTGCAGAGCTGATGCGGGCCCCTACCCGTACCCTCTCTTGTCGTCGTGGACGTGGTAGTTCCAGTAGTGGTACGGCGACGACTCCTTCTCGGAGGTGCTGATGTCCTTGGACAAGCCGCCCATGTAGCTCCCGTAGCGCTCCTTGATCTGCTCCTCGACGGGGCGGGCGCGCTTCATGGCCTCCTTGATGTGCTTCCCCTCGATGTACTTGGCCCCCTCGCCGACGGCCACGTCCCCGGCGGCCCTGATGAGCCCTCCGAGCTCCCTGAGCCGGAGCGTGAGCGACTTGTCCCTGTTGTCGACGACCTTGGCCCTGACCTTCGCCTCGGCTATGATCAGCTCGATCGCCTCGCGGGTCGCGTGAGGTATCTTGTTGTCCATCACGATCTCCTGCGCGACGAACTGTGCCAGCTTGGCCCTGTTGTCCTCGGTGTCGGGCATGACCGTCTCCACGAGCACCTCGTACCCGCCGCCGTTTATCCTCGAGCGGAGAGGCGACAGGATGTGCTGCAGGTCCTGTATGTTGCACGCCCCGACGAATATGAAGTCGCAGGGCACGCTGTCGACCCTGACGCTGGCGCCCGCGCTCTGCGGGTTCCTGCCGGTGATCGGGAACCGCTTCTCCTGCATGGCCGTGAGTATGAACCTCTGCAGATGCCCCAGGTGCGGCAGCTCGTCGACGAAGAGCACCCCCTGGTGGGCGCTGTGAATCGCTCCCGCGATCACGCGGTCGTACGGCTGGGTGCCCAGCTGCGGATGCCCGCCGTACGGGTCGTGCCTGACATCCCCGAGCATCTCGGTCTCGCTCGCGCCCGTGGCGAGCACGAACGGGTTCCTCGTGATGGGCACTATCACCTTCCTGGGGCTCTCCTTCTCCAGCTCGCGCCTCTTCTCGAGCGCCTGCTGGTCCAGGACCTTGATCATCTCGCCCGCGCGCTCGAAGACCACGACCTCCTCCTTGCCGAACCGCTTCCTGGTGGTCGTGACGCGCTCTCTGCCCGCCATCTGCCCCATGGTGACCTCGACGAGCCCTCCCAGGAGGTCGCCGAACGGATTGTTCGGGGTGGATCGCATCTGGGCGATCTTCGCCCTGGAGCACTTGGGGCAGAAGCTCTCCTTCGGCGAGGAGTACACCCCGCAGCTCGAGCACCTGTACCCGAGCCTCTCGGCCACGTTCACAGGCGCCTCCTTCGGGTCGACGAACTCGCCCTCGGCGTAGCCCTTCGACTCGAGGTCCTTCTCCACCTCGTCCTTGGTCTTGACCTCGACCATCGGCCTCTCGGGGTTCTCCGGGTTGTGGACGACCCTGATCTCCTCGGTGGGCCTGGAGAGATGCAGCGAAAGGGCCTGGGCGATCATCGACTTGCCCGTGCCCGGCGGGCCGACCAGCAGGAGGTGCCTTCTCTGAGAAGCGGCTATCCTCGCCAGCCGGACCGCGTCGTCCTGGCCGATGACACGCTCCAGGGGGTCGACTGAGATTCTGATGTCCTCAGTGGTCTCGATGTCATCCAGGAGCCTTATGGCCTTCTTCTCTGCCTGCGGATGATCGGTCATGCGTTTCACGGGGTTCAGCTGAGGTCTTCCTTCGTCAAGACCTCGACGTTCGTCGGAAGCTTGGCGATGTTGCCCAACTTAACACCTACTATCGCAATGATATTCTTTTCCACGGCAAGGTCGAGTATCCTCTGGGTGATGATCCCGTCGAGCACGACGGATATGACGCCCTCGCTGCCCTCCTTGAGGGTGTCGGCGAGCTTGCTCACATGGACCTCCTTGAGGACGTTCCCGTTGCCGTTCATGAGCTTGGCCTTGGACGTGTTGTTGAGTTCCTGGAGGACGTCCTTCAGGCGGGCCTGCTCGGGGGACAGCTTCTTGGCCGGCCTCTCCTCGGGCCTCGGCGCCTGCTCCCTCGGTTCCCTGGGTTCGCGCTGCTCCCTGGGCTCCCTCGGCTCGCGCTGTTCCCTGTGCGGCCTGTCCCTGCCGTCCTCGCGCCTCCCGCGGTCTCCGCGGGGCTCGTCAGGCCTGCCCCCTTTTTCGCCATTCTTGCCGGCGAGAGGAGTGATATTGAACATTTCTGCGAACTGGTCGCCGGGTATCTTGTTCCTGAGGCACTTCACCATCTGCTTCTGCGTCAGCTCCTCGACTTCCTGTCCGCTCGGAGCCCTCGCGATGAAGTCTATCTCCGCGACCTGCAGCAGCTCCCTCAGGATCAGCTCCCCGCCCCTGTCGCCGTCAACGAACGCCGTGACGACCTTCTCCCTGGCGAGGTCGATAATGGTCTGCGGGATGTTCGTGCCCTCGACGGCGATGATGTTCTTGATGCCGTACTTCAGGAGGTTCAGGACATCGGACCTGCCCTCGACCACGATGATCGCGTCGGAGTCGTCGATGTTCGGGCCCGCCGGCAGCCTCTCGCGGCCGTAGTGGACGACCTCTTCCATCTGGAACGACTGGCGCACGGAGTCCGTGAGGTCTCCGCCGCTGGTCTTCGAGGACTTCATGAGCTCGTTCAGGAGCACCTTGGCGCGCTCGACGATCTTGTTCCTCTTCGACACCCTGACGTCCTCGATCTTCTCGATGTTTATCCTGGCCTTGCATGGCCCGACCCTGTCGATCGTCTCTAGGGCCGACGCCAGGATTGCGGTCTCGACCTGGTCCAGGCTCGAAGGCACGTATACGGTGCCCTCGGACTTGCCCTTGCTCGAGCCCACCTCTACCTCGATCCTGCCTATCCTTCCGCTCTTCTGCAGGTCCCTGAGGTCGAGCTCGTCTCCGAGGAGCCCCTCGGTCTGACCGAAGATAGCGCCGACGATGTCGGGCTTCTCGACTATGCCGTCAGTTGACAGTCTTGCCTGGATCAAGTATTTCGTTGTACTCGGATCTATGTCCATTCTCGTTTCACACTCTTGGCGAAAAACAGCATATGCATCCTTCTTCCGCTATCCCCAGGGCACTCAGTTCATTCGGTGCCTCGCTGGTAGCGGGGTTTGACAAACATCTTACTATCGGGTTGTTCAGAGGCCCTCCGGGCCCCTTCAGCCCTTGTGATATTCACGTTGATATGCGTGATGATGTCAATTTGGATATGTGACGCTGTTCTTCGGATTCATTATTGCGCCCTTAAATAAATACTTTTCCATCATCCTGATAAAATTCGGTTCGGCGCTGGCCAGTATCCTACCAGGCTATCCCCCGGAGACCACCGAAACGAGCTTGATGTCGTCCCCGTCGGTCAGCTCCTCGTCCGAGGGCAGGGGCTCGTCCCCACGGACCGCTATCCACGCGTCCGGGTACAGCTCAAGGGCCCTTATGAGGTCCTCGACCGTCGAGCCCCGCTTCAGCTCGACGACCTTCGTCTCCTTCCTGGTCGGCATCAGCCTCGCGGTCACCTTCATGTCGGACCCGCACGTGCCACAGCCTTGCCCGTATTAATGGTTTCTCGGCACGGTCGGGCCCGCGCCCGCGCGGCTGCTCTCCAGGCCTCGCTGGCCGGCCGTCGCCCGAACATGCCCGCGATTGAAAGTCACATATACTAGACTCGTAATGCATGAGGTTCACCAGCAAGCGTGCCGAGGTAGCTAAGCTCGGTTTAAGGCGGTAGCCTCGAGAGCTACTGGTGTTCGTCACCACGGGAGTTCAAATCTCCCCCTCGGCGCTCGTGTTCGCATCGATCGGTGGGGAGTGGAGCTTGGCGAATCCCAAGGAGCTGGTAGCCTACGTCGCGGCCTTCACGGGGCCGCTCGCGGGGAACGCGATCCTCGCGATGCTGAACCCGCTCGAGGCGGAGTGGGGCATCAGCTCCGTCCAGGTGCTCCTGTGCATACCCGCCTTCATGTTCCCCTTCGCGGCGATGCAGTTCTTCTCCGGGACGATCTCGGACTCCTACGACCGCAGGAAGACCCTGATGGTCGGCCTCGGCGGTGTACATCGCCGCCTCCTTCGCCTCCGCGGCCTCTCCCAGCTTCGCCTTCTTCCTCGCCACCAGGGTCGTGCAGGGCATCGGCTACGCCTTCGTCAGCCCCGTGCTGGTCCCGATCCTGTTCGATGTGGCGGGCAAGGGGCGAGAAGGCGTCTCGATGGGCTACTTCATGAGCATGATCACGGCCGGCGTGTCGTTCGGTCCGCTCATGGGCGGCCTCCTGTCGGAGATAAGCTGGAGGCTCACGTTCGTGGCCATAGGCCTCGTCGCCCTGGCGGTCCTGATAGCCATCTGGGCGCTGTTCGAGAGCGACAAGGGCAAGAAGGGTGCCCTGTCTCTGGCCTCGGTCCGGGACCAGCTAGCCCGCGCGGCCTCCAACAGGAACGTGCTGCTCCTGTCGGTGGCGGGCTTCGCCTCGTTCATGGCCTCGATAGGGATACTCTCGTTCACCTCCGAGCACATGGGCTCCGCCCCGATGTCTTTCACACCGTCCGAGATCGGCATCGCCCTCTCGATATCTGGCGCCATCGGCATCTTCGTGGCGCCCATCGCCGGTCGCATGGTGGACCGGAGAGGCCCCCTGCTCGGCCTCGTCATCGGCTACGCGATCGTCATCCCTACCATCGCCGCGCTCCCGTCGGCCGAGACCTACCTCATGATCGTCGTCGTCTTGTTCATCAACAGCATCGGCTGGAGCTTCATCTCCTCGCCCATGCTCACATCCCTCATGCGGGCGGCGCCGGCGATGAGGGGCACGGCCTCCTCGTTGTACAACGGCTCGAGGTTCATGGGGTACGCGCTCTCTGCACCGCTCCTGACCCCGATCTTCCTGGCCGCGGGCTACGGGCCGCTCATATACTTCTGCGGCGCCGTGAGCGTGATATCGCTCGTGCTGGCCTTCCAGCCGAACCGACTGGCGAGGAAATGATAGGATTATCTACGGCGGGTTCCATCATGCGGTCGTCCCCATGAAACCGAAGAAGATGCTCCTGATCGTCTGCGACGGCCTCTCCGACCGGCCGGTCAAGCAGTTCGACCTCAAGACGCCGCTCCAGGCCGCCCGCAAGCCGGCGATGGACGCCCTCGCGAGGAATGGCGTGAGCGGGGTCATGGACGTCATCGCACCCGGAGTGATCCCGGGGAGCGACACCGCGCATCTCGCGCTGTTCGGGTACGACCCGTACAAGGTCTACACGGGCCGCGGGCCGATCGAGGCTGCTGGCGCTGGCCTGCAGGTCTCCAGAGGCGATGTCGCCTTCAGATGCAACTTCGCCACCGTCGACACCTCCATGAAGGTCGTCGACCGCAGGGCCGGGAGGATCAGGTCTGGCACGGACCAGCTCGCGAAGGCGGTCTCCGGGATGAGGATAGAGGACGTCACCGTCCTGTTCAAGGAAGGCTCCGAGCACCGCGGAGCGCTCGTGTTCAGAGGCCCGGGACTGGACCACAGGGTCTCCGACGTGGATCCTCACGAGGAGGCCGAGGTGCTCCAGGCAAAGCCGCTGGTCCCCGAGGCTGAGAAGACCGCGAGGATTCTCAACGAGTTCGTGCGCAGGTCGCACGATCTCCTCAAGGAGCATCAGGTCAACGTCGGCAGGAAGGCGAACAGCCTGTCCCCTGCCAACATATTGCTGCCCCGGGGTGCAGGGAGCATCAGGGAGCTGGAGCCGCTGTCCGAGCGGTACGGCATCAGGTGCGCCGGAGTGGCTGGCGTCACGCTCGTCAAGGGCATCTGCAGGCTCGTGGGCATGGACGTCCCAGACATACAGGGAGCTACGGGTGGCCTCGACACCGACTACAAGGCGAAGGCGGACGCCGCGATGCGCCTCCTGGAGACCCACGACTTCGTGTTCGTGAACGTCAAGGCGGGGGATGTCGCGGGCCATGACGGCGATTTCGGGATGAAGGTCCAGGTGGTCGAGAACATAGACATGATGCTCGGCATGATGCTCAAGGACATGCACGAGGACGTCGTGGTGGCTCTCACGGCGGACCACTCGACCCCTGTCAGCGTCAGGGACCACAGCGCCGACCCGGTCCCGGTGGCGATCTCCGGAGGCGGGACAAGGGTGGACGGCGTGCGAGAGTTCGACGAGATATCCGCATCCACGGGCGCCCTCGGAAGGATCCGCGGCATGGACCTCATGCCCACGATGCTCGGCATGGCGGACAGGGCGAGGAAGTTCGGCGCCTGAGCTGGTGGGCGAATCGACGAAAAGACTCGGTCGGGATTCTCGACTATCACATGTCTGCCAGGGCCTTGTTTATCTGGTCTTCCTGGACATGGCCCGTGATCTTGACATTCGCCTTCTTGGTGCCCTTCAGGCCCATCATCCGACGCTTGATGTTCATCGCGAGATGAACCCCGAGCGGGCAGAACTGCGAGGTAGGTCTGAATGTCAGGCTGACGCTGTCCTTGGCGATCTTCAGGTCGTGTATGAGCCCCATGTCGTACACGCTCACGTTCGAGTGCGGGTCGATGATCTCCTTGAGCGCTTCGACAACCTGTTTCTCCGTCGGCATCCGCGGCAGCCCCTCAACTAAGTGGTTTGGGTTGAGAGGTGCAGTGGCTATTCCCTAGTTTAAGTTGTTGATTGTGTGGTGCGGGTCTTTTCCGCGCCTCTTCCGGAATAAACAGTGTGATGCCGCTGGACTACATCGAATGGCGCTGCTTCTTGAAGTAGTCGAGCACGATCTTCCTCTGGCCCTTCCTGAGTATCTCGGACAATGTCGACGGGGACACCGCGAACATCCGGGCGAGCTCCCTGAGGCTTATGCGCTTGGGATAGTCGAAGTACCCTCTCTCGAAGGCGACCTGCGTGATCTTGTCCTGTCTATCGGTCAAGGTCTCCTTGTCGTCTATCTTCGTGAGCTTGACCAGCTCCGCCTCGACGTTCTTGCTCTTCAGGTGGTCGAATATGTCCTTCAGTTCCTTCTTGTCGCTCAGGATGAGCGTCCAGTCGACCTTCCCCGCTCCCCGGGACTGTGCGGAGATCAGGAAAACATCCGCATCAGTGAGTATCCTGCAGATCTCGCACCGCGCGGTGGTGATCGCGCCGAAGACCTTCCCCTTGTCCGTGACCGTCGTATCGACCTTGGCCACGAGAGGGTTCGCCCTGATGTCGGATAGCACATCGTCGATCATGTCTGCAGGGGCGGATATCTCCACGAGGTCCTTGACCCCCATGTCGGAGTACGGGACCCTGTCAATGACCTTGATCTCGGCAGGATACTTCAGGGATATCTCGCTCATCCAGTGCTGGGGTATCCTGACCGAAACAACTGCTTCCATCATGGTATCCGACAATCCCCCGTCACGATGCAGCGCGTCTGCCATTGGCTGAGTGTTTTACACCGTATATCTAGTTTGAGCTGTCCCGTCCCGTTTGTAAAGTCCGATTGCCGCCGATCGAGACCATTTTCGGGCATCTCGGCGATTGCTTATCTATCCTCATGGCATTAGGATTTCCGGGATGGACCTAGCTTCGTTCGAACGGTCAGCCGCGATGGTCGACAGCTCCTCCATGTTCGACGAGATGCTGTCCTTGGACGGCGTCCGCACGCGGTCTTCGAGGTGCGTGTACTGCAAGGGCTCGAAGATGCTCTGCGGGAAGGACCGGTGCAGCGTGCTCGCGCGGTTCTACTCGATGAACAGGGCCAAGACCATGATGGACCGCACGGAGATGGACGGCGCGTCCCCCCCGAGCGTGTTCATCGGGAGGACCGGCTATCCCAAGGTCGCCATCGGGCCCATGATCCCGCCGTTCCACGGGGACACCTCCCTGATGGACACCCCCGAGCGCTGGGTGGGCCTCTCGATCGACAACATAATAGATTTCAGGTCCAACCTCGTGCGGGGCATGCACTACGTGGACGTCGGCGATGTGGAGAGCCCCAACAAGATGGTCGCGCAGACGAGGGAGCTCGCGATGGCCAGGAACCCCCCTGACATCAGCGCCGTGTTCTCCAAGAAGCCCTTCGGGCGCCTGACCGTGAACGACGATGTCCAGCCGTTCGGGCCGTCCGCGCCGCTCAGCAGGTTCGACGTGTCCAACTTCAGGCTCGACAACAGGATCGAGAAGGCCTTCTTCGACACGGACCTCCTCACGCGGGACGCGATCGTCTCGCTCTACGGCAACGGCTCGCTGGTGTCGCAGATCCAGAAGGCGTTCAGCGTCGGGGCGTTCGGCGTCGGCAAGAGGCGCAGGTTCGTCCCGACGAGGTGGAGCATCACGGCCGTCGACAGCCAGCTCGGGCTTCACCTGCTCGAGACCACGAAGACCAGCCCGTACATCAACGAGTACAGGATATACGAGACCCAGAGCCTGGACAACAGGTGGGTCATCATCATGATGCCCACCTCGTGGAGGTACGAGCTCATAGAGGCCTGGTACCCCAAGACCGCCTGGAACCCGTACGGGGACAAGATCGCGATCATGGGGGACCACGAGTTCTTCGACGGCAGGAAGGACTACGCGAGCATCGGAGGGTGCTATTACGCCGCGAGGCTGGCAGTGAACGAGCTCCTGCACAGGGAGGGCCGGCAGGCGGGCGTGAGCATCCTGAGGGAGTCGCACCCGGGGTACATCCTCCCGGTCGGCGTGTGGAACGTGAGGGAGAACGTCAGGGCCGCCCTGAGGGCAGAGCCGAGGACGTTCCGCACGCTCAACGCGGCCCTGACGCACGCATCGACGGTGCTCGACATACCCATGTCCAGATGGATCAAGAGCAGCGCGATACTGAAGGACGCCCTGTACCAGCGCAGGATCACGGACATGTGGGGCTGATCGGTTGCCCGTGAGGCTGGTGGAGTGCAGGCAGGCGGTCTCCCCGTCGCGCCTGCCCGGGCTGGACTGGGCCGTCAACCCTTACCGCGGATGCAGCCATGCGTGCGCATATTGTTACGCTCAAGATGTCACGAGGTTCGAGGCCGGCAGGCCGTGGGGAGATGTCGTGGAGGCCAAGACCAACATCGTGTCGCGGCTGAAGAGCGAGCTGTCGAAAGGGTCGAAGGGAGTCTACGGCATCGGCACCGTGACAGACCCGTATCAACCTGCAGAGAAGGAGTACGAGCTGACCCGCGGATGCCTCTCGGTGCTCAAGCGCTTCGGTGCCAGGATCAGCATCCTCACGAAATCGGACCTCGTCCTGAGGGACCTGGATATACTGTCCGGCTGGCGCGGCGCGGAGGTCGGGGTCACAGTCTCGACGATGGACGACCGCGTCTGCCGGGCCATCGAGCCAGGTGCTCCGAGAGCTGATGCGAGGGTCGGCGCCCTGCGCACGCTCGTCGGGTCGGGCGTGGACGTGTACCTCATGGCCGCGCCCATCATCCCCGGCGTGTCGGATTCCGAGGATTCGCTGGGGCGGCTCGTCGAGGCCGCGCGCGACGCCGGGGTCCGCAGGATCATGTGGGACATGTACAACCCGAAGCCTTTGGCCGACGCGAGGCTGAGGGCGTCGCTCGGGAACCTCGGCGTGGGACCAGAGGTGCTGAGGACGGAGAATGTCCAGCAGGGCGTGCGTGGAGTCCTGAGCGACCAGTGCGGCTCCTACGGCATCAAGCTCGTCGACGCGTTCTGAGAGCTCTCAGGTGCGGTTCAGCCTATCCGCGGGCGAGGCCGTGAACGCAATCTAGCCCCTGCTGGATTCCGCGCTGATGTCCTCGTTCGGCGCGTGCACTTCGTTCTTTCGATGTCCGCGATGCTCCCGCGCACGATTTATGGGCGCATAGGGCGTAATCGTCGAGGGCCCGGGCCGGACCGCGAACGGGGGATTCGGGGGTGCGGTGACTCCGGATGTCTGGGAATCGTAAACAGGCGTCGAATAGTTGCCGCAATGCTTATATAGAAGCTCTATCATATTCGAGACTCCGGAGGCAGAATTGCATGATGGGAAACCAACCCATAATTGTATTCAAGGAAGGAACGGAGTCGACAAGGGGCAAGACCGCCCAAGGCAACAACATCATGGCGGCCAAGGCCGTTGCCGACGCCGTGAGGAGCACCCTGGGTCCGAAGGGCATGGACAAGATGCTCGTGGACGGCATGGGTGACATCGTCATCACGAACGATGGCGCGACAATCCTGAAGGAACTGGATATCGAACACCCTGCGGCCAAGATGATCGTCGAGATCTCGAAGACCCAGGACAACGAGTGCGGCGACGGGACAACTTCCGCCGTCGTGATCGCGGGCGAGCTCCTGAAGAGGTCGGAGTCGCTCATCGAGCAGAACGTGCACCCGACGGTCATATCGAACGGGTTCAGGCTCGCCTCGCTGGAGGCCGTGAAGATCCTCAAGGAGATCGGGTTCGAGATCGCACCGACGGACAAGAAGTCCCTCAAGCTCATCGCCGGCACGGCAATGACCGGCAAGAGCGTCGGCGGCGAGAAGGACCTGCTCGCCGACATCGCGGTCGAGGCGGTCTCAGCGGTCGCAGAGAAGCTTGACGGCAAGTACCGTGCCGACATCGACAACGTACAGGTCGAGAAGAAGCACGGCGGCGCTGTCGCGGACACGAAGCTCATCAAGGGTATCGTGCTCGACAAGGAGCGCGTCCACCCGAGGATGCCCCGCGTCGTGAAGAACGCCAAGATCGCGCTCGTCGACTCGGCCCTCGAGATCAAGAAGACCGAGGTCGAGGCGAAGATCCAGATCAGGGACCCGATGCAGATCCAGAAGTTCCTCGACGAAGAGGAGAGGACCCTGAAGGCCATGGTCGAGAAGGTCAAGAAGTCCGGTGCGACTGTGCTCATCTGCGAGAAGGGCATGGACGACCTCGCCCAGCACTACCTCGCGAAGGAGGAGCATATACGCCGTGCGCAGGGTCAAGAGGTCCGACATGGAGAAGCTCGCGAAGGCCACGGGCGGAAAGATCGTGACGAACCTCGACGACCTGTCGGCGTCCGAACTGGGCTACGCGGAGCAGGTGGAGGAGGTCAAGATCTCCGACTCTGACATGACTTTCGTAACGGGCTGCAAGAACCCCAAGGCCGTGTCCGTCCTCATCAGGGGCGGCACCGAGCACGTGGTGGACGAGGTCGAGAGGGCGCTGCACGACGCTCTGAAGGTGGTCGCGGTCGCGGTCGAGGACGGCGTCGCGGTCCCAGGCGGAGGAGCCCCCGAGATAGAGCTCGCCATCAGGTTGAAGGACTACGGGCAGACCGTGGGCGGCAGGGAGCAGCTCGCGATCGACGCGTTCGCAGAGGCGCTCGAGATCATCCCGTGGACACTTGCGGAGAACGCCGGCATGGACGCGATCGATGTCGTCATCGAGCTCAAGAACGCCCACGCGAAGAAGAGCGGCAGGAACGTCGGCGTGAACGTGTTGGAGAACAAGGTCTCCGACATGCTCGTGGCCAAGGTCATGGAGCCCCTGAGGGTCAAGACCCAGGCGATCCAGTCCGCGACAGAGGTGGCGTCGATGATCCTGAGGATCGACGATGTCATCGCCGCGAGGAAGCTGAGCCCGTCGGAAGCCGGCCCACCGGGCGGCGGCATGGGCGGAATGGGCGGCATGCCCCCAGGAATGATGTAAACCAGTTCCATCAATTTTCGGAGGCGCAAGCCTCCTCTCTCAATCTTTCTTTTCATTCACCTTAATGGCGGACGCCACGTGCTCTCGCGGCCTATGTCAAAAGAGATGAGGGGAATGAGTTTGGTGAAGGGTTTTCTGTGAGGGCGTAACGGCCCTCATCAGTCATGTGTTTGCGTGGCCTTGTTCACGGCGAGTGCTTCTCCAGCCACCTGTCGAGGTTCTCGACCAGGTGGTCCAGGGAGTTCTGCATGTTCGGCTGCTCGTCCAATCGTCTCGGTGTGGTCCTCGATCGCTCGCAGCAGTCCTGGGGGTCCGACCTTCTCGTCCGGGTCCGGCGTGGGAGGTTCTTCCTCCTCGCTCTCGATGACGATCACGATCTCGACCGCGGAGGCGTCCGTCGCGTTCTCGTCGTCCTTCACGGTGAGCGCGACGCTGTACGTGCCGTTCGCGGCATACGTGTGCGTCACGCTCGAACCCTCGGCCGACGAGCCGTCGCCGAAGTCCCACGCGAAGCTCGTGATGTCTCCGCCGTCTGGATCGTAGGAACCAAGCGCCTCGAGGGCGACGGTCCCGTTCTCCATGGACACTATCTTGATGACCGCGACCGGGTCGTTCTTGACCAGGACGACGGTCGTGGAGACAGTCACATCCATCGGAGGTCGAGTTGTGCCCTCCTCTGTTGTCCGTCAGGTTGAGCTCGATCGTGTACGTTCCGTTGGCTGGATAGACGTGCGTCACGACCGCACCGGTTCCGTCAGTTCCATCCCCGAACTTCCAGGAGTAGTTGGCGATCGATCCGTCAGGGTCCAACGACTCTGACGCGTTGACCGTGACCGTGAGGTTGGTCGCATCGTAGCTGAAGACGGCCCATGGTAGTCTGTTCACGGACTCCTGTTCCGCCTTCGGCTTGAGGGATGCGAGGCCAACCCCGACGATCACCATCGCCAAGGCCGCCGTAGTGGCCACTATGGCTAGTTTCTTTTTCGGGCTGATTACTCTCCCTCCCGGGGCTAGTGTGCCCTATCACAGAAATAGTATATTAGGGCGAGCGTCTTTTTCTGTACTGGCTCCACTGGAAATGGGGCTTTCCTCCACACGAAATGGTGGTAATCGAACGTCGTCCCGGGATGCGAGTCCGCGTCGCTTCAACGGGTCTCGCCGAGTCGGAGAGCCGTCGCGGCGCAGTACGCGATCCCGTTCCTCATGTTCGCGACCAACATGTTCTCGTTGGGCGCGTGCGAGTTCGTCCCGTCGACCTCCGCGTGGCTGTAGGTCATGCAGATTGGCGTGTGCGGCGTGAAGAACGCGACCGGGCCAGACGATCCGATTATCGGTATCACCCTGACATACGCCGGTGCCACCGCCTCAGCGCTCAGTGCCTTCAGCATCGTGATGAACGGGTCGTCCAACGGGGTCTTCGCAGGGTCGTACCCGCTCTTGAACACGACCTCGACATCGTCGAACCCCTGCTTCAGGATGTGCGCCTTCACTAGCCGCTCGGCCTTCTCCATCGTGAGGTTCGGGACCAATCGTACGTCGACCTTGGCGGAGGCCTTCGCGGGTATGATGGTCACGTCCTCGCTGGTCTGCGCGCCGCTGGTCAGCCCGGAGATCGTCACCGTCGGTTTGAAGTAGAGCCACCGGACGAGTTCCTCCCCTTTCCTCCCCATGAGGAGTTTGTCGAGCCCGTGCTCCTTCTTGATGAGCCCTTCGAGGTCTTCGCTGTGCTCCATCACCGCGGCCATCTCCTGCGGTGTCGGCTCGACTACCTCTTTGTTGAATCCCTCGATCAGTATGTTCTCGTTCTTGTCCTTGAGCGTGCTGAGAGCCCAGACGAGCTTCCACGCGGGGTTCGGCACTGCGTTCGCCTCTCCAGAGTGGACATCGACCGCCGGGAACTTCGGGTTGCCTCCAGCTCGCAGTTCGAAGTACGCATCGCCCTTCATCCCGCACACGATGACTGCAGGGCTCCCCGGCATCGCAGACCCGCCCTCCCAAATGCACCCGTTCGCCTTCATGAGCTCGGGGTGCGCGTGAGCGAACTTTGGCAGGTTGTTGGGCGTGGATTCCTCCTCCCCTTCAACGACGAATTTGACGTTGACAGGCAGCTTGATCTTGAGCTTCTCGAGGAGCTCTATCCCAATCATACTCTCGACCAGTGGACCCTTGTCATCCGCCAATCCTCTCCCGTATGCGCGATCTCCCCTGACCGTGAGCTCCCAGGGGGATGATGTCCAGAGGCCGAGATCGCCCTCGGGCTGCACATCGTAATGGTGGTAGAACATGATCGTCTTCTTCGCGCCGACGTTCTTCTCCGCGTAGACAACGGGCGGGCCGGATTCAGAGAACCGGAGGACCTTATATCCAGTCTGCTTGAAGCGCTCCT
This sequence comes from Thermoplasmatota archaeon, assembly GCA_963818745.1. Lineage (GTDB taxonomy): Archaea > Thermoplasmatota > Thermoplasmata > UBA10834 > UBA10834 > CAWBDD01. The sequence goes on along the minus strand of CAWFTI010000003.1, from coordinate 462,055 downwards.
CCAGCATGTTCGCGCAGTCCTCAATCCCGCGGTAATCTCTCGTCGCGACGGATGGGTAGCTGACCATTTCAGAGAGCAGTTCCCATGCTTCTTCTTCCACGTCTCGCGCCTTCTCGAGGATCTCGGAGAATCTCATGGCCCTCGCTTCCGGGGAATGCGTGGTGTGCTAATTAAATTGCGCAGCTCGTTCTCATATCTCCTGCTGTGTATGGATACCTAGGCGGTCGTCCATCTTTTTCGTACGCACCCGACCACCATTGCGACACTGCTGGCCACAGACCATCTCGTCTGCGGATTGCCCTATATCCTTGGTCTCCTCTCCGTTGGAATCTCACTCGGCGCATTCTGTGATTCAATCCTGGGTTCTAGCGACAACTTGCGCCTGGCAGGATCCCTTTTCCCTCGCGCATTGCGTGTCCGCTTTCTGATGAAATACTCTTTGCTCTTTGCACCTTTTCCACTGCGCAGGGGCATTAGTATAGCTTGATGGTGCATTAATAGGGGACATATCAATAATGTACTTACAAATTGTATGTGGAACATCATATGCTCGTTTGGAGCACTGCTGCGGTACGAAATGGCCCGACGTGGTGGCAGATCATGTGTAATTGGGGCTTGATTATGCTCATGGAATGGTCTTGCTGGCAACGCGATTCTTGGCTATCTGGCTATGAGGCTGGATGAGGGTTCTGTTCTGTAGTGAGTAAACTGGAATCGTGTGCAATCCGTTGTAGCTTCTTTGCTGTCGGTGATCTAGATGAATCGCGCTCAAGGACTGTTGGAGTGCAGGTCTGCCGTGCTAGAAAATGACATTGTCCGCCTAGTGTTCTGTGCTAACAAGTATCATGCCGTCAGCCGTCGTCGGACAGAAATGTAGCTAAGAAGTCATATTTGTAGAGTCAGGAGGTGAATGACATAATATTGTATATGTCAATGCTAAATAGAAGCCTGCTGTTTTGCCCCCGTAGGGGGCAAGGAAGCTATCTCCTTCACGAAATCGCGTTTTTCGCATCATAGTCAAGGGGTTTTGCATGATTTTGCTGCCGCCGTGATAGATAATGACATAGTAACTAAGTGCGTGCTGTGCTGGTATTGGGCTCTTCGTAGGTGTGATCGGCGGAAACGGCAACAAATAGGGTATTAGTTGCCGCTTTCACGAAGGGGTGGGAGGGGGTCGGAGGTGCCAAGGGCGTTTTCGATGCAAAATGCGACATTTTTATATAGGCACAAACCAATGCTTTGTCGGACAATCGTCCGAAGATGCAAGGGATGGGAACCTAGCATGCGAAAGTATCTCAAGGAGGGCGAGCTCAAAGCCCTGCTAGAGGCTCCGAGGAGAATGAGGGATCGCCTCATCATCAAACTTCTCTATGAAACGGGGATGAGAGTCGGCGAGCTCGCAGCCTTGACAATTGGTGACGTGGACCTCGAGGTCGGCGAGATCACGATACAGCAAGCGAAGAGACACGCCGAGGGCAGGAAGGTCCCGATTGTCAACAGTTGGACCAAGGCGATGCTGCGCGACTACATCGGCACGAGGAAGACCAGGAAGGATCCGCTCTTCGTCTCGAACAAGAGAGGGCCCCTGTCCAGGCGCCAATTGGAACGCCTGGTATACAACTATGCCACGGAGGTGGGCATCGACAAGGACAAGCGCCATCCTCATGTTCTCAGGCACACGCACGCGGTCCAGGCGTTGAAGTCCGGCATAGACCTCAGGACGCTCCAGCAGAATCTGGGCCACTCGAGCATAGAGGTCACAGCCATCTATCTCACGATGGACATAGACGACAGGAAGGAGCAGTACTCGAAGCACCCGCTCCCAGGGATGGAGGGTGTGCCAGGAAGCGAGGAGTCCGAAGCGAAGGCGTCCCGTCCGGGGGATGCTGCGATCGTCGCCTCGAGTCACACTACCTCCTTCGTGCTCTCAGGTGATGTTTAGTTCCTTACTAAACTAGTTATTGTGAAACCATTTACACATTTACTAATTTATGTCTGAACTGAAGGGACACCTCGGCTGCCTTTTCCGAGTGCATTTTCGGGGCGCACTATGCTAAATCTATAATAGAGCAAAGCTACTCACAATTCGGATGCCCGAGAAGTGGACCGAGAAGTACCGTCCGGAGTCTCTCTCCAAGATAGTCGGGAACGAGAGCGCGGTCAGGACCATGAAGCGCTGGGCGGAAGCCTGGCTCAAGGGCGTCCCGCGCGTGAAGGCCTTGGTCCTCAGGGGCGAGCCCGGGACCGGGAAGACCAGCGCCGCGTTGGCCCTTGCGAATGATTTCGGCTGGGACGTCGTCGAGATGAACGCGTCCGATCACAGGAACGCCGAATCAATAAGGAAGGTCGCCGGAATGGGGGCTGTCAGCCAGACGTTCTCATCGTCCGGCGAGTTCCTGTCTTCCGCCAAGGGCGGGAGGAAGCTCATCATCCTGGATGAAGCGGACAACCTGTTCGGACGGGAGGACTACGGCGGGGCGAAGGCGATAATCGAGACCATCAAGGAATCGAGCCAGCCCATCATCCTCATAGTCAACGACTTCTACGAGCTTAGCCGGAAATCGCCTGCGATAAAGACCCTTGCGGAGAAGGTCACGTTCAGCCGGCTGGACAGACGCTCCGTGATCGCGCTCCTGCAGTCTGTCGCTGACGCCGAGGGCATCGGGACCGATCCACCTATCCTGGAGCGGATAGCGGATAACGCGGGGGGCGATCTCCGTGCGGCGGTCAACGACCTCCAGATGCTGGTCGAGGGGAGGACCTCGATAGAATCGAAGCACTCGGACGCGCTGTCCAAACGCAACCAGAGGAAGGAGCTGGAGACATCGCTGAACGCGATGTTCGGCGCGAAGACCGCGAAGGAAGCCAGGGACGCGACCCTGGACCTCGACATGACCCCGGACGAACTCGTGAAATGGATCGAGGAGAACATCCCTCTGGAGATCAAGAGCCCGGAGGATCTGACCGAGGCGTTCGATGCGCTGTCCCGGTCGGATGTGTATCTCGGGAGGACCAGACGGCTGCAGCACTACGGCCTGTGGTCCTACGCGAAGGAGATGATGACCGGTGGGGTGTCCCTTTCTAGGAAGTCCGGCCAGAGACAGCCGGTGGGCGAGTACCGCTTCCCGGGCGCGTTCATCGTCCTCTCTCGGGCCAAGGGCGCGAGGGCGACCAGGGATGCGGTCTCGAAGAAGCTGGCCCCGCACTTCCACACATCTGCCAAACGTATCAGGGAATCCGTTCTCCCGCTGCTCTGCGTCCTGGTCCGGAACGACCGGGAGCTGCTCCTGAATCTGAGCCTGGAAACCGAGCTCGATGCCAGCGACGTCGGGTATCTCCTCGGGAAGGATCCCGACTCCAAGGATGTGGAAGATGTGGTGTCCGGGGTCCAGGAGATGAGGACTGGCGAGAAGTGGCTCGCGGCGAGCGAGAAGAAGGCGTCAGGGTCAAGAGGCGGGCGCGGGCTCGCGGATTTCTGAGGTGGAAAGCGGATTGGACGAGAGGACAAGAGAGCATCTGGAGAAGCAGCAGTACCGGATCGTCGGCGGCACGGGAGCTGTCAAGCTGTGTCACTGGATGCGCCAGAAGCTGATCTACGGCAGACCCTGCTACAAAGAGGAGTTCTACGGCATCGAGTCCCACAGGTGCCTTCAGATGACCCCCGCGGTCAACGTGTGCAACCACAGGTGCCTGTTCTGCTGGCGCTACCATGGGATGACTGGCTTCGACGAGACAGGCTATCCCGAGCCCGAACAACTGCTGGACGGCTGCCTCAGAGGAGCAGAAGCTCCTGGTGTCTGGTTTCCACGGGGATGCCAGGTGCGACCCTGAGCTGTGGGAGGAGGCGCGCGCGCCGAACCAGGTCGCCATATCGCTGTCGGGAGAACCGACGCTGTATCCCGAGCTCGGGGAGTTCATCGCGCTGTGCAAGCGGAAGGGCATGACGACCTTCCTTGTCACGAACGGCTCCGTGCCTAAAGCGCTGGCTGAGCTGTCGACCCTGCCCACGCAGCTCTACGTGACGCTGGCCGCCCCGAACCAGGAGCTATACGAACGGCTGTGCGTCCCGCAGTTCCCGAGAGCCTGGGAGAACCTGATGGAGACGCTCGAACTGCTGCCATCGCTCGACACGAGGACCGTCGTGAGGCACACGCTGGTGAAGGACTGGAACCTTGGCTGGGAGGACGAGTACGCCCGCCTGGACGAGGTGGCGAACCCCATGTTCATAGAACCGAAAGGATACGTGTTCGTGGGCGATTCGCGGACGAGGATGACCGTCGACAACATGCCCTCGCACTCGGCCGTGCGCGAGTTCTCCTCGAAGATCGCGGACATCCTCTCGCTGGAGATACTGGCCGATAGAGAAGACAGCAGGGTCGTGCTCGTCGGCAAGAAGGGCGCGAAGCTCCGCGTCAGGGACTAGCTCACTTGAGCCTGATGGTCTCGAGGTTGAGCGGCGCGCGCGTCTCGATCCCGAACTTCTTGTACAACGTGCTCGCGAGGTCGGAGCACTTGAAGTCATCGCCGTGGTTGATGATTATGCGCTCGGGCCTCGGCTCGAGCGTGCTGACGTAGTTCACCAGCTGCCTCCTGTCGGAGTGGCCGGAGAAGCCGTCGACCGTCTCGATGTCCATCTTCATGTGTAGCGTCAGGGGCTTGCCCCTCTCGTTCAGGGTGATGTCCGACCAGCCCTTCTGGAGCTTCCGGCCCATCGTGCCCTCGCCCTGGTACCCCACGAACACGAGCGTGTTGAGCGGGTTGTCGCACCAGGCCTTGAAGTACTCCATCACGGGGCCGCCGTTCATCATGCCGCTCGTCGCGAGGACGATGCACGGTTCGGGGTCGTGGCAGATCCTCTCCCTCATGTCGGAGCTGTCCACGCGCTTGAATATCTCCGACAGGAAGGGGTTCTCCCCCATCTGGAATATCTGGGTCCTGAGCTGGCTGTTGAGGTACTCTGGATAGGCTGTGTGTATGGCGGTCGCCTCCCAGATCATGCCGTCCAGGTATATCGGGGCCTTCTGGATCTGGTGGTTCCTCATCTGCTCCTCGAGGACCAGCATGACCTCCTGGGACCTGCCGACCGCGAAAACGGGCACGAGCACCTTGCCGCCCCTGGCCAGGGCGCCCCTGATGGTCTCCCTGAGCTGGTTCGCGGCTTCCTGGCGGCTCGGCTGCATGTCGTGGTATCCGCCGTATGTGGACTCTATCACGAGCGTCTCGAGCCTCGGGAACTTGTTGACGGACGCGTTGAACAGCCAGGACTTCTCGAACTTGATGTCGCCGGTGAAGGCGATGTTGTAGAGCCCGTCCCCCACATGGAAGTGGGCGATGGACGAGCCCAGGATGTGTCCCGCGTTCTGGAAGGTAAGCCTCACGTCGGGGCTGATGTCGGTCGTCTCGCCGTACTTCAGCGGGATCGTGTGCAGCACGGCGTCCCTGATGTGCGAAGACTCGTACGGGGCCTTCTTCGCCTCGCCTACCGCGACCTTGATGAAGTCCAGCTGAAGGAGTGACATGAGGTCCCTGGTCGGGGCCGTGCAGTATATCGGCCCGTCGTAGCCGTACTTGAACAGCGCGGGCACAAGCCCGGAGTGGTCCAGGTGCGCGTGGGTTACGACGACTCCGTCCAGCGAGTCCAGCGGCTGCAGCTCGGGCGCGCTGAGATACGGCGTCGAGCCGTTGTCGTCCGCTGACACCGCTACGCCGCAGTCTATCAGTATCTTGCTCTCCCTGGTCATCAGGAGCGCAGCGCTCCTTCCGACCTCCCGGAACCCTCCGAGCGCGGTTATCCTGAGCCAGGTCTCGTCGGTCACCCTCTGGCGCATGAGCCTTCTGCCGACCTTGCGCAGGAACTCCTTCCGGTCCTCCTGGACCTTCCTGAGGTAGTTCCGTATCTCGGTGACGGTCTTCGACGGGATCGGAGGCGCCCTGACGACTTTGGGAGCCCAGCCTATCTCCTTCTTGATCTCGTTCAGGATCGCCCCGTGCTTCCCGATGACGAGTCCCGGCGAGATCGCCTCGATGGTGACCTCTCCGGTGTCGTCCTCGAAGTAGATGTTCGTTATCTTTGCCTCTTCGGGGATGATCTTCCTGATGCGCTCCTCCGCGCTCTCCGTGTCCGCCAGCATCGTCGGGTCCGGCCTGATTGCCACCCTCCGGCGCAGGGACTGAGCCAGCTGGCGCACCAGATCGTTGTTGTGCGCGAACTCCTCGAGGTTCTTGGTGTAGATCACTATGACTGGTCCCTCGAAGTCGATGTCGGTGACCTCTATGTGCGTGGGGATGGTCTTCTTGACCGTTTCCCTCGCATCGTCTAGAATCTTCTCAATGCCCATTGATTCACTCAACTGAATGGAATCGTCTTGGTTGTATCGCTTGTCGAAGGGCAACGCCCCGCAGTGGTCGTCCTGAAGCCAATCAAGTAAGCTTCATCTTCGCCATCCGTCTCTGGATCTCCTTCTCGTCCACGACCTCGTACTTCTCTTTGGTGATCATGCATATGGAAATGCCGTCACCGGATGCCGAGTCCCTCTTCATCGCCGCGTGCAGCGCCCTGATCACGAGGTCGACGCCGTCTGAGATCGAGAGGCCCTTCTGGTAGTGGTCCTCGAGGACACCGTAGACATATGGCGAGCCTGAACCTGTGGTCACATAGTCGTCCGGGATTGCCCCTCCGACCATGTCGAGCGCGTACACATGGGAACCCTCCCTGTCTACGCCCCCGAGTATGAGTCCGACCCAGTACGGGTAGAACCTGCTCCCGGCGAGTACGTTCGAGGTGAGGGTCGCAGCGGACCTGACGGTCATCATCTGGCTCCTCTTGAGCTTGTACAGCTCGACCTCGGCGGTTATGTACCTCGCGAGGGTCTGCGCGTCGCCGACGACGCCCGCGACCGTCAGCCCGAGATTCTCGTCGATCTTGAACAGCTTCTGCGTGGTCTTGTGAGCGATCAGAGTGCCCATCGTGGCCCTCATCTCGGTAGCCATCACTACGCCTTCCTTGCAGACCATGCCTATTGTCGTCGTTCCCTTCTTGACTTCCTCAATGCCTGTCATGAGTTAACACCGTCGGTGAAAATTGACGTGTCAAAAGCCGCTTTGTGAAGAATAATCATGCCAGTATATATAACTGTTTGTCCTCCTACCAAGCGCTCCTCCTGGCTCATGGGGCAATGTTTATGAGCGACGCCCCCAATAGAATGCCGAGATGGGTAGCCTGTAAGTCCGTTCCTTGTTTGCACGCGACCTTCAATGGACACCGTGCTCCAAACGTGTTTGGTGGAACGGCCTGGCGTCAGGAACTCAATTGCCTGCCCATCTCACCCTTCTCCCAGAAGATAAATACCCACTCAGCACTTAACGTTCCTAAGGTGGGTTGCCTATGGTCACTATCCTCGTCGTAGATGATTCGGACGCTTTCAGGAAAGTCATGATAGAGCTCCTCGTTAGGGCCGGCTTCCACGACGTCAAGGAAGCGGGTGATTTCGAGAGCGGCGTGGAGGTCTTCAGGCGCGAGAAGCCGGACTTCACGTTCGTAGACATGATCCTGCCCGGCAAGTCAGGCGTGGAGCTCACGAAGGAGCTGTTGACCATCGAACCCAAGGCGACGGTCATCGCGATGAGCTCCATCATCAACAAGACGATGATCCGACAGAGCCTGGACGCTGGCGCGAAGGACTTCCTCCTGAAGCCGACGAACGCCATCGCTCTGAGCTCGGTCCTGGCGATGTGGAGTGATTAGATGAGCCTGTTCCTCTTCAAGAAGAACAGAGTGAGGAAGACCATCAAGGAGTCGGGACTGGGCATCTCGAGGAAGTACCAGCTCCTGGAGGGCAGGTCGTACGTCATCGAGGAGTCCCCGCCGGACATCAGCTTCGACGCGTTCGCGAACATAGTGTCCACGCCCGACGACAAGGGCAAGAAGACCGTCGGGATGATGGTGACGAGGCAGCACCCGGACCTCGTCAGGCAGAAGTACGGGCTCGAGCAGACGCCCATCTACTGGCTCGCGACCAGGACCGGCGAGGACATCATCTCGCCCACGAACCTGGGCATACTCACCCACACGATGGTCAAGTTCGTCGAGGAGCACCCGAACGGGGTGATACTCCTGGACGGCATCGAGTACCTCGTGTCGAACAACGACTTCAACAAGGTGCTCAGGGTACTGGACCAGGTGAACGACCACATATCGCAGGGCGGCTCGAGGATGATCCTCCCGGTCGACCCGAGGGCGTTCGAGCAGAAGGAGCTCGCGCTGCTCGAGAGGAACATGGAGAAGATCGTCAGCCCGGCGGTCAGCAAGTAGTTCTCAGGACGCGACGACCACCGTGGCGATGTATATCAGCTCCGAGACCAGCACGCACGAGCCTATCGAGTACATGAGCGCCCCGTGCCCGTGCTTGCCGTCTATGCCCCACACGAAGTAGCTGACGGCCCCGTTTATCTCGGCCAGGAACATCCCGAGGACCAGGAACAGGGACCCGGCGGACATGTCCTCGGTCCCGCCGGCTATGGACGACAGCGACATGTAGATCGAGAAGGTCACCCCGAGGACTATCGGGGCGAGCGCGTGCGTCGTCATCCGCATCATCGATATCGTCGGCCTGAGCCTGCTCTTCAGGGTGGACTCGAGGTCCCCGAGGTCCTTGAGGTACGCGGCCAGGTCCATCGCCAGCATGCCCGCCGAGAGCTCGTCCTTCGAGGCCGACCCCCTCACGATCTTCAGGCCCTCCAGCACGTTCCCGTCCCCGCACCTGTCCAGCTCCTCGTCCGCGGCGCGCTCGAAACCCTCCCCGGCGATGGTCGCCCTCAGGGAGAGCCTGCGGACCATCTCCGCGGGCTCCCCGTCCAGCTCCCGCCCGGCGCCGTTCAGGGCCGCCTCGAAGTTGTCGCCTTCCAGCATCCGCGCACCCGTCTTGAAGAGCACGTCCTCGAGGCCGCGCCCCCTCCGCCCCGCGGACCTCGCGTGCTCCGCCCTCCCGAGCAGCATGAGCAGCGCGGAGACCGGCACGAGGGCCGAGAGCAGCAGGCAGACGTCGAGCGCGGGCCCTTCCAGGAACCTGAGCGCCAGGACCGAGAGCACGACCGTCCCCGCGACCGCGAACGCGACCCCGAGCGCCCTACCTCTCCGGGGGTCGCCATCGTGCTTCCGCGGCAGGTCCATCGGATGGTGGGAGACCGCGTCCATGGCGACGAGCAGCGCGATCGCCGGGAACAGCACGTTCATCAGGAAGACGGTCTGGGGCAGCACGCTCCCGGTGCCCAGGACATCGCCGCCCTGGTCGGCCGAAGTGCCCATCCATATGTCCCAGGACAGCATGGGCATGAACGAGCCCACCATGAGCGGCAGGAGTATCCCGAGGCCGAACATGATCATGCTCGGGGTCGACAGCGAGAGCGCGTACTCCTCTATCCGGCGCTTGGCGCCCGCGACCATCGCGCTGCTCGCCCTGTCCAGCGCCCTGCGCTTGCCCTCCTCGGTAGATTCGCACGAGGCGGTCACCATCGCGTTCAATGAGGTCTTGAGGTCCTCGCTGAACCTCGCCCATCGGACTCCGAGGGCGTGCACCGCGCCTTCGAAGCTCTCGTGCTTGCCCATGACCACCTCCCACAGGCTCCTCCTCAGCTCCCTGGCGAACTCGCTCTCCCCCCTGGACGCGAACCGCATGGCCTTCGAGAGCGAGGGCTCGTGCCTCAGGCTCATGATCATGAGGTTCGACGACCCCGCCGAGTTCTTCAGAATCTCCGCGGCCCTCTTGGAGGCCGCGCTCGCCGGGATCGTCTTCACCGCCTCGCGCGACAGTATCGGGAGGACGACCAGCGCGAACATCATCGGGACGATGTACTCGGTGCCCCAGAGGAACCAGACCGCAGCAGTGGACGCAGCCGCCCCAGTGGCCGTCACCACCGCGAGGGTCTTAGAGGCGGCCAGCACGGTGTCGGCGCCTATGTCCATGCCCGCGAGGTCTATGTTGGTCTCCAGCATCGCGAGCTCCGACCCGGACGCCTTCCTTCTCGCATGGACGGCCTCGCTGACGGGCCGGATACCGAACCTCTTGCCGAGGCGAGCGAGCGCGAGGCACGCGCGCACATAAGGGCGCGCGCGTGCATCCTCACGCGCCGGTCTGCGAGGCATACCAGGCCCTCCATGACTGCAGGCCGCTCTCGGGCCCGTCGGGCCCGAACAGCGACTTCGTTAACACCTCGTTCGACCTGACCCTGGACGAATCGTCATCCGACGCCCTGCCGGCCTTCCCGTGCCCCACGGCCTCAGACATGACCTGGTCCGCGTGCGCCCTTGTCTTGACGATGTCCATGACCTGCTCGGGGGAGACCCCGAGGGCGCCCGCGATGCCCCTCACGGTCTTCGACTCGGGGGAGAACGAGTCAGTGGGCATGGCGCACGAGCAGCCGGGCCTGATGCCGAACAGCTGGACGAGATCGACCGAGTCCCCGTGCTCCCTGACCTCGGCCACCTCGACCACGCGCCTCTCGAACCTGGTCCCGTCCGGGGACCTTATGAGCCCGATCACCACGACGATGTCCGTGGACGAGAACGCCCTCTCCGAGACCCCGAGGTCCTCGACTGCCCTGTCCAGGACGCCCTCCACGGAGTTGCCGTGGATGGTCCCGAGGACCGCGGAGCCCGCGCTCCCCGCGCGCATGCTCTCGTAGAGTACCTTCGCCTCCTCCCCCCTCACCTCGCCTATCACGATCGCGCTCTCGCCCATCCTGAGGCTGACCCTGAGCGCGTCGTGTGCGGAGGTGGCCTTCGAGCCGTTCTCCGAGTAGAACCTGAGCGCCTGGAGGTCGTACCCGAGGTCCTGCAGCCTCCTGGCGGGTATCTCCGGGGTGTCTTCTATCAGCAGTATGCGCTGCGAGAGCGGGAACTCGAGCAGCATCGAGCCGAGGAGGGTGGTCTTGCCCGCGCCCCTGCTCCCGGCGATGAGGACGGTCCTTCTGCCGAGCACGCAGGCCCACAGGAAGCTCGACAGGAGTGGTGACAGGGATCCGTTGGCGATCAGGCGGGGCATGGTCCAAACGCTCTCGGAATGCTTCCTGATCGCGATCGAGACGCCCTTGTCGCTCAGGGGAGGGCCCACGAGGGTGAACCTCGCGCCCAAGCGCCTCATGTCCGCCTCGAGCACGGGATGCGCCTCGGAGAACGGGAGGCCGGTCTCGAACTTGATCCTGGAGACGAGACCCTGTAGGTCTCGTCTGCCGATGAAGATGTTCGTCCGACACTTCTGTCGGACACCTGGCATGGCATCGGACCTGAGAACGGCCTGCACCGGGGTCTGACCCGAGGGAGCGTCCACGTATATGTCCTGGACGATGCCGTCCTCGAGCAGCGTCTCGAGCACGCCGTACCCCGCGGTGTACTTGCACAGCATCTCCGCGAGCCGCTCGGCCTCCTTCTCGAGCTGCTCCGTCGGCGTGCCGTCGTCGGCCTTGGCCGCGAGCCTGGAGTACAGGAAGTCCCTGGCCTTCGCCTTGATGTACGGCCTGGCCATCCCGAGGGAGTTCAGCTCGACATCTGTGGGCAGTATCCTGGATATCTGCGAGATGGCCTCCGAGAGCACCTGGAGGTGCGCGGGGCTCAGGTGGTACTCGGGCGGATCTATCGCGTACATGCCGGTGCTGGCATCCGCGGGCGAGTGTATGCTCACATCGACCCCGGAGACCTCGTAGCACGTCACGGGCACGCCTTCTCGGCCCGAGACGCTGTCTATCCACGAAGATGCGAAGCACGGTCTTGTCTCCGCTCTGGGTGCCTGTGGCATCGCCCTAGGGGCGGTCCGCGTTATGTGAATGACAGGGACCGCGTGAGCCTCGACCTCCGGACGTTCGGCGGACACGATCTTCGGGAGCCCCGGCCTGGACACCATTCAGATGCCCCCTGACAGGTTGACGATGCACAGGGTCTCGTCGAGGCACTTCTGCGACTCGGCGCACGATACCGAGCGGCAGTTCGACCGGAGGTCGTCCGCCATCGCGGACCACCTCGCCCTGTACCCCCTGGGGTCCTCGAGGAGCATCCTCTTCATCGTGGGCAGGACCCGGTCCTTACTGGCGGGGCATGTCCGACACCTCCTGTCGGACGGCCTGTCGGTGGAGTTCATGGCCCTTGTGTACACCGCGAGCTCGTGCGCGAGCCATCCGATCCATTCGAGCTCCGCCCCGCGGTACCTCTTCTCCATGAACCTCTTGAGCACGATCGCATCCGGCCTGGCGGAGCGGCTGATGATGTTCAGAATGCCAGACAGGCACCTGTTGTTCGTGAGGTCGTTCGCACCGGGGCAGTCCATGCAATCGATCTCGAGCTGGAGCCCTTCGTCCTCCCTGTATTCGTGGGGGCATGCGGTCTCCGGACTGACGGTCGGTGCCAGCTTCTTGGTCGGCCCTCTGCTGTGGTGTCGCATGGAACATGCGAAGGCCTCGAGGGTTCTTGTATCAACGCCGCTGTTGTAGGCTACATGTAGCGATACGTGATAGGATAGGGACGCCCCATCCTCTTGTCATGAAGGCCGATGAGGACGCCGTCGGGGGGTTCTTCGAAGACCTCCCGGTCCTGATATTCATCCTGGCAGGCGTGTCGGTGCTCGTCTCCTCGGCGGTCTGGGCCGAACGGGAGATCGCCCAGGAGCGCTCCGGCGCGGAGCTCGAGTTCGCCTCGGAGATGCTCCTCGAGGCGGTATGCGCCGACCTCTTCCCGGGAGAGGGCGTCATGCCAACGGTCGATTCGCTCAAGGGGTACAATCTGTCCGAGGACGCCCTCGAGGCTGCGGGCGACCGCGGCTGCGCGGTCGCGATCCGGGAATGCTATCCTGCCTGCGAGCTGCTTTCTAGCACATCCGTCGGTGACGCCTCCATCCCCGCCGAGGTCTCATCCGCATCGAGGCTGATGAATGCAATCGACGGGCAAGGGCTCACGGTCGTGGTCGAGGTGAGGGTCTGTGTCTGGTGATGTCCGGCGGGACGAGGGCGGCCAGCTGGCCGCGCTGGACGCGATGGTCTTCTTCGCCCTCGCCATGCTAATATCCTCTTCGACGTTCGCATATGTGGAGGGCGTGTCGTCCGACCACGGGACGGAGGCAGCCATGTCCGGAGAATGCGATCCCGGGCAGGTGCTCTCGGTGTTCATGAGGGCATCCGTAGGCGTCGAGGTCACGCTCGACCTCGGCTGCGAGGTGCCCATCTCCAGCAGGGAGGAGGTCGCCTCGTGCCTGTCCGCGGAGCTGGATGCCATAGCTGGGGGATGCTGGCGTGGACCGGTTCGACCCGTTGAACGATGCCCTGCTCACGATGCTCGGGAAGCTGGTGGGCATCGGGTACTCTGCGCATCTGTCCGCATACCGGACGACGGACGACGGCGCAGAGCCGATCCTGGTCCTGGAGGATGCCGAGTGCGTTTCGGAGAACAGATACTCGGGCTCGTGCGAGGTGCCCGGGGCGGGCGGGTCCGCCTACGTCGTGGTCCTGGTCCTAGGCCCAGCCCTTCTTCCTGAACTCGGCCTGGTCTGACTTCGTGGGCCTGATCCTGCTCTTGGCCATCCTGGTCCCCCTCGAGAGGTCCTTGAACTGCACGATCATCATGAGGACCATTGCTCCCAGGGCCCCGTAGAGCAGAAGCGCGTTCCGGGTCTGAGAGTTGAGGTAGATGAGGACGAGCACGGCGCCGACAAGGGCGTACATGAGGTACGTGAGCGGCCCCCTCGGCACAATAATCTCCCTCATGTCGCCCCTGCATCTCGCGCACTTGTTCCTGGTTGTGTACCAGGGCTTGACCATGACCTCCTTGCACTTCGGGCAGTAGGTGAATTTCACGGACTTGGCAACGCGGCGGACGTATATATGCTGTATCAGGACGCCGCGGGGATACCATTGTATCCCCGGAGACGGGTCCAGGGACGTGGCCGAAGGACGGGCGTCCCGGAAGGACGAGTACACCCGCGAGGAGCGCCTGGTGCTGGCGTCGAGGAGGCGCTCCACGGGCAGGACCTGCAGGAGCTGCAGGTGGCTCTCGATGCGCGGACAGCAGCGAGGGTGCTTCCCTGAAGGGAAGTACAGGAAGTTCCTGTCGTCTGAGGAGTACGACTCGGGCTGCAGCCTTCACGAGAAGAGGGAGTGACCCGGTCGGCCCGCGGGCGAGCGCCCTAGAGCTTCTCAGCGTACCTTGCCAGTACTTCCAGAGTAGCGAGAGTGAGCCACTGGTCCCTCTCCATGTGCGGCCGGTTGGACTCGGTCCAGAACCCTCCCCTGTACCTTTGCGATATCAGCCAGTCGATGGGCTTCTCCATCCTGGGGTCGTCATGACCCCTGTTTATCTTGGTCAGCACTGAGAGCGCTGCGAGGCCGTTGCACCTGTTGTTCGGGTACTTGAGCGTCGTCCAGTTCTTCTGGCTCTGGTAGAAGTTGGAGTGAGGATTCCTCTGGAAGAACCTGCCCAGCAGGAAGTCCGCCCCCTTCTGGACGCACCTGCTCCTCCGGTTCGCGACAAGTTCTGCCAGCCCCCAGAGCACCATCATGGTGGTCCAGTGGCAGCTGGGTATGTGTCCCATCTCTCCGGGGTCATGCCTGTGCCTCTCCTCGGTGTTCATGAGTCGCATGAAATCGTCCTGATTCAGGCAACTGTACTCCCCGAGGTACCTCACATCCTGCAGGTATGGCATGTTCCAGCCGCCGTCCGTCCTCTGCGAGGTCATCAGCCGCTCGACGAGCCTTCTTGACCCTGGGGTCGTTTTCCTTGTCGAACCCGATCAGGACGTAGAGAGCGTACCCGTTGAAGTGCGGCTGGGGAAGGCCATGTGTCATCGGACCCTTGAGATATCCGTCTTCGGACTGCCCGTCGTACAACCTCTCCAGTCGCCAGTTCGAGCCGCTCGTCGCCGGGCAGCGTCACGGAGTGGAGCAGGTTCAGCAGGTTCTTGTAGAGCGTGATCCTCCGCTGGTCCGCGCGCCCCAAGGCCCCGGTCCCGCTCTGCCGCAGAAGGCTGTTCGGAACCGGCCAGGTGCCGTCGTCAGATATGCTCCTGAGCAGCCTCAGCCTTGCAGGATACCGCTCGCACTCGGCGAATGCTCGCTGGAGGCTGGCGTCCTCCCGGTCCTTCCTGATTATGTCTCGCAGGAGCCAGTACCTGACCGAAGGGGACGAGCTCTGTAGGAGCTTCATGCTTGATTCGTCGACGATCCTCTCGATGTCCGCGACCCGCATATCCGGGGCGGGGATTGCGGACCCCCCATGTATGTGTTTTGGAGCAGGCGGTTTTTGGTGCAGGGGCGCGGATTCGAACCGCGGAACCACTGCTGGACAAGGTCCTAAGCCTTGCGCCGTTGGCCGGTCTTGGCTACCCCTGCATGTCCGCGCAGTTCAGCAGATATCTGGCTCGATATAAGAATCAATCGTAGGCATGTAGCACGCGTTTCATCGGAGGCTTGCCCTGCGCGCGTCCAGCAGCTCTTTCAGGAACCCTTCGACGATGCTCATGGCAAGGTCCGCCTTCGCGGGGTAGGCGCTCACCCTGATCCTGATGGACACGACATCGTCGTTCGTCGCCAGTCTTCAGGTCACCTAGGAATGCCGACTGCTTGTCGAGCCGGATGAACAGATTGCACCCATTGTCCACACGTGTAGCCAGTGAGCCGGCGATCGCCTCGATGTCCTCCTCCCTCAGCCTCTGGAAGAATTCGGAGATCTCGCGCTCTCCGTCGATGACCGCTTCGATGATGGTAAGCGGGTTACCGTGGTGCCCCTCGGTACTTCTCAGGTTGAGCTCGACAGGGCCAAGGGCGTTGGTCATCGCGAGCTCGACCTTCTCGAGGTCCTCGGTCGCGTGGCACAGAGTCCTCGCGTGAAGGTCTACGAACTTCCTCTTCACATACATGGCAACTCGGTTCTGATATGTAAACCGCACGCGTGATAAGGCGAGGGCCGCGCTCGCGGAGAGCTCCCGCCGTTGCGTCGCCAGTGATATTGTAGGTGGGTCACTACTTAATACGTCAAGCGTGCTAACTGAACAACTGGTGTACCTCCTTGATTGAAGTCAGGTTCCACGGGAGGGGTGGCCAAGGTGTGGTCATCGCTTCCGAAGTCCTGGCGAAGGCAGCTTTTCGGGCGGGCTTTGAGGTGTCATCCTTCCCCTTTTTCGGCGTCGAGCGGAGGGGTGCCCCCGTCACTGCGTTCGCGCGGATAGACACGAAACCCATCAGGATAAAGTCCAGCATCTACGAACCGGACTACGTCGTCCTCCTGGACAACACCCTCCTGAGGGGCGTGGACATCCTCGAAGGGCTGAAGCCAGAGGGGAAGGTCCTGATCAACTACCCGGACGGCAAGAGGCTCGAGGGCCTGCCGGCCAAGTACAAGTACTATGTACTTGACGCGACCACGATCGCCGCCGCGCATCACATTGGCTCCCAGACCGCGCCCATCGTGAACACGTCCATCATGGGCGGGTTCGCCAGGATGTGCGACCTCATCCCGCTCGACGCGCTCCTGGAGAGCATCCGCGAGATGGCTCCTGTGAAGAAGGAGGACAACGTGCTCGCGGCGAGGGAAGCGTACGAGCGCACCAGGGAGGTGACCCTGTGACGAAGGGCTATGAGGAGATACCTCTGACGCCGATATCCGACACCCCGAGCACGGTCAACCTGACGGGGCTCTGGAGGGCCTTCAGGCCGATCGTCGACAAGGCCAAGTGCAAGAAGTGCACCATCTGCTGGAAGTTCTGCCCCGATGTCGCGATCGTGCTCGTGGACGGAGTGCCGGAGATAGACCTGAACTACTGCAAGGGCTGCGGCATATGCTCCTTCGAGTGCCCCTCGAAGTGCATCGTCATGGTCAAGGAGGGGACCGAATGAGGAAGGTCATGACGGGCAACTACGCCTCCGCTTACGGCGCGAAGCTGGCGAGGGCGGAGGTCATAGCCGCGTATCCGATCACGCCGCAGACGTCCATCGTGGAGAAGCTCGCCGATTTCGTCTCCACGGGCGAGCTGAAGGCGAAGTTCATACCCGTCGAGAGCGAGCACAGCGCCATGGCCGCGTGCATCGCGGCCCAGACCGCGGGCGCGAGGACGTACACGGCGACGAGCTCCCACGGGCTGACGCTCATGCACGAGGTGCTCATGTGGGCCTCGGGCGCCCGACTCCCGATCGTGATGACGAACGTGAGCCGCGCCATGGCCCCGCCCTGGAGCGTGTGGGTGGACCACATGGACTCCGTGGCCCAGAGGGACACCGGCTGGCTGGAGTTCTTCTGCCAGAGCAACCAGGAGGTCCTGGACACGATCATCATGGCCTACAAGGTCTGCGAGAGCAAGGGCGTGATGCTGCCCGCGATGATCATAGAGGACGCGTTCATCCTGTCGCACACATCCGAGCCGGTCGACGTGCCCGACCAGGACATGGTCGACGCTTTCCTGCCGGCCTATGCGCCCGAGCTCAAGATCGAGGTGGGCAAGGCCCGGGGCTTCGGCTCGCTCGTGAGGCCGGACCAGTACATGGAGTTCAGGTACAAGGCGATGCTCGCGATGCGCGAGGCCCACGACAGGTTCCTGAGGGTCGAGAAGGAGTTCAAGCAGGTCTTCGGCCGGGAGCACGGCGGGCTGCTCGAGCTGTACGGATGCGACGACGCGGAGTTCGTGCTAGTCGCCGCCGGCTCCGTCGCCGCGACCGCCAAGGACGTCGTGGACTCCCTGAAGGCGAAAGGCTTCCCCGTCGGGCTGGCCAGGCTCAGGGCGTTCAGGCCGTTCCCGCATGAGGAGATACGCGCGCTGGCGGGCAAGGTCGCCGGGATCGCGGTCCTGGACAGGAGCTACACGTTCGGGGCCGCGGGCGCGATGTTCACGGAGGTCAAGGCGTCCGCGTACTCTGGCCAGAAGAAGCCGGTCATCAAGGACTACATCGCGGGCCTGGGCGGCAGGGACATCACCCCGAAGACCATCGAGAGGATATTCGAGGACATCCAGATAGCTACGAAGCGCGGCGAGGAGACCGAGGTCGAGTGGGTCGACGTCGCCGGGCTCCCGAGGAGGTGGCACTGATGCCGAAGACGACCATACCCGAGGAGGAGTTCACCGTCCCCGGCAACACCGGGTGCCCGGGGTGCGGGGCGAACCTGGTCATGAGGTACCTGCTCAAGGGCCTGGGGGAGCGGACGATCGTCGCGATACCCGCATGCTGCTGGGCCGTGATGCCCGGCTACTGGCCGAGCCACTGCCTGAAGATCCCCATGCTGTACACCGCTTTCGAGGCGACGGGGGCCGCAATATCCGGGCTCCGGGCGGCGCTCGATGTCAAGGGCGTGGAGGATGTCAATGTCGTCGGCTTCGCGGGGGACGGGGGCACGGTCGACATCGGCCTCCAGGCGCTCTCCGGCGCGGCCGAGAGGCAGACGGACGCCATATACGTGATGTATGATAACGAGGCGTACATGAACACGGGCATCCAGAGGAGCGGCTCCACGCCCTGGGGCGCGTGGACCACGACGACCCCGGTCGGGTCGAACCACGACTTCAAGCGCGAGGCGAAGAAGGACATCATGGCGATCATGCAGGCTCACAGGATACCCTACGCCGCAACTGTCTCCGTGGCCTATCCAGAGGACTTCATCAGGAAGGTCCAGAAGGCGAGATCGATCAAAGGGTTCAGGTTCATCCACGCGATGTCCCCGTGCCCTCCTGGCTGGCGCATGAACCCGATGCACAGCATCGAGGTCGCGAAGCTCGCGGTGGACACCCACAGCTTCCCGCTGTACGAGATAGAGAACGGGAAGGTGCGCATCACCAGGAAGGGCAAGGGGCTGCCGGTGTCCGAGTACCTGAAGCTCCAGGGGAGGTTCTCCCACCTCACCGAGGCCGAGGTCGCATCCATCCAGAAGGCGGTCGACGACCACTGGCACTATCTCGAGGAAGAGGAGAAGTACGGCATCTGAGGATGTTGTCAGCCTACCTCGACCAGCCGTCTGCGCTTGTAGCCCGTGACCACCCTTCTCTTGCCTGAGAGGTTGCGGTCGAGGTCGGAATCCCCCGTGTCCGAACGCAGCGTCGGCGTGCCCTTCAGCTTGGACGGGGTGGCGACGACCACCACGTTCTCCGGCCCCACCCTGCGGATCACATCCGGGGATATCTGCTGGTTGCCCCTGCCGAAGAAGAACCCTTGGGCGCCTATGGGCGTCACGATGATCTCGGCAGGGCCGTCGTGCTCCTCGAGGACGGACAGGAGGTCCTTCTCCGAGGCGTCGAGCCTCAGAGGACTGCGGCCGATGTAGGCGTCGACCCCTAGGAGGGTCTTCTTCTGTCCCATGGCCTCCCCGATCCTCGCGGTCGTGCTGCCCGGGCCGACTATGTACAGCACGTCCTCATCCATCGAATCGACGATGTACTGCGCGA
Organism: Thermoplasmatota archaeon; assembly: GCA_963818745.1. Taxonomy (GTDB): domain Archaea; phylum Thermoplasmatota; class Thermoplasmata; order UBA10834; family UBA10834; genus CAWBDD01. Next base: position 442,658 of record CAWFTI010000003.1, on the reverse strand, counting down.
TCTCCGCGGCTTCGTCGTCCGAACTGCCCGAATGGTACGCCTGCTTCCCCGATTGCACCCCCGGGGCGTCAGGCACCCTGGCGACGCCGTACAGCCTAGCCCTGACCTCGCCCCTCCTGAAGCCGTCCTCGTCCACGTCCAAGACCTCGCCGTCCCTGAGGGTGCCGCTCGACGCATACGATGCCAGGAGCCCGCCGACTTCCTCGGGCGTGAGCGCGAATACCGCGGACTGCATCTTGACCCCTGCCGGGATGCCCAAGATGGGGACCTGGCCTCCCACGACTTCGAGCACGTCCCTCGCTGTGCCGTCACCTCCGGCGAACAGGATAAGATCGACCTTCTCGTCGAGGAACCTCTTCGCGGCTGCCTGCGTGTCCTTACGTGTCGTGTGCTCCTGTGGCCTATAGACGGTCTCGGAGGGGAGCTTGACGGCGTCAAGCTCGTCCCTGCCCATATCGCCCGAGCATGTGAGGAAAACGACTGACAGGTCCCTGTCAATCGAGCCCAGGGCGAGCACCGCCCTGCTCGGCGATGACCTCTCCGCGCCAAGGGCCTCCGCCCTGCGCTGAGTCGCCGCGCCGTCCGTGCCCTTGAGGCCGACCCTGCCACCCATGCCCGAGACGGGGTTGACGAGGAATCCGATCTTCACGGCGGTCGTTAAGAACATGTGGATAGAAGCCTTTTGCTGTGAATCATGGGTGCGAAGAATAGGTGCGATAAGTGGTTTTCCGGGAAGCCGCCGACGGCGGAGGGTTCTGTGACGACGGCTCCCTTATTGTCCCCGGTCAGATGAACATGTTCGGGCCGAATCCGTCCAGCATCGGGTCGAGGTCCGCGTGTATCATCTGCTCGGGCGCCTCGGGAGGCAGCACATGCGGCTGCTCCTCGAAGATGTCCGCGTACCCGGCAACATCCTCCATGAGGCTGCTCACATAGGAGCTCGTCTGGTCCACCACGGTCTCGACGATCCTGACGACGCTCCTGTCTATGATCTTCATCGCCTCCGACATCGGAAGGTCGGAGCCGATGTCCGTGAGCTTGTTGTTGTCGAGCACTATCGTGAAGCTCGCGTGCTGCCTGAGCCTGCTGACCCCGTCCAGAGCGCACTTCTTCCTCCCGCTCCCCTCGATGTCGAAGGGCATGATCGGGAGTGCGAATGTGACTGCGTTGACCTCCTTCGCGACGCTTGCGACCACGGGCGCGACGCCCGTGCCCGTGCCCCCGCCCATCCCGGCGACGACGAACACGATGTCGTACCCCTTCAGAGCTTCCCTGAGAACCTCCCTGGCCTTCTCGGCACAGTGCTCCCCGACCTCGGGGAATCCGCCCGCGTCGTTCCCGAAGGACACGTCCTTGCCTATCAGGACCTTCTTGTGGGCGTCCACTTTCCTCAGGTGCTCCTCGTCGGTGTTCACAGCGACCGTATCGACCCTGTTTGATTTCCAGTACATCCCATGTACGATGTTGGATCCCGCACCGCCGCATCCTACCACGGCTATGCTGGGTTCGCCGAGGGTCGTCCCAAGCGCATTGATGATCTCCTCTGTCCTGCTCCCTTCCGCCGTCATCCTTCTGGCCTCCGTCTATCCTTTGGCAGGCCATCGAGGGAAGGCCCTCCACGAGTGCCTTCCAGGTGCCTGCCAAGGCGCCCTCAAACGGTTGCCTATGCGTCGGGGATTACCTTGACCGCGCTCCTCTGCTCCGTCGCGTCCTTCTTCATTGCCTCCACGTGCTCCGCGGGGAGGAAATGATGTCGGGCGCAATCGGCCACCGCCTCGGATGTCGAGCTGTAGACACCCTGGGCCACCAAGTGAGCGATCGTGTCGACAACGAGTGGCGGCAGCTGTACCACCACGTCGTTCGGCCTCCTGCTCATCCCCTCTGCACCACTCTCCCTCGCCTCTATGTATGCTCGGATAGCGGCGCGGGCTAGTTGCGACCTGTTGGAGAACTCCTTGGAGCTGACGATGAACTCATCGAGCAGCTTCAGGTCCTCGGCATCGAGCCGAAGCGTTATCCGTTCGTTCTCCTCCGGGTCGGACATATGTGCATCCCATCCCAATTTGCTGACGCGAATGGTACATATGTGGGACGTGCGTATATAAAGATATGCGAAATGTCACATTTCGTCCGATATTGTCATATCGTCTCTACTGACTGCATCTGTGGGAGATGCGCCCCTTCGTGTCTGGCTCGATGGTTCTACCCGCGCACTACAGTGGAAGCAAAAGAAAGGAAGGTTTAAACGGTAGGTGCCTGCATGTGCTCACCGGGGAGGGGCATCAGCCTCATGAATCGAAGAGCCCACGTTAAGGGAGAGAAACACACCGACAAGCCCAAGCTCTCACTCATAGTCCTCATAGGCATCACCCTGTTCGTTGTGGGGTTCATTGTCACCATCTCATCCCTTTCGGGGCTCGGCTCGAGCGCGTCCACCTCCGACTCGGATCAGACCCTCTACATGGAGGGAGCGGATGACGGCCGTGCTGACAGCACTGCCCTGCTCATCGGCCTCGTGTTCAGCCTCGCAGGCGTCGTGGCAGCTACGGCGGGTCCCGCCGCATTCTTCATACACCGGAAGAACAGGAGCTCCTGAGCGCCTGGGGCCCCGCATGAAGAAACCTTTTATTCGGCTCGGCCATTCCGTCCTACCGCTGGCTGAGGCACATGACACTGGATTTCTCTAGACTGGAAGCCAAATGGCGAACCGCCTGGTACGAGGCGAGGATCAACGAGTCCGTCCCTCAGCCCGGGCAGAAGAAGTTCTTCATGATATTCGCTTACCCGGGGGTCACCGGCTACCTGCATGTCGGCCACATGCGCGGATACACAGTGTCGGATGCGATCGTCAGGTACAAGATGATGACCGGGCACCGGGTGCTGTTCCCCGTCGGGACGCACGCGACCGGGAACGGCGCGATCAGCTTCGCGCGCAAGGTCGAGAGGAACGACCCCAGCACGGTCCAGATACTGCGGGCGAACGGGTGCACCGAGGAGACGATCGCCTCCCTGAAGGACCCCCTGAAGGTCGTGGAGTTCTTCAACAAGGTGTACGTGAACGACTACTGGATGCGGTTCGGGTTCATGTCCGACTGGCGCAGGTTCACGTGCACCACGCATCCCGACTACTCCAGGTTCATAGAATGGCAGATGAGGAAGCTGAAGGAGCTGGACCTCCTCATCCAGAAGCCGTACTTCGCCCCCGCATGCCTCGAGCACGGGCCGGTGGCCATCGACGCCTCCGAGACGGACATATCGAAGGGAGGCAACGCCGAGGTCCTGGAGTACACCCTGCTGAAGTTCGACTTCGAGGACGGGCGCAAGCTCGTCGCGGCCACGCTCCGGCCGGAGACAGTGTTCGGGCTCACGAACTTCTGGGTCAACCCGGACGTCGAGTACGTCGACGCTGAGGTCGACGGTGAGACATGGGTAGTGTCCCGGCCCGCCGCTGAGAAGCTGAAGCTGCAGAGGGACAGCATCGCGGTCAAGGGGGCCGCGAACGGCGCGTCCCTGATGGGCAAGAGGTGCAAGGCGCCCTACACCGGCAAGATGATACCGATATTCCCATCAGCCCTGTGCGACCCCGACGTGGGCACCGGGCTCGTCATGAGCGTGCCCTCCGACGCCCCCGTCGACTGGATCGGGCTCGTGGAGCTCAGGAAGGACGCGGGAGCGCGGGCCAGGTACGGCATAACCGACGAGATGGTCGACGGCGCCAAGCCGATACCGATCATCAACACGCCCGGCTGGGGCCCGTTGCCCGCGGTGGAGATCACCGACAAGATGGGCATCACGACTCTCGCTGACCCGAAGCTCGAGGACGCCACGAAGGAGGTGTACAAGAGCGGGTTCCACAGGGGCATGATGAACGACTCCTGCGGGCCGTTCTCCGGCAAACCGGTCGAGCAGGCTAAGGACGCCATCCGCGAGGAGATGCTCGCGGGAGGCCAGGCGGAGCTGTTCTACGACCTCTCCGAGGAGGTCCTCTGCAGATGCGGGGGGAAGGTGCTGGTCAAGAAGATACCCGACCAGTGGTTCATCGACTACTCGAACCCCGTACTCACTGCGCGTTCGAAGGAGCACGCGCTGACGATGAAGATCCTCCCGAAGGAGTACTACGATAACATCCAGGGGGTGCTCGAGTGGTACCGCGAGCGGGCCTGCGTCAGGCTGGGCAACTGGCTCGGCACCAGGTTCCCGTTCGACCAGAGGTGGATCATCGAGGCGATAGCCGACAGCACGCTGTATCCGGTGTACTATGTGGTCTCGCGGTACGCCAACGACGGGCGGATCCGTGCCGAGGGGATGAACGAGGCCTTCTTCGACCACGTCATCCTGGGCAGGGGCACGGCCGACGAGGCAGCGGCCGCGACCGGGTTCGACAAGTCGGTCCTCGACGAGATACGGTCGGAGTTCGAGTACTGGTATCCGCTGGACATCAACCTGGGCGGCAAGGAGCACATGACCGTTCACTTCCCGGTGTTCCTGATGAACCATGTGGCCATCCTGAGGCCCCAGCACTGGCCCAGGGGCATCATGGTCAACTGGTACATCACGGCCACGGGCGGGAAGATATCGAAGTCGAAAGGCGGCGCGCAGCCGATCCCGGATGCGGCCGAGAGGTTCGGCGTGGACGCGATGCGCCTGTTCTACGCCCACATCGCCTCCCTGTTCGTCGATGTGGCCTGGGAGGACGAGAAGGTCGGCTCGTACAGGGACAGGCTCGAGCGCACGTGGGGCCTCGTCGAGGATCTCGTGGTTGTCGGGGACGGCACGACCTCGGACATCGACGCGTGGTTGGCTGCCCGCATGGAGACCCGCCTCGCGCACATACACGAGCACATGGCGGACTACGACCTGAGGTCGTATGCCAACGAGGTCTACTTCGAGATGCCCTCGGATTTCAGATGGTACCTGAAGCGGGGAGGAAAGAGCAGGTCCGTGATCGACAAGGCGCTCGACACATGGGTCCGGCTGATGGCTCCCGTGACCCCGCACATCGCCGAGGAGCTCTGGGAGAAACTCGGCAGAAAGCCGTTCGTGTCCGTCGCCCAGCTGCCGCACGGTGCGCTCACCTCGCACGTCCTGGCGGAGGAGGCGAAGGAGCGTCTGCTCGAAAGGCTCATAGTGGACGTTTCGGAGATACTGAAGGTGACCTCGATCAAGCCGAAGAGGATGGCGATCATGACCGCCCCGCGGTGGAAGGGGGACATGCTCGCGGCCGCGCTTACACATGCCCATGGCAAGGTCGACATGTCCTCGCTGATCAAGGGCGCGATGGCGGGCGCGACGGCCCCCGAGGCGAAGAAGGAGATACCTCAGTTCGCGAAGGAGCTCGTGTCAGAGCTCGGGAGGATATCCGCCGAGGAGAGGGGCGTCCTGTCGGTCAGGATAGACGAACTGACTGCCGTGTCGAAGGCAAAGGACTTCCTGTCGGGTCAGTTCGGCTGCGAGGTCGCGGTCTTCTCCGCGGACGACCCCGGGAGGACGGACCCCAAGGGAAAGGCCAGGTACGCCAAGCCGGGCAGGCCGGCGGTGTACATCGAATAGGGCGTCAGCATCGTTGGGGGCTCGGCTCCGAAAGGCCCAAACCACGGGACTATCTTCCCCCTCCCTGCTCTCCACCCCATGTGTGGGGTCCGGTGACCTGCGTATGTTCAGCGGACTTGCGAACTTCATCGTCATGCACTTCAAGCTTGTCATAGCCCTCTGGATAGCCGTGCTGTTCTACGTCTTCCCGCTCATATTCAAGATAAACGACGTGGTCGTGTATCAGGACTCGGAAGAGGGCCTCCAGGATCGCGAGGCGATGAAGGCCGACGACCTGATATCCGCCAACTTCCCGGGCCAGGTGGCCCCGAGCACCATCATGATAGTGATACAGAACACCGACGTGCTCTCGGAAGATGCGCGCAATTCCTCATGGAGCCTGTGCGAGGACATCAGCTCGAGCGGCGCCCTCGGGGGACCTGGTCCCCGCGATCATGCTCCTGCTCAGGAAGTGGAACTGGTACGCGCCTGCCAGGCTCCAGCGTGTGCGCCGCGACGATAACCACCCTAGAAAGCATTAATACGTGCCTGGACAAATAGGGAACGTAGCGGTCGGTGCTCATGCGGGTCGGGATAGCCCACTTGGCGGCCTTGCTTCTCACGGTGTTCCTCATCTCGTCCGTCTCTCCAGTTCTCGGTCAGGACGGCGAGCACGGGGACATGCGCATAGACGTCGAGATGGTATCCTCGGGCGTGAACTCCGTCGACGGCTCGGGGAGCTTCAGGCTCACGTACTCGGGCGAGGCCGCCACATCCCTCAGGGAGGGCATCCTCACCGCGTTCAACACGAACGACGACGACCTCCTGGACCCCGGGGAGGCGGAGGGCTTCCTGGTGGCGCTCTCTGATGTTCTCATGGGCAAGCTGGTCTGGGGCCTCGCGATCGACGGCATCACCGACTTCGGCAACGCCTCCGACAACATGGTCCGGGACCACCTGAGCGGGGTGGTTTACACAGAGGTCAACTCCACCTCGGCCGTCGTGGTCTCGATGGACTTCGACGCGTCCGGGGGCGGTTCCTCGAAGTTGATGCAGCTCTCCAGGTTCCCCGTCGACACATTCTCCGACGCGGTCGGGTCCGTCATCGGATACTATCACGAGGGCACGATGACCGTCAAGAGCAGGCTGATCATGGTCGGCATCGGGAGCTTCACGAACCCGGACATGGTCTCCGGCAAGGTGTCCGAACTGAGGACCCCTCTGGGGACGGTGGTGTGGTACTCGTACCACGGGGACATGCTCGTGGACGGCGAGCTCGTGGACGAGACCTTGACCTACGAGCGGTTCTCCATCCTGGAGAACCAGCAGATAGCGTTCGTCGTCGTGCTGATCGGCATGGTGTTGATCATCAGGCAGCCTATGAAGCGGTTCCGGAAGTACAAGCTCCTGCACCCGAGGAGGTTCAGGAAGTACGCGAAGCCGCTCCCGGCCGCGACATACATCTCCTACGCCCTCGCAGCCTTCGTGCTGCTCCTGTACCTCGTGCCTTACCTGTTCTCCGGAGGTTCGCAGTTCCTTCTGTACTCCTCGTACCTGTACTTCATCATCCCCGCGGCTGTCTTCGTGCAGTTCTTCGCGTCGAAGGCGGTGTACGACCACGCGGCCGCCGAGATCCCGGAGGACACGGTGATCGAGGTCAAGCAGGCCCTCATCGAGACCGAGAAGGTCGAGGAGCTCCTGTGCCAGGTGTGCTTCAGCAAGATCGACCTCGAGACCGACCTGTTCCACTGCCCCGGGTGCGGTCTGGAGATGCACGGCACGTGCGCGGAGAAGTCCCAGGGCTGCCCGTCCTGCGGCGCGGTCCTGTTCCCCGAGAGGACCAGGTCCATACAGTGCAAGGCGTGCGGCGAGACCTTCCTGTACTCGGGCATGGAGGACGAGTACTCGATCCAGTGCACCAGGTGCGGCGCGTTCCAGGAAGATGTCAAGTCCGGCAGGAACTACATGGTCCTCGAAAGGGACCCGTCGAACGCGTACTCGATGGCCAGGGCGATGGGCCTCTCGGACAGGCCGGTCATGGTGCTCACCAGCAACTTCCCGGGGAAGATCAGGGGCGAGCACGACCTCGGGGACAACATCGAGGTGAAATGGTTCTCGGACAGCACGACCGACATAGACAACGTGAACCCGAGGGACCTCGATGGAGACGTCATGGAGATATCGTCCACGTTCCTCATGACGACCAAGCGCTCGGGCGTCGTTGTCGACGGCCTGGACATGCTCATCAAGGAGAACGATTTCGAGACCGCGCTCGCGTTCATCAAGCGCCTGAACGACCTCGCGGCCATACACGGCGCGACGATCATACTCGCCCTGGACAAGAACTCCGTCACGGCGGACCAGTTCAAGGCGGTCAGCGACGAGTTCGACGAGATCCACGACTACCAGTAGCCGCGCGTTCGCTCCCGGTCCATCTCCTGTACATCTTGTTCTCCACGCCCAGCTGGTCGAGAACCCTGCCGACGACGAAGTCGACGATGTCGTCGACCGACTTCGGGAGGGGGTAGAACCCCGGGCAGGCGGGCATGATCACGGCGCCCGCGGCCGAGAGCCTCTCCATGTTCCCGAGATGAATCGTCGAGAGCGGGGTCTCGCGCATCAGCAGCACGAGCCTCCTCCGCTCCTTCAGCGCGACGGACGCGGTCCTCGTGACGAGGTTGTCCGCGATGCCGCACGCGATCTTGGACATCGTCGACGAGCTGCACGGCGCGATCACCATGGAGTCGAACCTGTGGGAGCCAGATGCCAGGGGCGACTCGAGGTCGTCGTTCCCGTAGTGGACGGTCGCGAGCTTCTCGATCTCCGCCCGGGAGAGTCCCAGCTCGACCTGAGCTATCCTCTCGGCGTCCTCGGAGAGGATCACGGCCGTCTCCCCCGGAAGCGACTGCAGGAGCCTGACGCCGTAGACGGCGCCCGAAGCGCCGGTTATCCCGACCACGGTCTTCATCGGCTACCCGAGGCCCTCGGGGTGCAAAAAGCCTTCCCCCGGGGAGCCGCGGGTGCGTCGTCCAGAGGGCCCGTCCGGGGGTCCGACTGGCAGAACCTCTCGGCGAGAAGCATTTAAATACGAGCAGCCTCTTATCCGCGATTTGCCACGCTTGTGGCACATAGTCCAGCTAGTTGATGCATTGCATCTACTTGAGGTAATCCAATGGCAACCGCGTTCGACGTACCGGCCAGCAGACTCATCCCGAAGATAGCGGAGGAGCTCAAGAAGCTCGAGACGATAGAGCCCCCGGAATGGGCGGCCTTCGTCAAGACGGGCAGGCACAGGGAGAAGAGCCCTGTCGACGACGACTGGTGGTACACCAGGAGCGCGGCCGTCCTGAGGAAGTTGTACGTCGAGGGGCCCATGGGCTCCGACCAGGCTGGCAGCGGTGTACGGCGGCAGGGCGGACAGGGGCTCGAAGCCGAACAAGGCGGTCAGGGGCTCCAGGTCGATTTCCAGGGTGACGGTCCAGCAGCTGGAGAAGAGCCAGCTGATACAGAAGCAGAGGGACGGAGGCAGGGCAGTCAGCTCCAAGGGCAGGAAGACTGGTCGACAACTTGTCGACTCAGATTCTGAAGGAGATGGCCGCCCAGAACCCAGAACTCACAAAGTATCTATGAGTGAGCTCGTATGCCGGAAGACCAAGAGCTCGATGCTCTGAGGCAGAGGAAGATCCAGGAACTCCAGGCACGCGCCCAGCAGGAGGCGATGGCCAACGAGAGGAAGCAGCAGGTCGACGCGCAGAAGACGATCCTGATGAGGCAGCTGCTCTCCCCGGAGGCGAGGGAGCGCCTGGCGAACCTGCGCATGACGCGCCCGGACATCGTCGAGAACGTGGAGAACCAGCTCATAATGCTCGTCCAGTCTGGAAGGGTAACGCAGCAGATAGACGATTACACCCTCAGGCAGATACTGAGGAAGGTGATGCCCACGAAGCGGGAGATCAAGATCGAGAGGAGATGACGGAATGTCCAAGCACAAACCGCATGCTAGAAAGCTCAGGCTCATGAGGGCGACCAAGAGCAACAGGAGGGTCCCCGCCTGGGTCATGATGAGGACGAACAGAACCTTCCTCAGGCATCCGAAGAGGAGGCACTGGAGAAGGACCAAGCTGAAGGTGTGAGGTCATAACATGGTCGATGAGGTCGAGAGGGTCTTCACGGTTCCGCTGACAGTCACGAAGGTGGTCCCGAGGACCAAGCGCGCCCCGAGGGCGATCAAGGAGATCAAGGAATACGTCCTGAGGCACATGGCGGATAAGTCCGCGGACAAGGACGACGAGAAGGGCAAGAAGAAGGACGTCTGGATCGACTACAAGCTCAACGAGTTGCTCTGGGCGAGGGGCATCGAGAACCCGCCCAGCAAGGTCCGCATCAAGGCGATCAGGTTCGAGGACGGCCTCATAGAGGTCTCCCTCCCGGACGAATGATTCTTACGGGGTAATAGATGCTGAGACTCGGGAACATAAACGGAAGCCCGTATGTGGGCGTGTACTGCGCCGCGAGCGAGCGGTTCGCGCTGGTCCCCGAGGTCGTCGAGGGCAATGTGCGCAAGGATATCGCGCGCACGCTCGGTGTCGAGGTCCTGCCCACCCACATCGGGGGGTCGACCGTAATAGGCTCCCTCGCGGTGATGAACTCGAACGGCGTCGTCGTGAGCAACTTCGTCGAACGCTCGGAGCTGAGGCGGCTGCCGAAGGAGTTCAGGGTGGGCATAATGGAGGAGAAGATCAACGCCGCGGGGAACAACGTGCTCGTGAACGACCACGGAGCCTATGTGCACCCGGACGCGTCGAGCCACACCGTCAAGATGCTCGAGGAGGTCCTCGGGGTCGAGGTCCAGAGGAGGGCAGTGGCGGGCGTGGACACCGTGGGCTCCACCTGCATAGCCACCGGCAAAGGGGTCCTCTGCCATCCAAGGACGACGGAGGACGAGCTGAAGGAGATATCAGGGTTCTTCAAGGTGCCAGCGGCCGTGGCGACCCTCAACTACGGCACGCCTTTTCTGGGGGCGTGCGCGATCGCGAACAGCAAGGGTGCGTACATAGGGGCCAGGTCGACGCCCATCGAGCTGGGAAGGCTCGAAGACGGGCTCGGGCTGTACTGATTCTTGCCTAGGGTGAGAACACCCAGGTCTCCGTGCCTCCTTCCTGGAGGTCTTCGTCCGCGAACTCCACCTCGTTGCCCACCCTGACGATCTGGTCCTGCGGGCAGAGCGCGAGGAAGTTGTCGACCGGTTTTATCGCGAGCGACAGGCCCGGCATGCGGTAGTGCATCGGCACGGCGACCTTCGGGGAGAGCCTGTCGATGACCCGCCTGGCGCCTTCGGGGCCGATCGTGAACACGTCCCCTACGGGGACGAACAGGAAATCGACGCTCCCGATCCTGTCGCACTGCTCGTCCGATAGCTCATGCCCGAGGTCTCCCAGGTGGCAGAACGAAGTGCCGTCGAGCTCGAACCTGAAGATGGTGATCTTCCCCCTCCTCGCGCCTCCTTGGTCGTCGTGCGCGGCCTCTATGCCCTCGACCCTCACGCCCTTCTCGACCGTCATCACCGGCCTCGAGATCACGCGCGGTTCGGGGCCGTGCACGATCCGGGCGCAGTTGTGGTCGAAGTGGTCGTGCGATATGAGGACGACATCCGCCTGCACGTTCGGCGGCGGTATCCCGAGGGATTTTCCGTCATGCGGGTCGGTGACGACCCTCACGCTCCCGTCGATCTCAAAACACGCGTGACCGTGCCATCTGATGCGCAACCCTCTGTCCCCCGGGGACTGAAGTAATCCCAGACGGCGTACTTAACATGAACGGTGCGGGAGCGCTGCTCGGGCCTAGCTCTTGACTTTCCGCACGACCCTGGTCTTCTTCGGCCCATCAGGCTCAGCCTCGGGCGGAGGGGCCTGTTTGAGAACTCTCGTGGGAGCTGGCGCGGGCGCAGGTTCCGGGGCGTGCGCGGGCTTGGCGTGATGCGCGGGTGCGTGCTCGTGATGAGCCGGAGGTGCCGGCGGGGTCTTCACTGTCCTGACGCGCCTGACCTTCTGCGACGGCGGTTCCGGTTCGAACTCAGGCATCGGCGGCGCTTTCTTCTCCGCCTGCTGAGGGGCCGGCTCGAACCTCCTCGGCGCGGGAGGGGCTGGCTCCGGCTTCTTGAGCTCCCTCGTGGGCGGCGGCGGAGGTATCCGCTGCTTTTCGGGCATGGGCTCTGCCTCTTCGGCCGCGGCGGCCTCTGCCTGTGCCATCTCTATCCTCTCGAGGACGGGGTTCCTGAGGGTCGACTCGATCCTGTGGTTGACCGTCCCGGGCTCGAACTTCCTCTTCTCGAGCATCAGCTCGCGCTCGAGCTTCTCTATCTGGAGGATCCACTCGTCCTCCTCTTCGAAATCCCATCCGCAGAACTCGCAGATGGTAGCCTCGAGGGCAACTCCGAGGCCGCAGCTAGGGCATTCCTTCTTCAGTTCCCCCTGATCCATTTTTTTGCCCATCGGCTAGATAATTCTCAGGTCATTATATAAGGGTTGCCAAACATGCCCGAAAAACAGGTCAGTAGCGCGAGGGCGATGCTAAAATACACCCCGAGGGCATTACCCGAGGCGAAATGAAGATTCTAGTTCTGTGCGTGGACAGGGACGACGACCTGGGCACGAAAGCCGGCATAAACGGCCCCGTGATCGGGAGACAGGAGAACCTGGACGCAGCCATCGCGCTCGGCCTGGCCGACCCGGAAGAGGTCGACACGAACACCGTGCTTTCCGGCCTCCAGCTGTACGACGACCTGGTCAAGAGGGGGCTCGAGGCGGAGATCGCCACCATCTCCGGGGACTCTCACGTCGGCTTCCAATCGGACCTGATCCTGACGACCCAGCTCGAGAACGTGCTCGAGGTGGTCAAGCCTGACCGCGCGATCCTCGTCAGCGACGGTGCGGAGGACGAATCGATATATCCGGTGATATCCTCCCGCGTGAAGATCGACTCGGTCAGGCGGGTCTACGTCAAGCAGAGCAAGAGCATCGAGGGCACGTACTTCATGATCGTCAAGACGCTTCAGGACGAGAAGATGCGGAGGAAGTGGATAGTCCCGCTCTCCCTCGTGCTGATCATCTGGGGCATGCTGTCCCTCGTCACGAAGATAATCCAGTTCTCGGAGGGCAACTACGAGGACATCGGCCTGGTCTCCCAGATGGCCTTCGGCGTCATCGGGATCGTGCTGGGGTTCTACCTGGTCGGCTGGGCGTACCACTGGGCCGAGCTGATGTCCGAGCGGGTGCATCACACCCGGCGGTCGATCCGCCAGGGAAGCCTCGCGATACCCTTCGCGATAGTCGGCCTCGTGCTCGCCATGGTCGGCATACTGATAGGGTACGACATGGCGATGACGTACAGGGAGGGCCTGCTCGAGCACGAGAGGAGCATGGCCATTTCGATCCTCGTGTTCGTCTCGGGCGCGGTCTGGTTCGTCGTGTTCGGAGTGTTCGCGTTCGAGACCGGCAAATCTGTGAACGCGCTGTTCCAGACCGGGAAGATCAGATGGTCCTTCATCGTGATGATGGTCTCCGTGCTCGCGACTGGCTTCATCATCCAGGGGGCGGTCGACGCAGTCGCGTTCTTCGTCGGCTACGGGGAGGACACGAGCGTGAACATCATGGTCTTCGCCGAGATGATCACCGGGATCCTGATAGCCATCTTCAGCTCCGTGCTGAACGCATCTCTCAGGAGCGAGGCCGCCCCGAAGGCCGCCTCGCAGGGGGCGTGAGACCCTGAAACTGGATTCCTGGCTGCCGATGTACCACAAGATCATGGCCGATTTCGGGTTCGACGAAGGAAAGGACGCCGAGAGCGCCCAGTACCTCGCCCGGGTGATCGGCGGCAGGGGTGCGGAGAACCTCGAGGCCATGAAGCTGAAGTTCCCGAAGTCCGTCACGATATGCGGCGGCAGCTCGACGCTGGCGGACGAGATATCGTCCGAGAGGCTGGAGGGGTTCGTGGTCGCAGCGGACAGCGCGACGTCCGTGCTGCTCGAGGCGGACATACTGCCCGACATGATAGTCACGGACCTGGACGGGCTCGTCGAGGACCAGATCGACGCGAATTCGAGGGGGGGCGCGGTGTTCGTGCACGCCCACGGGGACAACATGAGGATGCTCGAAGCTTATGTTTCGAAGTTCCCCGGCAGGCTCGTCGGGACATGTCAGTGTCCTCCGGTCCCGGGGCTGTTCAACTTCGGAGGGTTCACCGACGGCGACCGGGCGGCGTGCATATGCGCGGAGCTCGGCGCGAGGGATCTAGCGTTGGTCGGCTTCGACTTCTACAGGCCCTCGGAGAAGACAGGCAAGAGCAGGAGCGTTAAGGCCAGGAAGCTGCTCTGGGCGAAGGTCGTGCTCGAGCAGTTGGTGTCCCAGGGCGTGAGGGTGACGACGAGCTCGTCCCGCAGACGCTGACAGCCCTCGCATCGATACGACATGTTTTTAGCTGTGGATAATGTTCCGATTCCGGGATTGGGATGACTGTTGTCACCATGCAACAGGTTGAGAGCGCCCTGAAGAAGACCGTCGGCAAGAAGGGCATGTCCGGCGGGGAGATCAACAAGTTGGCGGAGTATCTCATGAGCTTCTTCGGGTACACCGACGAGGTGATAGACAACCGTCTCACCTCAGAGGACCGCGACGTCTTCTACATGCTTGAGGAGGCGGGCCTCCTGACCACCACCCACGAGGAGGTCCTGCTCAAGAAGGGCAAGCTCTGGCGCATACACTACTGGATACTGAAGAAGGACCAGATCATCAGGCTCGCGAATGCCGACGAGGCGGCGAGCAAGGAGGTCGAGAGCGTCGGAGACGTGTACGACCAGGTATCGGACGAGGAGTGGGCCCGACACAAGAGCCAGCCCGACCAGGGCCCGACCGAGGGTCAGCCGAAGAACGATGAAACCAATTAATACATGGACTCTCATGGGCTGAGTCCGGGTCTGCTCTGATGAACGGGTACCTCATTGCACTTGTTGTTTTCCTCGCCTGGTGCGGCGGCATATACTTCCTGCACAGGAAGAAGTGGCTCGAGAAGTTCAACATGAGCCTGTACGGCCCGTTCATCATGTGGAAGACCAAGAAGGGCAAGGACTTCATCGAGCGGGTCGCGAGGCATAAGACCCTCTGGGACATCTACGGCAAGGCCTCGCTCTGGATATGCGCGGGCGCGATGTTCACGATGATGCTCCTGCTGCTCTGGGAGGCCACGATAGTCACACAGATGACCAAGGCGCCCTCGCCCGAGCTCATCCTGGGCATACCCGGCCTGAACCCCGTCATACCGGTGGGGTACGGCATACTCGGGCTCGTGGTCGCGATCGTCGTCCACGAGCTGTCCCACGGGATCATGAGCAGGCGCGGGGAGATCAAGGTGAGGTCTCTCGGGCTCGTGTTCCTCGTGTTCCCGATGGGGGCGTTCGTCGAGCCCGACGAGGCGGAGATACAGACGACCACAAGGAGGAGGCGCGCGAAGTTGTTCGCCGCGGGGCCCGCGAGCAACATGATCGTCGCGATGGTCTTCCTCTCGCTATTCTCGGGCGTGATGATGTCCTCGCTCGAGCCGACCACCGATGGCGCGCTCGTGCTCGGGGTGATCGAAGAATCGCCCGCAGGGCTCGCCGACATATCCCCTTCCAGCGTCATCACATCCATCAATGGCTCCCCGATAGAGTCATCTGACGCCCTCGGCTCTTTCACCGGGGCCGACCCCGGTTCGGGAGTGACTGTCCAGTACTATCTCGCGGGCGAGCTCCGTACGGCGAGCAACCTCACCTACGGCGTGGTCGTATCGTACGCCGTGGAGGGGTACGCCGCCTACGAGCACGGCTTCGAGCCGGGCATGGTCCTCGTATCCCTCAACGACACCGAGATCCGAAATTCCGACTACCTATCGGACGCGATGGCGGAGACGAGTGCGGGCCAGGCCGTCAACGTGACCGTGATGCGCTACTTCGACGACCTCGGCGGGTTCTTCGTGGACCCGGAAATAGACAATGTGGTGCTGTCGAACAAGCACGACTACTACGAGGAGTTCTATCCGGACGAGAACAAGCCTGAGTACGACGGCGCTGGGATACCTGGGCGCCGGTTTCCTCCTGATGGGCGTGAACTACGACGGGGTCGACTACTACATGAGCACCCTTGCGAACCCGTTCGAGGACGACGCCGACCTGCACGACTTCTCCATGTCATGGCTCAGGCTGATAGCGTTGCCCTTCCTGGACCTCGCCCCCATACGCTCGCCCGTGACGGACCTCTACACACCCTCGGGGAGCATGGACTGGATGCCTGACTCCGCCTTCTGGCTGGTGACCAACTCCCTGTACTGGATATTCTGGCTCAACCTCATGGTGGGCCTGACGAACGTCCTCCCCGCGGTGCCCCTCGACGGAGGGTACATCTTCAGGGACGGGCTGGACTATCTGATAAGCAGGGTCAAGAAGGGCTACGGCAAGGAACAGCGGGAGAAGATGGTGGGCAGCGTCACCATGATCTTGGCGCTGTTCGTGCTGACGCTCATCCTGTGGCAGATCGTCGGGCCGATGTTCTGACCGTGCGAAAGCGTTTTATTACCCAATCTGTTACCAAGTCCGTTCCCATGTTCTCGCCAGAGAAGGATATGAAGGATCTCGTTCTCGAGATACTCAAGAAGGACCCCGCGTCCATCAGCGGGGTCTGCAGGGAGCTGAACCAGAGGGGGGTCAAGCTCCACAGGCTCGAGCTCACGGGCTATCTGAAGGCCCTGGCGGACATGAATGTGCTCAAGGAGAGGGCCATCAAGCCCGCGAAGGTCTTCTCGCTGTCCGCATCGAGGGACAAGAACCTGTACGAGCTCCTGGGCGAGTCGTGCGCGGTTATCGGCCAGACTCCCGGCGAGCGGGCGACCCTGGCCGCGTACTGCCTCCAGAAGCTCTTCAAGCGTGCGGTGTTCGACATGGAGGTCAGGCGCTGCGGGGTCGAGGGCGTCGTCGAGGGGCGCAAGGCGACCGCCGAGGAGCGCGCGGAAGCGAAGGGCGTGCTCACGAGGATGGGCTACAAGATACCCAACAGCGACATGCCGACCGTCGTCGAGAATGATCTGGACGAGCAGTTCTCCCGCGTCCTGGCGGATGTGATTGTCGAGAGGTTCAACGCCCGCCAGTACCTCAAGGAGACGACCCAGGCCAAGCTCTGAGGGCACCTATTTATCTATCGAATCGGGATTCCCGAGTCCGTGGACCTCGAAGAGCTCGTTGTCAAGGTCAGGGCCTACCGCGGGGTCTCGAGGAAGGCCCCGATCGCGGACGTCGCGAGGCGGCTCATATGCACGCATTCCAGCGTGGTCGCCGCTCACGGCGAGGACGCCGCGGTCATAAGGTCGGGGAAGAAGCTGCTCCTCCTGGCCGCGGACGGCATCCTGGAGGACCTCGTCAGGAAGGACCCGTACTGGGCGGGGTACTGCTCCGTCCTGGTGAACGTGAACGACATCGCCGCGATGGGCGGCAGGCCTCTGGCCATGGTCAACATCCTGTCCTGTCAGGATGAGGCCGTCAGGGCCAGTGATCATCGAGGGGATGCGGGATGCGTGCTCCAAGTTCGATGTGCCGATGGTCGGAGGACATCTGCATCCGGACACGAGCTACTCCGCCATCGACGTGGCGATCCTGGGCGAGACGGACCGCGAACATCTGGTCCTCAGCAGCGGGGCCATGAAGGGCGACTCCGTCGTGTTCGCGATGGACCTCGTGGGGAAGTTCACGCCGGGGATACCGTATTCCTGGGACACGACCACCTCGAAGTCGCAGGCGGAGGTCAAGAAGAGGATATCCGTGATGCGTTCCCTCGGTCCGTTTCTGACCGCGGGGAAGGACATCAGCAACCCCGGTTCCCTGGGCACCCTCGGCATGCTGCTCGAGGCGAGCGGGAAGGGCGCCTCCGTGGACTTGCTGAAGATCCCCATCCCCAGAGGGGTGGACCTGCTGCAATGGCTCATGGCGTATCAGGGATGCGGTTTCGTCGTGACCTGCAGGCCGCGGGACGCCCGTCGCGTGGTGGGCATGTTCGGGAGAGCCGGTCTCACGGCCTCGGCGTGCGGCGAGGTCAGGGCGTCGTCCTCGCTGGAGGTCGAGCTCCAGGGCCGCAGGTCCGTGCTGTTCGACTTCAGGAGCGACACGCTAGGCTGCGCCCCTCCGCAAAAGCTATGAGCATCCCAATGTTATTGTGTCCATGAGAGCGAGAAACACGGCAACTCAGCGGTTGGCAACCAATCCCAGAGGGCGCCTAAACGCTCGGGTAGGTTGAGCTAGTAAAAGGGGACTGTCACGCTGCGGCCCCCACCGTGCTCGACTCTCTCTTTTCATTCCTCGCATCGATCGCAGGACCATTCATGGCTGGCGCACGCTCGGATCTGTGAAAGAGAAGTGCTAGGCCACTGGGGTTGCCGACCTCTCCGACGTCGGTTACCCAGAAACCTTCTCGGCCCCGCTTCCCGGTGAGCGTTGATAGTCCGCGGTAAGGCTGCTCCCGTCAGGGCCTGACCCGATCTCCGCGATTGAGGCCGTCGACCTCGCCCTCCGGCAAGGCCGCGCAACCACCTTCAACCCCGTCGGACAGGGCCTCATAGTTGGTATCTGGACCGGCGCCGGTTCGGTTACGACGTCCCCAGCTGTCACCCCCACTGTCGACGATTTTGGTGTATAAGGACACGCCGAACGTCCCGGTCGAGCCTAGCGGACTTCCCAATGTTAGGGCAACTATAAAAGAGATAGTGCTCCGCGCTTGCTGGTGCGGACATACGGACGGATCCGGCCACATCCAACGCGTGAAGGAGAGTTTGAGCGCTTCGCCGATGCTCAAATCGGAGCCATCACTTTAATATAGCATTTTGCCTCTGCACAGTTGACTTTAGGGGAGGGACTAGATTCTCGGAGAGTCTTCTGGAGACGATCCGTTCTAATCCCGTGTTTGAAGGGGGCGAAAGTGTGATGACTCGATTGGGACCAAAGCCATGTGCCTTGACGTTGTGTGCCATTATCTTGCTGATGTCGACAGCGATTCCGTTCTTCTCGGCCGAGAACACAGCTGCTGCCTCAGCCGCGGAAGTAACCATGACCGTTGGTGTTCTGCAGAGTCCAGACACTCTAAACCCGTTCTCTATGCTTCTTGGGATGTCGTACACGGTTCTCTTTCTCATGTATGACACGCTGAACTCCGTTGAACCGGATTTCAGCTCGGGCCGTCAGTTGGCCACGAGCTGGACTCACAACGAGGATGGGACCGTGTGGGACTACGAGATAACTCCCGACGCTGTCTGGCATGACGACACGCCACTCACGGCTCATGACATCGCCTTCACGTACAACCTGATTATGAACAACGAGAACACGTGCTCATCGTGGACGTCATACTTGGCTGATTTCGATACGGTCGAGGCCACGTCCGACTATCACCTTAGGATCACGACCACCGTGGCGAAGGCCACGATGCTCAGCATCAATGTCCCGGTCCTGCCAAAACACATTTGGGAGAACATCCCGGTGACCCAGCTCAAGACAGTCGATTATTGGCAGGACGACGATAAGTTTCCAGACGGGCCTGTCGGTTCAGGCCCCTTGATTCTCGATTCGTTCGTGCTTGACGATTTCGTGAAGATGCGCAAGTGGAGCGAGTACTTCATCGATACCGTGAACATGGATGTGGTCATCTTCAAGGTCTACGAGAGCTCGGAGATCATGGTCACAGCCCTCCAGTCCGAGTACATCGATGTCGCAATGGGCGTGATGCCCACATCATGGAACAACACCCTCGCCTTGCCGAACGTCGCGGGCCAGGTAGTGCCGCAGCTCTCACTTTACGAGCTCGGGATCAACTGTGCGTCAGAAGAGTGGAGGGAAGCTTTCCCGAAGGCCAGCACGAATCTCGAGACGACGAACCTCGCGGTGCGCCAGGCCATAGCAATGTGCGTGGACGAGGATGCACTGGTCAAGTCCTGCATGGGAGGATACGCTGGGGCTGGTAGCTCTCTCATCCCGACCGCAACCCCGTTCTGGCACTATGATGTCCCGGATGACGAGGTCTGGGAATTCAACATCCAAGCGGCAGGAGATCTCCTGACTGCTGCTGGTTATGAGGATCTGAATAAAGACGGCACGAGAGAGAACGTCAGCAACGACGTGGAGTTGGATTTCGTGTTCAACTACAGAGAGAAGGTGTTGTCCGAGGAGCTGGCAGCGGAGAAGATCTCCTACTGGCTCGAGCAGGTCGGTATTAGGGCAACACCGATCGGACTCCCAGAGTCTCAGCTGACAAACGCGTGGTTCGCATGTTCGTACGATTTGTACATATGGGGCTGGGATGCGGACGTCGACCCGACCTTCATGCTGTCGGTCATGACAACCGATCAGATCCCGGTGGATCCGCAGGATTTCACCAAGTGGTCCGACTGCTTCTATTCGAATCCGTACTATGATCAGTTGTTCATCGACCAACAGAACGCTCTTGATGCCTCCGACCGGCAGGCGATAGTCCATGAGATGCAGCAGATACTCTACAGGGATTGTCCGTACATCGTCATGTGGTATCCATCTGGCCTGTACGCTTACAGGACGGACACATTCTACAACTACCCTGACATGGAGTCCAACCCCGGTGCCACACCTGCGTCGATGTGGTTCTACTTCGATGTGCTTCCGTACACCGAGGACATGAACCTCCCTCCCGAGAACGTGAACGCTGGCCCGGATATGGATGCGTTCGTCGGTGAGACGCTCAGTTTCACCGGAAGTGCGGAGGACCCGAACACCGGCGACGTGCTGTCGTGGTCATGGGAGTTCACCGAGCCCGATTCCACCCAGGTAGTGAGGGATGGCCAGACCGTCAGCTACCAGTTCTTGAATGTGGGGGAAGTGTCTGTGGAGCTGACCGTATCTGATCAGGACGGTTTGTCGGCCTCCGATTCGCTGATAGTCACGGTGATGGAAGACACTTCGACAGACTCCGGATGGCTGACGGGATTCGTCAGGGATTCGAGTTCCGCGGCCATCGTAGGCGCCGTCGTGACCGCAGGTGACAAGACCAAGCAGACAGATGCTTTCGGCATGTACAATTTCACTCTCTCCGCGGGCACCTACGCGGTGAATGTGACCGCCACAGGCTATGGGAATGAATCTGCCAACGTGACGGTGGAGATGGGTGTGGAGACATTGCACAACTTCACGCTCGTTCGAACGACTGGCAGCGTCCAGGGCAGGATATGTGATTCTGTGACTGGCGAGGGCATCGGCAGCGCATCAGTCGAGATAGCCATCGGAGCGACCACGAAGATGAAGCTCACCAATGAGACCGGATGGTATGTGGTCTTGGAGCTCCCCGTTGGGACTGGCTCTGTGACCGTGACGATGACCGGATACGTCACGAACACCACCGAAGTGACCGTTGCTCCCGGGGAGACCGTTACCCTGGATGTCCTTCTGAAGCCCGACACGGAGGATGCATCCGATGATGGGATCAGCACGACGACAGTCGCTGCAATCGCCGCGGTCGTGGCGGTTGCAGCGGTGGCCCTGGCCGCGATGCTGATGATGAAGAAGCGTAAGAGCGGTGGCGGAGGAGATCAGGAACCGTCCCCGCCAGGTGCGACCTGAGGCCCCGGGATGCCTGGGCCAACTCCAACCCCCTTCCCAAACCCCCGCAAACCCCAACCCCGGAGCCCGTACCCGCGGGCCCGAACCTGATCAGTGCCGTGCACGGTCACGTCGGATGAGGACAGTCAACGAGACAGAGGTGTGCTGCGTGCGAAGTTCGAGACGTGCAATAATCCGGAAGATAGTCAACTCATTAATCACCCTGTTCCTGGTCATCATCTTGAACTTCTTCCTGTTCAGGGTCATGCCTGGTGATCCAGTGAGACTCGTGATCCCCAACAATCCGAGGATTTCCCCCGAATACATCGCGCAGATGGTGGAGGAGTTCGGGTTGGACCAACCATTGTACATTCAGTTCTTCACGTACCTCAAGAACACTCTTTTCCTGGAGTTTGGTGATTCCTTCACGGAACTGGGCACCCCTGCTCTTGACATCGTGCTGGCCAAACTCAAATGGACTCTGATACTGACGGGCACATCATCCGTATTCATGATTGTCATAGGCATGTTGATAGGGGTCATCGCTGCCTGGAGGAGGGGCGGTTGGTTCGATACTGGCTCTCTTGCGTTCTCGCTCTTCTTCTACGCCATGCCGACGTTCTGGTTCGCGATGATGCTGATAGTCATGTTCTCCACGGAACTCAAATGGTTCCCTCCGGACAGCGCCCTGACTTACGGCGATACGCTCGTATTGAGCTGGGATTGCTTCGTGGATCTGCTGCGCCATCTCGTCCTACCAGCAATCAGCCTGACTGTCGGAAGTATCGCGGCCTTCTCATTGATAATGCGCGGATCTCTTGTCGATGTGATGACTGAGGAATACATAACGACCGCACGGGCCAAGGGGCTCACCGAGGGCAGAGTGCTCAAAAACCACGCAGTGCCCAACGCCATGCTTCCCATGGTGGCCCTGATCGCCATTGACCTTGCGTTCGTGGTCGGAGGAGCGTTCCAGACCGAGGTGGTCTTCAATTACCCAGGCATAGGATGGGAGACCGTCGAGGCAACGTATTCGAAGAACTATCCAATCCTTCAGGCGGCCTTCTTCCTCATCGCCGTTGCGGTGATTTTCGCCAACCTCATAGCGGACGTGCTCATGGTCTATTTGGACCCGCGGGTCAGGCTGGAGGGATGAGCATGACGACTGTCGCTGCCGCTGGCTCTCAGGACGCCAAACAGGAACCGAAGATGAGGCCGCTGGCTCTCTCCGAGCCCACGCGCGAGAAGATGCGTCTGATGCGGAAGAAGATCAATCAGACATGGAGGATATTCAAGGGCAACCGCACAGGAATGCTGGGCCTCATCATACTGGCTTCGTTCCTGATCCTAGCCGTGTTCGCCCCCCAAATCATGACGATCCTCTCGTGGATCGGTGGGTGGAGCCACGGCTACGATCCGTTCGAGGTCCTCGGACCTGAAGGCCAGGCGACGCCTCCTTCATCCGAGCACTGGCTTGGAACCGACCGGAGAGGATTCGATATATTGGCGAGGACGATCTATGGCACGCGAGTCTCCCTCGAGGTCGGGCTCGTCGCCACCGTCGTTTCGATGGGGTTGGGTTCCTTCGTCGGCCTGATGAGCGGGTTCTGGGGCGGATGGCGGGACGAGGTGTTGATGAGGATCACCGATGTCTTCCTCGTCATACCCTGGCTCGTTCTCATGATCGTCCTGGCGACGCTGTTGCCCGGAGGTCCCAGCGTCGGCAAGGTCATCCTGGTCATCGGCATAACGGGCTGGTCCAGCACCGCCAGGATCGTCAGGGCCCAGGTGCTGTCCCTGAAGGAGCAAGGACGTTCATAGAGCGCGCCAAGGCGATCGGGGCGGGCGACTACTACATCGTGAGGAAGCACATCTTCCCGAATGTGTTCCCGCTTGTGTTCGCGAACTCCATCCTGACGATAGCCCTGTCGATCTTGTCTGAGAGCACCCTGAGCTTCATAAGCTCGGGCCGGACCCCACGCAGGTCGTCACCTGGGGGAACATGCTCCAGGACGCGGTCGACGGCTACGCGATAAGCAACGGGCTCTACTGTGGATGCTCATGCCGGGACTCTGCATAGTGTTCGTCGTGCTCGGGTTCACGTTCCTGGGCTACGCCCTGGACGAGATATTCAACCCGAAGCTGAGGAAGCGCTGACCGATTATCCCCTGAACGCCCCCGAAAGGGTTATTAGAGCAATGCGATATGTCCGCGCAGACATATCGAGAGGGGAATCGCACATGGACATGCGTACAACCAAGATCGTGGCCGTCGTCGTCATCGCCGTGATCGTCGCGGCGTCCGCGGCGGCCTTCGTGCTGCTTACGAACGAAGAGACAGTCGTGCTCAAGGTCTACACCGCCGGGAGCCTTTCCGAGCCGTTCACGGACATGGAGGGCGGAGGGGACCTGGAGGCCATCTTCGAGGAGTCACACAAGGGCGTCGACGTCCAGGTGACTTCCGGAGGGAGCGCGGACATGATCAGAAGGGTCACCGGTCTCAACCAGACCTGCGACGTCCTCGCGGTCGCCGACTACTCGCTCATACCGTCGATGATGATCAACGTGACCCCGAAGGCGGCCGACTTCAGCATCCAGTTCGCGAAGAACAGCATGATCCTCGCGTACACCGACCAGAGCGCGCACGCGGACGAGCTCACTGCAGACAACTGGTTCGACATCCTCAGGATGGACGACGTGAAGTTCGGCTTCTCCAACCCGAACGACGACCCCGCGGGATACCGCGCGCAGATGGTCATGCAGCTCGCGGAGCTGTACTACGACGATGCCTGGATATACGAGGACCTGGTGCTGAACAACACGAACATGATCGGAGTGGTGTACAATGCCACCGCGGACACACACACCATCCAGGTCCCGACCGAGCTGACCGTCACGAACGCCGACAAGGTCATGATAAGGAGCGCCGAGGTCGACCTCACGAGCGCCCTGGAGGCGGGCTCCATCGACTATCTGTTCATATACGAGAGCGTCGCCTACAGGCACGAGTCCTCCGGCGAGAGGTACCTCGAGCTTCCGAGGGAGGTCAACCTCAACGACACGGAAGAGTCCGCCCTGTACGCGAAGGTCAAGGTGACCCAGTTCGCGGACAGCACCAACGTCAGCAAGATCAAGACCGTCAAGGGCAGCCCGATAGTCTACGGGGTGACCATCCCCAACAACTGCGAGCAGTTCGACCTCGCGGTCGAGTTCATACAGCTGCTCCTCGGTGAGGACGGACAAGAGGTAATGACCGAAGCGGGTCAGGAAGCCATCTGGCCCGGCTACGCGGGGTGCTGGAAGGACGAGGTGCCAGAGGAACTCCAGACCTATGTCGAATGAGGGATCGAGTCGTGAGGAGAAGAAGGGGACCGGACCTGCTGCTGGTGATGTTCTCCATCATAGGCGCGGTCCTGCTGGTCTTCATAGTGCTGCCTCTCGCCGCCACGGTCCTGTTGGGCGGCCCCGGCGACATCTTCGGGGCGTTCACGGAGCCTGAGGTCAGGTCCGCGATAGGCACCAGCTTCGCGGCCGCGCTGATCGCCACCGCGCTGTCGCTGGTGTTCGGGATACCGCTGGCATATGTGCTCGCGAGGGTGGACTTCCCCGGAAAAGGGGTCGTCCAGAGCATCATGGACGTCCCCATCGTCATCCCGCACACGATATCCGGCATAGCCCTGTTGGTGGTGTTCGGCAGGATGGGCGTCCTCGGCGAGGGGCTCGATGCGGTGGGCCTGAGCTTGGAGGACCACCTGTTCGGGATAGTCCTCGCGATGATGTTCGTCAGCGCGCCCTTCGTGGTCAACCACGCCAGGGAGGGCTTCGAGGCGGTCGACGTGCGCCTGGAGGATGTTGCGCGGTCTCTTGGCGCCACCAGGTTCGAGGCCTTCCTGACCGTCACCATGCCCCTGTCGATATCATCCCTTGTGACGGGCGCCACCATGGCGTGGGCGCGCGCGGTCAGCGAGTTCGGCGCGGTGGTCATCATCGCGACATTCCCGAAGACCATCCCAACGCTCATCTACGAGAAGAACCTGCACACTGGCCTGAGCGAATCGATGCCACTCGCGGCCGCCCTGGTGCTCCTCTGCGTGGGCCTGTTCGTGCTGTTCAGGACGGTCATCGCCTTCTGGAAACGACGCACGGAGGAGGCGGCATGATACGTGTCGAATCGCTCTCCTACAGGGCGGGCCGATTCTCACTCGAGGATATCTCCTTCACGGTGGACAAAGGCGAGACGCTCGTCGTCCTTGGTCCCACGGGCGCGGGTAAGACCGTCCTGCTCGAGCTGATCGCGGGCATACGCACTCCGCGCGGAGGCACTGTGAGGTTCGACGACGTCGACCTGACCTACGAGCCCCCGGAGAGGAGGAAGGTCGGCCTGGTGTACCAGGACTACCTGCTCTTCCCGCATCTGACCGTGGCGGACAACATAGCGTACGGCCTGCGGGTCTCCGGGATGCGGTCGCACGAGTCCAGGATCAAGGTGCGGGAGATCGCCCTCAAGTTCGGGATCGAGCACCTCCTCGAGAGGCGCACGAGGAACCTCAGCGGAGGGGAACAGCAGAGGACGGCGATCGCGAGGACGCTCGTCACGGAGCCCAAGATCCTGCTGCTGGACGAACCTTTCAGCGCGGTGGACCCGAACACCAAGGACCAGCTCATGCGGGAGATGTCCGACATGCTCGAATCGTTCGACATGCCGGTGGTGTACGTCACCCACGACCAGGTAGAGGCAGCCGAGATGGCCGACAGGATCGCCGTCATGAACGAGGGGAGGATAGTCCAGATCGACACGCCCGAGGGCGTCTTCGCGGCCCCCAAATCGGAGTTCGTCGCGAACTTCGTCGGCATCAGGAACGTCCTCAGGGGGCAGGCGAGGAGGGTCGGGGACCATACCATCGTCTCCCTCGGCGTAGCCGAGGTGTGCTCGTCCGCGGGCATCGAAGGAAAGGTCAATGTCACCATCCGGCCCGAGGACATCATCGTCTCGAAGGAGAGGCTGGTCTCCAGCGCGAGGAACTCCTTGTCGGGGAAGGTCGTCTCGGTCTCGGAGAAGGGCCCGCTGGTGTTCGTGACCGCCGACTGCGGGACGCAGCTCACGGCAGCGATAACCAGGGAATCGTTCCGGGAGCTGAGGGTCACGGTCGGGGACACCATCCACATGACCTTCAAGGCCTCGAGCGTCAACCTGTTCTGAGGGTCGAAGGGCACACAGGTTCCAGGCCGGACTGCGCGCGGCGGTTATCAGGAACGGAATCCATCCAGCAGTCTATTAATAGTGTGAATTGCCATCCGAAGTCCGGAGTCCATGCGCACAGCTAGCCACACTGACAACGTGTCGGTACGGGCGGGCATCATCGACACCCTGGTGACTGAACATGACGGATACACGACTTTGGACTGACAGGACGGCCGCAACATTCGTCGCAGCAATCGTCATCTCGATGGCGGCCGCTGGTCTGACGGCGAGCGCGGTCAACGCGTCGGCGGCGGAGGAATCGGTCCTGAGGATCGGGTTCACGCAGAAGATCGATCATCTGAACCCACTTATCGGGATATCCGACTCCGCGTATGTGTTCTATGGGCTGGTGTACGACAGCCCGCAGTGCGTGGGCAACGACTTCCAGGTGGTCGGGAACCTTGTCACGCAGACCAGGGCCGTGCCTGTCAGCGATCCTGCCATGGTGGCGAGCGGAGAGCCATATGGGGCGGTCTGGGAGTACACCATCACCGGGAACGCCACCTGGCACGACGGCGAGCCTTTCACTATTGAAGACCTGTTGTTCAACCTCAACGTGAACGCACAGAACTACGAAAACATGTGGACCAACCAGCCCTACACCTACTTCATGTCGTATGCCGAGGCGGTCGGTGAGGACACGGTCAGAGTGCACTTCTACGACCGTGAGACGGGCGAGCCCAAGGCCGCCGCGTACGCCAAGATACTCGGCATGTCCTTGCTCCCCGAGCACAAGGTCGGCAGCATGGCGACCTCGTACCTTGCGTTCGATTGGCCCGGAGTGTTCGAGGATGAGACACCTGTGGTTGTCGGCACCGGCCCGTTCATGGCCACGCCGGACCTGTACGATGCCTGGGAGAACAACGAGCCGATCATCCCTCGTCCGGAACCCGAACTATCACTGGACGGCGGACAAGGGCATGGAGGTCAAGTTCGACAGGATCGAGATGCGTTTCTACGCCGATTCGGGAGCGATGGCGGACGCGCTCGAGGCGGGCGAGGTCGATGTCATCCAGCTGCCGCCGGAGGAGTTCGATACCGTCAACGGCAAGGTCGATGACGGGGAGCCTGCCGGACATCGAGACCTACTCACGGGCTGAAGTGCACGAACTACTTCACCGAGATCGCCTTCAACATGAACGAGGACGGCCCGAACCTGGCACGGTTGGACCCGGCGGTCAGGCAGGCGCTCGCGATCGCGACGGACAAGGAGCACATAGTGTCCGCGTTCTACCTCGGGTACGCCGAGGCCTGGCGGACCATGATAACGCCGATCGACGAGGAGTGGCACTACGAGCCGACGGCTAGCGAGAGCTATTCCGTACGACCTCGCCGCGGCAGAGAATCATCCTCGAGGAGGCGGGCTACAGGTACCCCTATGCGAGCTCCACCGTCAGGGTGGCGACTGAACGACAGCCTGGCCGTCTGAACGGTTGGGTGCACAACGGGACGGAGCTACGGTTCCAGATGCTCATAAGGACGGAGTTCCCGGAGGAAAGGGACATCGCCGCGTACCTACGAGGTCCAGTGGGCGTCGATTGGCATCGACATGAACTATGTCGCCATGAAGGAGGACCGAGCTCGGGAAGATCGTGTACTACTACTCGTACGACTGATGATGTGGTACTGGAGCTCGGACATCGATCCCAACTACATCCTGTTCTGTCAGTCGAGCAACGCCTGGGGCGGGTGGTCGGACAACAAGTACTACAACGAGTACTACGAAGAGAACTACTCCAAGTCCGTCTCCGAGATGAACCCGACCCAGAGGAAGGAGTACGTCGACAACTGCCTCAGGATACACTACCGCGACGCGGCGTACATCATACTGGCCTACAACTACCAGACCTACGCCTGGAGGACCGACACGTTCACCGGCTGGGGCGACTGGGAGGCCGACCCCGGCAGGAGCATAGACAACTTCTGGACCGGGAACCCGCTCTGGTTCGACCTCGAGCCCGTGGAGCCCGCTTCGAACTTGATGTTGTACCTGGCGATCGGGGGCGCCGTTGCAGTTGCCGCAGCGGCGGTCGTCTTCGTCAGGTTGAGGAAGAAACCAGAGAAGAGATGAGCGGTCCGGTTCCGTACGCAACGTGTCGAAAGCGTTTCCCACGTCGGATGCCATGAGCCCGTCGGATGAGCATGAGGGTCCAGGAGTACGAAGGCGCGGACCACGACCAGCTGGTCCGTTTGGTCTCTGCGTTCAGGATGTCGGTCGACGCCTTCCGCAGCATCAGGCGCGAGGTCGACCTTGATGCTGCCAGTCAGGATCTCGAGGACTACCTGAAGGCGGGCTTTCGCGCGTTCGTCGCGCAAGATGACGGCGGCTCCATCGCGGGTTTCATCGTGCGCAAGGTCGTGGACGGGGTGGTCTGGGCCGAATCGATTTACATGGACCCTACCTCCCGGAGGGGCGGTGTTGGCTCGATGCTCTTCGAGAAGGCGCACGAGCTTGCGAGGGAGAACAAGCACGATACTGCCTATGCATGGGTCCATCCCGAACAACGACGTCATAATATCATTCCTGAAGCGCCATGGGTACGACGTCCTCAACCTCGTCGAGGTAAGGAGGGCGCATGAGAGTGAGAGACTCGACCAGACCGTCACGCTGATGCGCAATTCGTTCAGGTATTGAGGCGCATAGCTCTCCACGGGGGGACCCTGCGGTCCCGGCTAGTTCACTGCCACCTGTCCGAAGCGTATGATTCATGCTGAAAGTAGTACGCGACCAGGCCGAAGAACACGATGAACGTCACAAGCACGGTCAGGAACGCGAAGACATATCCCAGGCTTCCGTAGAGCGTCACATAGTGCTTGTCTGCTCAAGGCACCAGCCATCCAGATATCATGAGGTCGAGTGCCACCACAGCCGTGGTGACCGCGAAGATGGTGAGGCCTCTTCTTCTTGTCCTGCGGATTCTGGCGACGGCATCCAGGGTCCGGTCGTGCATGTCCTTGTAGAGCAACTTGTTCGTGTGGGTGACGGAGTCGTCTTCGGACCACATCCTGACATTCTCCGCTCTCGCCAGGAGATGCTCTAGGTCGTTCTCGGACGCTGCTATACGGAGCTCCACCTCCGCCGCCCTCATGTGAGCGTCATCCACTTTCTCGAGGTTGTTGACGATGACGTCTTTGGTCAGGGCCAACCCCATCTTCTTGACCTGTTCGATCTCCACGAGTTCATGGACGACCAGCAGCGGGGTCTTGATGATCACATCGAGTCCGAAGTTCTCGTCGAACGGCGTGTCCGCCTGAAACCACAGCACGAGTTCCTCTGCCGTCGTCTGGCATTCGTGGCCGTGCTCTCTGAGGATGTTCTTTGCCTCCGCCACGGCCCGTCTGACCTCAGAATCCGATGCCATTCGACCCCTTCTGCTGTGCAGCGAAACCCTGTCCGCGCCCAATCCGTTGTTCCACTGAACGTCATCTTATCTTTTATCCTTTGCTCAGCACCAGCTGCCTCCAAGCGCATGCAGGGATGCCACGGGGGACATCCAGTTCGCAATATCGTCCTTCACAATCCGTTTCCGGGAGAAGAGTGGTGGACCGTGTGGGATTTGAACCCACGGCCTCTTGCTTGCGAAGCAAGCGATCTTCCGCTGATCTAACGGCCCATTGGCCATCCGGGGAGACAGAGGCGGCTATTTCTACCTTTCCTCACGAAACGATTCTTAGGATGTTGTCCACGGTCTCGCCAGTGCTGCCCGAGGTACGCCCTCGGGTCCAGCGCCGCGTCGATCTCCTTCTCCGACAGGTGCGCCGTGACCTCCTTGCTGGCCATCAGGATGGTTCTTGAAGTCCTCGCACGCCCGCTGAGCTTCCATGCTGCACTTCCGGATGAGCTCGTGGGCCTCCTGCCTGCCGATGCCCTTCCCGACCAATGCCAACAGGACGGATTCTGCCATGATGACGCTCCCAGCCCTCGCCAGGTTCCTCTCCATGACCTGCTTGTTCACGACTAGGTCCGCGAAGAGCTTGTCCATCTTGGACAGCATGTCGTCCACGAGTATGAACGAGTGAGGCACGAAGAACCGCTCGGCCGAGGAGTTCGTGAGGTCGCGCTCGTGCCACAGGATCGCGCTCTCGTACGCCGGGGACATGAACCCCCTGACTATCCTCGCGAGCCCGCAGACGTTCTCCGCGGTCACGGGGTTGCGCTTGTGCGCCATGGTCGAGCTGCCCACCTGGACCGCCTCGTCGAAGAACTCGGACACCTCTCCGAGCTCCCCCCTCTGGAGGTTCCTGACCTCGGTCGCCCACTTCTCCACCGAGCACGCGATGTTCCCCAGGACCGACATGAGCTCCACGTACCGGTCCCTAGCGACTATCTGGGTGGGCCCTTCCTCGACCCCGAGCCCGAGCTGCTCCATGACGGCCTTCTGGATGTCTGACCGCCTTGGGGCCGAACCCCGCGCCCGTGCCGACTGCACCGCTCATCTTGCCGACGAGTATCCTCGGGGCGCACTCCCTAAGCCTCTGGATGTGCCTGTGCGTCTCGAGGGCGTAGTTCGCGAGTTTGAGCCCGAAAGTGATGGGGAGGGCGTACTGTCCGTGGGTCCTGCCCACCATGATCGTGTCCCTGTGCTCCTTCGCCCTCGCTGCGAGGGTCTTCTTCAGGGACTCGAGGTCGCGCTCGAGGAGCCCGATGGCGTCCCTGATCTGCAGCGCCTGGGCCGTGTCGAGCATGTCGTTGGATGTCGCCCCTACATGGACGAACTTGCCGCTCTCCCCGCACTGCTCGCTGAGCACCCTGATGATGGCGGTGATCTCGTGGTTGATCTTCCTGTCTATCTCCTGGACGCGCTCGAGCTTGACGTAGCGGGTCGTGGCGGTCTTCTTGATGATGTCGGCGTGGTCCTGCTTGATGTTGCCGACCTTCGCCTGGGCGAGCGCGAGCGCTGCCTCGACGTCGAGCAGCCTCTGGAGGCGGTTCTCCTCGTCGAAGATCGCTTTCATCTCGGGCCGGCCGTATCTGAAATCCAAAGGACAGACTGGCATGGAGCCACTACCCCTAGGATGGACATGGACGTGCGGGAGATAATCCTTTCGCGGTCTTCGGAAGGCTTATCGAGCCCGAAGGGGATGTGTGTCGCGTGGGCGCATGAGAGGAAAGGTCGTACTGCTGCTGAGCGTGGTCCTGGCCTGCATCGGGGCCTTCCTGATCTGGCTGGGATTCAACATCGTCATGGGATTGGGTCCGAGAGGTCCGGTCCCCCAGCTGTGGTTGATTGTTCCCGGCATCTTGATGGTCGTCATCGCCGCGGTATTGTTGCTAGCGGCAACTGATGTTTCGGGTCCCTGGCTAGCCCCCGCGTGTTATCATGCCTGATAACCTGACGGCAACCTGCTTAAACGCTCGAGCCCCTCATTTCCTTTGAGCGGCATGACACCAGAGCAGAGGATGAGAGAGGTATCCAAGCTGTTGGCTGACGATTATTCCCAGAAGATACTCGTGAGCACATACTCCGCTCCCATGTCCGCCCAGAGACTGAGCAAGATATGCCAGATACCCATCGCGGCGTGCTACAGGCGAATACACGAGCTTGAGCAGGCTGGCCTGTTGGGCGTGGACCGCGAGAAGGAGGTCTACAAGGGCAGAAAGGTAAGGTTGTACAAGTGCAAGCTGCGCTCGGCCACGATCAAGTTCCTGAACGGACAGGTTCGTGGTCAAGTACGACACAGAGCCCGAGAGCGGGATCGGCGACCTGGACCAGCTGCCTGAAGTACTGGCCCCGGACCCGACCAACACGGGCTGAAACCCCACCAAACCCCACTATCTTCTATCAAGTTCGTTGTTCACCAGCGTCACGCAATGGTCCGCGTGGTAGCTGATCGGTCCCAGGGAGAGCTTCTTGGGCTCGTACGACATCAGAATGCTCTCCTCGGCGTCGGTGAGGTCCTGGTCGTCCCCGAGGACGAAAGTGCTATCCCCGCCGAACTCGGCCGTCCGGATGTCTTCCCCGTCCTCCTTGAGGTAGTACATCTTGGACTCCTTCGACACGTTCGACAGGACCTCCTCGTAGCTCCTCTCGGACACGAATATCCCTGGGGAGCACCGCCTCTCGCCCTCCCCCTTCTGGAGAAGGGCGTTCCTGATCAGGGCCGCCGTGCTCCTCTCGTCCGGGTTCAGGTACCTGACCTCGGAGCCGTCTATCCGTATGGTCTTCGGGGGGTTCGGCTCCCCCAGGAGCATCAGGGTGATCTCGACATCCTTCCTGACCCCGTGGGACAGGAAGAACGCGGAGTTGACGCACCTGAGCAGTATGTCCAGCCTCCCGGTGGCCCCGCATAGGTCGTCCAGCTTGAAATCGGCGGATGTGATGGCCCTGTGGCCCAGGACTATGAATCTCCTCATGGAATCATCCTTCCTTGGCGAAATCCGCGCCTGCGAACTGCTTCATGAGCTGCCTGCGCATCTTCCTGTTGCCCATGAACCCCTTCAGGGCGCGCCTGGACATGTTGTACTGCTTGAGCAGCTCCTTGACGTCCTTCGGGGAGGTGCCGCTCCCCCTCGCTATCCTCGTGATCCTAGAGGACTTGATGAGCTTCGGGTCCTCGAGCTCCTCGTCGGTCATCGAGTCCATGATGACCCTGAACCTCAGGAGCCTCTCCTGGGTCGCCTCGACGTCCTGGTCCTTGAGCTTGTCGGAGAACCCGGGGAGCATCGATGTCAGCTTCTTGAGCGGGCCCATGCCCTGGAGCATCTCCATCTGCTCGTACATGTCCTTGAGGGAGAACTTCCCGGACATGATCTTCCTGGCGGTCTCCTCGGCCTTCTCCTCGTCCACGACCCCGCTCGCCGCCTCCATCAGGGACTTGATGTCCCCCATGCCCAGGAGCCTGCTGATGAACCTGTCAGGGTCGAACCTCTCGAAGTCCTCGAGGTGCTCCCCGACCCCTATGTAGCATATCGGCGCGCCGGTCTCGGCCACGGCGCTCAGCGCACCACCGCCCTTGGCGGTGCCGTCCAGCTTCGTTAGGACGACGCCCGTGAGCCCCACAGCCTCGTGGAACGCCTTCGCCTGGGGGCCCGCCTGCTGCCCCGTCTGGGCGTCCAGGACCAGTATCTTCTGCTCGGCGTCGACCGCCTTCGCGACCTCCTTGATCTCGTCTATGAGGTCCTCCTCGAGGGCGTGCCTGCCCGAAGTGTCGAAGATGAGCACATCGTACCCCTCGAACTCCTTCATCGCCCTCTTGGCGATCTTGAGGGCGCTCTTCTCCTTGGGGTCGCCGAACACGGGCACGTTGATCTTCTTCCCGATCTGTGAGAGCTGGTCGTATGCCGCGGGTCTGTGCACGTCGGCCGCGACCAGCCCGACCTTCATGCCCCTCTTGTGCAGGTCCTTGGCGATCTTCCCGGAGGTGGTGGTCTTACCCTGCCCGTACAGACCGACCATCAGTATCCTTTGGGGCTTCGCGGGGATCTCCTTGGACTTGCCGAGTATCTTGACGAGCTCCTCGTAGACGATCCTGATGACATGCTCCCTCGAGCTGGTGCCCGCAGGGGGCTTCTCGGTGAGCGCCCGGTTCTCCAGCTCCTTCGTCATCTGGAGGACGAGCTTGACGTTGACATCGGCCTGCAGGAGCGCCCGCTGGATGTCCTTCACGACCTCCTTCACGAGCTTCTGGTCCACGTGAGACGCGTTCGCTATCTTCTTGATCGCGTCCCTGAGGGACTGGCCGAGGCCTTCCAGAACCATGTAATTCGACTCCAGCGCCTAACTCGGGCTTCGGATAAATAGGTTGTGACCTTCATCTCGAACGAACAAAAAAAGGGAAGGGAAGGGCTAGCCTTGTCAGAAGGGATGGGATGCACTCTAACAACTAGCCCAAAATTTCCCAAGTCATATATTGGCGGTGCACTATATATACTTGTCGAGCGGGATGTTATATATTCCGAGGGTCTCCGCACCCCTCCAGGAGGGCATAGCCAGCATGCCCAGGGGAAAACGTCGCCTTTCATACTGGCGCACCCCTGCGCTTCATCTGCTGCCTGTGCACCCTACAAGTACCCCGAATTCTGCAGGACCATGATGTCCTCGGTGCTGAGCTTCTCCCCGTTCTTGAACTTGTCGAAGATCTCCTCCGCCTCCTTCTTCGCGGAGGTATCGTCGCGCTCCTTCCTGGCGCGCCTTCCCTTGTCCCGTATGCCGGATATGAGCTTGTCGAAGTCGTGCACCTGCCTGATGTGCTCTATGTGCTCCCTGTGCTCCTCGTCGGCGGCGAGCTTGGTCTCGATGAACTTCTCCTGGGCGTCGTCCGCCTCCCTCCTGAGCCTGTCCGCCTCCTCGTAGAGCTTGAGCATGGCGTCGTGCTCGGCCTGAGCCTTCTCCGCGAGCTCGGCGACCTTCCTGTGGAATTCCTCCGCCTTGTCCTTGGCGTCCCGGGCCTCCGTCTCGGCGGTCTTGACCTCGGTGAACTCCTCGATCTCCTTCTCCATCGCTTGAATCCTGCCGGAGAAGGCAGATATCTCCTCGACTAACGCCCGCTCCTTCTCGGGGGTGAGCACGGACGTCATGTGCCTCTTCTCGAGGGCCCTGAGCTCGACCTTCAGTTTCCTGATCGACAGGCCGCTCTTGGGCATCCTCTCCCTTCGGAGCATCTGGACCTTGTCGCTGAGGTCGTTGAACTTGTGGTTCCATTCGTCCCTGTTCGCCTTGGTCGCCTTGACCTCTGCGTTGAGCTTGTCCCTGCTCTCGCGTTTGGTGTTTGCCTCCTCGATGAACTTCCTGACCTGGGCATTGAGGCCGTCTCGCTTCTCGGCCCATTCCCTGGTCTTCTCGTTCAGTTCGTCCCTGAGCCGCTTGTGCATCTCGGCATCCGAATTGTGGCGAGAACGCTTGTCTTCGAGGTCTCCAATCAGCTCAGTCATACGACACCAACGCCTTCAGAACGCGCATTCAGTCTGGACGCGGAGAGGACAATAATGGGTCCTGTTTATATCCTTTTCGGAGCTGGGTCTCGCGGAGGTCGAGTGGAGGAGGTGATGACGCGAGACCACTGGCGCGGCAGTCCCTGCGGGCGATGCTCGCGGGGATTACTTTAATATCCGACAGACGATATTCAGCATCAAGCACTGGGTGGTTCTGGTGAACGATAGAGACATTCAGTTGGCCAGCGCTCTCAGTACCGAGCTTCGCGCGGGCGACACATCACTCTTGTACCTGGTGTCCACGAAGTACACCAACATAGTCCGCGTGAACCTGGTCATCTTGAAGGCGTTGCTCGACGGTCTCAAACTGAAGGGCATAGTGATAACAGTGGACCGTCCGCACCAGTACCTGTCCCACCTTCTTCAACTCCACGGAGTGGGCCAGGACAACCTATCGTTCATAGACGCCATCGCGGCTCACGCGTCTGACACCAAGCCGGGCGGCGCGGCCGTCGAATACCAGCACGGCCCATTCCATGTGGAGGCCCTCCCGGAGTTCCTGCGCAGCTCAAACGGGTCAAATCCCGCCAATGCGAACTTCTCGGAGGCCGAGTTCGTACTCATAGACAACGTCTCCACGATGCTGACATACAACACCCTGGACAGCCTGAGGGTGTTCTTGATCAGATACGTGGAGGTGGCGAACAGCCGCAATCGGAAGCCCGTCACGACCGTGCTCGTGATGGACAAGGACGTGCATGCGGAACTGCACAGGCTGGTGTCGAGCATGTCCTCGAGGGTCGTGGAGCTCAGCCCCGAGATGACGGTCAGGCAGATCTCGGATGGAGGCGCGAAGTCCAGACCGAGCGCCACCGAGACACACTCGCGCAACCCGAGAGACCGGATGCAACCCGTGAGCGGATGTCGAACGATGGAGGAGTGATTTGAGTATGGGACCTATTCCGTTCCCGCGTCTGAACAGCGGGATACCCGGCTTGGACGACATGATCGAGGGGGGCTTTCCCTTCCCGTCGGTGATACTCGTGGCGGGCAGTGCTGGCTCCGGCAAGACGACCTTCGCGCAGAAGTACCTGTTCTCCGGGGCGGAGAAAGGGGAACAGGGGCTTTTCATCAGCACGTTGAGCGAGCCCGCGCAGTGGATGCTCAGGTATACCTCCCAGTTCGAATTCGCAAGGCCGGAATTCTACGGCAAGGAGATCGTCTACTACGACCTCGGTGTCGAGCTCAGGAAGCGCAGCTCAACTGAGATACTGGATCTGATCGACAAGAAGGTGGCCGAGGTCATGCCGCAGAGGATCGTCATCGACCCGATAACGGTCGTCGGGACGATGATGAAGGACGACTACAGGCCCTTCGCGTTCGACCTGACCACGCGTCTGAAGAACTGGCAGGCGGTGACCCTGCTCACGGGCGAGGTGCGCCCCGGTGAGATGTACCCCGCGGAGATATCCTATGCCGTCGACGGCGTGATACTTCTGATGCTGTCCGACGAGGGCGATGCGAGGAGGAAGTACATCGAGGTGCTCAAGATGAGGGGCACGAACCACCTGACGGGCAAGCAGTCAGTGGACATCACCCGGAAGGACGGCGTGATAGTGCTCAAGGCAAGGTTCTGACGGTCGCAGCTAGTGGCTCATTTGGAGGTGTCGCCGGGAGCAGTCCGTGTTATCATGGCTGATTACCGGGTCGATACGGGTATAAATCGTCCTGCGAATAGCGTGTTCGAGAGGGAATACCAGACCCATCTAGTCCCGAGGCTACCTGAATGAGCGACGAAGGCACTCCCAAGAAGGCTCCGAGGAAGGAGTCAGGCGGATTCTTCGGTGCGTTCTCCTCGAAAGAGGAGGAGAAGAAACCGAAGACTATCACCGTGAGGGAGGAGAAGAAGAAGCTCAGACGGGTGGTCAAAGCGAAGCCGATGTCCCGGAAGCACATGTCAGAGGCCCTCGAGGCCCACGAGCTGACCGAGAAGGAGATCGAGATCACCGAGCAGGTCATGCGGACCACCGTTCACGAGGCCCCCCCTGAACCGCGGGAGATGCAGGAGGCCTTCAAGTGCATCCAGTGCGGTGCCATGGTGCCCGTCGACTCCGAGCGCTGCCCCAAGTGCAAGGTGCTGTATGTAGCCGGAGTCCACGACGAGGAACTGATGCAGCTCCAGCTCGCCGAGATGGAGGACGTCGATGACACGATGGACCTCCTGGACAGGTCGGATTCACCCGTCATCCATTTCGATGCCGAGTTGGGCATAATCAACTACCTCGAGGAAGACAAGAACGAAGCGGATTTCGTCTTCGAGTGCTCGCACTGCGGCACGCTGATCCAATTCGACACTGACAAGTGCCCGATATGCGGCACGGCTCTCGAGTTGGGTGACACTGGCCTAGTCGGCCTGTTCGCGAACATGGACTTCGACGGCGACCCGCTGACCGAGGTCGACTGCCCGTTCTGCGGGGAGCATGTCAGCCTCAAGGCTGGCAAGTGTCCCGCATGCGGCACCGCTGTGGAAGTGGTCGAGTCGAAGGACGCCGCCAAGAAGGTCGCTCCCGTCGTGAGGAGCGAGAACGTGGTATTCCTACACCTCGATGTGGAGACCGGAGAACTGAACTACCTCCAGAAGCTGGCCCACAGGCTGGGCCTCGAGCGGGTTTCCGTGAAGCTCGACGGCATCGGCAAGGGCGGGTTCGAAGAGAGTTGGGGCAGCCTGTCGAGGGTCTGACCAAGGAGGTCTGAAGCATGGATTCCTTTGATTTGTTCCGGTTGATGATCGACGAATACTCCTCGCAGATAATCGACCTGACGGAGGAGAAGCCGATGAACGCGACGGAGCTGAGCCTCGCCCTCGGGATACCCATCGCCGCCTGCTACAGGCGGATAAGGGCGCTGAAGAGCGCCGGGATGCTCAGGGAGGAGGGCAAGACAGTCTCGATCGGAGGCAAGTCAGTCGCGAACTACAGGTCCACCTTGGAGAGCGCGGAGGTCGTGCTGCAGGACGGTCGCCTCAGGGTGATCGTGAAGGCCAACGGGGCAGCCAGCCGGGACGAGATGGACCTGAACGAGGAAGCGACCATGCTTCACTGGCCGAGCGGTGAGGACGAAAAGGATGGGTAGTCTCGCGTCTGGACGCAGCAACTGTGTGACGTCGGTTGTGTGAGCTCATCAGCTGGCTTTCTCGAGGTTGTCCGCCCTCTTGGTGAGGTTCTTCGCCTCGCTCTCGTGCGTCCTGCTCTTCTCGAGGAAGCGCAGCCCCCTGGTCTTGAACTTCGCCGCCTTCTCCGTCTGGACGGATGCTCTGTGCTCGTACTTCCTGGCGACGGCGTCCTGCTTCGCAGCACGTTTCTCCATGTTAGCCATCTTCGTCCTGAGCGATTCGGGGTTGAGGTCGGATTTGCCCTGGGCGGCTCCCCTGAGCTCCGCGTCGAACTCCTTGACAGTCAGGCGATACTCCTTGGCCCTCTCGCGCCTCGTCTCGGACTTCTCCCTCAGGGAGACGGCCCTGGCGGAGCACTTCTGCGTCTTCGCCTCGTTGCTCCTGTACTTGTGGAAGAACTTGGCCGCCTGGTGGCTGTGCATGTGAGCTTTCTTGCGCAGCATGGCGACATCGTGATACGCCTCCGCCTGCGCCCTGCTCGCCCTTGCCGCGGTGATCTGACCCTCATGGTCCTCCTCGGCTTCGGGCTTCGCTTCCGGCTTGGTACCGGGCCTCGGAGATGAAGCCTGCGCATCATAGCTGGGCTTCGTCTGCTCGGGAGGCGGTGTCTTGGGCATCTCCTTCTTGCCGAGGAACAAGTCCATGTCCTCGTCCGAGCGCTTCTGGAACTCCTTCTTCCTGAATATGCCCTCCTCCTGAGCACCCATCTGAACACACCTGTACGATTGCCTGTGAACCGTCAAATTGGCCTTTAGGATGATAAGGTTTTGGTCTGGATTGCCGAACCCTATACGGGTTCCGGTCTAGGGGTTCTGTCTAAACTCGGGTGTTACGTGTAGCGCCAACCGTCAAGAACCCGTCGCCTCGTTGACTGCCAGATGCCAGTCAAGGCACATACACGGGTCGAGATGATCGGCCCGGGGAACAGCAGCGGATCGCGCTCGACATGTGGGAATACACCAGATTCCCGAATGGGCGCGTGTGCCGAATGCGCTCGCTCCGATGCGCCCATCCAGGCGCGTTCTGCGAGCGCGAGCTGGGCGGGTACGAGTTCGTGAACAGGGAGCAGGACCTTGGAGAGCCCGGCCTAAGACGCGCGAAGAAAACCTACCGTCCGCACCATTTCGTCGAAAAGCATTGGCTTCCGTTTTGAGATGAGCCCACCCGCCGAACGTGCGTTCAGTCAACGCGCGTGCGCGTCGGCCAGACAGTAACAAGATATATAAGTGGAAAACACTGTTGCCGACACAAAGGAAGGGATATTCCATGGTAAAAGCTTGCCTGTTGGTATGCTGCAAGTTGCTGAAGACCAAGAAGGTCGTCGAGCTTGCCAAGAAGCAGCCCGGGGTCAAGAGCGCGTTCCCCGTGCACGGCAGATGGGACGTCGCCGTCGAGACCGATGAACTGGACCTGAAACAGATCGCGCGGATAGGGATGGACATCTACAAGGCGGAGGGCGTCGAGATCGTCGAGACCCTCATCGGCTTCCCGGAGGACTGATGTCAATGACGGACGTAAAGGCAGTGGTCCTCGTCATGCTGGAGCCGCAGACGTTCGAGGATGCGAAGAAGATCACGAAGATACCGGGCGTAACCGGTGGTTTCCTCGTGTTCGGCCACTATGACTACGTGGCGTTCCTCGAGGTCCAGGGCCTGGAGAAGGTCGGGCAGATCGCCGACAAGATCCAGAAGCTCGGCTTCGTCAGATACGTCGAGACGCTGATCGAGAGATAGGCGCCCTGAACGTACTGCAAACCCCTTCCGAATATCCATTTTTCATTCGATTCATTGCATTAGCGGAGCTTTTCGTGGACAGGGCGTGCTCCGAGATTCGTTTTCTTCGCGGGTGCAATCGGCGGACACTCGAACCGGCCGCCTGGCTCAGGGCTCAAAGAGGTGCACCATCGGCCCAGTCTTCTTGGTTAAGGATAAATATACGGACCTTAATCACGCGCACAATAGAATCGGGAGAGAGTTAGGATGGTTGACATCACCCTTGTGATCCCCATCGCGGGACTGGTTGGCCTCGCTTTTGCCGGGTACCTCACCTGGTACGTCTTCAGAAAGGACCTCGGGACACCCGAGATGCAGGAGATTGGAGACGCCATCAGGCAGGGCGCAATGGCATACATGAAGAGGCAGTACACCACGATCATAATCATAAGCGTAATACTGGCGGCCCTCATCGCGGTCCTGATAGACCCCAAGATATGGGTCGGCCTGTCGTTCTTCGTCGGCGCGAGCGCGTCGGCCCTCTCTGGCTACATAGGCATGTATGTCAGCGTGAGGTCGAACATACGCACGGCCTCCGCGGCACGAAGGTCTTTGAACGAGGCCCTGGTCACCTCCTTCAGGGGAGGGGCAGTCTCAGGCATGGGCGTCGTATCGCTCAGCCTTCTTGGCGTCGCAGGCGTGTTCTACATCTTCCACACAGGCATGGCGTTCACCACCTCCGAGTCGCTCGATGCCGCGATCGGGTTCGCGTTCGGCGCGAGCTTCGCGGCGCTGTTCGCGCAGCTGGGCGGCGGTATCTTCACCAAGGCAGCCGATGTGGGCGCGGACTTGGTCGGAAAGATCGAGGCGGGCATACCCGAGGACGACCCCCGCAACCCCGCGGTCATCGCCGACCTCGTCGGGGACAATGTGGGCGACTGCGCGGGCAGAGGCGCGGACCTGTTCGAGTCCACAGCAGCCGAGAACATCGGTGCGATGGTGCTCGGCCTCTCGCTGTTCACGTTCTGGACCTCCGTGGTCCCGGGCGACATGAGGTGGACAGAGACGGAAGCGTTGGTCTGGATATTCTTCCCGCTGGTCGCGAGGGCGTTCGGTATCTTCGCGTCCCTCGTGGGCGTGCTCGTCGTGCGCCTCAAGAACGAGGCGAAGGACCCGATGTCCGGCATCAACATGGGATACTACGTCACGTGCATCCTGGCAGCGATATTCTTCTATTTCGCCACCTACTACATGTTCAGCGACAAGATCGGTGACAGCTTCCTGTACTTCTTCGGCGCCGGCATGATCGGCATCGCGCTGAGCATAGTGATCGTCTACATCACCCAGTACTACACATCCGGCAGCTGGAGGCCGGTCCGCGAGATCGCGCAGGCCTCCACGACGGGTCCCGCGACGAACATCATAACCGGATTGTCCATCGCCATGGAGACGACCGCTCTGCCGGTCATCGCCATCATAGTCGCGCTCCTGGGCTCGTTCGGCCTTGGTCAGATGGCCGCCCCGGACGCGGCGGACGCCACATACAGGCTCATCTACGGGTTCTACGGGACCGCGGTCGCGACCATGGGCATGCTCGCGACATGCGCGTTCATCCTGGCCACCGACACCTTCGGGCCCATAACAGACAACGCCGGGGGCATCATCGAGATGTCCAATCAGCCCGAGGAGATCAGGCGCAGGACGGACAGGCTCGACGCGTGCGGCAACACCACGAAGGCCCTGACGAAGGGGTACGCCATGGGCAGCGCTGCGCTCGCTGCGTTCCTGCTGTTCGGGGCGTACTTCGAGAGGGTCCACGCGAAGATGAACGCGGGCATCACCGTCGAGGCCGACAAGATACCCCTGGCGGACGTGTTCAAGGTCGACATCGCCCAGCCTGACGTCTTCGTCGGAGGGCTCCTGGGGGCGATGCTCGTGTTCCTGTTCGCCTCGCTCGCGATACGCGCGGTCGGCAAGGCGGCCCACGAGATGATCAACGAGGTCAGGAGGCAGTTCAAGGCCGACCCCGGCATCATGGCGAGGACCTCGAAGCCGGACTACGCGAAGTGCGTCGACATAGCCACCAAGGGCGCTCTGAAGGCCATGATCCTCCCGGCGCTCCTGCCCGTGCTGGTGCCAGTGACCTTCGGCGTCACCATGAAACTGCT
This sequence comes from Thermoplasmatota archaeon, assembly GCA_963818745.1. GTDB lineage: Archaea > Thermoplasmatota > Thermoplasmata > UBA10834 > UBA10834 > CAWBDD01. Next base: position 400,333 of record CAWFTI010000003.1, on the reverse strand, counting down.
CGGGTACAACGCCCCGCAGGCTGTGGGCGCGCTCCTGATGGTCGGCACCATCGCTGGCATAATGGTCGCGAACATGTTCAACAACGGCGGAGGAGCCTGGGACAACGGCAAGAAGTACATCGAATCAGGCAACTTCGGCGGGAAGCGCTCCCCGGCCCATGCGGCCGCGGTCGTCGGCGACACCGTCGGCGACCCGTTGAAGGACACCGCAGGCCCGTCGATACACGTGCTCATCAAGCTGCTCTCGACCGTCACGCTCGTGTTCGTGGGGCTGTTCGTGGTCTCCTGAGGGGACATATCAGCCTTCGGCAAACCATATATATGACCACGGGCATCGAGAGGCCCGCGAGCCATCGAATCAGAGGACTGTCTCAATGTACGTGATAGCATCGAAGGAAGACGTTGTCCGCATACCGCCCCAGCTGCTGGGCGAGGACTTCGACAAACTCGCCTCCAGGCTCACCCAGGAATCGTTCCAGAACAAGGTCGAGGCCGACGGGAGCTACACCGTCCTCGTGAAGGACATCAAGCCCGTGGGTGAGGGAAGGATCATACACGGCGACGGGGCGGTCTACCAGAAGGTCAAGTTCGAGACCCTGATGTTCAGGCCCGCCCTGCACGAAGTGATCGAGGGCTACATCTGCGAGATACTCAAGTTCGGCGCGTTCGTCAGGTTCGGCCCGCTCGACGGCCTGCTCCACATCAGCCAGATCATGGACGACAGGATAGACATCGATGTCGAGGGCAGGAGGCTCCTGGGCAAGGACACGAAGCGCGAGCTCAGGCTCGGGGACGCCGTCAGGGCCAGGATAGTCTCCCTTAGCATCAACGAGCGCAGCCCGAGGGAGAGCAAGATCGGCCTCACGATGCGCCAGCCGGGCCTGGGCAAGCTCGAGTGGATCGAAGAGGAGCGCAAGAAGCGGGAGGAGAAGAAGTAATGAAGATCGAGAGGGCCTGCAAGAAGTGCAGCGTCATCACCGAAGAGGACAAGTGCCCGGTCTGCGGCGGCGACACTTCGAAGGAGTGGCAGGGGTATGTCGTCATCATCGACCACACCAAGTCGCGAGATCGCCAGGAGAATGGGCATACATGTCAACGGCAAGTTCGCCCTCAGAGTTCGATGAGTCCTTCCCTCCGAAGGACCTCGAGCTGCCAGAAGACCTGAGGGAGGAGCTGGCGAAGCCCATCGGACAGATGGTGTCCGCATGGGCCCTCAGGAGGCACATAAAGGACAGCCCCAGGGTAGTGACCGTGGGGGATGTCGTCACCATCACGCTCCTTCAGATGAGCATCGAACCGGACGTCGCCGTGTTCGACTACAAGACCCAGCGGTCCGAGGACTACAAGGCGAAGGAGCGGATCGCGAGGATGAGCGGGCGACTCGTCAAGGTCGAGAACCCCGCAGGGAAGATAACGAGGGCGCTCTGGCGAGAGGTCAGGGACGCCGTGAACGCGCGCGAGAGGATCAAGGTCGAAGTCTCCGGAGAGGAGGACCTCGCGGCGCTGGTCGCCATCGCGACCGCGCCTGAGGGCACGCATGTGATCTACGGGATCCCCCAGAGGGGTCTGATGGTCGTGCGGGTAGGGCCCGAGACGAGGTCGCTCGCGGCCGGAGCGATAAAACGCATGATGCGGTGAGACGATGGAAGTAGAAGTTGTCACGAAGAAGGAGAACGAGCTGCTGGACAGGGTAGAGGTCACATTCAAGGTCGTGCACCCGAAGGAGGGCACCCCCCAGAGGGAGGCCGTCAGGGAGAAGATAGCTTCTGTCCTGAAGGCCACCAAGGAGAGGGTCGTCGTGGACTCCATGGACTCCGAGTTCGGCAAGACCGAGACCATGGGCTACGCCAAGGTCTACAAGACCAAGGAGGCCGCGATGAAGTTCGAGCGGGAGTACGTCCTGGTCAGGAACAAGCTCAAGGAGAAGGTCAAGAAGGAGAAGAAGGCCGCGGTGCGTGCGAAGGCGCCGGGGGAGAAGAAGGCCTAGAAAGGGGTGAACCTGCATGGCGGATGAGAAGAAGAAGGATGCGAAGGCGAAGGTGCCCAGAAGGGCGAAGAAGGACGCCTACAAGGTCGAGGACGGCAAGGTCACCAGGACCAGGAAGCACTGCCCGAAGTGCGGCCCCGGCGTGTTCATGGCAGAGCACGACAACAGGACCACGTGCGGCAAGTGCTGCTACACCGAGTTCAAGAAGAAGTAGCCCTCAGGCCGGTTTTTCCATAGCGCATGCCTGGCCCGTGCACTTGTGGCACGCGACCAGGTGCCCATTCCCTATGTCCACGAGCGGAGGCTCCTTCAACTTGCAGATCGGCTCCACGTACACGCACCTGGGGTTGAACCTGCAGCCCTTGGGCGGGTTGATCGGGCTGGGGACCTCCCCCTCGATGCCCTTCCGGTCCTTCTTCATGCGAGGGTCCGGGATGGGGATGGAGGCTATCAGGGCCTGGGTGTACGGGTGCTGGGCGTTGTTCAGGAACTCGTTGGTCGGCGCCAGCTCGATCACCTTCCCGAGGTACATCACCGCGATGCGGTCGCTCATGTGCCCGACGACGGACAGGTCGTGAGAGATGAAGAGGTATGTGAGCCCGAACTTGTCCTGCAGCTTCTTGAGCAGGTTCAGGGCCTGCGCCTGGACCGACACGTCCAGCGCCGAAGTGGGCTCGTCGAGGACTATGAAGTCCGGCTCTACCGCGAGCGCCCTCGCAAGGGCGATCCTCTGCTTCTGACCGCCGCTGAACTCGTGCGGCAGCCGGGACAGGTGGTCGTGCGACAGTCCCACCTGCTCGATCAGCTGGTGTATCCTCTCCCTCTCGGCGAACTTGACGTTCTTGGAGGCCGAAGGCGGCGGGCCGTGTATCTTGAACCCCTCCCCGATGATCCTCTCGACGGTCATCCTAGGGTCGAGGCTTGAATATGGGTCCTGGAAGACTATCTGAAACCTCTTCCTCAAGGACCTCAGCTGAGCCAGCGGGACTGAGGTGATGTCCTTGCCCCCGAAGATGATCTTCCCGCCCGTGGGCTCCGTCAGGCGGAGGATCGCGCGGCCCAGGGTCGTCTTCCCGCAGCCCGATTCCCCCACAAGTCCGAGGGTCTCCCCTCTCATGATGGTGATCGACACCCCGTCCACCGCGTGCACATGCGCGACGGTCTTGCCGAAGACCCCCTTCTTGACGGGGAACAGCTTCTGGAGGTTATGGGTCCGTATGAGAGGGACCTGGCCTTTCGCGGGTGCAGCGTTATCCTGCATTGGTCTGCTCACCCCCCTCCCGAATACAGATGGCAGCTCACATAGTGGCCCGGTCTGACCTCGAGCATCGTCGGCCTGGAAGTCCCGCACCTCTCCATCGAGGAGTCGCACCTATCGACGAACGGGCATCCGGGGAAGGGCTTCATCAGGTTCGGCACAGTCCCTCTGATCACGTTGAGCTCGTCCTTCTGCTCCCCCAGCTTGGGGAACGCTTTCAGGAGCCCTTTTGCGTATGGGTGCATCGGGTTCTCGAAGAGATCGAGTGTCTCCGCAATCTCGACTATCCTCCCGGCGTACATGATGCATATCCTGTCGCAGGTCTCGGCCACAACGCCGAGGTTGTGCGTGATGAGCATCATCGAGCTCCCCGCGCTCCTGACCAGGTCCTTGAGAAGGTTGAGGATCTGGGCCTGGATCGTGACGTCCAGGGCGGTAGTGGGCTCGTCCGCGATCAGCAGCGACGGGTTGCACGACAGTGCAAGAGCTATCATGACGCGCTGCTTCATCCCGCCACTCAGCTCGTGAGGGTACTGTCTCACGACGCTCTCCGGCGCGGCGATCCTGACGAGCTTGAGCACCTCGAGCACCTTCTTCTTCAGCGCGGCCTCGTCGTAGATCCCTTGGTGCAGGGAGATGACCTCGCCAAGCTGGGAGCCGACCGTGAACACGGGGTCCAGGGATGTCGAGGGGTCCTGGAATATCATGGAGATCAGCTTCCCCCGGATGCCCCTCATCTGGTCTACCGTGAGCGTCGTCAGCTCCACACCCTTGAACCTGATCGAGCCTGCCGTGATCCTTCCCGGGTGCGGCACGAGCCTGAGCACCGAGAACGCGGTCATGCTCTTCCCGCAGCCGGTCTCGCCCACGATGCCGACGGACTCGTTCTCGTAGATGGTCAGGTCGATTCCGTCCAGGGCTGTCACAGTGCCCTCATGCAGGAAGAACTGCGTCCGCAGCCCCTTTATCTCAAGGATAGGTTTCCTGTCCTCAGTCATCTTCTCATCCCCTTCATCCGGGGGTCGAGGACGTCACGAAGGCCATCCCCGAGGAGGTTGAACCCTAGGATGGTTATGAGCAGCACGATCCCGGGGAATGTCGTGACCCAAGGTGCCTCGGCTATGTTGATCATTCCCATGGAGAGCATCTTGCCCCAGCTCGGCGTGGTCACGGGCGTGCCTGCGCCGAGGAAGCTCAGGCTGCTCTCGATGGTTATCGCGTCCGCGACGCCGATTGATGCCCACACGATCAACGGTGCCAGGCAGTTGGGCATGACATGGGTGAACATTATCCTGCCATGCGTCGCGCCCAGGGCCCTGCTCGCCTCGACAAACTGCCTTTCCCTGATTGTCAGCGCCTGACCCCGCATGAGCCTTCCGAACCCGGCCCAGTATGATATCGATATCGCGAGGATCACATTCCACAGGCTCGCGCCGAGCGCAGCTGCGAACGCGAGCGCGAGGAGGAACGCGGGAAAGGTCCAGAAGAGGTCGATGGTTCCCGCTATGATGTAGTCCACGGCGCCTCCGAAATAGCCCGCAGTGAGCCCCAGCACTACCCCTATGATGAGGGAGAAGCACACCGCCAGGGAGGCCACCGCGAGAGACACTCGGGTACCCCAGATCACCCTGCTGAAGACGTCCTGCCCCAGGTTGTCCGTGCCGAACCAATGGCGCGACGAAGGAGGTAGCAATGTCTCGTCGGTGTTGAGCTCTTTAGGATCTGCGAGGGGGAGCACAGGAGCGAGCAGTGCAAGGGCGATCATGGTCGCGATGATCGAGAATCCGATCACGACCATGCCATTCCTCCTGCCCCTCTCCAGGATCTCAACCACGGTCTGCTTGAATCCCCCGGAGACCTTCCACGAGATCAGCCGGTCGTTCAGCCCCTGACGCAGCCTCATCCGAGCCTCACCCTCGGGTCAACATATGCGTAAAGGATATCCGCGACGAGGTTCCCCAGAATGACGAAGATTGCGAGGACCATGATGCATCCCTGGACCACCGGGAAATCATCCTTCGTGATGGCGTCAACAATCAGCATCCCGATTCCCGGCCACGAGAACACCGTCTCGACCACCACCGCTCCTCCAACAAACCATCCGATGTCCAGTCCTATCACGGTTATGACCGGGAGCATCGCGTTCTTGAGGGCATGCTTGTAGATGACCTCGTTCTCGGGAAGCCCGCGCGACCTGAGCTGCGTCACGTAGTCCTGCCGGGCCACCTCAAGCATGCTCGACCTCATCATCCGCGTGGTCAGGGCGGCATTCCCGAGCCCGAGGGTTATCGCGGGCAGTATGATGCTGCTGAAGCCGCCGACTGTTCCTGATATCGGCAGCCATTGGAGATAGACACCGAACAACATCATCAGCAGTATGCCGAGCCAGAACGAGGGCATGGCGTACGTGATGAGAGTGAACACCATGACCGACCTATCTCCGAGGGAGTTCTGGCGCAGCGCAGAGAATATCCCCAAGGGTATGCCCATGGAGTACGAGATCGTCAGACCTATCGCCATCAGCTCCAGGGTCCTCGGAAGCCTCTGGACGATCATGCTGCTCACCTCGAGGCCAGTCGTCGCGGGGCTGACCGAAGACCCGAGGTCCCCGTTGAACAGCCGCCAGAGGAAGGACCCATATTGGACAAATATAGGGTCGTTGAAACCGTACTTCTCGCGGACCTCCTCCACGTCCGCGGGGGTGTGTCTAGGAGGCACGAGGGCCAGCGCGGGGTCCCCGGGCGTGAGATAGAGCATGAGGAAGACGATGAACGTGGCTAGGAAGATGACGGGTATTGCCAGCAGAAGCTTCCTTATCACATACGAGAGTAGGTCCGCCATGGTTCTCCCCCTTGCGGCTGCTGTCGCAGGTTCCTCAGAGCCCTGTGCACGCAATCGTCAGCATCGGTCTGTCTCTGAATCGTGAAATGAAAGGTAAAGGGTTTCGGTGGTTTGCCCGCTCACTTCTCGATGTCCACGTCCACTATGTCTATGACCTGCTCCTGTCCCAGCGGGTTCACGGACCATCCGGTCACATAGTTGTGCACCGCGAAAATCTGGTGCCAGAATATGATCGGGGCCCACGGGCCCTGGGTCAGCAGCCTGATGTGCGCTAGAGTGGCGTTGTCGGAGAACTCCTCCTCGGTCTCTGCGTACGTCCAGTTCGTGACGTAGTTGTCGAACACCGTGTCGTTGTACCAACCTGTGTTCGATCCGCCGGCAGCCCATGCGCCGAAGTGCCAGTCGAGGATCTCCGCCCTCGGCCAGGAGTACCAGAACAATATGGCATCCTGCTCTCCCGCAGCCGCCTTCTCCCTGAGAGATGTCTCTGTGTAGGTCGCGAGTTCCACATGGGCGCCCACTGCCTCGAACTGCGACACAAGCATCGTGGACATGGATATGTCCTCGCCCTTGGTCGTGGTCCACAGTTTCAGGGTCAGCTCCTCACCATCTGTCAGATTCTCGAGCCACCCATCGTCGTCGGTGTCTTCGTAGTTGCCCAACGCGAACAGATCCGTCGCCTTGTCGACATCGTAGCTGTAGTTATACTCCGCGGGGACATTTGTAGACTCAGGCTCGATTGGGGACAGGTAGTTCACACCCTCCTCGCCAATCCCGTACCACACCGTGTCGAGGATGTCCGCACGGTCTATCGCATAGCCGAAGGCCCTCCTCAGGGACGGGTTCGTCCATGGGTCCTTCTGGCAGTTGAACTCAACGTGGTAGGTTCCCTGTCCCGGGCCGGTTATTACCGTGTACTCCTCGGTGTTCGCTTGGTACGTCGGGACCTTGTTCGGCGGGACCTGCTGCAGCACGTCGATGTCGCCGCTCTCGAACCCGGCGAACCTTGCAGTCTGGTCCGCGATGACCCGGTAGATGATCTTGTCGATCTTGGCGGCACCTTGGTTCTCGAACCACGGAGCTCCCCAAGCGTAGTCTGGGTTCTTGACCAGCGTTATGTGGTCGCCTGGGACCCATTCATCGAGCATGAATGGTCCGGTCCCTATGACGCTTCCCTGAGACGTCCCGTAGGTTTCGTACCCTTCCTCGAGCGCTCCTGGCCATATCATCGAACCGTACAGGTGCGACAGGTTGAACTGGAGCGCGACATCCGCCCAGGTCAGGTTCAGGACCATGTTGTAGTCGTCCTTGCACCATATGCCCTGCTCCGGCCACCCGGTCTTGTTCTCGCAGCCGTAGACCGCCCAGAACTCGTACTGCACCCAGCTGTCGTCCTGCGCGTAGTAGTTGATGATCTTCGTGACCGCTTCAGTGTTGAACGGCGTTCCGTCGTGGAACGTGACGCCCTGCTGCAGGCGGATCTCGAAGGTCGGGTGGTCAGGGTCCGTCGTGTTCAGGTTCCACCACTCAGCCAGCCCTGGCCGGAACGCTCCCGTGAGGTCCCTCGTGATGAGCGTCTCGTATATCATTCCAGGCGGACCGTACATCGCGCTCGTCTTCGCGGGGTCCATCTTCTCGACATCGGAGCTCATCGCGATGACGAGGACCTTCTCGTCGCTTCCTCCGAGCAATCCGAAGGCCCAAGCGGCGGCCACTGCGGCTATCAGCATGATCGCGACTATCGCTACGGCCATGACCATCTTGCTCTTCGGACGCACCGGCGCGCCCGCTGGTTTCACAATCTCACTTGTCTCTTCCTCACTAGAACTCCCCACCGTACTCTCCTCCTTCGAGATGTTATGCGGCATTCATTCTCGGGCCAGCACAAAGACTGTTGAACCCAAGATAATCCGCCTCGACCTAAGCGGTTCCGCTATCGGTCTAATGCGTATTTAAACAGTTCTGCGAATGGCCGTTTGTGAGGCATTCAATCACGATACTGGAGGCCTGCAATCTTGGCAACCCTGAATGCAGGAAGAACTGTGCGATAGTGAACGGTTCTGTAGTTATGAGACATGCTGTCCTGTTGCAGCTCTGGAACGTGCAGGACTATCCGCGGAGTCAGAACCGGTGATGCTCCGCCGAGCCGACCGATGCTGCGATTGTCGAAGGTGTTCTTCAAGTAGTAGCGCGACACCGTATCATAGGACGGGAGAAAGTGGGGCTCGCAACAGCGTGGGCTTCAGATCCCGTCGGAGAGGAAATGGAGGGTTTGGAATGCTCTTTCTGTGGAGCTTGAACCTGAAGGACGACATGGAGAAGGAGTTCCAGGAGTGGGCGAAGAAGAACGTAGCCTCGCTCGGGAAGCACGTTCCCCCGCACTGGAAGCTGCGGGGGATCTACGGGGCGACTTTCGGACTCGGTCCCCGCGATGTGACCGTGATCTGGGAGTTCGATAGGTGGGCAGACCTGGACGCGATGCGGGAGTACTCTAACGATGTCTCGGATCGCCTAGACGCTGAGTTCGGGTACTTCGTGCGGGGAGGCTCGAGCCGCGCGATGGTGCTGAGAGAAGTGGCCGAGTGGAGGGTCACTGAGCCCAAGAAACCGAAGAAGTGATCGTTCCCCGCTCGCTCAGTGTCCCTCGTCGGAGGGTGGTGCTGCCGTCATAGGGGCCGCCTGAGCGGACAGCTTGCGTCTCACTGAGAAGTACAGGACCGCATTGTACAATGCGAAGACAGGAGCCACGAAGACACCGATTGCGAGGAGGATCTTCGCGATGTCGTCGGTTACGATTTCGACCAGCGACTCCAGGGCGTTCGGGAGGAGATCCCCCAGGTGGGAGAAATCCAGGGGGAAGACCACAAGCATGTATCCGCATATTACCGCGATGAACAAGCTCCCCAAGGCGTCGAAAGGCCTCGCAGGGTTCTTGCGGCCAGTAGCCACCCTGACGAGGACAGGCACGGTTCCGTACACCATGCCGCCGAAGAACATGAGACCCCCCAGAGCTGTGAACTCCGGCGTGAAGTAGCCAGTAGACTCGGTGTAGAGGGCCACGAAGTACAAGAGGAAGATGACCGAGAAGACTATCCCCACCAGCTGTCCCCATCTGTCCGAGCTCTTCATCAGGTCCTTCTTAGCCTCGCGTTCAGCCGCGCGCTCGACCCCTCGAGACACTGGATTGTCCTCCACGGCATCACCCCGTTGCGACAATTGGAATGGCGTACGACGGATATATGACCGCGCATCCTGCACAACATTGAAATCGAAGGTCGGCCTCGGGGCTGACGGGCATGTCCCTTCGGCCCTGAGATGTGAGATCCGTGGAGTTATGGTTCCTGCTGGCTGTCGCGACCGCCTTCTTCTGGGGCACGAGCGGCATATTCGCGAAGCTGAGCACTGGCAGGCTCGGGGTCTACCGGGTGGCGCTCATCATCACGATGGTCGAGGGGCCAATGTACGTCGCCGCGTTCCTGCTCCTCAGAGAGCCGATGCACATCTCGCTGGCTGACGGCCTCCTTGCGTTCGGTTCGTGCTTCATCGGAATCTGCGGCTACTTGTCGTACTTCGAATCCATAATCGACGGGCAGGTGTCCATCGTGGGCACGATATCGGCGGCGTACCCGGTCCTCACGGTCGTGGGTGCGATCCTCCTGTTCGCCGAATCGCTGACCTCGGTCCAAGCGATCGGGATCGTCGCCATCATAGGCGGCGTGGTGGCGCTCTCGTACGAGCCCAACCCCGGCTCCGCGAACTCGCTGCCGAGGAGATCGCTCATCTTCGCCATGATGGCCTTCTTCCTCTGGGGTGCCTGGAGCCTGTCGTCGAAGGCCGCGATAGACAGGATCGGCGCGGGCAACCTGTTCGGGTTCTACATACTCTCGTCCCTGACGGCACCGCTCCTCTACGCGTGGGTGAGGAAGGTGAAGCCGGGAGGGCTCGTCGGCACCGACCCGAGCAGGAAGGCATGGACCCTCGGGGGCATCGCGCTCCTGCTCAACGTCGTGGGCGCGTTCGCGTACAGCTACGCCCTCGAGGACGGCACGGCGTCCCTGGTGGGCCCGACCTCCAGCGCCTACCCCCTGGTCACGGTCGTGATCGCCCTGGCGCTCCTGAAGGAGCGGATATCGAAGATGCAGGCGCTGGCGCTCGTCGGGCGTCGTGGCGGGCTTGGTGCTCCTCGGGATCACAGTGTGACGTGGTGCGGTTCGGGCACCGTGCCAAGGTAGATATACGGAGGAGGCTTCTCAACGCCCCTGGGCCTGTAGTGTAGCTAGGATATCACAGGGGCCTCCGGAGCCCCGAACTCGGGTTCGAATGGTCCACTCGTTCATGAGTGGGCCCGAAACTCCCGACAGGCCCGCTTCTCAACCTCAGGCTATTATACGGGCCTGGTAATCTCCGTCCGATGCACCTAGACGCCAGGGACGAACGCATCCTAGCAGGCGAGGAAGGCACCTCCAGGCAGAAGGCCATGGAGATGCTGACCGCGCTCGGGGACATCTACAGGGCCGAGCGGCTGATACCCATAGCTTCGGCCCAGGTCTCGGGCGCTTCGTTCAAGACCATAGGCGATGCGGGGATCAAGTTCCTCGAGGACTTCTCGGCTGGCGCGAAGGTCGCCGTCCGGGCGTCCGTCAACCCTCTCGGACTGGACCTCGCCAGATGGCGCGCGATGGGCGTGGACGAGGAGTTCCGGGCCAAGCAGGGGAGGATCGTCAGGGCCTATGCATCGATGGGCCTCGAACCGCTGTACACTTGCACGCCCTACCTCGCGGGGAACAGGCCGAAGAAGGGCGACCACATCGCGTGGGCCGAATCCTCGGCGACGGTGTTCGCCAACTCGTACCTCGGAGCGTTCACCAACCGGGAGGGGGGACCGTCGGCGCTGATGGCCGCCGTCATCGGCAAGACGCCAGAGTACGGGCTCCATCTCGAGGATAACAGGAAGCCCCGCGTGAGGATAGACATCGAGGACATCCCAGACGGGCTCGTGCCACTCGCGGGATACGTCGTTGGGAAGATCGCGGGGAACCGGGTGCCATTCATCAAGAACCTCAACCTCACCCCGGACGGCCACAAGTCGTTCGGGGCCGCGATGGCCGCGACGAGCGCCGTGTCGATGTACCTTTACTCCGAGCGGGGGAAGAGGCCGCGGGTCGACACCAGCATGATCGAGGAGTCAGTTTCTCTTCCTGTGTCCGAGCTCAGCTCGTGCGCCGAGGGTCTGGTCGGGGACGATGATTGGGACCTCGTCGCATTGGGCTGCCCGCACTGTTCCGTGGCCGAGCTCAGGAAGATGGCCAGGTACCTCAAGGACCGGAGGCCGTCGGGGGATTCGGACGTCTGGTTCTGCACATCGAGGGCCGCGTACGCGAGCTGTCCGAAGGAGGTCGCGATCCTGAAGAAGTTCGGCAAGGTCCTCTGCGACACCTGCATGGTCGTGGCGCCCATCGAGAAGCAGTACAAGAAGACCGCGTCCGACTCGGGGAAGGCGATGGTATACCTGCCGACCCTGGGCAAGCAGCGCGCGTCCTTCAGGACGACGAAGCACCTCCTGGAGGCGATATCACGATAATATCCGGAAGGAAGATCAGGGCCGGGGCAGCCTCGGGAAAGGCGATCGTGTGCTCGACCCCCCTGTCGTTCCTCGGAGGGGTCGATCCCGCGACGGGAAGGATCCTCGACTGCGAGTGCGAGTCGAAGGGTCAGAGCGTCGCTGGCAAGGTCCTGTGCTTCCCGTACGGGAAGGGGAGCACCGTGGGCTCCTACTCCATGTACCAGCTGAAGCTCAACGGATTGGCCCCCTGCGCCATCCTCAACTCGTCCGCCGAGCCGATCGTCGCCACCGGCGCGATCATGTCGGAGATACCCATGATGGACGGCATCGACATCGCCCTATTGCGCCCGCTGGATGAGGTCTCGGTCGACGCGACCGAGGGTACGGTCGAGTTGCCCCACGTGGCCGAGAAGCACGTTGTCACGAGCATCGTGCGGTCGAAAGGGAAGCTGCTCCTCCTCCAGAGGAGCAACAGCGTCGGCTCGTACCGGGGGCAGTGGGCGGGCGTGTCCGGGTTCATAGAGCCCCACGAGCCCGACCTCGTGGCCGCGAAGAGGGAGCTCGAGGAGGAGATAGGGGTAACCGACGCGAAGCTCACGAGGAAGCTCGACCCCGCGAGGTTCAGGGACGGCGATGTGGTCTGGTGCGTCCACCCGTTCCTGTTCGAGCTGAAGGGCCGGTCGATAAGGATCGATTGGGAGCACAGGTCGTACGAGTGGGTGTCGCCGGAGGACATCGCGAAGTACCCGACCGTCCCGGGGCTGCAGAAGCTGGTGGGCCTGCTGCTCGGGCCGTGAATCTCATCCGGAGATCGTGTAGTCGACCTCTCTCTCCAGCAGGTTGAGCTGGTGGCTCTCCAGGGTGGACCTGTTCACCGCCATCAGCAGGATCGACTGGTTGATCGCGACCTGGTCCCTGAGCGACTGTATCAGCCTCAGGACCGTGATGAAGTTGTTGTTCGTGATCAGGTACTCGAGCCCGTCCAGGAGGACGATCCCGCCGCCGCTCTGGGACAGGAACTGCTCGAGCGCGACGCTCAGCTTCTCCAGGTCCTTCGGGCGGATGGCGTTGTCCCTGCCCACGTTGGACAGCCACACGATCGGGGTGTCCTTGAGGTCGAACTTGCTGCGTATCTTCGCGGGGTAGTTCCTCGTGACGCAGTACCCCTTCATGCCCTTCGACAGGGTCTTCAGGAACAGGTTGTACGAGGTCTCCGGCTTGTCCTCCTCGACGAGGTACGAGAACGACCTCTCCAGCTCGGCGATCGTGGGTGGTGCCTTGGCCGCTGCGGGCGGAGGACGCACGTGCGTCTCGACGGTCTCGCCCGAGAACGCCTCGACGAGCCTGGCAGCGAGCAGCTCGCTCACACCCTTGACCTTGGCGAGGTCCCCGGGGGCCGCGGTCTTGAAGGATTGGGCGGATACGTATCCCGCGTCGTAGAGCGCGTCGGCGATGCCCTGGTCGATCCCCTCCACGCTCCTGAGCACGCTCATGAACGACGGCGCGGTGACTGCAGCGGGAGCAGGCGCGGGACCCGGGGCCGCGACGGGCATTCCCGGCTGTGCCTCCGCCGGGCCGGCAGGCGCCGGTGCGGCCGCGGGCCTGGCCTCGTCCTTGTGAAGATGGTCGAATATCCTCTTGGCGTCTAGCTTGGTGACGCCCTCGATGACGGAGATGTCATCCGTGGTGGCCGCCCTGAGCGTCTCGATGGAGGTGAACCCGTGGTCGAACAGCTTCATGGCCTTCTCCATGCTCATCCCGGGGAGCGCGGCCATCGCGTCCAGGCTCAGCTTCATCTTGAGGGATGTGATCCCTATCAGCAGCGGCTCGCCTGCGACGTTCCACTCGACTATGTACTCGCCCTTCGGGCCGGTGACGACCTCCATGGTCCTCGCCCTGGTCTCGCGCTGTATGTGGTTCTTCCAGCCGTCCAGGAAGCCCTCGACCTTCCTCGAGCACTCGAGCTCCACCTTGATGTACTCCTCGACGTTCAGGCCCATGTCCTTCCTCATCTGCTGTATGCGCCTGATGATCTCCCTGGCGAACCCCTCGGCCTCCAGGGCGGGGGTCTGCTCCAGGTCGAGGTAGAGTATGCCCTTGGGGAAGTCAGAGCTGACGACGTCCGGGGGCATGGTCGAAGTGAAAGAGACCATGTTCGGCAGGATCTTCACGAGCTGCCCCTCGATCCCGAGGGAGTACTCGCCCTTGTCTATGCCCGCCTTGATGGACTTCGCGGGCCTGTTCTTCAGCAGGACCGCGATCTTGCTGGACCACTGCCTGTACACCTTCCCGATGGCGTTCGGGTTCGGGACGACGCTGAGTATCATCTCGTCCCATTCCTCTCCCATGGGCACCATCTGGAGGTCCTTGATGTTGTTCTGAGACAGGAGCGGCTCCTTGAGCTGCAGCAGGGCGTCCGCGATCTCCTCGTTCTGGGCCTTGATGACTATCCTCTTCAGGGGCCATCTGAGGTTGATGTCAGCCTCCTGACGGACGCGCGCGCCGATCTCCGATATCGCCCTGACGAGCTTCATGCCCTCCTCGAGGTTGGTGTCTATCCACTTCGAGTCGTGCGATGGCCAGGTCATCATGTGTACGCTCTCGGGCCTCCCGTTCAGGTTGGAGTGTATCGCCTCGGTCATGTAAGGCGCGACGGGCGACAGGAGCGTCACCGATGTCGAGAGCGCCTCGTGCAGGACCTTGAAAGCGACGGTCTTGTCCTTGTCCTCGCCCTCCTTCCAGAGCCTGTCCCTGACGAGCTTGACATACCATCTCGACAGGTCGTCGACCACGAACTCCTCGATCGCCCTGACCGCCTTGTGGATCTCGTAAACCTCCATCGCGGCCGTGACATCCCGCTTCAGGGATTCGATCCTGGACATCATCCAGCGGTCCTCCGCCCTGAGCGAGTCTCTGAGCGCGTCGAGCTTGACGGACGCGGGGTCGAACTTGTCTATCGACATGTAGAGAGCGGCGAACTTGTACACGTTCCAGAGGATGTTCAGGGTCCTGTTCGCTGCCTTCACGCCCTCGCCCTGGAACACTATGTCCTCCCAGGGGGCGTTGGTCTTGAGCAGGTACAGCCTGAGCGAGTCCGCGCCCATCGTGTTGACGATCCCGACAGGGTCGACGGCCGTCCCGTCGCTCTTCGACATCGCCTCGCCCTGCGGGTTCAGGGCCCAGCCGTGCATCAGGACTGAGTTGTACGGCGACCTTCCGAACGCGACCACGCCCGTGACCAGCTGCGAGTAGAACCAGCCCCTGGTCTGGTCGTGGGCCTCGGTTATCCACTCGCTGGGCCACCATCTGTCGAACTCGTCCTTGACCTGCGGGTACTTGAGCGAGGCCCATGAGCACACGCCCGCGTCGAACCACACGTCCAGGACATCGGTCACCCTGGTCATGGTCTGCTTGCACTTGTCGCATGTGAATGTGATGTTGTCGATCCAGGGCCTGTGCACGTCCATGCCCTCGATGTACCCCCTGCCCGACCTCAGCTCGTCCAGGGAGGACACCACCTTGGTGTTCCCGCAGCTGCACTTCCAGATCGGGAGAGGCGTGCCCCAGTACCTCTGGCGGCTTATGCACCAGTCCCTGGCGTTAGCGATCCAGTCCTTCTCGCGGCCGGAGCCCGCCCACTCGGGGTACCACTTGACCTTCGAGTTCGCTGCGATCAGGTCCTCCTTTATCTCGGTGACCTTGAGGAACCACTGGTCAGTGACCCTGTAGATGATGGGCTTGTGACATCTCCAGCAGTGGCCGTACCTGTGCGTGACCGTCCCCTGGTGGAAGAGCGCGCCCCTCTCGGCGAGGTCGTTCATGACCGTCGGGCCGATCTCCTTCACGTTGTTGCCGGCGTAGTGCTCGCCCGCCTCCTCGGTGTATCCCCCGGACTCGTTCACCGGCGAGAACGGCTCCAGGTCGTGCGCCATCCCGATGTCGAAATCCTCGGGGCCGTGCCCGGGGGCTATGTGCACTATGCCCGTGCTCTCGGCAGTGACGGTCTCCGAGCCCAGGACCGCGTGCACCCACTTGCCCTTGGCCTGCCTCTGGTACGGCACCAGGTCGACCAGCGGATGCCTGTAGTGGAGGCCTATCAGGTCCGAGCCCTTCGTCGTCTCGAGCACCTTGAGTTCCTCTATCCCGGCGGTCTTCCGGAGCTCCTCGACCTTCTCCTCGAGCAGCACGAGGACCTCCTCGACGGGCCCCCTCTTGACCCTCACCCTGGCGTATGTGAAGTTGGGATGCACCGCCGCCGCGAGGTTCCCCGGGATCGTCCAGGGCGTGGTGGTCCATATGAGCAGGAACTCCCCGTCCCTGCCCTCGATCGGGAACCTGACGTAGATGGAAGGGTCGGTCTCGTCCCAGTACTCTATCTCGGCCTCTGCCAGGGCGGTCTCGCACCTGGGGCACCAGGAGAGCACCCTGAGGTCCATGGTGAGGAGGTTCTTGTCGTACGCCTGCTTCAAGGTCCACCAGACGGACGCGATGTAGCTCGGGTCGATGGTCATGTAGGGATTGTCCCAGTCCATCCATACCCCCAGCGTCTTGAACTGCTCGGTCATCTGGGCCTGGAACTTGACCGCGAACTCGCGGCAGGTCGAGACGAACTTGTCTATCCCCTGCTTCTCGATGTCCTGCTTCGCCTTGATGCCCAGGGCCTGCTCGACCTTGACCTCTATGGGCAGGCCGTGCATGTCGTACCCAGGCTGGTCGCGGACCCTGAAGCCCTGCATGCGCCTGAAGCGGGTGACGGTGTCCTTCAGTATCTTGTTCCAGGCGGTGCCGACATGGATCGAGCCCGTCGTGTACGGCGGGCCGTCTAGGAAGTAGTAAGGCTTGTCGGACTCGTGAGCCTTCTTGACCTTCTCGTAGATGCGAGTGCGGTCCCACAACGCCCTTATGTCTTTCTCCAACTGGACGGGGGAGTAATTCTCGTCTACTTGGCGCATAATCAATCTTCCATACACGATATTGATGGGGAGTATTTTAAAGGTAGTGTGATGGAAATCATGGTTCGTCCCTGGATGGTGACGCTGGACGTCGGCACCGGGGTCATCCCCATGAGTCGAGGCTCCTCTGGTCCGAGGAGCCCTTCCGCGCCCGCAACCTAGCGAGCACCGAGTCGATCCTGTCGACCGAGAAGCTGTGCCTGTCGCACATCATCCTTCTGACGCCCTCCTCGTCGACGCCCCTCCAAGAGAGCACGTACTCGTCCGAGACCTCGGGCTCGAGGAATATCCTTCGGACATCCGCGAACTCGGCAGGCACGACGACCTTGCCCTCCCTCGCGACCTCCTCGAGGCTGCCGAGGCGCCGGATGATGGCGAGCGACTTCTTGGGGCCTATGCCGCGGACGCCCTCGTTGAAGTCCGTGCCCATCAGTATGCCCATGTCCACGAGCTGCGCCCTCGAGACCTGGAGTGCCCCGAGCACATCGGACAGGGACACGACCTCCGGCGTGACGTCGACCGTCTTGCCCGAGGGCAGCCTGCGCTTGCCCGCGAGCGTGAGGTTCCTGACCAGGGTGGGAGTCCCGAAGAGGATGGCGTCGAAATCCTGAGACGCCCCCGCCCACACGTCCCCTCTCCGGGCCATGTGGCCCATCTGGGCCTCGCCTTCGGCAGGGGCGGTCATCCAGGGCACCCCCATCGCATCCAAGAGGGTCTGCGCCTCGGAGATCATCTCGGCATCCAGCCTCGATGTCCGCGAAGCCTTCGAAAGGGCGGTCTTCAGGTCCCCCCTGTGGAGCGCCTCCTTCCAGTCCTTCTCCGCCTGCACCTTCACCGCCCGCCTGGCCTCCAGGGTCTTCCTCTTGAGCTCGGGCGGGGCCCCGTCGAAGACGTACGCAGGCCTGATGCCGAGCTCCAGGAGGGCCGTGGTCCTGTGGAAAAGTCCCGACAGGTGCGAAGTCACCTTCCCGTCCCGGTCCATGAGGGGTGTGCCGTCTGGCTGCCGGATGTTCGCGAGGAACTGGTAGAGTGTGTTGAAAGCGTCGATGGCGATGGACCTTCCGCTCAGGTCTTCGAGAGCGAGGGGCTTTGCCTCGACCAGGCCGGATATATCCACGCCCATTGTCTTCCTCCAGGGTCGGGCGTGCGGGCCCGACGCTCAGCCCGAGGAGCCGTTGTCCGTGGACATCGGCAGGTAGAGAACCAGGAACGCCACTCCGAGCCATGCGAGAATCGCTATGATCATGAGCACATTGGCATTGAACACCATCGCCAGAGCGAGCAGTATCAACGGCAGGCCGAAGGTGATGTACGCGAGTATCGGGTGCTCTGTCAGTTTCTCGGGCATTTGTCTCGACCTCCCGGAGTGCGCATTTGGATATTAATGCTTTGACGCTCCGCAGGCCCGGAGGGCTTCGATGGCCCGCTTCGTGTCCTGGGCCTTGAACACGGATGTCCCTGCGGCGAGTATGTCCGCGCCCGCCAGGGCCGCCAGCTCCCCGGTCTCGACGTTTATCCCGCCGTCGATCTCGACGGGCACGCTGACCCCCTGACGCTCCATCTCCATCTTCGCGGCGCCTATCTTCGGGAGGACCTCGGGCATGAACGACTGCCCCCCGAAGCCGGGGTTCACCGACATGACCAGCAGGAGGTCTATCTCCTTCAGGAACGGGTACGCCTTCTGTATCGGGGTGGGCGGGTTGATCGCGAGCCCCGCCTTCTTGCCGAGGTCGCGGATCAGCTTCAGCGTCTCGCTGATGTCCTGCTCCGCCTCGACATGCACTTCGATGATGTCCGAGCCGGCCTCGACGAACGCCTCGACATGTCTCTCCGGGTGCGTGATCATCAGATGGGCTATGAACGGCAGGTGCGAGTACTTCCTGAGGCTCTTGACCATGGACGGCCCGATGGTGATGTTCGGGACGAAGAACCCGTCCATGACGTCTATGTGGACATAGTCCGCCCCTGCGTCGGTGATCTTCTTTACCTCTTCCCCCAACCTCGAGAAGTCCGCGGCTAGGATGGACGGTGCGACCTGTGGCATGTGACCTCTAATCGTCGATGGGATATTATGGGTTTTGGTACCTCGGTGCCTCGATGCGAACGGTTTTAATACCTTCATCCGGATTAGCGGTTCATGCCCGAGCCAAGGCACGCAGTTGAAACCGTTCGGAAGTGCGACGTCGAAGGATGCGGCAAGAATGCCGAGAGGTCCGTGTCAGGCAAGAAGATCGAGGCCGCGGGCATGACGCTGTCCTCCGACCCTTCGAAGAGCGCCCACGTGTGCAAGGAGCACTACAAGGAGCTCAAGAAGAAGACGAAGACGGACAGGACCCTGGAGCGCCTGGGTTGGTAAGCCTGGACCGTCCAACAGGTTCCATGGTGCTCTCGGAAAGTAGGAAATACCCCGGCATGATTCTTCCTCGATGAAGCCCGAGGCCATCCAGCTGCTCTCAAGCGCGGGTCTGTTCGGCCCGGCCATCATCGTGCCCACCATACTCCAGGACCAGCTGGGAGCGGACGAGGTCGTGATAGGGCTCATCGCGGGCGGGTTCGCCACCGCGGGCTTCGTGTCGAGCTACATCTTCGGGCGGGCGTCCGACGTCTACGGGCGCAGGCTCCTCCTCCTCACGGGCCTGCTCATGACGGTCATCGCCACGCTCGCCCAGGTGGTGTCGCTGGCGTTCGGAGGGCTGGGGTTCTTCGCGGGGGTCAGGATACTGCTCGGGTTCTGCGGGGGCATGTTCCCCGCCGCGCTGCTGGCATACGCCTACGAAGCCAAGGGCAAGATGGGCAAGTTCAGCTCATGGGGCGCGGCCGGCTGGGGCGTGGGCAACCTCGGGGTTGGCCTGTTCGGCACCTTCTACGAGGGCGCATACCTGTTCTGCGCGGGCATACTCCTGCTGTCGTACATCATCGCCCTGAAGCTCCCGTTCTCGAAAGAGCAGAGGATGGATGTCCCCCTGTTCCCCGTGGCGCTAATCAGAAGGAACGCGCCCGTGTACCTCTCGATGCTGATAAGGCACACAGGGGCGAACATGATCTGGGTCACATACCCGCTGTTCCTGAAGAGCATCGGAGCGGATGTCGGATGGATCGGCGTGATATACGCCGTGAACGCCTTCGGGCAGTTCTTCATCATGAACTACCTGGACAGGTACGACCCCGCGATGCTCGTGGCGGTCGGGCTGGCCAGTTCGGCGGTCACGTTCTTCACCTTCCTTCTCGCGGACAGCTTCTGGGAGATAATCCCGGCGCAGATACTGCTGGCTACGGCCTGGGCGTGCCTCTACGTCGGAAGCCTCAGGTACGTCATGGACAGGAACAAGGAGAAGGCCACCGCGACGGGCATCCTGTCGAGCGTGATGAACATATCGGGCATCGTGGGCCCCGTGCTCGGCGGCCTGGCAGCCGCGACCCTCGAATTCAAGGGCACCATAGCCGTGGCCTCGGTAATGGCAGGGGTCGCGTTCGCCCTGTTCATGTACGAGCTCAAGAGGTCAGGAGAGATTTATCGTATCAGAGGGCGTTCGCGGGCGTCGACATGAAGCTGGTCTTCTTGGGCACCGGGGGCACCTACCCCTCGAAGTTGAGGAACGTCACGTCCATCGCGGTCCAGATGCCGTCCGAGGTGCTGATGTTCGACTGCGGCGAGGGCACCCAGAGGCAGCTCATGTACTCGTCCGTGTCGTTCATGAAGATCAACAGGATATTCATCTCACACCTGCACGCGGACCATTTCCTCGGCCTCCCGGGGCTCATCCAGAGCATGAGCCTGAACGGGAGGGAGGCAGACCTAGAGATATACGGCCCCAAGGGGACGAAGAAGACGGTCAGGGCGATGCTGAGCCTGGGGTACTTCAAGAGCGGGTACAGGATCGTCGCGGAGGACCTCGCGCCCGGCAAGGTCCTCGACTTCGGCGGCTACACTATCAGGTGCGCCGCTGCCGATCACACGGTCCCCGCGCTGGCCTTCGCCCTTGAGGAGAAGCCGCGTCCGGGCAAGTTCGACCTGAAGAAGGCGAAGAGGCGGGGCGTGCCCGAGGGACCACTCTACAGGAAGCTCCAGGGAGGCATATCCGTCGTGGTCGCCGGCAAGGTCGTCCACCCGGAGGATGTCCTGGGAGAACCCCGGAGAGGCCGCAAGATCGTATATTCGGGGGATACGAAGCCCTGCAGGGGGGTTGTCGGACTGGCGAGAGACGCTGACGTCCTGATCCACGACTGCACCCTGGATTCGAGCCACAAGGGGCTGGCAGCCACGTTCGGCCATTCGACTGCCGCGGAGGCGGCTCGCGTGGCTAGTGAGGCGGGGGTCCGCAAGCTGTACCTCGTGCACATGAGCCCGAGGTACGACGACACGAAGGTGCTCGAGGACGAGGCGAGAGCCGTGTTCGAAGGGTCCGAGGTCGCCCGGGAACTGTCGGACCATCATGTGAAGTACCGAGACTGAGGGGAACGTTGGTACCGGCTGCGTCCGTCAACGACACCGCTTTTTGTCAATCCGATACCGCTTTATAGCATTATCCGATTCACCGAATACCCAGAGGCAGCAACAATGTCGGACTACGATATTGTCTGTTGCACGGTGTCGGACGGGAGACGACAACTGGATTAGTTGAGGGGGAACCAAGCGATGACATTGCTAGAGGTTCAGGGACTCAGGACTTATTTCAAGACTCAGGAAGGCACGTTGAAAGCTGTCGACGGAATCGATTTCAAGCTGGACAAGGGCGAGGCGATGGGCCTCGCGGGCGAATCCGGCTGCGGGAAGACGACCGCGGCGCTGTCGATCATGAAGCTGCTCCCGGCCAACGGGTACATCGCGGGCGGCAGGATCAACTTCATGGGCCAGGACATGGCGAGGGTCACCGGCGACAAGCTGCGTGCCATCAGGTGGAGGGACATATCCATCATATTCCAGGGCGCGATGAACGCTCTCAACCCGGTCAAGAGGGTCGGGGAGCAGATAGTCGAGCCCATCCTGCTCCACGAGAAGGTGGACGAGGAGGTCGCCCTGAAGAGGGTCAGGGAGCTGTTCGAGCTCGTCGGCATCAACCCGAACAGGATCAGGGAGTATCCTCACGAGTTCAGCGGCGGCATGAGGCAGAGGGTCATGATCGCCATGGCGCTCGCCTGCAAGCCAAGGCTGGTCATCGCGGACGAGCCGACGACCGCGCTCGATGTCATGATACAGGCTCAGATACTGCAGCTCCTGAAGAACCTCCAGAAGGAGCTGGATCTGGCCATGATCATCATCTCCCACGACCTGTCCGTGCTCGCCGAGACCTGCGACTACCTCTGCATCATGTACGCTGGCAAGATAGTCGAGCGCTCGACAGCCATCGAGGTCTTCTCCAACCCGCAGCACCCGTACACGAAGGGGCTGATCGCGGCGTTCCCGAACATCAAGGGCGAGACAAGAAGATGCCAGCGTCGATCGCGGGCAACCCCCCGAACCTGATACGCGCACCGATCGGCTGCAGGTTCGCTCCGAGATGCTACATGACCCAGGAGATATGCAACAAGGAGGAGCCTCCACTGGTGGAGGTAGCTCCTGGGCACTTCGCCGCCTGCCACTTCCTCAAGGGGGTCAACGCATGACCAAGGACATCGTGATCGTCAAGGACCTCCAGGTCTGGTTCCCGGTCAGGAAGGGGTTCGTCGAGAGCCTCGTGTCGAAAGAGCAGAGATGGGTCAAGGCCGTGGACGGCGTATCGTTCAACATCAAGGACCGCGAGATATTCTGTCTCGTGGGCGAATCCGGCTGCGGCAAGACCACCACCGGCAAGGCCATCCTGAGGCTCGTCGAGCCCACGGGCGGCTCCGTCAAGTACTTCGGCGCCGGCAAGGACGCCCTGCTCGCCGACATGATCAAGGAAGCCCTCCATAAGAAGAAGATCACGCCTCAGCAGGCGGAGCAATTCAAGCAGAGCGGAGGGCTCGATGTCAGGTCCCTGCCGAAGAACAAGATGAAGGCCCTGAGGCAGAGGATGCAGATCATCTTCCAGGACCCCTACGAATCGCTCAACCCGAAGCAGTCCATATACGACATCGTGGCCGAGCCCCTGGTCGTCAACAACCTCGGCAAGAACGAGGCCGAGAGGGAGAAGCGGGTCGAGAAGGCCCTCGAGGACTCCGGGCTGAGGCCCCCGAAGGACTTCATGTGGAGGTATCCGCACGAGGTGTCCGGAGGACAGAGGCAGAGGGTGGGCATCGCGGGCGCGCTGGTGCTCCAGCCCGAGTTCCTGGTCGCGGACGAGCCCGTGTCCATGCTCGATGTGTCCATCAGGTCCGAGATACTGAAGCTCATGCTGGACCTCAGGGACAACAAGGGCCTGACGTTCCTGTTCATCACGCACGACCTCGGCGTCGCCTACGTGTTCAGCGACAGGATAGGCATCATGTACCTGGGCAAGATAGTCGAGCTCGGGCCGACCGAGGAGGTCATCAAGGACCCGAAGCACCCGTACACCAAGGCGCTCATATCCGTCGTTCCGAAGCCCGACCCGAGGATGAAGACCGAGAAGATCATCCTGAAGGGCGAGAGGCCCGACCCGGCGAACATGCCTCCGGGGTGCAGGTTCCATCCGAGGTGCCCGTTCGCCATGGAGATCTGCAAGACGACGGAGCCTGTGCAGGTGTCCGTGTCCGAGGAGCACTGGGTCTGCTGCCACCTCGAGACCGGAGCTGGGAAGCAGTGATGAGGATCAGGGCCCGGGAGGCCGGGGCCAGGTTCGGCGACCTGCCGACCGGCCGCAGGAACATGATAACCGATGTCCCAGGGGTCAAGGTCGGCCACTGCACCCTCAGGAAGGGTGAGGGGCCGCTGGTCCAGGGCGTCGGTCCCGTCAGGACCGGGGTCACCGTGGTGCTCCCGCACGCGGGGAACCTGTTCCAGAGGCCGGTCAAGGGCGCTTACTTCGACCTCAACGGCTGCGGGGGCCTGTCCGGCTCGCTCCAGATACGCGAGTTCGGCATCATCGAGACCCCTATCGGGCTCACGAACACGATGTCGATGGGCACGGTCGCGGACGCGCTCGTGAGGCATCTCCTCAAGCAGAACCCTGAGGTCGGCCTGTCAGACGACACCATCATACCGATCGTCTCCGAATGCGACGACAGCTACCTGAACGACGCCAGGGGGCTGCACGTGCGCGAGGAGCATGTCAGGACTGCGCTCGACTCCGCCGGAGAGGTGGTGGACGAGGGGGCCGTGGGCGCGGGGACCGGCATGACGTGCTACGACTTCAAGGGGGGCATAGGCACATCCTCGAGGATTGTGAAGACGCCGTCCGGGGAGCACGTGCTGGGCTCCATCGTGCTGTCCAACCACGGGACCAGGGACGAGCTGCTGATCGAGGGCGCGCCCGTCGGGAAGCTGGTCAAGGCCGACAACCCGAAGAGAACCGAGCACGGCTCCATAGTCATGATCGTGGGGACGGACGCCCCCCTGGACGCGAGGCAGCTGGGCCGGGTCGCCAAGAGGGCGGCCATGGGGCTGGCCAAGACTGGCTCGTGCGCCCACAACGGGAGCGGGGACATCGTCCTGGCATTCTCGACGGCGAACGTGCACGACAGGTACGGGCACAAGGGACTCGTCACGGAGCACCTGCTGCTTGACCGCGACCTCGACGTGCTGTTCAGGGCGACCGTGGACTCCGTGGAGGAGTCCATCATCAACTCCCTGTTCAAGGCCGAGACGACGGACGGAAGGGACGGCCATGTGTCCCCGGAGCTGCCCATCGAGCCCGTCATGGAGATCATCAAGGCCAGGCGGACGGACCAGAACGGGGCCTGAGCCTTGAGATAGTTTCTTTACAGACCAGCGCAATCGGCTCGTGAGGATTCGTGCGAGGGGTGAACCACAGCATGTCTACCAGGCAATCCGACAAGTTCGACAAGGTAAGACGCGCGGTCAAGAAGCCCGAGCTCGAGAAGCTCGTGAAGGACCTCGTGAGGATACCGAGCCACTCCGGCGTGCCCACGCGTGAGAAGGAAGCCGCGGTGTTCCTCAAGGGGTTCCTGGAGTCGGAGGGCGTCGATGTCCGGCTGAGGAACGCGGAGAAGGACAGGCCGAACGTCATCGCCGTCGTCAAGGGCAGGGGCGAGGGCAAGGACCTGATGCTGAACGGACACCTGGACACCGTCCCGCCGTACGACATGGACATCCCCCCGTTCTCTCCGAAGGTGGAGGGCGGGAAGCTGTACGGCCGGGGCGCCCTCGACATGAAGGGCGGCCTCGGCGCGATGGCCATGACCTTGGTCGCGATGGAGAGGGCCAGGATCAAGCTGGGAGGCGACCTGATACTCACCGCCGTCGTAGGCGAGGAGGAGAAGAGCGAGGGCACCGAGGACATAGTCCTCAGGGGGCCGAAGGCACACGCTGCGATAGTCGGCGAACCGACGGACCTGGAGATACAGCCCTCGCACAGGGGCCTGGAATGGCTCGAGGTGCACTTCTACGGCAAGGCCGCCCACGGTGGCCAGGCTGACAGGGGGGTGAACGCCATCTCGAAGGCCGCGAAGTTCGTGAACGCCGTCGAATCGGACCTTCTGCCGAGGCTGAGGGAGAGGAAGAGCAGGGACACGCTCCCGCCCACGATGAACATGGGCGTCATCAAGGGAGGGCAGCAGCCGAGCTCGGTCGCGGACCACTGCGTCATAAGGATCGACCGCAGGTGGGTGCCGGAGGAGACCCTCGACCAGGTCTTCCAGGAGATATACGACATCTTCGACAAGATCAAGAAGGACGATCCCGGGTTCAGGGCGGAGCTCAAGCGGGACCCGATCAACATGAAGACGATGACGCACGTCCCGAACGTGGTCCCGCGGAACCACCCAGTCGTCAGGTCCCTGTCCGAGAGCGTACAGGTCGTCACGGGGAAGCCCGCGAAGATAACCAGCTTCTGGGGCTGGACAGACGCCGCGCTGCTCACTCATTTCGGCAAGACCCCCGCGGTGGTGTTCGGTCCCGGAGGGGCGGGCGCGCACTCGCGGGTCGAATACGTCCTGACCGACGACCTCGTGAAGTGCATGCACGTCTACTCGCGGGTCGCCCTCGACCTGTGCCGCGCGGAAGGGTTCGATTAGGACGATCTTGGGGGCGTGCCTCAGAACCTGCCCCGCACGCTCCTTCGTGTGGTCCCCATCTTGTATCGTGACCGCTCCGTTGACGAGCACATGGACTATCCCCTCCGCGTACCTGTGAGAATCCTCGAAGGTCGCCACATCTCGAACCTTCGCAGGGTCGAATACGACCACGTCCGCGGCCATGCCCTTCGCCAGAACGCCGCGGTCCGGGAGACCGATGCGTTCCGCCGGCCACGAGGTCATCTTCCGGATGGCCTCCTCAAGGGAGATGACCTTCATGTCCAGCGCGTACCGCCTCAGGACTCGAGGGAAGGTGCCGTACGATCTCGGATGCGTGACGACGTTCCCCGTCGGACCGTAGGGCGCCTCCGACTCTCCGTCCGAACCGATACATGAGAGCGGATGCCGGATCACCTTGATGACGTCGTCCTCCGACATCTCGTGGAACATCGCATAGATGCCCAGGTTCTCGTCCGTCAGGAGGTCGAAGGCGACATCCGCCGGGTCCTTGCCAAGCTCATCGGCGATCGCCTTCACCGACTTGTTCTCGAACCGCCTGTTCTCCGGTTTCTTGAAGCCCCCGACGACGATGTTCTCCCAGCCGTCCTCTGCCACGGTGTTCTCCCAGGCCGTCAGTCTGTCCTTGAACTCCTCCTTGATCCTCTCCCGCGTCGGGCCGTCACATAGCCGCTTCAGAATCTCGACGCTCCCTCCGTCCCTGACCCAAGGAGGAAGGATGGTGTCCAGATAGGTGCTCGAGGCGGTGTACGGGTAGACGTCCATCGCGACGTCGATTCCCTCCGCTCTGGCGTCCTCGATCATGCGGAGGGTCTTGTCGACGAGCCCCCAGTTGTGCTTTCCGCAGGCCTTGTGATGAGATATCTGCACCCGGGAGTGCGCCTCCCTCCCGATCCTGATCGCCTCGGCGACGGCGTCGACCACGGTCCTGCTCTCTCCCCTGATATGGCTCGCGTAGAAGCCTCCGAACGAGGAGGACACGGACGCGAGGGCTATCAGCTCCTCCGTCGACGCGTAGCAGCCGGGTGCGTATATCAGCCCCGACGACAGCCCGAACGCGCCCTGGACCATTGCGTCGGCCAGCAGCTGCTTCATCTGCTCGAGCTGCCTGTCGGTCGCCTTGACGTCGTCCAGCCCGATCACCCCGGACCTGAGCGTGTCCGCACCCACCAGGGAGCCGACGTTGACCGACGTGCGCAGGTCGGCCAACCTCAGGAGGTATTCGTCCATGGTCGTCCAGTTAAGCTCGACGCAATGCGTCTTGGAGTGCTCGACGGCAGCGGCTCTCGCGCCGCCTATCAGCGGGGCGGCCGACCCACCGCAGTTGCCAACGAGCTCGGTGGTGACTCCCTGACGGATCTTGCTCTCTGCCAGGGGCAGCCCGAGCAGACATATCTCAGAATGAGTATGGATGTCGATGAACCCGGGACATACGACGAGTCCCTGCGCGTCGATCGTCATCGAACCCTTCGCTTCGGATTCCTTATAGATGCCCGATATCCTCGTCCCGTCTATCGCGACATCGCGCTTCTCAGCGGGGGCGCCCGTGCCGTCGATGACCGTCCCGTTCTTGATCAGTATGCTGTGCAAGGATACTCCTCTGGGGATTCCGTGGAACGCCACCTTATGAATCCGTCCGTAGTTATTTAACGGTTCGTCGTTCCGAACATGCCGCCAAAGGTTATATTTCGCAGGTACCTATCGATCAGCGATGCGGTACGATTTCGAGTTCGTCAAGTACCAGGGCTGCGGGAACGATTTCATACTCAAGGACGAACTGAGCGGCGCGACCACCCCTGACGAGGACAGGAGCAGGCTCGCGAAACTCCTTTGGGACAGGCACTTCGGGATCGGGGCGGACGGCATCCTGTTCGTGGAGCGCGCAGAGGGGGCGGACGGCTCGATGAGGCTTTTCGAGCCCGCGGGGAACGAGGCTGACATGTGCGGGAACGGCCTGAGGTGCGTCGCTGCTTATCTGATGACCAGGCTCGGCAAGGACGAGGTCGATGTCCTGACCCGGGACGGCCTGAAGCACGTGGTCAGGGTGGGAGGCGAGTACAGTGTCGACATGGGCCTCGTCGGGACTTCCAGGAAAGACCTCGCAGACTACGTGTCTGACAAGGGCGCCCCATCCGACTCCATGCTCGAGTTCCCCTTGACCGTCGACGGCAGGAAGTTGCACGCATCGATCCTGAACACGGGGGAGCCGCACATAGTCGCGGCCACCGACGACCTCGCCTCGGTGAACATGACGCAGATGGGTGAGGCGGTCAACAAGGACCGCGCAAGGTTCCCCAAGTACGTGAACATCAACTTCATGCAGGTTACCGGACCGCACGATGTCAAGATCCGCACATACGAGCGGGGGGTTTTCGGCGAGACGATGGCCTGCGGCACCGGCGCGACAGCGTGCGGAGCCGCTGCGCTCATGAGAGGGCTCGTGCAGAAAGGTCCCGTGAATGTGTTCACCAGGGGCGGAAGGATAAGGATAGAGCTTGGCCCCGACGGGCGGGCGACCATGACTGGCCCGGCGTGTCCCGTGTTCGAGGGCAAGCTCGTCGTTGAGGTTTAGGCCTTCATCTTCTTCAGGACTTCCTCGGCAGCCCGGAGCGTCTGCTCGACGTCCTTCTCCGAGTGCTCCGTGCAGGTGTACATCGGCTTGTCCGGGTGGAAGTGCAGTCCCCTCGCCATGAGGCCGTAGTCGAACCTCTGCCTCGTCTTGGAGTCGCACGCCGCAGCGTCCCTGTACGATGATATCCTGCCCTTGGTGAAGACTATGTTGAAGGTCGAGCCCGGACCGATGGCCTTCGCGTCGAACCCATGCCTCGAGAACAGGTCGTTCAGCCCGTTCCTGATCTTGTCGGAGGTGGCGTTCAGGCGCTTGTACGTCATCGGCTCCTCGAGCACGTCTAGGGTCGCCATGCCTGCGGCGAGCACCGTCGGATGCCCGTTGAACGTTCCTCCGTGAAACACGCGCTGGTCCTTGGGCGTGGTCAGCGGGTTGCAGGCGTCCATGATCTCCTTCTTGCCCAGGAACGCGCCGCACGGGAACCCTCCGCCTATGATCTTGCCCAGGGCCATCATGTCGGGATAGACCCCGTAGTCTGTGCATGCACCACCGAGCTTGTCCATCCTGAAGCCCGACATGACCTCATCGAAGACCAGGATGATGCCCAGCTCCCGGGTGACCTCGCGGACCACCTTGAGGAACTCGATGCTCGGGACGACGAAGCCCCTCTGGACCGGCTCCATGATGACAGCCGCGAGCTCGTCCTTGTGCTGCCTGATGAGCTTCACGGTGTTCTCGATATCGTTGTAAGGAAGCACCAGCACGTTGTTGAGGGTCGCGTCTGATGTGCCGTAAGATCCCGGAACGTTCCTCGGAGCGTTCGCGGGGCCCGCCTTGTCGACCGCAGGGGCGAGGCTTACCAGCACCTCGTCGTAAGAGCCGTGGTAGGCACCCTCGAACTTCGCGATCTTCCCCTTCTTCTTGGCACCCTTGCATATCCTGAGGGTGTGGAGCGTCGCCTCGAGGCCCGAGTTCGTGTACCTGACCGAGTCCGCGAACGGGAAGATGCTCTTCAGCCTCTTCGCCATCTTCGTCTCGAGCTCGTTCGGCGCGCCGAACATGGGCGAGCCGTCCCGCGCCAGCTGGTCCTTGATTGCCTGCATCACCCTAGGGTGTCCGTGGCCCAGTATGAGGGGTCCGAAGCAAAGCATGTAGTCGATGTACTCGTTCCCGTCCAGGTCCCACAGGTGCGAGCCCTTGGCCTTGTTGGCATACAGGGGGTACGGCGAGTAGAACTTCACGTTCCCCGTGACGCCGCCTGGCAGGTGCTTGCACGCCTCCTGGAACCACGCCTCGCTCTTCTTCGTCTTCGCCTTGTACTCTGCGACAGGGTCCCATCCCGCACACATCTTCGTTCACCCCAGGTATATCTTGTGCGGGTCGAGGGACCTCAGCGTGGCCGCTTCCTTCTCGGTCGGGGCCGGGGTCTGCTCGAGCTTGTCGGAGACCTTCAGCTTCCAGGGGGTGTTCTCCTGGACCTTCTCGATCGTGACGCCCGGGTGCAGGGACGTGACCATCATCTCGCCGGACGCTTCATCGAACTTCATGGTGCACAGGTTGGTGATGACCGCGTAGGGTCCGCCTCCCTGCAGCTTGAGCGCCTTCCAGGCCGCCTTGCCGTCGATGAAGCCAGGGCTGGTCTTGAAGTCGACCTTCTCGACGAACCTGCGCTTCTCGTGCGGCGTGATCACGATGATCTTCTTGACATTGGACGCGATGTCGCACGCGCCCCCGCTGCCCGGCAGCCGGACCTTCGGCGTCTTGTACTGGCCGATGACGGTCGAGTTGATGTTCCCGTACTTGTCGATCTGTGCGCCTCCCAGGAACCCGACGTCGATCCTGCCGCCCTGCAGGTAGTACGCGAACTGCTCGTACATCGAGCAGACGCTCTTGGACCCAGTGACGAGGCACGGGTCGCCTATCGAGAGCGGCATCCTGCTGGGGTTCGAGCCCACCGCTCCGGACTCGTAGACCATGTTCAGCCCGGGCGCCTGGAGCTTCCTCGCGAGGTTCGCAGCCAGGTTGGGGATCCCGACGCCTACCAGCACGGACTCCTTGTCCTTCAGTTCCCTCGCAGCGACTATCACCATCAGCTCACTCGGTGTGACTTCGACCATGTTCATCTCCTCCTCACACGCTCCCGTAGTTCACGGGGGTGCTGTACGCGGCCTTCGGCAGCAGCTTGAGCACCTTCTCCGCGGAGAGCTTCTTCATGTACGCATTCCTGTCCTCGACGCCGTACACCCACTCCTCGAGGTACTTCATCGTCGTGTCGTGCTCCTTGGTTATCTCGTCCCACTGCATGTAGAACTCGTTGTCCCTGTCGTAGTACCCCTGGGTGTACGACGGGTGCGCGCACCACGGCTCGTGCACGACCGCGTGCACTACGAAGTCGGGTATGAGCGTCCTGTTCGGGTCGGACCTGATGACGTCCTCGCCGACGATCTCCTCGGCGCTGACTATGACATTCTTGGAGGCGAACGCCGCGTCCTTCTGCTCGCCCGTGATGCCCCAGATGTGCGCATTACCGTTGACGTCGCACCTCTGGACATGCACCACGGCCAGGTCGGGCTTCAGCGGGGGGACGACCGATATCTCGTCCCCCGTGTACGGGTCCTTGACCGTCCTGATGTTGGTGTTGAACGGCGGGAGGTCGGAGCCCGTGTTCGTGCGCATCGGCAGGAACGGCATGTTGGTCGCGCCTGCGAAGAGCCTGCCGGACAGCCCGAAGTGGGTGTACTCCTCGATCTCCAGCGGCTTCGGCTGCCCCTTCTCCATGGCGCGCCTGAAGCACCTGAGGGAGCCGACGCCGGGGTTGCCAGCGTAGCTGAACATGACCTTCTTCGCGCACCCGGCCGCTATCATCTGATCGTAGATGATATCGGGGGTGGCCCTGCACAGCGTCAGGTCCTTCCTCTTCTGCCTAATGATCTCATGGCCTGCGGCGAACGGGATCATGTGCGTGAATCCCGCGAGGTACACGGTGTCCCCGTCCTTGACGTACCTGGACACCGCATCCTTCATAGACATCATCTTGTTCGAATCCATTCTCTCACTTCCCATCTGTATCGGGGACGAACTTGAACCCGTATCTGATGACACCCTCCTCGGTGTATATCTTCCTGAGCTCCGTCCTGACCGCCATCCCCATCTTGACCTCCTTGGGTGGGATGTCTGCCATCTGCCCTATGACCTTGGGGCCCTCGGCGAGCTCGACGATCGCGACCGGGTACGACCCTCCGGCCTTCTCCTGGTCCGCGAACTCCGGGGGCGCGCCTCCAGCGCCTATGAGCACGAATGTGTGGACCGTGCCCTTCCCGCTCAGCTGCAGCTCCTCGAACTCCGAGGAGGCGTTGCAGTACTTGCATACGCCCTTCGGCGGGAAGTTCACCGCTCCGCACTTCTTGCACTTCTGCCCCATCATCTTGTATCTCTGAGGTATCGTGCGCCAGTACATCGGGATGGAAACATGTGCCATATTTCACACCTCACTTGATTGCTCCCTTGAGTTTGAGATATTGGACATAGTCAACATACTCCTTCTTATCGATCTGCGCCTGGACGGAAGGGGTCGCCTTCCTCTCGCCCACGACCTTGAAGCTGAGCGCGTCGCTCCCGGCACCCGAACCGTACGATATAACGAGGATCCTGTCGCCGACCTTCGCCGCGTCCAATGCCGCGGCCAGGGCGACCGGTGCCGATGCGGCGCCGATGTCCCCGACGCTCTTCGACACGCCGCTCGAGACGAGGTGGGCGTCCGTGAATCCCAGCTTGCCGCCGATGCTGGCCGGCACCTTGGCGTCCGGCTGTTGGATTACCACATGCTGGTAATCCTCGGGCTTCCTGTCCAGCTTCTTCATCAGCGTACCCGCGGCCTTCGTCGTGTTGCTGATCAGGGAGGCCTCGAAGAACTTCTTGACATTGAGATCGTGTATCAGTTCGTCGTCGGACGACCTGAACCGCTCGCCGAAGTGCTCGCTGGCGTACGATGCTGTGCCCTCGAGCTCCGCGATGAGGTTCTCGCCTGACAGCACGAACGCCGCCGCCCCGGCTCCGAGGCCGTGCTCGACGGTGTTCCACATGCTGGCCCTTGGGGCGTCCGCGGCCGCCACGAGCGCGTGCCCCGCCGGGTTCCCCCTCACGTGTTCGAAGCATGCGATGAGAGCCTCGGTCCCCGCCCTCGAGGATGTCGTGTGGTCCGACGAGAAGGTGGTCTGCGGTATGCCGATGCTGACCATCACCGTGCCGGACAGGAGCTTCTCGATGTACGGGGCAGATGTGGACGCGATCGCGAACCTGGAGACCTTCTCCGGGCCCATCGGGACCGATTCGAGCGCCCGCTTCGAGACCTTGGCTGCCGATGTGAGAGCGTCCTCGTCGAGCGACATGACCGCCTTCTCGTTCACGCCTGCGGCTGCGAACGACCCCCACGCCTTCACGTAGTCCTCCCTCTTGATCCTGAGCCTGGGTATGTACGCGCCGTAACCTGAGATACCTATTGCCATCGAGATCACCTCTGCAATATCGATACCGCGACCGTCCCGCCGGAGCCGCCGACGTTGTGGATCAGTCCCCTCTCGATCCCTTTGACCTGCCTCACAGGCTTCTGGACGGTGCCCCTGAGCTGGTTGAACATCTCGTACGCCTGCCCTGTGCCCGTCGATCCGATCGGGTGGCCCTTCGACTTCAGGCCTCCGCTCGCGTTGACCGGCTTGTCGCCTCCGATCTGCGTGTGGCCCTCCTCGATGAACTGGCCCGCCTTGCCCTTCTCGCAGAACCCGAGGTCCTCGTACGCGAGGAGCTCGGCGATCGTGAAGCAGTCGTGGACCTCCGCGAGCTGTATGTCCTTGGCCGTCAGGCCCGCCATCTTGTACGCCTTCTGGCTGGCCTTCCTGGTGCCCTCGAGAGTGCAGGTGTCCGCCCTGTCGTGTATCGCGAGGTAATCGCTCGAGGTGCCGAACCCGGTCACATAGACCGGCGTGTCGGTGAACTGCTTGGCGATGTCCGCATCGCACACGAGGACCGCGGACGCGCCGTCCGTCGTCGAGCAGCAGTCGAACAAGTTCAATGGATAGGCGACGATCGGAGCCTTCATCGCCTGCTCGAGGGTGATCTCCCTCTGGAACTGCGCCTTCGGGTTCTGCGCGCCGTTCTTGTGGTTCTTGACCGCGACCATGGAGAGGTGCTCGCGCTTCGTTCCGAACTGGTGCATGTGCCTGTGGGCGATGAGCCCGTACAGGCCCGAGAACGTGGTCCCCGCGAGCCGCTCGTACTCAGTGTCACCCGAGACTCCGAGCCAGTACTTCTGCTTCATGCCGGAGACGTCCGTCATCTTCTCGACGCCGCCCGCGATGGCGACCTTGCTGTTCCCAGAGAGCACGTCCATGACCGCCGCGACGAGAGCGTAACCGCCCGAGCCGCACGCGTTCTCGATCCTCACCGTGTGAATGTACGGAAGCCCGACATACTCCGCGACGAGCGCGGACATGTTCCCGAGCTGGAACCCCCCGGAGCCGAGGTTGCCGACATACGCGGCCTCGATAGTCTTCGGGTCCAAGCCCTTGTCGACGCTCGCGGCCATGTCCTTGTAGGCCTCGAAGAACAGTTCCTTGATGCCCTTGTCAGGGAATTCCCCGTACTTGCTCTGCCCTGCTCCCACTATCGCAACTTTTCTCATATCAGGTCCCTCGCAATCCCCCAGGGAACGCGCGATTCTCAGCGTCTAGACGCACGTCCCCGAGCGCTCTCATTCTGCGAGTCTGGAATGGCTTTTCTCAAAACACGAATTCGGCTATTTAACCGTTCGTAGACAACATTGGCTCGGACACGCGCGTTTAGACATGGGCCTACGAATCGCATCAAACGAATGCTCCCGCCGAGGCCGAATTCGTAACCGTGCCACGACGTTCGTAACAATGTTCGTCGCTGGATGGGCAGATGATAAATACGCAGTTGCCATATTGTTTTTCGATAGTTCTTCAGGGGAAGAGGCGATGCGGTCGTACAAGGACATCTCGCTTTGGAAAGACGTATCTGAGAAGGATTGGAACGATTGGAAGTGGCAGATCAGGAACAGGATCACCACCGTCGACCAGCTCAAGCAGGTCGTGAACCTCACTCCTGAAGAGGAAGCCGGCGTTCACGAGTCCCTGAAGGTCCTCAGGATGGCCATCACGCCGTACTGGGCCACGCTGATGGACCCGGACGACCCGCACGACCCCATCAGGATGCAGGGCGTGCCCACGATCAAGGAGCTCGACTTCAGCGAATCCGACATGGAGGACCCCCTGTTCGAGGACATCGACTCCCCCGTGCACGGATTGACGCACAGATACCCCGACAAGGTGCTCTTCCTCATCACCGACCAGTGCGCGATGTACTGCAGGCACTGCACCCGCAGGAGGCTCGCGGGACAGACGGACGCCGAGAGGCCGAAGGACATCGTGGACGCGGTCATCGACTACATCTCCAAGCACACCGAGATCAGGGATGTGCTGCTCTCGGGCGGCGACTGCCTGATATCGTCCGACGAGAGGCTCGAGTACATCATATCCAGGCTCCAGGCTATACCGCATGTCGACATCGTCAGGCTCGGGTCGAGGACCCCGGTCACCCTGCCCATGAGGATCACGCCCGAGCTGTGCAACATGCTGAAGAAGCACCACCCGATCTGGCTCAACGTGCACTTCAATCACCCGAAGGAGATCACGCCGGAGTCGAAGCGCGCGGTCGAGATGCTCGCCGACGCGGGCATACCCGTCGGGAACCAGTCCGTGCTCCTGAAGGGGATCAACGACTGCCCGACGATATTCAAGAAGCTCGTCCAGGACCTCGTGAAGATCAGGTGCAGACCCTACTACTTCTACCAGTGCGACATGTCCAGAGGCATCGAGCACTTCAGGACCTCGGTCGCGAAGGGCATAGAGATCATGGAGGCGCTGAGGGGACACACATCAGGCTACGCCGTCCCGATTTTCATAGTCGACGCGCCTGGCGGAGGCGGGAAGGTCCCAGTGGCGCCCAACTACCTCATATCGATGTCCGACAAGCGCGTCGTCCTGAGGAACTACGAGGGCGGGACATTCCAGTATCCCGAGCCCAAGGACAGGGTCAGCGTCTGCCCACCGACCTGCAAGCTGTGCAAGGACTACCCGAAGGTCGAGAGCACCGAGGGCGTCGCGGGCGTGCTGTCAGGGAAGAAGTTCTGCCTCATCCCCGAGGGGAACGCGAGGGCCGCAAGACGGGCCGCGTTCGGCAAGAAGGGCTGAGCTGGAGTCCCTTCCCTGCGTATCCAAACCACTTACGCTCTCGTTTCTCGATGTATCCTTTGTAGCGCGCGCGAGCGCGTGTCGTTACGATGCGGCCAGTGTTTTCTCGTGAGCACGTTCCGCTCAGTCCGAAAAGGTTATTATGAGAGAGTTTATACTTCGCACCCAGATTTTGCGAGGCGAGCGTATGGAGAGGAACATCTTCATAGAAGAACTGACGCACACTCCCGTTGAGAAGCAGCCGATCGAATTCGTTGAGAGAAAGGGCATCGGGCACCCCGACAGCGTTGCGGACGGTCTCGCGGAGAGCGTCAGCAGGGCTCTGTGCAAGATGTACATCGAGAGATACGGTCGGGTGCTCCACCACAACACGGATGAGACCCAGATCGTCGGTGGCCAGTCCGCTCCGAAGTTCGGCGGCGGCGCCATCCTCGAGCCGATATACATACTCCTGGTCGGGAGGGCCACGACCTCGGTCAACGGCGAAAGGCTCCCCTACAGGACGACTGCCATGAAGGCGGCCTACGAATACCTCGAGAAGACCTGCAAGAACCTTGATGTCGAGTGGGACATCGTCCTCGACTGCATGATCGGCCAGGGCAGCGTCGACCTCAGGGGATTGTACGAGACCAAACGCCTCCTGTCGAACGACACCTCGTTCGGTGTTGGCTTCGCGCCGCTGAGCGAGACCGAGCAGGTGACCCTGGAAACCGAGAGATACATCAATGGGAAGCTATGCCGCAAGATGCCTGAGCTCGGCGAGGACGTCAAGGTGATGGCCTGCAGGAAGGGATCGAACATCGACCTTACCGTCGCGGTCGCGATGGTGGGCTCGAAGATCCCCGACAAGGACCACTACAAGTCCGCGATCGAGGAATGCAGGGAGAACGTTGCCGATTTCGCGCAGAAGCTGACCAAGCGCAACCTCAAGGTCTTCGTCAACACGGCGGACGACTACAAGAAGGACATCTACTACCTGACGGTGTCCGGCCTGTCGATGGAGAACGGCGACGACGGCTCCGTGGGGAGGGGCAACCGCGCCAACGGGCTCATCACGCCGATGAGGCCGATGAGCATGGAGGCCTCCGCCGGAAAGAACCCGGTCACCCATGTCGGGAAGCTGTACAACCTGCTCGCGAACCAGGTCGCCGCCGAGCTGTACAAGCTCGGCAGGGGAGACATACTCGAGGTCAACACGAGGATACTGTCTCAGATCGGCAAGCCTATAGACGACCCTCAGGCGGCGAGCGCCAGCATGATATTCGCACCCGGCGTCAGCTCGAAGAAGTACCACAAAGAGGCGGTGGCCATCTACAGCGAGATGCTGGAGAACATCGACAAGCTGACCGCCCAGATCATAGCCGGGAAGCTGACGGTCTTCTAGGCACGATTCGGGACGAAAACGCTACACTGGAGGTCAGCGCTGCTCGGCGGCCTGCCCTTCCAGCTTCTTGATTTCCTCTTCCTTCAGCTTCAGCACCTTGGCCAGGTCGGAGAGCTCCTCCTCGAGCGACTGCAGCCTCGTCCACTCGCCCTCGAGCTTGACCTCGTCCTTCCGGATGGCCTCCTCGCGCTCCGACAGCTTCAGGTACGCGCCGTCGAGGTCCGCCTTCCTCCTCTCGAGCTCCTGCATCGTCTTCTCGTCCACCAGGGTGGTCAGGCCCTTCGATGCGCCCTCGACCTTCTCCCACATGTCCTGGATCTCCACCCGCTCCTTCTCGAGCCTCTCCAGCTCCACGGCGACGGTCCGCTCCTTGGTCTCCTGGTCCCTTTCGCGTAGCCTGAAGTCCTCCTCGACGCGCCTCAGCTCCAGCTCCCTCCGCACCAGCGCCTCGTCCGTGGCGTGAGGGAGCACCTTCTCGACGGGCTTCATGTCCTTGGAGATCTCGGCGACCCGCTCCCTGACCTCCTCCTCCAGCTTCTCCCGCCTGTCCAGGAGCTCCTGGCGCCACTTCTCCAGCTCCCCGCGCAGCTGCTCGAGCCCGGCGTCCTTCTGCGCCACCAGGGTCTTCTCCTTCTCGAGCTCCATCTGGAGCAGCTCGAACTCCTCGATGTTCCTCTCGAGCTCCGAGGCGTGGGTCCTCAGCTCCCTCTCCTTCTCCTGGTTGAGGTTCTTCTCGCGGGCTATCTCCTCGAGGACGACCTTGTAGTCGTCCAGGGACTTGTCCACTCCCTGCTCCCGCATCCTGAGGGATGTCTCCAGGCTGACCATCTGGTCCTTCAGCTTCTGGGTTTCCTCTTCCTGCCCGATGAGGTCCTTGATCCGCGCGTCCGCCGCGCTCTCCTTCTGCGCGACGGCGGTCTCGCGGGCCGCAACCATCGATTCGAACTCCGCCATGGCCTGCTTCGCGGCCTCCAGCTCCGCACGCTCCTTGTCCAGCTCGGCACTGAGGTTCTCGAGCTCCGACCTGCTGCTCTTGACGGTCGTCAACTCGCCCTCCAGCTTCAGGCGGGACTCAGACTCGATCGCCGCGATGGCCGTCTCCCTCCCGCCGAGCGACCGCTCCTTGGCGGCCAGGGACTCCTCCCTCGCCGTCTGCAGGGCCGCAGCCTCGTCCAGCGCAGTCTGCCAGCCGGTGAGCTCTGATGATATCCTCTTGATCTCCAAATCCTTGGCCTCGAAGTCCGCCTTCATCTCAGCCAATGACTGCTCCAGGAGCTTCAGCTCCGCCTGCTTCGGACCCAGGCCAGAGGTCTGCTCCTCGAGGTGCTTCTCCTTCAGCGAGAGGCTCTCCCTGAGGTCCTCGGCGGCCCTGACCTTCGCCTCGAGCTCGTCCCTGGAGGACTCGAGCTCCGCCCAGTCCGCATCCATCTCCTTCTGAGAGTCCTCCCTCTGCTTCGCCAGGAGCTGCTTCTCCTTGGCCACGCTCGAGAGCTCCTCGTCGAGGATGCGCCTCTCGTCCGCCATGGCCTGCCGGTCGGTCTCCACCGACCTCCGGTCCTCCTCGAGCTTCCTCTCCGTCTCGGATACCTCGTCCCTGCGCCCGATGATGGCGTTCTCCGACGCCGCGAGCGCCCGTTCGCGTTCCGAGAGCTGCTGCTCGATGGACGAGAGCCTGTGCTTCGCGGCCTCCAGCGCAGATTCGCTCTCCTCGAGAGACCTTACTCTCTCGTCGAGGGTGCCCGTGCGGTCCTTGTGCGCATCCTCTTGCCCTCTGATGACGGCGTCCTTCTCGTCGAGCGACGCCCTCAACTCGTCAAGCTGCCTCTGCAGGTCTGAGACCTCGGCGTGCCGAGCCTCGACCTCCGCTGACCTGGCAGCGATGATCTTCTCCTGCTCCACGAGCCCGGAGGACACCTCCTCCTGCTCCCGGATACGCTCGGCGAGCTTCCTCTGGGCCTCCTCGAGCTCTTCCCCAGCCCTCTGCAGCTCGGCGTCGGCCTTCCCAGACCGCTGCTCGAACTCGGCCTTCTGCTGCGACAGCATCACACGGTCGTCCTCGAGGATCGAGCGGTCCCGGAGCACGATCTCCCTTTCATTGTCGAGGCTCTCCTTCTGGGCCTTCAGGGCGACGGCCGCTTCGTCGAGCCGCTTCGTCCTCTCCTCGATCTCCTGCTCCATGCCGCCGAGGCGCTGCTCGCGCTCGCTGATCTCCTTCTCGAGCACTGCCGACTGGTCCTTCATCGACCTCAGAGAGGCCGTCTCGGCCTCGACCTCAGCCTTCTTGGCCTCGACCGATGCGAGGAGCTCCTTCTGCTCGGACTCGATCCTGGCATTCTCGGAACTTAGCTCGGCCTCCCTAACCTCGAGCCCGGACCTCAGTGTGGAGACCGCAGCCTCCTTGCCCGCGACCTCTTGCTCCCTCACCTTGATGCCGTTGGCAAGCTCATCCAGCTCGGCCTTCCAAGCCTCGAGTTCGCTCTGCATCGACGTGACATCCTCGGACTTGGTCTCGACCGCGGCCCTCTGCTCCTCGAACGCCTGGGCCTCGTCCCTGTACGCAGAGACCTTCGCCTCGAGGGCAGACTGCTCGTTCTGCACGGCCAGGAGCTGGACCTTCATCATCTTCTCTCGCTCCTCGAGCGCGGTCCTGGTCTGCTGGAGCATCTCGCCAGTGGACTGCAGGTTCTCCTGCCTCATCGCCAGGTCCTGCTCGATGGACTCGTACTCCTCGCCCTTCTTCTTCAGCTCCCGCCTCAGGTGGTCGAGTTCCACGCGCTCCTCGGCCATCTTGAGTTCGGAAGACGCGACGTCGCTCGAGCGCTGGTCGAGGATCGTCTTCATCTCCTCGACTGAGAAGGCCTTCTCGTCGACCTCCTTCTTCTCCTCCTCGAGCTTGGATGACATCTCATCGAGAGTGCGCTGCAGCTCCGTCAGCTTCCTCTGCGAGTCGCTCCTCTCGTGTTCGAATGTGATCTTCTCCTGTTCGAGCAGGTTCCGCTCCTGCATCACCTTCTCCTTGACCGAACCCAGCTCCGTGTCGGAGGCAGCCCTCAGCGCATCGAGCTCCGCGGCCCGGGCCTCCATCTCCTTCAGGGACCTCTCGAGCTGCCCCTGGGAGCCCTTCATGGTCGCCTCGCGCGCGTCCAGCTCGTCCTTCAGCTCCTGCAGGCTCGCGCTCCTCTCCTTCAGCTGTATCTCGAACTCGGTCAGGGCCTTCTTGCGGGCCTCGCTCTCGGCCGAGAACCTGTCCTCGTCGGACCGCAGCTTCTCCTCTCGCCTCTGCGCCTCGGCGACCTTCTTGCCGAGGTCGACCCTCGTCCTCTCCAGCTCGTCCCTCATCCGGTCGTACTCTTCCTTGAGGGTGGTCTCCTTGTTCTTCGCGGAGCTCTCGGCGAGCGCAGCTTTCTCGACCATCTGCTTCGCATCGGCCTCGGAGACCGCGAGCGTCTTCTCCCTGGCCTCGACATCGCCCAGACGGGCCGAGACGGCCTTCTCCTGCTCCGAGAGGCTCTGCTCCTGGGACACCAGCTTCGTCTTCAGCATCTCGAGCTCGCTCGTCAGCCGTGAGACGGACTCCTCGCGCTGGCTCACATCGGCCATTTGGTGCTCGAGGTCCGACCTCAGCCTCGCGAGATCCTCATCCTGGGCCTTCTTGACGCGGTCGAGCTCCTTCCGCTCCGAATCGACGGTGGCCCGCTCCTTCTCTATGTCGACCTTCTCGAGCGCGAGCCCGTGCTCCTTCTCCTGGAGCTTCTTCTCCCAAGCCTTCGCATCGTCCGAGATCTTGGCGGCGGCCGCCTCCTTCTCCTCCGTCGCGCGCAGCCGCTCGTCAATGGACCGGCGGTCGGCCTCCAGCCTCGTGGTG
Organism: Thermoplasmatota archaeon; assembly: GCA_963818745.1. Classification (GTDB taxonomy): domain Archaea; phylum Thermoplasmatota; class Thermoplasmata; order UBA10834; family UBA10834; genus CAWBDD01. The sequence continues at coordinate 359,535 of CAWFTI010000003.1, read as the reverse complement.
AGGTCGACGAGCTTCCCCCGCTCGACCTCCTGGCGCTTCGCCTCGTTCTGGATATCGAACATCTTCTGTTCGGTCTTGAGACTGACTATGCGGTCGAGCTGCAGATACCTGGACTCGACCTCCTTCTCCATCATCTCCAGGTTGGCCTTCTTCGAATCGAGGTTCTGCATCTCCTTGGTCAGCTTCGCCCTGACCTTGGAAGTCAGCTCGACCTCCTCCTTGGTCAGCTTGATCCTGAAGTCCTCGAGCTCCTTCCTGGTCTGCCTGACCTTGAGGAGCGTCTGCCTGACCTCCTGCCGCTCCTTCTCGAGCTCCTGACGGTCGGACGCCAGCTTGCGCGCATCCCCGACAAGCTTCTCCTGGAGGATCACGAGCTTCTTCCGCTCGTCTTCGATCCTCTCCATCTCGATCGTGATCTCGTCCTGGCGCAGCTCGGTGATCAGTCTGTTCTCGACCTCAGGCCTCACAGGCTGGATCCTGGTCTTGTCCCCGGAGAAGACCTCGAGCTCCCTCTGGATCGATCCGAGCTTGGATGGTTCGAGGGTCGACGACTTCAGCGAGACGATGCACACGGCCTTGTGGACGGCCACGATGTCCCTTATCGTCTGGATCAGACGCAGCACGCTGACGAACTTGTTGTTCGTGATGAGGTATTCGAGGGAGTCGATGAGCACGAGCTGTCCCCCGCCCCCCTCCAGGAAGTGCCTTATCGTGAGCGAGAGGCGCTCAAGGTCCTTGGGGCCGATGGCCTCCTCGCTCATGGCGTTGGTGAGCCAGTAGACGGGTGCGTCCCCGAGGTTCAGGGCCTTCCTGAGGTTCTTGGGATAGGTCCTCGAGACGATCATGCCCCGCATGCCCTGGGACGTGGCCGTCAAGAAAAGGGAGTACGCCAGCTCCGGACGCTCCTCCTCGACGAGGTATGTCACGGACGGTTCCAGGGCAGGAGGCGATTCCGACGGGCTTGGAGCGGGCTGTTCCTCGGCGACCTGCGGCACTTCCTCTGCCGGAGGCGCCTCCTCGGGTTCCTCCGGGACAGGAGCGGCTGGCTCCTTTGTCTTCGCCGCGCTCTCTCTAGCCTTGTCTCTCAGACCCATGTTTGCGAGGCTCCATTCGTTCAATCATGCGCCGGGGGGATGGCGCCATCTTCGCGCTGTTCTTCAGTGATATTGCGTGCGGTACATTAAATGATACGCTCAGATTTTCATCCTATCCAATATCCGTTCGTACAGTGCAAAGTCCTCCGAGCTGGAGAACTTCGAGATGATGTCCTCGGGGAGCTGGCCCAAGAGCTGGTCCAGAACCCTGAGGAGGCGCTTGAGGTCCTCGTCGATGACGATGGCATCCGCCATTCTCTTCTGGAGGTCGGACCTCTCGACCAGCAGTTCCCTGACCTGCCGGTCCAGCTCCAATATCGTGCCCTCGATGTCGGCCTCCGCCTTCTCGACCTCCACCTCAGTGGCCGCATTCCTGACCGGTCGGGGGCGAGAACACTGACCTCAGCTCTATCAGCCTGTGCCTCAGCCGCCTCTTCTCCTCGTCCCATTCGGCCTTCGCGGCGTCCCGCTCGCCCTGTGTCTTCGCGCTCACGGCATCCAACCTTATCTTCTCGAGCTCGAGCCGCTCGTTCTCGAGTGCCTCGAGCCTCGACTTGAGGTCGTTCTCCTGGTCGTCCAGCTGCTTCTTCTTGGAGGCGTAGGCCTTGATCTTGCGGTCGACCATCTCCTCTCTTCCCGCGAGCTGCTCCTCTTTGCTCTTGATCTCCGCGAGCTCCCTCTCCTTCTCGTCGAGCTTGGCCCTGAGGGCCTTGGCAGCAAGACCTCTCTCCTTTGCGGCGTCGCTCAGGTTGAAAGATTCTATGATCGATGATACCTCGTCCGACAGCGCATCCATGTGCGCCTGAAGCATCGTGATGTCGGCCATCTCGTCCGCGAGCGACATGACCTCCGCCTCTATCTGCTCGACGGTCGTGGACCGCCCCTCGAGCGCGGAGATGCGCTCCAGCCGGGCCTTCTCGTCCTCGAGGCGCTTCTCCATCCTCTTGAGCATGTCCGTCCTGTTAGCCATCAGGTCCTCTATGCTGGACCTGAGCTTCCCGAGCTTCTCCAGCTCCTCCGGGGACGGGCCCTGCGGGGGCGTCTCTGATGCCTCGGTGGGCGCGGCCGGCGGCTTCCCCCACTCGATCAGCTTGACGAGCAGCTTATCGTCCTCGGCGGATTGCATGGGCGAAACGACCTTCACCTTGAACTTCATGTTGCACTTGGGGCACTGAGGAGTCCCGAAAGCCATGACGGTCCGGCACCTGGGACAAGCGAACGCCCGCACGTCCTGTTCGAACTCGACATCGCAGGATGGGCACCTCGAGACGCCTGGCTCAAGTGACTCGTTGCACATGAGGCAGTAGGCCTCACCCGTCTTCAGTATACCCTTCGATGCCAAGCCGATTTCACCTTCCGTCGGGCGTACCCGTCACGAGCGTGCAGTTACCGCCTTACGATTATTGATAGCTATCGTTTCCTATGAGTTCTTCGATGCTCTTCCTCCGGGTCCTCTCGGGGGCCTCGTCGGGATAGTCCAAGGTGGTCATCGCGACCACACGCACATCCTCTGGGCACCCCGAGTGCCTCCCTGAGCATGTGCTCCTTGGACGACGCGATCCAGCATGTGCCCAACCCCGCCGCGTGCACAGCCAGAATCAGGTGATCGAGGGCTATCGAGCACATCAGTGACGCAATGTGTGGTACGTATACCCGCACGTGAGGGGGGCCCTCATCCGGGATCCCGCACGCGACGAGCACCAAAGGGGCCTACGCGATGAACTTCTGGCCGCTGGCCGCGAGCCTCAGCTTGGTCTGCTCATACCTCACGACCATGGTCTTCAACGACTGGGAGTTGCACGCGGAAAGCGCCAGTCGGGTGGTGGTCAGAACCTCCTTCAGGAGACTCTCGGGCACGAACGCGGCCTTGAACCTCCTGAGGTTCCTCCTAGTCTTGATGACATCCATCAAGTCCATGCGGTCACTGGTCGTGGTGACGTGCTGGTGAAAAACATCAACCTTTGCACGGTGGAGGACGGCGCTGAGAAACACCCGGCGCGGCTAGTCCTGGACCAGCTTGATGAGGGTCGTGGTCCTGAGGACTCCCGGGAACGCCCTCAGCTCGTCGACGCGTCTGTTCAGGTCATCCAGCGTGTCCGCCCTGAGCCTCACGGCCACATCGAACTCGCCGCTGCACTCGAACACGCTCTCGGAGAGCTGCCTCGCCTTCTCCTTGACCGCTAGAGTGCGCCCCACGTTGGTGTCGATCAGGACTATCCCCTCGAAGCCCACGGGGGAGGTCTCGATTGTGAACTTCCTGACGATACCCTCTCTGACGAGCTTCTCTATCCGCGCGCGGACCGCGCGTTCCGTCAGGTGAACCTGACGGGCTATCTCGGTGTTCTTCGTCCTTGAATTCTCCCTCAGGAGGTTCAGGATCTTCGCATCCGTCTCATCCATGGTTGAAGGGTAAAGCCGTTCCTATTTTCGTACCTTTCGATGGAAATCGGCCGTTTTGCGCAGAATGGGTGCAACTTCGGCTCCCGGATGCTCAGATATCTACGTAGCGGAGAGCCGAGGTGAAAAGAGGTGGTGGGCCCAACCGGATTCGGACCGGTGACCTCCCGGTTATCAGCCGGGTGCTCCAACCATGCTAAGCTATGGGCCCGTTGTGGCTTCTGCGCAATACATGATTGGGATTAAATACTTTCCATGCGGGCGGACCAGCTGGTCCGAGCCATCAGTCGAGAGAGATCTTCGCGTACTTGTCAGTGCAGGGCTTGCCCTTGCACACGTGCGCCTCCAGGGCGGTCAGGTCGAATATGACCGAGAATATGGTCTCGGAGACGTCTAGCTTGTGTAGCTTCGGGTCTCTGTGCCTGCATATCGAACCCGGCTTGTTCACATGGTCCTTGAACATCTCGATCATCGACTCGACTGTGACTTCTCCGAGCTGCCCTTCGACGAGCTTGAGAGCGCGGAAGTACCTGACCAGCGAGCTCGAGATGGATGTGGGGAATTCCTCGAACCTCTGCATCTTCTCGGCCAAATAATGGTTCGTGTGGACCAGGTATCCATCGATCGCGTAGATGCACGCGTGGTCGGTCGCCGACCCCTCGAGCGAATATATCTCCCCGTTCCGGTCCGAGCATATGTTGTTGTAGCTCGACGCGCGGTTGGCGGGCATCGCGTAGTCGATCGCCTCGCCTATCCTCCTGGCCTCCATGACCTTCCTGACGGGGAACACCTTCGGTATGCCCACCCTGGCGTCGTTCTGGTTCAGGGCGTTCCCGGTCAGGCTGATGCCCGCGCTGTTCATGCCGGATGACGGAAGCAGGCCCGCGTATGAAGTCGTGATGAACTCCGGCTTCCCGCTCGGCTTCGCGTGCAGCAGGACGACGGTCCCCTGGGCGTCGGTGGACCAGTCCTCGTTGTGGCCTATCAGGACATGCCCGTCGGACGTGACATCTCCGGCGCACGCGATGTCCGTGCATCCCTTGAAGCCCCTCGGGGACAGGAGCTCGTGACAGCACAAGGCGAAGGCTTCCCCGAAAGGCATCTTCGAGCCTTCGGCGTAGCCTCTGATCTCCTCGACGAAGTCGGGGTAGAACTCCTGGGCGTGCGGGAGGTACACCTTCGCCCTCTCGACCGCCTTCGACCAATCGAAACCAGTGTAGTAGAGGACGGACTCCGCGACCGACTTCCGATAGGCGTGGCCCTTGGTCGCGCACTTCTTCCCGGCCGCCTTCCCCATGTCGAACGGTTTCCCGGCGACATCGACCACCGGCAACCCTACGTTCTTCGCCATTCGTACCGGGAGTCCCGAAGGGCTTGGAGAATAAATAACCTAGCGGGTCCGTCCCGGCTACCTGGCCATGGCGGGTATCGCCTGGAGCGTGCTCAGGACCGCCTTGGGGAGCTTCTTGTGGGCGTCCACCTCGATCCCGGTCTGAAGTATCCTCATGGGCCTCGGGCTCGTGTCGTGGGCCGACCCCCTGAGCTTCTCGACCGTGACGCACCTCTCGAGTTTGGAGGAGACCATGAGCTTGTGGAGCCGGATCTCTCCCCTGCACATGAGCGACTCGACCTCGAGGGCCGCTGGGTCCGGAAGGTCCGAGAGCATGATGGTCGTCACGTTCCACTCCGAGAGGAACCTGAAGAGGGACACGATGCTGTTCTCCACGCCCTCCTCCGTCTCCGAGAGATTCTTCAGGGAAGTCAACGAGTCGATGACCACCCTAGAGTACCTCATCTCCAGGAACTCCTGCCTGAGCATCAATTGGAGGGACTGAACGGACAGGTCGGGAGACGCCTGCTTCAGAGCCTCCGTCCTTGCATCCGTCTTCGCCTCCCTCAGCGAGCCCACCGCTCTCTGCGCCGCCACCTCGACCATCGAGACGCGCTTGCTGTAGCTCCTCGCGCTGGGGTGGACGTCGAGTATCCTTATCTTGCCGACATCCCATCCCAGGGACCGGACATTCTCCCTTATCTCCTGAGGGGGCTCGTCGATGGACACAAGAAGGGCTCGCTCGCCCTGTCTAACACCCTGCTGGAGGAATTGGATACCGAAGGTCGTCTTGCCGCTCCCCGAGATGCCCGATACCATGTACGACCTCCCTGGGATCAGCCCGCCCTTCAACATATCATCCAGGCCTGCGATGCCAGTGCTGACCTTCGACAACGGCCCCGACATCACTGTTCACCTCCGGGCGGTGGCGGGTCAGGCTCATCAGGAATGCACTCAGAGGGGGGGCTGTCCTTACGCGGTGGAGGGGGTTTCGCCTCTTCCTTGGGCGAACTCGCGGGAGGCTCTGCGACCGCAGGATGACCCGCGGATTCCGCCCGAGCGACCTGCTTCTCCTCGCCGGACTTCTCGATGACCGCCTTCGGCTCGGGCTCCTTGGTCTTGGCCGCCTTCGAACCCTCCTTGGGGCCCTCGGTCTTGACCTCGATCCCTGTGGCAGTGATCTTCAGCGGACGCATCTTGTGGTCGTGGGACGATCCCCTGTACTTCTCGATGGTCACGCCTCTGACCAATCCCCTGCCGTCGAACCACTTGTGGAGCCTGATCTCCCCTCTCGACATGTGCGCCTCGGCATCCGGCTTGTATATCTCAGCCTGGTGCACGGTCGCGAGCGTCGTGACGCCCAGGTCAGACAGCACCCTGAAGAACGACGCGAGCGTGGAGTACTCCTCGCTCGTCTTGATGTAGAATCGCCTCAACGAGGTGACGGAGTCGATGACGACCCTGGAATACTTCCTGTTACGCATCTCCTGCTTCAGCAGTTCTTGGAGCGTGTTTATCGACATGTCCACGGGGCCTTTCTCGGAGGTCTTCCGGATCGAGTCGCTGACATCCTTCACCGTGACTACCTTGCGCTCGGTCGAGACGTCCCTGACGGGGGTCTTGTCGTAGCTCATTATGTCCATGGTCCCGTCGAACACATAGACCTTGTCCAGGTCCCACCCATACTGGCTCATGTTCGCCCTGACCTCGTTCGGGGGCTCGTCGACGCACACGTACAGCACGTTCTCGCCGCGCTGTGCGCCCTCGAGCAGGAAGTGCATGGCGACTGTGGACTTGCCGGTCCCAGACGTGCCAGACACGACATACGGTCTACCGGGTATCAGGCCGCCGTCCAGCATCTCATCTAGGCCCGGTATCCCTGTCTTGACCTTCTCTTTGATCATGTCATACCTCTTATGGTCTTGAGTTTTGAGAATACATAGTAAGGCTATAGAGCGGCCATTGATTCCCACTAGCGTGGCTTATACTTTTGCCTGCCAAGACTGAACTTGATAATAATTACATGGATTAGCGATATAGCACCGGAGAGGCATCGCCACAAGAAGGCGGGCACAAGTGACCAGAACGGTCATCGGAAGTGTCCACCGCTCAGGAGATGCATGCACCCCAGTGAACGTAGCTCGGGGATCATCGCGAGGATCAGGAGGTCCGTCGGATTCTCCAGAGACTTCGCCATCCTGTTGTCCGCGCTCGTCGTCGTTGCGCTGGGATTCGGCTTCCTGGGCCCTCTCATGCCTGCATTCAGAGAACGGTTGGGAATATCGGATTCCGAGCTCGGGATGATGTTCTCGCTGTTCTCGTTCGCATTCGTGTTCGCCCTTCCCCCTGCAGGCTATCTGGCGGACAGATTGGGCAGGAAGCGCACGATCATGGCGGGCATAGTCCTGTTCGGGTGCACGACCTTGGCGCTCGTTATGGTGACTGAGCCCATCCAGTTCCTGGTCCTCAGGGTGCTGGAGGGTGTGGGAGCGGCTCTGGTCACACCTGCGGCCTTTGCGCTTACGCTTGACCTCGTCCCGGAGGACAAGAGAGGAGTGGCCATGGGGGCCGAGGGGACCGCACAGCTCTTGGGGGCGATGGCGGGGCCGACCCTTGGCGGGCTTGTGGCGGGCCAGCTCGATTTCACGTACCCATTCTACATCGCCGCCGCGCTCGCCTTCGCCTGCGCTGCGATCATCTGGTTCATAAAGGAACCGCGCTCGAGGGCCCCATCAGAGGACTCCAAATCCATCTTGACCATGTTCGGTGCCTGGAAGAGGAACGCCAGGGCGGACCGCAGGCTTCCCGCGCTCACGATGAGAGGGTTCGTCATGGGCATTGTCCAGGGGCTCTGGAACCTGGGTCTGCTCATGTTCTGGGCGGACGACATAGACATGACCTTGACCCAGACCGGGATCGCGATGTCCATCGGGATGCTCACCATGGCGATAGGAACCGTGCCGTTCGGGTCGCTGTCGGACAAGTACGGCAGGAAGCCGTTCATCATCATCGGCGGCGCCCTCATGGCCGCCGGGCTGGCGATGATGGTATTGGCCAGCCAAGCATGGCACGTGTACATCCTGGTGGTCGTATCAGACTTCGGCGCCGCCATGTCGAACCCCTCGGTAGGCGCGATGCTGGGCGATGTGATGAAGAAGGAGGAGCGCGGGAGGGTCATGGGAGCCTATCAGACGGTCATGGGCGTCGGCAACATCGTCGGGTTCTCCGCCCTCGGCCTGATGTACGACTACGTGAACCACCAGGCGCCAATACTGGTCTGCGCCGCTGCCCTTGCGGTCGCCACTTCCATCATCGGCCTGTACGTCAAGGAGACCCACAAGGCACGGGACCCCGGAAAAGAGACTGCGGAGGCGGCCAGCGGAGCGTGACGCACGGCTCTGACAATCTTATTATATCGGCAAGGTTTCTTCTCAGCAAGGACCTGTACAGATGCCAGTCATCAACTTCAGCTACTCCGACCTCTGCGCGCTCATGGGGAAGGAGATACCGAAGCAGGTGCTCAGGGACTCGCTCCCGATGCTCGGCTCGGACCTTCAGTCTGCCGAGGACAGCTCGGACGAGATGAGCTTCGAATTCTTCCCCGACCGTCCCGACCTGTACTCCGTCGAAGGGATCGCCCGGGCATTGAAGGCGTTCCTGGGGATTGAGCCTGGGCTCAGATCGTACGCGGTGTCGGAGTCGGGGATCGACCTCTTCGCAGACCCGTCGGTGGAAGATGTGAGGCCGTTCATATGGTCCTCGATCGTGGAGGGGAACGACATGAACGACGCCCTGATACGCTCGATGATGGACCTCCAGGAGTCGCTCCACGGCTCCCTCGGTAGGAACCGACGCAAGGTCGCCATCGGCATACACGACCTCTCGAAGGTCAAACCACCGTTCCACTACAAGGCCGTCCTGCCCGACGAGCTGTCCTTCGTCCCGCTGCAGGGCTCGAGGAAGATGACCCCCGCCGAGATACTGAAGGAGCACGAGAAGGGCAAGGCCTATGCCTTCGTCCTCGAGGGGAAGAAGAGATACCCGATCATCGTCGACAGCGTCGGAGAGGTCCTCTCGTTCCCGCCTGTCATCAACGGCATCGCGACGGCCGTCACGGAGAACACAAGGGACATCCTCGTCGACTGCACTGGAACAGACATCAACGCGGTGAAGAGCGCAGTGAACATACTCACGACAGCGCTCGCAGAGAGGGGCGGGAAGATAAAGACCGTGAAGTTGCACCAGGGAGGGAAGACGCATGTCGCCCCTGACCTCAGCCCGCTCAAGGTGGCGGTCGATACCGCGTACGTGAACCAGTGGATAGGCACTTCGCTCGACCCTCATGCCATGGCCGGATGCCTGAGGAGGATGGGGCTCGGCGCGGACGTGGCCGCCTCCGGGCTGACGGCCTTGGTGCCGGCGTACCGCGCGGACATAATGCACGCGGTCGACATCGCAGAGGACGTCGCGACGGGGTACGGGTTCGAGAGGTTCGGAGGTTCCCTGCCGGCGCACGCGACCTTCGGGACCGAGCTCCCGGCCAATGCTTTCGCCAACACGGTCAAACCGATCCTCACGGGGCTCGGCTATTTCGAGGTCGTCACACTCTCGCTGTCCAACCCGAGGGACCAGTACCATGCGATGGGACTCCCGGAGGACGCATCCGCGATAAGGGTCAGGAACCCGGTGAGCGAGAACCACACTCTGGTCCGCACATCGGTTCTCCCGAGCCTGATGACGGTCCTGAAGAAGAACAAGCACCGGGAGCTCCCCCAGAAGCTGTTCGAGGTCGGGGATGTCGTGGTCGCATCGAAGAACAGGAAGATGCTCGCGGGGGTCGCGATCCACCCCAAGGCAAGCTTCACCGAGGGCAAGTCGCTCGCCCAGTCCGTCATGAGCGCCCTCGGTCTGAAGCCGGAGATGCTGCCGGACGACACGCCGACCTTCCTGCCCGGCAGATCCGCGAAGATTGTCTCCGGCGGGAGAACCGTCGGATTGTTCGGGGAGGTGTCCCCCGCTACGATCGAGGCTTTCGGCCTGGGCAATCCCATAGTCGCGTTCGAGTTCGACCTCGATGCGCTGAGGGACCTGTGCTCGCATCCACGGTCAGGTGACAGGGCCCCGTGCTCTCCGAAACAGTGATATCGGCGCAAGCCCTGACATCGTCCTACGGCGGACATACGTTGCTGAGGTAGCTAAGCCCGGTTCACGGCGCCAGCCTTGAGAGTTGGTGGTACTGCGTACCACGGGAGTTCAAATCTCCCCCTCAGCGCTCCTTCGTCCGTTCCCCGGGCATCCAAACATCGATGGCGAGAACCCGAGGCATCGGTGTATATCGCCTGCTCGAAAACCCGTCCACTCGGTGGGCAGCATGGGATTTCTTCACGATGTGATTCTGTTCCGGGACCTGACGCCGACGGCCCGACCTCGTTCGACGGGGCTTGAGCGAGGGACTTCAGTCGCTGGAGCTCCGCAACAGGGCCATGCAAGAAGGTATCAAATACCCCCGTATCCCCTTACGAATATCGTTGCGGGGGTACGAAAACCAACTGTCCATTGTTGCAGGGAGTCTAGATGATTCAGATACTTGTGGTCGACGACGAGCCCTCACTTCTTGAGATTGCGAAGGCGTTCCTGGAGCGCAAGGGGGGCATCAAGGCCGACACCGCATCCTCGGCGGATGACGCGCTCACCATGATGAGCGAGAGGGATTACGACGCGATTATCTGCGACTACATGATGCCTCGCATGGACGGGCTCGAACTGCTCAAGCTGCTGAGGGAGCAGGGGAACAACATCCCATTCGTGCTTTTCACGGGCCGTGGAAGGGAAGACGTCGCAATGGAGGCTCTGAACAGCGGGGCGGACTTCTACCTCCAGAAGGGAGGCGACCCCAAGATACACTTCGCTGAGCTCGTCAACTTGATCAACCACTCCGTCACCAGGAAGCGCGCGAACGATGAGGTCAACAGGCTGGCGAAAGTGGTCGACTCCTCGCAGGACGGCATCGTCTCCTTGACACTCGACGGGATAGTCCTCACCTACAACAAGGGTGCCGAACGCATATACGGATACACCATGGAGGAGGTGAAGGGCAAGTCTGCGTTCAATTTCCCGAACACGATCCAGACACCTCAGGCGGAATACAGGGCGCTCCTCGACAAGGTAGGAAGGGGAGAAAGCTTCGAACTACAGGAGGTGACGAGAGGAGCGCAAGGACGGACGGGAGTTCTATGCCTCCATCTCGTTCTCGCCGATCCGAGACTCCTCGGGCAGGGTCACGGGAGCATCCCTGATCACGAGGGATGTGACCGAGCAGAAGCTTGCGCGGGACTCCCTAGAGCGGAGGCTGAGGCTCGAGGACATGCTGAACAGCATCGCAGCCGATGCGCTGACAGCATCGGAGATGTCTGTCTTCCTGGACGAGACCCTCGCACGCGTGGGTCGTGCCCTGGATCTTTCAAGGACCTACATCTACAGGTACGGTCCGGACGAGAACACCGTCAGCAACGTTTCCGAGTGGAACATGGACGGCAAGTGCCCGATGAAGCCCGAGCTGCAGAACATACCGAGCACGCAGTTCGACTGGTGGATCAGCAGGATGAAGAGGAACGAGACCGTCCGCTACGACAACATCTCCGACATCCCGGACGAGAAAGTACAGAGAGGCATGCGTCCGGATGGGGAAGAAGTCCATCATGGCGGTGCCTCTGACTATCTCGACGGGGAAGCTCATAGGGTTCATCGGGCTCGACGACGTACGACCGACCAGGAAATGGTCCGAGCAGGACGCGAGCATTCTGACGTCGGTCGCGAGCATCATATCGACCAATATCGAGAGGAGGGAGGCCCAGGACAGGCTCCAGGAATCCGAGGGCAAGTACAGGAGCCTCGTCCAATCGACCCCCTGCCTGATATGCAGGATCGCCCCGTCAGGCGAGACCCTGTTCGTCAACGAGTACCTCAAAGAGATCACGGGCTACGAGACCGGCGAGCTTCTTGGCCGCAACTGGTGGGATATCTTCTACCCGGGGGACCTCAGGGGCCAGGTCGACGACCTCAAGGAGGAATTCAAGAAAGGCGATGTGAGCGACCGCGAGATGGTTCTCCGGACGAAGTCGGGCGAGCTCAGAACCCTGCTGTGGAACTCGTTCAACGCTGGGACGGCGCCCACTCGCAGATCCTGGAGATCAACGGTGCGGGCATAGACATCACCGGCCGCAAGGCCGCCGAGAACGGCCTGAGGGAGAGCGGGTCGTTCAACCGCGCAGTGCTCGACGCGCTCGATGCGAACGTCGCGGTCCTGGACAGGCACGGCAGGATTGTCGCCGTGAACACTGCATGGGAGGAGTTCGGCAGGGCCAACAGCGCGGAGAACGCACGCCGCATAGGCATCGGCGCCGACTACCTGGACGCGTGCAGGAACGCGGTTGGAAAGGTCTCGGAGGGCGCCCAGGAGGCGCTCGCGGGCATCCAGACGGTCCTGGAGGGGCTGCAGGACCGGTTCTCCATGGAGTACCCGTGCCATTCCCCCGAGGAGGAGAGATGGTTCATCCTTCAGGCGACTCCGCTCTCAAAGAAGAGGGGCGGGGCCGTTGTGTCCCACATAGACATAACCGACCGTAAGAAAATGGAGCGCGCAGTGAAGGAGAGCGAGGAGCGATACAAGGCCATCTTCGAGACCACGGGGACCGGCATGATCGTCGTCGGGGAGACCTCTGAGATCGTCCTCGTCAACTCCGAGTTCGAGAGGATATCCGGCTTTGCCAAGGACGAGCTCGTAGGAAAGAGGAAGTGGACCGAGTTCATGCACCCCGAGGACCTGGGCAGGGTCGTGGATTACCACAGGGCCCGCATGAAGGACTCTTCGGCCGCCCCGACCACGTACCAATTCCGGGGCATTGACAAGGAAGGCAGGACGCACCACCTCATGGCGTTCGTAACCGTTCTCCCGGGGACGCGACGAACGCTCGTGTCCGTGCTCGACCTCACGGAGATGAAACACCACGAGGAGGCCCTCCATCAGGCGAACAAGAAGCTGAGTCTCCTGGGAGGCATCACGAGGCACGACATACTGAACCAGCTGTCCGTCATGTACGGCTATGTCGAGCTGGCCCGCCAGAACGAGCAGGACCCTGCCGAGCGCGAGAAGCTCGACAAGGCCCTCGCCTCCGGGGACATGATCAGAAGGCATCTGGAGTTCTCGAGGGACTATCAGAGCATGGGCACGGTGAGGCCCGACTGGACCGATGTGCACGCGGTCGTGGACCGCGTGTTCCGTTCGCTCGACATCAAGGGCGTCCGCCTCAGGAACGACACGAAGGGACTGCAGGTCTTCGCAGACCCGATGCTCGAGAAGGTCTTCTACAACCTCATCGACAACACTCAGAGGCACTCGGGGGGCGCGAAGAACATACATGTGTTCCATCGCATGAAGGGGGACGACCTCGTCATCGTGTACGAGGATGACGGGAAGGGCGTGCCCGAGCAGGACAAGGACACCATATTCGAGCGCGGGACGGGAGAGCACACTGGCTTCGGGCTCTACCTGGCCCGCGAGATACTAGGCATCACGGGCATGACGATCAAGGAGAGCGGGATCGCGGGCGAAGCCGCCAGGTTCGAGATAATGGCCCCGAGGGGCGCGTACAAGGACTCGGGCCAGAAGCAGTAGCCTTCAGGCGCCCCGCCCGGTATCCGATGATTTCCCAGCGGAGTTGGAGTTCAGGAGGTACACGCCCGCGAAGGCGACCGCGCCCCCGAGGAGCGCGAGCGGGACGCTCGACGGGAGTTCGATGTCGGCGTCCGGGAAGAGCAGTAGGACGACCAGCTGCACGGCGACGGTCATGATCCCGGTCAGCGCGAACAGCACGGAGGTCAGGGATGCGCCGATCCTCGGGAGGCCAGCATTGTACATCACCATGCCGAGGGCCGGAAGGATGCCTATCAGCCCGAGGATGATCATCCCGACGAACCCCTCCCATTCGATGAGGCCCGTGGCCACCCCGATGATCAGAAGGAACGCACCGGTCAGCAGCAGCTCGATGCACGAGAACGGTCCCAGGTCCTTCGTCTTCAGCAGGGCGGTCGTCATGACAACCGAGATGCCGAGGAGAAGGGAGCTCATGATCGCCTCCAGCTCCCCCAAGCCTATGGATAAGGAGAGCGTGTCCACATCAGCCAGGACGATGAACACCCCGGCCATGACCAGCACGCTCCCGACCGCCTCCCACTTCTTGAGCCGCTCCGAGAGGAACACGGCCGACAGGAGGACGATGAACAGCACCTCGGACGAGCCCCCGCCCAGGATGGCCTCCTTGCTCGCGCCTATCCTGCCCACGGCGTCGAACCAGAGGAACACTCCACCGGCCACGAAGCCGCACAGGACGCACATCTTCAGCCAGCCCTTCGGGGTCAGCGAGCTGGCGAACCTGCTCGTCCCTTTCGGATTCAGGCCCATGAGGATGGCGCCACCCACGAGCGGGGGGACGGCGGAGACAATGAACGAGGAAAGGTCGGCGATCTTGATCGCGCCCTCGACGGCCACGGTCTCGACGGCGACCACGAGGGCGGAGAGAAGAACGATATAGATGTACTTCGACCTGGTGTCCACGGATTCCCGGACCCGTATCGCCCGCAACCCCCCTAAGCCTTTCCGGGGAAGGGTCGGTTGTCAGACGCGACTTGGCCGCATCGAAAAGCGACATTCCGTAAACCTTTATACGCGCGCACGCGCATCTTGATAGTGCTCGCGAGAGCACGGGATGCAAGGGATGGGACCCTATGGTATCATGTAGGTACAGCTATCTCAGCGGAGCCTGCGCGAACAAGCACGTCGAGAACCTCGAGTGCATGGGAGAGGAGAAGTGCGAGTTCTCTGGCATGAACATACTCATGAAGCAGAGGCACAGCCGGTCCGCCGAGGAATGCGGGCTCGAGAAGTGGCTGGGGCTCTACTGCGAGAAGTACAAGCGGTTCTTCTGCCCGGGCAAGGAGCACTGCGTCACCCCGGACTCGTACATGAAGCGGTTCACGGCAAATCAGGACAGGGTTTTCAGAGCTAGGAGGCCGTGAGCGATGCACTGCAAGCACCTCACACGCGAGGGGGTGTGCGAAGGGAAGTACTCCGGGTACGCCTGCATAAAGAAGCAGTGCTCATCCTACAAGGAAGCCATGAACTGCGAGTTCAAGGAAGGCTCGGGGGACTACTGCAAGAAGTACGGCAGGTTCGGGTGCGTCGGAAGGGAAAGCTGCCAGCACCTGTCGGACTACCTCTCGGCAGTCGCCGAGGAAGAGCACGCGCAGTGACCGTCAGTACAGTTCTTTCCGTATCCGCGGTATCAGGGCCATCAACACCGCGACCTCGGTCAGCGAAGTCCTGTCTATCATACCATCCGACAGGTACCCTATCGATCCGGACCTGCGGCCGATGTCCTCGATCCCGGTGATGGAGCTCATGGTCTCCCCCACGGACCGGCCCTTGAGCACCGCGTCGACCACCGACGGGGGATACTCGAACCCGGGACCGTGACCGACGGTCATCCTGCCCGAGGGATCGAGCAACGCGCAGTACTGCACGTCCAGGTGTTTGTTGAGGAACCTGTTGAGGAACAGGCCAGCCTCGATGCCCACCCCGAAGTCCGCTCCCGACCGCTCGAGCGCGAGCCGAGCGCGTTTGATCGCCCCCTGGACGGTCCTCTCCTCCATGGGCTGCTTCTCCGTCTCCCCATCGGGGTCCACGCTCACTATCTCGACCAGTCCGAACGCCTGTGTGAATATGTTCCGGACCGCATCGAGCTTGACCTGGTTCGTGGAGCAGACCGCGACCTTGATCGGGCGCAGCAGGTGGCCGTCCTTGTCTATCTCCCCTCTGACGATCCTCGACGAGCTTATGAGCCCCGAGTCCTCCGCGAGGACCTCCTTGATCGGGAAGACCTTGAGCGCCTTCAGGCCGTTCCTCCTCCGGGCATCGTTTATCTCGTCCGCGTGCTCCCGCGTCTCGGGGGAGACGACGATGGCGTCGAGCAGCTCGGAGGTCGCCGCGGTGCCCATCTGGTCAGATATCATGACGATGTCGAACGGTTTCCCGTACCGCGCCAGGAACCTCTTCAGCTGGTCCTTCCGCTGGAAGTACGGCGCGACGTCGACCCTCTTGGAGGCCCTCGCGAACTCATCCGACGTGAGCCCGACCTCGACATGGTCCCCCACCGTGAACGCGGTCTCGAACAGGAGCTCGTGGCCTCTGTGGATCACATTGAAAGTGCCGCCGACGCAGACCCTCATCCGGCTACCCCGTGAACATCAGGGTGATCGCGATGATCATGATGATGACCATGAGGGCGTAGAAATACTTGAGCTGTTTCTTCTTCGACTGCATCTTGGTCTTCCATTCGGACTCGCACTTCTCGTCGCAGTATTCATCCTTGTACAGCACCGCCTTCTCGCAGTTCTTGCAGTGCCTGTGTTGGGCAACGCGCTCTACCAAACGTTCACCGACCGTGCAAGTACCGTGCCTGGATTTATCGTTTGCCCAAGGGCCGTGTCAGATATCACTGCTCGGACCGCACGCCCTCGCACCCCACCCTCACCGTGAAGGCCTTCCCACCGGCGGCCAGTATGCCCGCGGATGTGCCCGAAGGATCGTCAGTGAGGGCGATCATGCTGCCCCCACCTCCGGCCCCCGTCAGTTTGGCCCCATAGGAGCTCTTCCTCGCGGCATCGACGAGCCGATCGAGTGACGGATGACCGACCCCCAGCGAATTGAGGAGCACATGGTTCTCGTCCATCAGGGCACCCAACCGGCTCTGGTCCCCCCTCCTCATGGCATCCAGCCCGTCGAGCACTATCTCGCCGATCCTGTCGATGGCCCTCCTGCCGTCCTCCGAGCCTTCGACATAATCCTTGACCTTGGCCACGAGGGGCCCCGTGGAGGCATGGACCCCCGTGTAGCCCACCACGAACGTGAGCTGAGAGACCTCGCAATGATGCATGTTCCAGACCTTGCCTGCCTTCTCGATGCGCCAAAGGAAATCATCACCCCTCTCGGGACTGACGAGGACCCCGTGACCGTGCGTCGAGGTCGACGTGTCGGTCGGCGACGCCCTGCCCTGGACCGTGTGCTCGACCTCGAACGCCTTTCGAGCGACGGTCTCAGGGTCCAGCCTGCCCTTCTCGAGCAGCAGGGCCGAGATGCAGGCCACGGTGACCGCCGCCGAGGAACCGAGCCCCGATCCCGAGGGTATCCCAGACGAGGTCTCGATCATGACCGGGGGCCCTTGCCAAGCCTGGTCCAATGCAGTCGATATGTAGGCGTGATGCTTCTTCTTCATCGGATGTCCGTTCACGCAGTACTGATCCGATTGTGTGACCGAGCACGCGATCCTCATGTCGATCGCCAGGGCGAGCGCGGGCTTGCCGAAGACCACGGCGTGCTCGCCGAAGAGAATCATCTTCCCGGGCGCGGAACACCTGCTCATATCGCCCCTTCAAGCCCCAAGTCCTCATATAGCCTTTTTCATGGCCCTGCGCACCAGGAGGCACTCAGGCATTCGCCGATGTATCGGCTCCTGCGTCCACAAAAGGATTAAAATCGCCCTACGGTTCTGTCCGTGAAGGGCCGGTGCGAGAATGGAAAGGACCTCGAGGATCGAAGGATTCTACAAGCTGGGCATGGCCGAGCGTCTCAGGCTCGTGAAGGAGTTCGGGCAGCTCACGGACGATGAAGCCCTGGCGCTGTCGGGGTTCGGGGCAATCGACCCTGCGATCCCGGACAAGATGATCGAGAACGCCATAGGCTCGTTCCCGCTCCCGCTCGGCATCGCAGTCAACTTCGTCGTCAACGGGAAGGACTACCTCATTCCGATGGCGATCGAGGAACCCTCGGTAATCGCCGCCGCCTCGAACGCGGCCAAGATGGCCCGCGAGCGGGGAGGGTTCTGGACGAGCAGCACCTCGCCCATCATGATAGGCCAGATACAGCTCACGGGCGTGAAGGACCCGAACAGGGCGAAGCACATGATCCTGGAGAAGAAGGCGGAGATACTCGACCTGGCCAACAAGCAGGACCCGATGCTCCTGAAGGTCGGAGGCGGGGCCAAGGACATCGACGCCAGGACCATACACACCATCAAGGGCCCGAACGTCGTCGTCCATCTCCACGTCGATGTCAGGGACGCCATGGGGGCGAACGCCGTGAACACGATGGCCGAGGCGGTCGCTCCGCTCATCGAGGAGATCACCGGCGGAAGGGTCTATCTGCGCATACTGTCGAACCTGGCCATCCACAGGCTCGCCCGCGCGCGCGCCGTATGGGCCAAGGACGCCATCGGAGGAGAGGAGGTCGTGGACGGAGTCGTGGAGGCGTACGCCTTCGCCGAGGCAGACCCGTTCAGATGCGCGACGCACAACAAGGGCATCATGAACGGGATAGATGCCGTGATACTCGCCACTGGGAACGACACGCGTGCCATCGAGGCTGGCGCGCACGCATACGCCGCTATCAAGGGGGGCTACAAGCCTCTGACGACCTTCGAGAAGACCCCGGAAGGGGACCTCGCAGGCACGATCGAGATACCTATGGCCGTCGGCCTGGTCGGAGGAGCGACCAAGGTGCACCCGACCGCGAAGGCGTGCATCAAGCTGCTAGGCGTGAAGAGCGCCTCGGAACTTGGAGAGGTCGCGGCCGCAGTGGGCCTGGCACAGAACTTCGCCGCGCTCAGGGCGCTCGCGACCGTGGGGATACAGAAGGGGCACATGTCGCTCCACGCAAAGAACATCGTCGCGAGCATCGGCTGCCCCCCGGAGCTGGTGGAAGAGGTCACCCGGATCATTGTCGCCGAGAAGAAGATCCGCATGGACAGGGCCCAGGAGGTCCTGGACGAGCTGAGGAAGAGGAAGGGCTGACGGAGCCGCCCCGTTGGAAAAGTATTTCCCCGCCAGTGCGATAATCTGAAGCCGTGTCCGTTCCGACGGAAGGAGACCTACTCGGGCTGGCCGGCGTCTATGGATACGTCGCTTGTGTCATCATCATCAGCTGGGCCCTGAAGGGCAGGGTGACCAACCCCAGGAAGGTGCTCCACATCCTCACTGGCGGAATAGTGTTCTTCTGGTGGAGTTTCGACACTCGGGAGATCATGGCGGGCCTGGCGGCGTTCCCGTTCGTCGTGTTGCTGCTGCTCGCGAGCCCCTTATCACCCGTCGCATTCCTCCGCAACAGCCCGCTTGGCGTTAGGTCGGCCGAGGGGCATCCCTACGGCCTCGTATGGTACGCGGCCTCCTGGACCGCAATCGCGTACCTCCTGTTCTCGGACCTGTTCGCCGCGTCCATCGCCATCGCGGCGATGTCCTTCGGGGACGGGATGGGCGAGTTCGTCGGGCGCAGGTTCGGCAGGATGCGCTACCTCAGGCACAGGACGGTCGAAGGAAGCTCTGCCGTGTTCGTCGCGACCTTCGTGTCGATCCTCGCGATCAACTGGTTCTACTTCGGCGTGATAGACTATCAGTTCGGCGGGCCCCCCGATATGCTCATCCTCTTCGCGCTGTCCGTCGCCGGCCTCGTGACGTGCCTCGAGGCGGTCACGCCAGGTCAGGTGGACAACCTCGTGATACCCCTCGTCATAGGCGGGTACCTGCACATGCTGGGGGTGTGAGCATCAGGCGCCTGATAGTCGTTGACGGGCTGGACGGGTGCGGCAAAGACACGCACGCGCAGAGGATCAAGGCCCTGCTGGAGCCGAGGGGAGAACGCGTGTACGTGATATCACATCCCTCGAAACGGCTCTTTGGCAGGCTGTCGAAAAGGTTCCTGGAGGGCGAAGGGCATGCAGCGAGGTTCCTCGCCACGGTCTTCTTCACGGCAGACGTGCTGGCATCAGTGAGCAGGTTCAACGCCCAGCGCGAAGGGACGACCATATTCGTAAGGTACCTGATGGGCACGGCGTACCTCCCTCGGAGACTGGCCCCCGCGGGATACGTGTTCTTCCGGAAGCTCCTGCCGTTCCCTGACCTCGCGCTGTTCATCGACATCGACCCGGAGGTCGCCATCCGGCGCATTGAGAGAAGGGACCACAAGAGGGAGATGTTCGAGACCCTGGACCGGCTCGCCAAAGTGAGGAGCACCGCGAGAAAGCTCGTATCGCACGAGTGGTACATCGTCGACAACAGCCAGGACGGGGAACGGTCGTTCGCCGAGGTAGAAACGCTGCTGAAGGACCGGGGAATGATCTGAAGGAGCGGAAGCCTAGACGGACTCTTTCCTGAAGACCGGCTCCTCGTCTCGCATCCTGCACTTGTCGCACTCGGCCTTGCACGGCTCGATGTGTATCACGATGACGCTCCGCGGCAGCTCCTTCTTGATATCGGACTCGAGATGGCTGACGAGGTCGTGCCCGTCCTTCACGCTCAGGTCCTTGGGGACGGTCACATGGAGGTCTATCTGCCTCTCCGAGCCCATCTTCCTCGCCCTCAACCGGTGGAAGTTGACGAAGTCCGTGCTGTGCTCGACCATCACCCGCTCGATCAGTTTTATCTCTGCGTCCGGGAGACTCTTGTCGAGAAGCCCTTCGGTCGACCTCCTCGTTATATCGAACGCGGCCCTCATGATGAAAGCCGCCACGATGAGGGCTATCATCGGGTCGATGAGATGCTCCCCCGTGACCTGGATCATGCCCAATGCGATGAACACTCCCACGGAGGTCCACACATCGGTCTTCAGATGGTAGGCGTCCGCCTCCAGGGCCAGGGAATCCGTCTTCTTGGCGACCTTATCGAGCTTCCTGGAGACGATGATGTTGACGACCGCGGATATCCCCATGACGGCCATGCCCGCGCCGACGAACTCGACCTCCAAGTCTCCGAACAGGCGTTTCCCGGCCTCGTATATGATCACAAAGGCGGCGATGAATATCAGGGCGCCCTCTATCATACCCGAGAGGTTCTCGTACTTTCCGTGACCGTATCTGTGCTCCTTGTCTGCGGGCTCCGCGGATTTCTTCACCGAGTAGCGGGCGATGAGGGCCGCGACGAGGTCGATCCCTGAGTGCAGCGCCTCCGAGAGGACGCCGACCGACCCCATCAGAATCCCTACAACGACCTTGAGCGCCACGAGCAGACTGTTTGAGTACACCGAGAGCTTGGCGACCGAAACCTTCTCGTCAGTCGTCCCCATAGACCCGTTCGATAACCTCTCCGGTACTTAGGTTTTGCCAACCTATCGAAAGGCGGAAGCCGCTGCGAAACAATTATCACTGGATACTTGGATAAGCCGCCCGCAGGCACGAGGTTGACCAATGGCCGATGGACCGAACAAGCATCTCACAGACCTCACCGTTCCCAAGCTCAAGAAAGTGGCCGAACAATACTCCGTCGATGTCTCGACGTGCAGGCTGAAGAAGGACTACGTCGAAGCCCTCTCGAAGGCTGGCGTGACCGAGGAGCAGGTGGGGGCAGCGTTCCCGAAGGCGACGGAGAAACCCGCCGAGGCGCAGATGGAGCAGGAAGCCGTCGTCGAAGTCAGGAGCATGGGCACCGAGCTCAGGGAGATAGCCGAGAGGCCTGCGAAGACCGGGGACATCCCCGCGGAGGACGAGGAGACCATCGAACGGGACATCGATCAGGCGCTCATGATGAAGCCGTCGTTCTTCGACATAGACTCCGAGAACCAGAGGGCATGGGACAAGATGATCCTCGGCGATTTCTACGAGGCTCTGGTGCTGAACAGGAACGGCAGGAACAGGGTCCTGGCCAGCTTCAGCGCGTATCAGATATATTCCACTGCGCTGTCCATCCGGGCCGCAGACACCCTCCTCTCGAAGATAGCCACCGAGAAGGGCTCGCTCGACCCGAACCTCAAGACGGCGCTCGCGGCCGCGAAGCGGGCGTTCATCGACGGACATCCGAAGATGCGGGAGGAGACCCTCGAGGAACTCGAGGCGCTGACATCCAAGGCCTACGACTCGTTCTTGAACAGCACTGACAGGGCGGAGAAAGAGCTTCGGAAGCTCCTCGACGACTACGAATCGTTCGGCGTCAGGACGGATGAACCGCGCAGGCTCCTGGAGATAGCCGCCCAGGCGAAGAGCGCCGCGAACCTGGAGGAATACTCCGAGCTCCTCGACAAGGCGAAGGAGCATGCCGAGAGGGCGAAGGACGTCCGCGCATGCGAGATAGACCGGAGCTTCCACATGGTCAGGGCCGCGGTCGCCGAGGCGAGGGAGGTCGGCACTGACACGAAGCAGCACGAGGACGACCTGCGCGAGGCCAGGGACGCGTTCGAAGGTCGCGCGCTCAAGAGGGCGGCCGAGCTGCTCGCATCGATCGAGAAGGCGGCGGACCTTGCCCACATCGAGCAGATCAGGAACAAGGACATCGAGGCGAGGCAGATGAGCAGGATCAGCTCGACGGTGGTCACCCTCGAGCCGGAGCTCATGGAGGCATCCAACTACGGCATGGACGTCCAGGAAGGGCTGCTGTTCGTGAGCAACACGAGGGCCGCCCTGGCCAAGAAGGACATCGTCTCGGCCGCCAAATTCGCGAGGAGGCTGAGCGAGGTCGCCGAGCCCATGAGGAAGGACCTCGACAAGGCAAGGATCGAGAGAGGGGTAATCACCAAGGTCGAAGATGCCAAGTGCGGGAAGTGCGGCAAGGAGGCGCTGTACACATACCCGAACTCCAGCAGGAAGTGCATCGAGTGCGGGCATTCGTTCTCGTTCGAGCCCGCCCCTGTCATCCCGAGCGCTGCACCCGCGCCCGAAATAGAGAAGCCAGTCCACAAGAGCGGCGGACCGGAGACCGCATCAGCGGATGAGGATGAGAAGGCCCCGACGAAGATGTTGAAGGCCCAGAAGGAAGAGCCCAAGAAGGAAACGGAGAAGAAGAAGGGTTTGTTCAGGTGGTGAGGGAAGGGCCCTCACTTTGGCTTGTGGTTTGCCTGCTCGGCCGCCAGCCCTCTGATTATGTCTCCGCGGGTGACTATGCCCACCAGTTTCTTGTCCTGAACGACCGGTAGCCTGTGGACGCCCTTCTGAACCATCTTCACGATGGCTTCGTTGAGAGGTATCTCGGCATCTACCGTGAGGACCTCTTTCGACATCACCGACTTGACCGGCATGTTGCCGATCTCCTCGTAGGCCTCGAGGATCTCCCTCTGCGTGACCTCCTCCTCGAAGGCGATGCCGAGGGACGATATCGACGGGAAGACCAGCCTCATGTCCTTCTTCGTGGTCTTGATGGACTTGAGGACGTCGCCCTCGCTGAACACGCCGACGACTGTTCCCGCCATCCAGCACCGGAGCGCCCGACACGTTCCGCTTCGCGAGCATCGCCGCCGCGTCCCTGACCAGGGTATCAGGCGAGAGGGTCATCACGTCCTTCGACATCACTTCTTTGACTTTCAGCATAAGATCGTCTTGAGCATCACCAGCAAAGCTATAAATGTTTTCGGCCGGTTGTCTGGTGTGAGATTTGCCCAGGCGGTGGTGCGATGCGTTCGAAGCTGAAACCGATTTCTGACATAGAGATCAGCGGCCAGATGACAGTGAAGGAGCTAACTTCCCAGATGCTCGCGTCCGGCGGGTTCACCGCGAAGAAGCTCGGAACGGCGTGCGAGATCTACCGGAAGATGCTCCGCGAGCAGCACTGCACCATCTTCCTCTCGTTCCCCGCGTGCATCATATCGACGGGCACGAGAGGGGTCATCCGCAGGATGGTCCAGGACCGCATGGTCGATGTCATCGTGACCACCTGCGGGACGCTGGACCACGACCTCGCCAGGGTCTGGAGGAAGTACTACCACGGGGACTTCCTCATGAACGACGCCGACCTGCACAGGAAAGGCATCAACAGGCTCGGGAACATACTCATCCCGAACGAGAGCTACGGCATCGTGCTCGAGCAGAAGATGCAGCCGATGCTGGAGAAGCTCTACAAGGAGGGCAAGAAGACCATGTCGAGCAGGCAGCTCGCGTTCGAGTTCGGCTCCCGGATCGACGACAAGAGATCCATCCTGTACTGGGCGGCCAGGAACGACATACCCGTCTATGTGCCCGGGATAACGGACGGCGCCTTCGGGTCCCAGCTCTGGCTGTTCAAGCAGCAGCACCCCGACTTCAACGTCGACGTCCTCAAGGACGAGCAGGAACTGTCGGACATCGTGTTCAGCGCGAAGAAGGCGGGCGCGCTGATGATCGGGGGCGGCATATCGAAGCACCATGTCATCTGGTGGAACCAGTTCAGGGACGGGCTCGACTTCGCGGTCTACCTCACGACGGCCGAGGAGTACGATGGATCCCTGTCAGGCGCCAGGATCAGGGAGGCCGTGAGCTGGGGGAAGGTCAAGGAGAACGCCCAGTACATCACCGTCGAAGGGGATGCCACCATCACGCTCCCCATGCTGGCCGGGGCCGTGATCGACGCGGGCAGGCCAGGAAGAGATTAATATCGTACACTAAAGTTACCCTATCGATAGGAGATTGTCTTGATGAGTTCGAAGGAGGGCGGGCCGGAGATACCCGTATCGCAGGATCTCGCGGCCTTTGGGAGGGAGTACTTCAAGGCGTACATGGACACCATCGAGGAGAAGAAGCCACAGGCATACCCGAAGTTCGCCCAGGAGGCCCCCTACTCGATCCGATGCTACCTGCTCCCCAACGGGTGCATATGCATAGTCTTCAACTCGTCCAAGGAGCAGAAGTTCGAGGGCGGGGCCAAGGACTGGGACGAGGTCCAGGATGTCATCGTCAAGGGAGTCGACCACTTCGCCGGGTTCTACCCGTTCGAGGGGACGTCCCTCGGGGACTGGAGCAAGAGGGGCAAGAGGGACGCCCTCAAGGACCTGAGGCTCATGGACAAGTCCGACCTCGGCAAGGCCGGGGCCGAGCTCGAGGCGATCATCGAGAACATCACGAAGATGGTGAGGGCCAACCCCTGGCTCGGCAAGATGGGGAGCGAGATCATCGCCACCCTCAGGAACCTCGACGGGAGGGTGAAGGGAGGGTTCCCGACGGTCGACGCGATCGCCACCCTGCAGTCGCTCAAGGCGTACGCCCCGGGTGCGGACAGCATCCACATCGAGTTCCCGGACAGGCAGCTGCTCGAGGAGATCTCCGAGGGCATCAAGAACGTCGCGGCCATCGAGAACAGGATAGAGACCGTCGAGAGCAGGATGTTCGAGGTGGAGAAGGATTCCCAGGGGCCCGACCTCCCGGAGAAGTTCAGCGACGCCCTCGAGAGGGTAGAGCGGCTGGAGAAGCAGCTGGAGAAGGTCTCGAACATACTCACGATGCTCAACTCCAAGGTGGAGAACTACTTCTCGAAATCGGCGGAGAAGGAGAGGCAGTCGGACCTGGAGCACAAGATAGAGGAGTACACGAGCAAGGCGATGTCGCACGACAGCAAGATCGCCTCCTTGGAGAAGGAGGCCGAGCAGCTCGTGGACGAGATGCGAAAGATGACCGCCAGGATGGAGAAGGACGTCCACGACAGCCGGAAGCGGATAGCCAGGATGGAGAAGCACTTCGTGGACTTCGCCAAGATGGTCCAAGAGTAACCCTGCCATGAAGAGGATATGCGTTCTTCCCGGAGACGGGATCGGGCCCGAGGTCGTCGAGTGCGCCGTGCGGGTCCTGGAGGCGCTGGGCTCGGAACTGCGGTTCGAGAGAGCCCAGATAGGCCAAAGCGCGGTGAGGTCCGCCGGAGACCCCCTGCCCGAGGACACGCTCGAGCTCGTGAGGTCGTGCGACAGCTCCCTGATGGGAGCTGTGACGTCCTCGGAGGACAAGGGCTACAGGTCGCCCGTGCTCAGGCTCCGGAAGGAGCTGGACCTCTACGCGAACCTTCGGCCGGTCAGGAACCTTGTCTCATCCACACGGTGCGCCCCCATCGATGTGGTGATCGTCAGGGAGAACACCGAGGGGATGTACACACAGCACGAGGTCGAGGAGGAGGGCGGGGTCACCACACACAGGAGGGTGACCAAGGCCGCGTGCGAGAGGATCGTCAGGTTCGCCATCCGACACGCGAAGGACAACGGCAGGAAGAGGGTGTGCTGCGTCCACAAATCCAACGTCCTCAGAGCATCGGACGGGCTGTTCGTCGACACTTTCAGGGAGCTGATGGGCTCCGAGGGCGAAGGCCTTGCGGCCGATGAGCAGCTGGTGGACTCGGCGGCGATGAAGCTCGTGACAGAGCCGGGAGGGTTCGACACGATCGTGACCCTCAACCTATACGGAGACATACTGTCCGATGTGGCGGCAGGGGTCGCCGGAGGACTGGGGTTCGCACCCTCGGGGAACATGGGACCCCGATACTCGGTCTTCGAGCCAGCCCACGGATCCGCGCCGGACATCGCTGGGAAGGGAGTCGCGAACCCCACGGCCGCGATCCTTGCAGGATCGATGATGCTCAGGCATATCGGCATGCCAGAAGAGGCCCGCAGAGTCGCCGGGGCCGTGTCATCTGTCTACTCGCAAGGTCATCTGACGCAGGACATCGGGGGACGGCACGGGTCCAAGCTTTTCACGGACCATGTCGTCGAGGAGCTCGGCCACTAGGCTTGCGGACCAGATCATCGCATGATGAATGCGGCTCCCGCTCGCAGGGAGCGGGTGATCCGCGCAACGCACGAGATGCAGAAATCCCTTCTGAGATAGAGCGCGGCGAGTATCGCAGACACCAACCCGAGGAGAGCGATCTCGGGGACGGAACATACACCCAGAAAGATGTCCTCTATCTGGTCCATACAGACGTGCACGCCCCAGAAGAGCAATGGTACCGCCAGCCTCGAGCCGACGGACATGGGGCCCACCAGCGCAGCCGCCATGGGATTGTGCAGGAGAGACTTCCATTGGCCGTCCGCCTGCACCAACGAATCGAGATCGAGCACGCTCGCGACCCCTTTGGATTGCGCGTACTCCTTCAGTCCAAGGAGATGATCGGCATCGATGAACACGCCGAAGAGCAAGGCCATGAAAGAGTCGTTCCTGTCGAGCGTCAGGGCCTGAATGAGCAGGAGACTCACTGCGAGATGGGTTATTGCTAGCATCTGCCACCAGGTGTCGGTTGGGTTGTAGCCGAATCGCCGCCCCGGATATATGTCAATTCGCCAGCAACCAGTGTCGTGCGAATGGTCATCGGTGACGGGTTCCAGGAGCGACTCTCAGCTGCGGGATTTGAAAAAAAACGAGGTGCGGGGGCTGAGATTCGAACTCAGGGACTCCTGCGAGACCAGACCCTCAATCTGGCGCCGTTGACCGGGCTTGGCTACCCCCGCATGACGATGCTGGGCGGCGGTCGATATGTGTCCCCTGATTAAAGACTTTCGGAGAGCGCCGCATCAGCCATCACCTCGCTGATGGACGAACGATGCACGAAGCTGAAGAGAGCTATTCTACAACCCGGTCGCGTCAAATCTCGTTCCAGGCCCCAGAAATAAATACTCGCGAACGATACAGAGTCGATGCTCTGTCATCAACAACCGTTGGCGGAGCTGAAGCTCAGCGAACGAAGGGGATATTTGAATGATTGGATTCCCAAGAGGGAAGGTCGCGTTCCGGATGTTCCAGAAGGATGATCTGGAATCACTACACTGGGGAACGCTGGACGTGCTTGAGAACGCTGGCATCAAGGTATTCAGCAAGGAGTGCCTGAAGTTGCTCGAGGACGCGGGCTCTGCCGTGGACTACAAGACGAGCAGCGCGAAGATTCCGGGCAACCTCGTCGAAGAGGCGATCCGCAAGGCGAAGAAGAACATCACGCTCTGCGCAAGGACACCGAAGTACGATGTCGTCCTCGACGGGCGCAGGACATACTGCACGACCGACGGGAACGGCACCAGCGTGCTCGACTTCAAGACAGGCAAGAGGAGGATGTCCACGAGCGAGGACCTCGCGACCGTCGGAAAGGTCGCGAACGCCCTGGACTCCGCGCACATCTTCTGGCCGTGCGTGAGCTGCCAGGATGTGCCCGACTACATCAGGCACGTGGTGGACCTGAAGGTCGCGCTCTCGAGCATCGAGAAGCACGTGCAGGTCGAGACCACGAGCCACAAGAGAGAGGCGAAGTGGCTGGTCGAGCTCGGGTCCGCGCTCGCAGGGGACGAGAAGGCCCTCAGGAGAAGGCCGATCTTCTCCTCGATGCACTGTCCGTTCTCCCCGCTGCAGCTCGACGGGGGCTCGACAGAGGGAGCGCTCCTGCTCGCCAAGGCGGGCGTCCCGATATCGTTCTACGGCATGCCCCAGGCGGGAATCACGGGCCCCGTGACCCTCGCGGGCTCGATCATAGTGAACAACGCCGAGGTGCTGGCGGGCCTGACGATGGCCCAGCTGGCGGCCCCCGGCTCCCCGTTCATGTACGGCACGGGCGGGGCTGCGTTCGACATGAGGACCATGACCTGGGCAGGCGGAGGACCCGAGAGGGCTCTCATATCCGCGGGCGCTGGCGAGCTCGCACACCACTACGGCTTCGCCATCCTGTGCGGCGGCATCGTCACATCCGCGAAGATGCCCGGTCCCCAGGCGTGCTACGAGAAGATGTCGAGCGGCATGCCGCAGTTCTACGCGGGCTGCGACATGATCGCCGGGCTCGGGCTCCTCGACGATGTCACGATGCTCTCGTACGAGCAGATGGTCATCGACGACGAGATGGCCAAGATCATGGCGAGGATTGCGTACGGCGTCACCGTCGACGACGACCACATGGCTATAGACCTCATCAAGAAGGTCGGCCCCGGCGGCAGCTTCCTGTCCGAGAGGCACACGATGCAGTGGCTGAACAAGGAGCACTTCATCACCGACATAACGGACAGGCGCACGGGCGAGGCGTGGGAGGCGGACGGGAGGAAGTCCGTCATCGACCGCGCCAGGGCGAAGGCCGAGAAGATCATGAAGGAGCACGTCGTCCAGCCGGTCGCCCCGGAGGTCGCGAAGGACTTCGAGTCCATCGTGAAGAAGGCCGACAAGGACATCAAGGAGCACGGCCTAGACTGATCGCCTCCGCGCAACCCCGAATGCCTGTTGCGACCAAACCTTAACAGGCGGGCATGTGGAATACGGGCCCGCCTTACAAATCATTTCAACGAGGACAGACCTTGATCCCCCTGGAGCTCATCAGAGAATTCGAGATGCAGATGAAGGCCCTGCGCATAGGCCACACCACGCTCATGAGGACCCAGAAGCTCGAGAAGAGGCTGGGCATCAGGAGGCTCCACCTCAAGCTGGAGGGCGAGAACCCTTCAGGCACCCACAAGGACCGGATGGCCCTGCTCTTGGCACTGGACGCCCGCAAGAAGGGGTTCGATACCATCGCCGCGACAACCTGCGGCAACTACGGCGCGGCCCTCGCGTATGTGTGCGGGAAACTCAACCTGGAGTGCATGATATACGTGCCTGCCGACTTCGCCGCCCCCAGGAAGGCCGAGATCGAGTCCTTGGGCGCGACCATCAGCCTGACCCCCGCGGACTACGAGGGGACCATGCGCGCGTGCTCCGAGCACTGCATGGCCAAGCACTGGTACAACGCGAACCCAGGAGGGGCGAACAGGGACCTGGGCATCTACTCGTACTCTTTCATCGCGCGTGAGATCGCGCAGACCCTGGGCCGGCAGCCGGACTGGGTCTCCGTGCCCGTGGGCAACGGCACCGTCATCGCCGGCATATGGCACGGGTTCAGGTCGATGGGGATGAAGCCGCGCATGCTCGGATGCTCCAACAACAACTCGGCGGTCCACGGCGTGGTCAACCGGCTGAAGCAGCCGCTCGACGTGCCCGACCTGCAGATCACTGAGATCAACGAGCCGCTATCGGGCAATTTCCTCGCGGACGCCCAGGACGGCGTCGACGCGATGGTCGAGTCGAACGGGGGAGGGGCAGAGGTCCCCGACATCGACCTGATCAAGACCTCGGCGATCATCATGACCGAGGAGGGGCTCGACATCCTCCCCGCATCCGCGGGTGCGGTCTGGGGCATCCTCCAGATGGACTCCAGGAACCACACCTTCGTCGCGGTCGCGACTGGCAGAGGGCACTTTCCGGAGAAGTGACTTTTTCGATGCACATTTATGTACCCAGCCTGCCTAATATGGGCCCCGACGGCCAAGTTATTAATATCGGTTGGGCCATTGCCAGCTCCGATGCGCGAGTCCGCTGGTCACACGGTTGACGTAGGTATTCTCGGGACTCTAGAGGTCCTTGTCGACCTGCGGTACTTGCGCCCGTAACGGACACACGCGGAACCGATGTCCTTGCGGGCTTGATTGAGGAGTTGGTTAGAGCATGAAAGGTGCGAAAGCCGCCGTCGAGCTGCTCGAACAGCAGAACGTAGAGGTAATGTTCGGCATCCCGGGCGGCGTCCTGCTGCCATTCTACGACGAGCTCCTTCAATCCGACATGAGGCACATACTCGTGAGGCACGAGCAGTGCGCGGGACACATGGCGGACGGGTACGCGAGGGTGGCGAAGCGCCCCGGCGTGTGCGTCGCCACCTCCGGCCCGGGCGCCACCAACCTCGTCACCGGCGTCGCGACCGCGTTCATGGACTCCTCGCCCGTCATTGCGATCACCGGGCAGGTGGCCACTGGAGTCCTGGGGAACGACGCGTTCCAGGAGGCGGACTCGTTCAGCCTCATGATGCCCATCACGAAGCACAACTTCAGGATCACGGACCCGAAGGCGCTTCCCGAGACGATGAAGAAGGCCTTCCTCATCGCGACCACCGGCCGATTCGGGCCTGTCCACATCGACATCCCGGTCGACATCTTCACTGCGGACATCTCGGACGAGGACATGGCGAAGGAGGTGCGCGTCCCGAAACCGAAGCGCAACCTCGCGGGCCTCCTCGACGCGATCAAGCTCCTCGAGCAGGCCGAGCGCCCCACCATCATGGTCGGCGGAGGCGTCACCTGGTCCAGGGCGGGGCCCGAGATCACGAGGCTCTCGGAGATACTCATGGCGCCCATCGTGACCACGCTGATGGCCAAGGGGTCCGTCCCCGAGAACCATCCGCTCGTGCTAGGCGTATGCGGGATGCACGGTAGGCAGGTGGCGAACTACGCCCTCAACAACTGCGATGTCCTGCTCGCCATAGGCACCAGGTTCAGCGACAGGGTCACGGGCAAGCTGAGCGAGTTCGGCAGGAAGACGAAGGTCGTGCATGTGGACATCGACTCGTCCGAGATAGGCAAGAACGTCAAGGGCAGGGTCGGCCTTGTCGGAGATGCGTGGACCGTCGTGAACGCGCTCATCGCGGGCCTCCAGCAGCGGAAGAAGGCCGCCACGTGGAAGGAGCGGATCATCCAGCTCAACAAGGAGTGCACATGCGACTACGACCTGAAATCGAACCCTATCAAACCGCAGAAGGTCATCCACGAGATGTCCAAGCTGCTCCCCGAGGACGCCATAGTGACGACCGAGGTGGGGCAGAACCAGATGTGGGCGTCCCACTTCTTCAAGTGCTACGGCAAACGCATGTTCATCACCTCCGGAGGCCTGGGCACGATGGGGTTCGGGTTCCCCGCGGCCCTGGGGGCGAAGGTAGCCAGGCCCGAGAGCGTCGTCGCGGACATAGCCGGCGACGGCAGTCTCCAGATGGTCTCACAGGAGTTCGCGACCGCGGTCGAGAGCGACATCCCCGTCATGGTCTGCCTGCTCAACAACGGATGGCTGGGCATGGTCAAGCAGTGGCAGAAGCTGTTCTACGGGGAACGGTACATGGCCACCAAGCTCGGCGGGTCGCCGGACTTCGTGAAGCTCGCAGAAGCGTACGGCGCGGAGGCCATCAGGGTCGAGAAACACTCCGAGATATCGGAGGCGATCAGAAGGGGCACGAAGTCCGACCTGCCGATACTGCTGGATTTCGTGGTCGACCCCGAGGAGGATGTCCTGCCAATGACGCCTCCCGGGAAGAACGTCTCGGAGTGCATCAAGGGCAGGTGCCAGTGGAAAGGAGGAGTGGCGTAGATGGAAGCCATGATGTTGCTGGTCTACGACCAGCCGGGTGTCATGCAGCGCGTGATGGGTGAGTTCACCAGGAAGCGGATCAATGTCGAGACGATCGTCGTCGGCAAGTGCGAGATGCCCGACAGGGCCAGGATCGTCCTCTCGATAAGCGACAGGGAGAAGGCGCTCGGGGTCATCGAGCACCTGAGGGCGCTCCACGAGGTCATCGAGGCGGACCTCGTCGACCACGAGAGGCACGAGGCGTACGCGATCATGCTGGGCAAGGACGGCGTATGCAGGGTCACGGGGACCGTCGAAGAGGTCGAGGGGATCATCAAGAAGAGCCAGCCAGACGAGGTACATAGAGGCGCTCAACGCAATCTGACAAGGAGAATGTGGGAGAATGGCCAGGATATACTACAACAAGGACGCGAACCTGAGCGTGCTGAAGGGCAAGAAGGTCGCGGTGATAGGGTACGGCATCCAGGGCAGGGCGCAGTCCCTGAACCTGAAGGACAGCGGAGCGAACGTGGTCATAGGCCTGAAGTTCAAGGACGACTACTGGAAGCAGGCCAAGGCGGACAAGATGGATATCCAGACGATACCGGACGCCGTCAAGGGCGCGGACATCGTCATGATGCTCATCCCGGACGAGGTGCAGAAGACGGTCTACGACGCCGAGGTCGGGCCCAACCTGAGGCCGGGCATGGTGCTCGACTTCGCCCACGGGTTCAACATCGTCTACAAGAGGATCGTCCCGCCCAAGGACGTCGACGTGATCATGGTCGCGCCAAAGGGCCCGGGAGCGCTCGTGAGGGAGACATTCCTCGCGGACGACGGCGTGCCCGCGCTCATAGCGGTCCAGCAGAACCCCTCGGGGAACGCGAAGAAGATCGCCCTCGCCATCGCCAAGGGGCTCGGGGCCACCAAGAGGGGCGTCATCGAGACGACCTTCAAGGAGGAGACCGAGACGGACCTGTTCGGAGAGCAGGTCGACCTGTGCGGAGGCGCGAGCGAGCTGGTGAAGAAGTCCTTCGAGGTGCTGGTGCGCGCAGGCTACCAGCCGGAGATAGCCTACTTCGAGGTGCTCCACGAGCTGAAGCTCATCATCGACCTCGTCCAGAAGGGCGGGATCGAGGGCATGTGGGACAACGTGTCCAACACCGCGGAGTACGGCGGGAGGACGCGCGGCCCGATGCTCATCGACGACAGGGTTCAGGAGAACATGAGACTCATCCTGAAGGACATCCAGTCGGGCAAGTTCGCCAAGGAGTGGGTCGCCGAGCACGACGCGGGCATGCCCGTCCTCACCAAGCTGAGGCAGGACGGGGCCAAGTCCGAGATCGAGATCGTCGGCAGGTCCATCAGGAAGATGTTCAAGTAGCGTCCTCTGCCCCTGAGCGTTAGGTGCAAAAGGCATAGATACAGGGTGACCGCTCCATGAAATCGGACCAGTGCTAGTATGAGCAAGGGGCATCGCTTCGGCAAGTTCGCCTTTGGCAAGGACTTCTTCATCGGCGAGGTGGTCGGTGACGTCGTCTACGAGACCAAGGCATCGTGCCTCATGGACCTGGCCGCGAGCGGCGCGAAGAGGAAGGGCACGAAGCACGACCTGTCCTCACTCAGAGTCCTCGCCCCTGTGGACAAGCCTTCCAAGATGATATGCATAGGCCTGAACTACAGGAGCCATATCAAGGAGATGAAGTGGGAGACTCCCAAGGCGCCGATCATATTCTCCAAACCCTCATCCGCCATCATCGGGCCGGGGGAGGAGATCGTCCTGCCTCCCGCATCTCAACGCGTGGACTACGAGGGGGAGTCCGCGATAATCATCGGCTCGCGGGCGAGCCACGCTAAGGACGGCAAAAGGCACATATTCGGATACACCTGTTTCAACGACGTGACCGCACGCGACCTGCAGAAGGCCGACCCGGACTGGACCAGGGCGAAGGGGTTCGACACCTTCGCGCCCATCGGGCCGTTCGTATCGACCGTGCCGCCCACCAGGGTGACGACGAGGCTCAACGGCAGGACCGTGCAGGACTCCCCGCTCGCCGACCGCGTGTTCGGGGACTCCGAGCTGGTGGAGTACATATCGACGATCATGGTGCTCGAGCCGGGGGACATCATAGCGACCGGCACCCCGTCCGGCATCTCGCCGATGAAGCAAGGGCGACACTGTCGAGGTGGAGCTCGACGGCATAGGCGTGCTCACGAACCGGGTGTCGCAGAGGTAGTCAGACAGAAGGAGATGGACCAGATGCAGATCCAGCCGACCGAGAAGATATGGAAGAACGGACAGATGATAGCGTGGAAGGACGCGACCGTGCACGTGCTCTCGCACGGGCTGCACTACGGCACCGGAGCGTTCGAGGGCATCAGGTGCTACCCGACGGACAAGGGGCCTGCGATATTCAGGCTGAAGGAGCACATGGTCAGGCTGCACTCTTCCGCGAAGGCGATCCAGCTGAAGGTGCCCTACACGGTGGACGAGCTGTGCGCCGCGGCGAAGGAGACCGTCAGGGTCAGCAAGCTCGACTCCTGCTACATCCGCCCGATCGCGTTCTTCGGGACGTCGGGGATAGGCGTGAACCCGATGGGATACCCTGTCGAGACGTTCATCGTGGCCTTCCCCCTGGGGGCGTACCTGGGCGACGAGGGATTGAAGAACGGCATCAGGGTGCACACCTCGTCCTGGCACAGGGTCCCGAGCGGGTCCGTGCCCGCGACGGCGAAGGTCTGCGGGGACTACCTGAACAGCGCGCTCGCGATCATGGAGGCGAAGATGAACGGGTTCGACGAGACGATCATGCTGAACGAGCTGCACATGGTCGCCGAGGGCTCGGGCGAGAACATATTCATGGTCAAGGACGGGAAGCTGCTCACGCCTCCCCTGAACGCGGGCATACTACCAGGCATCACCAGGGAGTCGATCATGCAGGTCGCACACGACATGGGCTACGAGGTCGTGGAGCAGAACTTCGCGAGGAGCGAGCTGTTCATCGCGGACGAGCTGTTCTTCACGGGCACCGCAGCGGAGGTCACCCCGATACGAGAGGTGGACAGAAGGCTGGTAGGCGACGGAAAGCCGGGCCCAGTGACGATGAAGCTGCAGAAGAAGTATCTAGAGCTCGTGAGGGGCAAGGACCCGAAGTACGCTCACTGGCTCGACCTCGTGAAGTGACGAGGGACCCTGGGCAAGGATTATATATCCCGCACGCGCATATTCTGTCCGACGATTGTCATACGCAGGGATGGGATGAGCATGGCGTCGGTCGGCATCGAGCAACTTGCGAGCCAGGCGGAGAAAGAAGGGGTCACACTCGCAGAGATGATCACCAAGCACATGTCGATGGAGGACATCGACCGGGCGCAGGCTGTGATACACGCGGAGCTCGCGAGCAACTACTCATCCATCGAGGATTTCATGCAGAACCTCGAGCCATCCAGCCCGCTCAATCTCGCCGGGATGTCCGAGGAAGAGCTGCTCGACCTCCAGGAGGAGGTCGTGCTCTCGCTGTCAGACAGCAGCGGCATCGTCGCCGAGGAAGAGGCCTGACCCCGAGGACTCACTTGGTCTTCCGGAATATCCTGTTCTCAGGGTCGATGTTCTCGAAGCAGCTCCTGGGCGCTCCCATGAGTGTCTCCGTCCTGCCGAGCATGAGGAAGCCCTCCGGGCGCAGCGCCTGGTGGAGGTTCATGACCACGACGTCGTGCGTCGGCCGGGAGAAGTATATCAGCACGTTCCTGCAGACCACCGCGTCGAAGAACCTCGAGCCCGGAGGGTCCAGGAGGCTCTCCCTCACGAACCTGACCCGCCTCCTCAGGACCTCCGACACCTGGTACACGCCCTCGTTCTCCGTGAAGTACTCCTTCCTGAACCTTTCAGGCATGTTCTTGAGCTGTTCGGCCGGGTACCGTCCCGCCCTAGCCTTCGAGAGGGCGTCAGTGGACAGATCTGTCCCGAGGATCGTCGCCAGCACGTCGCACTCGCCTATGCGCCTGACCTCCTCCTCCACACAGATGGCCAGGGTATAGGGTTCCTGCCCGGAGGCGCAGCCCGCACTCCATATCCTCAGGATGCTCCCGGGGGAGGACATCTTGGCCGCCAGGAGAGGTCTGATGACCTTCGCGGAGAACGCCTCGAACGCGCCCTTGTCCCTGAAGAACTCGGTGACGTTGATCGAGAGTGCGGCGACCAGTTCGTTCGTCTCGTCCTCGCTCCTGTGGAGGAGGGATGTGTAGGCCGTGTATTCCTTCGTGCCAGACCGGCCCATGCGCTTCCTTATGGCGCGCATGACGAACGAGCGAGAATAGCCGGACAGGTCAATCCCCCTGGCTTCGACCAGACGCTCTCTCACGGCCTCGTAAGCCTGTTCCTCGGGCGACTCCATTGCTGGCCCATTGGTCTCGAGCTAGATATTTCTTCTCAGCGGGGCGACGAATCACCTTCCTACTGGCAGGTCCATTATCAGTTTTGAGTTACGATACGACAGCCTTTTATACGCACCAGGGTGATTTTGAGCTACATGGCTGAGCTCGTACGTTCATGGATGGGATACGGCGCAGCAGCTCCGTACATGCTCGGCCGCAGGGTGGTTCTGTGAGATTCACGCTTTCGCGCAAGTTGGTGGCTCTGATCTTGGTACTCTCGCTCGCACCGATCGCTGGGATCAGCATGAACGCTCTCAACGACATGAACCAGATCAAGTCCGACCTCGACATACTCTACGAAGAGAACCTGGTCGTGCAGTCGAAGATCGCCGAGGGCACGAGCTATCTCTCCGCGGCGGACACAGCGTTCGTCCGCTACGTCATGGAGTACCAGGACGGCGCAACCGACATCTACGACCGGATGTCAACCTACCAACAGAGCTTCGAGCAGTTCGTGGACAACCTGAACCAGATATGGGCCTACAGCGAACTCCCCAACATGGCTGACATCATCACCAGCCAGGGCCGGGAGGACCTCATCCAGGACCAGGAGGATGCGATCACCAACATCAGGGACTACTGGGACCTGTACAGGGCTGAGACCACCACGACGATATCCTTCCTGAGCGGAGGAGATACCGAATCAGCGCTGAACGCGGTGGACAACGCCTCGGCCTACATGGAGACGATCAACGGCGAGATAGACACCCTCATATCGATCGGTGTCGAGGCGGCAGCTCTGATGGACACCATCGCGTTCAACACCGTCCAGGACAGTATCAGATGGACGATAATCGGAGGAGCGTCTGTGGCGCTGGCGGTCGCGTTCGTCACATTCTACCTGTCATCGGTCATAATAGGCCCCGTGGTCACGGTCTCAAAGGCTGCGAAGAGGATATCCGAGGGCGACCTTTCGACCCGGCTCGATTTGAAAGCCTCGGACGACGAGGTCGGGGACCTGGTCAAATCGATGAACGCGCTGATCGACAACACTTCTACGCCAATCATCAAACTGACTCAGTACGCCGAGACGATAGGCGCTGGCAATCTCACCGTACCGATCGATATCAACGCGAAGGGAGACATGGCCAAGCTCGTCGCCGGATTCCAGCAGATGAGGACGAACCTGATCAACCTGACGAAGGAGATACAGAAGGCCTCTGAATCCCTCCAGCAGGCCTCGATCACGCTCGCCCAGACCGCGAAGCACATGACGGACGGCACCCAGCAGGTCTCATCCTCGATGTCGCACACCTCGAAGGGCGCCCAGAGCCAGGCGACCAAGGTCGACGAGATGGTCAAGATGCTCGGGGAGCAGACGAAGGCCATATACGATGTCGTCCAGAGCTCGCAGAACGCGGCGAGGGCCTCGGAGAACGCGAGCGAAGTCGCGCAGAAAGGCTCCCGGTCGGCCCAGGACGCCCTCGAGCGGATGAAGGAGCTCGGGAGGAACGTCGAGCAGTCCTCGGAATCGATGAGCCAGCTCGCGAAGAAGTCGAAGGAGATATCCCAGATAGTCATGATCATCACGAACATCGCGCAGCAGACCAACCTGCTCTCCCTGAACGCGGCCATCGAGGCCGCGAGAGCGGGGGAGCACGGCAGAGGGTTCGCGGTCGTCGCGGACGAGGTCAGGAAGCTGGCGGAAGGTTCGAGGAAGGCGGCGAGCCAGATCCAGCAGCTCATAGAATCGGTCGAGCACGACATCGTCGAGAGCTCACAGAAGACCGAGAAGACGAGGACTTCGGTCGGCGAGAGCTCCAGGACCGTTTCGGAATCGCTCAAGTCCCTCGAGGACATCGCTGCGACGGTCCAGGAGACCGCGGCGATGGTCGAGGAGATAAGCGCCTCCACCGAGGAGCAGAAGGCCCTGACGGAGAACCTCGCGAAGAACCTGGACGAGGTCGCGGCCATCGCGAACCAGACCTCAGCGTCCGCGGAGGAGGTCTCCGCGTCGTCCGAGGAGCTGGCGGCCGGCATGGAGGAGCTCACGGCGTCGGCTCAGGACCTCGCGAACCTCGCGAGCAAGCTCATGGAGATCACGAAGCACTTCGCGGTGAACGAGGCCGAGCAAGCACCTGCGGAGCCCAAGCCGCAACCGAAGCCGGAAGGATGAGGGGATCGCCTTGACCGACAAGGACCTCCCGGTGCAGTACGTCGTGTTCAGGCTCGGGAAGGAGGAGTACGCGTTCGACATCTCCGTCGTCAAGGAGATACACGAGCTGCAGGAGATCGCAAAGGTGCACAAGAGCCCCGCGTACATCGAGGGCGTGATGAACCTCCGCGGGAAGCTCGTGACCGTCATCGACCTGAGGAAGCGCCTGGGGCTCGACGCGAAGGCCCCTGACGACCTCTCCAAGATTGTCGTGGTCGACGCCTCCGACGCCCCTGTCGGGTTCCTGGTCGACGAGGTGACCGAGGTGGCTAGGATAGGCAGCGACCTCATCGAGCCCCCGCCCTCGTATGTCAGCGAGGGGATGGAGGCCGAGTACGTCCTCGGGATAGCCAAGTTCGGCGACAGGCTCGTGACGCTTGTCGACCCGCTCAAGGTCCTTGAATTATCAGTCGAAGGCGCTGAGAAGCCTGGAGGGAAGAAAGATGCCTAGGATACTCGTGGTGGACGACTCTGAGTTCATGCGTAGAGTGCTGAGGAACATACTCGAGGGCGGAGGGCACAAGGTCCTCGAAGCAAGGAACGCAGACGAGGCGCTCCGCATCTTCAAGGGCGAGGGCGCCGACCTCATCACGATGGACATCGTCATGCCCGAGACGGACGGCATCGAGACCGTCAAGAGGCTCAAGGACGCCGACGAGAATGTGAAGATCATAATGATCTCCGCCCTAGGGCACCAGAAGACCGTCATGCGCGCGCTCGAGGCGGGAGCTATGGATTTCATCATGAAGCCGTTCACAGCGGACGATGTACTCGAGTCCGTGAACGCCGTCCTGCACATCAGGACCTAGAGGTGATTGATGGCCGATACCGTCCGGGTTCTGGTCGTGGACGACAGCGCATACATGAGGGTCGTCCTCAAGGATATCCTCGAGTCAGACGGAGCCCTGACCGTCCTCGACACCGCGAAGAACGGCCTCGAGGCGGTCGAGAAGGTGAAGGCACTGGCCCCGGACGTGGTGCTCCTCGACATACAGATGCCCAAGATGGACGGGCTCGCGACCCTGCAGAGGATAATGAAGGACAACCCCACGAGGGTCGTCATGCTCAGCGCGATGGACAAGCTGGACGACCAGCTCCCGCTCCGGGCACTCTCGATGGGCGCAGTGGATTTCATATCGAAGCCGAGCGGCCCGGTATCCATCGACATCGTCAGGTTCAAGTCGAAGATCATCGAGATCGTCAGGAACGCGGCTCTCGCGAGGCTCGAGCCCCTCAGGAAGGCACGCGCGCCTCTCCCCCACAAGCTGACGGCGCCTCCGGCCCGGATGCCAAAGAACTCCGACTGGAAGGCAGTCGTCATAGGAGCTTCCACTGGCGGCCCCAGGGCCCTCGAGACGATATTCGCGGCGCTCCCGGGCAACCTTCAGGTCCCCATGTTCATAGTACAGCACCTGCCGAGCGAGTTCGCGGACTCGTTCGCGAAGCGGCTCGACGCCGCCAGGGGTCCCAAGGTCGTCGTCGCGAAGGACGGCGACAGAGTCACCAAAGGGATCGCGTACCTCGCCCCGGGCGGCAAGCACCTGGTCCTCGAGAGCCACTCGCCTGCCGCTCCGATCATCCGCCTGGACGACAGCGAGCCCGTCCAGTACGTCAAGCCCTCGGTGGATGTGCTGTTCGAGAGCGCGGCCAACTGCTTCGCGGACCACACGCTGGGGGTCGTCCTCACGGGCATGGGCTCGGACGGGGTGCGCGGCTCACGGACGGTCAAATCGTTCGGAGGGAAGGTGATCGTCCAGGATGAGGCTAGCTCGGTCATCTTCGGGATGGCCAGGGGCGTCGTCAACGCAGGCGCGGCCGACCTCGTGCTGCCCTTGGAGGACATACCCAACGAGATAATCAGGTTCATGGAGGTCAGGTAGATGCCGAAGGAGTTCGACCTCAAGAAGTACTCCAAGCTCTTCGTATCCGAGTCGAGGGAGTACCTCCGTACCCTGAACGACTCGATGGTCGAACTCGAGGGCAACCCCGAGAACCGGGAGCTGATAGACCAGATGTTCAGGGCGTGCCACACCATCAAGGGCATGGCCGGCATGATGAACCTGGGGCCGGTCACCGAGACGGCACATGCGCTCGAAGATGTCTTTGCTGCTATCCGAGAGCGGAAGCTGAGGCCGAGCGGGAACGCCGCCGAGGGCGTGTTCAGAGGCCTGGACGCGCTCGAGAGCATGGTGGCCGAGCTCGAGAAGACCGGCCGGGTGACCGAGATACCCGGGATAGTCGAGGCGCTCAGGGCGATTACCTCAGGGGCCCAGGAGATAGTCATGACGGAGGCGGAGCCGGAAACGACCGCCACCGTCGAGGGCACCCTCACTATCAATGTCAGATTCGCGAAGAAGTGCGCGCTCCCCTCCGCGCGCGCCCTCGTCATCCTGAAGGACTTCGAGAAGAACATCAGGATCATCAGGACGGACCCGACCGAGGAGGACATCGAGCACGAGCGGGTGTTCGAGGAGTTCTCCATCATCATCGAGCCCGGCGAGAAGCTCGAGGAGACCCTGCAGAAGGTCGCGGCCATGGGGGACGTCGACGAGGTCATCTCGGGTCCGACCGGGACGCCGAAGTCGACCTGGCGGAAGATCGGCAGGGCGACGGAGGCGAAGATATCCGTCGACGCACCGACGGTCCAGACCGTCAGGGTCGGCATGGACAAGCTCGACGACCTCCTGGACGACGTCGGGGAGCTCGTCATAAGCAGGAGCAGGCTCCTGCAGAAGGCCACCGCGGGGGACGACCACGAGCTGATGGAGATATCCTCCCTGATCGACAAGCTCACGTCCGAGATACAGTCGAAGGTCCTGGGCATCCGGATGATACCCCTGGAGCTCATGATGAGCAGGTTCCCGAGGATGGTCAGGGACATCTCGAAGGCACAGGGCAAGGAGGTGGAGCTGATCGTCGAGGGCGGCAGCATCGAGCTCGACCGCACGGTCGTCGACCGCATCACCGACCCGCTCATGCACATCATCAGGAACTGCATCGACCACGGCATCGAGACGCCCGAACAACGCGCCAAGGCCAGCAAGCGCGAGAAGGGCATCGTTCGGATAGTCGCCTCGAAGCAGCAGGACCACGTGCTGATAGAGATCTCAGACGACGGGGCCGGGATAGACTTCAGGGACGTCCGCCGGGTGGCCGTGTCCAGGGGCATACTGACCAAGGAACAGGCGGACAACGCGCTCGGCAGGGACCTGCTCGACCTGCTGTTCAGACCCGGGTTCTCGACCAAGTCCGAGGTGACGGAGATCTCGGGCAGGGGCGTCGGGCTCGACATAGTCAAGCGGGGCGTCGAGGAACTCGGCGGCTCGATCATGATCAACACATCCAAGGGTGCCGGCACGACCTTCTCGCTCTGGCTCCCGTTCACGCTCGCGATAATCGACGCCATGCTCGTCCAGGTGGCGGGACAGATGTACGCCGCCCCGATGAGCGTGGTCGTGGAGTCCCACAAGTACGAACGGGACGAGGTCAAGATGATCAGGAACAGGGAGGTCGTGCAGCTCCGCGGGGAAGTCATCCCGCTCATAAGGCTCAGGGACTTCTTCGGGATCGCCCCCAGGCCGAACGAGGAGGCCATCGAGGTCCTCATAGTCCAGAGCAGGGAGAGAAGGGCCGCGCTCGCGGTGGACGAGCTCATGGGCCACCAGCAGATAGTGGTCAAATCCCTCGACCAGAGGCTCAGGAGGGTCAGGGGGATATCCGGTGGGACGATCCTGGGCAGCGGTGGCATCGCGCTGATACTGGATGTGGATTCGATACTCGGAGGATGAACGGAATGACCGAGGACAAGGCCGGCAGGGTACTGGAAGTGATAAGGGAGTTCGCGAACGTGGGCGCCGGGAACGCGGCGACCGCCCTGGCAGCCATACTCGACATAGAGCTCGTGAACGAGGTCACGTCGTGCAACGTCCTCCCGCTCTCGAAGGTGGCCAGATGGCTCGGTGGAGAGGAACAGATAGTCGCGGGCGTGTACACGCAGCTCTGCGGGGACCTCAAGAGCGGCATACTGGTCGTGTTCCCCAAGGACTCCACCGAGATGATGCTCAAGCATATGACCAAGGAGGATGTGGACCTCGCGAACCTGAACCTGATCCAAGGGTCGGCGCTCAGGGAGGCGGGCAACATCTGCCTCTGCTGGTACCTCGTGGCCGTATCCAGGATGATCGACACCGACCTCATACCCGCGCCCCCGGACGCGGCGATAGACCTCCTCGGGGCGGTGCTCGACCTCCCCCTTGCCAACCTCGGCGCGAAGGTCGACACGGTCATCGCGGTCCACACGCGCTTCAAGGGCTGGGACAGCGAGTTCGACGGATACTTCCTGATGCTGCCGGAAGAGCAGATGCTCAGGGTGATACTCGAGAAGATGGGTGACGGCTCGAAATGAACGATCCCACGCTGGTAGGCATAGCGCAGCTCGCCATCGCCAAGGCGCCCGAGCAGCTATGCTGTCTAGGCCTGGGCTCGTGCGTGGCCGTGTTCCTCTACGACCCCGAGCTGAAGCTCGGGGGGGTCGTGCACGTGCTCCTCCCCAAGGCACCTCAGAACCACGAGGTCGAGGAGAAGTACGCGGACACGGGGATCAGGAAGCTAGTGGACCAGCTCCTCGCGAGGGGGGCGAAGAAGGAGAGGCTGAGGGCGAAGCTCGTAGGCGGGGCGCAGATGTTCCCGAACCTGAACCTCCAGATTACTGATATCGGCGCGGAGAACTGCCGCGAGGTCAAGAGGGTGCTCAGGGAGCTGGGCATACGGGTGGTATCCGAGGACACGCAGGGGAACCGCGGCCGGTCAGTGGTTTACAACATGGCGGACGGGAAGGCCCTCGTGAGCACGGCTTTCGCGCCCCAGCACGTCATATAGGCTCCCCGGGAACCTCAGAAAGGCTTTTGTACATGGGACTGCAATCGACACGGTTGCCAGGAGAAGGCGGATGGCTGACGGTAGGTCCGGGTTCATCTCGGGCCGGCTGAGGAAAGTCCCCTCTCCAAGAGAATGTGGGCTGCCAGAGCAGCAGGGCGAGAGTCCTGGCAAGGGCCCAGAAACGACACAGCCTCGGGATAACGTTATGATCCCCCTGAGGGTGAAATCTCCCGAGGATTTGATGAAACGGCGACTCCCCACAGGAGCAAGCTCAAACGGCCGAATCGATTCTCATCGTCGGCGGGTAGAGTGCATTAGTCGAATGCCATCATCCCGGAAACGGGAGAACAGAAAGGGGCTTATGTCCTTCACCTGGCACCGGATACATACTGCGTCCGTGCATCCCTGCTCAAGACTCCGAGAACGCGCTCACCGTCACACAGAATTCAATGACCCGATGGTCGCTACAGAATGGCTGTGATACTGCTATCGTTGCCTAGCAACGTGCGTCTGCGCCTCTCATCCGCAGAGGGTGAAGGCTCGACCCGCCCGCGCACAGAAATGCTTGGTCTGAAG
The DNA here is from genome assembly GCA_963818745.1 of Thermoplasmatota archaeon. Lineage (GTDB taxonomy): Archaea > Thermoplasmatota > Thermoplasmata > UBA10834 > UBA10834 > CAWBDD01. The sequence goes on along the minus strand of CAWFTI010000003.1, from coordinate 315,747 downwards.
GTCCGCAATGTTCATAGCACATCCGATTCTATCCGGGTCAATGGCCTTCGTGTATCGGCATCCTGTGGAACAGAACCTTGATCTCATAACCTCGATCATGAACATATCGAGGCGGGAGACAATATTCCATCGCGACCTGACACCTGCCGAAGTGAACACAGAGACCTTCGAAGATTCCGACTACGATCCAGGAGGCGCTTGGCTGGTCTTCGACGGAGCGAGGGCCATCGCATACGGAATCGCAGTCGTCGAGAAGGGCCGCATCGATGCCGGCCTGGACGACGGATGGGTCGAGTTGGACGTCATCCCCGAGGAGCGGGGACGCGGCGCAGAAGAAGAGCTGATGAAACTGGCGCTCGCCTACCTCGAGTCACGGGGCAGGGGCCGGGCAATCGCGAAGATAGAAGAGACCGAGGTGTGGAAGAAATCACTCTACCTCCGCTTCGGATTCAAGAGTGTCCGGCATTTCTACCGACTCGCACGGCGAGGCACTGCGGATATTCCACCCCGTGAAGTGCTCCCCGGCGTGGAAGTGACTCATCGGATGATGAAGGACATGTCGGACGATGAGCTGGCCGCTCTCGCGGAAATCTTCAACGACACCTTCTCAGAACACTTCGACTTCGCCCCAGACCCGCCGTCGAAGTGGGTCAAGTGGAGGGATGCGTGCGACGACCCATGGATGATCTCGGTTGCCAGGACGTCATCTGACATCATCGCATTCTGCGTCGTCGAGGACAGCAAGAACTACAACGCAGAGCGCGGCGTTCGTTCCGGATGGATTAACTACCTAGGCGTGAGGAAGGCCCTTAGAGGGCAGGGAATCGGAACGGCGATGCTCGTCGACGGAATGAAATGGCTAAGAAGCCTAGGTCACGATACGATCTTCATCGGGGTGGACGCCGAAAACGAGAAGGCGCTCGGGTTGTACAAGTCATTGGGGTTCAAGGTCGAGAACCAGAGTCAGGCATATCATCTCGATTTCGAGTAGCCACAATCTACGTCTTGATCTCACTTGGCTCGAACTTCTGTTTGCCATGCTCTCTACTGTCTTCGAATCGCATGACTACATGAATGCGCGAGCCGTTCACTACCGCGACCATGTGAGGAGATGGGATTCATGAAAACCCTGATTGTCTACGACTCTGTCTACGGGAACACGGAGCAGATTGCCAAGGCAATTGCCAGCACAGTTCAAGGCGAGGTCCGAGCGGTTCGCGTGGGAGAGGCACATCCTACCGACCTCGAACCGACACACACACTGATTGTGGGCTCCCCGACCCATGGCGGGAGACCGACACCGGCAATCCAAGAATACCTTGGCCGATTGGGCGAGTCCTCTCTTAAGGATATCAGAGTCGCCGCATTCGACACGAGACTACCCGGAAGACTGGTAGGGGTCTTTGGCTATGCCGCGGGAAGAATCGCATGCAGCCTAGAGGCGAAAGGTGGTGCCCTCATCTTGCCCGGCGAGGGTTTTCTCGTAAAGCACAAGAACGGGCCGCTCGGAGAGGGGGAACTTGAACGCGCGGTACGATGGGCGAAGGGGATTGTTCGATAGCGCGGTTCGTTTGAATTCCGTCATGTGAGAATGAGACTGACCCAGGGCCGTCCATGGGCAGTGTTAGGACAGGAGCTGGAATCAATCCTTTCGCAGCCACTGTCTGGCTTCCAGGGATATGGTGTTCAACAGCTCTCGGAGCCGCCAGCCTTTGGTCTCCACCTCTTCTGATGTCAGCGTACCACATTCAGGGCACAGTCCGTCCACAAGAATCTCACCGTCGACCGACATATTGACGGGGTATATCTCACAACCGAGAGGACGGCACGCATATTCCTTGCATCGTTTCAGTTCGTGATCATAGAAGTAACAATACTCCCCCACATTGCGCAGCCTGGGGATCCCCTCCTTGCCTCGGCTCGAGAAATCCCGTCGCCGATAACCGGCTTGCTCCAATCGTGCGATATCGGCTTCGCAGAGCTCCATCTCAGTGGCTTGGCAACACTTCTCACAGTGGGAGCAATGCATCGGAAGAGCGAGGGACGCGGTGTAGTTAAACGTTGTCAACATCGCCAAGTCCTAGTTGTACTCCGCCAGGAAGTCCCACCATCCCATATCTACGGCGAACGCCACCTCGGCGTAGGCCTCCGAGTAGTACTTCCAGTCACCGGCCCAGCCCCACCACAGCGTAAGTCCCCTGCTGTCCTCGGCGGCCCGCCCGCCCCAGAAGGCGATCACCGACGTGTCCACAACCGACACCACCTGACCGGTGAACATCCTCAGGTCCTCATCCGTCACCGACGCATCGGCAAGCAGCGCATCCCCGAGGTCCGCCAAGTCCACATGGTAGTGGGTCGCCCACGCGCTGTATGAATCCTTCAAGGCATGCTTGTAGTTTTTCGCATACAATGGCAGGCATTCATGCATCGCGTCCACCCATGAGCAGAGCGTGCTCCTCGAAGCCCCGATGGCCGTGACGTCCACCGCAGAAAGCGCGACCGTGCTCGCCCAGGTCTGCGGCTCATAGAATGCTTTGAACCCCTCGACCATGTCCGTAGCCATCTCTACAGGCGTCCTGGACGGGTCGCTCGCGGAAGGCATGAACATCAGGTCGTACGGGAAACCGGTCGTCGGCACCGACTCCTCAGACCCGACCATTATGCCCACAAGGTTCGTCAGGGACACCTGATAAGCGACCTCGACCGCTGCCATGTTGCAGGCGTCGAAGGCCAGGAGGTCGATGTAGACCCCCGCATCCTCGATGGCCTTCTGGAACGCAGGCATCGTGATCCTGCTCCCGGAGGTGACGTCGTCGCTGATGTACCTCCAAGCGTAGCCGTGGTCCCAAGCGACCACCGCGAGCTTCTCCGACGGATAGTTCGAGTTCACGTCCTCCAGGAACCACTGAAAAGTCGCGCCACTGCCGAAATCCATCTCATCGGAGGTTCGCGACCACATCCCATTCGCTCCCCGATATCTCGACCACTTCCGTGCCCAGGGTGCTCAAACGGTCCACGTATGCCACGATCCTGAACTTGCTTTTCTCCGGAAGAAGCAGCAATCCCGGCAGGCTGCTATCATCCCAGTACCGCTCGAGGCTGTTGTCCCCGCTCACATAGATCGCCAACGTCCACGAGGTCGTGGCCGTCAGAACGACCTCTGTGTCATCCGGACATGGCATATCCCGGCACGATCACCAGCGCAGCTACTACAATACTGACGCAGCACAACGCAGAACTTCTTTCCACCAATATCCCCCCGTCTTCCCGACTCTAATGCCCACACCTAGACAGCCAGGCACGTGACGGGAAGGTAATGACCCTCGTCATATTTGGATTCTGCCGGCTCTCGCCGCCACTGGCGGCCCGGGTTCAACACCATTGGGGAGGAGCTAATAGCTTCTCGAGTAGTGCGGAAAGCACCGCGAGCGCGGTGACCGTGATCCATTGGTCGTCGAGGTGATGGGGCCTCATGGACCTGTACCAGAACCCGTCGCTCTTCCTCATGCTCATGAGCCACCTGATCGGCTTGTCCATGCGCTCGTCGTTGGGGCCGAACCCGAGATAACCCAGACAGTCCAGGGCGGTGAGCCCGCTGCCATGATGAACGGGGAACTTCAACATCGTCCAGTTCCTCTCCGAGTGGTTGAAGCTGGTGTGGTAGTTGCGCCTGAAGAAGTTGTCGAGGACGAAATCACCCCCCTCCTGGCGTTCCTGTCGGACAGGTGTGGCGCACTCCAGGCGAATCCCCTGAGAGCCCCTAGAGAGCTCCATATGCAGCTCGGGATCCCGCTGGCCTCCTCCTCGCCGCACGGGGACACCTTCCCCTCCTGGGCGAGCTTCACGAAGTCCGCCATCCGCATGTACTTGTACTCGGGGCGGTACCGGGCATCCTGGATGTACGGGATGTTCCACCCGCCGTCGTGCCTCTGGTTGTCGAGGAGCCACCTGATGATGCTTCCCGACCCGTAAGTCCCGTTGCTTTCTCGAACCTGTGGAGCACGCACATGGCGAGGCCGATGTGCGAGGGACGGGGCAGCATGTCGGGCTCCGGGCCCATTATGTACCCGTCCTCGTGCTGCCAGCTGAGGATGTTCTCCAGGGCGGCGTCGACATTCTCCGAATCCGCAGGCGGCGTGAAGTACTCGTACAGCATGTACAGGTTGCGCAGGACCAGTCGACGGAAGTCCACCCGAAGGGGAGACCCGGGCCCTCGTCCTCGGCCGCCTTCCTCTGCTTCGAAATCGGCCATGTCCCATCCTCCCTGGAGGGTGCTAAGGAGCTTCACCCTGGGAGGGTAGCGCTCCGTCTCGGCCATCGCCTTCTGCAGGGCGGCATCCTCCCGGTCCTTGCAGAGCACGAAGTCCAGCAGCCAGCACTTGACGGGAGGGGCGGCGGTCTGGTAGAGCTTCCGGGATGATTCCTGTACTGATCCGGTCTATCTCCTGCTTGAGTATCACGATTTGTCCCACCTACGACTCGGATGTATCTGCGTCTTCGCGCCGCGCCGTTCGAACGGATCGACTCCAGCACGATCGTCTCTGCGCGGTTCCGGCCTGAGCTCCACCCCGAGGTCGGACATCTCGACCTTGAACTTCCGTATGACCTGCATGTACTCCTTGGACGGCGACCGCGTCTCCGGGTCCCAGCACTCGTACAGGCCCTTCCCCAGCGGAGGGGCCAGCAGCTTCCTCTCGTACTTCCCGAGCAGCCTCTTCACGAGCTCGTTCGCGTCCTCGCGCTTCATACCCGCGACCGCGTGCCCGACCTCCGCGGATATGCGCGGCTCGACCGGGGTCGTCCGGTCCTCGTGCTTGTTCGTCGCCACTCCCAGCGACTCGATCGAGAGCCCGGAGACGACCGCTGCCGTGACCGACGCGCTGGTCTCGTACAGGCACATCGGAGTGCACGGTCCGGCGGAGGTGTAGTTCAGGTTGATGCTCAGCAGGTCGGTGTTCGTGCTCACTGCCTGGCCGGACACGCTTATCAGCCAAAGCATCTCCCTGCAGCTGCTCGACGACGTATCGCAGATGGAGCGGGAACGGGAGCAGCCAGCTGGACTGATACGTCAGTATGCCCATCAGGTGGTGGGCCACGTTGGAGACCGCAGTGCCCTCTGGCCCGCCCGAGTACCCGCCAATCAGTGGTCCGAAGCACATGCCTATGTGCCCTCCCAGGGACAGCGCGACCGTCGCCTTGTTCAACCTCGCGAAGTCCACCTTCATCGGGTCCATGCAGCAGATCATGTATCCGTCGGACTGGCGCATCCCGAACTTTGGGTGCAGGGCAGCTGCGAAAGCGATGTCAGACTCCGCAGTCGCGAGCGAGTTCATGATCGGAATCCCCTGTCTGCCGACCCTGTTGCACGCCTCCCTCGCGAGCACTGCGTTCCTCTGGGCTGCGAGCACCTCCAGAGGGAGATGCAGGCCTGACTCTCATACCTCCCACCCTGGTCAGCGCGGGAGTGGTTATCGCATTTGTCTCCGGTATCTCGGCATATCCCTCCACGAGCGTCAGGAATGACCGGTCGCTGGAGCACGCCCCTCCCCCAGCTCCCAGAAGGCACCACGGAGGCGTCCTGTCCTCGGGCCTCCGGGGCACCAGAGCCTTCCTGTCCCTCCCCTCCCCGAAGTATATCTTCTTGGGCGTGACGCGGAGGGCCTCCTTTATCTCGCTCTCGGTGTAGGAGATGATCCGCTCGGTATCCGTGCAGTACGCCCCGACCTCCACGAGGAGGTCGAAACCAGCTCGGTACACGTCCTTCGCCAGCGAGTCATCGCTGGGGATGGGTGTCTCCGGGTCGAACTTGATGCCGTATTCCTTGACCTTCTCCTGGACCTTCGGCGCGAACCTCCTAAGCTGGTAGTCGGTCTCGCCCATCGGCATGCCTGTCAGCGCCTTGTCCATGACGTCGAGTATCTGGACCACACCCTCACCTTCCCTTCGAGTACTTGACCGCGAGCTTCACAGCCTCGACGGCGTCCATGCCGCATCCGTCGGCCCCTATCTCCTTGGCCCACTCCTTGGTCGTAGGGCCCCCTCCGACGAGCACGGCGAACTTCCTGCGGTCCTTCGAGGCCGAGAGGTAGTCCACGATGTCCTTCTGGGAGCCGATCGTGCTCGACATGAGCGCGGAAGCCCCTATGATCTTCGCGGAGGACTTCTTCGCCTCCCCGACGAAGACCGATGTCTTGACATCCACGCCGAGGTCGACCACGTCGAACCCTCCGGCGATCAACATGCTACCGACGATGTTCTTCCCTATCTCATGGACGTCCCCCTGGACGGTCCCGAGAACCACGGTCCCTTTGACGCCCTTCGAGCCCTTGGGGACGAGGGGCAGGAGCAGCGCGAGGGCGGACTTCATCGCATCGCCCGCGAGCATCAGTTCCGGGAGGTATATCTCCATCTTCTGGAACTTCTCGCCTATCTCCTCGATGGCGGGGACCAGTCCTTTCTCTATGGCCTTGAGAGGATCCATCTTCGCATGTATGGCCGCCTTCGCGGCCTTCTCAGCAGCAGCTCGGTCGTATCTCAGTACAGAATCCCTCAGCTCATCGAGTATCTTGTCTCCGCCCACTACCCCACCTCCTTCGAATCTCCGAACCATGGTTCCCCATGGCACGGCCCGACGGGAAATGCGTCCTTGCGTACTTTAAGGTTCTTCTATCATGCTGACACGACTGGCATCCGGCCATTCGGTCGTCCAGCTCTGGAGACCATAAGCACATCGCTCGAGAACAGCATGGATTTCGTGTTCTTCATCAGCACGTTCATCCTTCTAGGAGCATGGGCGGGTCACCCTGTTCATCAAGAGCGTCCCGCTCAGGGACGAACAAGCGCAAGCCGACGGGACTGGCGTCAGGGAAGCTGCGAGCACACCACCGCGAGCGAGGTCAGCGCAGCCCCTTGCGGTAGTAGACATCCTCCTTATCCACGACGAAACCCTTCGAAGTGTAGAGCGTCAACGCCTTCCGGTTCTCGGCGTCGAGCTCGATGTACATCGTGTGATGCCCCCTGTCGAAGGCCCATCTCATCCCCTCAGACAGCAGAGCGCCTCCGAGACCCTTCCTCCTGTGCGGCCCGACCACGCCCAGGGCCGATATCCATCCGACCAACTTGCCCTCCGAACCGAACGGTGGTGCGAACTCGCCCGACATGCACAGCCCGGCGATGCGCCCGGACTTCCTCAAGATCGCGATTCGGAAGTAGTCCCTGCCCTCGTCCCTCCACATCATGGTCTTTTCCGGAGTCTGGGGGACGAAGTTGAAGTGGCCCGAGAAAGACTCGTTCAAGGCGTCTACGGTCTCCCGCACCTGGGCGTCCGTCGCCTCCTTGAACACGATCTTCTCGAGTTCATACCCGCCGGGCATAGGGTCCATCGCCGGGGGGACCTCTCCCGTCCATCTCATCCTGAAGTAGTGTCTCACGTCCGCGAATCCGAACTCGACAGACAGCGCAATGCGCCAAGGCTCCTGGTGCGTGCGCCCGTGGCTCGCTTGGCTCACGCCCCTGGACAACAGGTACTCAAGGACTCTCCTCATGAGCTCCTGCTCGATCCCCTGGCGTCTGTGGTCAGGGACCACCTCGACAGAAACCCAGCCGTCGTCCATCCCCGCCGCCAGACGCGCCTTCTCCACCAACCCATGGGCGTACCCCACCATCAGACCGTCCACGAATGCAAGCCAGACCCCGTTGAGATCATAATCCGCATCCAGAAAGGTCTCGATGTTGAGCTCCTCTGGGGCCAGCGCAGGATAGAACGGGATCTCCGCCCTCGACTTGTTCAACACGTCGGTGATGGCGTTCAGGTCCGAAGGAGAAGGATGCCTATATGTCACGGATCTCATGGACGGGGTGAACATTGTGGGACGATTTAACGAGTCTGGTGAACGAATGGGCTCAATGACATTAGAAGAGGACATGCCGCTTCAGAGAGTCTCATCCTTCGCCCTGAGCGCCCTGCGCCTGAACACCGCGACCATGATGATGAGCATCAGCACGGGGACGAACGCGTCGCTGAACTCGGGGATCTTATCGTACACGACATCTATGTTCCCCGTCGTGTTCTGAGTCCACATCCAGCAGATGTTCGACTCGCTCGGGACACTGTATATCGAAGTAAGGAACTGCTTCGTGTAGCTCGTCTGGGACCCCATGGACAGCGAGGTCCATGTCCCGCTCACGTTCTTCTTCCCCATCAGGTTCTGGTTGTCAATCTGGATCCAGAAAGCGAACAGGTTGCCAGTGGATTCGTCGAGAGTTATCGTCGGATAGACGTTCCCGTTCGTGTTCCCCACGGAGTCGAGGCGCAAGGGGGTTGTGAAGGAGGTGCTGTCGGTTGCGTTGTGGGAATAGTAGATGAACGGCCTGGCTACCCCCGTCACCCTGTGCCCGCTCCCGTAGACCACATGGACCACGCCTTTGCTGTCGACGACCACGGACGGCGGAGCAGTGTCCATGTTGCCTGCGCTCTCCGTCATCGGGTTCCTGTCGTATATCAGGAACTCGGACTGCCATGCGCCCGTGTACTTCCTCGCGCCCACGTCGCCCCTATACGTGTAGACGGACCATACCACACAGCCGCTGGACGCGGGGACTATCGAGCCCTTCACATTGGACGAGCCCGGGTCGGGCGCGAGCATGTTCCCCGTGTGGACCCATGAGGTGATGCTGTCCACCGAGGCGCTCCTGAAAGCCGACAGGTCGTATGTGGTGGCGCTCGTGCGGTTGCTTGTGAGTATCCACAGGTGCCCGCACGCGTCCTTCGAGATGTAAGTGTGCTTCGCCGAGAGGGCGTACGAGGAGACGTTCAGAGCCTTGTCGCTCGCTGCCCATGTGATCGTCTTCGCGGCGCTGTCGAGCACGCCCCTCTGCACGTAGATGTCGTACGAGGAGGAGGGTCGGTCGCCCACCGCGTATACCAGGTCGTTCGCGGAATCGAACCAGACCGAGGTCTCGTTGACGCCCGATGTCTTGAACACGGACCCGCCGCTCGTCCATGTAACGCCGCCGTTCGAGCTGTACCTGTAGACAGTGTTCGTGCCGTCGAAGTAGAAGCTCCAGTAGTTGGAGCCGTCGAATACGAGCTTCCTCTGGAAAGACACCGCGGTGGCGTAAGCGCTCGAGGCGCCCGGATCTATCACCCAGTGGTTCGGCTCAGCCGCAGAGACGAAGTACGACGACATCGCCATCAGCGTCTCAAGGTCGATGCCCGCGCTGTCCGTCCTTTCCTTCCAGTCGGTCGTCTCGATGATGAAGTCCACGGCCGACGCGCCGCCTATCGCGGATGCCGGCAGACCTATCTCGATGCGCTTCGAGTCGACTGCCGCGTCGACGTCGGCCATCATCTCGGCCCATCCGCCGTCGACATACGATGAGAGCGAGGCGGAGACGACCCTGCAGTCCGATCCCCTGACCTCGACCATGTAATCTGCACCTATCAGCTTCGACTCGACGGTCTTCTGGAGGCCGGTCGAGTACGAGAAGTCCGAATCGATGAACACCCTCAGCACGTCCTCCGCGCTCTTCCGCGTGGGGGCCACTGTTCCACCCGACCCCCCGGATGAGGGCTTTCCCTTGACCGTCGGGACGAAGGACCCTTCGCACAGGTTCCCGGACACCCTGACATAGAAGAACGAGGAGTCGGCCTCGAAGGCCCCTCCAAGGCTCTCGATGTCGATGTCGGGGTTCGCCAGCTTCTCATCGTCGAACTCTGACACTGCCTTCCCGTCCCAGTCCGCGAAAGCACCGTCGATCTCGATCGACCCCGGAGCGGAGAGCACGTACGCCCTCGCAGCCGAGCCGACGACGATCACCCTTGCGAAAGAGGATTCGACGCCAGCCGCGTCGACAGCCGCAGACACGAAGTCCCCTGAGGCGGCGGCCATCGTGTCGAGCCGGACCTCGGTAGTCTCCTCGCCGCCCACTGACAGTGTGAACCGTGATACTGACCTCGCAAGGTCCGCTCCAACAACTTCGATCGGCACGCTCTCGACTGTCCCGGCCTCGCCCTGGCAGCTGAAACGCAGCCTCATCATACCCGTGGAGGAAGCCTGGTCCGCAAGCCCTTCTCCTGGTCCGTCCACCGACGCGATCTGCTTTATCACCAGCAGTCCGCCCTGTATCGGGACCGAGTAGCTGACGCTTCTCTCCTCGTGCCCGTTCTGCGCGACCAGCACGAAGCATGCGGAATCGCGCACTTTGGCGCTGAGAGTCGCTGCAGCCTCGAGCCTGGTCCCGTCCGCGTCCCAGACCACGGATCCGACGTCCTCCCACAGGTTCCAATCGTGAACGTCACCCGACGACGGATACTGCGAGAGTGAGTCCGACTGGACAGCCCCGTCCCATCCGTCGAGCTCAATCATGTACTCCGCCCCGATATCCGCAACGGAATATCCCGTCGCCGCCACACCGTCGATGTCCGCGAACAAGAAGAAGCTGTCCACCGTGGAGGTCCCCATGATCGCTCGCCACGGTCTCGACATAGAGATAGAGCTGCACGCCGTGCACGCTGACGGACCACCCGGAGACATTGATCGATGGCGAGACCGCCGAAGTCCTCATCTCGAACACGGTGGCATCCGACCAGTCGCCGAAGTCCCCGTCTATTTCGTAGGGGCTCGGGCCTTCCGAGTATATCAGATACATGATGGTTGGAAGCGAGATGGCGACAGCGACGAGCACGACCAGGATCTTCCATCCACCCTTCACTATCCCGCGCGGCCTCTGACCGCGCGAAGAGCCGTTGGATGCGAGAGTGCCGTTGACGATCCCGGTGCCGTTGACGAGACCGGAGCCGTTGATCATCCCTGTCCCGTTCACCATGCCCGCGCCGTTCGTGAGCCCGGTGCCGTTCACCGCGCTCTCCTTGCTCATGAGGCCGGCCCCTCCCGGGATCGGCGCTCGGTCCGCGGCGGCGATGCCGCGCGAAACAGAGTCTGCAGTCGAGGATTTGGGTGCCTTGATAGAATCCACAGTAGCGGAGTTGGTGCGACGGGAACTTGTGCCGTCGAACAGAAATCTCAAGAATCGACATTGTCTCGCTCAAAGGGTGACGGTGATTGCCTGGCTGCCCACCATTACTACGTAATTCAGCAGTATTATATGAATCCTGTGCTACCTCGGACAACGATGAACCTATCAGCTCCCTAGCGCCCATTTATGAGGCCCGGAATAGGACCCACACTGAACTTGTTCCATCCTGCACTGGCGGGCCGACATAACGCTCAGATAATCCGGATTCACTCAACGTCTTTCAAGTGTATCTCATCCGACAAGAGCCTCAGCGCACTCACGGAATACGTGAGTGTGACGGTCGACATCACCCGTTGTGGTCACTGGGGATATCAGGGCCATGTTGTGGAACGGCGTCAGTAGGATGCCTCGGTTTAGCGCAGCAAGGTGCATGTACTTCTCCATCTCGTGGTCCTTGGTAGCCTCGTACTCCCCACCGTCTCTCGGAGGGGTTGCTGTGAAGTGATACTCGATCCTGACCCCGAGGCGGACGACATGCCACGGCAGGTCGTACTCCGAGATCACGTCCGCGACTCCCTTCTCGAACCGCTCCGCCAAGGGCATCATCTTCCTGAAACTCTGCTTCGTGATGACCTTCTGCAGCGCGGCCCTCATCGCTGCGACCGCGAGCGCGTTCCCCGTCAGCGTGCCTCCAAGCCCGCTCTCGTCCGTCCCGTCCGAGAGTATCCGATCCATTATCCTGTCCGACACGTACTGACTGATGCCGAACGCGGCTACGGGGACGCCGCCCGCGAGGGGCTTCCCCATGGTGACGATGTCAGGCTTCAGACCGTACGCGGCCGTGTATCCGCCAACGCCGCAGCATATGGTGTGCGTCTCGTCTATGATTAGAAGCGTGTCCGTCTTTCTCGTGATCTTCCGGAGCGCATCGTGATACCCTGGGTCGGGGAGGATGATCCCTCTGTTGGTCATTGCTGGCTCCATCAGCACCGCCGCGACGTCCCTCGGCTCCAAAGCCTTCTCCAGGGCACGGACATCGTTGAACTCGATGACCTTCGTGGTCATCCTCGGGTCGACCGGCGGGCCGATGTTGCCTTCCCTCGGGACGACCTTGCCGTCCTTCAGGTTGACGAGCGTCTCGTCGACCGTCCCGTGGTAGCAGCCGTTCACGACCAGGATCTTGTCCCTCCGCGTGACCTCTCTCGCGAGTCTGATCGTGAACCTGTTGGCGTCAGTGGCCGTCATCGCGATCTGCCAGTATGGTAGCCCGAAGCGCCTCGAGAGCTCCTCGCCCACCCAGATGGAGTCCTCGGTCGGGAGCATCATGGTGATACCCCGGGAGACCTGCCTCTTCACCGCATCCACGACGGGCTTGGGCGAGTGGCCGAACATGGAGCCCGTGTCTCCGAGGCAGAGGTCGAGGTACCTGTTGCCGTCGACGTCGGTCACGTGCGTCCCCTTCCCCTCGTTCACGAAGATGGGGTATGTGCCCGCCCACCTGACCATCCAGTTCATCGGGACACCGGCAAGGAGCGACGATTTCGCCCTCTTGAAGAGCGCCTTCGACTTCGGGTGGTTCCTCTCGAATATCCTTTCTTCCTTGACGATAAGCTCTGCCAACCTCGACCGGTCGATGTTCCTCATCCGCATGCCCTCCCGCAACGTCTGTTTGTCAACGCCAGGAATCTACTAATATCCTTCGCCTGAGGCACGTCTTGGCCGGGCAGCAGAGCACGAACACGGAGGCTGGGCTCACGAACAATCAAGACGGATGGCACTAGCACATGATGCACGGGCATAGGGGAGGGTTTTCGTACTACGCAATCCATGCGGGTTCCATCATGACCCCAAAACGCGCGATCGTCCGTAAGCCGGGCAAGAGCTTCACTAGATGCGTCTCGTGCCATCCGATGAGGAACACGGTCGACCTAGCGAAAGCCTGCGAACAACATGCGGTCTACCGCAGGACGCTGTCAGAGCTCGGCCTGGAGGTGATCGAGCTTCCCGCCGACGATGTTCATCCCGATTCGTGCTTCGTCGAGGACAACGCCGTGGCGCACGGTGGTAATGCCATCATCTGCAGGATGGCTGTCAGCAGCAGGAGGGGAGAGGAGGACGACGTGGAGGACGTGCTCAGACAATACCTCAGGATCGGGCGTGTGGAGGGACCTGGGACCCTCGAAGGAGGGGACGTGGTCCACTTCAACAACAGGCTCATCAGCGGCGTCAGCCAGAGGACGAACATGGAGGGCGTCCGGCAGATGCGGTCATGTCTCAGGGTCAAGGTTGACACCATTGCAGATGACAGGATGATGCATCTGAAGAGCCACCTGACTCACCTTGGCAGAAACACCTGCATAGTGAACAGGAGGTACCTGCGTCGCAAGGTACTGCAGGGCCTCCGCCTGATACCTCTCCCGAAGGAAGAGGCGTATGCCGCGGACGCCCTGGCCATCGGGGACATTGTCCTGATGTCGTCAGGACGGACCAAAGCGCACAAGCTTGTCAAGGATGCGGGGTTCGATGTCCTTCCCATCGACACGAGCGAATTCGAGAAGTGCGACGGAGCCCTCACCTGCCTCTCCATATTGTTCTGACACATCTCCCTTCGAAGGACGGACTACGCCGGTGCGGGTCTAAGTCTATAAACCTGCTTCCCCTCATCTTTAACGCCGTTAAGGCAAGAGGAGTGCAAATGGCATTCGAAGGACTGAAGAGATATGGCCTCGAGAAGCTGGCATGGGTCGGCCTCAGGCTCGCATTGGGATGGACGCTATTATGGGCCTTCCTCGACAAGATGTTCGGGCTGGGTTACGCGACAGCTCGTGAGAGTTCATGGCTTGAGGGGGGTTCCCCGACCACGGGCTACCTCAGCTACGCGACGACCGGACCGTTCGCAAGCATCTTCAAGGACATCGCGGGGAACGCAGCGGTCGATGTCCTCTTCATGCTCGCGCTGCTGATGATAGGTGTCGCCCTCATCCTAGGCATCGGAGTGAGGATCGCGGGGTATTCAGGGGCGCTGCTCATGGTCATGCTCTGGTCCACGAGGCTTCCGCCGGAGAACAACCCCATACTGGACGACCACATCATCTACATGATAGTCTTCCTCGCGATGACCGTCGTCAAGCCAGGCAGATGGCTCGGGCTCGGCAAGTGGTGGTCTGAGACGAACCTCGTCAAGAAGTTGCCCATCCTGGAATGACCTCGTCCCAGATGGAACCCGTCAACAGACGCACGGAGCATGGCAGACAGCCGTTCCCGTGCGTCCATCCTTTGTCACGATCATCTTCTTGATCTTCGCGGGCGACCTGCACGAGTCCGCCTCTACCCTTGAGGTCTCCCAGGCGCTAGCCCATCCTCGACTTTCCAGCGACTAACAGGATGATGTCCTGTCGAGTGACGATCCCGATTACCCGCCCATCCTTCACGACCGGCAGCCGGTTCACCGCATGCTCGGCCATTATCTTGATGCCACGCTCCAGCGAATCGAAAGGCCCGAGCGAGAAGACCTTCTGGTCCTTGGGCAGGATGGCCGCCACCGTGCACTCCGTGATGGCGCGCATCACCACCGCCATCTCCCTCATCTCCTCCTTCTCCTCAGCCACCTTGTCCGGGAACTGCATGGTCGCCTCGCGCAGAGCTTTGACCTTGTCCACACGCTCTACAATCGCCCTGTTGATGTCAGTCATGCTGAGGACCCCGACGAGCGCACCAGAGTCGTCGACGACAGGCGCCCCCGTGATGCCCCTCCTCATGAGCGACAGCCACGCATCCTTGACCTTCTCAGTCGACCTCACCGTGACGACATCCTTGGTCATCGCGGTCTCGACGCTCATCCAACGTTCCCGACCCGATCTACCGTCCATGCGTGTCGACCTGCAGTGCGCATATCACCTGATGGAATAAAAGACGTTTGCCACACCTGGCCCAGACCACACACCCAGACTAGAGCCCCGTCTTAGGATAGCTCGACTGAGGGAACTCGTCCCCAAGTCCGACGAGCCTCCTGACTATAGGACCGTAGTAGCCGTCCCTCAGCTCCTTCGCCGCCGTCGTCGAGACGAGGGATATGTAGGGATCGCCCCTGAGGACGCCGCTCTCCATGAGCGGCTTCATCATCCTCTGCATCTCCGAGAGATAATCCCTGTAATCCTTGAACATGTACGTCGTGTGCGCCTCGGAAGCCCGTTCGAGGGTGTACCATGACAGGTTTATCCAGTCCTCGTTCGAGAGCTGCCACCTGACGGAGTCCTCCAAGTCCGGCCTGAACCGGACATGCACGTACGCGATCAGCTGGATGTTCCACTGGACCAGCGGGATGATGCATCTGCGGGTGAACATCCCCTTCCTCTCGAGCCTCTTCCGTATGTTCGTCACCGTCTGCCTCGAGCGGCCCATGAGCTGAGCGATCTGCGAGTCCGTCGAATGCGGATAGTCACACAGGTTCACCAGCGCGCGCTTCTCCATCGTCGAGAGGTCCACGGCCTCCACATCGAGATGCTTCGGGCGGCTCGGCTCAGGCGGAGGCACATCGAGGCTGAATATCCGGTGCAGGGCGGGGGCGAAGTTGTAGGTGTAGCAGACACGAGAGACCTCGAGCGGGAAGAACGCCGCCTTCAGGTCGGCCCGCTCCACTGAATGAACGCCCGCGAAGTCGCGATCGTACCTGTCCAGAGCCAGGAGGTAGTCTGAGAACCGACGGTATACACCGCTCATCATGACGAAGCCCTCCCCCGAGGCGCTGTCGAACACCTCCGGTGTCTGGTCGAGGAACCTCAGATGGGATGCGTCCTTCGCGTCCTTGGGAACGGCTGGGTTCGTGGACCCGTAGAGCTGTACGAAGACCTCGCATCCCAGCTTGTGGAACGAGGGCACATTCGTGAAGTAGATGTGTCTCGAGTCCATCAGACGCCTTCTGATCGAGGACACCGTGCTCTCCTTCATGCCGAACCTGCGGGCGAGGGCCGAATCGGTCAGGTTGGCTTCCTGCATGAGGCCGTAGATGACAAGCATCTCTGACTCTCTGAGCGGGCGTTCCATCTGAGAGGGGAATGCCTTACGCGATACATAATCATGCGACCGCTCCTTCCGAGATACGCCCGAGCATGCGATGAGCTAGCATTTGGCAGAACCTGACCTAACGGCGCGACCTCGATGAACGGCAGGCACTAGAAAATGGAGGTCCCGTTGCATATCCGCATGACATCCAAATCACACATGCGGAACAGCCCGTCCCAGACCTCCGCTTCCACTGCACTCAGGTGGTCTTTGGTGCCGCATCAATTGAAATACGTTAAACACCGATATGCCTAAGGCATTCCAAGGGGGGTTCTCCTTGGATTGGTTGGGGGTGTAAGAGACTTGGGCGAAGTATTCGCTAGGAAAGCTAGTGGGCTTGTACGTGAGGCTTCGTTGCTTGATACCTTCGGCATAGGATTCATGAACAACACGCTCGGCGTGGGCATATGGACGATGGCAAGCTGGGGATTGTTCATATCTCCGCATGGCAACATGCTACTGGGCTCCATTCTGGCGTCCCTGATGTGCATCTTCGGGATTGCCTTCGTGTGGGGATTCCTCGGAGGGTCGATGCCCAGGAGCGGCGGGGACTACATAGCGAACTCGAGGATCATCCACCCTGCAGTGGGCATAGCGATGTCCATGACGAATGCGGGATTCGTGATGACCTTTTGGATCGCGACTCTGGCACCGTTCTGCGCAGATCCGGGGATGACATCGCTTCTGTCCTCCATCGGGGCGGAGCAGAGCCTGATAGACTGGTTCGCATCGGCTGAAGGGGTGGTGGTCGTCGCCTCGTTGGTGAATGTTTGGGGATTCTTCATCGTGATTCTCGGCCTGAAGATATACAACATGAACCAAAGGGTCATCATGGTCCTTGCGTTCTTCACGCTGATCGTCACCGGGATCGTCCTGACGACCAGCAGTCACGCGGACTTCGTGAGCGCCTACGATACACAGGCGGCGATCGATGGATCCATGACCTATGACCAGACGATAGCCACGGTCAGAGACGTCGACGGAGTCGACCTGTCAGGACCCAAACCTGGCTACGACCTGGGTGCGACCCTGGCTCTGTTCCCCGCGATTGCTTGGGCTACCGCTTATGGGTATCAGATCACGTTCATCTGCGGAGAGGTCAAACGGCCGCAGAGGAACATCGTCCTCGGGCAGGTGCTCGCGGCAGTCATACCCGCCGTGTTCCTGGTGTGGTTCTCGTGGGGCCTGGTCAACGTGATGGGCCAGGACTTCCTCGGAGCCATTGCGTACATCGACAACGGCGACGGAGGCGCTTCGATAGACGCGTTCTCGCTGTCAGTGGGCAGCAACACGTACAGCATGATATCGCTTCTGACCGATAATCCCTTCACGGAGTTCTGCATAGGCTCGGTGTTCATCTTCTTCAATCTGCTATGTATGCCGATATCGTACATAGCGTTCAGCCGTGCGGCGTTCGCATGGGGGATGGACCGGCTCGGGCCCATGTGGTTCACGGACGTGAGCCCGAGATGGCACTCGCCTGTGAAGAACAATGTCATCATGCTGGTCATGAGCGAGGTAGGCATCTTCATATACGCCTACTGGGCCTCCGCGCTCGATGCGATTGCGATCGTGGCCCTCGAAGCGATGTCTGCGTGGGGCGTCATGGCGTTGTCCGGCCTGCTGTTCCCCTACGTGAAGAAAGCGAAGACGATATGGGAGGCCTCGCCGTACAAGTTCAGGATAGGGCCCCTATATGTGCTAACGATCGCATCCGTAGTCAACCTGCTCTTCGTCGGCATCCTGATCTACTACTTCTTCACGGTGCCAGCGCTGGGCGCGATCTCGACCTGGGGGTCGGCGGTCTACATAACCATATGGATATTCGGGCTCCTATGGTTCTTCCTGTGGATAAGGCACTGGAGGAAGCAGGGGATAGACCTCACGGTCGCCTGGAAGCAACTGCCTCCCGCTTAGGCGAGAGATGCGACCGGGTGCAAAACCATTTCCCAAACCTTTCTCTCTTATATTCACCAATACCGAGTGAGCTGTGCCGTTCAGGGCTTGGGTACTGACCTGGTAGTGGTTGTAGGACTTCTTGAAGAACACCATGCTCTTGGGCCTCCAGTGGTCGACGACCTCGATGTTGCTGTAGTCGTCGAAGTACAGAACGAGCCCGTAGTAATCCTTGTCCTTGCCGCTCCTCGCCGCCTCGCGCGCAAGGGACTTCATCATCTTGTTCACGCACTCCTTCATCTTCTCCCTGGCGGGCGCGTACTGGTCGGTCGTGGAATCCTCGTACGCGATTATGCGCTTCCGTATCCTGTAGTCGATGAAGGTCGCCACGTTCATGACACCACGACAAGAAGGATGAACGCGATGAGGACCAGCAGCCCGATCCCGCTGAGGAAATCGTAGCCCAGCGTCCTCCGCCAGATCGGCACTATCTGGAGGGCCACGAACAACACCACGAACGTCAGGAACACCCTGTTGACTACCTTCATCCAGCTTATGGTCCTGATCAGTCCCTTGACGCCAGGGACCTTCGATAGGCATGTCCACGATGCGTCTCGACCGAGGGCCGGGCCTTCACCCACATGTCGTAGAACTCCTTGAACCGGCTCTTCTTGAGCGCGGTGAACTGCGCCTCGATCTGCTCGACATCCTTCCTCCGGTATGCCCTGATGTCGTCGAGCAGGACGATGCATCTGGCCAGAGTCGTTGCAGGGTCATCCTCCTGTCGCTTGCGTCCGAACACCAGTTTCACCTCCCCACGCTCAGGCAGTGAGCCGCAAATGAGTTACACTCCTATTAGCCTATGCGCGGGCCCGTCTGAAGGGCGATGTACGGACCGCCACGGCTCACATGCATCTGCGCTCTGCGTCTCCTTGATCGCCTCCTCGAAGATGTCGATGCCCATGTCGAGCTGCTCCTGGGAGATGACGATCGGCGGGGCGATCCTGAACACGTTGCCGAACATGCCCGCGGTGATCATCATCAGCCCCTTCCTCCAGGCGAGCCCCTGTATCTGCGGGACGTAGAGAGGCTCCTTCGTCTTCTTGCTCTTGACGATCTCGACTCCGATCATCAGCCCCTTCCCTCTGACGTCGCCGATGATATCGTACTTGTCCTTCAGCTCGTTCAGCCGCTTCATCGCATGCGCGCCGAGCACCTTCGACCGCTTCATCAGGTCGTGCTCGAGTATGTACCTCACATGCGCTAGCCCGGCGGCCACGCTCATGCCGTTCCCGCCGAATGTCGACGAGTGGGAGCCGGGCCTCCAGACATCCATGATGCTCTTCTTCGCGATGCAGGCGCCGAATGGGCACGCCCCCTCCAGAGGCCTTGCCGGTCAGCAGGATGTCAGGGATCACTCCAGCCGAGTTGCACTCCCACACCTCACCGGTCCTCGCGAGGCCCGACTGGATCTCATCCATGACCAGGAGGCACTTCCTGTCGTCGCAGAGCTTCCTCATCCGAGGCAGGAACTCCTTCGGAGGGACGATGTATCCGCCCTCGCCCTGGATTGGCTCGACGAATATCGAGGCGAGGTCGTTGCTCGGACCTCCGAACTCAAGTATGCCCTTCTCGAGGTAGTCGACGCAGAGCATGTTGCAGGAAGGGTACTCCTGGTTGAACCAGCATCTGTAGCAGTACGGGTACGGAGCGAAGTAGATGCCAGGCGCATACGGACCGTGTCCGTACTTGTACTTGATCCTGCTTGCCATCGCCAGAGCGTTGCCGACCCTGCCGTGGTATGCGCCCATGAACGCGATGTGCTCGGAGCCCTTCGTGTAGTACCTCGACAGCTTGATCGCGGCTTCGACCGCCTCGGCGCCGCTGTTGCCGAAGAATGTCGACTCGAGCTGTCCGCCGGGAGATATCTTGGCCAGGAGCTCAGCGTAGTCGGCCTCGAGGTCGTAGTATGCGTCGTTCGCCAGCGAATGGACGAGTCTGTCCGCCTGATCCTTGATCGCCTTGGTCACCTCGGGTTTCCCCAGCCGGCGTTCATGACCGATATGCCCGCCGAGAAGTCCAGGAACACATTGCCGTCGGCGTCCATGATCGCAGCGCCCGAACCTCGGGTCATCGTGAACTGGAACAGTCGGTCGTACGCGTGGGAGACATACTTCCTGTCCTTGTCGATGATGGCCTTGCTCTTGGGACCTGGAGGAGCACCTTCAAGTTCGGGAGCTTTCCTCGCCCAATCCGCGACCCAATCCGGCAGACCTAGATCCATTTTAATCCCTCCTCGTTGCACTACGGCTGCATCGTTTCAGCCATGTCACCGTTACCGCGCACAGTTCCGATATTAAGATTGCGTGGAAATGAGGCGATGCTGGCTCGAGCGATTCCAGCATTGCGAATTCACCGTGCGGAACATGCTCCGTCATGCTGTTGTGCACAGCTACAGGGCATCGATAGCACTTCGCAATTCCACCGACGCTGCCAACACGCGCATGTGATTGTGCCCAAAGATCCGCAGCGACACGGTCAGCAATTCAGTGACGACCTCGACGCCAGCTGAGAGAATCGCATATTCTGGACTGTCTGGACAATACGATTAAATAGCGACTCTTCCGTTTACTGATCATCTCCGAAACCATCGGAGAGATGAGGGATGGTCATGCGTCCGATAAAGCTGTTCTTCGTCACCGACTTGCACGGATCGGAGCTATGCTTTCGGAAATTCATCAGCGCGATATCGATCTACAACGCCGATGTCGCGATCGCGCTGGGGGATCTCGCCGGGAAGATGGTCGTGCCGGTCTTCGACAACGGGAACGGCACCTACGACTGCAACTTCCTCGGCCAGGACATCCACCTGAACAACAAGACCGAGCTGGACAATCAGCTCAACAAGATAAACGCCATAGGATTCTATCCGTACATCACCGACAAGAAGGAGGCAGACCACCTGCACGCCCACCAGGACGAGGTGATGCACGATATTCCACAGGCTCATCAACGAGAGGCTGCAGCACTGGATCGAGCTCGCCGACGAGAAGCTGAAGGACAGCCCAGGCGAAGATATTCATGGCCCCTGGGAACGACGACCCCATGGAGATGGACGCAATCCTCGAAGCGTCGAAGGTCATGAAATCTGCGCCATGAGGAACCTCGATGTCCTCGGCCACGAGATGATCACAATCGCGCACACCTCGCCGACCCCGTGGGACACGCCGAGGGAGTGGAACGAGGACGAGATGGCGAGGAACATAGACAAGCTCGCGTCGACGATCAAGAACATGGAGAAGGCCATCTTCAACTTCCACGACCCGCCGTACGGGACGATGCTCGACTACGCCCCGAAGCTGAGGGACATGAGACAATCGGCGGGCGAGACCGAGCATGTCGGGAGCAAGGCCGTAGCCGAGAAGATAAAGCAGTACCAGCCGTTCCTGGGGCTTCACGGTCACATCCATGAATCCAGGGCCGCCCAGAAGATCGGGAGGACCTTCTGCGTGAACCCTGGGAGCGAGTACGGAGAGGGCATCCTGAGGGGGGTTCTGCTCACGCTCGCAGATACCAAGATGAAGAGCTATGTATTTACCTCAGGATAGTCGACCCTGCGGTCGAATAGGAACTTGGAGGATTGTGGATGACCATTCGATTGCCTGCAGATGTCCCGATAGAGGAATATCCCGCGCCTGAGGTGTTCCTGGACGAGGCACTGACGCTCGTGAGCGAGGCCACGAAGAAGGGCCTGACACTGAGAGTGATGGGCGGCATGGCCATATACATGCACAGCAGACAGTACGAGACCCTCTGGAGGAACCTCGCCCGGCTGGGTACGAAGGCCTTCACGGACATAGATTTCGTGGCTTACGGGAAGCAGAGGAACGAGCTGATGAGCCTCGTTACCAGTAGGGGGTACAAGACCGACCCCAGGTTCCTCTACCAGTTCGGGAAGAGCAGGCACATCTTCTTCGGCGGCAGAGTGCCCATGGTCGAGATATTCTACGACGAGCTCGCCATGAACCACACGATACCCTACGCATCGAGGCTAGAGAAGGACCCGCTGACAGTCCCCCTGGGCGAGCTCATGCTCCAGAAGCTCCAGATAGTGAAAATAAACGAGAAGGACATCAAGGACCTCATCGTGCTCTTCCGAGCGCACGAGATTGGCGAGGACGACAACGACAAGATCAACATAGACGTGTTCGACAAAGTAGACATGTTCAACGACTGGGGATGGCACTACACCGCCACCATGAACCTGAGCAAGGTGAAGAAGGCCGCCTACGAGTACCCGCAGCTGTCCCAGGAGGACAAGACGGTAGTCGGTCAGAAGGTCGACCGGCTCCTGAGCCACTTAGAGTCGAGGCCGAAGTCGTTCAAGTGGAAGATGCGGTCCAAGATCGGCACGAAGACGATGTGGTACAACCCGGTCGACGACTGGTAGTCGCCTATCACGCTTTTGCGCGCCCGCGCTTCCCGCGGCCGAGGCCTTTGGCCTCGAGGCGCTCCATCACTGCCTTGATCACGATGGGCCACGCAATGGTAGCATCGGCGAAGACCTCGACGTACTTCCCGCCCTCGGTCCTCGGCTTGATCTTGCCCCAGGAAACGCCCTCGGAGTATGTGCAACCCGAAAGGCCGCCCCAGTGGACCGGCTCCGGACATATCCTGACGGCGTAGTCGAACCTCTTGAACCCACCGCCCGTCCCCACACGCTTGTTGATGA
Source organism: Thermoplasmatota archaeon (assembly GCA_963818745.1). GTDB lineage: Archaea > Thermoplasmatota > Thermoplasmata > UBA10834 > UBA10834 > CAWBDD01. The sequence goes on along the minus strand of CAWFTI010000003.1, from coordinate 293,081 downwards.
TGTCGAGATACGGGCCCACCTGCTGCGCCCAGTTCCTTGGCACTCCGCCGCCTATCGTCAGTATGCCCAAGCGCTTCGACGCGCGCACGCGTTCTGTGTAGTCCTCCAGGTCAGCAAAGGCGTCGAACACGATCCCCTTCTTCTTCTGAAGCTTCATCCTGCGGAGGTACACGCCGAAGTCCAGCCCCAGCTCGGAGTCCGTGAACGACGGCACGTACACGGGCACGTCGTTCAGGAACGCCGACTTCAGGATTCCCCTCTGGTCGTCGGTGGTGTTCTTGGCGAGATACTCGCCGATCAGCCGGTTCAACTCGAAGCTGCCCATGGACTCCTTCTTGCCCGTGGCCTCTTCCATGACCTTCCGGAATATCAGCTCCATGTCGTCCAGGCTGACCTCGAGCTCGATCGTGTCGTAAATCCTGTTGTATCCCTTCTCGTAGAGGGACACATCGTTCATCGCCTCGTCGTGCTTGAAGTGCGCCCTGCCCGTCGTCTCGACCATGCCGTGGGCCATGATCGCACCGGTCGAGATGACCGCGTCGGCCATCCCCCAGTCGATCATGTCGCAGACGACGAGGCCCATCTTCGCGGGCGTCATCGCGCCGGAGAGCGTCAGTATCTTGAGGCAATCGTCGTCCTCGACCATCGCCTGGACAACCTCTGCAGCCTCGCCGACGTTCCTCGCGCCGAAGCTGCATCTGGACATGCCATCGACGAGCTCGGACACGGTTCTGTACTTGGTGAGGTCGAGCGACTCCAGGGGCTTGAGCTTGTCGCTGAAGCCGTCCCTGAGCTCTCCGACCCTCCTCACAGTTTTCCCGGTTCTTGACATGAATCAACACTCCGCGAGTATCATGAATCGCGTCACTTGGATATCACGGCTTCGCGGCATTGGTGGCAGGCGAGTTCTCATCCTTCGGATCGTCGGTGACGAACACGGCCGCTGCGAGAACGGTGGTGAATGTCTCACTCTTCTCGCCCTCGGCCGTCTTTGTGATGTTCAGGGTCTTGACGATCTTCCCGCTCATCTTGTACTGGTTCTCGCGCTCGTCCCAGTCCTTATCGGTGTCGAAAGGTATCCCGAGAGTGGTTGCGAGCATCGTCGCGGCAAGGTCCTCGGCCAAATCACCCGCAGTCTCCGCGTTCGCGCCGAACGCGTGGTACTCCGATATGTACCCGTATTGGCTTCCCTCTGCCGGGACCGCGCATCCGATTGCGGCGGCGACCATCCTGTTCGGTTCGTTCGTGCAGTTGCGCGACATCACGACGAAAGCGATCTGGCCAGGGTGCAAGTCCTTCAGACCATCTTCCTTGTTGACGATCTTGCAACCCGGGGGCATTATGCTTGACACTGAGACCAGGTTGAACTTCTCAATTCCCGCATCACGAAGGGCCATCTCGAAAGACTGCAGCTCGTACTTGTGTCTCCCGACGCCTTTCGTGAAGAACATACGCTTCGGAACTATTGGCATTGAGCGAACGAATTGTGTATGCATGTTCTTAAGACTATTCCTCGGACCAGCAAAGTGAATAACCAATGCGCGAACGGCGGACCGTGACAGAATAGCGCGTATGGAACCGAATTCCATTCACCACGCTCGAAGCACATCCGGACTGCGCGACCGCGCGTCAATGGCACCGCACTTCGGACACCATCGAAGTCAGCTGGCTCGACAGGTCGGACAGTGATGGATCATCCGCGAAGTACAGCGGAGTGACATAGAACAGTATCACGGATTCGAAGTCGACGTTGCAGAACCACGCGATGGCACCGAGCTCTGCGACCTTCACGCTCAGGGTAGTCTCGAACGGCGGGAAGCCGACCACCATATCCTTGTAGATCCCGAAGACGAACTTCACGCCCGTGTGGCCTGAGAACGCGAACGAATCATCCCTGGACTCCTCCCGCACCTCGATCTCGATGCCGTACTGGTCCCTCGCATAGTTTTCGGCGTATCCATCCAGCCGGTCGAACGCCGCGCTGTACGCAGAGTTGGGGGCGCTTATCGTCCGCACAGTGGCTATCGCTAGGAACGCCTTCCCGTTCGTGTAGACCCTCTCGTGGATGTTCGGCAGGGCGCGGTACGTCCTCTCCTCGACCTCGTAGCTAAACGTGTCCGTGGGCTCTGCGGGCGAAACAGGGAACATGGTTCTGTTGCGAAATTAGGCGGCGGTCTTTCACGCCGCAGCCTCCTCGCAACTCGCTCCATTCGGCTCCGACCGTGCGCCCTTCTCAGGGTCGTAGAGGATCATCATCACGTCATGCTGGAGCGCGCCGGGGTCGAACCGTAAACCCCCCACCATCTCTCTCGAGACGGCTGTCTGCAGCAGGTTCAGGCTGGCGTTGATGTGCCTGTCGAGATGCCAGCCGCACTCGCATACGAACTCTGTGCCCTTTCGGGAATCCTGTAATCTCCCACAGAACTGAAGAACGCGAGATAAAGAGCGGCGACGCAGAGATAGACGAGCGAGACGACCGCGACCTTTGCGGGACGGACCCTCACAGGAACACCAGCTCCACGGAGACGGTGCAGAGGATCGAACCGATCACGAGCATCCTGAGCGCCAAACCTGTCGTCCTCCCCTCCCTGAACCTGACGGCAGAGCCCGCGAGGACGATCGCGAGAAGACCGGGAAAGAAGACCAGCCCCGGAACGCCAACCGACACGAGCACCACCCCGGCGATGGACCAAACCGCGGCTAGCATCCCAAAGAACCCTCTGGTCCTCTCCTTCCGGAGGAACTCAGAGAGGCTGTACAACCCCATTGGAACGGACGTCATTGCGAGCAGGAGGATCGCTGTGTTCATCCAATGCCCCAAGGTCCGCAGGCCCGAGCGGACCGCACGATGTATGCAGCTCCACCCCTTTGGGCTTTTTGAGCCGGGGGAACGCCGTTCACCTGATGTGAAAAGCAGTCGCTCAGAGGTGAAAACAAAAAAGAAGAGAGGGGGAGGAAGTTCGAGTAGTGTCTTGTCATTCTGAGCCTATATAACCCTTCGGCGAGGCCATTTTTCACCCCTTCTCGGTTCGCGATAAGTTGAAATATCACCCGTGTGCGAGATGAACATTCTTGTACACCACTGGACAGTAGCGGGAGATTATAGGGACTTCTCCTTCTCGCGGAGATAGTCGATCAGAATCCTCCGCTGACCCTTCCTGAGGATCTCTGAGAGCGTAGCCTGAGACACTCCCGTCATGCTCGAGAGGTCTTTCAGCTTGACCCTGCGAGGAGTGTCGAAATACCCGCGCTCGAACGCAATCATGGTTATCTCCCTCTGCCGCTCCGTCAACGCCTCCCGCTCGCCTATAGGGGTCACCTTGAGGAGTTCGACCTCAATACTATGCTTCCGGAGCTTGGAGACGAGCCTCTGGAGATCCTCCCGGCCCTTCGTCATCAACCGCCATGAGAAGGCTCCGTCCCGTGAGACCCGGGCGGACATAAGGTAGCATCTCGAGGAAGCGAGCGCCGAGCACGCAAGGCATTTGTGGGTGACCACCTCCCCTACAAGCTTCCCGGATTCCACGAAGTCCAGGTCGAAGTCTTTCACCCACGGCTCCTTTTCGAGCGCGTCGAGGATCGACTCGATGTCCTCCTGCGAGCCTGACATCTCGACCAGGTCCCTCACGCCGCACTTTCCCGAGGGACGCCTATCCACAATCCGTATCGAGACTGAGTACCGGGTCGGCAGTTCCGTGAGCCACACCCTCGGGATCCTTAGGCGCAGCTCGGCCTCAATCATTTATGCACTCCGGATTCCCGAACCGCCCGGAGCGTCATTTCAAGTTGTTGCGGGATCGATTTGGCGGCACGCGGACGTCTCTCGGGGCTTCAGCGATGGACGCTGTGGGGAGAACCCTGCGCGACGAGCCTGAGTACCCTGTACAGGACCCTTGGTATCTCGTCGAAGTCGGAGACCGCATACATAGCCCCTCCACCGCTCTTAGCGATCCCCTCGCACGTCTGAGGCTGGCAGTCGTGCCCCTCGGTCATCACGACGAACAGCCTCTTGTAGGCACCCGCCGCGCTGACAGGGTCCTCGCCGACGGTGTAGTTCCCGTCGGTCACGAGTATGCCGACCTGGTTCCTGGTGCGCGAGCGCGAAAGCTCCTCCTTGCCCTTCCTCAGTGCCCCGTCGATGTTGGTGTATCCGATCGCGTTGAAGTCAAGAAGCATCGAGACCAGGTCATCCAGGGACCTCGTCTGGTCGACGCGCTTGACGACCTTCGGGACGTCGTTGAACGTGATAAGGAGGTAGTCGACGGTCTTGAGTCTGAATGCTAGCACGGCGATCGCCGCGGTTGCGATTGCGAGCTTGTCCCCGCTCATGGACAGGCTGGCGTCGAGCATCAGCGCGACCGCCATCCGCCTCGGCTCCCGTCTCTCGAGCACTATGGCGGACGGGTCCTTCCGGCCGATCTCCGCTATCCTGTCGATGGTCTCCTCGACGTCGAGCTCGCCTTCCATGCCCACCCTGAACTCCGTCCTGTCAAGATGCGTGGGCACGGACACTGGGCCGAGCAACTGCAGGACCCGCCGGATGGTCGCCCGTATCGCGATCCTCTTCGCGAGCTCGAGCATCGCGGGGCTCGACACCCTCGTCCTGAGATAGGAGTAGTTCTGCGCGATCGTCCAGCCGAGGTCATCGTGATCGGACACCTCGTCGATCCCTCCCTGCTCCAGGACCTCGAGGATGCCAGAGACATTGATCCTCTTGTACCTGACATCCTCTTCCGCCCTGCGCTTCATCTCCTCGTCGCGCTTCGGGTCTTCAAGCGGCCGGCCGGAGGAAGGAGGCGACAGCGAGAAGCATTCGCTGACTATCTCCTCGATGACCTCCTCGGGGGTGAGCTTGGACTCCTCCCTCATCTCTATCCTGGTAGGCAACGCCATGAGGGCCGCTTTTCGGATCCCGTCATGCAGCTCGCCCGTGAACCTCTTCGCCAGCTGCGCAATCCCCATCGCCGCCCTGATGCTAGCGCCCCGTTTGATGTTCGGATGGTCCCTGGTCCGCCTCGCGATCCACACCGAGCGCGCGATAACCTCCTCGGAGACGTCCTTCATCTGCCTCCTGAGGATCTCCATCTCCTCGATTTCCGGTTGATAATGAAGTAGCACCATCTCGAACCGGTCGGACAAGGCCTCGGAGAGCGCGGTGGTCGCGACGAACTCCCGGGGGTTCTGGGTCGCGATCACCACGAACCCGGGCGTCGCCTTCACTGTCCCGACCTTGGGTATCTCGATGAGGCCTTCGTCCATCGCCGGCAGCAGTATGTTCTGGACGCCCTCGGGCATGCGGTTCATCTCGTTGATGAACAGCACACCACCAGTCCTCATCGCCTCCGTAAGAGGTCCCGCGATGAACGCCTCGTCGACATAGCCCTTCTCCAGCACCACCGGGGGATCGAACCATCCCGAGAGTTTCTGCTCGGTGTACCTCTCGTCGCCATCCACCCTCAGTACGGTCCTCCCGAGATGCCGCGCGACGGCAATCGCGAGGATGGTCTTCCCGACCCCGACCGGCCCCTCTATCATCAGGTGCCTTCCCGACCGGACCGCGGCAAGGGCAAGCTCCAGCTCGCGCTCCCTGCCAACAATCCCATAAGTCCGCTTGATGACGGCGATCTCTTTCCCGGGATCCATCGGAACAGCCCGTCAACAGGATGACGAGCGACGATATAAATTGATATCCGGCCTGGCACAGGCTACGGCACCGGGAGCAGCACGACGAACACGCTGCCCATGGAATGGTCCGCATAGACCCTGTTCTCGACCCATATCTTTCCCCTCGTACTTGTCCACGAGGGACTTCACAAGTGACAGCCCCATGCCCGCCCCCTTCGACTTGTGCAGGGACGGGCGGTCCGCCTTCGCCATCTGCCTGAACCCGCGCGAGAACACCTTCTCCTTCAGGTCGTCGGGAATCCCTGTCCCTCGGTCGATCACTTTCACGCGGGCGATGTTCTTCTCGTTCTCCTGCAGGACTTCGACATCGACATCGATGGTGACCTCGTCGTGGTCGTCGTACTTGATCGAGTTGCTGAGGAGGTTGTAGAACACCTCGTCCAAGAGGCCGTCCGCCATGACCCAGACATCAGCCTTGGGGAAGTTCAGCTTGATGTTGACCCTGCGGCTGAGGAACGCGCTCCTCGCATCGGTGGACACCTGCAGCAGGGTCTTGAGAAGGTCCCTGGGAACAAGCTCGGATTGCTGATCCTCGAGCATCTGCGCGGACCGGCTGACGTTCCTTATCAGGTGCGAGACGCTCCTGGTCGCTTCGAGCGCAGAGGACATGTACTTGTGCTGCACCGCGGTCAGCGAGGTCGTCCCTATGACGAGCTCGAGGTAGGCGTTGATCGGGTTGACGAAGTTGCCCACATCATGGGTCAGCAGGTCGAGGTACATCTTGACCTGGCTCTTGGCATCGTTCGTGTCCTCGAACAGGGAGGAGTTGCCTATCGCGATCGACGCGATGCTTGCATACGCCTCCATCGCCTCCATCATCTCCTTCGTGGGGATCTTCCCGTCGGCGGGATAGTCGAGCTGTATGATCCCGATGATGTGCCCTTCCCTGTCGTAGATCGCGAAGTACAGCAGGTCGAGCTCGTGCCAGCTATGGGGGGTCGCCCGCGGCTTCCTCGCGTTCTCGACGTTCTCGATGAACACGAAGTCCTCCATCCGTGCCATTTGGCTCTCACCTGGGACATAGTACCCGCTGTTCGTGACCCTGAACTCCTCTCTGATGTCCTCGAGCACCTTGTCCTTAAGGATCGGGGTCTTGCGCACGAGGGCCTCCTCGTCCTTCGTGTACCCGCTGAGGGCATGCACCATCACCTCGTTCTGGCCCTCAGTGAACAACGACACGCCGACCTTCCGGTAGTTGAAGGACGAGGCCATCGCAGAGGCGATCTTCCGGAGCACGACGTCGAGGTCGTCGACCATCAGCACGCTCCTGGTCAGCTCCAGGATCTTGAGCATGTTCTCCGACTTGGTCTCGTTCTCCTTCATCAGGTCGTGCGCTCTCCTGTAGGTGCTGAAGTTCTCAATCCCGACGGCGGCTATCCTCGCGAACAACTCGATCTCCGACACGGTCTCCGCGCTGGGGATCCTGCCGTTCTTGGGGTAATCGACCTGGAGGAAGCCCACCATCTGCCCGCGCCTGTCGTTCAAGGCAAAGTAGAGAAGATCCAACTCGTGCCACATGTTCGGGCCCTTGCGCAGCTCGGCCGCAGCCTTCCTATCCTTGACGGCTACGAAATCGCCCGGAGGACTGACCTGTTTCTCCGCGGGTATGTAGTATGCTATCTTGGAGATCTTGAACGATTCCTTGAAATCCGACAGTATCTCATCCACGGCGAAGGCGCTCTCGTTCTGCCTCACCTCCGCCTCCTCCTGCTCGGAATATCCTGCCAGCGCGTGGTCGGTGAATATCCCCCTCACGGTGTCCATGGTGGAGATGCTGACCCTGTCGAACCCGAACAGCTCTCTCACCGACTCCGCGATCCTCCGCAGGAACACGCTGATGTCCTCGACGTACAGCAGCTCCGTGGTCAGCTCGTGGATCCTCGCGAGACTCCGAATTCTGTTGGCAGGTTCCTGGCCGGAACTATCAGGTGCGGGAAGGGTGTTTGACATGGATGACACCAAATGCCCTGGGAATCGATAAAAGGCTTTGGTCATGGTTCTCGCCCCGTGCTCGTTGCCCGGCAGCGCGAACCTTTTATCCGACAGAGACGCATCCGCCAAGAGATCGCTATGAAGGTCCACATATCAGCAGACATGGAGGGCATCGCGACCCTCAGCCACGACGACCAGGTCGAACAGAAGGGGTTCGACTACGATAGGATGCGCCGGATAATGACCGACGAGGTCCAGGCCGCCATCGAGGGTGCGAGGGCGGGCGGTGCGGACGAAGTGCTCGTCTGCGACGCGCACGACACCGGCAGGAACCTGCTGGTCGAACTGATGGACGAGGAGGTCGAGGTCATCCAGGGCGCTCCCTACGAGCTCGGCATGATGAGCGGCATCTCGAAGGGGTTCGACGCCGCTTTCCAGGTGGGCTACCACGCGATGAGGCACACGCACGCGGGCGTGCTCGGGCACACATACACGTACGCGATTGCCGCGCTGAGGATGAACGGCAAGATCCTGGGAGAATCTGGCCTGGGCGCAGTCCTGGCCGGCCATTTCGGGGTGCCTCTGGTGTTCGTATCAGGCGACCTGCATGCGGTCAACCAGGCCCGAAGCCTCGTCAAGGACATCGTCGGTGTCCCCACCAAGGAGGGGATCGGCGTGTACGGCGTTCGGTCGCTGACTCCCAAGAAGGCGTGCGACCTGATCAGAAAGGGCGCGAAGGAGGCGATCTCCAGGGCCAAGGACATCCCTCCCGTAACCCTCAAGAAGCCCATCCAGATGGAGGTCGAGTTCGTGAAGCCGCTCATGGCGGAGTACGCTTCCAAGATCCCGCTGGTCAAGCGCAAGGATGTCAAGTCCGTGGCATACAAGGCGAAGGATGCCATCGACGCCTTCAGAGCGTTCGAGGTCATGATGATGGTGGCCCGCAACGCGAAGGATGAAGGAGAGCTCTGACCCCATCGGCCACACACTCTTCTGTAGGCCGGGACAATCCCGGGCACGTCCCTCTAAGGCCCTATGTAGAAATACGATTCCGAACCTAGATTCCACGGGCGGGGGGAGGAATCTGCGATGGAAGGAGAGCAACCGAAGAAAGGCACGGAGTTCGTGTGCGAGGTGTGCGGCACCACCCTGGTCGTCACCGAGGAAGGGGTGGGGCTGCTGGAGAACATGATCTGTTGTGAGCGACCGATGGAATCACGGAGAATCAAGCACAAGCACAAACCCAAGAAGGCCGCCGCGAAGCCCAAGAAGAGGAAGAAGAGCAAGCGCTGACCTGATACCTAGCGAGCATCCGAGCACCGCCCGCACCACATCGTTCAAATCCGGGAACGCATTTACGCACCTCTTGAGGGTCAGTTGATTCCGATGAAGGCGGTTGTCCGTCCGTTGAGAGAGAGCGAACTGGATGCGATGACGAAGGTCTGGGTGGAGGCTGGGTTGCCCTACAGGCCGACTGGCAGGGACAGTCTGGAGAACCTGAGGCAGCAGAGGGCGGCGTACCCGGACCTGTTCATCGGCGCCTTCGAAGGGGACAAGCTCGTAGGGGCGGCCATCGCCAGCGATGACGGCAGGAAGGGCTGGATCAACCGGTTGGCCGTTCTCCCAGGCGCGCAGAAGAAGGGCGTCGGCCGCGCCATTGTGGACGAGTGCGAGAAGGCCTTGCGGAAGCGCGGAAGAGGGGTGTTCTCCATTCTCATCGAAGGAGACAACCCCGCCTCCGAAGTGTTGTTCCTGAACATGGGCTACAAACGGGAGAACGACATCATCTACTACGCGAAGCGCGACAGCGACCTCGTGTAGGGGTTTGTCAGCCGAGCTCGAACCCGGCGATGCCACAGGCAGTCTCCAGGTTCCTGACGTACCGGGGCTTGCCTCTGACCATCATCAGCACATCGAAGTACTTCAACGGGGGATACGCGAGGGCGAAGTCCTCGAAGGGCTTGTTCTTCTCGAATATGCCGAACTCGACCCTCTTGCCGCCCACTGCCTTGGCAGCGGACTCGAAAAGCATCCTGGCGTCCTCGACGGAGCCGGACCTGCAGACCCAAGGACCAAGGTCGGTCCCTATGGGTGTCCTCCTGCCGAAGATCGCGCCAACCAGATCACCGTCGCGCTCAAGTCCGAGGCATATCTCCGGGAACTCATCATAGAGTCCAGTTATCAGGTCGGTCCGGTCATCCTGGAACGCTTCGCTGTCCATCCGGACGACCTCGTCGAGGTCGCTCCTCCTCAGGGGCCTGCATCTCTGTTCGAGCCCGTCGACGGTCTGTTTGTCGACATTCACGCCGTGCGCGTGGATCCGATGGCTGTCCTTGAAACCCATGTTCTCGTACAGCTTCCTCCCAGCGTGCGTGGCGTAGAGGACGACGGAGTCCATGCCCAGCCCGTCGAGATAGCCGAGCCCCCTCTTCATCAGTTCAGTCCCGATCTTGCGACCCCTGCCCTTCTCGGAGACCACGAGGTGGCCTATCACCCCAGTCTTGCCATAGTGGATGGTCGTGAGAAACGCGACCTGCTCCCCGTCCTCCCATATAAGACTCCCGTCGGGGTCGATCTTGAGTAGCCTGTCTATCTCTATCCTGCTGTACTCCCAACCCTCGATCCGAGTCATCTCGACCGCGAAATCGATGTCCTCAGGCAGCATCTTCCGGATTGACACGTTCCAGCCTCGGTGTTCCGTCTATCCAGATTCCACATCCAGTATATCAGTCTCGTGCCACCGCACCCGTGCCCCGGCTGCATCCCGTCACAGAAGATGAACGACGACGGGTTCGTCCTTCTCGATCAGGTCCACATCCGCGGGGATGACCACGTACCCGTCCGCGAACGCCATGCTGGTTATGGCCCCCGACTCCTTGAACGCGGGCTGCGCGACGCCGTCCTCGAGGCGCACTGTCAAGAACTGCGTCCGGCCGGTCGTCGAAACCACCCTCCGACCCATCCTCGCCTGGACGGTCTGCGGCTCCCTCTTCGGGAGGCGCGCCATCGCCCTCAGGACCGGCGCCAGGAGTATGTAGGCGTTCGACAGGCAAGCGGTCGGATATCCAGGCATGCCGAACACTAGCTGGCTTCCGATGGTCCCGAACAGTGTGGGCTTCCCGGGTTTCACCGCGATGCCGTGGAACACGACCTTGCCGTTCCTCTCGAGGACGTCGAGCATGATGTCCCTCTCGCCGACCGAGCTGCCCCCGGAGAAGACCAGCACATCGCAGTCCTGATACTTCCTCAAGACCGCTTCGAGGTCTTCGAGGGAGTCGTCGACTATCTTCGACACGAGCACCTCCCCGCCGTTGGCTGTTATCACCCCGGGGAGCGTGTAGCTGTTGATGTTGTACACCTGGCCCGGCTCCAGTTTCTTTCCCAGCTCGGCGATCTCGTTGCCCGTCGGTATCACCGCGACCCTCGGTCTGGCATACACCTTCACGCGCGCCCTGCCTATCGCCGCGAGCGCGCCCACCTTGCTCGGGTTCAGCAGCTCGCCCTTCGAGACGATCTTGACCCCGGGGGCGATGTCCTCGCCCTTCTTGGACACATGCTGGCCCGGGTGCGCAGCCTCTGTGACGGAGATCCGATCCCCATCCTTCTCTGTGTTCTCGACCATAACCACCGCGTCCGCCCCCTTAGGGAGCATGGCCCCGGTGGCGATCTCCGAACAATGGCCCTTGACGACGGACTCGCGAGGGACTGCCCCTGCATACACGGCCTCCGTCATATTGAGCCTCACGGGCCGCAGCTTCGATGCGCCGAACGTGTCCTTCGCGCGGACAGCGTAGCCGTCCATGGCGGACCTCGAGAAGGGCGGGACGCTCAAGGAAGACACCACATCCTCCGCGGCCACCCTTCCGGGCGAGTCGATGATGTCGATCGTCTCCGTCCTGCTGACCGGCCGCACGGCCTCGAGCGAGAGCTCCAGCGCCTCGTTCAGCTGTATGAGGCGCTTGATCGGCCTCATCTGTTGGCCTCCCAGACCATATGGCCCAGCTCGGGGGCGATCAGCTCGGTGACCGCCAGTCTCACGGCCTTCTCGGACCCGGGCAGGCAGAACACGACCTTCCCTTCCGATACGAAGGCTGTTGCGCGTGACATGACGGCGGCGCTGCCGATCTCGCGATGGCTCAGCATCCTGAACAGCTCGCCGAAGCCAGGCATCTGCTTCTCCTCGAAATGCGACACCGCCTCGAGGGTGACATCGCGCCTGGCGATCCCCGTGCCCCCGTTCATGACGATTGCCTGGATCTGCGTGTCCTCGATCATCTCCCTCAGGGCCTTCTGTATCTCAGGCACTTCGTCCTTGACAATGGTCTTCCTGAGGATACGGTGCCCATGCAAGCCGAGGACCTCCGCGATCGCCTTCCCCGACGTATCGTCCGAGTCCGTCCTGCTGTCGCTGACCGTGATGATCGCAACGACCACGCTCTTCGGCGCCTTTCCCCTGTGCTCGTCCACGCCCATCTAGCCGTCCCCCTTCTCCTTGAGCGTGACCCTGACATCCTGGATTACGGTTCCCGGATACTGGCCCATCTCGTCCTTCTCCAGGTACTTGACCATGTCCCACGCATTGAGCAGGGCGGCGCTCACTCCAACCAGCGCCTCCATCTCGACGCCCGTCCTGTAATGCGCCGACACGGTGCATCTAGCCTTCAGCAGGTCGCCTGCCGCAACGAGTTCGATTTCAACGGACGTCAAGGGCACCTGATGGCAGAGCGGCAGAATCGTGGAGGTGCCCTTCGCAGCCTGTATCCCCGCGATCTTCGAAGCCGACATGACATCGCCCTTCTTCACCTCGTTTCTGGCAATCGACTCCACCGTCGACCTCTTGAGCTTCAGGGTCCCTTCAGCTGTCGCGACCCTCCGGACGACTTCCTTCCCGCCAACATCCACCATCTTGGCCATGAGATCAAGACTCCCCTTTCACCCACTGTCCTCTTCTGCCCGATAGCTCCTTCTTCCATATCGGGGTGGTCTCCTTGAGCTCGTCGATCATGTACTCGCAGGCGTCGAACGCGTCCTTCCGATGGGCCGCGCTGACCGCGATCACGACGATGACCTCGCCGACATTCAGACCGCCGACCCTGTGCGTCACCGCCACCCCGATCAGTTCGTGAGCCGACATCGCTCCCTCAGCGATCCTCCGAAGGTCCTTCCTCGCGAGGTCCTCGGCCGCCTCCAGGTGCATCCCGGTCACCCTCCCGAGATCGGATCTATTCCTGACCGTGCCTGTGAAACTCACGATGCATCCCGCGGACGGAGACTCAACGGAGCCGATCACCTCGTCGATGATGATGGGATCCCTGACGATATTGACTTTCGGGCGCATGCCGGGGTCAGCTCCAGTATGGTCGTCTGCGGCCAATAGCTTTGGCGAACAAGGCGCGCAGCTGGTCGTCGGTCGCACCGGCCCTCATCGGCTCCAGGACATCGACCGCTCCTTCCCTGTCGAGCAGGCAGGGCTTCAGCTTCCCGTCGCTGGAGACCCGGATGCGCGTACAGTTCGCACAGAACTCCGTGTTGTGCATGGGCCGGACGATCTCCACCGAGACCTTGGCGCCGTTCGCGGGCACCAGGTATCTGTGCCGTCTGTGCAGCTCGTTGATGGTCGTCTGGGAGGACGCCGCCGCAAGGCTCTGCTCGAAGGGAGCCAACGAGAAGTGCTTCTTGGCGAACTCCGAAGTGTTCGCCGAATTCCTATCGGACTCATATTCGATGAGCTGCAGGACAGCCCCCACACGCCCGCAGAAGTCCATCATCGGCTGAATCATGTCGTGGTTGATGTCCTTGAAGACCACCATGTTGACCTTGACCGGGTTGAGGCCGACATTCACGGCGTCCTCGATGCCGGCCACCACGCGGGCGGTCACGTCGACCCCGCACATTCTCTCGTTCGTCCTCGGGTCGAGGGAGTGAAGGCTGACGTTCACGCGCGCGAGGCCTGCAGCCTTGAGCGCCGCAGCCTTCTCGGACAGGCGGGAACCGTTCGTCGTCATGGAGACCTCCCGAACCAACGGAGATATCCTCGACACGACGTCGACGATGTCACGTCTCATCAGCGGCTCCCCGCCGGTGATCTTGACCTTGCGCACTCCCAGTGATGCGCCCACGGCCACGACCATCTGGATCTCCTCGAGGGTCATCTCTTCCGCGGAAGCATCCTGGCCTTCCCTGTGACAGTGAGCACACGCAAGGTCGCACGCCTGAGTGACGGAAAGGCGCAGGCTCCTGATCTCCCGGCCGAACGGGTCCCTCATCGGGGTCGGCATCGGGCCAATCTCCTGGGGCGTCCTGGACATGTCCAACCACGCATATCGCATTCGCCCTATAATGGTTGTCCTGCTGTGCAGGACAACGAAGCATCTGGCATTCCTCGACATGTTTTTATAAGATGATGTGAATCCCAACTTTGGGATGCACGCGATGAGGGATGATTATGCCGGGGCCGTCTGCCAGGACTGAGGCTCCGAGTGTCACCCAGCAGGGTATCCGACCCCTGCCGATCGCCGATATGCTCGACATACTCAGGCTCATCTCCAAGGTCGAGCCGTTGGACGTCCTGCTCGAGAAGGTCATGATGACCATCGTGGAGACCTTCGGCATAAAGGCACTCACCATCTGCGTCCTCGACGAGAAGACGGGGGTCTTCACTCCGCGCGTGCTCCACGGGTTCGCGGTGGACCAGGTCCTCGCGATAAGGAAGCACACGTATACGCTGGAGAGGAAGAAGAACGACCTGCGCGAGGAGCGCAGGATCGGCCGAGGCGCATACTACGTCCGAGCGGAGGACCGCGTCCGGTCGTGCAGCGACGAACTTGACTACGTCTCCAACCACCTCACAATCAAGAACCCGAGGGCTTCGCCCGACGACTGGCACGAGCTCGACTATATCGATTTCGCCATGAAGGACAGGCTCGGGAACTGGATCGGGTGGATCGAGATAGACGAGCCCGCGGACGGGAAGGTCCCCATGAAGGACTCCATCGACAGGATACAGTTCCTGGCGGACCTGACCGCGATAGCGGTCGAGAACTCGAAGATGTACGAGGAAGCCATCTGCTCGATGACCGAGTCCCAAGGATATCTGGATCTGATCGTCCACGACATAGGCAACATGGTCACTCCCCTCCAGTACTATCTCAACCAGCTGCAGAAGAGCCCGACGATGGATCCGAAGAACCTCGAAACCGCGAAGAAGGCCTCTGCGGTCTCCGGCGCCATGAAAGCGCTCGTCGACAACGTGAGGAAGATCTCCGAGATGAAGAGCACGGAATTCGGGGTCAAGGAAGCCTACGACCTCAGAGAGGTCCTGGTCAGATGCATCTCAGCCGTCAAGAGAGACTTCCCGTCGAAGGACATCATAGTGAATCTCGACTGTCCTGATTGCGAGAGCACGGTCATGGCCGACGAGCTCATTCATGACCTGTTTGCGAACCTCCTCAACAATGCCGTCAAGTACAATCCGAAGCCCATCGCGGAGGTCGAGGTGCGGCTCATCGACGGCCACAGCGCGTGGACGGTCAGGATCGCGGACCACGGCCCTGGCATAGCCGACGACAGAAAGGACAAGGTCTTCGCCAGGTTCGCGAAGAGGCCGGATGGTATGAGCGGGACCGGAATGGGGCTGTCGATCGTCTCTCTTCTGGTCGACCGCTACAACGGGATCGTCTCGGTCAAGGACCGCGTCCCCGGCGCGCCCTCGCACGGCGCGTGCCTCGAGGTCGCGCTCCCCAAGGTCGTCCGGCAGGAGATCGCGAGGACGCCGGCCCAGCCGTCGATGACCGCCGCGGGCGATTGGGAACAGTGGTGACGCCCGAGCCGGACGACCCGAAAGAGATATCTCGCGGCCTTGTAATCCATGGGGCCGATGGACGGACAGAACCACAGCGGGCCCGAGCTCAAGAGGACGGCGGATTTCGATGCCATAAGGGCCCTTGCCCTCTCGTCAGGTCTGGAGGACGGGATTTTCGAGAACATCATCACGGCTTATGGCTACTACTTCGGGCCTGAACTCGTCGGGTGCGTCGCCCTGAAGAAGGACGGCAGCCGGTACTCGATAGAATGGCTCGCGGTCGTCGAGCGCCTGAGGAGCAAGGGGGTCGGCTCCCTGCTCGTGAAGACCATCGAGAACGAGGCCCGGGTCCGGGGCGCGGACAGGCTGTGGGCGCTCGCGAGGGCACCACGGTTCTTCGAGAAGATAGGGTACAGGACCAGCACGATGAAGGAATCAGGCGGGCCCAGCATGAGCAACTGCATGCTCTGTCAGCAGTACGAGCGCACGTGTTTTCCGGCAGTGATGGTAAAGAAATTGTAACGTCCAACAACATACATCGACAAGTGCGACACCTATAAGTACCGTGTCCATGCTCGCATCAAATGGGCGTCATAATGGCTATCAGCGACAGGACGATTGCACGGTGCGCAAAGAGCATGGTGGACACGTGCAACCTCAAGAAGGGCGAAGGAGTCATCATCAAGGGAGGCGCTCACACTCAGAGGCTTCTCGAGGACATCGCCATTGAGTGCTACAGGAAGGGCACGACCCCCACGATAGTCGTCACCTCGGACCGGTACCTGCAGAAGGTGTTCGATGTCGTCCCGGCAAAGACCCTTGCAGTCCCGCACAAGCAGTATGTGGGCATGGTCAAGGCCGCGGACCTCATCATCTCGGTCGAGGAGATGGACGACCCCGGCATCGCGCATAGCTTCCCTCAGGAGAAGCTGCAGGCCAGACGCAAGGCCTCCGTGCCCATCAACGACATCGTGCATCACCCCAAAGACGGCAAGAAATGGCTCTACGCGGGATGGCCGACGCACGGGTCCGCGAAGAGATTCGGGATCCCTTACAGCCAGCTCGAGGAGACCATCATAGGTGGCATCTCAACCTCACCCGCTCTGCTCATGAGGATCGGCAGGAAGTTGGCTCAGAAGTTCGAGAAGGCCACGTGGGCCCATGCATGGGACGACAAGGGGACCGACTTCAGAGTCAAGATCGAAGGGAGAAGGCTGAACATCGACGACGGGTTCACCAGCGACTACGATTTCTCAGTGGGCGACAGAGGAGCAAACCTCCCGGCAGGCGAGCTGTTCGTCTCCCCGATCGAGACTGTTGGTGAGGGCACTTTCTTCTGCCCGGTCACCTGCGACCGCGATTCCGGCAAGATCATCAAGGATGTGCACCTCGAGTTCAGGAACGGCGAGCTGCAGCTGAACAAGGTCAAAGCGAGCAAGAACGGCGACATCGTGGTCTCAGGGTTCAGAGCGAACGAACGGCTCGACAGAAGGTCCGGGAAGACCGTGAGGACGCGGAACGTGGCGGAGCTCGGGATCGGTTTCAACCCCAACATCAAGAAGGCTATCGGCTACATCCTCGCGGACGAGAAGGTCAACGGGACTGTGCACATCGCGTTCGGCTCGAACATATCATACGGCGGGACATCTGAATCCATCCTGCACTGGGACTTCGTCAGCGCCCCGGGGATCAACCTCGAGGTGGAGCGCGCGGACGGGAAGACGGTCCAGGTCATATCCAAGGGCAAGTTCCTTTGAGGCGTTCAGGCTTCACTTGAGCAGCGCTGCGCCCCTCGACTCCGCATCTTCGAGAGCGGTTTTCTTCCTGGGTCCGAGCTCAGGATCGTCGGTGAACCCGAGCAGGACCTCGCCGGCATACTCATAGTCTATGGCCGCGAAGAACGCCTTCACCACATGCTTCGCCGGCTCGAACACTATCGGCTTGTTGGAGCCTGCGCACGACAGGAACAGGCCCTTCGGGCGGCGACGCCCCTCGTACGCCCTCCTCCCCAGGACATAGCGCTCGATCCAGAAGCACTGGCACCTGTCTATCATCGCCTTCGTCTGTGCGGTCACGCTCATGAAGAATATCGGCGAGGAGAGCACGATCGCATCCACCTCTCGGATCTTCTTGTAGATCGCGCCCATGTCATCGTGCCCGTGGACGCAGGACGCGTCGCTGTCGCACGCCCTGCACTCCCTGCACGGGTGCACGTTCATCCGGGCGAGGTCGAGCCGCGCCACATCCGCACCCGCGCTCCGGGCGCCTCTGAGCGCCGCATCCAGCAGCTCGGCCGCGGTGCCGTCGAGACAGGGGCTGCCTAGAATGCCTAGAACTCTGGGGCTCATCGAGGACCTCGCAGACATCAGGAACGAACGAGCAGGGATTATTTGTATTTACTGGCTCCAGGCAACACAGGGTTAAATCGGCCAGGGAACATACACCCTCGGATTGATTGATTTGGAGGACCGGAGATTCAAGGGCAAGTCCGTGGTCGTCACGGGAGGAGCGTCCGGAATAGGCAAGGCGACGGCGAAGCGCTTCCTGGAGGAGGGGGCGAAGGTCGCCATCATCGACGTGTCGCCCAAGATCGTGTGCGAAGGCCCTGGTCGAGTTCAAGGCCAAGGGGTTCGATCCCTTCGTCCTCGCCGGCGATGTCACAGACGGGAAGGACGTCCGCAGGATGGTCGACCGCATAGTCAGGAAGCACAAGAGGATAGACGTGCTGTTCAACAACGCCGGCATCCTGGTCGAAGGGACCGTGGAGGATGTATCAGAGAAGGACTGGGACAGAATAATGGCCGTCAACGTCAAGGGCGTGTTCCTGATGTCCAAGGCGGTCATCCCGATCATGCTCAGGCAGGGGAAAGGAACTGTTGTGAACAACGCTTCGTGCAGCGGGCTCGTCGGGGACAGGAACGCCATCGCATACAACACCTCCAAGGGGGCTGTGGTCCTCATGACGAAGTGCCTCGCGCTTGACTACGCTCTGAAGAACATCAGGGTCAACTGCGTCTGCCCTGGAGAGATCGACACGCCGATGTTCAGGCAGGAGGCGAAGGCGAGGAACATGGATGTCGACGAGTACAGGAAGCAGCTGTCCGAGTGCCATCCGATCGGGAGGCTGGGCGAACCCGAGGAGGTCGCCAACGCCGTCCTGTTCCTCGCATCCGACGACGCGAGCTTCATCACGGGAGCGGCGTTCTCCGTAGACGGTGGATACACCTGTCAGTGAGCGCCGTCAGGCGCACGATTATTCAGGCGCGGGACACTGCGTTCGCGATAAAGTATAAGGCACCCGACCCCATAGGTCACCCTCGCGAGGGCTGAGCGCAGAGTGGGGGAGTTCGGCCCGAGTAAAGGGAGGAATGGATTTGACGTCTCAGAAGTTGAAAGACCTGTTGAACCAGGCAATCGCGCGCGAGATACAGGTGTCCGTCCAGTACATGTGGCAGCACGTGCAGTGGATGGGAGTCGAGCACTTCGCCGTGAGCGGCGAGTTCAAGACCATCGCTGTGGCGGAGATGAAGCACGCAGAGAAGATAGCCGAGCGGCTATGGTACCTCGGTGGGGTTCCGACGACGAAGCCTAGCCCCATCAACATCGGTGGAGAGCTCTGGGAGATGGTCGACAACGACATCAAGGCCGAGGTCGAGGCGATCGAGCTCTACAAGAAGATCGAGGATGTCGCCGAGGCCGAGGGGGACGTGACCACGAGGTTCATCTTCGAGAGCATCCTCGAGGACGAGGAAGCGCACCACGACTTCTTCACATCGCTCAAGGAGAAGGGCAAGAAGAAGTAGATGGAAAAACCATAATGAAGAGGCCATAGGCCTCTTCTGTTTCTTGTTGTTTTCAGGAGCGTCCAGGGTCAGCTCTTGCGCTTCCTTCTGCCGAACAGCTTCCGCTTCACGGCCTTGATCTTGAGCCTCTGTATGGCCTCGGTCGGGTTCAGCTTCTTAGGGCAGACCTCGACGCAGTTGAAGATCGTGTGGCACCTGTAGACCCCGTTCTCGTTGTCCACGAGGTCGAGCCGCTCGTCGGTGATCGTGTCCCTCGAGTCCGCGACGAACCTGTAGGCCTTCAGCAGGGCGGCAGGCCCGAGGTAGCTCGAGCTGGTCCACGCGACCGTGCAAGAGCTCGTGCACGAGCCGCACATGATGCAGTCTATCGGCTCGTTGATGGGCACGCGCTCCTTCGGCAGCTGGATGTATTCACGCTCCGGGTACGGCTCCTTCCCCACGAGGTACGGCTTGACGTCCGTCAGCCTCTTGAAGAAGTGGTCGTAGTCCACCGCGAGGTCCTTGATCACCCTCTGGTGGGGCAGCGGGCTTATCATCAGGTCGCCCCTTCCGACGAACTGGCTTATCTGGGTCTCGCACGCCAGCCTGATCTTCCCTCCGATGACCATCGCGCAGGAGCCGCACACGCCCGCCCTGCAGCAGAACCTGAACGCCAGGGTGCCGTCCTGGTGGTTCAGGATCTCGAACAGCGCGTCGAGCACGGTCATGGCGGGCCGCAGCTTCACATGATAGGGCTGCCAGTAGGGCAGCTTGTCGGCGGACGGGTCGAACCTCTGCACCTTGACGACTATCTCGCCTTCGGCCATCTCAGTACCTCCTTGCTTCGGGCTTGTACTTCGTTATCTTGACCGGGGTGTAGGTTAGCTGCGGACCCTTGGGAGTGTAGGTCGCGATCGTGTGCCTGAGGAACTTCTCATCGTCCCTCTCCTTGAAGTCCAGCCTCGAGTGCGCCCCCCTGCTCTCCTCTCGTTTGATGGCGCCCACGATTATGGCCTCCGCGACGTCCAGCATGCCCTCCATCTCTATCGCGCGTATGAGCTCGAGGTTGTAAGACCTCCCCTTGCTCTGGACGGTGATGTTCTTGTACCGCGCCTTGAGCTCCTGTATCTTCGCGAGGGCCTCCTCCATCGCCTTCCGCTCCCTGTAGATGCCGACCTTCGTGATCATCGTCTGCCTCATCTCCTCACGGATGTCGGCGTGGTTCTCGGGGCCGTTCTTGGAAAGCAGGTTGTCGATCCTCTCCTTCGTCTCGCGCATGCACTTCTGGATGGCGGCCTCGCCCTCCTTCTGCGCGGTCTTCTTCAGCACGTACTCGGCCGCGACCGCGCCCGCGCGCTTCCCGAACACGACGGTGTCCAGCAGAGAGTTGCCCCCGAGCCTGTTCGCCCCGTGGACGCTCACGCACCCGCACTCGCCCGCGGCGTACAGGCCCTTGAACTTCGTGGCCCCGTCGATGTCGGTGTCCAAACCGCCCATGGTGTAGTGCTGGCCCGGCTGGATCGGCACAGGCTTCTGGATCGGGTCGACCCCGACGAAGTTGATTGCCAGGTCCCTGATGCCGGGGAGCCTCTCGAGGATCTTGTCCCTGCCGAGGTGCCTGAGGTCCAGGTAGACGAAGTCCTTGCCGTCGATGCCCCTGCCCTCGTTGATCTCGGTCTGGATGGACCTCGAGACGATGTCCCTCGGTCCCAGCTCCATGACCTTCGGAGCGTACTTCGACATGAACCTCTCGCCTAGGGAGTTGATCAGATAGCCTCCCTCGCCCCTCGCGCCCTCAGTCATCAGTATGTTCGTCCCGAACAGCGAGGTCGGGTGGAACTGGACGAACTCCATGTCCTTCAGGGGCACGCCGCGCCTGTAGGCGGCGGCCTGAGCCGAACCAGTGGATATGAGCGCGTTCGTCGAACGGCCGTATATCTGGCCGCTCCCGCCGCTGGCGAATATGACCGCCTCGGCCATGAACGGCTCGAGCTCGCCCGTCCGCAGGTTCCAGCAGATGACACCCCTGCACGCGTCGCCGTCCAATACCAGGTCGACGACGACCCTGTCCTCGTACAGCGGGACGTTCATCTTGACCGAGCGCTCCCAGAGCGTGTGGAGCATGTACAGACCGGTCTTGTCAGTCGCGTAACAGGTCCTCGGGTATCCCGCGCCTCCGAACGGCCTCTGGGCGATCTTGCCCTCGTCTGTCCTCGAGAAGGGACAGCCCCAGTGCTCCATCTCGATGATGCACGGGCCTGCCTCCTTCGTCATGAACTCGACGCAGTCCTGGTCCGCCAGGAAATCGCTGCCCTTGACCGTGTCGAACGCGTGCTTCTCCCAGGTGTCGTCCTTCGCCGCGGGGTTGTTGGCGAGAGAAGCGTTCACGCCGCCCTGGGCGGCGCCGGAGTGCGACCTCACAGGGTGCACCTGCGAGATGATGGCCGTGTCGACCTTCGGGGCGGACTCTACCGCCGCCCTCAGCCCGGCCAAGCCTCCTCCGATCACCAGTATCTTGTGGTAGTACACTTGCTCACTCCTCCTGTTATGAACGGGAAGAGGATGATGATGCCCCAGACCAGGGTGGCGATGCCCAGGACCCAGAGGCCCACGTCCATGAGCTTCTTCCTCTTCGCGAACATGTCGAAATCGAACATGACGGTCCTCAGGCCGTTGAGCCCGTGGAGCAGCACCATCGAGAGCATGCCGTAGTCCACGACGATGTAGATCAGCTGGTCGAGCCGCACGCTGACCTCGTTGAACGTTATCAGCGGTTCCTCGCCAGTCTCATCGCCCACATCCATGAAGTGGGCGACATACAGGTGTATGCCCAGGAAGACTACCAGCAGCACTGCGGACAGCCTCTGGAAGAACCAGGCCCATGTCCCCGCGACCTTCGAAGTGGCGATTCTCTGTTCTGACATCTACGCACCTCCCGATGCGCGGAATATCAGATGCCAAATCGCCCACAGGCCGCCCACTGTGAGCACGCCTGCGACCGCCATCGTGATCCAGAAGACGAGCTTCTGGCGCCTGATGCCCATTCCCAGGTCGAACAACACGACCCTGGCGCCGTTCATCGCGTGGTAGATCACGACGATGACCAGCATGAAGTCCATGGCGACGAAGAGCGGCTCAGAGGTCGTGGCCATCAGGCTGTCGAAGTCGCCCTCACCCAGAGACGCGGTCGTCAGGAAAGACAGATGCAGGAACACGTATACCACGAGCGCCAATCCGGTCAGCCTGTGGCCGACCCATGCCCACATTCCCGTCTTCATGTTCGTCGGCCAGAACTCGGAGTTCCTGCCGAACAACCACTTGAAGTTGTTGATGCTGATTTTCATTCCAACACCTTGGCCGTTCGATTGCTGTTCTCATCCCGACTAGAGGGCAGTCTGAGGTCCATGGCCGGAAAACCGGCGCACCCCTAGTCCCCGGGCCGCCTAGACGAGTGAGATTATACTTAAGCATATCTAATCGAACAATATGTGAGCTTGTTACCTACACCTTCGGTCATTTTTCGAACAATTGTCGCAATCGTCGCAACGAATTTCGTCTCCGCAGCGCCTCGGGCATTCAATTGACCGCATGGCGACGGACATTGGTGACATCTGGCCGGTCGTCCGCGCGAAGGGCGGGAGCGACGTACAGAGGTGACTCGCGCCGGAGGACGTTTTTCCCGAAGTGATGGCTCGACGAACAATGTAAAGTACCCTTATCCTGATACCTAACTCGATGAGCGACTCGGCGAAATTCCAATGCAACGTCTGCGGCTACGTCTACGACCCGGAAAAGGGAGATCAGACCCAATCGGTGGCTCCCGGGACCCCGTTCGAGGACCTGCCCGAGGACTGGACCTGCCCCGAGTGCGGTGCGGGGAAAGACGAGTTCACGATGATCTGAGGAGTCGGCGGGTGGCCGATGACCGGAACCATACCGAGAGATGATACGAGATGATTCTCCGCATTGCGATGATCGGATTCGGCAACGTGGGCCAGGAGTTCGCGCGGCTCCTGCTCAGGAAGAGAGAATGGCTCCTCAAGAAGAAGGGCTTGGACGTTGAGGTGTTGGCCATCGCGACAAGGAGCAAGGGCTCCCTGCTCTCAAAGAAGGCCCTCGACCTCGAAAGCGTGCTCAATGGCCTCGAGACCAGAGGCGACCTGAGAGGATACGGGCCAGAGGTCACGGACATGAGCCCCCTACAGATCATCGACGAGTGCGACGCTGATGTCATGGTCGAGCTCACGACCCTCAACATCGAATCCGGACAGCCGGCGATCGACCACATCTCGAACGCGCTCCAGGCGGGACTGGAGGTCATAACCGCAAACAAGGGACCTGTCGCGTTCGCCTACGACAAACTGCGGAACATCGCGCGCTCCCGCAACGTGCGCTTCAGGTTCGAGGGGACGGTCATGGACGGCACCCCGGTCTTCAGCCTCGTCGAGAGGACCCTGCCAGGCTGCGAAGTCCTTGGCGTCAGCGGCATACTCAACAGCACGTCCAACTTCATCCTGGACGAGATGGCGCATGGAGAGAGCATGGACGGCGCGGTCAGGGCCGCACAGAGGAGGGGGTTCGCGGAGGCGGACCCGTCGATGGATATCGACGGATGGGACGCCTCCGCCAAGATAACCGCCCTTGCGAACGTCCTCATGGGTGCCAAGGCCACGCCGAAGGACGTCGACAGGAAGGGGATCAGGGGGATCACGCAGGCGGACATCGCGAAGGCAGCGGCCGCCGGCATGAAGTACAAGCTCGTCGCGGAAGCCAAGATGGACGACAGCAGGGTCCGCCTGACGGTCTCGCCTCAGATCATAGGCCCCGAGAACCCCTTCTGGTCGGTCGATGGCACCTCGAGCGCGATAACCTTCAAGACCGACCTGATGGGGGACATCACGGTCGTCGAGACGAACCCCTCGATCACCCAGACCGCGTATGCAGTGTTCTCCGACCTGTTGCTGACCGTCGAGTCGATCAGGTCCGGCACGGTCCAGTAGCCTACTCCACCTCGAGGCTGAACTCCGCGCTGTCGTAGTGGAATCCCGAGCGGGACCTGTTGTCGTACTCCGCGTTCAGGACAGTCAGGTGACCCGCCTCTTCGCCGACGAGCCAGCTGAAGACCTCCTTGGCCCGGCCATCCCCGACGCTCTTTCCAGCGGCCCGATAGTAGTCTATCGACTTCTTCTCGACGGCCATGCCGATCCTCAGGACCTCCAGCTCCCCGATGTTCGGCCTCATGGCGAGGTGCTTGACCTCACGGTCCTTGAACACCGAACCGACCTGCAATCCCGCCGCCCTCTTCCTCATCTCTTCGAGGGGAGCCCATGTCTGGCCCTGCTCCAGCCTCTTGAGCTCCTCGCCCAGGACGAGCGCGTGCCTCTGCTCTTGCTTCAGGAGGCCGAGAAACATGTCCTTCGCCCTCTGGTCCTCCACCTGCTCGGAGGCCCGCTCGAAGAAGTCCATGCCCTCGAGCTCCATGTCGATCGCCTTCCTCAGGACATCCAAAGGGTCGCTCGACCTTCTCCTCCATGAGGTTCACCTTACCTCCAGCAGAAATCTGGTCGCTTATAGGACTTTCCCCGCATGATTGGCGCGCTCGAAAAGTAGTTTAGGAGGTATTCGCTCCACGCCCGCATGACAGATGCTCCTTTCATGAGCACGTTCGTCGCCCTGGCGCTCATCCCAGTGGCGTTCCTGTTCACGCACGCATACGTGAGCGGCAGGAAACATCTGGCCCACCACACCCTGACGGGCACAATCGGAGTCGTGTGGGACCTGAGCCTGTCTATATTCTACATGCTCTACAGGCTCGTCGGGGGCCAGGTCGAAGGAAGCAGCCTGGAGGTCGAGGGCGCGCTCATCGCGTACTTCGCGATCCACGGCATAATCGCAATCGTCGTGATAGGCCTCGAGATATCGATGCTGACGACAGGCCTCGTTCAGATGAAGAGGAAGAGAGAGATCGGGTTGCACAGGAAGCTGTCAACGCCCCTCTACATCCTCTGGTTCGCGGCGTTCGTATCCGGCGAGGCGGTCTACATCGCGTACTACATCCTCGGATGATCACTGAGCCGTCAGGCCGCCGTCGACTGACAGGGCGGCCCCGGTCACGAACGATGCGGCGTCCGATGCCAGGAACAGCACGGCCTGCGCGACCTCCTCTGGCCGGCCGACGCGGCCTATTGGGTGCTCCTCGTCCATCCTCTTGAGATAGGCCTTTGGATCGCCGGACGCCTTCGCCTCATACGCGAGCATCGGGGTGTCGATGGTCCCCGGGTTGACGCTGTTGACCCGTATGTTGTACTTCGCATAGTCGAGGGCCATCGCCTTCGTCATTATCGTGACGGCGCCCTTGGACGCGCAGTACGCGGGACACGACCTGTTCCCGACGAGGCCCGCATCGGACGAGTTGTTGATGATCGAGCCCGAGCGCTGCCTCTTCATGTACGGTATCGCGTACTTGGACACCAGGAAGGTTCCCTTGAGGTTGATGTCGAGGACCCGGTCCCATTCATCCTCGGATGTGTCCTCGGCCAGCTTCTCGATGTACACTCCCGCGTTGTTGAACAGTATGTCGATCCTCCCGAACCTGCGGACGGCGCCCTCCACCATCCTCTGGGCATCCTTCGCCTTCGACACATCGCCCCTCACGAACGCAGCCTCGCCCAGCTCTTTCAGCTTGGCCAGGGCCTTCCTCCCCTTCTCCGCGGACCTCCCGGTGACGACGACCTTGGCCCCTTCCCTGAGGAACAGCTCTGCCGTGGCGTAACCCATGCCTTCGGTCCCGCCCGTGATGAGCGAGACCCTCCCCTTGAGTTTCATCATGACAATCCGTACCCCAATCGGGGGACGACGAAAATAAACGTTCTGGCGTTATGATGCCGGACCTCACTTGGAAGAGGTCATCGGGAGCGCCACCCTGAACACGCTCCCCTTCGAGTGGTCCCCGCGAACCCGGTCCTCGACCCAGACCATGCCGTGGTAGCCCTCGACTATCGCCCTGACGATGGACAGGCCCAGGCCGCTTGCGGGCGGGCCCTCGACGCCGCTGTTGAATCTGCCGAACACGACGTTCTTCTTGGAGTCCGGGATGCCGATCCCGCTGTCAGCGACCGACACGCACCAGTATCGCTGGTAATCGATGAAGAACTCGCCTATGCTAACCTCGACCACGATCTTCTCATGAGGGTCGTACTCGACTGCGTTCCTGAGGATGTTCACGAATATCTCGTCCGCGAGCTCGTTCCCCATCACGAAATACCTCGAGTTCGCTAGCTTGAGCTCGATCTTGACATCCTTGTCCGAGTGCGCCTGAAGCACCTCGGCGACGCTCTCCTTGAGCACCTCGCCGAGCTCGACCGGGCCGAGGTTCTTGTCCCCCTCCTCCTCGATCTTGTTCAGCTTGTTCGCCCTCTGGATGAGCTCGCTGATGTTCCAGGCAGAAGACGACGCCCGCTCCAGATACGTCCCGACCTTGTCTGGAATCGACCCGGCTGACATTGCCATCTGGAGGTAGCTCGTGACCGCCTGGTTGTAGTTGTTGATGTCGTGCGCGATGATGTCGCTCAGGAACCTGGTCCGCTGCGCGTCCTCGGTCTCCTTCTGGAGTATCTTCGCGTTCTCGATCGCGACTCCGGCCAGCTGCGAGAATATCTGCATGGCCTCGATGGTCTCCTTGTCGAAGACCTTCCTCGACAGGGGTTCCTCGATCTCGATGTAGCCCCTGATCCTGTTCTCGCGGTCGGTGAACATCAGCTTGAGATAATCCAGCTCATGCCACTGGCTGGGATCGGTCCTGGGCTTCGTGATGTCCTCGAGTCTGAAGTAGAACGGCTCGTCTTCCTTGACATAGTCCTCTGGCGAAGGACGGATGAAATAGACGTTCTCCCCGAGCTTCCACTGCGGCTCGAGGTCCTTCTTGAGCCTCTCCTGGCTGTAGGCGGTCTTCATGATCCGCGCCTGCTTCTCGGCGTCGAAGCCGTACACCGCACGTATCCTGAAGACCTGCTCGTTCTCGTCGAGGACGGATATGAACAGGGCCTTGATCGAGAACAGCTCCGCCACGGTCGATGCGATCTTCTGCAGAACGGAGTCTAGATGCTCCACTGACATGATGTCCGAGACGACGCTGAGCATCTCCCCAGCGAACCTCGGTGGTGTCGGGCATCGCTTGACCGACGGCCTGTGCCTTGACTTCTCGCTAGCGTTCTGCATTCCTCATCCCTTGGCAGTCCACACAACGGGCTAGCTGAGTGAGATACTCCCCCCTATTATAACTTTCGCGGAATGGCGCAAGATGTGATTTCGCCCAGCATCCCTAAACGACACCGTGCAAAACAACGAAATATCGGTAAGAGGATTCCATAGACGAGGAGAATATGGCGGAAGAGGTTCAAGTGGGCGCTGTGACTCAGTTCTTCGCGAAACCCTGCGTCGCCGCGATCGACATCACCGCGGGGTCGCTCTCAGTGGGAGACACCGTCAAGATCAAGGGCATGACCACCGACTTCGAGCAGAAGATCGAGTCGATGGAGATCGACAGAAAGCCCGTGGCTAGCGCGTCTGCAGGCCAGTCCGTCGGCATCAAGGTTAAGGACAGGGTCAGGCAGCACGACAAGGTTTTCAGGTTGGTGCTCTAGCTATAATATCGATCATCACTGGTTACCCTGCATGAAGCCTTCGATCATCGTCCACGGAGGGGCTTGGGACATCCCCGAACACCTCGTCGAACCGCACATCAGCGGCTGCAGGAAGGCCGCGGCCACGGGGTTCGACATCCTCGCGCGCGGAGGTTCGGCCGTGGAGGCGGTCGAGGGGGCAGTCGTGCTCCTCGAGGACGATCCCACTTTCGACGCTGGCAGAGGGTCCGTTCTGAACCAGGCGGGCATGGTCGAGATGGACGCCATCATCATGGACGGGGCGAAGCTGAGGTCTGGAGCAGTCGCGGCCATCAGGAACATAAGGAACCCCGTCAAGGTGGCTCGCAGGTTGATGGAGTCCACGCAGTTCTCTATGCTCGCGGGAGAAGGTGCCCTGAGGTTCGCGCTGCAGAACGGTTTCGAGAGCTGCCCAGAGGAGGAGCTCCTCGTGGGCAGGGAACTGGAGGATTACCGGGAGTTCCTCAGGACTGGCGTCCTCAGGACGAGACAGGAGTTCGCTGGCAACAGGAAGGACACGGTCGGTGCGTGCGCCATCGATAAGGACGGTCACGTCGCATGCGCGACATCGACAGGCGGCATCAACAGGAAGCTCCCTGGGAGGGTCGGAGACGCGCCCTTGGTCGGCAGCGGCGCATACGCGGACGACCTGGTGGGCGCTGCGTCGGCCACCGGTTGGGGGGAGAAGATCATGTCGGTCGTGCTCTCGAAGACGGGTCTGGACCTCCTGCGCGGATCGAACGACCCCTTCCTGGCTTGCGAAGGTGCGATCAGGATCATGGCCGAGCGTGTGGACGGGTTCGGGGGGCTGATAATGGTGGACTCAAAGGGAAAAGTGGGATATCACCACAACACTCCGAGCATGGCGTTCGCGTTCGAAGAAGGGCAGACTGGCAAGCGCGGCGCGGCCATCCGTAGGTAGGCGTCCCAGGACTCAATGTTCTGAATCGTCATAGGGACCGTCGCTGCATCGCGGGCCGCTCATCTCGAGCGAGACCTCTCGGAGCATCTCGTCGTGTTCCTGGTGCGAGATCCTGAACGTCTTCCTCAGGCTCTCCAATATCTCGACCTCGGGACCCGAGAGCGTCCCATCCGCCAGCGCGACCTCCAGAACGGACCTGTATATCCTTAGGAACTCCATGTGGGTCTGTGCCAGCTTCTTCAGGATCATCTCCTCGAGAGCCCTGTGCTGATCGTCGCTGATCTTGAGATGTTTGCGCAGCTCCTCGACCAGGAACCTCTCGGTCGCGGTGACGACGCCGTCCCGCCAGACAGTCTGCAAGACCCTCTTGTACGCCTGGGAGGCCTGGTCCTCGACCTCGAGCAACTCCCTCTTCCTGGCGTCCACATTGTTGAGCTCCTCGAGGTCCAGTCTCCCGTGCTGGATGGCCTCTCTGACTATGTCGCAGAAAGTGACCCTCGCAGGGGTCATGTCATCGATCTCGCACACCTTCTTGTCGACGACGTTCCCGTTGACTCGGATGGACACGACCACGGACTTGATCTGGTCCCGGATTGCGCCCGACTTGGAATAACCAGAGGTCGTGAGGTAGTAGCCGTTCATCCTCTGCTTCATGCCCTTGATGTGAGCCTTCCGCTCGGTCACGAACCCTTCGCCGATCAGATCGTCGAGATACTGAGAAAGGTGCTTCCTCTGGACACCCGTCGCGAAGGAGATGGACTCCTGGACGATCTCCCCAGGGAGTTCGTACCTCTCCTCCAGGTGCGAGAAGTCCGAGAGATAGAGCAGTATCCGATCCTTGCTCGTGAGCGAGGTCAGCGCCTCAATACCCATGTCAGGGGGAATCACCGTAACCTCTATTTGCAGGTTTTCAGGCCATCATGACAAAAGAGTTAAGCATGAGCGCGGGGATGGTAGCATTCGAGGTCACATGATAGACCGGAGGGCGCTGTTCTTCCTATTCGTCCTGTTGGCGGGGGTCATACTTGCGATAGCCCTCATGCTTTTC
This sequence comes from Thermoplasmatota archaeon, assembly GCA_963818745.1. Classification (GTDB taxonomy): domain Archaea; phylum Thermoplasmatota; class Thermoplasmata; order UBA10834; family UBA10834; genus CAWBDD01. The sequence goes on along the minus strand of CAWFTI010000003.1, from coordinate 263,251 downwards.
GTCTCAAGCTGAGAAACGGCCCTCGCGAAGACCTAGGTTTCATCGTCGCCCATGATCAAATTCCGCGTATATCATACACATTTTGAATTTATGTAATTATATAATATTGTCCATAAGTGTGCAATGAGCCAGAGCGACAACACGCATACGAAAACCGACACCGAACTGCCGCTTTTCGATGGTCGGCCGTGTTTTTTATTGATCTCATCTATATGCTACGCGGAAGTGACGGGCAAAGCCTCAAATACCCGGCGAGCTTGGGAGTCTCCGATAAGTATGTTCGCGCTAAAACGTAGCCCGGTGGATTGTTTTCCCCCTGATAGCGGGCTAGCACGAACATCCTGCAAGTGAATGGTCGTCTCTGCCAAAGTTCGGAGTACACCGTTGTTCACTTTTTGGAGGTGGAAGGAATGCGCACGAGCATCGTCTGGAACACACTGAAGCAGGTCAGGCTTGAGAAGAGCCTGATCACTGTCCCGAGGAGGGAGAGGATTCAGCTCAGAGGCTTCGTCGCTGGTAAGCGCACGAAGTAACTACAAACCATTTTCGTCGTTTTTCACTCATTCTCGTCAATCGTCGATCAATCTATCAGAACGGAGACCACTTCCAGCTGCGCCATTTGATGAAGGTCTCTTTCAGGTATCCAGTGAGCGTCTGCGGATACTCGACGGGGTCCTTCAGCTTCAGGAACCACAAGGAGCAGGCCGCCCTGCCGAAGGCGGATATGGCGTACAGCGCACCGTAGGCCACCACGAAGTTCGCGGCGCCGTAGTAGTCGAGGAAGAAGGCGGCCAGATATCCTCCGATGACCGACCCGATGAAGGTAGCTATCCCGATCATGGTGTTGTAGACGGCGAAGTACTCACCCTTCTTCTCCTCCGGTGCTACGTCCAGTATGTAGGCGAAGAACGCGACGTTGGCCATCGCGGTTGCGAATCCAAGAGCCGCATTGAGCACGTAGATGTGCCACACATCGGTCGCGAGCGCGTACACGATCGGCACCGAGATGAAGGCGAACCTCGAGATCAGTATCTGGGGCATCGGGCCTATGAGGTCGAGCAACCTGCCGACCTTCGTCTGGAAGAAGAGCGTGGCCCCGGTCGAGATGACGGTCATGATTGCGATCTCGAACAACGATGCGCCCAGCGTCTTGATGTACGTGAGATACAGTATCGGCCAGATCAAGGACATTATGAAGTTGAACGTGGTGTTCAGGACTATCAGGTCCCGGAAGTATCGGTTCTCTCCCAGGTCCGATATGAACACGAACGATCTGAGGCTGAAGGCGAATATCCTCCTGGGGGACGCGTAGACCCTCCTCTTGGCCTCCTTCACCTCCATGAGGATCAGCGACCCGACGATGCCGCTGACGCCAGCAATGAAGAACGGGATGGCGTAAGTGGACGCCTGCTGCTGGAGTCCAGGGTCGGATGGCATGATCGCCCCGCCCGCGAGGGTGGCGACCAGGCTGGCAGTGGAGGACGCCGCGAAGAACTTCCCCATGATGGTCCCACGATTCCTCGGGGTGGTCAAATCACCGACTAGAGCCGACCACGTCGGGATCATCATGGAGCCAACGAACATCTGCGCGGCGACGATGAATATGAGCTGCCAGGGGCCCAGGGAGCCGATCATGAAGAAGTAGAGCGAGAACGAGAGAATGCCGCCTATGACGAGGAACGGGATCCTCTTTCCAAAGAAATCGCTCAGCTTGCCCCAGGGCACCTGCATCACTGTGGGGAAGAGATTCGTGAACGCCTGCAACCAGCCCAGCTGAGCGGGGGTTGCGGCTAGCACGTTCACCGCGAAGGCGGGTATGAAAGGGTCGGCGATTCCCCTGCCGAAGTTCACCGCGACCTGGTTCTCGTACATCGACGAGAAAGTCTCGTGATGAGGGTCCTTCTTGCCTTTGCCAGTGTTCGTGTTCGCATCAGGCATGGGCCCCATCCCTTCGTACTGGAATCAACTGGATTGAGTATAATTTACTTTCGATTGAGCCGCCAACCTGCGTCCCCGACGCACGTTCGCCTATGCCAGATAGGGGAAAATGCCCGCTGCCGCTCCTGCACTGGAAATCATCCAAGAGAATATATATTAGCACGAGGCGATACAGGGATGGTGGGATATTTGGTAAAGGCCTACTGTGTTAAGTGCAAGAAATCAGTCGAGATGAAGGATCCGAAGAAGGTTAAGCTGAAGAACGGCAAGCCTGCCACAAAGGGCGTGTGCCCGAAGTGCAGCACGAAGGTCTTCAGGATCGGCGGCTGATTCGGCAGCCCTCATTCAAACTCCAACCGGGGAGACTCCCTCGCACAGAACGAGGGAAGACGTTCGAGGCGAGTCTTCTTGACGAGTTTTATTTCATCCTCGAGAGGTAGGCCCCTCGCTCGGACAACGCCTTCAACGCCCTGACCGCCCTCCAGATAGTCGGATAGGCAGGTATCTCGAGCTTTTCGAGGGACGAGAGCAGCTCCGATGTCCTCCCACCTCCGAACGCGCTAACAACCACAGGAGCGCCCTTTGAAGTGCGAGTCTTCGCAGCGACCTCGACAAGCTTCTCGCTTACGTTCGGCGGCTGCAGCTCGAGGGACATCATGATGCCGTCGATCCCTGCGTCGCGCCTCAGGATGTCGATCACCGCACCGTACATCTCATCGGTGACTCCGGCGGTGAGGTCAACCGGGTTCCTGACGGAGGAGAACACAGGAACGACCTCCCTGAGTTCGGTCTTCGTGGACTCCGAGAGAGAGGCCATCCTGAGCCCCGCCCCATGTTCCTTCGACGCGACATAGTCGGTCGCGATGACCCCGAACCCTCCGGCACTGGCAACCACACAGATGCGGTCGCCTTCGATATGGTCGATGTACGCCAGGGCCTTCGACACATCGAGCAGCTCCTCCTCGTCGTAGACCCTGACCACTCCCGCCTGCCTCAGCGCGCCGTCGACCAGGTGATCCGATGATGTAGCGATGGCACCGGTATGGGAGCTCGCGGCGAGCGAACCCGCAGGGGTCCTCCCGGACTTCAAGAGCACGACCGGCTTCTTCTTCGTGACCTCGCCCGCGACCCGGGTGAACTCCCGACCGTTCACGAAGGACTCCAGATACAATGAGATGCAGCGCGTGTCATCGTCTTGGGCGAGGTAGTCGATCAGCTCGTTCTCGGCCAGGTCACCCTTGTTCCCGATCCCGACGCACACGGATATCCCCAGTCCGGACGACTCCGCTCTCTCGAGGAACGCAACCGACACTGCCCCGCTCTGGGACACCATCGCGACCGGCCCAGGCCCCGGGCGCATGCTCTTCTCAGCGGGGATGAACAGCGTGTCGAGCTTGTGGGAGGGCACCAGGACGCCCATCGTGTTCGGACCCAACATCCTTGTCCTGCTGCCGCGGATCGCATCGAGCAAGCGGCCTTCGAGTGCGGCACCCTCCGGTCCCGTCTCCTTGAACCCGGATGAAGTCACCACGACGAAACCGACGCCCTTCTGGGCACAGTCCTTGACGGCCTCAACGGAAAGCGCCGCCGGAAGAGATATCACAGCAAGATCCACTGATTCTGGAAGCTCGGTCACCGATGCATAGCATCTCAGGCCCAGTATCTCCTTCTCCTTCGGGTTCACAGGGTACAGCCTGAACTCGCCCTTCGAGAGGCTCCTGAGGGCGACGTTGCTCATCTTCTCCGGACTCGCAGAGGCGCCGATGAGCGCGACGGATTCGGGCCGGAACAGGCGGTCCAAAGGATGACTCATCCCGCGTCCGATTGCGTTCGGAATGTATTATTCTATTCCATCCAACCCGACGCCGTCGGACCGTTCCGTTACCCTGTCAGGTGTAGCTGGATATGTTCATATATGGTCACGGCAATAACGGAGCAATCTCGCGTGGGGTGGAGGATAACAGATGGAACTTAGGGATATCGTCAAGAGTTCGCGTCCCCCCGTCAAGATCTCGCCAACAGCGACGGTCGGGGACGCTTTGATGTCTATGATGGAGAACAAGACGGACTACCTCCTTATCGACAGAATGGGTCCGAACGATGCCTACGGCATCGTGACAAGATGGGACATCGTCGAAGGGGCGATCGCGAACGGGGTCGACCTCGGCAAGGCCCCGATCCTCGACCATTCGAGGAAGCCTCTCGTGACCCTGAACAACCTCGACCTCGATCTAAGATGGGTCGCGAAGAAGATGTCAAACGAGAACGTGTCGAAGATCGCGGTCTTCGACAGGGAGGAGTTCCTCGGCTTCATCTCGGACGTCGATGTCATGAAGGCCGCGACCAAAGGGAAGAAGGAGGCGAAGGAATGATGAGCAAGACGCTCACCCTCAGGGACGTCGTCAAGACCTTCGAGCTCCCCACGATCGGCAGGGACGAGTCCGTCCTCACCGCGATCGACACCATGCTCGAGAAGAACTGCTACTCGCTACTCGTCCCCCGTCAAAACAAGAACGATGCATATGGCATCGTCACGAAGAAGGACATCGTCTCGAAGGTCATCGCAGAAGGGAAGGATCTGAGCAAGACCAAGGTGAAGGACATCATGTCCAAGCCTCTGGTGGTCCTCACCAACCTGTCCCTCGAACTCCGATGGGTCGCGAAGACGATGGCGAACTCCAGGGTCTCGACGATCGCGGTGTTCGACAAGGGCGATTTCTACGGATATGTCACCGAAGCGTGCATACTCGAAGGAGTGTACAACGCGTTGCGCAGGGCGAAGCTCGAGGAAGGCGTCGAGTTCGTCTCCTGCTGAGGAAGACGGCTCCCAGGGATCAGGACGGTGAACAATCATGACGGACAAGCTTGATGCGACGACTGGAAAGCGCAAAGGCATCGCAGTCTTCCTTTGTGGGTGCAAGGGCCAGATCGGCAAGAAGGTGGACCTCGAGAAGATACTCGAAGAGGCCAGGAAGGACCCGAGGGTCGTGGCCGTGGGGATACACGAGGCCCTCTGCTCGCGCGAGGGGCAGAAGTTCCTGAAGGACGAGTACGCCTCGAAAGGGTTCGAGAGGGCCGCGGTCGCTGCGTGCTCCCCGAACATACAGGGCCTCATCGTGAGCCGGTCCCTGGAAGAGGAGGGCATGAACAAGTACCTCTTCGAGCAGGTGAACATCAGGGAGCACTGCGCCTGGGTGCACCCAGACAAGGAGGAGGCCACCCGGAAGGCGGGGAGCCTCGTCAGGGGGGCGGTGGCCAGGGTGGAGAAGCTCATCCCGCTGGAGGACATCGAGGTGCCGATCCTCGGGTCGACCCTCGTGATAGGCGGAGGCGTGACGGGGATGCAGGCCGCCCTCGACATCGCGAGCCAGGGGTACAAGGTCTACCTCGTCGAGAGGACCGGGGAGCTCGGGGGGCGCGCGTACAAGCTCAGCATGACCTTCCCGACGCACAACTGCGGCATCTGCTGCATGCAGTACTGCAAGGAGTGCGTGTTCACGCCCAAGATAGAGGATGTGACCCAGAACAAGAACATCGAGATCATGCTGGACTCCGAGGTCGAGGACATCACAGGAGGGTTCGGGAACAGGCATGTGAAGGTGAGGACCAAGGAGGGCGTGAAGGAGTTCGATGTCGGCACCATCATCGTGGCGACGGGCACGAAGACCTTCGACCCGAAGAGGATACCCGAGCTCAGGTACGGGCACCCGAACGTCATCACGACGGTCGAGCTGGAGCAGCTCATCGTCGAAGGGCGCGAGAAGGGAGGGGGGCTGAAGCGCCCATCGGACGGGAAGCCGCTCAAGACGGTCAATTTCATCCAGTGCGTGGGGTCCAGGGACAAGATCAAGGGGAACCTGCACTGCTCGCTGGTGTGCTGCACGTACGCCATCGGCCAGGCGAGGGAGATCAAGAAGCTCGACCCGGACACGGCCGTGTACATACACTACATCGACCTCAGAGGGCCGTACAGAGGGTTCGAGGAGTTCTACAGCCAGGCGAAGGAGGAAGGGATCAACTTCGCCAGGGGCAGGGTCTCGGAGGTCGTGGTGGACAAGGACAAGCTCTTCGTGAGGGCCTCCGACACGGACTCCGACTCGCTCCTCAGCATCGACAGCGACCTCGTGGTCCTGGCGGTGGGCCAGGAACCCTCGGACGACAGCGACCGGATAGCGAAGATGCTCCACATCCAGACGGACGTCGACCGGTTCATGAAGGACATCAACCCGATGTTCCCGTCCGAGTTCAGAAGGGGGATATACGTCGCTGGAACCGCGCAGGGGCCGAAGGGGATCAGGTACTCCATCGAGGATGCGAAGGCGGCAGCGGCCAGCGTAATCGAGCTCATGAAGAAGGGAAAGGCCATGTTCCCGCGGATAGTCGCCTTCGTGGACGAGGACCGGTGCAGGGGCTGCGGAAGGTGCGAGAAGACCTGCGAGTACGGCGCCATCACGGTGACCCTGGACCAGAAGAAGGGAGTCCTGGTGTCGAAGATGGACGAGATCAGGTGCGAAGGCTGCGGCGCGTGCGCGGTCGCATGCTGCAACAAGGCGATCACGATAAACAACTTCAGAAGGGAGCAGGTCGAGGCGCAGATCAGGGCGATCGTAGAGGAGGTGCCGTCCGATGGCTGAGAAGTTCGAGCCGAAGATCATCGCGTTCACCTGCACCTGGTGCGGATATCCCTCCGCCAGTCTCGCTGGCGTGAACAAGATAGACTACCCGCCCAACATCAAGATCATCCGCGTGATGTGCAGCGGGAGCGTGGAGCCAAGCGTCGTCATGGACGCGTTCGAGCACGGCGCGGACGGCGTCATCGTGATCGGGTGCCTGATGGACAACTGCCACTATGTCTCGGGGAACAAGAAGGCCCAGGAGCGCGTGGACGCCCTGAAGAGGTTGTTCGACATCATGGGTCTCGACTCCAGACGGCTCAGAACGGAGTGGATAACCGCCTCCGAGAGGACCAAGTTCGCGAAGACGGTCAGCGATTTCGTCGAGGAGGTGCGCGCGCTGGGGCCTGTGCCCGTCCCGCAGGTCAAGAAGGCGAAGAAGGAGAGGACGAAGGCGCAGACGGTCGCCGCGGTGAAGCAGATGATAGAGGACACCGGCGCGTTCGACTGCGTCGAGTGCGGCAAGTGCACCACCGTGTGCCCGATCGCCAAGTTCGACACCACCTTCGCGCCAAGGACCATAGTGCTCCGCGCGATGGAAGGCATCGTAGAGAACATCGCGACCGACCGCGACATATGGACATGCACCACGTGCGAGCAGTGCAACTCCATGTGCCCGTACAAGGTCGACTACTCCGGGTTCATCAGGAGCATGAGGGAGGAGGCGGCGATATACGGCTCGGCCCCGCTGTGCTCCCAGGGGGGCCTGATCCACTCGGTGCAGCGGATAATGGCCCTGGCCGACCTCAAGCAGAAGAGGCTCGACTGGGTCAAGAAGGACATGAAGGTCGCCGACAAGGGCGATGTGTTCTACTTCGTCGGATGCCTCCCGCACTACGACCAGATATTCTCTGACAGGAAGGGCCTGAGGCTCCAGGACATATGCGAGAGCGCGGTCAGGATCATGAACAAGGCCGGCATCGTGCCCATCGTGAGCAACGACGAGAAATGCTGCGGGCACGACCTGAACTGGACAGGGGACGAAGAGAACTTCGAGAAGCTCATGGAGTACAACATCGATCTGATCAAGAAGTCGGGCGCGAAGAAGGTCGTGTTCACCTGTCCCGAGTGCTACCGGACGTTCAACTCGGACTACCAGGACCTCATGGGGGACATGGAGTTCGAGCTGGTGCACATATCGGACTACATCAAGGAGCTGATCGACACGGGAGCGCTCAAGCTCGACGACGCGGTGAGGTCCTCGGTCACTTTCTCATACCACGACTCGTGCAGGCTGGGAAGGCATTCAGGCATCTACGACAGCCCGAGGGAACTGGCCAAGGCGTTCACGGGGGCGAAGTTCGTCGAGATGGAGAACACGCGCGACAAGGCCGTGTGCTGCGGCGTCAGCGGGTGGTCGAACTGCAGCGCCCAGACGAAGAAGATGCAGCTCGACAGGATCATGGAGGCGAAGAAGGCCGGAGCGAGCAGGATGCTCATGTTCTGCCCGAAGTGCCAGATACACATGAGGTGCGCTGTGCAGGACAAGGTTCCCATGGACAAGGCCCTCGTGGACGTGGACCTGGACGACTTCACGGTGGCCATGGCGAGGCTGCTGTCGCTCATGCCAGAGCCTGAGAAGGAAGCGAAGCAGGCCCCGTGACCTGAGAACGAAAAGGAGAATGCTCAGCAGAGGGCGTGAGCCCTCTGCTCTTTCGGTTTCCAGGGAGCGCCGTTCAGTAGTACTTGGTCGAGGTGGTGATGTGCTCCTCGACGTTGATCTTCCTCTTCCCGAGCTCCCTGAAGAACGGCTCCGGGTCCACCGTCGCCTCCGCGGGGAACACGCCCGGCTCCTTGATCTTGCCGGACATCTGCCAGTAGCTCACGATCGCAGGCGGCACGGAGGTGTCCCTTGCGGATGAGATGCCCCTCACGGGGTCGTTCCATGTCACGATGTAGTATGTGACCGTCGATGGCATCCCGTCCTTCTTGCCTGCGCAGTCGATCCTGAACATGTCGTACTCGAACGCCTCCTTCGGCGGGGCGCCCCTGCCGGCCGCGACGCCCTTCTGGTACATCGCGGTCAGGAAGTCGAGCGGGGAGACCTTGGCCTTGCCCGCCTCGAGCGGGGTCTCATCGGCGAACCCGAGCGCCCTCAGCGTCAGGAAGGTGTTCATGTCCTGCGCGGGGAAGCCGATCCTGAATGTGACGTTCTTGGCGTTCAGGTACTTGCCCATCGTCGCGGGCTCGGAGTGCTTGATGTAGTACGACCTGACCTTCCCGATCGGGTCCGGCATGACGACCTCCTTCTCGCCTCCGAGTATCTGCTGCTTCACGTACTTCCCGCCGAGCCACTGGACGGACTGCTGGGTGAACTCGTCGAGGACGGTCCTGATCGAGTATCCTGGCCAGCCCGCCTCCTTGACGGGTAGCGTGTTGCCCCACGCGCACACGATGTCTATGGAGTCGACGGAGTCCAGCCTCTTGGCGCCTGCCGCCCCAGCGATGTTCGTCATGCCGGGCGTGCTGCCCAAGCCGATGGTCGCGTTGATGCCCGCGGCCTTCCACTTCTTGTGCAGGTCTATCTGCTTCAAGCACGTGTCGAAGAACCCGCCCAGGTCGGTGTACGCTGCCCCGCCTCTCAGGCACGCGTCCATCACGCCGAGGTTGGTCTGGTACCACGCGCAGTTCACGACCGCATCGACCTTCTCCTTCTTGATCGTCTGAAGGACCTTGCCGCCGTCGGTCGCATCAAGCTCCATCATCTGGACCTTCTTCCCGAGCTTCAGGTCGTCCATGGCGGTCTTGACGTTCGCCATCTTCCTGCTCGAGGCAATCACGTCCTTCACACCGCACATCTCCACCAGGTCCTGCACGGTGTACGCACCTATCTGGCCCGAGGCCCCTAGCACCAATGCTTTCATGTTTGCTCCTCCCTTTCCCTGTGTCCTAAGTATCGCAAAACCGCTTCTTCGGCTTGACGGTATCCGTACCGTTCCAGAATACTTAAACCTTGCCTGAACGCATGTCCAGCGTTCTGCAAAAACAAGCAAAGAATGACTGCTTTGTTGAACCTTTCACCATCACTTTGTCAGAATCTGCAACGGATTGCTAACAATGTGCCCTGTCGGGAAACGCGCCGCTGACCGCGAAAACGCGGTCGCCTCGCGATATCGGCACCCGCACCTGCCGTTCCAACGGCGCCCCTGAAATGAGTCGTCTTTCCCCGTGCGTGGATCGGGGTCATATCCCGCGAGGGATGAAGGCTATCGCCTCCATCTCGATCTTCGCGTCCCTCGGCAGCGACGCGACCGCGACCGTGCTCCGGGCAGGCTTCGCTGCCCCGAAATGCTTCGAATAGACCTGGTTCACGCTCGCGAAGTCGGCCATGTTCACGAGGTACAGTGTGGTCCTGACGACGGTGGAGGGGCTCGCTCCCGCCTTCTCCAGCACGGCCTCGATGTTCAGCATGACTCTCTCAGCCTGCTCCGCCACATCATCACCAGCGATCTTCCCCGAGACAGGGTCGAGGCCGATCTGGCCCGAGCAGAACACAAGGTCGCCGCAGATGACCGCCTGCGAATACGGACCGATCGGCTTCGGGGCACCCTCGGTGAGCACTTCCTCGAATCTCACTCACATCACCTCACGACTTCTTCGACACGGCTCGGTCGTATACGACCTCGCCTCCGACGATCGTCTTCGCTCACGCCCACAGACGCCACAGTCCCCGGATCCGCGAACGGGTCCCCAGCGAGGACGACGAAGTCCCCGAGCTTGCCATCCTCGATGGACCCTTTGAGACCCTCCTCGAAAGAGGCATACGCGGCCTCGCGCGTGTACGCGGCGATTGCATCCTCGACGCTGATCCTCTGAGAGGGATACGGGGCGTTCACCGCGGAGTGTATGCCGTACAGCGGAGAGAAGGGCATGCAGTCCGACCCGAAGACCATCCTGACCTTCGCCTTCAGCACCTCCGCGAAGGGGTTGTTGCGCTTCGCCCTCTCGGGCCCGAGCCTGTCGACATACATGCCGTTTATCCCTCCCCATTCGCCGACGAAGTTGGGCTGCATGGATGCCACTATGCCGCGCTTGCGCATGCGCGCGATGTGGTCGGCGCTCGGGAGCTCGAGGTGCTCGATCCTGTGCCTGTGATCCTTCCTCGGGTTCCTATCGAGTGCGGCCTCGATGGAGGAGAGAGCCGCCTCGATGCCCTCGTCACCTATCGCGTGAACCGCGACCTGGATACCCGCATCGTTCGCATCCGCGACCATATGGTCGAGGTCCTTTCTATCATGAACGAACATGCCCTTGTTGCCCGCATCGTCCGCGAACGGTTCGGAAAGCGCCGCTGACCGCGCACCCAACGCTCCGTCGCAGAATATCTTCACGCCCCCGATCATGAGCCGGTCGTTCCCGAAATTGCCCGACAAGCGCAGCCTGAGCATGGCGTCGAGGTTCCTTGACGGGACGTTGACCCTCACGCGAACCCCGAGCTTCCCGCTCCTCTCCGCGGTCTGGAAGACCTTCAGGTCCCCTTCAGCGGAGTTGTCGTGGACCGAGGTCACGCCCAACGAGTGCGCCTTCCGTGTTGCGAGTGCAAGGCCTTTCATCTTACGGGCCAGGTCGGGCTCTGTGACCTTTCTGACGATCTCGACCGCCGATTCCCTAACTGTCCCGATCATGTTCCCGGCGGCGTCCAGGTCGACATCCGGCGTCTTCGAGGTTATCCCTATCTCCTCGATCGCCTTCGAATTCACCGACGAGAGGTGCCCGCATATCCTGTGTGCAGCCGCAGGGTGCTTCGGACACGCGGCGTCGAGATCTGCCCGGGTGATGAACCGGCCATGCTTCCATTTGCTCTCCCTCCAGCATGTCCCGATGATCCATTGTCCCTCCGGGGTCTTCCCTGCCGCGGCCTTCATCAGCGCGAGAGCCTCGTCTATCGTGTCGGTCTCGGACAGGTTGACGTTCAGAGAGTCCAGGCCCATCTGGATGAAATGTGTGTGACAGTCGATGAAGCCAGGGACGACAACCTTGCCTCCGAGGTCGTACTTCGCGCATCCCCTGGGTGCGGACTTCCGAATCTCCCCGTCCGTGCCCACGGCGACGATGACGCCGCTCTCAACCGCGATCGCGCGTGCGGATCTCCCATCCGACGCGAACGTGAGCACCTTTCCGTTGTAGAACACGCTATCGGCACACCGTGCAGCCATGATTCTCGCCTTGTGTACGTCATGGAGCAAGGGCGTTATTATCCTTCAGGGCGTGCGGGCGAACCTCAGCGCGACAGCAGGAGCTTGTCGACCAACGTGATGAACGCCTGCTCCACATTGTATCCCGTCTTGGCGGACGTGAGCAACGCCGGAGAATCGTGTTTCTTCGCGAAAACATCGAGGTCCTGGTATGGCACCCTCGTCTCTTCCCTGAGGTCGCACTTGTTGCCGAGGAACACTATCGGTATCTTCCCCGTGGTCGCACTCATCGCCTTGACCCAGTATCTGAGTTCTCCGAGGCTCTCCTTGCTGGTCACGTCGCACACCGCAAGTGCTCCCTCCGCGCCGTAGAAGTACGCCTCGCGGAGGACCTCGCGGAAACTTGGCTGGCCCATGATGTCCCACACAAGGAGCACGATCTTCTGCGGAGCTCCGGTCCTCGGATCTTTGACCTCGATCTCTTTCTTCGTGACCTTCGTTCCAATGGTCGCGATGTACTTGTCGTCGAAGACGTCCAAGACATATCGCCTGATGAGGCTCGTCTTCCCAACGCCTACGTCACCTATCAGACAGATCTTGAGCTTGCGGACGTCGTCGCTTGGTGTCAATTGGCCAACAACCCCTACTCTGGTGCGTGTATTGGTCGTGTGTCTAAAAAACGTTTGCACGAGCTTTGGGGCAGCGCATGAGACACGAGCGGAATCATCGAGTTTCATCACCGACGGGGAATCATCACGCAGGGCAGCGGAATGAAAAGTGACTTAACCCCCCACACCCATACTCTCTTACAGATGCGTCTTGAACGGTGACCTCGATTAAGGTAACCGCCTCGGATGGGGAGAGATGCATCGACGAAGTTGCCGAGGAGTGCGCATATCGCGTCCACTCGTAGCACAAAGAACAGGAGGAAAAAGAAAATGTCCTGCGGAAAGTGCGGAAAGAAGACGAAGAAGAAGGCAGTCAAGAAGACAGTAAAGAAGAAGAAGAAGTAAGTCGGATTGACCCTTCGTCTCTATCATCGAGGAGGAAATCCGATGGCTGCTAAGAAGAAATCCAAGAAGGCCGGCAAGGTCGCGAAGAAGAAGACGTATTACCGAGGTAAAGAGGTCCTGGCAGGCAGGTCACGGTGACCTTCTGAATTGCGGAAGGACCGTTCTCAAGGTTCTTGGGTCAAACTTCACTAAATCCTTTTCCCGTTTAATTATCATGCATTTCCTGGAGACTATGCCGTTCAGAGACCATGGCAGCCTCAGGAGCCTGGAGCCGCCCTCGGTCACCCATTCGTCGATCGCGAAACTGCGCCCGATCTCGCGGGCAATCTTCGCGCGCGCGTTCTTCGTAAGCTGGTACGCGGCCTCGTCGTCGACGACCACGTGAAAGCCCCTTCCCGAGTAGACGACCGACACTCGCTCGTACTCCTCCTTCATGAGCCGCGAGAGATCGACGGCCTGCTGCCTCACCGCCTTGAACTCGTACATGCAGAGCGAGAGCCCTCTACCGGCCTGTATCTTGTCTCCTATGTGCCCGTGATACGGACAGTCCACGTTCTCGGGGTCCAGGTCGAAGGCGAGCTGCTGGCCGTCGTAGTTGCTGCAGGTGCGGCACGCGCGGGCCCCCTTGCGGCACTCCGCACACTTGGAGACCTCTCGATATCTGTTCCTGTCGTAGTAGAGGCCCTCGGGGAGATAGTCCAGCGCGTACTCCCTCAGGTCCGATGCGCTCCGCCAATCGTGGATCATCACGACATTGTCCTTGTCCTGCGCGTGCGCTGGCGTGACGATCCCTGTGTGCCTGCCCGGGATCATCGCGAACCTCATGCACCGCCTGCCCATCAATCCAAGATGCCACGGCTCCGATGTCGAACTCCGACTCGTAGAATCTCCGTCGCTCGTCGAGGCCGGAGAACCCCATCCCTCTCGGGAACCCCTTCACGGTCGGAGATGTCCGTGCCCGGCGATAAATGCTCTGGAAACCAAGATAAGGGCAATCGCTGTTGTACGCTGCCGAAGGACCGCATGGCTACGAACAAGAGGCTTCTGTGGGTCATCAGCTACCATCACGCGTGCAACGACGGGGCTCTGCTAGCGCTGGTCGCACTCTTGCCCATCCTCGCAGAGGAGATGGACCTGTCGTATTCCGAGATTGGCCTCCTCGGGTTCGGGCTGCTGATCACGGTGGTCATCCAGCTCCTGGTCGGAAGGCTGACGGACAGGATGTTCTCGAGATACCTGCTCGAGGTGGGCGCGGGGCTCATGGCGGTCTCGTTCCTGATGGTCCCCTTCGTATCGGACTTCAACGGCCTCTTCCTCGCGGTGATATCCATGCGGGTCGGGGCGAGCTTCTACCACCCCGTGGGCATCAGCTGGATAACGCGGGAGTACTCCGGACCGTACCTGGACACCGCGCTCGGCATCCAGAGCGGGACGGGGAACCTCGGGGTCATCATCGCCCTCGGGACATCCGGCTTCCTCGGGGAGATGTTCGGCTGGCAGACGCCGTGCTTGATCTGGGCTGGGATGAACCTTCTGGGGGTCGCGCTCGGGCTCATGTTCACGGGCCATCCCGACAGACCGACCGTGGAACGCACGCCCACGGTGAGGACGACCACGAGGAGCACCATGCTCAAGATCGGCATGCTGACCGTGCCGATAGCGACCGGGGGCGCGCTCTACCAGGTGACAAGCTACTACGGCCCGCTGAACCTGACTGCGATGCATGATTGGACCGCGGGCAGTGCGGACCTCATCTTCGCAGTGTGGATCGGCATCGGCACGCTCACGTCATACTACTTCGGATCGATAAGCGCCCGATACGGCAGGCAGCGGATCCTGAAGATCGGGTACCTGGTGTCGGCTCTGGGGATGGTCTCGCTCTTCGCGTTCTCCAGCTGGTACCTCGTGGCACCCGTGCTGATCTTCTACGGTGCCGTCCTCTTCGTGACCTATCCTGCGCTGTTCGCAATAGTGACCGACATAACCGATCGCAGCGAGAGAGGCACCGCGTTCGGCATCCTGTTCGGATTCCAGCTCGGGGGCGGTGCGGTTGTGGTCTACATCTGCGGAGTGGTCGCGGACATGCTCGATGACCCGTCGTATTCGTTCCTCATCGCATCGGGGCTCAGCGTCGTGTCGTTGGTCACGCTCGTCGCATGGGAGGCGAAAACCTCCCCCAAGGCGTCCGCCTAGGCCGGCGGCTTTCTCTCATGCCCCGGAGGATACAGTGTCGGTGCCGGCTTCATGTCCTTCGCGTATGGCAGGCCCTCGGCGCCTCGCTCCCACTCCGCCACAACGGCCCCGAACCCGTGCTTCGCCTGTTGTCTGCGCAACCACAGGACGAACATGGCAATGAAGATGGACACGACCCCCGTGAGATAGACCATGTCGAAGATGTTCCCTCCGCCGATGCTGAGCATCGGGAACCCTTCAGAGGGTGCCTCGAACGCCAGGACCTCGCCGAGATGGAAGACATCCGCCCCCACCAACGAGCCGATGATCCCGGACACGTACGCGAGCGGAGCCGCCTTCTTGAGGTCCTGCCAGAAAGACGGAAAGCGAATACAACCCTGCTGCGACGGCGGGCGCGAACGCGACAGGCACATCCGCGACTATCCCCACGCCCTCCTCCGCCCTGGTGATCGAATATGTGAGGTAGGCGACTATCGCGATCCCGATCACCGATTCAGCCGGGGTCGCGCGTCCGGTCTTCAGGAAATAGGCGCAGAGAATGAGCGGGATCAGGCCCCCGCCGATGCTGATGCCCACCCACCAACCGTTGTACGGGAATATTGGAATCGTGACCCAACCCAGGAACAACGTCACGAACACTATCGTCGACGCCTCCCCCTCGGTCAGGCCAGCGGCCTTGAGCGCCTTGCTGACCGATGCGATGTACAGGTAGATCACGAGCAATACGAGGGCGAGTATCGAAATTGCCAGTAGGACGTCGCTGATTTCCTCCGCCATACAGTTGTAGTAACGCTCGGATGCGAATATAATGGTACCTCAGGTCGAGGCCGAGCGCGGGGCAGGTGTCCAGGCCGCCACAAGACGCCTATCGCATGGTCCTAGGGTGGACGCATGTCAGCATGGAGAGATGCATGGACACCATCTCCGCGACCGATTCGATCCCGCCGTCCCCGAAGTAAATCAGATGGGCATCGCAACCGCAGTCCGATGACCCGAATCCCTCGGCCACGACCACGGCGCCTTCTGCGCGCATGAGCGTCTGCGCGACTGCGCACTCGTACTCCTTCGAGTCGCATGGGATCGAAATCGTCGACACGATCCTGGCCCTGGACAGGAAGTAATCGACATGCCACCTCCTGCGCTTGTTGGTCAACTTGTGTCTCTTGACGCGCTGCTGGATGCCCCCGAGAGCGGAGCCGACGTAGACGTACGTTCCCGCTGGAAAGTCGAAAGTCCCCAGCTTGCCGACCCGAATACTGCATCCCTCGGGCAACTCAGCCAGCAGACAGTACGTCCCGCGCACGAGGCAACAAGGCCCTGGCGCTCTATCAAACTTGTCACAAGAGCCAGCCTGGCCTTCGAACTTCGAAAAGCCATATAAGTCTGGACGTAATCTCCGTGGCAGAGCGACTAGCCGGGATGGGACATGGCGGACGCCAATTCTCTGTTGTACATCCCCTTGGCAGCCATTGGATTCGTCTTGCTGAACCAAGGTGCGAAGTTCATCACTGACAACGCCGTCGCGGTCTCCGCCAACTTCGGCATCAGCAGGTTCGTCATCGGCATGCTTGTCGTCTCGACCCTCGCGGCGATGCCGGAAGTGCTGGTCTCCCTCATCGCACTCAACGAAGGAGCCACGCAGATCGCGCTCGGGAACGGCCTTGCGTCGAGCATCGTCACGATAGCCTTCGTGATCGGGCTCACGGCCGTCATCGTGCCCCTCAGGGTGACGCGGGAGATAATCATGCGGGACGCGGTCTTCCTCATGACGGTCACGATAGTCTCGTCCGTCCTACTGCTGGATGGCAACCTCGGCTTCTATGAGGGGGTCGCCCTCATGATACTGTTCGTCCCCTACACGATGAACCTCCTGCTGGCGGAGAGAACCGCGAAGCCCGAGGAGCTGGAGGAGACCATGGAGGAGGCGAAGATACAACTGGAGCTCATGGGCCACCTGTTCGGCCGGAAGATCGAGATCCGGGCAGGACCGCAGTGGCTTGTGTTCGGCATCCTCTGGACGGTCATGGGCGCCGAGTTCGTCGTCAGGGGCATCATGAAGATGACGGGGGACTTCGACCTCGACCCTTGGCTGGTCGGTGTGACCATCGCCGCACTCGGGACCACGCTTCCGGACATCGCGGCATCCTACCACGCCGCGAGAAGGGGCTTCGGAGACCTCGCGCTCGGGGAAGGCATCGGCGCGAACATCGTCACCGTTCTTCTGACGCTCGGGCTCATGGGCATCGTGAGGCCCATGTCGTTCGATCTGGACGAGGTCATCCCAATCCTGGCAGTGCTCAACCTGTCCACATTCCTTGTGCTCGTGTTCATGCTCCGCGGCAAGCGCATATCGCAGATGGGTGGCTACGTGCTCCTGGGCACGTACTTCGGCATGGTCCTGACCGTGCTTCTCCTGGCGATAGATTGAGCCCGCGCTCATCTTATTAAGGGGCCATTCGCATTCATGGACCGACCCACGGGGTGATTGGATTGAGCAAGCAGATCATAACCGGCCTGGAGCCTGGGGAAGTAAGCAGATACGCGTTCCTCTGCGGGGAGCCCGAGCGGGTGCCCAAGATAGCCTCCTCGCTCTCCGACGCGAGGAAGATCAGGCAGGCGAGGGAGTACACCGTGTACGGAGGGACCCTGGACGGGACCGCGGTCACAGTGGCGTCCACTGGCATAGGCGGACCGTCCACAGCCATCCTGATAGAGGAGATGAGCAACCTCGGGGCGAACACTTTCATCAGGATCGGGACCAGCGGCGGGATCGCGGACGGCCTCGAGAAGGGCGACTTCGTCATAGCGACCGGGGCCGTGCGGGCCGACGGGACGAGCAGGAGCTACGCGTGGCCCGAGTACCCCGCGGTGGCGGACCACGAGATCGTGACAGCACTCGTTGACAGCGCGGTCAGGCACAAGGCCAGGTTCGATGTCGGCATCTGCTTCTCCGTCGACGGGTTCTACAGCGAGAACAAGGTGCTCCTCAACGGCAAGGTCGCGTCCATGTCCCAGTCGGGCTACATGCCGTCGCTCATGGTCGACAGGCTGGCGGACGTCAAGAAGATGGGGGTCAAGAACATCGAGATGGAGAACGGGACCGATCTTCACCCTATGCTCCCTCTACGGGCTGAGGGCCGGGGCGATCTGCACGGTCTCGGACGTGGTCCCTTGGCACCCGACCGAGAAGATCATCGACTCGGAGCAGAACATGGCCGACTGCATCAAGGTCGGGACGGACGCCATGAGGACGATCATCTCGTGGGACAAGTCCAAGAAAGGAAGGTTCTGGACGCCCTCCGGCAAGTGACCGTCAAGCGTCACTTCGAGTTCTTCTTCTGCTTCTTGGAGTTGCCCTCGACGACCACCGCTGGACGCTCCAGCGAGGCGAACGGCTCGGGCCAGGGGACCGTGTGTATGCTCGGCGAGCCCTCCCTGTCCCTGAAGTACTGCTGATAGAACTCCTCCGACAGGTTCGGGACTATCGGGGCGACCAGCTTCAGCAGCCCGAGGCCGACGGACCACATCGTGTACCACGCGGCCTCGTCCTTCGTGTCGAGCCTCTTGCCCTCCGTGGCCAGGTATCCATCCGACACCGTCTCCCGCACGTAGATCTCGACCGAGCTGAGCGCTTCTGCGGCCTTCCCGTCCTGGAACTTGCCCTCGACCGACCGCGCGAGCTCCTCGAACGAATTCAGCAGACGCTTGTCGGTCTCACGGAGCACCATCAGCTCGGTGAGCGGCTTGACCTTGATGCGCTTGGTGATGTACTCCTCGAGGCTCCAGAGCTGCTTCCAGAGCCTGGTCTCCTGCCTCCGGAGGTCGAGGAGCGACCTCGCGTCGGTGTACTCCCTGCCCTGCACGGCGGTCGCGAGGTTCCTGATGGAGTCCTGGATCGAGTCCACCTGGACTCCGCTCCTGCCCAGGACCGGGGTGATCTTCAGCACATCCTTGATGTACCCCCGCATGTGGCTGTGCCACTCGAGCCGGTCCTCCAGAAGGTCCTTGGCCATCATCATGTTGGTCATGGCCTGGTCGAACCTGCCCTCCTTGTAGGTATGGATCGAGTCGACGACGAGCTCCTCGACGTCTGTGCAGAACACATCGGCCTTCCTGGCCTGGACGACCAGGTTCTTCACCTGTTTGAAGGTCGAGAGGAAGTTCATGCTGTTGAAGTTGCGCTCTTCCAGGACGGACGCCGCCGTCGAGGAGATCCTCGCGTCGCGGCTGAACATGCAGTCCACGAGGGCCAGCTCCCCGAGCTCCGACTGGGTCAGGCGCGCAAGGCTCGCCCTCACCTGGCCCCTCACCTTGGGGTTCTCGTCGTTGAAGTGCTTCACGAGGACGGGTACGATGGCCAGGGGATTCTTGCGGCCGTGCTCCTCTATCCTGTCGAGCATCCGCCTCTTCCGACCGGGGACGAAGGAGGCGAGATCGGACACCAAGTGTCTGTCGATCCTCAGGCTCTCGACGTCCTTCGACATCTCGACGTCTGCATCGCTGACGTAGATATCTCTGGCCAATCACTGCACCTACAGATGTGCGGATGATTATGCGCGTACATAAGTCTTTTCCGGATGGGTACATCAGACCCCTGCCCCGGACGACTGGCCGGACGCGAAAACCGGTCTCCGGGACCCCGTGTGCCCCGCATCCCGAGAATGGACGCAAACGCTCCCGCTGGTTGCATCCAGCTGCTACCTCGAGAGGACATGATGGGCAACGGTTACTTGCTTCCCCAGCGACCCACGAAGATGATGAGAACGACCATTACGACGGTCAACACGACAGCGGTGACCATGTACCCGAGCCAGCCGGCCAGGTCTATGGTGTCGAAAGTCGTATCGACTCCTGCGACCTTCAGGCCGCCCATTACCACGCTGTTCCACAGCAGCGCGATCACGAACCCGAACGCCGCGGCCAGAGAGACCGAGATCGTCTTCCTCACCTCAGACGTTGACACCTTCTTCTCGTCAGCCATTCCTTGACCCTCCAGAGGCTGGAAAAGACTGAGCGGTGATAATGCTTTCGTCGAGCCGACGCGACCGCTGGGAACATACTCGACCTAGCCGAATCCGCGCATTGCCCTCAGGTCCTTTATGGCCGGGAACTTCAAGGGGCGGTCGTCCGCGAAGAGTATCGGGACGAAACATGCGAGCCCATCCTCTGGCAGCAGTGGGGAGGACCGGTCGGAATCAAGCTGCCCGACGACCTCGAGCCCACTCGCGACCAGGCTGAGTGCGGGCAGGATCAGCATGCGGTCGCGCTCGCTGTAGAGGAAACACCGGTCCTTGACAGACGCACCTACCCCGTCCCTCACCCCTATCGAAGGGTGCAGATGGCCCATCACGGTCGGCACTGCGGAACGAACGCCCGTGTGTCCGTGGGCTATCCTGATGCCGCCTGAATCCGTCTCCATCACGAGTGAGGTGCCGAGTTCCCGGAGGATGGATCCCAGGAAGTTGTCATGGTTGCCCTTGACGACCACGAGAGACACTAGCCCCTTCAGGTTCCTCACGAACCTCGACACATCCTGCCATTCCTGCACGAGGTTCCTCGAGAAGTTGTGCTTGAGGTCACCCGCCACGACGAGCCGGTCAGGACGCACGGATGCGACCGTGTCGGCCAGGTACTGTTCGATGGCCCTCGTCTGCAGCCTGGGAATGCTCAGACCCTCGTGTTCAAGCGCCGCCTCGCACCCGAGGTGGAGGTCGGCCACCACCATCGTGTTCGATTCCCTGAGCAGGACCGCCCCGCCCGGGAATATCTCCACGGAGCTGTTGAGCTTGTACCCGAGGGTCATCCACGGATGAGATGAGGGCACCTCTAGACAACCTTTGCGGGCCGAAAGAGTACTTTCGCGTTCCTGGCGCGGTTCTTATATACGCTGGACGCAGGTCTTATCATCCGATGCTGGAGAACAGCTTCATCCTGCTCAAAGGGATAGGACAGGCCAGGGAGAGGACACTATGGTCGTCCGGCATACTGGCGTGGGACGACTTCATGTCGGCAAACAGAATCCCGCGCATATCCCCTGAGAGCAAGTCCAGGATGGATTCCGACCTCGCCCGGGCTGCTGAAAGGCTGGATGCGGGGGATTCGTCGTACTTCGCGACCAATGTTCCGAGGAGGGAGCAGTGGAGGTGCCTCGGGGATTTCAAGGAATCCGTCGCCTACCTTGACATCGAAACGACTGGCATCTCGTACTGGTCGCCCATCACGATGGTCGGGATATTCGACGGGAAACGTATGCACACGCTCGTCCGTGGGATCAACCTGAACGGGCAGAGCCTCAGGGCGATCCTGGCCTCGGCATCCATCATAGTCACGTTCAACGGGTCCAGCTTCGACCTTCCAATCATCGAGACACAGTACCCGGGGTCCGTCCCGAGCATACCCCATGTGGACCTCAGGAACGTCATGCGCAGGATCGGGCATGTGGGCGGCCTGAAGATGATCGAGAGGCAGCTCGGCATAGCCAGGGACAGGCGGGTCGAGTACATGACCGGGGCGGACGCGGTGTACCTCTGGCGCATATGGGAGAAGCAGGGCCGCAGGAACGCCCTGGACCTGCTCACGGAGTACAACGCGGAGGACTGCAGGAACCTCAAGCGGCTCGCGGAGTACTCGTATGCGAAGCTGAGGAGAGGGACCTTCGAGAACCTGACCAGCCCCGGGAAAGGTTGAATACCGGGCGGCGGGATGAGGGGATGGGATGGACGCGCTTCTCCAGATGATATTGGTGCTCATCGTCTTCGCAGTCCTCATATTCCTGATCAGCAGGTCAGTGAAGGTGATGTTCGCGATAGGGATCGCGTTCGTCGCGCTCGTCGCCCTCAAGTTCTTCGAGGTGATCGATTGACGAATGAGACGGCCGCAGCCTCGCTGAGGACATCGATACCCGAAGGCCTGTGGGCATCCGCGGTCGCCGCCTCCGAGGTCATCAAGCACGCCTCGAGCGTGGTGGTCGCGACGCACATAGACGCCGACGGCGTCGCGGCAGCCTCCATAGCCGCGCGCGCGCTCGCCCGCGAAGACATCAGGGCCCAGGTGCTGTTCTTCAAGAAGCTCGACGAGCAGACGATCGCCTCGCTGGGCAGCATGGACGCGGGCATCATATGGTACACGGACCTGGGGAGCGGCTCTTTGTCCAAGCTCGAGGGCACGAACGCGGTCATAACCGACCATCACGTCCCTGACACCCCCGGGCGCACGGGGGCGAGGCACGGACAGGCTGCGCTGACCGATTTCTCCACGATCCAACATGTGAACCCGCACCTCCACGGGGTCTCCGGGGCGACGGACCTGAGCGGGGCGGGGAGCACTTTCCTGGTCGCGCTCGCGATGAGCCCGGAGAACATGATCCTCGCACCGCTCGCAATCCTCGGGGCCGTGGGCGACTTGCAGGACCAGCGTGCGAGGAGGCTCGAGGGGGTCAACCGGCGCATACTGGCGGCGGCCCAGGCCGAGCACCTTGTCGAGGCCGTGCAGGACATCAGGTACTTCGGGCGCGAGACCAGGCCCGTGCACAAGATGCTGGAGTACTCGAGCGACCCGTTCATCCCGGGCATAACCAACAACGAGGAGGCCGCGCTCGGCCTCCTGCTCGGCCTCGGGATAGAGCTCAAGAAGGGCGAGACCTGGAAGACATGGTCGGACCTGGACGACGATGAGCGCAGCGCCATCGTGTCCGAGATCAGGGACATCCTGGTCAAGTCCAGGAGGCGCCCGGAGACCATCGTCAGGCTCACGGGTGAGGTCTACGTGTTCGGGAACGAGGCCCGGGGGTCGCCCGTGAGGGACGCGAAGGAGTTCGCCACCCTGCTCAACGCGTGCGGGAGGCACGGGAGGGCGGAGGTGGGGCTCAGGATATGCTCGGGCGACAGGGGCGACGCGCTCTCCGAAGGCCTGGCCCTGCTCAGGGACCACAGGTCCGCTCTCAGCCAGGCGCTGAACTTCGCGAAGGACACTGGCGTCACCAGGCTGACGAACATCCAGTTCTTCGACGCGGGGGACGAGATCGAGGAGACCATCGTCGGCACGGTCGCGGGCATGCTCCTGAACAGCAACGGCTCCGACAGGAGCGCGCCCATGGTGGCGTTCGCCGATTCGACGGAGTACTCGGAGGCACCGAAGAAGAAGGCCTCCGCCAGGGGCACCCAGGAGCTCGTGTCGATGGGCATGGACCTGTCCTACGCGATGCGCGCGGCCGCGGAGAAGGTCGGGGGCGTCGGAGGCGGCCACAACATAGCCGCCGGGGCCACCATCCCGTGTGAAAAGAAAGAGGAGTTTCTTGGGGTTTTGGACGATATCGTCGGGTCGCAGCTGACTAGGAGAGCACGGCGACGAGGATAGCCTTCTGCGCGTGCATCCTGTTCTCCGCCTGGTCGAACACGACGCTGTGAGGTCCGTCGATGACCTCCGCGGAGACCTCCTGGCCCCTGTGGGCAGGCAGGCAGTGGAGGAAGATCCAGTCCTTGTTGGCCTTCTCCGCCATCTTGTCGTTGACCTGGTACGGGAGGAACAGCTTCTCCCTGGCCTCCTTCTCGGCCTCCTGGCCCATGGACACCCATGTGTCCGTGTAGATGACGTCCGCACCCTCGGCCGCCTGATAGG
Organism: Thermoplasmatota archaeon; assembly: GCA_963818745.1. Taxonomy (GTDB): domain Archaea; phylum Thermoplasmatota; class Thermoplasmata; order UBA10834; family UBA10834; genus CAWBDD01. Next base: position 239,683 of record CAWFTI010000003.1, on the reverse strand, counting down.
GGTTCTGGAGCAGCTCGACCGTGCACCCCTTCAGCTTCGCGATCTCCTGGGCCTTCGCCACCATGTCCGCGTTCGGCCTGTGGTCCTTGGGGGTCGCTGCGCGCATGTTCATGCCCACGAGCGCGCGCGCCCAACATCAGCGAGTTGCAGACGTTGTTGCCGTCTCCGACATAGACCATCGTGAGGCCTTTGAGCTTGTGCTTCTTCTCGAGGACGGTCATCATGTCCGCCGCGCACTGGCACGGGTGCTCCATGTCGTCGAGTCCGTTGATGACCGGGACCGAGGCGTGCTTCGCGAGCTCGCGCATGATCTCGTTGCTGAAAGCCCTGTACATTATGCAGTCGACGTACCTGCTGAGGACGTGGGCGACATCGGACACCGATTCCCTCTTGCCGATCTTGACCTCGTCCGGGCCGATGTACAGCCCGTGGCCGCCCAACTGGGTCATGCCCACCTCGAAGGACATCCGTGTCCTCAGGCTCGGCTTCTCGAACACCATCCCGAGGACCTTGCCCTTCAGAGGCTGCTGCGGCTTCGTCGCGGGGCCCTTCTTGGGCTCCTTCTTCCGCAGGTCGTTCTTCATCTTCACAGCGTTGGCTAGTATCTTCTCGAAATCGTCCTTCATGTCGAGGACTGATATGATATCCCGCTTCAACGCGCTCACCGACTGCGTGAAGCCGACACGCCGACTTAAGCCTTTTCACGCTGCAAGAAGGGCAGACCTCGAGCGGCCGATACTCACCCGTCGCATCTGGATTGGCCGCACGAGAGGCATGATTCGCATCCTGAGGCGCTGATCACCATGCCCCCGCACTCTGGACACGATACGGTGTGAGCGTCCCTGCGGAATGACCCGTGGTCGTCGATCTTCAGACTTCATCCCCTGATCGATGAGCACGCAAGCGGCTCTTCACGGTTCACTGCGGAGGTGGCTGAAAGTACCCTTCCGCCTATACTGGATGGGCGCCCCGACACAGGATTGCACGAGATAAGCTTTATCTATGGAGATATCATGGTGGCGGTCGATGGCCGGGGTGGGGTAGTGGTATCCTTGGGGACTGTGGATCCCTTGACCCGGGTTCAATTCCCGGTCCCGGCCCCACAGCCCTTCCGAGCCTACTCCGAGAAGATGGCGCCGCAGTGAGGGCACGATTTGTCCGCCGCGGACACACTCTTGCCGCACGCTGGGCACTCGAACTCCAGGCCAGCGGCATCTTCCGGTGATGCACTTGAGCTCCCGTTGTCGAGCTCGATGGACGACTTCTCGGACACCTCGTCCGCGAAGACCGCGAACTCCGTGCCGCAAGAGGGGCACCTGTGCTGGTCGGGGGAGATGAGCTCGCCGCAGAACGGGCACTCGAACCTGACGTCCTTGAACGACGCGCCGCACCTCGGGCAGCTGGGCTCGCCGCCGGAAACCGTCTTGCCGCAGGCGAGGCATCCGAAAACGAAGGCTGGTGCGGACGAATCGTCCATGGTATAAAGATAAAATTGCGAATATTTAATAAGTTGCAGATAGCGCCCTCGGAGACGGAATTCCGGCCACACCAGGGTATATCTACCTGGTCTTCTTCGGCTTCGACTTCTTGACCGGCTTCTTCTTGGGCGCGGGCTTCTTCCTCCCCGCGTCCTTGGCCTTCGCCGGATGCTTCGCACCCTCCGAAGACGGTTCATCCTCGGCGGCCTCGGACGGCTCCTCTGGGGCCTCCTCGAACACGGCCTCGCAGTTCGGGCAGGACTCCGCGGCTATCGGTATCTTCTCCCCGCACACGGGACAGTCGACCTTGGCCTCGTACAGCGGGAGGTCGCACCGAGGACACTTCTCCTCGTCCCCGCGTATCATGAGCCCGCAGCCCGGGCAGGCGACCCGCCTCACGAGCGACTTCATCTCCTCGAGCTCGGTGCTGATGATGGTGTCTACGAACTGGTCCATGTCGAACCCGGAGCTGGCCTTCTCGACGCTCTGGGAGAACTCGGAAAGGTCTATGCCGCATGTCGAGCACTTGGTGGCGCTGCGCCAGATCAGGCCCGAGCAGAACGGGCATTCGAAGAGCGTCCCAGGACCGAATTGGAGCCCGCAGCGCGGACACTCGGAATCGCTGGCACGGACTATCCTGCCGCATTTGAAGCAGCTGAGGAATATGTCCTTCCGCTCTTCTCCCATCATCATCACGAGATAGTGTCTCCGTTATATAAATAGTGGAAGTGCGGCCTCCGCGGCGTGCGAACCAGGGCCCCGAAAAACGCTCAGATCTCCAGGTCCTTCCGGTTCCCCGACCTGCGCCTGTAGCCCACCGCGAACACCAGGATCACGAACAGCACGGGCACGAACGCATCCGTGAACTCCGGTATCTGGTCGTACCAGACCTCGTACGGAGAGGTCGTGTTCTGGGTCCACTGGAAGCATATGTGCGACTCGCCCGAGACCGAGTATATCGATGTGAGATAGGACTTCGCGTAGGTCGACTGCGAGCCCAGGCTTATGGTCGTCCAGGTCGAGCTCGAGCTCAGCTTCTTCATCGCGGCGATGCCGTTGTCCGAGCTCATGTTCACCCAGAAGGCGTACACGTTGTTCGTGCTCGAATCGAGGGAGATCGTGGGGAACCTGAACCCGAGCGTCGATGTAGTCGAGCTCAGCGCGGTGGATGACGCCCACGCCGTGGCGCTGCTGTTGTATGTGTAGAATATGTGGGGCTTGAGCGTGCCCGCGTCGACGTTCCCGTCACCGTATACCACGTGCGCCTTCCCCCTTGTGTCGACGACGACGCACGGGGTGCCGTACTCCGTGTTCGTGAAGTCCGTGCCAGTGTTGTCATAAAGGACTGTCTCGGTGCTCCAAGTGCCCGTGTACTTCCTGACGGCCATGTCCCCACCGTACGAGTAGATCGCCCACATGTTGCTCCCAGAGCCCGCAGGCACGATCGATCCGCGCACATTGGCACCGGTTGAGTCAGGGGTGATCAAGTTCACCGAATGCACCCAGCTGGTGACGCTGTCCGTGCTCGCGCTCCTGAAGACAGACAGGTCGTAGGTCGATGCGGAGGTCTTGTTCTGGGACATGATCCATAGGTAGCCGTTGACATCCTTACTGATGAACGACGGCTTGTTGCCCTTGGTGCTGCCCGATACATCGAGGGCAGAGTCCGAGGCGGCCCACGTGATGGTGTGAGCCGCGGGATTGACCGTCCCCCTCTGGATAGAGACCCCGCGGGACGGATTCGTGCGGTCGCCCACTGAGTACACGAGGTTGTTGGATGAATCGAACCACACGGATGCCTTCTCGATCCCGGTGGTCGTGAAGGCGACGGACGTGCCGCTCCAGGTGGCCCCGTTGTTCGTGCTGTACCTGTACACGGTGTTCGTGCCGTCGTAGTAGAAGCTCCACACATTCGTCCCGTCGTAGAAGAGCTTCCTCTGGTGAGAGTGATCGGTGGCCGTCGCCGACGAGGTCGGCGATTCCACGATGTAGGACTCGATGCCTATCGCCCCGAGGCCGCCCGTGACGGCCCTCGTGCCCGGGAAGTCGAGCGCTGCGTAGTCGTGCCTCGACCTCCAGTCGGTGGTCTCGATTATGAAGTCCACCTCGACGCTCCCGCCCAGGCTGGCGGAGCCGACCCCGAGCTCGATCCGCTTGCTGTCCTTAGCCGCGTCCACCGTGGCCGGGAGAGCGTTCCATTGCCCGTCCTCGTAGGACCACAGTACGCGCGACATGATCGCGCCGTTCAATCCCCGGACCTCGATCATGTAGTCCGCCCCGATCAGCTTGGAGCTCATCGAGACTGGGTATCCAGTCGAGGCCGTCATGTCGGAATCGATGTATATCCTCATGATGTCCTCGGCGGTCTTCCTGGTGGGTATGACCGTGCCTCCGGAGCCCTGGACGGGCTTCCCGCGGATCACCGGGACATAGGAGCCGCAGCAGCTCTCGCCTTCGACGCTGACATAGAAGTAGGAGGACGACGAGGCGTTCACGTTGCCCATGCCGTCGATGTCGATGTTCTCGTTCAGCACCGGCACATCGTCCGCGTCGACGACCGTCCGGCCCTCCCAGTCCCCGAACGCACCGTCTATGACGATGTCCGCGGGCCTGGCGGAGACGTATGCCCTCGCGGGTTCCCCGAGCACCCGGACGGCCGGAAGAGTCGTGACGATACTCTCCTCCGTCACATATGCGGACACGAACTCCCCGTCCGATGCGGACGAGGTGTCGAGCGCGACCTCGAACGTCCGCTCGTGCCCGCGCTCGAGAGAGAACTGGGCGATGGGCGACGACCACGTCGTGCCCACCAGCTCGGGGACGACGGATGACACGCTGCCCCCGGCGCCCTCGCAGATGAATGTGAGCCTGAGGAACTGGACATTGGACGACGCGTCCACGAGCCCGGATGCCGCGACGGCCGGCACGAGCTCCTGCTTCACTATGAGCACGCCCCCGGACGACGGGACCGCGTGGCTCACGGCGCGCCTCTCGAGCTGGTCCTGGGACATCAGGAGCAGACCGGCGGATGGGCCGACCACCACGGGCATGTTGGCCATCGCCTCGAGCTCGTCACCGTCCATGTGATATGCCAGCGAATCGATGCGCTCCCACTTGTTCCAGTCGTAAGGGTCGTCGACTGAGAACGAGTACAGACCAGTCGTCTGCACGCTGCCGTTCCATCCGTCGAGCTCGAGCATGTAATCGGCCCCGAGCTCGTTCACCGCGTATCCAGAGTCATTCGAGTTGTCAGAATCCACGAACAGGAAGAAGCTGTCGACGTCCACGCTGCTCATGATGCTTCCCTGGGTGTTGACATACAAGTAAAGCTGCGTGGAGTCCGTCCCGACGTACCACTCGTCGACGTTTATCGACTCCGAGGTCGACAGGGTGTCCATCCCGAACGAGGCCGCCGAGGACCACTCGTCGAAGCTGTCATCGATGGAATACGGTCCCTGTTCCTTGTAGAACGATATGTACACGAACGTCGGCACGATGATTATGACAGCTGCGAGGACCGCGAGGAACTGCCAGCGCGTGAGGAGGGCCCTGCGCCTCTGCGCGCTTATCGCCACGCGCCCCTCACCCCTGGTCCCGTTGATCATCCCCGTGCCGTTGACCATGCCGGTCCCGTTGACGAGGCCCGTCCCGTTGATCGCGCCCCGCCCGTTGACGAGCCCTCGGCCGGGGGCCTGGGGCTCCGCGGGAGCAGGGGTGACTACCTCCGGCCTCAACCTCGGGGGCTCAGGCAGTGGCGGCAGCGGGACGCTCAGCGGCTCCGGCCCAACCGCTCTTCGGCCTCGGCCCCGAGGTCGAACTCGACCCCGCACTTGGGACAGGCAGCGGCGCCGGCCACGAACGTCTCCCCGCACTCGGGGCATTCGAGCAGCTCCTTGCCACTCGTAAGCGGCACGCCGCACCTTGAGCACTTGGCCTCTCCGCCCTTCAGCTCGAGGCCGCATGCAGGACATGTCTCCTTGACTTCCGGAAGGGCGACCTTGGGTATCTCCGACCCCGCCATGTCGCCCGATATCCCCTGCTTGAGAACCCGCCTCATCACGCGCTTCTCGATGACCTTCTCGATCTCGCGGTTCATGAAGACCTTGTCGAGGTGAGTCTGACAAAAGGGACAGCGGTCGGCCCCTTCTAGCACCTTGTTTCCGCACAACGGACATGTCACTGTAGCTTCGTCTGCCACGCTCTCAACACCTCAGGCTAGGAAACCGCATCGGTGATATCCCATCGAACTCGCTGCACACACGAGATATGTCTGACCCTTACGGTGTGATACTATCGCTTTTGCCTGTATATATAAAATTCTGGCTACATCCGAAAGCGGATTGCACGCGGGCCCCTACACGGCCCCGTGCGCGCGCTAAGGAGCGCTCGGGCCAGCAGACAGCCAGCAGCCAGACGTACGCATAAGGTTAATATACGTCTGACAGTCTCGGAAAGACGGGGTGTACGAGTTGGCTTGGACCGGCCCGATGAACAAGAAGGATGAATTCAGGTTCGAGATACCTAAGTCGTTCAAGTCCTGCATGACGACATCTGCAGTCATCTTCTCCGACGACAAGATGATCAAGTCGGTCTGCGCGGACAACGCGCCGGAGCAGGCCGCGAACGTCGCCTGTCTCCCGGGCATCGTGGGGAAATCGCTCGCGATGCCCGACATACACTGGGGGTACGGGTTCCCCATCGGAGGCGTAGCCGCCTTCGATTCTGAGAAGGGAATCATCTCGCCCGGGGGCATCGGATACGATGTCAACTGCGGAGTCAAGCTCGTGCGGACGGACCTGACGGTCAAGGATGTCGGGCCTAACATCAAGAAGGTCATCGACACCATATTCCAGAACGTGCCCTCCGGAGTGGGCGAGAAGGGCAAGCTGCGCCTCACTGGTTCTGAGGTCGAGGATGTCTTGGACCAAGGGGCGAGATGGGCGGTCTCCAAGGGCTACGGGTGGGAGGACGACCTCGCGTCGTGCGAGGAGAACGGCTGCATGAAGACCGCGGACTCCTCGAAGGTGGATCAGAAGGCGAAGCAGAGGGGGGCTCCTCAGCTCGGCACGCTCGGAGGGGGGAACCACTTCCTCGAGGTGCAGAGGGTCGAGAGGATATTCGACGAAGCCGCCGCGAAGGCCTTCGGGATAACAGGCCCCGACCAGATCGTCGTGAGCATCCATTCGGGCTCGAGGGGTTGCGGCCACCAGATCGCCAGCGACTACATCCGCGTGATGGAGAACGCCCTCAGGAAGTACACCATCCAGGTGCCCGACCGGCAGCTCGCATGCGCTCCGGTGCACTCGCAGGAGGGACAGGACTGCTTCGCCGCGATGAGCGCGGCCGCGAACTACGCGTGGGCGAACAGGCAGCTGATACTCCACTGGGTGAGGGAGTCGTTCGAGCAGGCGCTCGGCAGGAAGGCCGAGGAGATCGGCATGAGGTGCGTGTACGACGTCGCGCACAACATATGCAAGCTCGAGGAGCACGAGTTCGAGGGCAGGCGGACGAAGCTCTACGTCCACAGGAAGGGCGCGACGAGGGCCTTCGACTCGTCCAGAGCCGAGGTCCCCCAGAAGTACCGGTCGGTCGGACAGCCCGTGCTGATCCCCGGGGACATGGGCAGCGCCAGCTACGTGCTCGTAGGCACCCCGGGAGCGATGGCCGAGACCTTCGGGTCGACCTGCCACGGCGCCGGAAGGCTGATGTCACGCACATCCGCCACCAAGCAGTTCTCGGCGAACGAGGTCGTCTCGTTGCTCCAGGGGCGGGGGATATACATCCGCGCGGCCTCCAAGGACGGCATAGTCGAGGAGGCGCCGGGAGCGTACAAGGACGTCGACGAGGTCGTGCGCATAGCCCACGGCGCGGGCATATCCAAGATGGTCGCGAGGCTGAAACCGATCGGGGTCATGAAAGGCTAGAGCCCGAGCACGCGCTCGGCTGCCCTGCCAACCTTCTCCTTCGATTTCAAGGGACACGAGACCATCACGGCCCATTCGTGCACGCGCCTGCTCTGCAGGGATGCCGCGATCGGGCTCATCTTCGGAAGCAGCTTGACCTTCCCAGAATCCAGTATCCGCACATCTGTCAAGGATATCCTCGGCTCCGACACGGGCAGCTCGGTCGACGGCACGTCGATGACCACATGCCCCGGGTCCACGCCCGCCCTCCGGGCGATGTCCTCCTCGACCGAACGCCTCCGGTCGATGTCGCCGAGCTCCTCCAGCTTGTCCCACCCGGCCTCGTCCACGGAGGAGACGGGGACCGCATACGCCTTCTTGAACAGCCGTCTGTACTTGATCAGCGTGGCGATCTCCTCGTAGTACCCGCCCTTCGACACCAGGTGGGCCAGGAGGGTGGCGTCCGTCATCCTGTGCATCGCCTCGATCTCGTCCCTCCCGAGCTGCTCGACCGCCTTGGCCAGCATCAGCTCGGATATCCTGACGGTCTTGTGGAAGTATACGGATGAGAACATCAGCGCCCGTGCCACGAGCATGCCCTCGATTGCGTTCAGGCCGCCCCGCTCGACGACGAGATCGCCGTTGAACACCGCGAACGTGTGCAGGAGGCGGTCGATGTCGATCACGCCGTACGCGACGCCCGTGTAGTGCGCGTCCCTGACGAGGTAGTCCAGCTGGTCGGCGTCGACGGTCCCGCTCACTATCTGCGACAGATAGCGCTTGGAGTTGAAGTGCGCCTGGCCTCCGGCTCCCTGGCAGGGTCCGCTGGACCCCCAGGGAACCGGCCTTGCCCTCGAGGAGCGACGCAACCTCCTTGGGGTCGACCCCCGAGGACTCTATCGCGTCGCAGATGCTCGTGTACTTGCCTAGTATACGCCTGTCCGACTCTGTGAGCACCGTGTCCTCGCCCCGGATCAGCCTGCGGGAGATCTCGACATGGTCGATGCCGAACCTGTCGTGCAGCACCACCTCGAACGTGTGCGAGTACGGAAGGTGCCCGACATCGTGCAGGAGGGCCGCGCACTCGACGAGCATGGACTCCCTCGGGTCCAGCTTGAGCGCGGCGCAGATGCGGCCCGCGACCGCGTATGTCCCGAGCGAGTGCTCGAACCGGGTGTGGTTCGCCCCCGGGTACACCAGGTATGCGAGGCCCAGCTGGTGCACGCTGTGGAGGCGCTGCAGCTCCGGAGCCTCGACGAGCGACAGGAACACTCCTTCCACCCTGACGCTGCCGTGGACGGAGTCATGGATCGTCTTGTGGCCGGTCAACGATGGAAGCAGAACTTACCTGCATATAATGGTTCAGTCCGACGAGTGCGCGGGCGAAAGGACAATCCCCTGCCCTGAGCGTTGCGCCAGCGACATTCTTGATTTTGATAACAATGACCAAAACCTTTTAAAAAGAGGATGTGATGATTACTGCGCCGATACCACCGGGAGGGCCCCTGATGGAGTCTCCGATGAACAACCCTAATGAGGACAGGATACAGACTTTCATAGACGGCTTTGACAACAAGATTGGCGGCGGGGTCAAGAAGGGCCACGTCGTGCTTCTCGCGGGCACGCCTGGTACCATGAAGTCCTCCGTCGCGCTCAGCATGCTGTACAACAACGTCAAGAAGCGCGGGGTCAACGTCCTCTACATCAGCATCGAGGAGAACAAGGAGAGCCTCCTCACGGCGATGGAGATGCTGGGGTTCGGCAACATCGACGAGAACAAGTTCTTCATAGTGGACATCGGGAAGCTCCGGCTGGAGCACACGGACGCCGATGTCGGCAGGGACTGGTTCAAGATACTCAAGGAGTACCTCAGGAAGAAGGTCGAGAACGAGGGCGTGGAGATCGTCGTGATCGACTCCCTCACCGCGATATACTCCCTGGCCACGATCGCGAACCCGAGGCAGGAGCTGTTCCACTTCTTCGGCTTCCTCAAGAGGCTCGGTGTGACCACGTTCCTGATCTCAGAGACCCAGCAGAACGGCAGCGCCTTCGGTCCTTACCACGAGGACTATCTGGCGGACGGGACGATACAGCTCAGGTTCGTCGATGTCGGAGAGATGGATGTCCAGCTAAGGATCAGGGCCGTGAAGATGAGGCACTCGAAGATACACCACGGGTACCTGACGCTCATATTCAGGGACGGACAGTTCACGGCCACGACGCCGATATCCGAGTGAGCCCACGCTCGGAGCGTGCGCTGGCACGTGGAGAAATCCAGAACGACAAGGGATGCTCTTCAGAAGCCGCCCTTGATCTTGTTCCTGTCGATCTTGACCGCCTGAGGCGTGACCATCAGCAGGTTCTTGCCGACCCCCGCCACGTCCCCGCCGACGTCCCTTGCGACGTTCTTCAGCTCGGAGGTGATCCTCTTCATGGTGAGGTCGTCGTTCGCCACGGAGGTGTAGTCCACGATGACTATGTTCCCCGCGTAGACCTGGGCCGTCAGGGGTGACAGGTCCTCGTACCTGAACAGCTCGCCCACTTTGACGACGGTCTTTGCGTCCTCGCCGCCCAACAGAGACTCGTCCTCGAACACCATCTCGGTGAGATCTATGTACTGTTCCGCGCCAATCGTTTCCTTCGTCGCAGACTCCTGAGACGATGGGAACGGCTTCTTCTTGAGAATCGTCACGGTGCATCCCTCGACCGATGTAATAATCGTGGCCACATATAAATGTGCTCCTACTCCGGGGCGTCCTCCCCGGCCTGCTCCGCGTCCTCGTCCTCCCCCTCTTCATCCTCCTTAGGCTCGTCGACCATCCAGAGCCTGTCCCCAACATAATGGACCGAGGCGACGGCCTTCCCCTTGTCCTTCTTCTCCAGAACGGACGAGGGCACGAGCGCGCGCCCGATCGCGAGCGGGCGCAGGTTGCGGACGTCGCGCACCCACACGAGGTCGCCCTCCGATATGGAAGGGTCGAACCCGACGATGCCAGGGCCCATGACGTCCGCGCCGTTCGCGACGAACTTCACGGCGCCCATGTCGACGGTCACGAACCGCTTCGAGGCGACATACCTCAGCAGGCCGCGCACGGTCAGGAAGGGGACTCCCTCGGGGAGGAACGCGAGTATCTTCCCCTCCACGTACACTACATCGTAGTCCGGGCCCTCCGCCTGGTCGACCACGTCCCCCTCGTCGAAGCTCTTCGTCCCGAGGGCCTGGTCTATCTGGCCCGCGATGTGTCTGATCTCCTTCTGCCTCAGCCTGTGCCTCTTCCTGAGATGCAGGTCCGTCATCCCTTCACTCCCCCGGCCGATTCATCGGCCGTCTGCCCCGACCCCGAAAGCCTCTCGGAGGCCATTGCCTTTGCTGCCTCGGACTTGCCTGATTCGCCGAGGGCGGCGTACGCCCGCGACTTCAGGTCGTAGGGCTCCCACTCCGCGTCGTCTATCCCGATTGCCACATCCGCCGCCCTGATGGCCGCGCGATGCTCGCCCATCCTCTCAAAGACGCGGGTCAATGACAAGGCAGCGCTGAAGTCCGAAGGCCGGCGCGAGAGCGCTTCCTCGAAGCACGCCCTGGCAGACCTCAGGTCGCCCGCCGACTCGAAGATCTCCCCCATCGCCTTCTGGATGTCGGGGTCGCGCTCTTCTTTGGATACGGATGCGACGAGTTCCATCGCCGCGTCGACATCGCCAGACATGGCCTTCACGCGGGCCTCCGCGACCGCCATCCTGGGGCCTCCCTCATCGCGGTCCAGGAGCGGCCAACATCCGGGAAGCAGCCTCCGTGTCCCCGCAGTCCAGGAGGAACTCGACATAGGACATCTTCGTGTGCTGCCCCACCGAGTTCTCCAGCATCGCCTTCGTGCTGGACGGGACCGTCTTCAGGCCGAGATAGCGTGCGAGCGAGAAGACGGACGAGGCCATGACATCGTCCATCCTGCCCATCCCGCTCAGGGTCTCGTATGCGGCGAGGGCGGCCTCGAACCTCCCGAGCCTCCGGAGAACGGCCGCTTTCCTGGCCAGTGCGGCGAGTCCGTAGGCGGTCCTCGAAGGCGGGGCATCGAGGCACCTGAGCGCGGCCTCGAAGGAACGCTCCGCCTCCTCCGGGTCCCCGATCGAGAGCAGCATCTCCCCGCGGTCGATCCAGCCCTCGTCGAACTCGGGGTTGACCGAGAGGCTGGTCTCGATGGACGACAGCGCATCGTCCAGCCTCCCGAGCTGCCTCGCGACCCTCGACCTCGCCTTCCAAGCCTCGTCGTACAGCGGGTTGAGGTCCAGCGACTCGAGTATGAGGTCGTAGGCCTCCTCGGAATCGCCGACCATGGACTTGCAGACGCCCTTCGCGTACAGCGCGTAGTCGAAGTCCGGCCGTATCTCGAGCGAACGGTCGTGGAATGGTATCGCCTCCGCGTAGAGGCCCATCCTCTCGAGGGCGTTCCCGATGTTGTTCCACGCGATCTCGTAGTCGGGGTCCACCCTGATGGCCTCGACGAACTTCGGTATCGACTCCGCGTATCCGCCCAGGTTGTAGAGCGCGTTGCCCAGGTTGTTCCAGAGCACCTTGTCATCGGAGTCGACCGATATGGCGCTCCAGTAGCACTGCACGGCCTCCTCCAGCCTGTCCGCCCCGTGGAGCGCGTACCCTTTGTTGTACCAGGCGTGTTTGTACCGGGGGTCGAGCTCGATCGCCTTGTCGTAGCACATCAGCGCCCTGTCCAACAGGCCGGCGCAGAAGTACGAGTACCCCAGGTTGTTCCATATCTCCGGATCCTCCGGGGCGATCTCAAGCGCGTTCTCGAAGGATTGGGCGGCCTTCGCGAAGTCCCCGGAATCGTGGTAGACGTTCCCGAGAAGGGCGTGCCCATCGACCGAGTCGCCGCGCCTGGAGATGTGCCTCTTGCAGCATTCGGCGGCCTCCGTCCTCCACCCCGCGTGAAGGTACAGGTCGGCCTGAGTCAGCAGGATCGAATCATCGCCATCGGCGAGGGGCTTGAGCTTGTCGATCGCGCCCTTCGCCTTCTTCATGTTGCCGAGCCTGGTCTCCGATCTGGCCAGCCCGGATGCGTTCTCCCACCTGGTCGGATTCAACGCGAGCGCACGCGTGTAGGCTACCGATGCCTCCTTGTACAGCTCCTGCCCGAACAGGCAGTTGCCCAGATTGTGCCATCCGAGCTCGTAGGACGGGTTGAGTGCGACCGCGGCCCTGTAGCTCATGGCGGCCATGGCGTGCATGCCCAGCGCGTCCTGGGCCGCTCCTCGGTTGTTGAGGACGACCTCGCTCTCCCTGCCCAAGGAGATGATCTTCTCGAAGAGCTCCATCGCGCGCTCGTAGTGGCCGGCATCGTATTCGGAATTGGCCTGGTCCAAAAGGGACGGCGCATCGGTCTCTGGTGCGGGCCGGCCTTCGGTGGGAGTTTGGGTCAATCTCCGCTGCCATCGCAGAATGGGTAGATAGTCTTTTTCCGGGCGTGCGAGCAGCCATGCCCGAGTCTGCAGGAGGTCATTGCCAAAGCTTATATCTACATTAACATATAATTCAACCCGAAAGGTCTCCAGATGCTCGTGCTCTTCCGCCCGTCCCCGCAGTCGATCGTGAAGGCTTACCTGGCAAGCAGGGTGCACAGGGCCAAACCGGTCGAGGACACCGGCGACAGGCCGTTCTACTTCGAGGACACCCTGAGAGCGGACGATCTCGACTACGACTCGCTATATTCGCAGTTCAAGGAGCAGTTCGGGGGACTGGACTTCCTGGAGGACGAGAAGCTGAACGAGATACTTGAGGACGAGATCTTCTGGGCGTCCAGGTTCAAGGCGCCCGACAGGTTCAACCTCGTCTTCACCGTCCTCTCACAGATCGAGAAGAGCGGCACGAAGCCCTATCTGGCCCAGCAGTCCCCAGAGGCGAAGGAGATGAAGGACCGGGTCAGGCGGGTGACCGGGGAGTTCAGGAGGGCCAAGAGCTTCATCGGCTTCTCGGAGGACGCGAGGAACAGGGTCATAATCGGCAAGGGCAGCTTCGAGCACAACATAGCGGACCTGGTCCTCAGGCATTTCGCGAAGAGGAAGCCCGGGTTCTCGGTCGCCCTGCTGGACGACGAACACGCACACATATGCCACAACGACGAGATACTGGTCGATTCGAGGAAGCGGTTCCCGGACAAGCCCGGCAGGAAGGATTCCGAGCGCTACTGGATCATGCTCTCCGACCTCAAGCACCTGGAGTCGAAGAAGGACCCCGCGTACCAGGAGAAGGACCTCCCGAGGAACTACTGGAAGTGGGTGACGGAGGGCGTGCAGGAGCAGAGGACGGTCTCCAGCGTCACCCTCGACGATTTCTCGGCGGCGGGATAGGGACGGAACGTGCCCGATAGGGCCTTCCCGGAACGGATAACGCCGCAAATCGGACAATGACCCACATAATTTGATAAGGTCCGAGCACCTTCACACACATAGTCGGGCATCACCTAGGAGACATCATCTTGACCTCGAAAGAGTTCGACTACGACCCGGACAGCCATCTGGGCATTTTCATGGAACTCCTCGGCCACGATGTCCTGAACAACAACCAGGCGGTCCTCAGCTACCTCGAGCTCATAATGGCGAGCCCCTGCATGGACCAGAAGACGAGGAAGTACGCGGAGCGGGCCACGTCGCAGATCCGGTCCTCGGCCCTGCTGATCGAGAACTGCAGGCGCGTCATGGCCGCGAAAGGGGACAAGCTGGGAAAGCTGGCACCGACCGAGTTGCTACCGTCCGTGAAGAAGGCGACGGAGAACCTCAGGCACCTCTTCCCCGAGAGGAAGATAGATGTCCGAATCGCTCCCGAGGGCAGCAAAGCAGAAGTATTCGCAAACGAGATACTCGATGACCTCGTCCTGAACGTGCTCGTCACCGCCGTCCAGCTGGATCTGACGGACGATGTCCGTATCAAGCTGGACATCACACCTGCGGACAGAGAGGGGAAGAAACACTGGACGATCCGCGTCGAGAACGCCAACGCCCACATTCCTCCCACTTTGACGCGGGACCTTTGGGGACCGAACCCCCCGCAGGACAGGTCCAAGATGGTCAAGATGGCGGGACTGCTGTTCGCCAGGATGATGGCCGAGACGATAGACGCTCATCTCGAAGCGGACGAGCTAGTGAAGGGCGGGAGCACGCCCGGCTGCGCGCTGACTCTTCACCTGAGGAGGGCGGACTCACCATGACCAGCGTCCTGATCGTGGACGACGAGCTCTTCATCGTGGAGCTCTACAGGGACATCCTCCAGCTGAGAGGCTACAGGGTGGTCGGGACGGCGTTCGACGGGGAGGAGGCTGTCAGGAAGTACTCCGCCTCGAACGACAAGCCGGACATAATCATCATGGACCACAGGATGCCTGTCATGAACGGCGTCGAAGCGACGAAGGAGATCGTCAGGATGAACCCGACGCAGAAGGTGATTTTCGTCAGCGCGGACATCCTCGTCGAGAAGGAGGCCCGGGAGGCGGGCGCGAAGGAGTTCCTGCCGAAGCCGTTCAGGATGGACGACCTCATCGAGAAGATGGAGAGGCTGTCTACCCCGTGACGGCGCGTGAGCGTACGTACCACGCACTGGCAAATATATGTGCCCTGCCTGATACAAACCGATAAGTTGAAGAACCAGTCCAGCATATTGGAGGGAAGGTAGTGTCATTTGACATCTGACGGCTTCACCAAAGCCAGAGGCATGTGCTTCCCGAGACAGGTACTTGCAGGACACGACGTCATCCGCGAGACCGGCAACATGTGCAGGGACTTCGAGCTCGAGGGCACGGCACTCATCGTCACCGGACAGACCACGGGCGCCCTCGCGGCCAACAAGGTCCGGGAGATCATGGTCGAGGCGAGGTACGAGGTCCAGCAGATAATGGTGGGCGAGGCGACCCAGCAGAACCTCGTGAAGGTCGAGGAGGTGGCCAAGGACGTCAAGGCCTCGTTCCTGCTCGGGGTCGGCGGAGGGAGCAAGATCGACCTCGCGAAGCTGGCGTCTGCGAACCTGAAGAAGCCTTTCCTCAGCATCGCGACATCGGCCTCCCACGACGGCATCGCGAGCCCGCGCGCGTCCATAAAGGACGGCGGGAACTCCCTGTCACTCAACGCGAGCGTGCCGCTCGGCGTTGTCGCGGACACCGCGCTCATCGTCAAGGCGCCCTTCCGGCTGCTCGCGTCCGGGTGCGCGGACGTCATATCCAACTCAACCGCCATACTCGACTGGCAGCTCGCAGGCAAGCTCAGGAGCGAGGTCTTCAGCTCGAGCGCGGCGAACCTGGCGAAGTACGCCTCCGAGTCCATCGTCGAGAACGCCGCGGCGATCAAGCCCAACCTCGAGGAGAGCGTCTGGGTGGCGATCAGGCCGATCATCATATCCGGCATATCGATGGCCGTCGCGGGCTCCTCGAGGCCGACCAGCGGCTCGGAGCACATGTTCTCTCACCTTCTCGATAAAATCGCGCCTGGCAAGGCTCTCCACGGGGAGCAGTGCGGCGTCGGGTCGATCATGATGATGTACCTGCACGGAGGGGATTGGCAGAGGATACGCAGCGCCCTCCAGCTGATAGGGGCCCCCACGACTGCGAAGGATCTCGGAGTGTCGAGGGAGCAGATCATAGAGGCGCTCGTGCACGCGCACGAGATAAGGAAGGACAGGTACACGGTCCTTGGAGACAGAGGGCTGACGCCCGAAGCCGCGGAACGCCTGGCGACGTTGACGAATGTGATATAGGGACGAGGTGTTCGGAATGGTGCTGGTTACGGTCGTCGGCGAGCTTCAGTGCAGGAAAGGATACGAGTTCGTTTTCGGCGGTCCACTCGCGGAGTGCAGGGACTGCAAGGTGAGGAACGTCTGCTTCCACCTGGAGGAGGGGCGCAGGTACAGGGTGACCGAGGTGAGGGACGTGCACCACGAGTGCAAGGTGCACGAGGATGGGGTGCGCGTGGTCGAGGTCGAGAGGCTCCCGACCCGGACGGCGCTCCCGGTCCACGTCTCGGTCGAGGGCTCGATGCTCTCCTTCGAGGAGAGCGCGTGCCTGGTCCTCAAGTGCCCGAACTACAGGCTGTGCCATCCTTGGGGTGCCGTCGAGGGCATGAGGTTCAGGATCGCCACCGTCGAGGACACCGTGGTCGAGTGCCTGAGAGGGGAGAGGCTCAAGGCCGTCCTGCTCGACTGAGGGCAGGTCACTTCTGAGTGCCGGACCTCGACCGCCTCATCAGGACCAGGAATGCGACCATGACGAGGGTCACCGGCACGATCAGCCCGCTGAACTCCGGGATCGCCGCCGCCTCGACAGTCACGGTCACAGTGTCGGTGTCGTAGTTGCCGGCCGCGTCAGTCACGTTCAGGGTGACGACATACTCGTCCACGGTCCAGAAGGTGAAGTCCGGGCTCACGCCCGTGAGCGTCCGTTCGGAGCCGTTGTACACGAACTTCCACTCATAGCTCACGACCGCGACGTTGTCATCCGACAGCGACCCGTCGAAGGAGACCGAACCTCCGACCATGACCAAATGGTCCGTGCCCGCATCGGCCACGGGCGGAGTGTCGTCCACGACCGTGACCACGACCTGGTCCGTATCAGTCTGCGCGTCCGCATCCTTCACCGTCAGCGTGACGGTGAACGAGCCCGGACGGTCGAAGACGTAGCTCGGAGACACTTCGTACAGGGTCTGGGCGGTCACGTCCGTGAAGGTCCATGTGTAGTTGTCGATGCCCACGTCGTCGTCCGAGCCCGCGCCGTCGAACTGGTATGAAGCGCCGGCGGACACCTGCCGCATCCGCTCCGGCATCGGCCGTCGGCGGGTCCGAGAGCACGCCCGTCACGGAGAAGGTGTACTCCTCATAGGGGGCGTACACGGGAGACATGAGCTCCACCCCGCCCAAGTCATGAGCGACGAAGTAGTAGTCCACAACGCTGCCGATTGCCTGAACCGGTATCGTGGCAGTGTATGTGTCGTTCGAGGCGGTGGTGCCCATGGCGACCTCCTGCCACGCCCCGCTGTTCACGGAATAGAACAGGCTGAGCGCGGAGACATCCACCCCTCTGTCCGCGGTGATGTCGGCGGAGAGCTCGAACCCCGCCGCGTCGTACTCCCTCGTCGCCACAGGCGTGTGAGCGATATCGAACGCCCGTTCCTCGCGGTCGCCGCAGAGCTCGGCAGCCAGCAGCGCCACCGGGAGGTTGTCGTTGATGATCCCCAGCACGGCGTCCTGCTCCGCTGGGTGGAATCCATCCATGTCCGATCCGATCTCGATGCAGTAGGCGTAGATGTCCTCGCCCCCGTACAGCCAGTCGGTCGAATCGCCAGTGGTCGGGTACAGCTCCACACCCTGGTCAGGGGTGTACCCGTTCAGGGCGGCGAACTCGGTCCCTATCCTGACAAGATCATCATTGTCAGGGGCAAGGACGCCAGCGTAGTTCCATGGCCAAAGGACAAGCCCCCCGTAGGTGTGGAAGTCTATGGCGATCTGGAAGTCATGCGCCTGGGCAAGGTCCCTGATGGCCTGAGTCTCTGGCTCAGAGAAGGGGGCATCTCCACAGTATAGGTCGCTCGAAGGAAGGTCAGATGTCCCAGCCCCACCCCACTCGCCCAGGGGGTCCCCGTTCTGGGAGCCGTCGTAGTTCCTGTTGAGATCGACGCCAAAGTATGTGCTATTCGTTACGTCGCGTCTGTTCTTCCGCCACATATCGTCGACGGTCATCGCGTAGTCATGACCATCCGGGTTGACGACGGGAACGATCCAAATCTCCCTGTTGTCGACCAGCCAGCTGAGCCTCGCATCGCTGCCGTAGGCGTCGGTGAGATTGAGGATGAGCTCGACCGCGACCTCCGCCGTCGGCCACTCCCTGGCGTGGTGCAGGGCCATGATCAGGAGCTCGGGTTCGTCCTCTTCAACCTCGACGTTGTCTGATATCTTCATCGCGAGGATGTCCCTGTCCGCGGTCCCGTTCGTCTTCTCCCAGCTGTCCCCTAGGTCATACACCTTCGCGATATCGCTGTGGGCCGCCTCCGTGGCGTACATGATCGAGACTATCTCGGAGAAGAGACGGTAGTCGTAATCTACCGGGGGAGCCGCAGGCGCCGAGGAGGAGTTCAGACATGAGATGTCGGGTGCATCGGAAGCATGGGACGAACCCGCAGTGAACGGAAGGGCAATCGCAGCAAACATCAGAAAGACAACAAACAGAGGACGCTCAAACGCTGTCACCTGCATCACCACCGATGTGCGGAGTCAGTGTCCCGCACCCGTCGGTGGCAATTGCCAGGCCACTATATACGGCTTCTGCCGTGCGGGTGTGAAGGTATCTGCGGCTTATCCACCGCTCACGGGCGGCAGGAAGGACACCTCGTCGCCGTCCTTCAGAACCTTCGCCGGAGCCCCATATTCCTTGTTCACAGAGAGGATGATGTGCTCCCTGAACTTGCCCATCTGCGGGAACTTGGCGATGTAGTGTTCCAGGAGGACCTGGACGGTTGCGCCTTCATCCAACTGAAGGTCCTCCTCCTTAGCTCCGACAATCTCCCTGAAGGAGGAGAAGAGCTTGACACGCACCTTGATGGACAATGGTTTGCCTCCAATCGACCGTTTTCGAGAACGGTAGATGGAGCAGATGTTATTGAAGTCATCGATGGACAAGAATGTCCTGCGATTGGAGATTCCTCCGTGCTTCGACTATTGTCGTGTTTCCGCTGTTGATGCTGTCGGTCTGATCGTGTAAGCATTTAAGCGCGAATTCTAGGAGCAGTTACGACATGCTGGAGATAGTGTTTGATAATAAATCTGATAACAAATCTGCAACATGGTGCCCGAAACGAGCCTCTGCGGAGACATACAGTATTATCAGGTCTTGTCGGGAAACCTCTTTAAACGAGGTAGGCCGATTCGGTGCGCTGCACTTAGTAGCAAAGCTCTTCGCCTCCAAAGACCCAAGCGGAGGTAGAGGGACAACACTGACAGTACCTTCTCTTCGTCGAACAGAAGGGCAAGGCTATCACGCTACGAACAGACGCAGATTGGCTTGGGACAGTGAACAGCCTCCAGAGGGGGAGAAATGTCGACCACATCGAGTCAAGGACGAGGGGGAACTGCCGCTTCCGAAAGCCGGCAGTCCAACTCGGGTCGGGGATGGGAACTCGAACCCCAGATCACCTCGAACGCAAAGACGGTACTGGAACGTAGATACCTGAGAAAGGACGACCAGGGCAAGCCCATAGAGACGCCCATGCAGCTTTTCGAAAGGGTCGCCAGAGCAATCGCATCCGCAGAGCGGAGCTACGGCAAGTCCGATGCGGACGTCGAGCGCGTCGCGGAGAGGTTCTACGAGATGATGGCTCGGCTGGAGTTCATGCCCAACAGCCCCACGCTCATGAACGCGGGAAGGGAACTGGGCCAGCTGTCGGCATGCTTCGTGCTCCCGATTAACGACACGATGGAGGACATATTCGACGCCATCAAGTACACCGCGCTCATCCACAAGTGCCTTGTGCCCGATACGCTCGTCATGACCGACGCTGGCTGCAGGACGCTGGGCTCGATCCAGGCCGGGAACTGGATAGAGACCCACGAAGGCATGGACATGGTGGAGTCCAGGCACGACAACGGCATGCAGGAAGCCTTCACCGTGGAGACGTCCGAGGGCTACAAGCTCACCGGGACCGCACTGCACAGGCTGATGGTCAGGGACGACAAGGGGGACCCCACCTGGAGGAAGATCGGGCAGCTCAGGCCCGGCGACAGGCTGGTCATGAAGCTCGGCGGATGGCTCGGGGGGACCGAGGAAGCGATACCCTACACGGTCCACGAGTTCATGGAGCGCGGGGCGGACGAGCGGCTGCTGCACGGGGACGAGCACGCGGTATGCGCGTTCCTGAGGAAGACATTCAGCGACCGCGGCTGGATATCCCCCAAGGGAGTGGTCAGCTTCGACGCCATCTCCGAGAAGCTCGCGGAGGACCTTCAGACGATGCTGTTCTACATCGGCGTGCCCACCGTCAGGGAAGGGGTGCGCATCACCGTCTCGACCAGGTCCGGGTTCATGGTGTTCAAGGAGAAGATCGGGTTCGAGTCGATCCTGCTGCAGAAGAGGCTCGGCGAGGTCGACATCGACTCCATGGTCGGCGGCCTCGAGGAGAAGGGGATGGTGCGCTCGGAGCCGGACGACGACGGATACCTGGAGGTGTCGGTCAAGAGCGTGTCGCCCCAGGGGAAGAGAGCGGTGATGGACCTCACGATACCGCTCAGGCACGCGTACCTGGCGAACGGGTTCGTGTCCCACAACAGCGGCGGCGGCACAGGGTTCAGCTTCTCGAGGCTCCGGCCGGCGAACGACTCCGTCAAGAGCACCGCAGGGGTGTCCAGCGGCCCGATATCGTTCATGGAGGTCTTCAACGCGGCCACGGAGACCATCAAGCAGGGCGGCACGAGGCGCGGGGCCAACATGGGCATACTGCGCGTGGACCACCCGGACATACTCGAGTTCATCACGGCGAAGAAGGACACGACCAAGCTGACGAACTTCAACCTGTCCGTGGCCCTCACGGACAAGTTCATGAAGGCGGTGGAGGAGGACACGGACTACGACCTCATGAACCCGAGGACGAAGCTCCCCCAGAGCAAGCTGAAGGCCAGGAAGGTCTTCGACATGATCGTGAACATGGCCTGGAGGAACGGCGAGCCGGGGATCGTGTTCATAGACCGGATCAACAGGGACAACCCGACGCCGAAGGTCGGGGAGATAGAGAGCACGAACCCGTGCGGCGAGCAGCCGCTCCTGCCATACGAGTCGTGCAACCTTGGCTCCATCAACCTCGCCAACATGCTGACTTTCAAGGACGGGAGGTACGCGGTAGACTACGACAAGCTCAGGGAGAGCGTGCACTGGGCGGTCAGGTTCCTGGACAACGTCATCGACGTGAACAAGTATCCCTTGCCCCAGATCGACCAGATGACCAAGGCCAACAGGAAGATCGGGCTGGGCGTGATGGGCTTCGCGGACATGCTCCTGGTCATGGGGGTCCCGTACGACACCGAGGAGGCGCTCGAGCTCGGCAAGAAGATCATGAAGTTCGTGAACGACGAGGGGCACAAGGCCTCGGTCGCGCTCGCGGAGGAGCGCGGGAGCTTCCCCAACTTCCCCGAGAGCACGCTCGCGAAGAAGTTCCAGAAGATCAGGAACGCCACCGTGACGACGATCGCGCCCACCGGGACCATCAGCATCATATCCGCGGCATCGAGCGGGGTCGAGCCGATATTCGCGGTAGCGTACGTGCGCAACGTGATGGACAAGGACATCCTGCCGGAGGTCAACCCGATCTTCGCGGAGGTCGCGAGGGACCGGGGGTTCTACTCGGACGACCTGATGAAGGAGATCGCGGCCAAGGGCTCCGTCAAGGACATCACCTCCGTGCCCGAGGACCTTAGGCGCGTGTTCGTCACCGCGCTGGACATCTCGCCCGAGTGGCACATCAGGATGCAGGCGGCCTTCCAGGAGAGCACGGACAACGCGGTCTCGAAGACCGTCAACTTCCCCGCGGACGCCACCGCGAAGGATGTCGACGGAGTCTACCTCACGGCCTACAGGCTGGGATGCAAGGGCGTGACCGTGTACAGGTACGGCAGCCGCGAGGACCAGGTGCTCAGCGTAGGGGGAGATGCCAAGAAGGACGAGAAGGCGGAGAAGGATGACGCGTCCAAGGTGCCCAGGCCGAGGCCGTACGCGACCAGGGGCTCCACGCAGAGGATTGAGACGGGGTGCGGCCATCTGTATGTCACGATAAACGAGGACGAGAGGGGGCTCTGCGAGGTGTTCACCCAGATGGGCAAGTCCGGCGGGTGCACGGCCTCGCAGTCCGAGGCCATCGCCAGGCTGATGTCCCTCGCCCTAAGGTCCGGGATAGAGCCCGAATCGATCGTCAAGCAGCTGAGGGGGATAAGGTGCCCGTCGCCTCTCTGGCAGCCGGGGGGCATGGTGCTCTCCTGCAGCGACGCGGTGGCAAAGGCCCTCGAGAGGTTCGCGAAGGAGAGAGAGTCGGCCAAGGCCGTGCGGCAGCCGCCGGCCGCGGCAGCGAAAGAGGAAGAGGGGACCAAGAAGCAGAACTACGCGGACAAGGGGGATGTGTGCCCGGAATGCCCCGAGTGCGGGAGCATGGTGGAGTACGTCGAGGGATGCGTCGTCTGCAGGACCTGCGGGTTCTCCAGATGCTGGTGAGACGGACAGGAAAAGGGAGTTCGGTTGGCCTTCGGCCCCACGGGATGCGGGGCCGAGGCGACCTTTGTTTATTTTTCGCGCGGGGCGGGAACGTACACTGCACGTACTGTCAAACGAGGTGAACCCCCGGCGACGTTCGGGCACGTGTGCACGACCGATTGTCCTGTCGGATGGGACCTGATCCGGACGCGGGGACGGCGATTGAGCATACCGCGGTGCTCCAGCTCAGGGGCAGGACTTTCGGCCCACCACTGATAAAGAGGATATACCTGCCCATGCACATAACCGGGGCGAGGAAGGCCGGCGACATGCAGAGGAGCGAGGGACAGAAGCAGCGCGTGAGGGAACTGAAGCCCGGGGACAAGGTGGACAGCTACTTCTCGGTGGGGTACAAGAAGCCGGTCTCCGAGTACAAGTACGGGTCCATGTTCGAGTTCAGGGCCGTCGACAGGAGCGGCCAGATAACCGTGAAGTACTGGGGAGGGGACGACAAGCAGGCAGTCCAGGGCATCCACGACTCGTTCCAGAGAGGCGACGTGGTGAAGCTCAGGGGAGAGACCTCGGACTACAGGGGCGCCCTCGAGATATCGGTCAGCCAGAAGAACGGGGGCACTATAGAGAGGCTCGCCGAGGGACAGTACAGCCTGACGGAGCTGGTCGACACCGTAGACAACATCGACGAGCTCAAGGCCAGGCTCATCGGGTTCATGGACCAGGTGGAGGAGCCGCACCTGAGGAGGCTGCTGGACAGCTTCTTCGCGGACGAAGAGTACCTCAGGGCATTCTCCCTGTGTCCCGGCGTCCATCCAGCTCCATTCCGCGGCCTTCGGGGGACTCCTGAAGCACACGATCAGCGTCGCGGCGGTCTGCGGGCAGGTGCTCAAGCTGCACCCCGAGCTTGACCGGGACCTGGTCATCGCCGGGGCGCTCCTGCACGACATCGGCAAGGTCCAGAGCTTCCGGGTGACGACGCACATCGACCAGACGACCGAGGGGAACCTCGTGGGACACATAATCCTGGGGGACCAGGAGCTGATGGGGCACATCTCCGGGATAGACGGCTTCCCCGAGGACCTCGCGGGCAAGCTGAGGCACATCCTGCTCGCCCACCACGGCAGGAAGGAGTGGGGCTCCCCGGTCGACCCGATGATGCCGGAGGCGCTCGCGGTCCACGAGGCGGACGACCTCGACGCGAAGCTCGACTACATGATCGCGAAGAGGCGCGACGCGGTGACCGAGGACGATTGGATCTGGGACTCGAGGCTCGGACGGCTGATCTACCTCAGGTGAATTGCACAACTGCATACATCGGTGGGCATTGATAGGCCTGATATGCCTCTCCAAATCACACATTTTTGTACATCAATGCTCGAAACAGATATATATGGTACGCGTCCTAGCTGAACTCTACCCAAAGGAGTGCTACGATGAGACCGACGCGGACGATGCTGACACCGGACGAGATGCCAAAGAAATGGTACAACATACTGCCCGACCTGCCCGAGCCTCTGGCGCCCCCGCTACATCCGGGGACCAAGATGCCCATAACGCCGAGCGACCTCGAGCCCATCTTCCCGAAGGCGCTCATAGCGCAGGAGATGTCGCAGGACAGGTACATAGACATCCCCGAGGAGGTCCTCCAATCATACATGTTGATCTCGAGGCCCAGCCCGCTGCAGCGCGCGGTCGGGCTCGAGCAGGCGCTCAAGACCCCCGCGAAGATATACTTCAAGAGGGAGGACATGAGCCCGGCGGGGAGCCACAAGACCAACACGGCCTTCGCCCAGGCGTACTACAACATGAAGGAGGGCGTGACGAAGCTGACCACGGAGACCGGCGCGGGCCAGTGGGGCACCGCGTTGAGCCTCGCGTGCAACCACTTCGGCCTCGGCTGCGAGGTCTTCATGGTCAGGGCGAGCTACGACCAGAAGCCCTACAGGCGCGAGATGATGCGCGTGTACGGCGCCACGGTCCACCCGTCCCCGAGCGACCTCACCGACTTCGGCAGGAAACTCCTAGCAGCGGACCCGAAGCACCCGGGCTCGCTCGGCATCGCGATCAGCGAGGCGCTGGAGACCACCGTCAAGGACGGCAAGGCGAAGTACAGCCTCGGGAGCGTGCTGAACCACGTCATGCTGCACCAGACGATAATCGGGCAGGAGACGATGCTGCAGTTCCAGAAGCTCGGCGAGAAGCCGGACTACCTGATCGGGTGCGTCGGCGGAGGCTCCAACTTCGCGGGATTCACGTTCCCGTTCATAGGGCAGAAGCTGAAGGGCAAGCTGGACACGGAGATGATCGCGGTCGAGCCGAGGTCCGTCCCGAGCATGACCAAGGGGAAGTTCGAGTACGACTTCGGGGACACCGCGGGGATGACCCCGCTCCTCATGATGTACACGCTGGGCCACGACTTCATACCCTCGCCGATACACGCGGGAGGGCTCAGGTACCACGGGACGGCGCCCACGGTGAGCGCGCTCGTGAAGTCGAAGACGATCAAGCCCGTGTCGTACGAGCAGAAGGAGGTCTTCGAGGCCGCGATGCTGTTCGCCAGGTCCGAGGGGATCATACCCGCGCCCGAGACGAGCCACGCGATAAAGGCCGCGGTGGACCTGGCGCTCGAGGCGAAGAGGAAGAACGAGAAGAAGATCATCGCGTTCAACTTCTCCGGCCACGGGCTGCTGGACATGGGCGGGTACCAGCAGTACCTCGACGGCAAGATGAACGGATCCTAAACCCATCGGGCGCCGGGGGACGTGCCTTCGGCGCCCATGAAACCCACTTTACTATTCTGAAGCGGACTTGAATCGTAGGCGCTCGAGAACCTGTGCCAGCTCGGAAACCTTCAGGAGAAGTACGATTCCTGGTCCTCTCTGAGCCGCTTGTACGCGGACCTGTACTCAGGGCGCTCGATCAAGCATCCGACCTTCCTGTCGAGTTCCGCCTTGAGATCGTCCTGTCTGGAGTGATAGTACTCCCGCCTGAGCACGTCGGCTATGTCGGAAGAGTACTGCTGCATGCCGAACATTATGACAGCGGACGCGTCCTGGGCGCGGGATATCACGTTGAGCGGCACGGGGGCGCCTCCCCTGATCATCTCGAGGAAGTCGGGCGACGCCGAGCCCACCTCGCGGGCAACCGCGACCGTGTTCTTCGGGGCGACCTCGCTCGACTTTATCTGGAACACCTTCGAGTCCGTGAATATGAAGGTGTCATAGTCCGACCTGACATGGTCGCGGCCGCTGAGGGCCCTCCACTTCTCCCTCTGGTCGCTCTTGTCGAAGCAGACCTTGAGGTACCGCATGAACTCCTCGATGCCGTGGAACTCCATATCCGGACTCAACGTAGGGAGACGTCACAATTAACCTTTTCCAGAACCGATGCTCAGACGAGATGGCTCATCTGTAGCTCTCGCCCGTGATCCGCTCGAGCATGTCGATGTAGAGGGCGGAAATCTCCTCTATCTTGCCCGCGGGCAGGGCCGGTATCTTCGGCTCGGGCTTCCCGTGCTTCCTTGCCTCCGACAGCTTCTCGTAGTACCCCAGCTGGCGATAGTGCTGACGGACGTTCTCCTTGCTGAGCTCGGTGAACTCGCCCTTCGAGTAGTTGGTCCAGTCCCACCATCGGTCCTCGTCCGCCGTGCCGAAGGTGTCTACGACCATGAGCTCGCGGTCCTCGTCGAACGCGTACTCCTTCTTGCCGTCGACGTGTATGAGGTCACGCTTCTCCACCTCTTCCGCGATCTTCTCGTCTATACTGAGCACGGCGCTGACCATCGCATCGTACTCCGCCTGAGTCAGGGCCGCGATCTTCACGGCCTCCTTCTTCGTCAGCAGGCGGTCGACCTCCTCCAGCTTCGTCGTGACCTCCACGAACGGCTCCGGGAGCTTGTCGCCGTACTTGACCTCCTTGTTGCCGGAGATCCCCAGCTTCGAGGCCTTGATCTCGCCGCTCTTGAGTCTGTCAAAGAGCGAACCAGCGATGTAGTGCCTGCAGATGATCTCGAGCGGTATCAGGTAGTTCGTGGTCTTCTTGTTGATCTTGGAGTACTCGAGGACCTGGACCTTCTGGACCCTCATCCTGTTCGGCGGGATGAACTCGCGGAAGTGCGTCTTGATGCCGCACGACCTCGCGACCTGGAACCAGAAAGCGCTCGACCTGCAGAGCGTCTCGCCCTTGTGGGGGATGAGTGAAGGGATGATCTTGTCGAAAACCGAGATCTTGTCCGAGAAGACGAACTCCAGCGTGTGTGCGTCTACCTCGTACACATCCTTTACTTTCCCCTGGCGAATCAGTTTCATGGCCACGGTTGCGTTGTAAGCAATAGTCGTTCTTAATGGTTTTGGTTTCAGTCCTCGCACTGACTACGAGTGTGGTACAACGTCGCTCGGCACTCACGTAACATTGTAAGGAGAAAATCATTAAGGCGCTTCCAGCCCCTCGCCGGAGCGAGGGCATAGCAGATGGCCAGCAGCCTGAAGTGGCGGTTCTCGGAACGAGCCAAGGGTATGAAAGCATCCGATGTCAGGGAGCTCCTGAAGTTGCTCCAGGTCCCCGACATGATCTCGTTCGCGGGAGGTTTTCCTAGCCCCGAGTCGTTCCCTACGGAGATCATCAGGGAGATCGTGAACGACGTCCTTACGAAGGACGGGCCCCAGGCTCTCCAGTACGGCGTCACCGAAGGATACATG
Source organism: Thermoplasmatota archaeon (assembly GCA_963818745.1). Classification (GTDB taxonomy): domain Archaea; phylum Thermoplasmatota; class Thermoplasmata; order UBA10834; family UBA10834; genus CAWBDD01. The sequence continues at coordinate 212,381 of CAWFTI010000003.1, read as the reverse complement.
CCCCTGAGGGAGGCCGTGGCGGACAGGATGGCAAAGAAGGGGATGAAGGTGACCAGGGACGACGTCCTCGTCACGAGCGGTTCCCAGCAGGTCATCGACCTCATGGGAAAGGTGTTCATAGACCCGAAGGACACCATCGTCATCTCCGCGCCCACGTATCTCACGGCGCTGACGGGCTGGGGGACCTACCAGGCGACCTTCGAGACGGTCCCGATAGACGAGAACAACATGCGCATGGACCTGTTCGAGGAGAAGATGAGCAAGCTCACGAAGCGGGGAGACTCGCCCAAGATCGTCTACGCGCTCCCGAACTTCCACAACCCTGCGGGCGTGACGATGCCCGAGAAGAACAGGAAGAAGCTCGTCGACATGGCCTCGGACTACGACTTCGTGGTGCTCGAGGACGACCCGTACGGAGAGCTGAGGTACGTCGGGAGCCACATCCGGCCGATCAAGAGCTTCGACGACGAGGGCAGGGTCGTCTACATGGGCTCGTTCTCGAAGGTGCTATCTCCTGGTCTGAGGGTCGGCTGGGTCCTCGCGGAGCCGGAGATCCTCAAGAAGCTCGTGATCGCGAAGCAGTCCTCCGACGTGAGCGCGAACGTGCTCGGGCAGAGGATAGCGCACGAATACGTCGTCCGGGGGCACATCGACCCGCAGATCGAGAATATCAAGGCGCTCTACGGGCGCAAGCTCAGGACGATGCTCAAGGGCATGAGCGAATTCATGCCTGAGGGGGTCAAATGGATGACTCCGGAAGGGGGCATGTTCCTATGGGTCACGTTGCCGGAGGGGATGAACTCCCCCGACCTGCTCGAGAAGGCCCTGAGCAAGCGCGTCGCGTTCGTCTCCGGTAGGGCGTTCTTCCCCGACCCCAAGGACGGGTTCGGAACGATGCGTCTCAACTTCACGCACCCAGCGGACGAGATGATCACCGAAGGACTCCGCAGGCTCGGCTCCGTGATAAACCAGGAGATGGTCTCCAAGTGGGACAAGCACGCGGACTCGTCCGAGAAGGACATGGTCGACGCCGTCCGCAAGACCCTATCGGGTAAGTCCTAGAACACGTCCGCGCCCGCGTGCACGACGATCCCCTTGTCCGTGATGGAGTAGGGCTTCACGCGCCGCGAGTGGGCGATGCGCCGCATCTTCAGTATCCTGACGGTCAGCTGGACCTCTCCGCCTTCCTTGTTCTCCTCGGACTGGAGCAACAGCACGCCGTCCGCGGTGTACTCCGCGAGGCCGTCCCTGGACGACCTGGGGTTCTCGTCCTTGACCTCGGCGGTCAGCAGCGATGTGGCGCCCGTGCTCCTGAGCAGCTGGCAGAGGTTGAACAGGTTCGACCTCCGCTCGGTGTCGTCGGAGAACATCATGTTCAACAGAGAGACGGAGTCGATGACCACGCGCTTCGCGCCGAACGACTTCACGAACTTCGGCAGGTCGCTCTTGATGCGCGTCACGGTCGTCTTCGCATCTGACGGCTCGAGCTTGAAGAGCCCGAGCTTCTTGCTCTCGATCGCGCCCGACAGGTCCCACCCGAACGACGCTGCGTTCCTTGTGACGGACTCCTTGTCCTCCTCGAGGGAGATGAATATGCACGGCTCTCCGGTCTTGAGCCCCTCGACGAGGTACTGGAGACCGAACGTGGTCTTGCCCGTCCCGAAGGAGCCCATGAGGACGACTATGTGGTTCTCCGGGAATCCGCCCTGAAGCATCTCGTCCAATCCTGGCACACCGGTCTTCACTCTGCTCACGGCCATTAGATCACCCTACACGCTCGGTGTTGATCACGACGAACCCGCTCTGGGAGGTGATCAACGTGGCGAACCGCGCGATCCGTTCCTGGTCTAGGTGCGGAAGGACGCTCATGAACTTCTCCACGTAGAGGTAGCGCTGCCTCTTCGACGTGTGGTGGTACTTCGCCCACTCGAACTTGAGCACGCCGTCCACGCTGTCGATGACCATCTGCTGGCGCTTCTTGTCCAGGATGTCATCCGTGAGTATGAGATAGAACACGGCGTTCCACTTCTTGGCCATCCTCTGGATGCCTTTGAGGAGGGCGACCACATCCTCGAACTTCACGGTCTCGGAGACGACGAGGTCGGTCAGCGAGTCCATGATCACGAGACTGTTCGGGGCGTTCCCGTCCAGGAAGCCGACCAGCGATTCGAGGACGCCGTCCTCCTTCTTCTCGGCGAACAGGTCCTGTTCGTCCGTGCCCACCCAGCTGGAGGGCACTACCGTGCGCATGAAGTATCCTTTCGAGAAATCCTTGAACAGCAGGCCGCCCGAAAGAGACTCGTAGAAATCCTTGTTGAAGGACATCTTGACCTCGCGCAGAAGGTCATCCTTGGACTTCGAGAACGTGATGTACGATATCTTGCTCGGCAGGATACCGCCCTTGCCCGCGTCTCCCAGCATGAAGGACCTCGTCTCCGGGAACTCCCTCACTATCCCGATCTTGGCTGCCGATGTGAGTGCGAACTCGAGCCCTCCACCGCCGACGTCGCCGAGCAGAAGCACCACTGAACCGACGGGCAGCCCACCGCCGAGGATGGAGTCGAAGTCGGCGACTCCCGTGGGTATCCTGTGCACATCCCCTTCCGACATGAGAACAAGCAAACGCATGCGATTTTGTGATAATGAAGCTTTTGGACGTGGCCCAGACCATCACCGAAGACGACTGCGCCACGCGCGGCCCAGCATGCGCGAGCGCGCGCGTTCAATAGTGCGCGGACACGAACTCGGATATCATGTCGAGGGCCTTCGTCACCGAGCGTTTCTTCACCTCGGTCCGGGACCCGTCGAACACGTTCTTCGTGCACACGGTCGCTCCCTTGGAGCAGACCGCAATGTAGACGAGGCCCACCGGCTTCTCAGCCGTCCCTCCGGACGGGCCAGCTATGCCGGTTATGCCGACGCCGATCTTGCTGTTCAGCGCGCTCCTCACGCCCGAGGCCATCTGGATCGCCACCTCCTCGCTGACCGCGCCCTTCGACCGCAGGACGGACTGGTCGACACGGAGCAGTTGCTCCTTCGATTCGTTGCTGTACGATATCACGCCGCCCAGAAAGTAGTCGCTGCTGCCCGAGGTGTCCGTGATCGTGTCCCCGAGCCTTCCGCCGGTGCACGACTCGGCCACTGCGATGGTCAATCCCTTGCTCTTCAGGAGCCGGCCAACCTCGTCAGCAAGCACGAGCTCCTCCCCGTTCCTTGGACGGCCCGGCCCCGGCATCGACGAGCCTCTGCCTGCCGTCGAGCCCTTCAATCATGCTCGCAACCGGCTCGGGCACCAGGTCCCGCCACTTGCCCCCGGCCGCGATCCTCCGCCTGATCTCCGTCCCGGAGTACCTCTTCATGTCGTAGGCCTTGGTCTCCCGCACCTCGTATCCCGCCTGGGAGAACAACGATTTCGTGAGCCCGTTCCTCGAGAAGACGACATCGAACGGCGGGACGTACGATTCGACATGCGTCACCCACGCGGCGTATCTGTTGACGTCCCGCACGGGTATTATGTGTATCCTCGCGCGCTCCTCAGGCTCGAGAGATGAGATGATCATCTGATACCGCTCGCCCGCGGTGAATGGGTTCGCCTCCGTGTGGGACTCCTCCGCGCTCCCGATGACCACCACGAGGTCGTCGCACTTGGACAGGACCTCGCGTATCACTGCGAGGTGACCCTTGTGAAAAGGCTGGAACCGCCCCAGTACCAATCCGCGCGTGCGAGCATCCTCCGTTGCTCAGTTGATCGTCGGCCTGTCGGAGCCCGTGCCAGGCACGGGGACCGCCGGGTACTTCCCCGCGACCAGGATCGCGAGCTTCTTCAGCAGACCCTCCTTCCGAGAGCCGACCAGTGCGCCCGCGAGCACATCGCCGAATGTGTGCACGGGCACGACTTCGATCTTGCCGATGTACTTGTCCTCGAGGAGCACGTCCTTCATGTTCTCCTCTGGTATCAGGACCATCCTGAGCCCCATCTCAGCGGCGGCCTCGATCTTGGCTGTGACGCCGCCCACAGGAAGCACCTGCCCCCTGACGCTGAGGCTGCCCGTCATGGCCACCGTCTGGTCCACCTCGATCTCCTCGAAGGCGGATATGACGGCCGTCGCCACAGCGATGGAAGCGCTGTCCCCTTCGATGCCGTCGTATGTCCCGATGAACTGCACGTGGATGTCGTGGTTGCTGATGTCCTCGCCCGTGTACTTCTTGATCAGCGCGGACACGTTCTGGACGGACTCCTTGGCAATCTCGCCGAGCTTCCCTGTGGCTATGATCCTGCCGCCCTCCCTGTTCTGCGCGGGCGTGACCTCTGCCACGATGGGCGTGACTATCCCCGAGTACTCAGCCATCGAAGAGTCCGCGTTCAGTACCGCAAGACCGTTGACAATGCCGACAATGGACCCTTCGGTCAGGCAGGTCTTGTAGTCCTTCCTGCGCTCGACCGCCCTGTCCGTCACCTGCTGCTCCAGGGACCGCGCGAGCGTCTTCGCCTCGAGCACATGGGCCGCGTCGACGACGGGTGCCGCGCGCTCGATCGCGATGTCGCCGGCCACCCTCACGAGGCCTCCGAGCTCGCGCAGCCTGAGAGTGAGCATGCCCCTCCTTCCGGCGCGCCTCTGGCTCTCGCGTATGATCTCCATGACCGCGCTCTTGTTGAAGTGCGGGATCTTCTTGTCCTTCGAGACCTCCTGGGCCACGAACCTGATGAGCTTCTGGCGGTTGGTCTCGGTGTCGGGCATCGTGCTCCTCATGTATATCTCGTAGCCGTAGCCTCTGATCCTGGACCTCAGCGCCGGGTGCATGCCCGAGACAGCGTCCATGTTGCCCGCGGCGACGAGTATGAAGTCGCAGGGCACGGGCTCGCTCTTGACCATGGCCCCCGAGCTGCGCTCGCTCTGCCCGAGTATGCCGAACTCCCCCTCCTGGAGGGCGGTCAGCAGACTCTGCTGGCTCTCGATCCTTAGCATGTTTATCTCGTCGATGAACAGGACGCCCTTGTTCGCCTTGTGAATCGCGCCTGGCTCGAGCCTCTCGTGGGCCGGGGTCTCCAGGCCGCCGCTCTGGAACGGGTCGTGCTTGACGTCCCCCAGGAGGGCGCCCGCGTGGGCCCCGGTCGCGTCTATGAACGGGGGCATCTCGTCCAGCTTGTGGTTGATCAGCAGCTTGGGCACGAGCATGGCCTCCCTGCGCTGCCCGGTGTATCTGAACACCATGAACAGCAGGATGCCGCCGATCAGGCCGATCAGCAGGAGCGTCATGTCGCCGGTAATAGACCGCCATGAACGGCCGCCATGCCTATGAAAACGAACAACAGGGCGAACATCCACGAGTTCTTCTGTGCGCGCTTCTGCTCCGCCTCGAGCTTCTGCGCGTGCACTATCTCCTTCCCCTTGCCCGAAGGCACGATGCGCACCTTGGGCTCGTTGGGGTCGTCAGGGTTGTGGTACGCGATGACGTCCTGGAGATCACCCTTCGGGAGGAAATCGACCATGGACCTCGCGAGCATGGACTTGCCCGTGCCCGGGTCCCCTATGAGTATCACATGTCTCTTCTGCTCGGCAGCCTTCCGGATGACCTTCACCGCGTCGTCCTGACCAATGACCTGGTCCACGAGCTGAGGAGGGATCTTGAGATCAGCAGTCGTCTCGAACTGCTGAGCATTCATCCAATCCTCGATGTCCGGCAGGCCGAGCCTCGCCTCCGGGGTTTCACTAGCAACCATTCAATACACCAGTAAGCATCCAAGCTATTAACCGCAGTGCTAAATAAGGCTTGCGCCGAGGACTGCGAATGGGTAACACGAGCCAGCATGCTCTGATTTCGCCGCGGCGGACGGAGGCGCACTTACGCCTCCCCCGGGGACAGTTATTAGACTCAGGTGCCGCTTCCGGCATGACCGGAAGTACCGATGATGAGGCTTGACGAACTAGGACTGGACCCGCGCATTGTCCGCAGACTCGGCGAGGAGGGCATAGTCGAGCTGTACCCTCCGCAGGAGAGCGCCGTCAAGCCCGCCCTCGAGGGGAAGAACCTGGTGCTGGCCATACCTACGGCCTCGGGGAAGAGCCTCGTGGCCTACCTCGCGATCCTCCAGTCCGTTCTGAAGGGCGGGAAAGCGCTGTACATCGTGCCCCTGAAGGCCCTCGCCTCAGAGAAGTTCGAGGACCTGTCAAGGTTCAGTGACCTAGGAATCAAGGTCGGAGAGTCCACTGGCGACCTCGACGAGATCGACACGAGGCTGGACATGTACGATATCGTCGTCGCGACCTCCGAGAAGGTGGATTCGCTCCTCAGGCACCGGACGAAGTGGCTCAAGAACCTCTCGGTGGTCGTCGCGGACGAGGTCCACCTCATTAACGACCCGGACAGGGGCCCGACGCTCGAGGTCGTGCTCGTCAAGTTCAGAACGTTCAACCCCGATGCGCAGCTGATAGCCCTGTCGGCCACGATGCGCAACTCCTCGGAGCTGGCCTCTTGGCTCGGTGCGGAGCTGGTCGAGAGCGACTGGAGGCCGGTGCCGCTCAAGACGGGGGTGTACTCTGACGGTCGGATATTCTTCACGGACAACACGACCAGGCAGCTGCTCGACGGTGAGAACCCCGTGGAGAGCATCGTGAAGATGACCCTCGCGTCGGAGGGGCAGTGCCTCGTGTTCGTCAACTCGCGGAAATCCAGCGAGTCGCTCGCCGCATCGCTCGGCCCGCTCGTGAAGGGGTTCTACAAATCCAAGGCCGACGAGCTCACGAAGATCTCCAAGCGGCTCGCAGGGGAACAGGACGAGCCTACGACCATGGGCAACAAGCTCGCCAAGTGCATGAAGAGCGGCTGCGCGTTCCACCACGCGGGCCTAACGGGCTCCCAGAGGAAGGCCGTCGAGTCCAGCTTCAAGAAGGGACTGCTGGGGTGTATCACCGCGACGCCGACCCTCGCCGCGGGCATCAACCTCCCCGCGAGGACGGTCATCGTCAGGGACGTACGCAGGTTCGATGCCAACGTCGGCTACACGCACATACCGGTAATGGAGGTCAAGCAGATGTGCGGTAGGGCGGGCAGGCCGAAGTACGACAAGTACGGGGAGGCCGTCCTGATCGCGAAGGACGAGGTCGAGAAGGACCTGCTGCTGGACAACTACCTCCTGGGCGAGAACGAGAACCTGTACTCGAAGCTGGGCACGGAGCCCGCGGTCAGGTCCCATGTGCTCGCGCTGGTGGCCACGAAGGACGCCGCGGACCTGGACGCCCTCAAAGGGTTCTTCGGGAAGACCTTCCTCGCGCACCAGACGGACGCCACCTACTTGGGCGATGTCCTCTCGAACGTCGTGGAGTTCCTCCAGGCCGAGGGGATGGTGACCGAGGGGGACGAGCTCAGGGCCACATCCTTCGGGAAGCGCGTGAGCGACCTGTACATCGACCCCAAGTCGGCTGTCGTGCTCAGGGACGCGCTGAAGAAGTACAAGGACGGGCACGAGTTCGGCCTCCTCCATGCCGTCTGCGCCACGCCGAACATGGGGCTCCTGTACCTCAGGCAGTCGGACTACGAGTGGATCGAGGAGTACCTCGATTCGGTCAAGGACGAGCTCCTGATCGAAGCGCCTTCCGACCTCGCCAAGTACGAGATATACCTCAGCGAGGTCAAGACCGCTAAGCTCGTCAGGGATTGGATATCAGAGAAATCCGAGAACGAGATCGCGGAGGGGTTCGGGATAGGCCCGGGGGACATAAGGAACAAGATGGAGATGGCAAAGTGGCTGATGCACGCCACTTCCAGGCTCTCGGGGCTGTTCAACGAGGAGGCCGTGAGGCCCGCGTCCGAGCTCTCCGTGAGGGTCACGTACGGGATCAGGCCCGAGCTGCTCGAGCTCGTGAAGCTGAGGGGCATCGGGAGGATGCGCGCACGGGCGCTGTACGACAGGGGCATCAGGGGATTGGAGGACCTCAGGAACACCAGCTACGACCGTCTGAAGCAGATACCGACCGTGGGCGAGGCGGTGGCGATGCAGATCAAGGCTCAGCTGGGGCAGTCCGACCCGGTGATGCCGGCAGAGCCCGAGGACGGACAGAGCTCGCTCAAGGACTTCCGGTGACACTTAATCTAATAGAGTGGGCATAGCCCGTGGGAACATGACAGAGAGGACCGTCGAGGAACAGACTGATGGGCTGAGGGTCTGGAAGGCCCCGGTCAGCCGAGGCTCCGCCCAGTCCGTCCTCGAGGGCGTGGTTTCCAGAGCGGCCGGGAAGGGCGTGGAGGTGCTGGTGATGGACGCGGACCTCGTTTTCGGGGCCGACCATGTAAGGGCCGCGCTGTACCGCGCCAGGAGGTCCATGCTCGAGGGGAGGAACGCCTCCGACTCGCTCGCTATGGAGACCCTGCTCTACGCATCGGCCGAGAGGCAGCTGAGCAACGCCATCAAGAAGATGGCCGTCGGCGGAGACACCGAGGAGCTGGTCATCGCCCAGCTAACCCCCGGGGGATTCGATCCCGAGGACGCATGGTCTCCGCTCCCCGCAAGATCACCGGACGCCGCCCCCGAGCGGCTGGCAAGGTTCGGCCTGACGAAGCACGAGATTCTCACCGTGAGGCCCGGTCTGGCCACGGAGCTCGTGCTGGAGAAGGTCGCGTCGGTCGACATCTTCAAGAAATGAGCCCGGAACGGACCGTCCGGCCTGGCCCTGTGCACTGGTAAACTAATAAGAGCCTTCGCCGATTCCCTACCCCGGTCACACATCATGGCACAAGTCATCGAGTGCGTTCCCAATTTCAGCGAGGGGCGGAGGAAGGAAGTCGTCGACAGGATCGTCTTCTCGATCAGGTCCGTTCCTGGCACGAAGGTCCTGGACGTCGAGATGGATGCCGACCACAACAGGTCAGTGATCACCTTCGTGGGGAGCAAGGAGGGCGTCCAGGAGAGCGCGTTCAGGGCGGCCCGGGCGGCCTCCGAGCTCATAGACCTCACCAAGCACCAGGGAGAGCACCCCAGGATGGGCGCACTGGACGTCCTGCCGTTCATCCCGATATCCGGCGTGACGATGGACGACTGCGTCGAGATCGCGAACAACGTCGGCTCGAGGATCGCCAAGCACCTGAACATACCGGTCTACATGTACGAGTCCGCTGCCAAGCGCCCGGAGAGGAAGAACCTGGAGAACGTACGCAAGGGACAGTTCGAGGGCCTGAGGGAGGCCATACTTACCGACGACACGAGGTATCCCGACTACGGTCCCAGAAGGATCCATCCGACCGCCGGCGCGACCGCGGTCGGCGCCAGGATGCCGCTGATCGCGTTCAACGTGAACCTGAGGTCCACCGACGTGAGGATAGCGAAGGACATCGCGAAGAAGATCCGGGCGAGCGGAGGAGGCATGCCGCACCTCAAGGCGCTCGGGTTCGAGCTCAAGGAGCGTGGGATGGTCCAGGTGTCGATGAACCTGACGGACTACACCGTCACGCCCATCTCGAAGGTCGTGGACGCCATCACGGCGGAGGCGGACGCGAAGGGCGTGGAGATCGCCGAGGGGGAGATAATAGGGCTGATACCCCTCGATGCGCTCTGCGAGGTGACCGGCAGGTTCCTCAAGCTCAGACAGTTCACAAGCACCCAGGTTCTGGAAAGGAGGATCTGGTCCTGACCGACCTGGAGGGGCTCAGGAGCTTCTGCGCCGAGCTGTCGTCGGACCAGCCGTCCCCCGGAGGGGGCACGGCATCCGCCGCGGCGGGGGCCATGGCGGCCTCCCTGCTCGCGATGGTCTGCGCCATCACGAGGAAGAGCAAGAAGCACGAGGCGAACTGGTCTGAGCTGGACCGGCACAGGGAATCCCTCCTGAGGCTCAGGGACGAACTGACGGCGCTCGCCCATGAGGACGCGCGCGCGTACGACCTTCTCGTCGAGGCGATGAGGAAGCGGAAGGAGAGGAAGGACGAGGAGTCCGAGAAGCTTGTGCTCCTTGCGCTCAGGCATGCGACCGACATCCCCCACACGACATCCAAGAGATGCATGGAGGTCCTGGAGACTGCCGAGCGGGTGGCGCAGATAGGGTCGAAGAACGCCTACTCCGACGCGGGCGTCGCGGTGCTCCTGGCGGAGGCGGGCCTCAGGGGCGCCCTGATGAACGTCATGATCAACGCGGAGACCGACAAGGACCCCGCGTATGTAACTGGTATAAAAGCGGAAGTGGGGTCGCTCGAGCGGCGGGCCACCGCCTCGGCGCGGAGCGCGCTGGCCAAGCTGGGCATCGCCCGCGGGGCCTGACCCAGCTGGGTTTATAACCGTGGGCACACCTATCAGAGTTGATAGAGTCAACGATACCTTTAAGAGAGCCCAGAAAAATGAGAACATCTGACGAGCCTGCCAGCGGGGTCGGTCTCTTAGAAATCACTGGCAAGAGGGGCTTGGTGCGGTTTGGCCGGTAGCTATCTCAGGAGCCTCCAGCTAGCTAAGCAACTAGAAGAGCGGGCTAAGGAGGCCAGTAAGTACAGGGAACTCGCGGAGAAGGAGAACGAATCACTTCAGGGGTTCCTCAAGGTCTGCAGGGAGAACGATGTCGATCTCTCCGAGGTAGACCATGTTCTCGCGGAGTTCAACGCCTCGATGGAGAGCAGGGACTACCAGACTGCGCTCGGCCAAGCGAAGAAGGCGCAGGAAGCGGCCAAGTCCGCGTACATACGCAGGATCGGGGACATCGCGGACTCCGTGGACGCCATCCTGACGCTCGTGCAGCCCCAGGGTAAGGAGACCAAGGGCGCGCTCGAGATGCTCGAGAAGAGCAAGGGTCTCGTCGTCAAGGACGACCTCGAAGGCGCGATGAAGTATGCGAAGAACTCCTACGATGCCGCGGAGAGGGGCCTCCACGAACACTTCTCGGAGCTACTGTCCCAGGCCCAGGACATAATCAACCAGGCGAAGGAGATGGGCGACGATGTCGGCGTCTTCGAGGACCAGATGTCGAGGGCGAAGGCCGCCCTCGAGCAGCAGGAGTTCGAATCGAGCATCGCCCAGCTGAAGGAAGCGATCGAGGGGGCTGGCGAGAACGTAAGAAGCCAGATAGAGCAGGCCATAGCGAGGGCGGAGGATCTCAAGGCAGCGGGCGAGGAGCTCGGCGCCGACATGACCAGGGTCACGAGCCACATCGAGCGCGCTCACAAGTCCCTCGAGGCGCTGAGGTTCAAGGAATCACTCTCATATGCGAAGAGGGCGGAGGCCGACGGAGAGAACGTCATCTCCTCGAAGTTCCAGGAGTTCGTCCGGGACACGAGGGAGGGCATCAAGAAGCTCAAGTCGGTCAACGAGGACGCCGAGGTCCCGCAGCAGATGCTAGACCAGGCGATCAGCGCGATGAAAGACAAGAAGTACATCGAGGCTCTCCGCGCGCTCAACGTCGCCAAGGAGAAGACCCAGGGTATCCAGTTCCAGTCCGTGCTGGAGATCATCACGAAGGCCAGGGACAAGTTCGTCCTTGCCAGGAAGGTCGGCGTCGACATGACCAAGGCGATCATGCTCCTGAACACGGCAAGGGACAACCTCAAGCTGGGCAAGTTCGAGGACGCGATGAGCTATGCCGAACAGAGCCAGGCGGAGGTCGATGCCGCTCTGGGCATCTTCTATCAGGCTCGGGACCAGCTGGGCGCGCTCGCGAAGGCGATCAAGTTCACCGCGGACCTCGGAGGAGACGTCGCACCCATCAGGGACATCCTCGCGCAGACCAAGAAGCTCTTCGAGGACCACAACTACCAGGACGCAACGGACCGCGCGAAGGAAGGGCTCGAGCTCGCGAGGAAGAACGACCACGACAAGGCCATGGACACGATAGACCTCGCGGACAGGTCGTTCAAGCTCGGCAAGAAGGTGGGAGCCGATGTGGCGGAGGCCGAGGGACTGCTCCAGAGAGCTCTGGCATCCATGTCCGAGGAGGACCTCCCGGAGGGCCTCAAGCTCGCGAAGATGAGCCTCGAGGCGGCCAACGCCGGGATCACCAGGGTGCTGAGCGACAGGATCACTAGCCTAGACACGTTCGTCAAGGGATACTCCGGCGAAGCGGACCTCTCCGAGGTCGCAACGCTGATAGAGCAGGCCCGGGTGAACGTGGCGTCGCTCGAGTTCGAGCGGGTGCACGAGACCCTGAAGGAGGTCACCAAGAAGATCGAGACGAGCGGCATGGAGGAGAGCGAGAGGCTCCTGGCATCCGCCGCTCAGAAGATAGACTCCATGTCAGCGATGGGGGTCGACTCGTCCGACCTGCAGATACTCCTGACCCGGGCGAGGAGCGCGCTCGAGCAGAAGGTCTTCGAGGACGCGAGCGCGCGCGCGAAGGACCTGATCTCGCAGGCCGACGAGACGATGTTCAAAGCGGTCCAGGCGGAGTTCTCCGCCGTCAAGGACCCTATCGAAGAGGCGAAGGCGATCGGCATAGACGTCGACGATACCGTGCTGTCGCTCAAGGAGGCAAGGGCGAAGTCGGAGGAGAAGGATTTCGCCGAGGCGCACAGGATCATCACCGAGACGAAGAACTCCCTCCAGGCCGAGATAGCCAGATACGACAAGGTCAAATCGGACATCCGGAGAGCGGAGGAACTGATCACCGAGGCCGGAAGGTCCAAGGCGGACACGAGCGCGCTCTCGCGGAAGCTTGAGGCTGCGAAGAACACATTCGCGAGCGGCGACCTCGAAGACGCCGACAGGATGTTGGCCGGGCTCCTGGAGGAGACCGAGAGGAACCTCGCGATGTACCTTGCAGCGAAGTTCATACTCAGCTCGAAGGAGACCATAGACCTGGCCCAGGCACACGGGATAGACGCCTCGGCCGCCCAGGAGGAGCTCGCACGCACGAAGGACCTCATGAAGAAGAAGATGTACGAGGAGGCTCTCGCAGGGGCGAAGCAGTGCGACGAGCAGGCTCGCCGAACGGTCACCGATTCCATCAACGACATGATCAAGGACCTGCAGAGGCTCCTGACCGACGCGAAGAACGTTGGGGTCGACACCCTCGGCCCCGAGAAGCTGGCCGAGAAGGCATCGGAGCTGGCCAGGTCCGGGGACCTCATCGAAGCGATCAAGTGCATCGAATCCGCGAAGGACGACATAGACCATGTGAAGAACCTGAGCGCCCAGGCCGCCGTGGAGATCCGCGTCGCGAGGGGGAACCTGAAGGACGCGGAGACCCTGGACATGGAGGTCGGGCGGGCACGGGAGCTCTTGGAGCAGGCGGTCGATGCGCTCACGAGACATCAATACGCGATCGCACTCGAACTATCGAGGAAGTCCTCGGAGGCATCCTCGGAGATCACGAGGTCCAGGACCCTGGACACGCTCGACAAGCTCAAGGAGAGAATCGAAAAAGCCTCCTCCGAAGGCGCTCCCCTTGGCATGGCCGAGAGATACGTCGCCGAGGGGCTGCAGGCGTTCAACGAGGGGAGGTACAAGGACTCCCTGAAGCTGGCCATGAAGTGCGAGGTCGAGATGGAGCGAGCCGAGCTCCAGCGCGAGGTCGGCACGAGGGCGGTGGAGACCGCCAGGGCGAAGTACGAGGAAGCGCTCGCCCAGGGCACGAAGAACCAGCTCGTCGCGGACCTCGTGAGGAAAGCGGAGTCGTACCTCGCGGAGGGCAAGTTCGTCGAAGCCCTGACTGCATCCATCGAGAGCGGGGACGAGCTGCACCTGATGGGCGAGAACCTCGACAGCGCCAGGATAGAGTTCAGCTCGGTCAAGGAGCAGGTCGACAGGCTCAAGAAGGTCAAGATAGACACCGCCGAATGCGACGAGATGCTGGACATGGCGCAGGAGTACATCTCATCCCACGAGTTCGGGAGATGCAGGGAAGCCCTGAGGAGATGCTCCGCGAAAGCGGTGAATCTCTTCGAGAACTCCATCAAGGATGTGGTGAACCAGAACATGGAGATGATCTCGAGGGCGAAGTCGATGGGCATAAACACGAAGGCCTGCGAGGACCTCCTAGAGGTCGCTAGCACATCGTTCTCGGAGAAGCTCTGGGACTTCGCCTATCAGCAGGCCGAGGCGTGCAGGACCGTATGCCTTGACATGATCGGCAAGAAGATGAACAGCCTCATAGGCGACGTGAGGGGCAGGCTCGATACGCTCGCCCGCCTCGGGGCGTCCGTGAGGCCCGTCGAGGAAATGATAGAAGAGGCGAAGCAGGCCAGCGAGGCCGGCGATTCCGGAGTCGCGTTCCAGATCATGATGAACGCCGACCAGAAGATCCTCGCGATGGAGGATGCTCACAAGAAGTACACCGACATCTCGATCGCTGCCGAGAGCGCGATAGAGATCCTCAGGCGGTTCGGCATCTCGACCCGGGAGTCGGAGAGGCTGCTGGCGCTCGCGGACATAGAGAAGGAGAAGGACTACGACTCCGCGATCGAGTTCGTGGCCGAGGCGCTCGACACCGCGAAGACGTTGATAGAATCATATTCACCGGACATCACAGGCACCATCTCGACCGCCGGGCTCCAGGAGGGCGCCGAGGGCGTCGTGACGGTCAGGCTCAAGAACGTCGGGAAGGCCCTGGCGAAGGACATCCAGATGGAGATCGGAGGCGACTTCGAAGTGGTCGAGGTGTCGGCCATGGACCTCCTCAGGCCCGACTCCGAGGAGGAGCTCACAGCGACCATCATCCCGAAGCGCACGGGCAGCATCCCCATCAGGGCGAACATCACCGCCAAGAGGCAGTCCGACGGGAGGCTGCAGACCTTCGAGGTCGAGGGCACGGTGACGGCATTCGCGCCGGGCCCCCCGTTCAAGCTCAGCAGGGCCTCCGAGATGACCAAGTGCGTCTCCTGCCAGGGACGGATCAAGCCCGGGTTCGACATCGTCGCGTGCAGGTGCGGCAACCGGCTGCACCTGGCCTGCGCGAAGAGGGTCGGGCAGTGCCCGGTCTGCGGGCAGAAGTACAGCTTCTAGGCGGACCCGCCTATCCTGGCCTTCGATATCCTTATCGCGGGGGTCCTCACCCCGAAGCAGTCCTTGTGCCCCTTGCCCACCATGTCGACGCTGTTGAACATGTCCACGAGCCCCACGCCTATCGTAGCCTGGCGGATCGATGGACCGATCTCTCCGTCGTCTATCTTGTAACTCTCCATCATGAGCCCCGAGAACTCGCCCGTCGCCAGGTTCGGGTGGTCGAAGGTCGCCCTCAGGTAGACTCCGTTCTTGGTCTCGCGGACCATCTGGTCGAACGTGGATCTCCCCTCGTGGACCACGAGGTTGGATATCGATATGGACGGCGGGCTCCTGTAGCTCCACGCGGACCCCCCGCGCGACGCGTTCCCGGTGCTCCGGACCGAGTCCTTGCCAGCGGTGTAGCTGTCATAGAGGTACGAGCTGAGCTTCCCCTTGTCGATGACCGCCTTCTTCCTCGCGGGAGTGCCCTCGCCGTCGAACGCCGTGCTCCCGACCGCCCACTCGATTGTGGGGTCGTCGGTCACGCTGAAGAGGCTCGCCCCGACCTTCTCGCCGAGCTTCCCGGCGAGGTAGCTCCTCTTCCTCTGGACGCTGTCCGCATTGACCCCCGCGCCGACGGCGTTGGCCAGCAGGAACCCCAGGGCCAGCGGGTCCATCACGACCGGGTAGTCCCCGGTCTCGATCTTCGTCTGCGACAGGCCCTTGATCGCGTGCTCGCGCGCGCTCTCGCCCACTTCACGCAGCGCGTCCGCGTTGAACCTCCTGCTCGAGTAGAAATCGAAGCCCGAGAACATGTCAGAGCCGTCCTTCGCGACAGACTCGGCCACCATGTCATGCGAGGACATCTTCTGAGTCATCTCGATGCCGTTGCTGTTGGCCAGCGCGACCTCGCACACCGATATGTTCACGGACGCGTTCGACGAGTATATCCTCTTGTCGTCCCCCGCGATCGCCGCGAGCTCCATCACCATCCCCACGACATCGTCGGAGCCCAGGTCCGCGACCTTGGGCTCGAAGAGCCCGCCCACCTTGGCCGGTGTGGCCTTCTCCGGGAGGCCTTTGAAGTCAGAATCCGGCGTGCCAGCCTTCGCCTGAGAGGCCGCCAGGGACGCGGCCCTATCGATCGACTTAGCGTCGTGGCCCGTGCAGTAGGCGAACCCGGAGGACCCGTTCCTGAACGCCCTTATCGCAACTCCGGGGTCGTTGGCCATGCTCGCCTGCTTCACAGACCCCTTCTCTATGTCGGCCGACAGGGTCCTGGTGTTCGTCACCAGGACGTCGCAGTGTGTCGCTCCGAGCTTCGTCACCGACTTGACTGCCTTGCCCGCGATTGAGATGAGTTCCGCCATCATGACACCTCCTACGCCAACCCTCCGACGACTACATCCGATATGCATATGTGCGGTCCGCCGTCGGTCGTCCTCGCGCTCTGTCCGCCCTTGCCGCAGTAGCCCGGGTCCCCGAGGATGAAATCGTTCGCGACTCCTCTGACATTCTTCAGGACCTCCAGAATGACGCCCGACAGGGAGGCGTCCCGATACCTTTCCCCGACCTCCCCGTTCTTGACGGCGTACGCCTCGTCGCATTTGAACATGAACTGGCCTTTGGCGGGTTCGACATAGCCGTACTGGGCGCCCTGTATCAGGAGCCCGTCCTTGAGCTCCTCGATCAGCTCGTCCTTCTTCCAGCTGCCTCCGCCGATATAGGTGTTGCTCATCCTGATGATGGGCGGACTGTTGAACGCCTGGGCCCTCGATGAGCCGTTCGGCGTCGAACCCATCCTGCTGCTCGTCTCGATGTTGTGCATGAACCCTTTCAGGACCCCTTTGTCGATGAGCATGTGCTTCGAGGCTTTGACGCCCTCCCAGTCGTATTTGAAGTAGCCGAAGGTGCTCTCGACCGTCGGGTCGTCTATCAGGCTGACCTCCTCGCTCGCAACGACCTCCCCGACCCTACCCTCGAGGACCGAGGCGCCCGCGAGGATCGCATCCGCCTCGCACGCGTGTCCGAACGCCTCGTGAGCCATGAGCCCGGTCATCTTCTGGTCGAGGATGCACGTGAACTTGCCCGCAGGGACCGGTTTGGAATCTAGGAGCCTTATGGCCATCTCGGCCGCCTCCTCGCCCAGCCCCACCGCATCTGCGGTGCTCATCAGCTCGTGCCCTCCGACGTTGCCCACAGATGCGTGCCCGCGCTGCATGACGCCATCCGACTTCGCCCACGCGCTGCACGCGCCCAATGTCCAGGTCTCCTTGGTCGTCACCGCGGTCCCGAAGGAGTTCGCGACGACCCTGACGCCTTCGAAGTCGTCGTACCTCGCGTTGGTGCTGACGATCCGCTTGTCCCGGGCCCGCATGGCCTTGTCCTTTGACAGGACGAACTTGAGCTTCTCCTCGACGGGTATCTCGGTGGGCTTCTCACGGCAGGGGTACTCGTCGGTCTTGACGACCGATCTGCCAGCCTTGATGTCGAACTTGATCTTCGCCTTCGCCTGCGCGACCTTGGCCATCTTCACCGCGGATTCCGCGGCGGTCTTGAGGGAACCCAAGGACAGCTCGTTCGTCACCGCGAAGCCCCACGCCCCTCCGATGAACGCCCTGACCCCGCATCCTGCCTCGATCTGCGCGGTCACGGTCTTCGTCTTCCCGTCCATGACAACGATGTTCGTTCCTGTCGACGACTCCATCCTCAGGTCTGCGAACCGTGCGCCTGACCTTCACCGCGTGGTCGATGGTCTTCCTTGCTAGGTCCTCCAAGAGAAACCCTCCGGAGTCACTCGGAAGAGCATAGGAGAAGTTCAAGGTATCGGAGCCTCAGGTCCGCTCGAAGCCGCAGTTGCGCGCCGCGGCCTGCACGAAAACGCCCTCCGAGATCATCCTGGAGATGGTCTCTATGTCCGCGGCCATCGACCGGTCGGCCTCGAGTCTTGTCACCCGCGCGCGGAGCGCGTGGCGCACGCTCTCTACGGGCGCGCTGGAGGCCGTTGATATGAAGTCCAGCCCCTGGGCAGCCGCCATGAGTTCGATCGCCATCACCCGCGTGACGTTGCCGATTATCTCCCTCGCCTTCCACGCTGCGATCGTGCCCATGCTGTTGTGGTCCTCCTGGTTCGCGCTCGTGGGGATCGAGTCCGCGGACGCAGGGTGGACGAGCACCTTGTTCTCCGAGACCAGGGACGCGGCGACGTACTGAGGCACCATCATGCCCGAGCTCACGCCCACGTGGCTCGTGAGGAAGGAGGGGAGCCCGCTCAGCTTGTGGTCGACCAGCCTCGCGACCCTCCTCTCGGAGTAGCTGCCGAGCTCGTGGACCGCGAGCCCGAGGTAGTCCATGACCAGCGCCACGGGCTGTCCGTGGAAGTTGCCGCCCGAAACGACCGTGCCGTCCTCCGGGAAGAACAGAGGGTTGTCGGTGGCCGAGTTGATCTCGACCCCCACGACATCCTTCGCGCACCAGATGGCCTGCAGGCTGGCCCCGATGACCTGCGGTATGCACCTGAGGGAGTACGCGTCCTGCACCTTGGAGCAGTGCTTGTGCGAGAGGGCGATCTCGGATCCCTTGAGGAGCGAGAGCATGTTCCTGGACACCCTCAGCTGGCCCGGGTGGGGCCTGACCTGGGATATCCTGATATCGAAGGCGCTCGAGGTGCCCTTCAGGGCCTCGAGGGACATCGCGGCGACGATCTGGGCGTTGTCCGCGAGGTTGGCCGCGTCCTGGACCGCCAATGACCCGAGGGCGGTCATCGCCTGAGTGCCGTTGATGAGCGAGATCGCCTCCTTCGGCTCGAGGGCCATGGGCCTCAGGGCCTTCTTCTCGAGGGCCTTTGACCCGGGTTCGAACCCGTTGCCGGCATCCGCCTCACCCTCGCCTATGAGGACCAGCCCGAGGTGAGCGAGCATGGTCAGGTCTCCGCTCGCGCCGACGGACCCCTGCCTGGGGACCTTCGGGTGGACGCCCGAGTTCAGCATCGAGACGAGCATCTCCACGATGTCCGGCCTGACGCCCGAGTAGCCCTTCGCGAGCGCGTTCGCCCGGAGGAGCATCATCGCGCGGACCACCTCCTTCGGATAGGGGTCCCCGACACCGCATGCGTGGCTCCTGAGGAGGTTGACCTGGAGCGCCTTCAGCTCGTGCGGGGGTATCTTGTGGTCGACGAGGTCGCCCACGCCTGTGTTCACGGCGTATATGGTCGCGCCGTCCTCCACGAGCTTCTCCAGGGCCTTCCTGGCACCGACCATCCGGTCCTTCGCATCCGGGGCCAGAGCCACCGGGGCGTTCCCTCGCGCGACGGCGGCGACCTGGTCCAGGCTAAGACTGCTCCCGTCGATCGACACCGTCTCTTGGTTCCTTGGTCCGGGTCCGTTCATCTAGAGCACAGCACCTGAGTTGATGGCGAATAAGCCTATCCGTACCTGAACTTAACGTTCGCACTCAGGGGGACTTCTCGGGCACGGGGATGAACTTGTATCCGTAGTGTATGACCCCCGAGGGGCCCTCCTCGCTCAGCTTGCGCATGGTGACCCTCACCTTGGTCCCTATCTTCATGTCGCACGGGTCGCAGTCGATCACCTGGCCGGTGACCTTCGGGCCCTCGTCGAGCTCCACCATCGCGAGCACGTAAGGCCGCTGCAGGGACAACTCCTCGAGGCCCTCGTGCACCTCCGACAGCGAGAATATCCTCCCCTCGCCCTTGAGCTTGATCGTCTCTATCTTGCCCACGCTCTTCCTGTGGCACACAGGGCAGATGACCCTCGGGGGGAAGAAGCACTTGCCGCAGCTGTTGCACTTGATCCCGTACATGTTGTACCTGCTCGGGTTCTCCCGCCAGTACCTCGGAGCCGTTGCCATGTCAGACCCTCCTGAACAAGTGTACCACGACGGTCGCACCGGTGCCGCCCACGTTGTGGGTCAGACCGACGGATGCGTCCTTGACCTGCCTCTTGCCCGCGCCGCCCCTGAGCTGCGTGACGATCTCCACGGCCTGGGCCAGGCCCGTCGCGCCGATCGGGTCTCCCCTGGCCTTGAGGCCGCCGGATGTGTTCACGGCGATCTCCCCGACGAGGGATGTGCGGCCTTCCTCGGTCGCCTTCCCGCCCTCGCCCTTCTTGAAGAACCCCAGGTCCTCGATCGCCAGTATCTCGCTGATGGTGAAGTTGTCATGGACCTCGGCGATGTCGACGTCCTTCTGCGACAGACCGGCCATCTTGAACGCGCGCGCGGCCGCCACCTTGGTCGCCTCCATCGTGCATATGTCCTTCCTGTGGTGGAGCGCGAGCGTGTCGCTCGCCTGGCCGGACCCCACTATCTCTATCGGCATTTCGGTGTAGTTCTTCGCGTGGTCCAGGGGACACAGCACCACTGCCGCGGCCCCGTCCGAGCTGGGCGCGCAGTCGAACACGCGCAGGGGAGACGCCACCATGGGCGACCCCAGGACCGTCTCCCGCTTGATCTCCCTCTGGAACTGGGCCTTCGGGTTCAACGAACCGTTCTTGTGGTTCTTGACTGCGACATCCGCCAGCTGGTCCCTGGTCGTGCCGTGCTCGTGCATGTGCCTGTGCGCGATGAGCGCGTGCAGGCCGGGGAATGTCGCGCCCAGCACCGTCTCCCACTCCTGGTCCGCGGCAGACGACTGTATCATCGCCGATTCGACATCGCTCACGTCGGTCATCTTCTCGGCTCCACCGACGACGACGATGTCGTGCAGTCCCGAAGCGACCGCCATGAAACCCTGCCTGAGCGCGAGCCCTCCGGAGGCGCCTGCTGCCTCTATCCTCGTTGCGGGTATGTGGTCCCGCGCGAGGCCGGAGTAATCGGCTATCAGGGCGCCTATGTGCTCCTGCTCGATGAACCGTCCGGCGGACATGTTGCCAACGTAGACCGCGTCTATCTTGTCCGCGGTGATGTTCGCGCTCGCGACCGCCGCGAGCCCGGCCTTGATCCCGATCTCCCTGAACGAGGCGTCCCAGAGCTCTCCGAACTCCGTGTCGCCCACGCCAATGATCGCAACCCTCCTCATGGTCACTCACTCCCCAGGATTATCTTGCCCCTGAACTTCGCATAGGTCGCGTAGTCCAGGAACTTCGGGTTCGCGATGAGCTCCTTCACGGTCGGCGCCCTGTCCCTCCGGAAGTCCTTCATCTCCTCGGTGACGGTGATGTCGAACGCGTCCGAGCCGGCGCCCGAGCCGTAGGCCACCGCGAATATCCTGTCCCCCGGCTTCGCCTCGTCCAGGATGGCCGACAGGCCGAGCGGGACAGCGCCGGAGTAGGTGTTGCCTATGTGCGGCACCAGCAACCCCGTCTTGATCTGGTCGTCCGTGAACCCCAGCTGCTTGGCCACCCTCGTGGGGAACTTGCCGTTCGGCTGGTGGAACACGGCGTACGTGTAGTCCTTCGGAGCCGTCTTGTTCCTCTCCATCAGGCCCTTCGCCCCGCTCACGACATGCTTGAAGTACGCCGGCTCTCCCGTGAACCTGCCCCCGTGCCGGGGGTACATCTGCCCCTCCCGCCTCCAGAAGTCGGGGGTGTCCGTCGTGTATGAGTACGTGTGGTCGAGCGTCGCTATGATCTTCTCCGAGCCAATCAGGAACGCCGCGCCTCCCGCAGACGCAGAGTACTCGAGGGCGTCCCCGGGAGCTCCCTGCGATGTGTCCGCCCCTATCGCGACGCCGTACTTGACGAGGCCAGCGCCCACGAGCCCCATGCAAGTCTGGATCGCCGCGGTCCCCGCCTTGCACGCGAACTCGAAGTCCGCGACCATCAGGTCCGGCGACGCCTCGATCGCCTCCGCGACGATGGTCCCCGATGGCTTGACCGCGTAGGGGTGCGACTCGGAGCCGACATATAGCGCCCCGATGTCCTTGGGATGCACGTCGCACCTCCGCATCATGTTCCTCGCGGACTCGACCGCGATGGTGATCGTATCCTCGTCCGGCGAAGGTACTGACTTGCTGAATATCATCAGACCCTTGCCCATGGCCTTCCCATCTACTCCCCAGACCTTCCCGATCTCGTCGGGCGTGATCCTGTAGCGTGGCACATACGCTCCGTAGCTGACAATTCCAACCTTCATTCAGACTCCACCTTTCGTTCAACCAAGTGAGTGAAGCTTGTCGACCAGGTCGCTCGCGGACAGCTCGGTCCTGATCAGCGGTATCCCTTCGAGCTCGGCGAGCCTGATCGCGAGCTCGTCCACCTGCTCCGGCTTCTGGTAAACCACCATGGCCGGCTTGAGCGGGTGCGCCCTTATCGCGATCATCGGGGACCTGCCGAACCTTACCCCGGTGAACACGAGCGCCCTCTGGCTGCTCCACCCGTATATCTTCAGATAATCGAAGGAACTCAGGGATGTGATCGCCCGGACGCTGTCTATCACCGTGTATCCGTGGATGTGCTTGTCGAGGGATATCGCGGGCGTGAGGTTGTCGCCCTTATCCTGTCCACGAGATCGGTTGCCAGGACCTCGTGCGCGAACTCCTTGATCGAGATGATCGAGTCGGTCTTCGCGGCGAGCGAGTACTGCTTGAGCACGCTCCCCCCGGTCTTCTCGTCTATCTCCAGGAACGCGTCCACGATCTTCCTGATCGTCACTATGCCCGGGGACTTCCTGCGTCCGGCCTCGTAATCGCTTATCACGGACGGCGAGATGCCGAGATGTCTCGAGAGCTCCTGTTGTGAGATCCTGAACTGCTCTCTCCACTTCCTGATGGTCTTCCCAGGCTCGTCGGAGAGGCATATCTCCCCTGCGACCTTCTCCCTTACCTGGTCCCGCATGGTTGACGGAGAAACTTGTCGATATAAATAGTTGCCGTATAGGGGTAACGGCAA
Source organism: Thermoplasmatota archaeon (assembly GCA_963818745.1). Lineage (GTDB taxonomy): Archaea > Thermoplasmatota > Thermoplasmata > UBA10834 > UBA10834 > CAWBDD01. The sequence goes on along the minus strand of CAWFTI010000003.1, from coordinate 189,647 downwards.
AAGACGAACCGTGCTGGCTCGGGCACATTGCCTTCTCCAAGCCAGTCATAATGGTCTCTGCCCACGGCGATTCCCGATGTGCCCGCAACGGGCTCTCAGAGGCTGATGCCCTGTATGCGCAGTCAATCGAACGCGATGTGTAACCCTTCGCATCGCCGCCGTGCACTATACATTAATAAGACCCCATTCTATCCCTGCACCGCCCAGCACGGATGGGGTAGTGGTCTAGCTTGGTATGATCCGTGGTTCGGGACCACGTGACCGTCGGTTCAAATCCGGCCTACCCCACTTCCGACTCCTTTCAGAACGGCAAGAAGCTCACATGACCGTCGGGAGCAGGACGTGGAAGACCGACCCTGATGAATGATCCCCTCTTATACGGTCCTCGACCCAGATGCGTCCGCCATAGTTGTCGACGATTGTCTTTACGATGGAGAGTCCCAACCCTATGCCCTTCCCGCCGGACACCCGCGGTGCGAACTTCGTGAATATGAGCTCCTTCTTATCGTCGGGTATGCCGACCCCGTAGTCGACGATGGCCGTGTCCCACCAGTCACGATTCTGCTCTGTCACCTTCGTGATACGGACGTCGACGACCACCGTATCCTTCGGCGTATACTTGATCGAATTGCCGAGCAGGTTCTGGAACAGGTCATGGAGGAGTTCGTTCGCCCTCGTCATGCACATCTGCTCGTCAGCGTGCAGGTTGATCGTGACGCGCTTGTCTGCCCGGGAATCCCTGATCTCATCAGCAAGCGACCTCAGCATGGACACGAGGTCCACGTTCAGCATCCGCTCGGACCCCTTCTCCCTTATGAACGCGAGCTTCTTGATCCTGGAGATCAGATCGTTGCTGAGCTCCAGCTGCTTCCTCGCTTTTGCGAGGGCCTGCACACGCTGCTCTTCCGGGAGGGAGGCGTTGCCGGCCATCTGGACGTAGAAATCCATTCCGGTGTTGTAGTTGCTCATATCGTGGAACAGCAGGTGGTTGAGCATCTCGAGGTCCTCGTTGCTCTGGACTATCTCGCCTATCAGGCCCGCGTTCCTGAATGCCAGGGAGACCATCGACCCGAACACGCTCATGAGCTCCAGCAGGTCCTTCTCGAAGACCTCTTCGGTCTTCCTCTCGGACGCGTATATCAACCCTACGATCTGGGAGCTTCTGTCCCGCAGGGGCACCACGAACAGGTCATGCCTTCTCCTCAGTACCTCGTTCGCGAGACTGAATTCGCTCTTCAACCGGTCGATGTCCGCCCTGCTCCCGGCATCGTACGGCGGATGAGCCATCCTCTCCCTCGACAGCTGCTCCATCGGGACCCAATACAGTTCCTCTGTGAACCTGAAAGTCGTGTCGCAGTCCGCCATCGCGAGCTTCCTCGTGATGATCCCTGCTTCGCCTGCCTCGGAACCGAGGACCCTGAACGCATTCTCCGCAGGGCTCCACGCAGCTCCGAACACCCCAGAGAACTGAAGCTCACTGCGGAGGAATTCGACCGCCTCTGACATTATCCGCTCACCCTCGCGGAAGGTGACCACGCGAGTTGCCAGTTCGAGCATCCTCGCGAACGCTCTCGCCCGGCTGCTGTTGGCAGAGATCATGGCCTCCTGGCTGTGCCAGAGGCTGGACATCTCTACCGCGATCGAGGCGATCGAAGCGAGGATCTCTATGTTCGAGATGGTCTTTGCGGAGAGCTTCTTGTGGTCGGCGGTCTCCAGAATCTCTATGCAGCCGAGCTCGTGACCGTTCTTGTCGAACAGCATGACATCGATGAAATCCAGCATATGCCAGTCATCGATAGACTGTCTGGGAGGTATCTCCTTGGGGAATCCGCGGTAGAAGCAGTCGTCATAGTCATCGATGACCACATATTCGCCCGGGGCGAAATAGGACATCATGCCCATTGGTTCGTAGATTCTCAGCGTGTCTTTCCAGGCCTGCCTGTCGTAGACAACCTTTCTGATTTCCCTTGCCTGATCCTCAGGATATCCCTGGACGTACCTGACGTGCCAGTTGCCAGTCACTGGATCCCTGAGGTATATCGCAGTCCTCTTGACCGGGAACAGGTCGACCATGGCCTGTCCGATTATCTCGAGTATCTTGTCCTCATCCCTATGGAGCAGGACCGCGAGCGTGATCTCGAGAATTCTACCAGGGAGGTCTCTCCGTCCCCTATCAGTCGCTACGACGGCACGCACCGAAGGCACGTGAGGCTCAGAGTCCAAGGGTTCCTGGGAACGGTCCTTCATCTATCCCACGGCTGTATGATGCTCTTTGGATATGAAAGGAACTGCGGGAAATGGCACTGTGGCTATCAGCGCAACTTCGAATCTGGAAGATGAGAACGCAAGAGTCCTGAGCCTTTTCCATAACTCCATGCACAAACTGGTGCGCCACAGGATTCAGTTCATCGGACCGCTCCGCTTCGGCGGGATCGTGCTGCTCGTACCAGGCTCGACAAGGGAGAATGTGTCTGGTGCATCCCCGAGGAACTCAATTCGCCGGATTCGCTTGCCTACGAGCACGCAGTCAATCAGGGTCGGCCCGTTTCATCTCGAGTCTTCCACCATTGTCATCCAGAACGCAAGTTCTGAGCACCCGCTACCTGCAGCGCTGACCCAGACCCCGAAGGTGATTAATATCTCCCTGACCAATAACGGTGTGACGAGGCTGCGGGATCCGCGTCAACTCGTAACAGGGGACAATCGCCTCAGGACGGTGACCTGAGGACTTAGGAGGCGTGGCATCGGACCCTCGATGGGCTCCACATATGTGTCGCGTGCGATCGAATGACACAATTACGCTCGGGACCAAGGTTTTCCAGGCAGAGGAGGATCGGTGCGGTCGCAGTGATAGCCATCTTGCTGGCCGCATCGATCTACGTCGTCTTACGCTTACACGAAGGAGCAGAAGGATTCGATCACGATTGCCGCCTCCTGCCCCTGACGGGAAGGGGATCGCCACCTGATGGACATGAAGTACGCACTGGAGATGGCAGTTGATATCGTGAACAGATGGGGAGGCATCAACGGCAGCAATATCGACCTCATCATCCGCGACAGCCAGAGCAACGCATACCGTCGCCATCCAGGAGTTCGACGACCTCGAGGCGTCCGAGAACCCCTGCTGTACCTGTCGACGATGTGCGGGGTCAGCCTCGCACTGGCCTCGAAGGCCGAGGAAGCGGGCGCGGTGCTCATGGGCGCCGGCGTGCTGCTCCAGAACCTCACCGAGGACAGAGAGTGGGTGTTCCGATACTCCCCGAGGACCAGCGATGACGTGGCGACCGTGATGTCGATCGTACGACAAGCTCGGCGTCGGCACGAGTAGGGGTCCTGTACTCGGACGACATGTGCACCAAGGCGGCGAAGTCGCTGTTCGTGACAATCGTTCGATGTCCCCAACGGGACGATCGTGGAACAGCCGTTCGACGAGAACGCGGAGCACTTACTACGACGAGATCGCCTCGCTCATGGACACGGACGCCATCGCGATATTCGGACCGACAGAACGCTACGGGACGATCCTCACCGAGCTGAGAGAGGTGGAGTACGCGGGCGACATCATCGGCACCCTGTCCGCCTCCGACCCCTCGGTGATTGCGATGCCGCCCGCCGAGGGGATGTACCTCTGCGCCCCGTACATCTACAACCAGGGCTATGTGTACGCGGACGAGTTCTCTGCGCAGTTCGAAGAGACCTACGGTGTGCCTCTCAGCCACAGAGGGGCCGCGATATTCGACGCCGTGCTCATGCTGAGGGGGCTTCTCGAAGGGGGCGAGGTCACACAGGGAAGGCCTGAGGGCACGCCCTGGAGACGGCTTTCCTGTACTCCGGCCTCACAGGCGTCATCCACAACTCGGAGGGCGGTCACGACTTCGGATACCCGTTGTTCCCGTGAAGGTGGCCGACGGGGAGCTGGTGTACCAATGGTGAACCCTGCCCGCAGGCTGTTCCGCGGAAGCATAGCCGCCAAGATCCTTGCACTGGCCACCATCCTCATCCTCCTCCTCGTCGGGATCTCGATGTACGCCCTGGAGGAGAGCAAGGAACACGCTCAGGGACTCGATCATGGAGGATGTGAAGCTCGAGGCCCGCAGCATGATGGACCGGATAGACGGCGAGATCTTCTCGAGGCTGCACGAACTCTCGCTGGCGGCGGTCGACCCCTTCCTGCTCGAAGTGGTCGAGAGCGTCCAACTCCGAGTTCGAGGCGATGGACGATCCGGAGGAGTACATCACCCAGACGGACGTCGAGTGGACCTCCACTCCTCCGGACGAGCTGACGCCTCTCATGGATCAGCATCATGAACAACACGGTGTCCCTCGACCTGAGGGCGAGATACATGGATCACTACAGGGAGGACCATGGCGTCGACGCATGGGGCCGCATATCCGTCATGAACGAGTACGGCGCGGTCATCGCGATGACGAACCGACCGGACGACTACAGGCAGAGCGACGAGGACTGGTGGCAGATGGACGATGCAGAAGGAGAACGACGTGAGCGACGTCGCCTACGACGCCTATTCGCGGCTTCTACGCCCAGCGGATCAGCGCGACGATCCACGATGGCAACGGCACCTTCGCGGGCGAGGTGATGGGATTCGCCAATACGATTGACATCGCGAGGCTGGCAGTCACCGGGGGGAGGCTGTACGAGAGCACACGGGTGGCGCTCACCGACTACGAGCGGCGCGCTGATATTCTCTTCGGACGCCTACATCTTTCATGACGATCGCTCCCAGCAGAGCTACTTCACCCTGAACGCGGCGACGACGAGGGATCGTTCATGGCGGAGGACATGGGCCGCCAGATGCTCTATGGCTACGCGCGGTCAGAAGGATACCTGACGCTACGACGGGCACGCCTGGAGTACTATTCATAGGCTATGACCTCGAGGAGATATTCGCGCCCGCGGACGACCTGCTGACGAGGATAGAGCTGATGGCTTCCGCGACCGTCGTGTGCGGCGTCCTGCTCGCCTTCGTGCTATCGAGAACGATCACGAAGCCCATCACCGAGTTCAAGCGGACCGCCAGACAGATCTCGGACGGGAGACATGGACTCGAGGGTCCCGATCATGTCGAGCGACGAGGTCGGCGACCTGGCGGCCACATTCAACATCATGGTCGACAGGCTCGAACACTCCTACGAAGGGCTCGAGGACAAGGTCAAGCAGAGGACCACTGGAACTCGCCAAGCTCAACGAAGAGCTCACGGAACGAGGTCGCAGAGAGGAAGAGATACTCCGAGGCGCTGGAGCTCGCGAACAAGAAGCTCAGGTTCCTGGGCCACCTGACCAGGCACGACATCAAGAACCAGCTCACCGTGATGAGGGGCTGGCTCTCGATGGCCAGGGACGAATCGAACGAGAAAGAGGTCGCGCCGAGATGATGTCGAAGACCGAGAAGGCGGCGCACACCATCGACGCGCTGCTGGACTTCACGGGGGAGTACGAGAAGGTCGGCCTGACCGAGCCCGTATGGCTGGAAGTCCCTCAACTCTTCAAGGAAGGCGTCATGGGCCTGGACACCCAGAAGCTCACGGTCAGTCTGGACCTGGACGGTTTGGAGATACTTGGCGACCCGATGTTCTCGAAAGTGTTCAGGAACCTGGTCGACAACACCCTGAGGCACGGGCAGAAGGCCACCAGGATATCGGTGTCTCACGAGGTGCGGCCCGACGGGCTCGTGATCGTGTACGAGGACGACGGCATCGGCATCGAGAACGAGGCGAGGGCGAAGCTGTTCCAGAGGGGGTACGGGAAGAACACCGGGCTGGGGCTGTACCTCACGAAGGAGATACTCGACACCTCCGGGATGACCATCAGGGAGACCGGCGTGCCTGGCAGGGGGGTAAGGTTCGAGATGCTCGTGCCCAGCGGGAAGTTCAGGTTCCAACCGGTCCGTTCAGCATAGGGACGGCCCTCCCCGGCCTCCGGACGGGCTCTACTTCTTCTTTCTGCGGGCCATGAGGAACACGACCAGCATGATGACGACCGGCACCACCACGAGAGAGAACTCGGGGATCGCCTCGTCGACCACCTCGATCTCCACCTGGTCGACCGAACGCAGTCCCGCGCCGTCCTCGACCTCGCAAACGACGGTGTGAGTGCCGGTGGTCGAGAATACATGCGTCACGGTCATGTCCGATGACCAGTCGGTGTCCCATGAACCGTCTCCGTTCCAGTCCCACCGCACGGCCAGGTCGCCTGCGGCCGTCTCGGCATCGGAAGACCCGCTCGCATCGAAGGAGAACGAAGTCAGCAGCGAGCCTATCAGCGGATCGGCGACGAGCACGCACTCGGGGAGCGTGTTGACGAGCACGCTGAGCGTTCTCGTTGACCAGTCGACCGAATGAACTGCATCGTCGGTCGCCTCCACCGTAACTGCATAGGTGCTGTCGCCACCGTATGAGAAGGCGTGCTCGAACACGAAATAGGCGGCGACACCAGCATCCGTATCATACGACAACGACTCGGCCGCTGAGCCGTCTCCGAAATCAATGGTGACCTCGACGAGGTCGCCCTCGTCGTCCACGACCGTCGCGTTGAACCGCACCGTCTCTCCAGGGGAATAGTAGTCCTTCGCGCCGTCCACCTTGAACGAGGAGATGGTGGGTCTCGAGTTGCTCTCGGACACGACCACGGTCGCGGAATCGCTCACGTTGTTCCCCGCACCGTCCTCGGCGTAGGCGGTCAGCTCGAAATCGCTCAGCTCGATGTAGGTGTGGGAGGCAGCGTAGCCTTCGACCGGGTCGCCCATGGACATGGACGTGCCGTCCCCCCAATCATACCAGACGCTCTCCACGTCCCCATCCGGGTCGGACACATCCACCGGCGTGACGATGAACTCCTGCTCGATGAGAGCAGTGTAGGAAGGCAAGAGCACGACCACCGGGGGCGAGGTCACGTAGGACAGCACCAGGCGGTCCACCCAGGCGCAATCGTCGAGCATGCTGTTCGCGGAGTCCTTTGAAAACGTCCACTCGAGCTCATGGCTGCCAGCGGGAAGAGAACAGCTCACGGTCGTCCAATCCACATCACCGGAGATCTCGGTCGAGTAGGCAGTATCTGGAACGCTGAACGAAAGAACATCCTTGAGCGACTCCGACGAGACCTTCCAATCGAACGACACCTCGACGGGGCCGTCGACGGAAACGGACAACGACGTGCTCTCCGAGTCGCCCACGTCCCCGCTCTGCATCGAATCGCCATCGGCTACTGAATGGTGGTCCACGCCAACCCATCGGACGGAGGTCGGAGGCTCCCCGACATACACGCTGCTGTCGAGAGCAGTGCCGACGTCTATGGGGTCGTAATACGGCAGGCTGTTCGTCACGGTGCCTGGCACGGACGCCGGAACATCGGGTGACTGCCCCGAGGCCTGGATGGCAGCGCCAGAAGAATAATCACCGCTGTACAGCTCTATCCTGAACGAGGATATCACCCCTCGGCTCGAGCCGGTCACGTCCAGGTAGAAATCGTCCGTCCCCGAACTGTAGACGCCATCGAACTCCGACATGTCGAGGCACATGAACGTCGGCATGGTGTGCGACGTCGTCCTGTCCTCGTTGTAGAACGGGAGCTTCGATTCGACCGGGGACGAGCTCGGGCCTATGCCCACCTCGATGACCGCACTCCGGGTCGGCGCTTCGTTGAAATGCCACACGCCGACGATGCTAGGAGCGTAGTCGATCGCGTCCGTGAGGAAGTTCATCGTCAGGACGCCGAGGTTCCCCAGCTCGATGACGGCGTCGTAGGTCAGCCAGTAGTATCCCGCATCGCCCCACGACGCGCCCCAGGAGTTGACGACCCTGAATGCTCCCATGTCGCCGTCGTCGGAGACGGTGTCGTCATAGCCAACGAAGGTCTGGGCGTGGTTCAACGTGGTCGAGTCGTACTCTGCAGACGAGATGATGTAGTTGCCATCGCCAAAGCCGCTCGAATACTGGTTCGCGTCCATCGCGAAGGATACTGGAACATCGCCGACCAGCAGCGCCTTGATGGAATCTATCGTCGATGGGCCCGAGTACTCGAGGGCGTACCCCTCGGCCAGTCTGTGAGGAGGTGCCTCGCGGAACGCCTGGGACGACCCCCAGCTGAGATAGTCGGAATCGTCGTATGGCATGGTCGACATCGAAGCCGCACCCCAGTCCCGTATGACATAGAAGTTGTCGATCATCCACGAGCCGGAGTCGCGGCCGCCGTTGACCTTGTTGTAGGTCCAGGCCGGCGAGAACAGGTGATCGGTCGCCCCGGTCTTCGGGTCGGCCCATCCGTAGTCGAGCGCCTCCATGTACCCGAATGAGTAGTAGGTCGAGGCCCATGCGGAACACGAACCTTGCATGGCCTGATTCCCCACTGTGGGGAAGGAAGGGGATGTCGAGAAGTCGAATGATGACGAAGCGGCAAGTGCGGATTCCACGGAATCGACGACCTTCAGCTGTCCGACCGTCAGGTCCCATTGCTCGGCGGTCGGGGGCGCGAACCCGGTGCCGTGACCGTCGACGATCTCGTTGTAGTTCCTTTCTGGGTCTCTGACGCCAATCGAATTCCTGAGCGCGGCCATCTCGTCGTAGGTCAGCCCGTGGGAGGAGAAGACCAACGAGGGACCTTGATCCGGCTCAGCGGACGCGATACCAGCCGACGGCCCGATAGCGGATGTAACCGCGACCGCGGGCGTGAGCATTATCAGGAACATTGCGAACGAAACAAGTGCACCTATGCAAGCGGACCTGACCAAGGGTTACAGCCCCCCTGGGTCAATGAGAATATCCGCAATATTTGTAGTTATGCGCGATTGTTGGGCGTTTGACCCGCGTCCCCCGCTCCCGGCAAGGGTTCCGGTGAAGAAATGTATTTATCAGAAGACCTGATTCGTCGGTCCCAAGCAGGTGTAATCTAGTCTGGTTAGGATTTTGGCCTTCCAACTCATCCAACAGGAATTAAAAATTGGAGAGGGACGAAAGCCAACGGCCCGGGTTCGAATCCCGGCACCTGCACTTTCGTTCCGTTGAGTTTTCAGTTTAGCCCTACTCTCAATCTTTCAATCGGAGATTGGTCTAAGCTTCTTCCTCTTCTCCATGCACAGGAGCGTGTGCCAAGGCATAGATCTCGTCGTACTGCTTCGCCTCAGCAAGTGCTAGTTGCTGCATGAAGCAGTGTGGGTGAAACTCCGTGGCCTTCTTCTGTTCGTAGGTCGCGAAGTCTTCCTCTAGGTTGACGTTCGACTGCTTTGGGTTCTTTGTTCTAAACATCTCAATCACCTATCCTGCGATTTCCGCGTACTCACATGCCTCAGGAACTACTGGCTCCATGTCCGTATGTAGGCTCCGGTCGATCTCTCTCAGATTATCCAGGAGATCGGCGATGTCCATGACATCTTCTCCAAGACCCGACATCTCGTTCACGAGATCCTCGAGATCCTGAAGCGTGTGGGTCTTCACCCAACCTATCGCTTGCGCGTTTAGGACCGCTGCCTGCACCGCATTCCTGTGCTTCATTGCATCCCATCCTAAATGGTTTTGTCTGACGATTTGTCAGCTGTTTCTCCGTATATCGGTCGCTCATATTTATAGCTTCCTGAAATGTCGTGAGTCCGACCCAAAACCTGTCTGACTCACCGTACGGAGCATCCGTAGAAATCTCTAAGAGATTTCTGAGACTGGACCATTGGAGACTGAGTGCGGAGCCTCTGAGCCGCTTTCTTACCTGTCGGACGCCATTTCGCGCGTTGCCGAGAGCCTCCGGGCACCGGCCGAGAAGAACCACCAAACCATTTTATCAAGACAACCTCATTAAGTTCAGTATCCAGGTGGGAAGGATTTGGGTTTGCTAGATTCGATGTTCAACAAGGAGAGCAAGCTCCTAGCGAGAGCCAGCAAGGAACTGGCCCGAGTCGACAGCCTCACGAAAGAAGGAAAGAGGAACGAGGCTCTCGCCGAGCTCGAGAAGACTCTCGCCATGCTCAAGGAGAGCATGATGTTCATCGAGAAGAAGAGGCCGGACTTCTCGAAGATATTCTCCTCCGTAGGTTCGAAGCTGGTCGCGTTCGACCGCGCGCAGGCCGCCTACGACACCGCCAAGGTCTCGCTCCAGCTGAACCCGTCGAACGCCGATGCAATGGCGGTCGCCGGGAGGTCCGCCCTCAGACTCGGCAACAAGGACGAGGCGCTGTCGTGGATGAAGAACGCCGTCGGTGCGACCCCGAACTCGACCGAGTACTGGTCGCTCCTCGGCGAGACCCAGGACACCCTGGGCGACGTGAGCAGCGCGATCGAGTGCTACAAGCGCGTGCTAGCGATAGACCCGAACAGCATCCGTCACTATGAGAAGATACTGGTCCACGCGCCCAAGGACACGGACATGATCAAGAAGAAGGCTCAGACGCTCGCGCGGCTGGGCAGAGCACGAAGAGGCGGTCCGGACGTTCGGCGTGGGCATAGACATCGACCCCAAGGACAAGGAGATGTGGATCGGACATGCCGCCTCGCTCAACGTCTCTGGCAAGAGCGAAGAAGCGATCCGTTCGCTCAACGAGGCGCTTCAGATCGCGCCCGAGGACGTCTACATCCTGGACAACCTCGGCAGGATATATCACAAGCTGGGGAGACGCGACGAGGCGCTCAAGAGCTTCGCGAAGGCCGCCGACATAGACCGCGGCAACAAGGTGGTCTGGAACGAGCTCGGGGTCGTCCAGGAGGAGCTGAACATGCTGGACGATGCCGTGGCCTCCTTCGACCGCGCCCTGTCCATGGACCCCAACGACCTGGTCGTCCTGAACAACAAGAAGAAGACATTCATGAAGGCCGGGAGGTTCGAGCAGGCCATCGGGGTCTGCGACCGCATAGTCGTACTGAACCCGAAGGACCACGAGGCGCTCCTGGACAAGGCAAGGGCGCTCCACGCGCTCACCAGGTACGGGGAGTGCCTCACATTCGTCGACGCTTCGCTCCATGTCGCCCCCAAGACCAAGGATGCGATGAGCCTCAAGAAGGACTGCCTGATGAAGCTCGGGCGTCACGCCGAGGTCGTCTCCTGGAGCAACACCATGCTGGACGTCGACCCCTCGGACCACTCGGCCATGCACGACAAGGGCGTCGCGCAGATGATGCTCGGGAAGCCCCAGGACGCGGTCAAGACCTTCGAGAAGGCGCTCAAGAGCGCCCCGCAGAAGCTCCAGATACTCGAGAGCCTCAAGGACGCGCACAAGATGCTGCACAAGGACGCCGACGTCATCGATGTGTGCGACAGGATCATCTCCATCGACCCTGACAACAAGGTCGCGTACCTCGACAAGGCGGTCGCGCTGGACAGGTCGAACAAGCCAGACGATGCGCTCGCCACCTACAGGCTCGCCCTCAAGCACGACCCGTCGAACCCGGACATATTCATCAAGATCGCTTCCGTCTACCTGCGCGTCGGGAAGCCCAGGGAGGCGGTGGACTACGCGAAGCAGGGGATAGCGGTGAACCCGTCCAGCGCCCCTCTCTGGAAGATCAGGGGAGAGGCGGGCTTCCAGGCCAAGGAGTACGAGGAGTCCGTGCAGTCGCTCAAGAAGACGGTCGAGCTGGACCCGAGCGACAAGGGAGCGCACAGGCTCACCGGGAAGGCACAAGTGGAGCTCAGGAGGTACGAGGAAGCGCTTGCGTCGTACGACCACGCGCTCAAGCTCGACCCCAGGGACTCGGACGTCTGGTTCCTGAAGAGCATCGCGCTGGAATGGCTCGAGAGGTACGACGACGCGATCGGAGCCGTGAGAGAGGCCGTCCACTGGAACCAGACGATGCCCGAGCTGCGCATGAAAGAGGGGTTGTTGCTCGGAAAGCTCGGCAGGTCCGAGGAAGCCCTGTCCGCCTACGACGCATCCCTGAAGCTCTCGCCCAGCAGTCTCATGGTCCTCAAGGCGAAGAAGGACCTCCTGAAGTCGATGAAGCGCTACCCCGAGGTGGTGCTGGTGTCGAACGAGATACTCGCGCTGTCGCACAAGGACAAGGAGACACTCGTGGACAAGGGCAGCGCATCGCTCTTCATGAAGAAGCCGAACGAGGCGCTTCTCTGCTTCAACAAGGCCCTGGAGATCGAGGGCGACGACCTCGACACCCTCGAGCTCAAGAAGCTGGCTCTCAAGGAGATGGACGACCAGGAGGCCGTCGTCTCCGTCTGCGACCGGATACTGAAGCTGAGCCCGAAGAACAAGCCCGCGCTCGCCGACAGGGCGGCCGCGCACGAGAAGCTCGGCAGGCTCAGCGACGCGCTGAAGGGGTACGAGGCGGCGCTCGCGCTCGACCCGAAGGACGTATTCCTGTGGAACAGGAAGGGACTCCTGCTGCTCGGAGGAGGGAACCCCGCGCAGGCAGCGGAGGCGTTCGAGTACGCGATCAAGCTCGACTCCAACCAGCCGTTCGTCCTGAACAACAGGGGCAAGGCGTTCCTGGAGCTGAGGAGGGCCGAGGAGGCGCTCGCGGACTTCAAGAAGGCCATCACGATCCTCCCGAACGTCGCCGAGTTCCACACGAACGAGGGGAGGGCCACTGGCGAGCCTGGGAAGGTTCGACGACAGCATCAACTCGTTCAACGAGGCCAGGAGGCTCGCGCCGAAGGACCCCTCGGCGCTCAAGTACATGGGCATGGCGCTCCTCAAGCTGAACAGGGTCTCCGAGGCGATGGGATGCTTCGACGAGGCCACCAGGCTCGGGCTGAACGACAAGGACCTGTGGACGAGCAAGGCGAAGGCGTCCGAGGCCACCGGCAACAAGGAGGAGGCCGTGAGGTCCTACATGAAGGCCCTCGAGATCGACCCCGAGGACCAGGCCGCGTGGTACAGGCTCGGCCTGCTGCACCTAGAGCTGGAGAGGTTCGCGGACGCGGACTCCTGCTTCGACAGGTCCCTCGACATCGAGAGCTCCAACGCGAAGATATGGATGAGCAAGGGTTTCGCGATGGAGAAGCAGGAGATGTACGAGGAGGCGGTCAGCTCGTACGACCGCGCGATCGGCCTGGATTCGAACGACAAGGAGGCCTGGAACGCGAAGGCGCAGGTCATGCTCAAGCTGGGCAGGCCGGAGCAGGCGCTCAGATGCTACGACCACGCGCTGAGCATCGACCCGTACTTCCAGGCCGCCAGCGACGGTAGGAAGCACGCAGAGGACGAGATCAGGCGCACGAAGATAGAGGAGTACTCGCGCAGGGTGCTCGATTTCGAGTACACCCACGGAAGGCCGGTCACCAAGGAGGAGGCGTTCAAGGTGTGCGGCATACCGTACGCGTTCCTCGGAGAGGTCCTCGAGTACCTGAGCGGGAAGGAGGAGCTCAGCCTGTCCGGCATGAACAAGCAGGACTTCGAGCGGTTCGAGAAGATGTCCCGGGAGATACTCGTCAACACGATGGAGAAGCGTGACCTCGCTGAATTCGGGCTGAGGCTCTGCGACATCTCCGTGAACTTCCCGGAGCTCAAGATATCCAGCGCGAAGAGGATACTGAGCTACATCCAGACCGTCGAGGAGCACGAGTTCGGCACGAGGGCGACCGACCCGCAGACGGACACCTTCCTGCGGCAGGCCCTCGACCTGCCCGACGACCAGAAGAACGTCCTGGGGATCATCAGGAACCTGGGCGTCGGTGTCTACCAGGCCAGGCAGCTGGTGACGATCCTGCTGACATTCCAGGGAGGAGGGTTCGAGACGCCCTCCATCAAGATCAAGTCCATCGTCGGCGAGGGGTACGGCCAGTACTCCCCGTTCGAGGAGAGGCAGGCGCGCGGGCACAGGTACGCCGGCCAGGAGGAGCAGCCCGAGGAGCGCGGGAGGGAAGAGGAGGCACCCAGGTTCGGACCTCCGCCCGCCAGGAAGCGCAGGGAGCAGCCGCACGAGGAGGAGCGCAGGCCCAGGGAGCGGTCGCGGCGGGAGCCCGAGGCAAAGAAGGAAGAGGAGGTGCCCTCGGACCTCATCGGCAGGAGGTGCCTGTTCCACGGAGGGGTCGCCGTCGCGAGGTGCGGCAAGTGCAAGGCGATCCTCTGCAAGGAGTGCATCAGGGGCTCGGACAGATGCCCGAGGTGCAACGCGCCCTTGAAGGGAGAGGAGGAACCGACGGAGAAGAGGAGGCCGCGCCCGCCGTCGGACGAGGAGCCAGCCGAGGACGAGGCGGTGTCCGAAGAGGAGGAACAGGAGCAGAGGCCCTCGAGGAAACCCCCACGGAAGAAGGAGGAGAGCAAGGCGGAAGACCTGAAAAGGCTTTAGACACCCTGCGCGCGTACGCGGATAAGGATACCACGTGCTGGTACGTATTTGACATTACTACGATACGCAGTAGGAATCACACAGTAAAGGAGGCAAGCAACATGGGACGCATAGGGCGCGATATTCGTGCTGCTCGGCCTCGCGGGGATACTGCTGCCCATCCTCGGATTCGTGCTCGCAGGGGTCGCCGGACTCATCGTCGGGGCTGTGGTCATGGTGGTCTACTGGCTCATACTGGGCATCGTCGCGTCTGCGGCCCAGTCCGTCCTCGTCGCCGCCCTCTACAGGTACGCGACGACCGGGAAGGAGTCCGAGGACTTCCAGGAAGTGTCGTTCTCGAACCCGTGGTCCACCTGATGGACCGACTCAGCCGTGGAGGCGCTTCGTCAGCGAAGCGATGCGCTTCCCGAACCTGACGCATTTCTTCTCCACGGCCTTGTTCGGCTTCAGAAGAGCGACGGGCCCGTAGTGGTCGCCGTCCGCGTCGCCGTAGATGATCATCCCGTGCACGAGCATCGCCTCGAGTATCGCGAGTATGGTCGTCTCGTTGCCGCCTCCGACGTGGTGGCTCGACGTGAACGCCCCGCCGACCTTCCCGTCGAGCTTCCCGTGTATCTTGTAGGTCTTATCCAGCAGTTCCTTGATCTCCGCCGACGGCAGGCCGTAGTATGTGGGCGAGCCGATGATGATCCCGTCGTACTTCAGCAGGTCGGTCGGTCCGACCTCCTTGACATCCTTCGTGTCGACCTCGACGCCCTCATCCATGACGCCCTTCTGGACCATGTAGGCCATCTTCTTCGTGTTCCCGCTGCGCGAGTAGTAGACTATCAGGATTTTCGCCATGCGACGCTCCTCCGCTAGGGACCCCATCTACGATGCCGACATTAAGGCATTCCCCAAACGGGATCACTGCGCGAATCGCCGATCCGCCCTGGACGCAAAGGTTGAAGTCATAAGATGGTCTACGTGGAACTCGGGAGAGCTGGCATAGTGCGCGTGTGCAACAGATGCAGGAAGGAGACCGAAGCGATGTTCTGTCCCACGTGCCACGTCCTCACATATCCTCCCAAGGCCCCCGAAGCCGCCCCCACATCGGCCACTGGTGACTCCTTCGAGGCGACGATATGGCAGGGGCCCAACAGGTCGAGGGGCATTGAGATCCCGACGGCCACCCGCGACAAGTACTTCACGAAGAGCAACGAGGAAGTCGTCCTTCACGTCGAGGGCAAGCGGACGGTCGTGAAGCTCGGTCCCTATTTCTGGAAGAAGCCCGCGGTCATAAAGAAGGCGGTGACCGACGACGGGAGGGACCAGCTCATCAAGTTCTTCGAGAAGCACCACATGCTCCCGCCCCAGCAATCCCTCAAGGAGAAGGGGATCGTCGACACGGTCATCTTCGAGGTCGTCACTCCCAGGGAGGAGTTCAAGATATCCGTCGCCGAGAGGCAGGAACACGAGGAGTACGAGGCCGATTAGATAAGCTTCAGCTCCTTCCCGATCTTCTCGAACGCACGCAAGGCCTCATCGAGGTCGTCCTTGGTCAGAGCCGCGTTCATGATCGTCCTGATGCGCGCCTTGTCCTTGGCGACCATCGGGAACACGATCGGCAGGGCGAACACGCCCTCCTCGAACAGGCGCGCGCTCAGCCTCTTCGCCGCGCCGCTGTCCCCGGCCATCACCGGTATGATCGGCGTCTGGCTCTTCCCGGTGTCGAACCCCATCTTCTGGATGCCCTTCCTGAAGTAGAGGGTGTTCGTCCAGAGGTTCTTCACATGCTGCGGCTCCGTCTCGAGCACGTCTATCGCGGCTATGCACGCGGCCACCACCGCTGGCGGGTGCGACCCGCTCAACAGCCATGTCCTCGACTTGTTGTAGGCGAAATCGACCAGGGCCCTGCTGCCGGACACATGCCCTCCGACCACGCCGAACGCCTTGGAGAACGTGCCCATCTCGACCTGGACGTCCTTCCTGCCGAGCTTGTAGTGCGACACTATGCCCCTGCCGCCTTCCCCGAGCACGCCTTCCCCGTGCGCGTCGTCGACATAGACCATGGCCCCGTGGTCCTTCGCGAGCGGCGCGATCTTGTCCAGCGGGGCCATGTCGCCGTCCATGCTGAACACGCCGTCGGTGATGATCAGGATCCTGCGGTAAGCGGGCGAGTGCCCCTCCGCCTTCTCGAGGACGTTCTTGAGGTCCGGGGCGTCGCAGTGCTTGTACACCGCCCGGTCGGCCTTCGACAGCCTCACGCCGTCTATTATGCTCCCGTGGTTGAGCTCGTCGCTGATGATGATGTCCCCTTCGTCCGCAAGCTGGGGTATGAGCCCCGCGTTCGCAGCGAAGCCCGTCTGGTAGACCAGGGACGCCTCGGCCCCCTTGAACTTGGCCAGGCGGTTCTCGAGTTCGACATGCAGGTCCATGTTCCCGGCGATGGGCCTCACCGACCCTGAGCCGGCCCCGTGGGAGCACACGGCCTGCACGGCCGCGGCCTTGACCTTGGGGTGGTTGCTCAGGCTGAGGTAGTTGTTGGAGCAGAGCATCAGGACGCTCCTGCCGTCCACGGTGCACCTGGGCGTGCTCGGGCCCTGGAGCACCCTTAGCCTCCAGTCGAGCTCGCTCTTCACTAGCTGGTCGTACTCCGACTTCAGAAAGGATACCGGGTCTCTCTTGGCCATCTCCTCACCACTCTGGCTTGAGGGACACCTTGGCCGCCTGCTTCGTGCGGATCAGGTGCATGCCCTCCGCGATGTCCCTTATGGGTAAGGTGTGCGTGACTGATAGATGAAAGCTTCGCCCTGAACTCCTCCTTCTTCAGGATCCTGTGCATCTGGTCCCAGGTCTGGAACATCCTCCGGCCCGTGATGCCGTAGACCGTGGCCGACTTGAACGTGATCAGGTTGTTGACATCGAGCGTCACCGGGTCGTTGTAGAGGCCGAGTATGGATACCCTGCCGCCCGGCGTGAGCATCTCGAATATGTGCCTCAGGGCCGGGGCAGCGCCGGACATCTCCAGCGCGACATCGGCCCCGTTGCCGTCCGTGGCCTGCCTGACCGTCTCCGCGAGCTTGTCGTGGTTGATCGCAGCGTCCAGGACGAGGTCAGCGCCGAGGGACTTCGCAAGGGCGAACCTGACCTTCTCGCTCTTGAGCTCGAGCGCGATGATCTTCTTCGCGCCGAGAACCTGGAGGACGGGGATCGCCATGAGCCCGATCGGGCCGCAGCCGGAGACGACCACGTTCTTGCCCTTGATGTCGTCCTCGCAGTCGTGCGGCAGGACAGTGAAGGTCGCGTTGCCCAGCGGCTCCAGAAGCGACCCCAGCTGCGGGTCCAGACCCTTCGGGAGCTTCCTTGCATTCAGCTCAGGGAGCTTGACGTACTCCGCGAACACGCCGTCCGTGTCCACTCCGAGGATCTTCATGTCGCGGCAGATGTGCATCCTGCCGGTCCTGCACTGGTAGCACGTGCCGTCCACTATGTGCGTCTCCGCGGAGACCATGTCTCCGACCTCGACGGACTTGACACCCTTGCCGACCTCGACCACCTGTCCGCAGAACTCGTGCCCGAAGACGATCGGGAGCTTCTTCAGACGCTTCTCCGCCCAGTGGTTCCAGTCCCAGATGTGGACGTCGGTCCCGCATATCGAGGTGAACTTGGTCTCGACGAGGACCTCGCCCTTCCCCACCGTGGGCTTGTCGACATTCTGTATGTCCGCTCCCGGCTCCCTGCGACTCTTGACCACCGCGTGCATCCTAGGGTCACGGCTCCCGTGTTGAAAGAGGGACAATCCTTTACCCTTTTAAGCGATTTGAATGTACATACAACTTCCACGCTCCCGGACGGGGGGTCGGGACGCCTATTCGAGGACCGTCAGCGGTTTGCCCGTCTTCGGACGCTTGACCTGGCCGTGGAGCTTGCTGAAGTGCCCTGGATGCGTCGTGTGCATGGGCGCGAGCGACCCTGGGTCGGCGGCCGAGATCAGCCTCAGGAGTTCCTGACGGCACGCGTGGCCGGATGTGTGGGTGTTCGTCCTCGGCAGGTGGAGGAGCTTCAGCCAGTTGTTCAGGCGCTTGTCGTCGATCTCCATGTCCTCGTTGTGCGCCTCCGTCAGGGAGTGTATGTAGGCGCTCCCGGAGGGCATGTCGAAGTCCAGCATCGTGGTCATGTCGAAGAACCCCGCGTGCACGATTCTGTCGCGGGCACCCAACGGGAGGTCGACACTCCTGACGGCGTTCCGATAGCCGAGGAACTGCCGCTCCCACTTGTTGTAGTCGCTCTCATCATATGACCCCGACTTCTTGCGTTCGATCAGCACCTCGATGCCCGGGTCCGTCCTCGGGTCCGGCACGGACGCGCCTCTGGCCCTCAGCGTCTCGAGCACATACGCCTCCTTGGGCATCAGGACGAGCTTCCTGCCCGAGGACCGCGCGACGTCCAGGAATGTGAGCATCCTCTTCACATCCCTGAACGCGTAGCCGGCGACCACAAGGCCCTTGGTGGCCGCCACGACGGCGCCCGCCTCGGACCTGATGTCGTCCTCCGTCCGCTTCTCCGTGGAATCGACCCTGGTGCCCTCGCAGAACATGAGGTCGATGTCCTCGTCGCGAAGTGCCTCCATCGAGCGTTCTGTCTCCTTCCCGTATCCCTCGACCCGGAGGTCGCCGGAGTAGAGCACCGAACCTTCGGACCCGTGTATGAGGAACATCATCGCTCCGGGGACGGAGTGGTCGACTGGCAGGCCGACGACCTCGAGGCCGTCGATGGTGAACTTCTTCCCGGGGACGATCTCCTCCCAGCGCCTCTGGACCGGTTCGGCCTTGGACTCTTTGGGCCTCTCCTTGAAATTGAACATCTCGCTCTCGAAGTCCCTCTGGCCGGCGACGCTCACGGCCTCGGCTATCGCGATTGACTCCTTGGAAGCGTAGATCGGGACGTCTTCGTGAAGGAACGCGATGTAGGACGAGTGGTCCATGTGTATGTGGCTCAGGAGGACCGCCCTCAGGGTGGGCTCTTCCTTCGCGGCGCCCAGCATCTGCATGTAGTCGCTCCTGTACACCCCCTTGAAGTCCGGGAGCGACGGACGGGGCAGAAGCCCCGTCTTGATCAGGTCGGACAGGCCCGAGCCGACCCTGGGCTTGAGGTACTCCTCGTAGTACTTCCCCCTCTGGTTGTAGCTCATGCCGAAGTCGAGGAACAGGCGCGTGTCCCCGTCCTTGAGCAGCATCTTGTTCCCGCCGATCTCGCCTATGCCGCCATACGGGGTGACCGTCGTCATCTCGCCTGTCCTCCAAATCCGATGAACTCGCCCATCACGGTCACCTCAAGCACCAGAGAGCACAATCAATCTTTTGGTGCCCGCCTGCGCGAGCGCGTCCTCGCCCTTCCTGAGGGAAGCACACAGGAACTCGTCCAGCGTTGCCACTCTGCTCTTCGGGGCTTCCGCGATGTCCGCCATCCGCAGCCAGCACGGGAGCTCCGAGACTCCCGGGATCCTCTCGGCCTTGGCCTTCCTGTTGTAGTGCCTATCGACCAGGATCGCCTCCACCCCGACCGCGCGAACCGGATACAGGTCGAGGACGGGCATATCCCCCACCATGACGGCCTCGGACCTGTCGAACCCGTGCGCGTCCAAGTATTCCTCGATCCTCTTCCCCTTGTCGCCGTTGAGCAGTATCGCGTCGAAGAAATCCCTGATGCCGAACTTATCCAGGAGCGCGTCTAGTATCTCCTCCCTGTTCATGGACACTATGCACAGGGAGTCCACGCGCTCCCTCAGCTTCACGAGCGCCTCGAAGACCCCGGCATCCAGCTCGAAGAACTCGAGCGCCGCCTCGGGCGACGGATCCGCCCAGAACTCCCATCTCGACTTGCCGTTCCTCGGGACGTAGAGGGTGCCCTCCGCGTCGAGGAACACATGCTTGAACTTGCTTCCCATCATCGTGCCGCTGATGCGGGGTGGCTGTATTCAGGTGATGCTAATACGATATCATTTTTCGTGATACGGAATGTGCGGGGCTCCGAGCCAGCAATCACCAGCCCCAATTGAATATTGGTATTAGCATAAATCTTATCGTCTGATGAAGATTAAAAGGGAGGAAGGACATATGGTATCCTGGGAAGGCAAATGGCCGTAGTGTTCGGAACCCTGGGATTCAGACCGAGATCGTTGATACCGACGATCAAGTCAATGCCGGACGTCGAGAAGCTCGTGTTCTATTGCGGAGCCGACAAGAGCGACCCTGAGGCGGTCAAGAAGGTCGCGGACGCGAAGAGGTCCGTGCTCGAGTACTGCAGCAGCATGAAGATCGCCGTCGACCCCGTGGACCTCGAGGACCCGTTCGACTTCAAGAGCATCGCGATGAGGATAAGGACGGACATCCGGAGACACAGGCGCGAGGGGAAGGAGATCGGGGTGTTCAACATCGCCGGAGGCACGAAGCCGACATCATCCGCCGCGCTCCTGGTGTGCATCCTCGAAGGGGTGCCGACGGTGTACATCCACGACCTCACATACGAGGAGATACACCTCCCGCTGCTCAGGATGGAGTACAACCAGGTGCTCTCCGAGGAGGAGCGTCAGATCCTCGGGTTCCTGCTGAAGAACAGGACCAAGGAATTCACGGAGGTGGAGCTCGCGAAGGCCCTCGGCAAGCACAAGGCCACGATCAACCACCACCTGCGGAACCTCGTGGCGAAGGGAGCCCTCAGGCTCGAGAAGCACGCGAAGGACGCGAGGAAGAAGGTCGTGAGGGTCGAGGACTCGACCGAGCTTCTGCTGGGTGAGGAGCATTGAGGACCCTGGTGTCCACCTACGGCCCGGAAGACACCGAGAAGGTGCTCCTGGCGATGAGGACGGTGCCGTACGACAGGCTCGTGCTCCTCGGGGAGGATGGGGCAATGGAGTCAGAAGCGTCGCGGACGATCCAGAGACTGGAGGAGGTCTCTGGGCACGAGCTCGTATACGAGACCATCCCCGACAAGGACTTCCTCGGGATGGTCGACATGATATCCGAAGTCCTGTCTTCGAACGCCGCCCGGTCGGGCGGCGGTTCTGGATCGAAGGTGGTCCTGAACATCAGCGGCGGGTCGAAGCTGCTCGGGGACGCCGCCCTGCTCGCGGCCTTCAGGCTCGGCGTGGAGACCATCCATTGCGATTCGAAGGCGATCCGGCTGCCGGTGGTGCGAGGCGCGACCGCCAAGAGCATGTACACGTCTCTTCAGACCAGGTTCCTCGAGTGCATCGAGGACCGGCCGGTGCTGGGGACGGCCATCACGAGGATGCAGCCGACAAGCAAGCAGGGGGCCGAACGGGTGCTCAGGGAGCTCAGGAAGGTGGGGCTCGTGACGTCCGAGGTCGTGGGAGAAAGGATCCACATAGGGCTCTCCGAAGAGGGGGCCGAGGTCCTGCGGGCAGTCAAGATGTGCAAGAGAAGGGAGTGAGCACGCCTATTTGTCGACGTCCTCTCCGCCCTCGAACACGGCCTGGACATGGGAGTATATGTCCTCCATGCCCTCGCCCGTGTCGGAGCTCACGAAGAGCGCGGGCTTGCTCGCGCCCACGGACTCCATCGCCTGCAGGAACTCCACGTTGACCGGGGTCTGGGAGTCTACCGATTCGTCCACGAGCGCGTTGAAGAGCGCGTAGTAGTCCTCGCCCCACAGCTGGAGCCTCTCCCTGTCGGTGTCGTTCAGGATGTCCGCCTTCGCGATGACGTTGATCGTCGGCAGAGGGAGGCGGAAGTGTACCGTGGTCGAGAGCAGCATGGACGACACGTATCCGTTCGGCACCCTTATGACCGCGGGGTCGAACAGGAAGGCGAGCGCGGACGATTCCATGCCGAGCGCCTCGATGATGTGCCTGCTGCTCTGTCTGAACGTGAACAGCTCGATCTGCCCGGGCGTGTCGATGAGGATGAAGTCGGAGTTGAACTGCGAGATGACATCGGCCACCTCATTGATGTTGAGCGCAAGCATGTCCGCGGCCGCGATCTGCGCGCCGTTGGGCCCGAGGCCGTGCTCGGCCATGATCTCCGGGAGCTTGATCCAGTCTCTTATGTCGACATCCGGGGCGTACGTGAGGCTCTCGACCCCGGGATCAAGGTTCACGGTGACAGCGTCGTACCCCTCGTTGTTAAGCCAGAGCTGGAACGCGCCCGTGAGGGTGCTCTTGCCGCTGCCGGCGGTCCCTGCGAAGTAGATGTTCTTGGCGGCCATCGTGATGTCCCCTGGGCCGGATGCCTGTTGGCGACTCCGGTCCGACTGAGCGAGTAGGTCGGATTTAAACCCTCTCCGAACAGGGCCGGAATGGGAATCAGAAGCGGGCCTGAAGGGATTCGAACCCTTGACCCATCGGTATCTCCTGCGACACCAACAGGGTTTCGCGGTAAGAGCCGATTGCTCTACCTAGCTGAGCTACAGGCCCACGAATCCGCAGTATATGCTGGTCATTTATAAAGATATCGAAGTCATCGAGACGGCGCGCACGTGCTGGCCGACGCGATTTCTACACCGGCCGAGCTGAAAACGGAAGAGTTTATCAGGTGCGTCCTCCTTCGCCAAGCTGGATGCACACTGTCTCGGTCACCGTCCTAGGGAGCGGGAGCTGCGGCAACTCGATACTGGTATCATCCGAGGACACGGTCATGATCGATGCCGGACTGTCCTGCAAGGAGCTCGAGCGCAGGATGTCCATCGTGGGCGCGGACCCGTCCCGCGTGGACGCGGTGTTCCTCACCCACGAACACACGGACCACACGAGGGGTGCTCTCCGGTTCTGCTCGAAGTACGACGTGCCCGTCCACGGCACGGACGGCACGTTGTCTCTCACACCATTGAACGGAGTGAGAGCCATCCCGATCTCGACGAAGCACGCGGTGACGATAGGCTCCGTGACGGCGAAGCCGTTCCCAGTGAGGCACTTCGCGGCCGAGCCGGTCGCGTTCACGATAGAGGTCCACGGAAAGAAGGTCTCGATCGCCTCCGACCTCGGGTCCGTGACTCCGAGGGTAGTGGACGAGATGGGCTCTGCCGACCTGATGCTGATCGAAGCGAACTACGACGACGACATGCTGATGAACGGATCATACCCCGATTTCCTCAAGAGGACCATCAGGAGCGACCACGGGCATCTGTCCAACAAGGACGCGGGCATGCTCGCCTCGAAGACGGCGTCCGAGAAGACGAAACGCGTGGTGCTCCTCCACCTCAGCAAGGAGAACAACACTCCAGGCAAGGCGAGAGAAGCCGTCGAGAAAGGCCTCAGACACGGGAATCACAGACCGGAGATCGAGGTCACCGAGCACGGGGGCATGAACGGGCCGTTCGCCCTACGCTGACCCGATGAGTTTTATCTTGCCGTGCGAGGCGAGGGTGTTCGCGATGTTCTTCGGGAGGGACACGATGTCCTCCTTCTTCAGCTTGTAGTCGCGGTCGACGCCCGCGAAGGTCGGCACGTCCTCCAGGACCCTCGCCATGACCAGCTCGGCCTCCAGCGCCTCGGGTGTCGCCGCCTTCTTCTCCTCGCACGCCTTCTTCGAAGGCGTATCCGGCAGATAGACCATGTCCGCCTGCTGCTTCGGCTGCCGCGGCCCCAGCTCCTCGAAATCCGCGTTCGAGTCCTTGTGCGCCGCGAACACCGACGTCATGCTCGAGAATAGGACGAGCTCGTCCGGGGTGAGGTTGCCCGTGTCGGGGTTGTCCCCCGCGACCTTCCTCAGGGCCAGCAGGGCGATCTTCCTCTGCCTCAGCTCGTAAACCCGCTTCGCCTTGTCAATGGCCTTCTTCAGCTGGTCGTTGAGCATCATGCTCGCGTGAGAGCTCGGGTTCATCGCGATCTCCCTCTCGCTCTCCTTCCTGATGCTCTTGATGTAGCTGCAGATGTTCTCGTAGAGGTTCGAATCGACCTTGGTCAGTTGGGGGGATTTGTTCTCCTGCCTGAAAAGGGTCATTATGTCTTCGTAGTTCAGCTCCCCCCGCTGTTCTGCCATCGGCTGAAGCATACGCCGCGGTTGTATTTGATGCTTATGCGTGCGGGCACACCACCGCGCAAGAAGGGTATTATCGTCACGATGCCATCACTCGACGACCGACATGGGCGGCAAGAGTTTCGCGAGACCCGAGGGCAAGGGATGCGTGATCTCCATCGACGCCTCCCCGGGCGCTTCGAGGACGATGGTCGTCGGCGTGAACGAGTGGAGGGCGGCCCTGCAGGTCAAGATAGCCGCCCCGCCGAGGGACGGGGAGGCGAACGAGGAGCTCCTCAGGTTCCTCTCGGAGAAGCTGTCCGTCCCGCGGAAGGACCTGCGGATGCTGCGCGGACAGAGGTCCTCGTCGAAGACCGTGTACGTGCCCCTCCCTCAGGAGAGGGCCGTGCGGCTCCTGACAGGTGACTGAATGCTCACACCCGCAGAGAGGCTCGAGGAGATTCTGAAGCTGCTCGACAAGCTGGAGGACATCAGCGCAGATACCCCGATCGTGGTTGAGGGGAGGCGGGACGTCGAGGCGCTCAAGAGGATGGGCATCGCCAGGAACGTTGTCTCCATCGGCAAGGGGCTGTCGATCTTCACGTTCTGCGAGAACCTCTCCCGGGAACACGCGGAGGTCGTGGTCATGACAGACTGGGACAGGAAGGGCGGGAGGCTGGCCAGGTCGCTGAAGGAGGCCTTCGAGGCCAACGGCGTTAAGGTGAACGACAGGCTCAGGGCGCAGCTCGTGATGCTCTCGAAGAAGGAGGTCAAGGACATCGAGAGCATGCCCACATTCATCGGCAGGCTCAGGACCCTGGCCAACCGCCAGGACTGAACGAGGGTGTTGACCCACAAAGGATTTACGATAGCATCTCATTGAAACGGACATGGAGCTCTCCAAGTGCTCTCTTGAGATGCTGCGGGAGATGGGGCTTCGGTCGGTCGAGGAGCTTTTCGCGGATGTCCCGAAGGAAGTCCGGACGGGCGGCCTGAAACTGCCCGAGGGGATGTCCGAACTCGAACTCAGGCGGGAGCTGGGGATGATGCTCTCTTCGAACAGGACCTCTTCCGCCCGCCCGTGCTTCCTCGGAGCAGGCGTGTACAACCACTTCATCCCGGCTGCGGTGAAGGCGGTCGTGTCCAGGTCGGAGTTCGTCACCGCATACACCCCCTACCAGCCGGAGATCAGCCAAGGCATGCTCCAATCGCTCTTCGAGTACCAATCATACATGGCCGAGCTGACAGCGATGGATGTCGTCAATTGCAGCATGTACGACGCCTCCACCGCCCTCGGGGAGGCCGTGCTCATGGCCAACAGGATCTCGGGAGGGGACAAGTTCCTCATCAGCAGGGCGGTCAGCCCCGAGAAGAAGGCCGTGGCGGCGCTCTACGCCCGGGGCGCGGACATCAAGATAATAGAGGTCGCATACGAACCCGCCACCGGGCTGGTCGACCTGTCGGACCTCAAGTCCAAGCTGACGGACGGAGTCTCGGGGTTCTACTTCGAGACGCCGAACTTCCTCGGCCCCATCGAGACCAGGTGCGACGAGATCAGGGAAGTCTTGGGGAACAGGACGATGGTCGTGGGCGTGAACCCCATGGCGCTCGCGCTGCTCAAGCCCCCGGGAGAGATGGGGGCGGACATCGTCATCGGGGACGCGCAGGTGTTCGGAACCCCGATGAACCTGGGTGGACCGATGATCGGCATCTTCGGGTGCAAGTCGGACCATGTCAGGAAGATGCCCGGAAGGCTCATCGGCATGACGACGGACCTCGAGGGGAGGCGCTCGTTCTGCATGACGCTGCAGACCAGGGAGCAGCACATCCGGAGGAGCAAGGCGACCTCGAACATATGCACGAACGAGGCGCTGCTCGCGGTCACGGCCGCGGCGTATCTCGCCGTGGTCGGCAGGTCCGGGCTGAGGCAGATAGCCGCGAAGAATGTCGAGAACATGAAGTCGCTTGCATCCAGGATCAGCGCCATCAAGGGATTCAAAGCGCCCCACTTCAAGGCTCCGCACTTCAACGAGTTCGTCGTCAAATCAGACATCCCGGCGGCGAGGCTACACGACGAGCTGCTCATGAGAGGCATCCAGGGAGGATGGATTCTTGAGGGCGCGTTCCCGGAGCTGAAGCACGGGACCCTCTGCGCGACCACCGAGATGCACACGAAGCAGGACCACGACAGGCTCCTGACCGTCCTGGAGGCGCTCAGATGAGATACCACCAGGCGGTTCACGAGGTGCCCGTCCTCTTCGAAGGCTGCGAGAAGGCCCCTGCGGAGGGGGGATTCGACCCCACCGTCGGCGGTGCGCTGCCCAGGGAGCTGCTCAGGTCCGAGCTCAACCTGCCGGACCTCGCGGAGAGGGATGTCGTGAAGCACTTCACCAACCTCTCCCAGATGAACTTCGGCGTCGACAACGGCCTCTACCCGCTCGGCTCGTGCACGATGAAGTACAATCCGAAGATATGCGACGAGGTCGTCTCGTGGAGCTCGGTCGCCGACATCCATCCGCTCCAGGACCCGTCGACCATCCAGGGCGCGCTCAGGCTGATGTACGAGCTCGAGAGGATGCTGTGCGAGATCGGAGGCGTTGACGCGGTCACCCTGCAGCCCGCAGCGGGCGCGCACGGCGAGTACACGGGCATCCATCTGGTCAGGGCGTACCACGAGGCGAAGGGCGAGACCAGGAAGGAGATAGTGCTCCCCGACACCGCCCACGGGACCAACCCCGCGAGCGCGGCTATGGTCGGATACGACGTGCTCGAGCTGCCCTCGAAGGAAGGTTGCGTGGACGTCGAGGCGCTCAAGTCGGCCGTGTCGAAGGACACCGCCGCGTTCATGCTCACGAACCCCAACACGCTCGGGATATTCGAAAAGGACGTCGTCGAGATCGCCGGCATAGTGCACGATGCGGGCGCGCTCCTGTACTACGACGGTGCGAACCTGAACGCCATCATGGGCAAGACCTCGCCAGGGAAGATGAACTTCGACATCGTCCACTTCAACCTGCACAAGACCTTCGCGACCCCCCACGGAGGGGGAGGGCCCGGCGCAGGCCCGGTGGGCGTCAAGAGCGCACTCCAGGACTTCCTCCCCGTACCGACGATAGTCTTCGACGGGCAGAAGTACTCGCTCGATTCCAGCAGGCCGAAGAGCATCGGGAAGGTCAGGGCGTTCTTCGGCAACTTCGCAGTGATGGTCCG
This sequence comes from Thermoplasmatota archaeon, assembly GCA_963818745.1. Classification (GTDB taxonomy): domain Archaea; phylum Thermoplasmatota; class Thermoplasmata; order UBA10834; family UBA10834; genus CAWBDD01. Next base: position 162,243 of record CAWFTI010000003.1, on the reverse strand, counting down.
GGCGTACGCGTACATCAAGATGCAGGGCGGGGAGGGGCTGCAGGCCGCCTCCGAGAACGCGGTCCTCAACTCCAACTACATCAAGGAGAAGCTGAAGGGGGACCTCGAGCTTCCCTACGGGAACCTGAGGAAGCACGAGTTCGTCCTCAGCGGAAAGTCCCTGAAGAGCAAGGGCGTCAGGACGCTCGACTTCGGCAAGAGGCTGCTCGACTACGGCTACCACGCGCCGACCGTGTACTTCCCGATCATCGTCGACGAGGCCATCATGATAGAGCCGACCGAGACGGAGACGAAAGAGACCCTGGACAGGTTCATCGAGGTCTGCAAGACCATAATCGCCGAGGACCCCGAGCTCCTCAAGGCCGCCCCTCAGAACACCGCGAGGAGAAGGTTGGACGAGGCGAAGGCTGCACGGGACATGATATTCAGCTGGAGAGCGTTCGAGAAGAAGTCCGCGGGAAAGACCTAGGACGAGGGGTTCAGCGCTTGAACCTGGCAGCTATCAGGGTCCTCGAGCTCGTCACTCCCCGGATCGTGCGTATCTTCGAGAGGACGATGTCACACAACACGTCGTAGTCCTTGGTCTCAATCCTGGCGATCATGTCGTACTGACCGAACAGCTGATGGACCTCGGTCAGCTCCGGGAGCTTGCGCATCTGCTCGGCGACGAAGGCTTCGTTGCCCGTTGCGGTCGTTATCAACAGATACGCGATTACCAGGATACCACCTTGGAGAGGCTGTAAGGCACTTGTTCATACTTATAATGTGTCGGCGGTGACCAGGTGCTGGATGTACGAACTGGGTCCCTGTCATCCCGGCTCCCGATGCATATTTATGGGCATCGGAGAATATCTGGCTGGGCCGATACCTGGGAGCGCGCGGTCGCAAACGGTTATCTAGGCACGGCCTCAATCGGAGTACGTTCGCATGGTAGGATTCGTGGTGCTCGAAGGCATCGATGGATGCGGCAAATCCTCGGTCGCGAGGTCGGCAGCCGAGAGGTTCGGGAAGCGAACCGTGCTCACGAGGGAGCCGACGGATTCCTGGATAGGTAAGGCCGTCAGGAAGGGCGACAAGAAGGAGGTCAGCCCGTACACGGACGCGCTCCTGTTCATGGCCGACCGGGCCCAGCACACGCTGGAGATAGCTAGCATGCTGAAGAAGGGGAAGCTGGTGGTCTGCGACAGGTACTACCATTCCACGATAGCATATCAAACGGCCTCGCTCAGGAGGCTCGGCCTCGGGGACAACTTCGATTGGCTCCTGGACGCGAACACCAGGATATCGATACGCCCGGACATCACGTTCATCATCGAGGTCGACCCCGAAATATCCCTCGATCGCATCCGGAACAGGTCGGAACTGTCCAGGTTCGAGAAGCTGGACTTCCTCAAGGAAGTGCAGAGGAACTACCGGAGGCTGGCGAAGATCGACGACTCGATCATCAGGGTGGACGGCGACAGGACCCTGGATGAAGTGACCGTAGAGGTCATCGGCACCATCAAGGAGAGAAGACTTTAAGCGGTTGTGACAACCTCGGAAGTGATGACATGCACCCCGCGGATCATTTGAGAGGCACGAAGAGCGACAAACTGAAGGGACGCAAGATAGTCCTGGGCGTGACCGGCAGCATCGCTGCCGTCGAGACCGTCAAGCTGTGCCGGGAGCTGATAAGGCACGGCGCGGTGGTCCACGTCGTCATGTCGAAGGACGCCCAGCAGATCGTCCATCCTTGGACGCTCGAGTTCGCCTCCGGCAGGCCCGTGACCACGCAGATAGACGGCGGGGTCCAGCACGTAGCCTTGTGCGGAGAGGTCCCGGATCGAGCGGACCTGTACATCATCGCCCCAGCGACCGCTAACACCATATCCAAGATCGCATGCGGCATCGACGACACGCCCGTGACCACCTTCGCCACGACCGCGCTCGGGAACAACATGCCGGTCATCATCGTCCCCGCGATGCACGGCTCGATGATGAACCACAAGATCGTCCGCGAGAACATCGACAAGCTCGCGAAGCACGGGGTCGTGGTGCTCGAGCCGAGGATGGAAGAATCGAAGGCGAAGATGCCGGACATCGACCACATCGTCTCCGAGGTCATCACCCGCGTTGGCAAGGGGGACCTCAGGGGGAGGAAGGTGCTCGTCATCGCAGGCGCCACCGAGGAGCCGATCGACGACATCAGAATGGTGACCAACAGGAGCTCCGGGGAGACGGGCGTCGAGCTCGCCAGGGCAGCCTACGAGAGGGGCGCGACCGTGGACCTCTGGATGGGGAGGTGCGACACGCCCATACCCAGCTTCCTCAACACGACTAGGTTCGGCAGCTTCAGAGACCTGGCGGGCCTTTTGAAGAAGGTCAAGCACGACATCGTGTTCTTCCCCGCGGCGGTCTCAGACTACTCGCCCGAGAAGGTCAACGGCAAGATACCCTCCGACAAGGACCGGCTCACCATCACGCTCAAGAGGAACCCGAAGCTGATCGACAGGATCAGGGCGAAGGTCGTTGTCGGGTTCAAGGCCCAGGCGGGAATCTCCGAGGACGCCCTCATCAGAGAAGCGTCTGAGTCCTGATCAAGAGGGCCAAGTGCTCGTTCGTCGTCGCCAACCTGGTCGAGGACGTCAAGCGCGGCAGGACCCGCGTGACCATCGTCGACAAGGACGGGTCCACCGAGGCGCTCGAGGGCACGAAGTCCCAGGTGGCTGACAAGATCATCGACAGCGCCGCAAGGATGGTCTGATGAGGGCCAGGGCGTTCTGTCCAGGTCACATCACAGGATTCTTCGAGATCTGCAGGAAAGAGGACCTGCTCTCGACCGGGTCGAGGGGCGCAGGCATGTGCCTCGCCCTCGGCGCGACCTCAGAGGTCGAGATCGCCGACTCCGACAGGCAGGATTTCAGGGTTTTCATCGACGGAGAGAGGAACCGAGCCGAGGTCACGCGGGCAGTCCTCAGGCACCTGATCGACAAGGACAAGAAGAAGGTCGAGGTCAGGACCGTGCTGCAGCTGCCCCAGAGCCAGGGTTTCGGGATGAGCGCCGCAGGATCACTCTCCGCGGCCCTCGCCACCGCGCACATCCTCGGCCTCGAAAGGCAGAGGGCGTTCGAGGCCGCGCACATGGCGGAGATAGAATGCGGGTGCGGTCTAGGAGACGTGTCCGCGATCCACAGAGGGGGCATTACCATCCGGGAGAAGCCGGGGCTGCCGCCGATAGGCAAGGTCCACAGGATCGACGGCTCCCCCGACATGGTCCTGGCAGTCGTCGGCGAGCGGCTTCTGACGAAGTCCGTCCTGAGCGACCCTGTCAAGGCGAGGGCCATCAACGCCCACGGCTCCAAGAGGGTGGACGAACTGCTCCGGACACCGACGCTTGAGAGGCTGATGACGCTCTCACTCTCGTTCTGCATGGAATCCGGACTGGCCTCGGACGAGGTCGTCGAGGCGATCGAGGCGGCATCCGGTCACGGCATGGCGAGCATGTCCATGCTCGGCAACTCGGTATTCGCTGTGGGAAAGACAGACCAGCTCAAGGACGCGCTCTCGGAGTTCGGGCAGGTCTTCACATGCAAGGTGGACACCCAGGGCCCGAAGATGCTGTGACCTTGACCGTTCACTCGAACAATGTGAACAGCCTGTCGTCGCATCCTACATCGAACAATCCTATCCGCGCGCCGCTGTCCAGCCACCCGTGCGCGTAGTTCACGCACGCGAACGCGTTGACGAGGTCGCCCTTCCTGAAGAAATCCTTGGCGTCCTCGAAGTACGCCCTCGCCATCTTGAGGAAATCGTCGGCCACCTTCCGGTTGAACGACCTCTCGGGCGCGGCGATCTTGAGCTTCGACAGGGCCTCGGCGGTGATGCTGATGTACCTCTCGACCCGCTCCTCGGTTATCGTCGTCCCCTTGGCTGGCATCCTCACATCCTTTTAGACGGGATGACCTCGACGCTCTCTCCGCCGTGCTTCGACTCCCTCGGACGTATCTCGACGAACAAGGGCATCGAGACGCCGCCGCCGGTGATTATCCCGGTCCCTATCGGCAGGCGCTGCATCTCCTCCTCCATGCCGTCCGTGAGCCCTTCGATCGACGCCGAGATGGCCTTCACATCGTTGGGGTTGGTGACCTTGAGTATGATCTGCGTGTTGCACTGGCTCAGCACGTTCTTGTCGATCTTCGCCGGCCTCTGGGATATCACCAGCAGACCGAGCCCGAACTTCCTGCCCTCGGAGGCGATCGTCCTGAATATCTTGGAGCACGCGACGGAGCCCACCTGCGGGCAGAAGTTGTGCGCCTCCTCGACCACGAGCATCATGGGCGGGACCTTGCCGACCTTCCGGAGCTCGAACAGCGCGTTCCCGACCCTGTTCACGATCAGCTCCTGTATGTCCGGGGGCGTCCCCCTGAGGTTGACGATCGTCGTCTTGCCCTTCTGTATCAGCTCGTCTATCTTCGTGCCCTGCTCCGCGAACACGTCTATCTCGTTGAGGTACTCGAGCTCGGAGATCAGCGGCCCGCTGTTGGCCTCGTCACTGGCCTCCAGCACCGATATGACGTCCTTGAGCGAGAAGTTGTCCTTGGTCTCCTTGAGAATCTCGACGGCCTTCCTCAGCATCGTGAGGTACGACCTCACGTTCTTGATGTTCGTGAGCCCGAGGATCTCCCTCGCGTCGAGGTTGTGCAGCGTGAACTTCAGGGGCTTCGCGTCCTTGTTCGTGTTCGTGTCGGTCGCGAACTCGTTTATCTTGTCGTCGTAGCCCTTCGGGGTGACGCCGAAATCGCGGCTGGTCTTGGGGATCGAGCCCTTGTGCCTCATCGCGGAGTACTCGCCGTGCGGGTCGATGACGCACACGGTCACGCCGTGCTTCATCATCTCTTCGACGAGAGCGCCCGAGCAGTACGATTTGCCGCCGCCGGTCTTGCTCAGTATGCACACGTGCTTCTGGACCAGGAGGTTGATGTCCAGCTCGACCCTGATGTCGTGCCCGGACAGGAGCCCGATGTACGCGCCCGTCGAGCTGTGATCCTTGATGCCCACGACGTTCCTGATGAGGTCCTCATCTGCCCTATAGACCGTGTCGCCGGCCCTCATGGGCGTCCGGGGCGACTGGAGCAGGTTCCTGTCGTCCCTGTACCCGATGACAGCGACTATGGCGATCTCCTTCTCGTCTATCGGCACGGACGTGCCCTTCATCATCGTCTCTACTCCGCTGGTCGTGAGGTTCGTCCTGCGCTCGACCTCGCTCACCTGTCCGAGGACCCAGCCGATGGTCTCGTGCTTGACCTGGACGTACTCCAGCTTCTCGAGGGGAGCAGTAACGCCGACGTTGAATGTCAGGGTGCCGACATTGCCGTATATCATGCCGACAGGGGTCAGGCCCTCGTGCGATTTCTTCTTCGATGCCCGCGATTCCTTCTTCGGCTCCGGCGCGGCATGCGCTTCTGGAACGCCGGGGCTCAACTCTGACTCGGCCCCGTGCGATGATAGGTACAACTGGTCGGTGCCCTCGTTCAAATGCATCCCATCTGATTCCCTATTATGCAAATCTCTTCTATTAATGCTTTCGCAGAGCAGCGCCAGAGTCGCGAGCCGTCAAGATATAAGAGAGGGGACAACATTCCCCGCAATCGATAAGATGTTCGTCGTTGCAGGATCAGCGTCGCAGAGGCTTTCGAAGGAGCTGGCCAAGAGCCTCAAGGCGAAGCTCGCGAAGACCGAGATCAAGCGGTTCCCGGATGACGAGTGCTACGTGAGGATCGACGAGGACCTGGACGGCGAGGACGTCTTCATCCTGCAGACGACTTGGCCCGACAAGAACATCATCGAGCTGTTCCTGCTCCAGGACGCGGTCCGGGAGTACGATGTGTCTTCACTCACGACGGTCGTCCCGTACTTCGGCTACGCGCGGCAGGACAAGCAGTTCAAGCCCGGCGAGCCGATAAGCGCGCGTGCGATCGCGCGCCTCATACAGACCCAGACGGACGAGTTCATGACCGTGGACGTCCACGCGCCCAGCGTCATCGACTGGTTCGAGGACGTCTCCGCGAAGAACGTGTGCGCGTACCCCGAGATGGGCAAGTTCCTCAGGGCGCAGGGCGTGCAGATGATCCTGTCCCCGGACGAGGGGCGGTGGGACAACGCCAAGCGCATCGCGGACGTGGTCGGCTGCGAGGCAGACTACCTCGTCAAGGAGCGGCTCGACGGCGAGACGGTCAAGATGACCCCGAAGTCCCTGGATGTCAAGGGGAAGTACGTCGCGATCGTCGACGACATCATATCCACGGGCAACACCATAGTCAAGGCGGCGGAGCAGCTGAAGAAGCAAGGCGCGAAGAAGATCGCTGCCGCGTGCACGCACGCCGTATTCGCCAACAACGCCCTCGACAGGCTCAGGCGCGTCTGCGACGAGATATATTCAACGGATACGATAGAAAATGAGACGACCGCGGTCAGCGTCGCCCCGCAGATAGCCAAGATGGCCAAGGACTGACCTCAGGCGACGAAACCTAGATATGGGACCCGAGGATTCGTGAGCATCACATGAAGAAGGCGGAAGACTTCAGCGAGTGGTACAACGAGATAGTCGAGAAGGCGAACCTGACGGACAAGCGCTACCCGATCAAGGGCATGAACGTCTGGACGCCCTACGGCTGGAAGATCATGCAGGCCATCGACTCGCACATCCGCCACGAGTTCGATTCGACGAACCACAACGAGGTCTGCTTCCCATTGCTCATACCCGAGGACCAGTTCGCGAAGGAGAAGGAGCACATCAAGGGGTTCGACTCGGAGGTCTTCTGGGTCACGCACGCTGGCCTGAACAAGCTGGACGTCAAGCTCCTGCTGAGGCCGACCAGCGAGACGGCCATGTACCCGATGTTCGCGCTCTGGGTCAGGTCGCACGCGGACCTGCCGCTCAAGACCTACCAGATCGTGAACACATTCAGGTACGAGACGAAGCAGACGAGGGCGTTCATCAGGGTCAGGGAGATACATTTCTTCGAATCGCACACCTGCCACGCCGACTTCGAGGACGCAGAGAGGCAGTGCAGGGAGGACTACGAGATCATGGGCCGCCTGAGCAAGAAGTGGTGCATCCCGTACAGGCTGCTGAAGAGGACGGACTGGGACAAGTTCCCGGGCGCGTTCTACACCGTCGGCATCGACACCCTCCTGCCCGACGGCAGGAGCCTGCAGCTGGGCTCGATCCACGAGTACAAGGAGAACTTCTCGAAGCCGTACGAGATAAAGTACGAGGACGAGAAGGGAGAGCACAGGTACTGCCACCAGACGACCTACGGCATGAGCGAGAGGCTAGTGGGGGCGATCGTCGCCATCCACGGGGACGACAAGGGGCTCGTGCTTCCTCCGGATGTGGCCACGAACCAGGTCGTCATAGTGCCCGTGCTGTCCAAGGGCGAGACCGAGAAGGTCTCGGCGGAGGCGCGGAAGCTCCATGAGGAGCTCAAGGCCGCCGGTGTCAGGGTTCACATAGACGAGAGAGATGTCCGACCCGGTGCGAAGTACTTCGACTGGGAGCTCAAGGGAGTCCCCCTGAGGCTGGAGCTGGGCATGAGGGATTTGGAGAAGCATGTGGTGACCTTCGTGAGGAGGGACACGGGCGAGAAGTCCCAGAAGGACCGGGCGCACGCGGTCAAGGATGTCAAGGACATGCTCTCGCTCATCGGGAAGGAGATGCTAGAGCGGGCGCAGAAGTACATGGACTCCAACATCGCCACGATCAGCTCGCTCGACGATATCCCGCAGAACAAGTGGCTCAGGACCGGCTGGTGCGGCGGGGAGGACTGCGGCAAGGAGATCGAGACCCGGGCCGACAGGAACATCCTCGGCACGCCCATCGAAGGCGAGAAGTACGACGGCGGATGCGTCGTGTGCGGCAAGCCGGTCGAAACGCCCGTCTACCTCGCGAAATCGATGTAGAGAAGACGGATGGGCATCAAGCCTTTGCTGGCTTCTTCTTGTAGAGGAGTATGCCGATTATCCCGAAGGCGATGAGCGGGACGTAGATAGTGTATATCCCGATGTTGCCCCTGGTGAACGGGTACCATGTGTCGTACATGAGGGCCCAGCCCCAGTACAGGGCTATCCCGAGGATCAGCAGGCCCGCGAAGAACGCAAGCGCGGCCTTCCTCTGGAACTCGGCTCCTTCGGTCTCTACCATCAACGCGCCCAATGGATTGGCCATATAAATCGCTTTCCATCCGTCCGCGGGGGCGTTCAGGACTCACTGGCCGGGCATCCTGCCCTGGATGACCTCGCTTATCCACTGGACTAGCTTCCTGTACGACTCCTCGCCCTTCGGAGTGAGCGACACCCTCTCGTGCCCGTCCTCGCAGTTCTGGACAGACACGAGGCCCTTCGAGAGCATCCATGCGAGGTACTTCCTGAAGACGTCGTAGTTGACGTTGCACGCGGTCTGGAGGCGGGTCTTAAGCATCGGCCCGTTCTCGCGCCAGAGCCTCTCGAGCATGCGCGCGACCACATACAGGTCGGGCCGTTCGGGAGGAGACTGGTCGACCACGAAGTCACGGCCCCATGAGCTGGCGTCCGAACAGATCGTCCATCATCTTCGAGCGGTCGCTCCACTCGCGCTTCGTCCTGGAATCTTCCGAGTCACTCGACCTCCTCCACCTCGCATACATGTATGCTGCGAACCCGATGAGGGCCGAGCCACCTAGCAAGAGGGAACACCCCGTTGACCGACCCTTCCGAGAGCATCATCACCCCCACCATGACGGGGGACCAGCGATGCGCCCAGCAGAGCGAAGATCAGGAGCCAGGTGCCAGGTTCCCTGTAGGCCGACGACTTCCTCCGAGCGGACAACCACGACGGCAGGTCCTTCCATGCGTCTGCCATGGTCTCGATCGTGCTCCTCTGGGAATCGACTGGCGCAATTCCTGACAGCTCCATCTGGAAGGCGACATCCAGGTCAAGTGTCCAGTCCTTGAGTCGCAGCAGAATGGCCTTGTACCTCCGCCTCACGAACCACAGGACGGCGGCCGTGAACCCTAGGGCCGCCAAGAAGGACACAACCATCGCATCACCCCCACTCACTGGCTCGGGCAGAATGTCGGCGTATCCCGACGTCGCCCCGGCCAGGGAGATCATGAACACGACGATGCCTCCAACAAAGACCAATAGAATGGCATCCTCGTAGTTTGACCTCGTACCCTCGTATGCCTCCGACGCCAAGCCTCCTTGCCTCCGACAGGCCTTCCAGGAGCGCCGAGTGGATGTCGACCTCGCGACCGGCCTGGGAATCCGTCCCGATGCGCTTGATCGCGGGCAGAAGCGAATCCACAGAGTAGCGCATAGATCCCAGGAAGATGTGGGAGGTCGCGACAGCCGCCGCGATGCTGAAGTACCAGATGAACACGGATATCATCGTCACAGACCATCCCGTTGAAGACGCCCATGCCTGCGCGCGCACAGGTGCCGGCCTGGGACGGACGGAATGTCAGCCTCACTGAGACAGAAGGAATCCCCTCTGACGACTTCGGATTCACCTCAGTCTCCACCCTGCCGCCTGTCCGCCTCAGCCCTCTCGCCACGCTATCGGCGCCTTGTCGACAGGCACTCGGAGCTCCGCCAGATCGAATTTCACTGAGAAGGACGCCACGAACAAGACGACCGACCCAACCCAGATGGACATGAGGATGCGATGAGAGCATCCAGAAGTCGAACCAGGTGCCCACAGCAATGTCATGGTCGCAGTCAGCGAGAAAGACAGGACCAGCATCAGCCCGAACGCCTGGTCGGCCTTGCGGGCATCCACTTCCCAGCACCCAGGGGCAATATGCCCGCACGAGCTAGTATTCCTTACTCCTCGCCGATGAGTCTATCCCGGGACTTCAACCCGGCGGCGAGGAAGTCCCGAGCTTCAGGAACTCCTCCTCGTCCTTGAGGGCCTGCTCGAATATCTCGAAGCCCTTCTCGAGGAGCTCCTTCGATATGCACAGCGGCGGCGCTATCCTGAACACGTTGCCGTAGAAGCCCGAGGTTATCGTCATCAGGCCGGCCCTCCAGCACTTGCCCTGGATGTTCGTCGCCTCGTGAGGCTCCTTCGTGTACTGGTTCTTGACGAGCTCGACGCCGATCATCAGGCCCTTGCCCCTGACATCGCCTATGATCTCCCTGCGCAGCTGCCATCTCCTTGAGCAGCTTCATGGCGTACTCGCCGAGCTTCGCCGCGCGGTCGGCGAGGTTCTCCTCTATGATCGCCTGCACGTGCGCCAGGCCCGCGGCCATCGTGATCGCGTTGCCTCCGAAGGTGGACGAGTGGGACCCCGGCCTCCACTTCCTCATGATGTCGTGCTTCGCTATGATCGCGCCGAGCGGCACGCCGCCCCCGAGCGCCTTCCCGAGCACGAGTATGTCCGGGATCGTGTTGAAGTGCTCGCACGCGAACATCTTGCCCGTGCGCGCGAAGCCCGTCTGAACCTCGTCGAATATCGAGAAGCGCCTGCTGGTTGTCGCATATCTGCCTCAGCCTCGGCAGGAACTCCTTCGGCGGGACGACGTAGCCGCCCTCGCCCTGGATCGGCTCGACGAAGATGGATGCTATCTGGCCCGTAGTGCCGCCCAGCTGCAGGACCTGCTTCTCGAAGTAGTCCATGCAGTACATGCCGCACTCCGGGTACGACTGCTTGAACGAGCACCTGTAGCAGTACGCGAACGGTGTGAATATGATGCCAGGTGACATCGGGCCGTAGCTGTACCTGAGCTTCAGCTTGCTCGTGAGCGCGAGCCCTGCGCCTATCCTGCCGTGGTACGACCCGAAGAACGCTATGTGCTCCGTCCTGCGGGTGTAGTATCTGGACAGCTTCATCGCGGCCTCGACGGCCTCGGCGCCGCTGTTCCCGAAGAACGTGCCCCTGAGGGCCTTGCCCGGGGATATCTCGGACAGGAGCTTCGCGAAGTACGCCTCCTTGTCGAAGTAGGCGTCGTTCGCCATGGAGTGTATGAGCTTGCCCGCCTGTTCCTGGATCGCCTTCGTGACCTTGTAGTGCGTCCAGCCCGCGTTCATGACTGCTATGCCGGACGAGAAGTCGAGCAGCACGTTGCCGTCCGCGTCCATGACAGCCACGCCCGCGGCTTTGTCGATCGTGAATGTGAAGCACCTGTCGTAGGCGTACGAGACGTAGTCCCTGTCGATCTTGATGATCTCCTTGCTCTTCGGGCCCGGAGCCCTCACGACTATCTTCGGGGCATCGCGCGCCCACTCGGGGATCCAGGCCGGCAGGGGGAACTCCTCCGCCGGGGCCTTCGTCTTCTCCTCGGACTCTGCGGTTTTGGTCTGCTTGACGGGTTCCGCGACCGCCTCGTTCTCCATCATTTCACTCATCCCTTACTCCTCCCGAGACTTGTCGAGAGTCAGTGCGCCCGTGGGGCACGCCTTGATGCACTTCGGTTCCCCAAGGCAGAGGTCGCAAGTGTACGCAGTCTCCACTCCGAACTCCCCCTCGAAGAACACGCCGTCGTGCGGGCAGCGCGGGATGCACGCCATGCAGGCGAAGCACCTGTGCTCGTCGAGCGTCCAGTACTTTCCCTCGCCGTGGAACTCCAGAAGGGCCGAAGGACATACCTCGCTCGGGGGACAGGTCTCGCAGTGGACGCACATGACCGCCTTGTACTTGTCTCCGGCCTTCGTCACTTTGATCCTCGGTTTTCCGGAGGCTACGCTGGACGCGTGCGCAGTAGTGCAGACCTTCTCGCACTCCATGCAGCCGTTGCATTTCTCGGGATGGAAGACCAGCCCGAACTTCTTCTTGGAAGAGGTCATCAATGCATCCTCCTGAGTTTCCACGCCCCAAGAAATTTGGGGGCGCATCGAGTCAGGGAGACTCACTCTTGCTATTCTTCAGTAAGCCACTGATTGGATATATAGTCTTGCGACCATGGGTATTTGTAGATTGTCTCTGTGCGATTTCCAGTCGAAGTTTGTGAAAATATTTCAATGAAAAGGGGTCAAAAGTTGAAAATTTCGCAATTACGCTCCCCCAATCGTCCGACCTTTCGAAGCAAGACAAAAGTGCCGGTGAAAAGGGGTCGAAAAGCACCATTATATATCGTGTTTAATATATTATACGGCATCATGAACATCCCTGACGCTATTCGTCGCGCCGATGGCGGAGAAGAGCAATACTGGCCAGGGGGCGTGTACATCAAACGCCACATCTGGCCATTGTCAACATTACTTCAGATAGCTGAGCTTTTTCGCGATTTCGGTCAGCCCAGCGTCCTGCAGCGCCTTCTTGGTGGGCCTGCCCTGCTCGTCCCAGTTCCACAGCCTGTAGTACTCGCCGAGCATCTTGTCGAAGTCCGCCTGGGGGACCACGTGGCCCTTCGGCTTCCCGTCCTGCAGCGGGTCCTTCGCCATCTTGATCGGCAGAGTGTCGTCCTTCTTGCTGAACCCCTCCCTGACGTTGAACGCCCGGGTCAGGTTCCAGACCCGCCTGCCGACCTCCCTCATGTGCTCCTCGCTCGACTGTATCCCCGTGACGGCGGTGTAGTACTTCGCCATGTTGGGGAAGTTCACCGAGTAGAAGTCGCAGAAGATGAAGCTCCACTTCACGCTCGTCCTCGTCTGGTCCTCGACGCAGATCGCGGCCTTGCCCTCCGGGGTCCACGGGTCCAGGCTGCCGTACGCCTCGGCCGCCACGGGCCAGGCCCTGAGGTGACACGCGCCCCTGTCGGAGGTCGCATATGCGAGGGCCATGCCGATCGATCCCCGCGGGTCGTATGCGGGGTACTCCATGCCCTTGACCTCGGCGATCATCTTCTCCGCGCCCTTGCCGATCTTCTTCGCGGCCTTCTTCGCGCCGTCCGCGAGAACGTTGCCGATACCCTCACGGTTCGCTATTATCCCAGGCATCTTCGAGAACGCGTCCTCGTTGCCGAACTTGAGGTCCAGGCCGTTGACTTCCTTCTTCGTGAGAAGCTTCTTCCCGTACAGCTCCATCGCAAGAGCGACCACGTTCCCCGTGGATATCGAATCGAGCCCGAGCCGGTCGCAGTCCTCGACGAACTTGACGATGGCCTCGATGTTCCTGATACCGCAGTTGGAGCCGCACAGGCCCAAGGTCTCGTACTCCGGCCCTTCGGTGGCCGCGCCCTTGAACGCGCCCTTCTTGACCTTGGCGTGGCTGCCGCATGCGATCGCGCAGGCGAAGCACGCCTTCTTCCTCACGAGCACCCGGGTCTTGAGCGCATCGGAGTTGATCCCCTTCGAGCCCTCGAACACGCCCGTGCGCCAGTTCTCGGTCGGGAGGATGCCCGCGTCGTTGCTCAGGTCGACCAGTATCGGCGTCCCGTCGGTGATCATGCCCGAGTGGTCCGGGTTCTCGACGACGTCCTTCTGAAGCATCTCCTTGGCCCACTTCATGAACCCCTCGATGTCCGGCACCTCGACCCCCAGAGACCCCTTCGCGGCGACGGCCTTCAGGTTCTTGGACCCGAACACCGCCCCGGTGCCGCCCCTGCCTGCGTTCCTGGTCAGGTCGCTCGTGACGCTCGATATGAGCCCGAGCTTCTCGCCCGCGGGGCCGATGCACGCCGCGCGGGCCATCTTCTCGCCCGTCTCCTTGCGGATCAGCTCCTCGGTCTTGTAGGTGTCCTTGCCCCAGATGTTCTTCGCGTCCCTGATCTCGGCCTTGCCGTCGTTGAGCCAGAGGTAGACGGGCTTCTTCGCCTTGCCCTTGATGATGACCCCGTCGAACCCCGCGTACTTGATCTCGGGGCCGAGGAACCCGCCTGCGTAGCTGTCGAGGAAGGTGCCCGTGAGCGGGGACTTCGTGACTACGACGTATCTGCTCGTCAGCGGTACGAAGGTCCCGACCGCGGGCCCCGTCCAGATCATGAGCACGTTGTCCGGGGATAGAGGGTCGGTGCCCGGCTTGAGCTCGTCGAACAGGTACCTGGCGCCCAGGCCCTTGCCCCCGATGAACTGCTTCGCCCACTCCCTGTTCAGCGCCTCCGTCGAGATCTTCTCGTTGGTCAGATCCACCCTGAGTACCTTTCCAGTGTAACCGTCAGCCATCATCATCACCTCTTGAGCACTCCCTTGGGACAGACCTCCACGCACTGCGGGGTGCCCCCACAGAGGTCGCACTTGATCGAGTATGTGCCCTTCGGGTCCAGCCAGCAGCCGTTGTACGGGCACGCGTCGACGCAGGCCCCGCACGCGGTGCACGCCTCCTTGTCCACGACATAGATCCCGAGAGCGTCATCCAGCTTGATCGCCTCCACAGGGCACGCCTCCACGCACGGATGCTCGTCGCAGTGGATGCAGTAGTTCAGCCTGTACTCCCCTGGCTCCGGGAAGGCGTCCTCGACGTTGATCCTCGACTCGCTAGGGTTGAACTTCCCTACGTGCGAGGCCGAGCATGCGAGGGCGCACAGCTGGCAGCCAGTGCACTTCTCGAGGTCGGCTTTCAGGCCCTTGCTCATGTGGATTCTCCTCCTAAACCGAGTGTTCTCAGATAATGGCCGGGCATGATAGGTGCTGTCTTCTTCGTGAAACCGTGGTCGGATGAAGCACCCCTGCTACCTGGCCCCCTAAGAGAAACTGTCCATAAAACGGCTTAGCCGTATATAGTGTTTGTCGGCTCTGCGGAAGCAAGCCAGATATACCTTTTCCTGACGACATGAGAGCGCCAGTGGTCTCAAACGTTATGCTCATGGAGCCATATCGAGAGGGCGCCCCCGATTAATATATACGAGTCATTATGAAAAATGCGGAGGCAACGACGGAGTGTCAATCGCCCCAGCTCCATCGGTCAGTTCCCCCCCCAACTTAGTAATACCGCACAGCTCTACATGATTCGAAGAGAATGATCGAAGAAGGGGCCAAGGTCCTCCTTGTCGATTCCGACGGCAAGAGGTTCATACTCACCGCGGCGAACCGGATGCTCGAAGTGTCAAGACTCGGAGTCATCGACGGGGCCGCAATCTGCAACTCGAGCTTCGGGGACAGGATGAAGGTGGGCGCGCGTGAGTTCGTCCTGCTGAGACCGAGCATAAGGGATCTACTCGGACTCATAGAGCGACGGGCCCAGGTCATGATCCCGAAGGACAGCTTCCTTGTACCGTTCTATCTTGATATCAGCTCTGGAAGCAGTGTCGTAGAGGGCGGAGTGGGGTCGGCAGCTCTCACACTGGTCCTTCTGAAGTCCGTCGCGCCGTCGGGGAAGGTCTATTCGTTCGATAACAGGGAGGAGCATGCGGCCGTCGCCAGGAAGAACGTCGCCATGTCGCCTCACTCATCGTGCTGGGAGCTGAGAATCGCCGACATCTGTACCGTGGACCTCCCCAAGGACGTCGATGCGGCGGTCCTGGATATCCCGAACCCATGGGACGCTGTTGAGAATGTGGTAAGAGTCTCTGAGAATCGGCGGACACATTTGCGTGTATGTCCCCAACGCGAACCAGCTCGACCTTGCGATGAGGAAGATGCGAGAGTGTAGGACTGTCAGAGACAATCTCGTTCGAGACGATCCACAGAGACATGGTTGTCCACGAAGGTGGGGTGAGACCGAGCTTCGAGATGCTCGGCCACACGGGCTATCTTGCATTCGGGCGGAAAATGAGAAAGTGATTGAAGAGGTTTCTAGGGAGTGATTCCCGACTACAAGATGCGATGGACGACCCACACCGTTGCCGAAGACCAATATGTTGTCTATCGCAACGAGCCATACTCGGGCCACCCCCACCACGGGAGTCCATCCGCACCGAGCTCGCACGTTGCCTCGAACACCAGTGTGAACTTACAGCCGCCGACCCATATCGGGCCGCCGTCGCAACCGATGAATTCTCTCAGGTCGACGGTCTTCGTACATCCAAGTCTCTGTATCGCTAGCGGGATCTAAGTCCACGTACGAGAATATCTCAATCGGGCCATAGTCTCCCAGCGCATACAACTTGAAGCTGTCATTGGCGAGTCCGTCGAGATGGTCGAAGGTAATCAACCTTGCCGAATCCTACGAAGTTCACCTTGACCGAACCCTCTCGCCCGTTCGGGTCGTAGTTCTTCTCGTCGTCGAGCCAATCCTCGTACCACATGACCCTGGTCTTCTGACCGTACAGCAAACTTGTTGTTACACCGTAGCCACCCCAATTGCCATCATTCGAATCTGGCTCTATCGGGCCCCAGCCATACATGACGGCCATCTTCTCGTCCTCGCCGACGTCGACGTAGGCCAGCAGTACACCGTTCCCAGCTCTCGCTGGCATGACCATCATCAAACCCCCCGCGACGACCATTGTCACGACCATAATCGACGCGAAGACTCGCAGTCTCCTTCCATCCTTCACATTCTTCAGCCGCTCTTCCACCACGCTCCACCTCCTCCTCTGGCAAGGAAATTGGGTACTAGCAGCGCCCCCTCTCGGCGCACACGCAGAAGATGTGAAGATGCGGCATTCAGCCGTTATCAATCGATGAGCTTCGGAAAGCCCGAACTCCCCCGCCTCTCAACTTCCCCCGCAGGTGTCTCCACCTGACTCCTAAAACGAACTGACGCTATATGAACGAACCGCGGTTTCGCGCCGTTACAGCTCGAAGAACGAGGAAACTCGGATCGCTCACTGCGGCACCAAGAAAGGGGGCAATCCCGCACCCGCCAGCCCTCAAAAGCTAAGTACACGCTAGCAATATGTCCGGAACAGGTGACCACGGGATGGCAGTCGCAGAGGTCAGGGTCGAGCTCAAGAAGGGGGTAGCCGACCCGGAGGGGAAGAACACGCTGAAGGCGCTCGAGCTCCTCGGCTTCGAAGGTCTGCGCGACGTCAAGAGCGTCAAGGTCTTCGACATCGAGTTGGCGGAAGACGCGGGGGACGCGGAGAAGAAGGTCGACGAGATGTGCAGGAAGCTCCTCGCAAACCCCGTGATACACAACTACACGATCAAGATCAAGTGAGGGACAGGATGTCAGCGGACAGGTTGTATGTTCGGCAGGATGTCCCGTTCGAGTTTGTTGAGATCAAGCTGTCCGAGGCCACGGACCCTGAACTGAAGGATATCAGCCAGGAGAGCGGCACCGGGCTCTCGGTCGACGAGATGCACCGGGTCAAGGACTACTTCGAGGCGAAGGGCAGGAACCCGACCGATGTCGAGCTCCAGTCCATCGGCCAGGCCTGGAGCGAGCACTGCTGCTACAAGAGCTCGAAGGTGTTCCTCAAGGAGTACGTGTTCGGCATCAACACCCGGCAGGTCATCGACCGAGGGGACGCGGGCGTGATGGAGTTCGACGAGGACCACGCGTACGCGCTGAGAATCGAGAGCCACAACCATCCGAGCGCGGTCGAGCCCTACGGCGGAGCCGCGACCGGCATCGGCGGCATCATCAGGGACGTGCTGTGCATGGGCGCCCAGCCCATCGCGCTGGTCGACCCGCTGTTCTTCGGTCCCTTGGACTATCCTGTCGAGAAGGTCCCTCCGGGCATCAAGCACCCGAAGTACCTGTTCGGCGGGATCGTCGCGGGCATCAGGGACTACGGCAACAGGGTCGGCCTCCCGACCGTCTCCGGCGGCATATGGTTCGACGAGAGCTATGTCGGCAACTGCCTCGTCAACGTCGGCTGCATCGGCATCGCCGAGAAGAAGGACATCCGGAGGAACGCCGTCAAGGGACCGGGGGACATCCTGATCCTCGTCGGCGGCAGGACCGGGCAGGGACGGCATCCACGGGGTCACATTCGCATCAGCCGTGCTGCACCAAGGAGAGCGAGACCGAGTCGCAGAGGGGCGGTCCAGCTCGGCGACCCGATCATGAAGGAGCCCGTGATACACGCGCTCCTCGAGGCCAACGAGAAGGGGCTCGTCAACGGCATGAAGGACCTCGGCGGCGGAGGGCTGTCCTGCGTCGTCGGGGAGATCGCGCTCGCGGGCGGCTGCGGGGCGGAGGTCGACCTCTCGAAGGTACCGCTGAAGGAGGAGGGACTCGCGCCCTGGGAGATATGGGTCTCCGAGTCGCAGGAGCGGATGATGCTCGCGGTGTCGCCGAAGAACGTCGACGACGATCCTGCACGTGTTCAAGCTCTGGGACGTGCCCGCGACCGTGGTCGGGAAGGTCATCCCGCAGAAGGTCGTGAGGCTGTTCTTCCAGGGGGACAAGGTGTTCGACCTCGAGCTCGAGTTCCTCACCGCCGGGCCGGTGTACTGCCGCCCGTGCGGTGTCGCGAAGGGCAAGAAGAAGAGGGCGGAGAAGACCCCGAAGCCCAAGGACCGGTACGACGCCGAGCTGCTGAAGCTGCTCGCGTCGCCGAACATATGCAACAAGGACTGGGTCATCAGACAGTACGACCACGAGGTCCGGGGGAACACGGTCATCAAGCCGCTCCAGGGCAAGCTGGGCCACTGGAGCCACGGGGACGCCGCCGTGCTCAAGCCCGTGGAGGACTCGTTCAGGGGACTGGCGATCGCGACCGCGTCCAACCCGTTCGCCGTGGGCATCGACCCGTACAGGGGCGGCAAGACCTGCGTGGACGAGATATGCAGGAACCTCGCCTCCGTCGGAGCGAGGCCGCACTCCATCACCGACTGCCTGAACTTCGGCAACCCGGAGAAGCCGGACAGGCTGTGGCAGTTCAGGGAGGCGGTGAGGGGCATGGGCGAGGTCGCCCAGGCGCTCAACATACCGATACCTTCCGGCAACGTCAGCTTCTACAACGAATCGCAATCGGGGGCCGTGCTCCCGACGCCGGTCATCCTAGGCTGCGGCATCGTGAACGACATACGCAGGTGCGTGACCTCCGACCTCAAGAGGGAGGGGAACACGATCGCGGTCATAGGTGCTACCAAGCAGGAGATGGGCGGCTCCGAGTACTACAGGATGACCAGGAGCTACTCCTCCAAGGTCCCCGATGTCGACATCCCCGCGCTGAAGGCGGGCATCGATGTCGTCGTCGGAGGGATAGAGCGCGGTGCGATAGTGTCATGCCACGACATATCCGACGGAGGGATTGCTGTCGCCCTGGCGGAGATGTGCATCGGCGGGGACATCGGAGCGGAGGTCGACCTCGCGAAGATAGAGAAGCTGAGGTCGGACGTCAAGCTCTTCTCCGAGAGCAACAGCCGATGGGTGGTGGAGCTGCGCAAGGGCAAGGAGAAGGTCCTCCCGAGGGACAGGAAGGCCAAGATGCTCAAGCTGGGCACCGTCGGGGGATGCGCCCTCAGGATCACTTCGAACAAGCTCCTCGTGAACACGGATGTGCGCGATCTCGCGAAGAGCTTCAACGCGCCCCTCTGGAGGCTGATGGGATGAAGACCAGCCAGGTCAGGGTCTGCGTGCTCAGGATCGAGGGCACGAACTGCGAGGAGGAGTCGTTCCAGGCGTTCAGGAGGCTCGGGGCGAAGCCGGAGAAGGTCCACCTGAAGCAGCTCACGGGCGCAGACGTCTCATCCGACGAGAAGAGGTCGCTCTCGGACTACCAGATACTCGTCTTCCCCGGAGGGTTCTCCGCGGGCGACTACGTTCGCGCGGGCGCGATATTCGCCGCGAGGATGAAGAGCAGGCTGTCGAAGGACCTCGTGGACTTCGTGAGGTCCGGCAAGCCGGTCCTCGGCATATGCAACGGGTTCCAGATAATGGTCGAGACTGGGCCTCCTCCCTGCCATGTCAGCGGTCATGACGGATGTCCCCGAGGCGGTCCTGGGCACGAACGATTCGGCAAGGTTCGAGTGCAGGCCCACGCTCCTCAAGAAGGTCAACCGCGGGAGCTGCGTGTTCACCAGGAAGATACCCGACACGAAGGTCTCGCTGATACCGTCGGCGCACGCCGAGGGCAAGCTCATGTTCCCGCTCGAGCGCTCGGACGAGATCGTCAGGGAGCTCGAGGAGAACGACCAGATAGTGTTCAAGTACGTCGACCCCGAGGGGAACCTCGCGGGCTACCCGTGGTGCCCGAACGGCGCCACCGCGAACATCGCGGGCATATGCAACCGCGAGGGGAACGTGTTCGGGCTGATGCCGCACCCGGAGAGGGTGTTCCACAAGTTCACGCATCCCGACTGGACCAGGAGCCCGGACGGCGCGGGAGACGGCCGCGCGGTCTTCGAGTCGGTGCTCGAGTACGTCACGAAGAAGCTCTGAGCGCCTTCACAGCGAGACTATCAGCTCGACCTGGTCCCCGTCCTTGAGGCCCAGGGAGCGCCTCAGATGGTACTTGCAGATGATCTCGATGATGTCGATGTGATGCGACCGCACCGGGAGCACGACCGCGCACTCCATGTTGTGTATGGTCGCGAGGAAGCACTTGACGTCCCCGAAGGTCCTCCCGTCCTGCTCGAAGCCCTTGATGAGTATGCCTTCCGACTTCTTCAGTATGTCCAGCTTGCCCAGCTCAGGGTCCGCGAGCCTCAGGTTCAGCGTGCCCTCGTAGGGCTTGAACCACAGCTTCTTCTGGAACTGCTCGGCGTAGGCGTCCTGGTTGACGTAGTACTGCCCCTCGCCAAGGCCGGATGTGACCGTGCCGATGATGACCAGGTGGTCCTTCATCTCGAATATCCGTTGGTAGTCCGAGTACTCCTTCCTCAGGAGGTCGAACCCCTTGTCCGTCAGCTTTATCCGCTGCCTGCGGGCGCCCAGGTCGCGTTCGATCAGGCCGTCCCCCAGGAGCTCCAGGATCTTCTTCGAGGCCGACTGCTGGCTTATCTCGAGCACGTTGCCGAGCTCTCGCGAGGATATCGCGATGTAGTCATGCACGCCCCCCATCAGAGCGATGTGTTTGAGCGTGGCGATCTGCTTCTCATGCATGGCAGGCTCGGATTAGCGAGGCTTATTAATATGTTTTCTACATGGAGCGGTGCGTCCTCTCCAGAATCCAGATGATGCTGCCCGCGCATCCTGACCACCCTGATGCCCCTCGCCCTCAGCCTGCGTATGAGCTCCCTGTCGTTGGTGACCACCGCGCCTGAGAACCTCTCGGCCACGTCGATGACGGCGTCGTCCCCGCCGAAGCCCGGTCTCCACGACCTTGTACTTCCTGGCGAGCGCGAGCTGCGGCCTTCGCGTTCTTGTCCAGTAGCGTTCGCGAGCTCCCCGAGGACCGAGCTCGGGACCACGACCGGGATGTCCCCGAAAAGCCTCCTCAGCTCCTGGTCGATATGGATATTGAACTGGAACGGCATCAGGAGGGCGTTTGCATCCAGAACGATTGCCTTGACGGTCACGGCGCAGCCCTCTACTGCACGATGCCGAAGCCGATCAGGCGCCACTTGCCCGATATGCGCCTCGATATCGCGATCCTCTGATTCTTCTCGACGCAGACGGGTATCTTGAGGTCGACCTCGGCGCTGTCCGCCCGTCCGCTGGAGACGACGCCCACGGTGGTCGCGGTGCCCACGCTCAGCATCAGGGGCTCGTTCGTCTTGAGGCTCTCGACTGCCAGCTCCGCGCTCACGCCCACGACCCGCTTCATGAGCTCCGTCCTGATGGTGATGGCGGTCTGGATCGGCGGGAGCGTGCCGGGCACGCCCACGAGCCTCCCCACGAGTGAATCGGATTTGGTGTACGCCGGGTCGAGCCCGGTGCCTATCGCGATGAGCCCTCCGGGGCCGGCCTCCTCGAGCGCCAGGCCGCCCGAGTACAGGGACCTGACCTTGGTCGTCACCCGCTCCCACGAGGACCCGCGGCCGCTCTCGACCTTCCTGCCGGGTATGATCTCTATCTCGTCGCCTATCCTGAGCTTGCCCTGAAGCAGCGAGCCGCCTACGACGCCGCCCTTGAGCTTGTCCAGCTTCGTCCCGGGTACGTTGACGTCGAACGACCGCGCGACGTACATCCTCGCGGGTTTCGACTTGTCCCACTTCGGCGTCGGGATCTTCTTCTCGATCGCCTCGATCAGCATGTCGATGTTCACATCGTGGTGAGCGGAGATCGGGATGATCGGGGCGCTCTCGGCGATGGTGCCCTTGACGAACTCCCTGATCTCCTTCAGGTTCTGCCTCGCCTCCTCCTTCGAGACGATGTCTATCTTGTTCTGGACGACGATGATCTTGTCAACGCCTATGATCGAGAGCGCCATCAGATGCTCCCTCGTCTGGGGCTGCGGGCACTTCTCGTTCGCGGCCACGAGCAGGAGCGCGCCGTTCATGATGGCCGCGCCTGAAAGCATGGTGGCCATGAGCGTCTCGTGTCCTGGAGCGTCCACGAACGACACCGACCTGAGCAGCTCGCACTCGCCCTCGCACTTGGGGCACGTGGGCTGGTTGGTGTAGCACTCGGGCGCCTCGCAGTTCTTGCACTTGTAGAACGCCACATCGGCATATCCGAGCCTGATCGAGATGCCTCTCTTGACCTCCTCGGAATGCCTGTCGGTCCATTCGCCCGTCAGAGCCTTCGTCAGCATGGTCTTGCCATGGTCGACGTGGCCGATCATGCCGATGTTAGTCTCTGGCTGGGTCGGGACCTTCATTACTTCTTCTTCTCCTCTTTCGTTATAAGTCTCGGACACGGGCTTCGTGCCGTGCTGAGTGATCTTGAAGTTGATCTGCAGCGTGTCGGGCGCGATGGTGTTCCCCCTGACGTTCTTCCTCCTCCTGAGGCCGCCCTCGAGGGCGTTGAAGCCTATGCTCTTGGAGAGCAGGAGCTTCTTCCTTCTCGGTCCTGGGAGGTCCTTGCGCATCGGGAACCCATCCTTGTCGCTCCCGCCCGTTATCTCGAGCTTGTACCCGGGGAGACCGACGAATATGCCGTCGACTACGTCGCCTATCTTCTTGCCGATCAACGAGTTGGCGTGGTGGCCCGTAACCGGTGTCTGATACGACTTGCCATCCTTTGGATCGCTGATAACGGCTTTGAAATCTGCCAAACAATCCACTCCGGTTTGCAGGACGCCCTAATGCGAAAGGAGTTATATAGGTTTCGCAGGGCATCGGAGGATGCTGGTAGGTCCGTTACGCCGCTTCTGCGGCACCCTACGGGGTCCTCCGAAAACACGCGGACGAGTCCCAGGCGCCCCTATCTTCCCCAGAACGGCTTCTCCTTGCGCTTGATGGCGGCGATCTGCTCGAAGGCCTCGATCTCGTCATGCTTCAGCTCGTACTTCGCGAGCTCCCGCGCGTGGCTCTCCGGGATGTCCACGAGCAGCACCTCCTCGACGTCTATCTGCCGGCCGACGGTGGCGTCGTCTATGGACACGGCGACCTCGCTCCCGGCCACGGCCTCCTTGAGCGTCTCCTCGCCGCTCCTGATGCTCTTGATCCTGCCGATGGGCCGGCCATCCAGCTTCATCAACCCCTGCCCGGGCCGTATCCTGCCCGCGAGCACCCTCACGCCGACTATCGCTGGCTTGCTCACGCGGAAGACATGGTCCCGGAGGATGGTGATCTTGCCAGGGAACACGACCTCGAGCCGCTTCTCGGCCTCGAGCTCGCGCTTCTTCTCGACCGTCCAGAGCTGGTACTCATCCAGCAGCCGGTAGATGACATCGTTCTTGAACATCGTCACGCCGGTCGCCCGGAGCTCGCTCTCGGCGTCGGCGTTCGCCTCGACGTTGAACGCGAATATGACCCTGTAGAGCGGGTCGTCGAAGTGGGACGCCTCGACGACGTCCTTCCTCGTGACCCTCCCTATGTCTATCTTCCTGATGGGCAGGTTGGCGTTCTTCGCCTCGAACGCGAGCGCCTCGAGGGAGCCGATCGCATCGCCCCTGACGACGATCCCCTGCTCCGCGAGCTCGACCTTTATCTGGCTCTCCTTCCTGGTCTCCTCGAGCAGCTCCTCGATGTTGCCGCTGACGACCTTGACGGTCCCGCCGGCCATCGCGCCCTCGACGCCCTGCGCGACTATGCGTATGCCGGCCGCGGCGGAGATCTCCTTGACGCGGTCGAACCTCTGGCTCGGGTCGCGTATCTCGTCCAGGGGCTTGGGCCTCTGCAGTCCCTTGACCTTCGCTTGGATGGGCTCGCCCCTGACGGACGACACGACGATCTGGTCGCCCACGCTGATCGTGCCCTTGTAGACGATGACGTCTATCACGGTCCCGATGCCCTTCTCCTCCTTGACCTCGAGGACCGTGCCCTCGCCCGGGCCCTCCTCGCTCCTCAGCTCCTGCTCCAGGAACCTCTGGGCGAGCCCGACGAGTATGAGCAGCAGGTCCGGCAGGCCCTCCCCGTGCTTCCCGCTGACCGGGATGATGGCGACGGACTTGGTGAAATCAGTGATCTTGTCGAACCTGTCCGCGCTCAGGTCGCCCTTCTCGAACAGGCGTCCGGCGAGGCCGTATATCTTCGCGTCCAGCTCCGCTGCGACCCTCGGGTCCTGGGCCGCCAGGGCCTCGCCGAAGGTCTTGCCCTCCTGCACCCTCCACCCGGGGATGGCGTCGATCTTGTTCGCCGCCACAACGAACGGCGTCCTGAGGTTCTTCAGGATGTTGATCGACTCGACGGTCTGCGGCTTCATGCCCTCGTTGATGTCTATCACGAGTATCGCGAGGTCCGCGAGCGCTCCTCCCCTGGTCCTCAGAGAGGCGAACGAGTAGTGCCCCGGAGTGTCTATGAACAGCAGCCCTGGGACGGAGAACTTCCTGTCGCCTATGAGAGGACCGCACATGGCGTAGATGGTCTCGATGGGCACATCGGTCGCGCCGATGTGCTGCGTGATGCCGCCCGCCTCGCGGCTGACGACCTTGGTGCCCCTGATCTTGTCGAGTATCGTGGACTTGCCATGGTCCACGTGACCCATGACTGAGACTATCGGCTGTCTGATGGCCACGGCGTCACCAAGGAAGGGACGGTATATCAATTTAACCCGGTCTGCGGGTGGATGGAAAAATGATTCTCTGAAGGAGTTTGTGGAACGGTTTCACTTCTCGAACAGCCAAGCCTCGTCGGCCTGGTCGTACTTCTGTATCTCATAGTCGTTGAAGAACAGCTTGATCTCGCGCTTGGCGCTCTCCGACGAGTCGGACCCGTGCACGATGTTCCTGCCGGTGACCTGGGAGAAGTCCCCCCTGATGGTCCCCGGAGCCGCATCCTGAGGGTTCGTCTTGCCCATCATCGACCGCGCGGCCGCGACGGCGTTCTCGCCCTCGAGCACCATGCAGACGACCGGGCCCGAGGTTATGTACGAGAGCAGGGGATCGTAGAAGCCCTTGCCCTTGTGCTCCTCGTAGTGCCTCTCCGCGAGCTCCTTCGGTATCCGCATCATCTTCATGGCGCAGACCTTGAGCCCGCGGTCCTCGAACCTCTGGACGATCCTGCCGACGAGGCCCCTCTGGACCCCGTCCGGCTTCACCATCACGAAAGTCTTCTCAATCATCCTGAGGCACCTTCCGACGCGGATGCCTTGGGCTTGTCCTTCTTGGGGGCCTCGGCCTTCTTCGCGGGCTTCGGCTCCGGCTTCTTCTCTGCCTTGGGCGCGGGCTTCTCCTTCTCGGGCCCCTTGGGCTCGGCCTTCTTGGTCCCCTCGGCCTCCTCCTTGGACGCCTCCGGCTCCGCCGCCTCCTCGGACTTCTTGACCTTCCTGGCCTTCGTGGCCTCGGGCGCGACCGGCAGGCCCTTCATACGGGTCGCCTTCTCGCGCTCGTGGTAGCTCGTCCAGGTCGTCCTCCTCGGCACCCTGCGGAGATCGATCATGTTCTTGAAGCACTTGGACTTGCAGAAGTGGTAGACGACCCCGTCCTTCTTGATGTACATCTTGCCCGTCCCCGGCTCTATCTCGTCGCCGCAGAACGTGCAGACCCTTCGCTCGACCATTCAACATCACCTCTCGGACGAGAGCTCAGCGGACGCTGAGCTTCTTCGCCTCTCTCGAAGTCTCCTTCAACATCAGCACGTCGCCGACGCGGATCGGGCCCATCGCGTTCCTCGTGATGATCCTGCCCTTGTCCCTGCCGTCCAGGACCCTGACCTTGACCTGGGTAGCCTCCCCTGTCATGCCGGTCCTGCCTATGATCTCGACGACGGTTGCTGGAATGCTGTCATCTTCTGGCATCTTGAGCCACCTACTTCTTGAGCGCCTTGATCTTCTCGGCCAGGTCGTCCAGCGCGGGCTTGCCCTTCGCTGCGTCCAGTATCGCGATGGCCGCGGTCGGCTTCTCCAGGCCGCAGGCGTTCCCCAGCTCGGCCTTGCTCGGGACGAAGGCGTACGGGACGTTCTTCTCGTCGCACAGCCCGGGCATGTGCATCAGGATCTCGGGCGGGGAGACATCCTCGGCCATGACGACCATGAGGGTCTCGCCCCTCTCGACGAGCTTCGTGACCTCGTTCGTGCCCTTCCTGAGCTTGCCGCCGTCGCGGGCGAGCTCGACGACCTCGTAGGTCTTGTCCACTAGTTCCTTCGGCGTCTCAAACTTGACATAGACTGCTTTCGGCAAACTGATACCTCCTTCAGGTGCGTGAGCACCGTCATCATTCACAGGCCCTTTCCGATGAAAAGAGCAGAGTTGGTAACGGCTAGGGGTATAAAATGCTTGCTGGTCGTAAAAGCCCGCCTGACGGAGAGCCAGGCTCAAATCCGATTCCCCAGGCGCCGCCAAAGCGTTCGCGGTATTTATATCCAGGGCCGCCCGTCCGTGGGCCAGGTGCGGGAAACATGGCGAAGAGCGGAAGGATGAAGGCCACTCGCTTGGAGGGCGTCGAGTTCAGGAGCTTCAGGAGTTCGAAGGACTACGCCGAGATCTCCAGGGTCATGAACGCCAGCTGGAAGGCGGACCACGTCAAATGGAGCCAGACGCCGAAGGACGTGAAACTATACTACCACAGGATGAAGGGCTTCGACCCGAAGAGGTGCTTCTTCATCGCGGAGGTCAAGGGGAGGATGATAGGATGCAGCTACATCACCTGGAGGACCAAGCCCGACGGGGCGCGGGAGTACTCGCTCCAGTCCCAGGTCGTGCCCGAGTGGAGGGGCACGGGGCTCAGGGAGGCGCTGCTCGATCTCGCAGAGGACCGCGCCCGAGGGCTGGCGAAGAGACATTCCGCTCCCAGGAAGTACCTCGACGCGTGGGCCAGCTTGGATGAGAACGAGTGGAAGAGCCTGCTGGAGAGCAGGGGATACACCGCCGAGTCGCACATGCTGAACATGCTCAACACGCATCTCGAAGAGGCCAGACCCCTTCCGCTGCCTCCGGGGATAGAGGTCAGGAGGGTGGAGCCCGAGCACTATCGGAAGATATGGAACGCCTCGAAGGAGGCGCTCAGGGAGGAGCCAAACTTCAGCGACCAGGCCTGGACCGAGAGCGCCTTCAGGGACCACATGAAGGCCGACACGTTCTCCCCTCACATGTGGCAGATAGCGTGGGACGGCGACGAGGTGGTCGGGGGCGTGCACAACTTCCTCGACCCGCACGACGTCGAAGCGTTCGGCAAGAGGTGGTGCCGGACCGAGAGGATATTCGTCAGGAAGCCGTGGAGGAGGAAGGGGATCGCGAGCGCGCTCATCTCGAGGAGCCTCATCGTGCTGAGGGAGGCCGAGATGGAGGGTGCGATGCTCATGGTGGATGTGAACAACCCCTCCAAGGCGCTCAAGCTCTACACGAAGATGGGATACGAGACCATCGAGCACTTCGCGTTCTACAGGAAGGACATCGGTGAAGAGAACCGCGGACGCGCGCGCCGGAGGAAGTAACAATTAGGCCGTGAGCCATCGGGTCATCCAGGGTTCCAGCAGATGGCGGAGCGGATCGTTCACTTCCAGCCTCTCGGGCGCAAGACAGCAGTCCGGAGAGGGCGCCAGTCTGCTCGAACTCGCAAGGGACGCTGGCGTGTCCGATCGAATCCATCTGCTCCTCCGCTGGCAAGTGCGGCAAGTGCAAGGTCGTCATAGCGTCCGGGCACACGCTCCTCTCCGCCACCTACGGTCAGTGAGCTCAAGTTCCTCGACAGGGCGGAGCTCGCGGAGGGCAAGAGACTCGCGTGTCAGGTGAAGGTAAGGAGCCGGCGGAACATCGTCGTCGAGATACCAGAGGAGAGCATGAGGGGGCATCACAGGCTCCTGGCATCCGGGGTGGAGCCGGAGTGAAGCTCGAGCCTGCGGTCCAGCAAGTATCGTGCTCCGGCTGCCTCCGGCGACGCTCAAGGACCTCAGGGCGGACGACGACAGGCTGCTCGAGATGCTCTACAAGAAGGCCAAGGTCAGGGCCGTCATCACGCCCGAGATACACGGGCACGTACCAGCGGGCGCTCAGGGAGCAGGCCTGGGAGACCACGGTCACGCTCTTCAGGGACGAGGAGCTCATGAAGATAGAGCCTGGAGACACATCGGAAGAGCTCTTCGGAGTCGCCGTCGACATCGGCACGACCAAGGTGGTCGCGTACCTGATCGACCTGCGCACGGGCGAGACCGTCGACGACCGAGAGCATGCCGAACCCTCAGATACCCTACGGCGAGGACCTGATGTCCAGGATATCGTACACGATCAAGGAGAAGGATGGCGGCGAGGAGGCTCCAGAAGGTCCGTGATCGGAGGACTGAACGAGCTCATCGCGAAGACTGTGCTAGGACCGAGGGGATCGAACCCGAGGACATGCTCGAGGTCATGGTCGTGGGGAACACCGCCATGCACCACATCTTCTTCGGCATACCCGCCCAGCACGTGGCCGCTGCGCCCTACGCTCCAGTTGTCAGGGCGCCTCTGGTGATGGGACCCGAGCGCATCTCGGCGCTCGACATCTACCCGTTCGGGAAGGTCTCCTCGCTCCCGAACATAGCGGGGTTCGTCGGTGCGGACGCGGTCGCGGACCTCATCTCGAGCGGGCTGTACAAGGACAAGGGCCTCGGGATGATGATAGACATAGGCACCAACACCGAGATCATCGCGGGGACGAAGGACCGGCTCATCAGCTGCTCGTGCGCCTCAGGACCCGCGTTCGAGGGCGCGCACATCACGCTTCGGCATGCGCGCGGCCACGGGCGCGATCGAGCGCGTATGGATAGACTCTGAGACCGGAGAGGTGAAGCGTCAGGACCGTCGACGACGCGAAGCCGCGGGGGATATGCGGCTCGGGCATAGTCGATGCCGTATCTGAGATGTTCAGGGCGGGCCTGCTCGACCACGCTGGCAAGATACGGCCCGACGGACGGCAGACCGCAGAGTGCAGGAAGGCTCAGCAGGGGCCTCGAGTTCGTCCTGGTCGAGGGCAAGGAGGCCGAGAGAGGGGCCGACATCACGATAGCGCAGAAGGACATAGAGGAGATCCAGCTCGCGAAGGCCGCGATATACACCGGCGTCTCGATACTCATGAGCCATCTGAAGGCGAAGTGCTTCGGACATCAAGCGGACGTCTACGCGGCAGGGGCGTTCGGGACCTATGTCGACGCATCCGCCGCCATCACCATCGGGATGTATCCGGACGTGTCCGCTGGACAGGATCAAGTTCATAGGCAACGCTGCTGGCTCCGGCGCGAGGCTGGCCCTCAAGTCGGTCAGGATGAGGGACCTGGCAGACGAGCTGTCCAGGAAGGTGGAGTACGTCGAGCTCGCCTCGGACAAGGACTTCCAGAAGGAGTTCGCCCAGGCGATGTTCCTCCCGCACAGGGAAGGGCTGAGGTTCCCGAGCGTCGGCGCGGGAGTCAGGGCATAGAGCCGCGGCTTCCGAACGCGACTTCCACATCTCGCTCCGATTTTCGAACGAACTTGCCGCCTATTGAAAGGACTTAATACCCCCTTCGAAAAAAACCCGCGAGGCTTAAATAAGGCAGAGGCTATCGGCTATCCGTCGGGGGCCAGGGGGAGCGTCTGGCCTCCGGGGTTGTACGTGAAATAATGAAGACCATGGTCCTGGGAGTAGGAGCGGTGGGTTCCGTCACGGCAGAGGTGCTGGCGAACTCCGAGGAGTACGACACAGGTCATTCTCGCGGATGTGAACCTGGAGACGTGCGAAGAGGGCCGAGAAGAAGATCTCCAACGACAAGGTGACCGTCAAGAGGGTCGACGCTTCGGACGTCGACGACATGACGAAGGCCTTCAAGGGCATCGACCTCGTCCTGAACGCTGTCATACCGAGGTTCAACCTTGGCATAATGGACGCCTGCCTGAGGGCAGGGGCCAGCTACTCGGACATGGCCTGGGACGTCGCCCCGCGACACCACGAAGCCAGGACGGGTCATCAAGGAGACGCCCGCGTGGAACCAGCTGAAGAAGGACGCGGAGTTCAAGAAGGCGGGCCTCACCGCGATGATCGGCCTCGGGTGCGACCCGGGACTGTCCAACATATTCGCGAGGATGGCCGCCGACAGGCTGGACCGGGTGAAGGAGATCCTCGTCAGGGACGGGGACAACGGCCAGGTCGAAGGGCACAAGTTCGCCCCCCTGTGGTCCCCGGAGACGCTTGATCGAGGAGGTCCTGATGCCAGCGACATACTACACCAACGGCCAGTACAGGAAGCTCGCGCCCTTCAGCGGCAGGGAGCTGTTCGAGTTCCCGACCCCGTCGGCAGGCTGCCGATATACAACGTCGACCACGAGGAGTCCGAGACCCTGCCCACATTCATCGGCGAGGTCCTGGGCAAGGGGTGCGACTACTGCGACTTCAAGATAGCGCTGGACGACGCGTACGTCGAGGCCATCCAGATGATAGGCATGCTCGGGCTCGTCGAACCCCAACAAGATAGAGGTGAAAGGGGCGAAGGTGGCGCCGAGGGATGTCGTCGCCGCGTGCCTCCCGGACCCGTCGACGCTCGGCGAGCGCGCGAAGGGCGACTGCGCCATAGGCACCCTCACGAAGGGGCTGAAGGACGACCACGAGGTCAACTACTTCATCTGGACCCAGCTCAACCACGAGCAGACCTTCAAGAAGTACGGGCACAGCGCTACCGGATACTCCGTCGGAGTGCCGTTCGCCATAGGGGCGATACTGTTCGCTCAGGGCAGGATCCAGCAGAAGGGAGTGTTCCCGCCGGAGATGCTCGACCCTGAGCCGTGGCCCGCGATGCTCAAGAAGCACGGCATGCCCGTGCACACTCTCGAGCAGAGGCACTACTGACCTCGGCGCACGTGTCGGCCAGCCACCAGAAAACCCCGTTCACGAGAGCACATCCAGTCAGCGGACGCGAGAGGTTTATCTAGCCGCTAACCGTTCGTCGGTGGGGGGATCCTGGTCTAACTACCGGGACTTAGGAGGTACCTGAAAGAATGAAGGCTATGGTTCTGGGGGTTGGTGCAATCGGATCGTTGTGACCGACGTGCTCGCCCACTCCGAGGAGTTCGACAAGGTCGTCCTCGGGGCGAGGAACCCCGAGAAGGGCAAGAGGACTGCAGAAGAAGATCTCGAGCGACAAGGTGACCGTCAAGAAGCTCGACGCATCCGACGTGCCGGCGCATGACGAAGGCGTTCAAGGGCTGGACCTCGTCTGCAACCTCGCGATACCGAGGTTCAACTTCGCCATCATGGAGGCGTGCGAGAAGGCGAAGGTGAACTACCTGGACACCGCCTGGGACATCGCGCTCGACAAGACGCCGGCCGGGCAGAGGTGATCAAGCCAGACTCCGCCGTCGTTCCTGTACCTGAAGAAGGACAAGGCCTGGAAGAAGCTGGGACTGACCGGCATGCTGGGCATCGGGTGCGACCCCGGCCTCTCGAACCTGTTCGCCAGGAAGGGCGCGGACAGGATGGACAGAGTCAAGGAGATACTCATCAGGGACGGCGACAACGGCTATGTCGAAGGGTACGAGTTCGCGCCGCTGTGGTCCCCCGAGACCCTCATCGAGGAGGTCCTGATGCCGGCGACATACTACGACGACGGGCACTACAGGAAGTACGGCTCGTTCGAGAACAAGGAGGACTTCGACTTCCCTGACGGCGTGGGCAAGATACCGATCTACAACGTCGACCACGAGGAGCGGAGACCCTGCCCGACGTTACATCGGGAAGGTGCTCGGCAAGGGCTGCGACTACTGCGACTTCAAGATCGCGCTCGGAGACGAGTACGTCGACGCGATCAAGATGATCGGCAAGCTCGGGCTCTCGACACCCGAACAAGATCAAGGTGCAAGGGCGCGAAGGTCGCTCCCGAGGGATGTCGTCGACGCGGTGCTGCCAGACCCGTCCACGCTCGGCCACCTGTCGAAGGGCGCAGTGCGCGATCGGCGCCATCGTGACAGGGAGAGAAGGACGGCAAGAAGATCGGGTACGGCATCTGGACCTCGCTCGACCACAAGAAGACCTACGAGAAGTACGGCACAACAGCGCGACCGCGTAGTCCGTCGGGACGCCTCTCGCCATCGCCGCGATGCTCTTCGCGCAGGGCAAGATCACGCAGAAGGGCGTGTTCCCGCCGGAGATGATGGACCCGGCCCGTTCGTGAAGATGCTGCCGAAGTACGGCATGAACTGCATCGAGAAGAAACTCTGAAACCACAGAAGGAGCGATGGGCCAGGCCCATCCTCCTGACATCTTTTTCTCTCTCGCGACCGCGAGCTCAGCTCAGTGTGATTTATTAGCAGCTCTGCGATACGGCACGCATGGACGAGGGGACCCAGAGGATCAGAAGGTTCTACATCTTCAGGATGGTCACCTCGTTCGCTCTCTGGATGCCGTTCTGGACCCTCTGGGTCTACAAGAACCTGGACGACGTCTTCCTGATGACCGTCGTCGACACGGCGTTCTGGATCACCATGATCCTGTTCCAGATACCCGCGGGGCTCCTGGGCGACAGGTACGGCCGCAGGACGATGCTCCTGATCGGCGAGCTCATGTACGCGGTCGGGCTGCTGGCCTTCGGCCTCAGCACCGGGTTCCCCCAGTTCCTCGCGTCGAACGTCATCTGGGCCCTGGGGGTCTGCTTCATAGTGAGCGGGGACACCCCGTTCGTGTACGACACGCTGCTCGAGCTCAAGCGGGGCAAGGACTTCACCAAGGTCATGGGCACCGCCAACGCCCTGATGCTGATGACCAACGCGGTCGCGTGCGTCGTCGGCGGATACCTCGTTCAGACCACCGACCACCCTGAGTACACGCTGATCATCGCGTCGGTCATAGGGTTCACGGGGTCCTTCGCCGCCCTGGCGCTCAAGGAGCCGAAGATCGAGCACCAGGAGATGGAGACATACAGGAAGCATCTCAGGAAGGGGCTGAAGGTGGTCACGTCCTCGAGGCCCATCCTGACCCTGATATTGTTCCAGATAATCCTCGAGATCGGCATCTACGTCATGGCCGTGTTCAGGTCGGTGTACATGCAGGAGGAGCTGAAGCTGAACTACCTCGAGATCGGCCTCTTCTACGCCGCGTTCATGGTCGTCGGAGGGATGATCGTGAGGCGCGCGTCGAACGTCGAGGCGTCCCTCGGCGAGAAGGGGTCGCTCTGGATGATGTACCTCGCCCTCGCCGTCTCGTTCGCAGTCGTGTTCATCGTTCAGTCGCCCGCAGCGATCATGATGCAGTTCCTGATCTACTCCGTGTCGGTTCTGCAGGGACCCATAATCGGCGACTACATCAACAGGCGGGTCGACTCCGCCCACAGGAGCACCGTGATGGGCATCGCGACATTCATCTTCACGTTCATCCTGACCATCGTCGAGGTCTCGGCCGGATACATCGGGGAGCTCTGGGGCCTCAGGGAGAGCCTGCTCGTGCTGGCGATCGGCAGCGCCCCGATCGCGATATACCTGCTCGTCCTCTGGGGCAGGGAGCTGGACAAGGAGAAGGCCGAGTCATCCAAGGCGAAGAAGCAGCGCACGCTCAAGATTTTCTAGGCAAAAACGAAACGGCCCCGGAACACGGGGCCGTGTTATCACAGAAAAAGGGGGGAGGATAACATTCAAGGAAACGCCCCCCGAACTTATAAATGTTATCATTTTCGATAATGGAGGTTCGTAACGTTAAGCCATCGGCTATATGAACCGTTCGAAAAGCCTACTTCTGGCGCTGGAGCTTCTTCTCCTTCTCCGCCACCAGGAGCCGGGTCTTGATGACGCTGTCCGGGTTGAGGGAAATGCTGTCTATGCCGCACTCCACCAGGAACTCGGCGAACTCGGGGAAGTCGGAGGGCGCCTGACCGCAGATGCCTATCTTCTTCCCCTTCTTCTTCAACGTCTTGATCGCGCTGGCGATCATGGTCTTGACCGCCGGGTTGCGCTCGTCGTAGAGGTGCGAGACGAGCTCCGAATCCCTGTCGAGCCCGAGCATCAGCTGCGTGAGATCGTTCGAGCCTATCGAGAAACCGTCGAACACGTCCGCGAACTCCTCCGCGAGCACCACGTTGCTCGGGATCTCGCACATGACGTACACCTCGAGCCCGTTCTCGCCCTGCTTCAGCCCGAACTCGGCCATGGTCTTGATGACCTTCCGGCCCTCGTCGGGCGTGCGGCAGAACGGCACCATGACCTTGATGTTGGTCAGGCCCTTCTTCTCGCGCACGCGCTTGAGCGCGATGCACTCGAGCCTGAACGCGGCCTTGAACCTCTCGTCGTAGTACCTCGACGCGCCCCGCCACCCGATCATCGGGTTGAACTCGGTCGGCTCGAACAGCTTCCCGCCGAGCAGGCTCGCGTACTCGTTCGTCTTGAAGTCGGACAGCCTCACGATCACATCGCGCGGGTAGAACGTGGCGCCTATCTTGCCCACCCCCCACGCGAGCTTCTCGAGGAAGTAGTCCTCCTTGTTGTCGTACCCCTGTGTGCGCTCCTCGATCTCATCGACTATCTTGGCGACCTCGGGCTCCGTGCGCGCGCGCTCCTTGAGCTTGTCGAACTCGACGAGCGCGAGCGGGTGGATCCCGATGTGGGCGGCTATTATGAACTCGAGCCTGGCGAGCCCGACCCCGTCGCAGGGTATCCGGCCCTGAGTGAAGACGTGCTCGGGCACGCTCACGTTCATCATGATCTTGGTGCGGGTCTCCGGCATGTGGCTCAGATCAGTCCTGTCGACCCTGAACTTCAACTCGCCCTCGTACACCCTACCCTCGCCCTCGGACGTGTCGGCCGTCACCAGCTGCCCGTTCCGAAGCACCTTCGTTCCCCTGCCGGTGCCGATGATGCACGGGATGCCCAGCTCCCTCGACACTATCGCCGCGTGGCAGGTCCTGCCCCCGCGGTCGGTCACGATGGCGGAGGCGTTCCTCATGATCGGCTCCCAGTCCGGGTCGGTCTTGTCCGTCACGAGCACCTCGCCCTTCTTGAACTCGGATATCTCGAACGCGCTCTCCAGGACCTTGACCGCGCCCTTGCCGATCTTGTGGCCCACGGCCTCGCCCTTGATGACGACTGTCCCCTCGCTCCTCGAGTACGTAGGTCTCGAGCACGTTCTCCGTCTTGGCCGCGTGGACGGTCTCGGGCCTGGCCTGCACGATGTACAGCTCGCCCGTGATGCCGTCCTTTGCCCACTCGATGTCCATCGGCTTCCCGTAGTGGTCCTCTATGATGCAAGCCCACTTCGCGAGGGTGACGATGTCCTTATCGTCAAGAACGAACCTCTGCCGGTCCCTCTCCGGGACCTCGGCGTCCATCATACCGCTGCCCTTCGACGCATAGACGAGCTTGTGCTGCTTGCTCCCGAGCTTCTTCTCCACGATGGGGTCCTCGGCCTTGCCCAGCATGGGCTTGAACACGTAGAACTGGTCCGGGTTCACCGCTCCCTGGACGATCATCTCGCCAAGGCCCCAGGAACCTGTGATATAGACGACTTTGTCGAACCCGCTCTCAGTGTCGAGAGTGAATATGACGCCGGAGCACGACAGGTCGCTCCTGACCATGCGCTGCACGCCCACCGAGAGCTCGTTGTCGATCTGGTCGAACCCCTTGTGCGACCTGTACGCGATCGCGCGGTCGGTGAACAGGCTCGCGAAGCACTGCCTTATGGCCTTCATGACCGCGAACTCGCCCCTGACGTTGAGAATAGTCTCGTGCTGACCCGCGAACGAGGCGCCATCGAGGTCCTCCGACGTGGCGCTCGACCTGATCGCGACGCTCGGGGTCTCCATGTTCAGCTTCCTCCCGAGCTGCCAGTAGCTGAACGCGATCTCCCTCCTCAGCTCGTCCGGGAACTCGGCGTCGAGGAACACCTTCCTGATATTCGCCCCTCTCGCCGCGACGTCGACCGGGTCGTCAGGGTCCAGACCATTGATGATCTCCTTGACCTTCCCCTCGAGCTGGGCGGCTCTCCATGAAGAGCCTGAACGCCTTCGTCGTGACTGCAAAACCCTCGGGGACCCTGATGCCCTTGCTCGTGAGATGGCCGATCATCTCGCCCAAGGAGGCGTTCTTCCCGCCCACTTTGGCAATGTCTTTGAGGCCTATCTCGTTCAGCCATAGCACCTGCTCATTGGCTCGTCCATTTGAGGTATTGGGCTCTTTCGGCATCATTGGCCCCGCCTGAAGCAGATTGCGGCTACGTTCGCTGCAGATTCGCTCGCAGGCACGGTCGACAGCTCCCCCGTAACCCACGCTTGCGCTGGACGACACAGAGACCGACTGGCGCGCCCCTGTAAACATCGTTGACGGCGCACAAACCGACCTTCTGTCGCCTTCAAGGCTAGGATAAATGTCCGCAGCTTAATAACGTTTCTCAAATACCTGTCCGGAGCGTGGAGGATGGCTCCTCGTTTTCGTCTCCCGTGGCGAACCTCCACATGTTCACTTTCGTGCACCATGACGGATCGCGCGAACGCTCGACAAAGAAATTATGCCTCGACCGCGTTGGGGCCGTGAGGATCAGTTTGAAGGTCGCGATGCTGACATACAGCACGAGGGCGAGAGGAGGGGTCGCGCACGCCCTCAAGCTCGCGGAGAGACTGCGGGCCCTCGGTGTCGATGTCACCCTATACTCCCTTGCGCGTGGAGATGATCCGTCCGCTTCGAGAGGGTTCTTCAGAGAGGTCTCGGTCCCGTTCAGGATCTTCCCATATGAATGGCATCCAGATATGGTCACCAGACTCGAGAGGATGATCGCAGCGTACTCGGAGAACCTCCCGAGGGACGCCGAACTGTATCATGCGCAGGACTGCGTCGGCGGGACCGCGCTCGCCCGGATGAAGTCCCAAGGGACCATTTCGGCCCCCATCTTCCGCACGATACACCATGTCGATGACTTCGCGGAGCCGACGCTCTACGAGTTCGAGAAGAGCGCGGTCGCTCACGCGGACCACAGGTTCGTGGTCTCGCAGTACTGGAAGGACGCGCTGAAGAGGGACTTCGGGTTCGGATCGATCGTCTCGTACAACGGGATCGACGAGTCCGACTTCAGGGACCTGCCCGCTCGGTCCTCGCGTAGGCCCACGGTACTGTTCGTCGGAGGACTCGAGCCGAGGAAGGGCCTGGAGTTCCTTGTGCTCGCGATGAAGCAGGTCGTGGAGTGTGTCCCGGACGCCCGTCTCGTTGCCGTCGCCAAGACCGGTTTCCGCGGCACGGACGAAGCGGGATGGTTCAAGGTGCTCGCGAACAGGACCGGAGTGTCGGGGTCCATTGAGTTCCTAGAATCCGTGAGCCAGGAGAAGCTGATGGCCCTGTACGCCGACTGTGATATCGTGGCGCTGCCATCGAGGAACGAGGGCTGGGGGCTGTCGCTCATGGAGGGCATGGTCTGCGGAAGGCCGGTCGTAGCGACGAAGGTCGGAGGGATTCCGGAACTCGTTCGGGACGGCGCCGAGGGAATCCTCGTGGAACCAGCGGACATCGTCGGACTGGCGGATGCGCTGTGCAAGCTGCTCGAGGACCCCAAGATGCGCGCACGCATGGGCGAGGCCGGGAAGAAGAGGGCGAGGGAGTTCTCCTGGGACGAGACCGCGAAGGTCGTCCTCAGGGCCTACGAGCAGGCCCTTCAGGCGCGGTGAGCGAAGCCGTCCATGAAGTGCACCATGAACTTCTCCGCATCGGTCAGCCCCGCGACCTTCTTGTTCCCCTCGACGACCATGTACTCGTTCGGGCTGTGGGCGAGGTCGCTGTGCCCTATCCCGCTCATCGTGAACGGGATATTCAGGAACTTGCTGAACACGTAGAACGGCACCGCCCCGCCGCTCGTGGGCCATATCGCGGGCTCGCACCCGAACTCCTTGAACGACGAGATGATCGCCTGGACCACCGGCTCCTTCACGCTCGCCCTGCAGCAGTCGTACCCGGTGTCTATCTCGGTCATCTTGATGTCCTCGTACCCGTGCGCGTCCAGGTGCTTCCGCACGAGCGGCATCATCTTGTCCTTCTCCTGGTCGGGCACGAGCCTTATGTCGATCTTGCAGGTGGCCTTGTGGGGCAGCACGGTCTTCGAGCCCTTCTCCGTCCAGCCGGCCCAGATGCCGTCTATGTTCAGCGTGGTGCCGAACGTGAACATCCTGATGAGCCCTTCCTTGTCTCCGTCGGGCAGCATCATCCTGTCGACCTTCATCGACTCCTTGGCGGCGGAGATATCGAACCCCTTCGCCAGCTCCTTGATCAGCATCTCGTCCTCCTCGGTGGGAGGGGCGATGTCGTCGTAGAACCCGTCAATCAGTATCTTGTTCCCGCCGTCCACGGTCATGGTCTCGAGCGCGTCGATGAGCCGCCACACGGGGCTGTCGACCCACGCCTTCGCGGAGCTGTGTATCGCGAACTCCTTCGGGCCCTTCCCCCAGCTCTTGCCTGAGCACTCGAGCTCGAAGTAGACCACGCCTTTCACGCCCAGGTACAGGTTCGAGGCGCCGTCGGAGTCCTGGCCGAAGAACGGGAAGTAGCACGCGTCGGCCTTCGAGAGGCGCTTCTTGTCCTTCTTGACGTACGCGGGCAGGCTCGGGCTGCCGAGCTCCTCCTCGCCCTCGGCCACGAGGATGAGGTTGACCGGCGGGCGCCCGACCGACTTGTTGCACGCCTCGACAGAGTTCAGGAAGGCTGCGAGCGGGCCCTTCGTGTTGTCGCTGCCCCTGTTCACGATCGCCTTCACCTTCCCCGAGGGGAGCTTCATGTCGACCATCTTCGCGCCCATCGCGGGCTGGTTCCAGCCGGGCTCGTTGAACGGCATCGTGTCGTACATGAAGTACGCGAGCAGCGTGTCGTCGGAGTCCCCCTTGCACTCTCCGTAGACGACCGGGTTGCCCTTGGTCTCGACGACCTCGACCTTGTCGCACCCCACCTCGCGGTACAGGTCGGCGACGAGGTCTGCGCACTCCTCGATCCCTATGTCCTGCTGGCTGGAGCTCGGCTGCTTCAGCAAGCGCCTGACCCTCGCGATGTGCCTGTTCTTGTCCTTGTCGATCCTCGAGTAGACCTCGTCGAGCATCTCGGAGCGCGTCATGTGATCGCGCGGATTATGCCCTCGTGGGGCATAGAGGTTTCGGGCGCGGTCCTAGAAGCCAACAAATACCCGCACGGTAGTGACGGTCTCGATGGCTGTCGAGTTCCTCATCATATTCATCCCGATGTTCGTGGTCATAGACCCGTTCGGGGTCATGCCGATCTACCTGGTGCTCACCAAGAGCATGGACAGGGCAGCCAGGAACAAGACCCTGAAGTACTCCGTCGCGTTCGCGGGGTCGCTCCTGGTGCTGTTCGCGCTCATTGGCAAGGCGATCCTGGACTACCTCTCAATATCCATAGACGCTCTCCGCATCTCGGGCGGCCTGCTCCTGCTCGTGATCGGCATCATGATGCTGTACGAGGGGGACACGCCGAGGTCCCGGCGGAAAGGGGTTGAGGAGCCGGAAGAGGAGGAGGCGCACAAGCCAGAGGACGTGGCCTTCGTGCCCCTCGGGACCCCGATGATCGCGGGTCCGGGGGCGATATCGGTGGTCATCATTCTTACAGGGACCGCGGATATACCACTGGTAATAATCTCCCTCCTGACGGTCATGGCGTTCTGCGCGGCCCTCCTATGGAGGGTGGACATAATGTACAGGCTCATCGGCAACGCAGGCACGAGGGCTTTGACGAGGGTCATGGGCCTCATCACATCCGCATACGCCGTCCAGATGGTCCTGGACGGCATCGCGGGATATGTGTTATCCATCCCGTGAGCCGACCCTGAATGCGACTTCGGATGGGCGTGGCACGTGGAACCGTCTCAAGGCCATCAGGCGTAGCCGAGGGTTGGCACCTCTGGCTCCTTCTCGCCCGCAGAGACAAGGTATATCGCCGCCATGACGAACGCCGCGCCTATGAACGCGACCGTGGTGAGCGACTCCTCGAGAAGGCCTATCGAGAGGATCAGCGCGACGACCACCTCGAGCAGCATGATCGTGGCCGAGGCGGTGGCGGATACCCCCTCCAGACCGAGGGCCCAGAGCAGCATCGCGATGGATGTGCAGAACAGCCCCAGGTACACGATCGCCACCCAGGCCATCGGCTCCATCGAGAAGTCCGCGCCCGTGAGGTACAGGTAGGACACCGGCAGGATGAGCCATATGGTCGAGGTCACGATCGCGGCGGTGCTCACCTCGATCCCGTTGTAGGTGCCCAGGAGCTTCTTGTTGATCACGATGAAGAACGCCCAGCCCCAGCCGGCGACGAAGACCAGCACGTCCCCGCGGAACTGCGAGCTGCTGAACGACATGCCGCCCTCGGTCGTCAGCATGAATATGCCCAGTATGCCCGACGCAACTCCCGCGGCCTGCATCTTGCCTATGCGCTCCTTGAAGGCGAAGTAGGAGACTATCGCCACCGCTATCACGTTGATGTCCACGAGCAGGGCGGTCTTCGAGGCGGTCGTGTAGTTGAGCCCCACATATTGGGCGACGAACGCGCCCGCGTTGAACGCGCCTACGAGCCACACCGCGGGCTTCTTCAGGATCGAGAACGAGAACTTGCGCATGTAGAGGACTATCGAGAGCGTGATGGCCGAGGCGACCAGGAACCTGAGCCACAGGAAGAACACGTCGTTGCTGACATAGCCCAGCCCCCACTTAGCGCCCGGGAACGAGCTGCCCCAGATGAGGCTCGCTAGGGCCGTGAGCAGTATGGCGTTCTTCTTGTCCCTGGAGGCCATCAGGTCGGAGATTGCCCCAGAGTATTAGAATCCTACTTCGGCAACTCCTTCGGGAGGTCTATGTGGAACACGGACCCCTTGCCCACCTGGCTCTCCACCCAGATGCGGCCGCTGTGGGCCTCGACTATGCCCTTGCTGATCGGCAGGCTCAGGCCTATCCTGTTAACCTGGTGCGCGAGGTCGTTGCTGGCGACGATGTAGAACCTGTCGAATATCCGCCCGAGGTTCTCCAGCGGTATGCCGACGCCGTTGTCCCTCACCCAGACATGGATGATCTTTCCCTCGTCCCGGGCGCCCACCTGTATCCTCCCTCCCTCCTGGGTGTACTTGATGGCGTTGTCGATGATGTTGTTGAACACATCCTTCATCCTGCGCCTGTCGGCCATGACCAGCGGGAGCTTGCCCTCGATATCAAGCGTGAGCGTCTGCTTCTTCCCGTGCGCCTCCGGCATGATGGTCTTGATCAGCTCCTCGAGGATCACATCGAGCCTGACGGGCTCGGGATGGATCTCCAGCGAGCCCTTCTCGAGCCTGCTGACGTCGAGCATGCTCTCGACGAGGGCGTAGAGCTTGTCGGTGTTCGCCTTGATGGTCCTCACGCGCTGGGAGAACTTGGGGTCCATCTTCGACGAGTACTCCGAGTCCATCAGGTCCACGTACCCCCTCATGACGGTCAGGGGTGTCCTGAGCTCGTGGGAGACGACATCGATGAACTGGCTCTTCATCTTGTTCACCCGCTCGAGCTCCTGATAGGTCTGCGTGAGCTTCTCGTACGAGCGCTCCAGCTGGTTCTCGAGGCGCACCTTGGAGGATGTGTCCATCGCGACCAGGAGGACCTGCTCCACCTCGTCCCTGACGGACATGAGCGGGGTGACCTTGACATGCAGGTAGTACGCCTTATCCAGCTTGGGCACGAAATGGACCTCTGTCTTCTCAGCGTCGTGTCCCTCCATGCCCTGCATCAGCAGCGCATCCAGGCCCGAGCGGGATATCGCGGGCATCTCGAACACGCTCGTGCCCACCAGCTCCTCGGAGGTCTTCCTCTCCAACACGCGGGTCATCTGGTTGTTGACCGCGGTGATGATGCCCTTCGGGTCTATCGACATGATGCCTATCGGCGCCATCGACAGGATCCTCTCGGTCTCCTCGATGCTCCTGCTGAGCAGGAGCGATGTGCGGATGTTGTCGACCGCGAAGGCGATGTTGTCGGCGAGACGAGCGAGCTCCTGCTCGACATCCAGTGCGAAGGGAGGGTTGCCCTGCCATCATGCCAGCGACCAGGAAGCCGAGGCATTCGCCCCGCAGCATGATCGAGCTTGCGAGAACAGTGCTTAAGCCTCCGGCCACCGCGAGCTCCCTGGACTCGGGAGTCATCAGGTCGATGCTCTCGATCCTCATGGCAGAGGACCCCAGCCCCTGAGAGAGCTTCTTGAAGATCTCAACGTCCAGATGGATCCTCCTCGAGCCGGCGAGATGCTCAGTGCCCCCAGCCTCACCCATCACCGAGAGCTTCGGGTTGCCCTTCTCAATCAACAGAACGAACCCTAAGTCCGCCGCGGCGACCTCGCGGACGGTCTCGGCGATGTGCTTGAAAGCATCGCCAGAATCGGGGACAGTCCTGAGCCTCATGGTCAGCTTCTCGATCGATTCGAGCGATGAAACCTTGGGACACAAATCATCTGGCAATTCGTCTTGCCTCCAGCGTTACAGCTCCATGCGATGCGGCTCGGGGGTGTTGCTCGTCTCAAAAAGGATTCTGTCTAGATAAGGTGTTCGCCGCGGGCCCCGACATGGAGAACCACCAATGTGAAAGCTATTATCGGGACTAACGCGATTGACCGCCGATGACCCTCAGAGGCTACGGCGACAAGAAGCCCGTGCTCGGGAGGAACGTCTACGTCGACGAGGACGCGCTCGTCATCGGGGACGTGCACCTGGCGGACGATGTGACCGTGTGGCCAGGGGTCGTCCTCAGGGGAGATGACGACAAGATCGTGATAGGGAAAGGGAGCGCGGTCATGGACATGGGCTTCGCGGAGGCCCCGAAGGACAGACCGGTGACGGTTGGCGAAGGATCGATCCTGTCCCATGCGGTCCGACTGCACGGATGCTCGATAGGCGGTGGCGTGCTCGTCGGGATCGGGGCCATCGTGCTCGACGAGGCGACGGTGGGGGACGGGTCGGTGGTCGCAGCCGGGACCCTGATAACGCCGGGGACCCACATCCCTCCGGGGTCGATCGTGATGGGGTCCCCCGGGAAAGTGACCGGTCGGACGGCCGCCTCCAACCAGGCATGGCTCGAGGTAGAACTGGCGTCCCTCAAGAGGAAGGCAGAGACCTACAGGGGCAGGCGCTGACCGATCCCGGATGATCCGAGCTCGCCAGTTATGATTTCAGGGAAACCGGACGCTTCTTTTATATACAATCGAGGCCATCGATGCAGCAATCGAATCTGCGGGGGAAGTTGGCGTAGAGCAGCCACATAGAAGGTGCCAGACTTGGAAGTGCATTTCGGAAAGCCAGTAGTGGCGCGCGTGAAGAAGTGCAGGCTGGTCGTCGTGCCCAAGAAGAAGAACGGCGAAGACGGCTGTGACTGCGCGGAAAGGCGCGAATAGCGTTGAGATATCGGCGCGGGGACGGAATTGCAGATTGTCGCCGAGGGCTTGTCATGAGGGCTAGAATGCTGGCCCGCTGCACCTGATTTATACCGATTCACCGAAAGAGATATACATTCATCAAGTCAATATACGGCCGGAAGGGATAAAAATGTCTTCTGGACAAACGCCAGGGAGTGCACCGCAGGGTCCGTACCCGATCTATCAGCCGGTCTACCAGCCCCCGCACAGGCAGACGATTGAGTATCTGAGACCACTAGCGTCGGATGTCATATTGGCCATCGGCGCGTTCGTCGGGCTGTTCCTGCTGATGATCGGCGGGATAATCATGATCTGGGCAGACACCGCCAACGGGTGGGACAGCGGGCTGACGGTTCAGGTGCTCGGCACGTTCTTCCTGACCGCGGCGATGCTGGTCGGGGCGATCCTGAGGCCTGACATGGAGAAGTGGGTCCGCGTATCGCTGGTGCTCGGTGCAGTGCTGCTGGTGCTGTACTCGACCATTACTGGCCTGGCATCGCTCATCTGAGCGGCACCAGAAACCCATTCACCTTTTCAATTTCCTTCCCATTTTCTCTTCTACAGACCGTATCTTGGACTCCATCATCCCCCGGGCCCCTTTCCGGTCATCGATCTTGATGGTCGTGATCACGCGCTGGCAGTCGACCATGACCCTGTCGTGGCACTTCTTCACCAGGGCCATGACATCGTCGTACGATCCCTCCACGACCGTCCCCATGGGGTTGAGCCTATACTCGAGCCCGGA
Source organism: Thermoplasmatota archaeon (assembly GCA_963818745.1). Classification (GTDB taxonomy): domain Archaea; phylum Thermoplasmatota; class Thermoplasmata; order UBA10834; family UBA10834; genus CAWBDD01. The sequence goes on along the minus strand of CAWFTI010000003.1, from coordinate 118,018 downwards.
GGCATCCACGAGCTCCAGACACTCCGCCACGTATCTGCTCACGCTCTCCCCTTTGCCCAAGGGGACGACGCTGAACTCCGCAAGCATCATGTCATCTCCCGTACATTACTGTCCATCCGATGCACTGACCTTCGGATAGGGTGATTTCCGGACATCCAAACCACCCTTCGTCGAACACGAATCTATTTATACCCCGGATGCTAAATGAATCTTCCGTAGCATGTCTCTGCGATTCTAGCAATATGGGGGTTGATTGTTGTGAAGGGAACGGGGGAGTCTTTGAATATTCTCACGAAGCTCAAGAAGTCCGAGGGGGAGAACCTCGGGACGACGCTGACCGTCGAGCACCTCACGAAGGCGATCAAGAACAGCATAGACAAGTCAGGCATGCCTGAGGAGGAGGCCAGGGCGATGGCGCAGCATGTGATGAACTTCTTCGGGTACAGCGAGAGGATCATCGACAATGTGCTCGAGCCTGAGGACAGGGACGCGTTCTACATGCTCGAGGACGCCGGCATACTGATGACCGAGCGCGAGGAGACGACGCTCTACGACGGCAGGGAGTGGCGCATCCACTACTGGATGTTCCGCAAGGAGCGCATCCAGGAGCTCATAACCGGCCGGAACAAGGGCGTCATCGACAGTCTGGACGGGGTCAACGTGTACGACGAGGTCCCCGACGACATCTGGACCAGGGAATAGACCGCCCGATGACCTGTGCGCGCTGACGGAGTTGCACTTTCACCTCACCCAGCGAAAGCCATTAGTCATCCAGGCCCTTCCGGTGGTCGGATGGAGTATTCTTCCTTTCCGTACAGGCCCAGGCAGGGCCAGAACGGCCTCATGGATTCGATCGCGTCCTCGCTCTCCGTCAGGTCCCACATAGTCGTCGAGAGCGGCACTGGCACTGGCAAGACCGTGTGCGCTCTGACGGCGTGCCTGAAGCACTGCGGGGGCAAGGGGAAGAAGCTGCTCTACCTCACTCGGACGAACTCTCAGCAGCGGCAGGTCATGCTCGAGCTGAGGCAGATCTCCGAGCGGACCAAGGTCTTCGGCGTCGCCCTCCAGGGCAGGAAGAACATGTGCCCCCTCGCCGCGCTCGACCGCGAGCTGTCCGAGGGGAACTCCGAGGAGCTCTCGAAGGTCTGCAGCGAGCGGAAGGCGAGGGTGATCAAGGGGGACGACAGGGCGTGCAAGTTCTACGCGGCCATGGTCTCCGAGGACCTGCAGCCGGTCATGCGCTACGCGAGGGACGAGCTGCCCACGGCGGAGGAGTTCGTCGCGTACTGCGTCGACCGCAACCTGTGCCCCTACGAGGTGAGCAAGCTCCACGTGCCGGCGGCAGAGGTCGTGACCGCGCCGTACGTCATGTTCTTCGACGGGTTCATCAGGCACGCGCTCCTGGACTGGATGGCCTGCAGCCTCTCGGACATCGTCGTGGTCGTCGACGAGGCGCACAACCTGCCGTCGTACGCCAGGGAGCTCGAGTCCGCCGACCTGTCCGAGATAGGCCTGAAGCTGTGCGAGCGGGAGATCGAGGAGTTCGGGGACCCCGAGGTCGGCGAGGGGATGAGCCTGCTGGACTTCCTCATGATGCTCAGGGACATCCTGGATAGCGCCGTCGAGGAGTACCTCATCGACGAGGACGGCATCATCCCCGAATCGTTCGTCGAGGAGGAGATGATGATCAGGACCCGGATGACCAGCAGGGGCCTGAAGGGCATCCTCGGGCAGGCCACGAACTTCGGCGAGATGGTCAGGGACAACAAGAAGCTGATGGGCAGGCTCCCGAGGTCGTACATCTACCACACGGCCAGATTCCTGACCTTCTGGCAGACGCTCGAGGCGGGGGAGTACATCAAGCTCGTGGTCCAGAACGAGACGAAGGCGATCGAGGCGTACTGCCTCGATGCCGCACTCGCGTGCAAGCCGATACTGGAATGCCACGGGAGCGTGCACATGTCGGGCACCCTGAGGCCGCTCGACGAGTACCGAAGGTCCATAGGTCTGCCGGACGATTCGAGGATCGCGCAGATACCGTCCCCGTTCCCACCCGAGAACCGCATGGTGCTGTTCGCGGACGATGTCACCACCAAGTACGAGGAGATCGAGAGGGACCACTCGATGATGGACACGCTGGCCGGGCACCTCTCGGAGCTGATGACGAAGGTCCCGAGGAGCACGATCGTGTTCTACCCGTCGTACTCGCTCATGGAGCGCATCGCGGGGAAGACCACGGAAGCGACCAGGGACAGGAGCGTGTTCTTCGAGACCAGGTCGATGGACCAGGCCGACCTGATGAGGACCGTGAGGGATTTCAAGCTCTCGACCGGCAACGCCGTCCTGCACGCCGTCTCCGGAGGCAGGATAAGCGAGGGGATGGACTTCCCGGGCTCGGAGATGGAGATCGCGGTCATCGCGGGGATACCGTACCCCAAGCCGACCGCGAAGCAGCGCGCCCTCCAGCACTTCTGCGACATCAGGTTCGGGGACGGCTGGGAGCACGCGGTCAAGGCGCCCACATCGCGCAAGCTGCAGCAGGCCATCGGCCGGCTGATCAGGAGCGAGACCGACCGGGGGGTCGCCATAATCCTCGACAGACGCGCGGTCCAGTTCAAGGACACCGTCGATGCGAGGAGGTCCACCGACCTGGTCGGGGACGTCACCAGATTCTTCGAGCGGGAGCAGGCCCCGAGGCCCGACCAGGGGACCGAAGCGCGCATCGGGCGCTGATGAGGGGCACTCAGACCATGCATATTCATTAAGCCCGACGCAATAACCTCCCGAAAATGACCCCGATCGAGACGATGCTCGCCGGACTTTGGCTCATGCTCCCCGCGCTGATACCCAACTCAGCGGCCGTGCTCTTCGGCGGGGGCGTGCCCATGGACTTCGGGAGGTCCTGGAGGGGAAAGCGCATCCTCGGTGACGGGAAGACCTGGAGGGGGTTCTTCGGAGGGGCGACCTCCGGGATGGCGTTCGGCCTCGTCCAGATAGGCATCGCGGAGGGGCTCGGGACGCAGGATTCCTGGGGCTTCGGGCCGATGCCGTGGTCCGTGGTCGCGGTCACGAGCCTCGCGCTGGGGTCGATGGCCGGGGACAGCATCGGGTCGTTCCTGAAGCGCAGGCTCGGGGTCCAGAGGGGCAGGAAGGCGCCCGTGCTCGACCAGTTCAATTTCGTTGCGGGCGCCGTCGTGCTCGTGTTCCTCACCAGGCAGACCTGGTTCCTGGACCACTACATCAGGGGCGACGGCCTCCTCGCGCTGATGCTGTTCCTAGTGGTGGTGCCGCTCCTGCACAGGGGCATAAACATCATAGGTTATAAGTTGGGAAAGAAGGATGTGCCCTGGTAGGGGAGAGGCATGCTCAAGCAGATGCTGAAAGACCTCAAGGTCGTCCAGACCGGGGACTTCGTTCTCGCATCCGGTAAGAAGAGCAACTATTTCGTGAACATCAAGCGCGCCAGCACCGACCCTAAGGTGCTCAAGGCGATCGCGAAGGAGATGGCGCCGCACGTGATGCCCGACATGAAGATCGCGGGCATGGCGCTCGGGGCGGTCCCGCTCGCGGTCGCGGTGGCCCTCGAGACGGAGAGGCCTTTCGTGATGGTCAGGAAGGAGCCCAAGGACCACGGCACCAAGGACCTCATCGAGGGCGAGGTCAACCCCGGCGAGAAGTTCGTCGTCGTGGAGGACGTCGCCACAACCGGTGCGTCCACGATGCGGGTCGTGAACGCCCTGAGGGAGAAGGGGGCGCACGTCGTGAAGGCGGTGGTCGTGGTCGACAGGGAAGAGGGCGCTGAAGGAACTGCTCTCCCAGAACGGGATCGAGCTGGTCTCGATCTTCAAGGCCAAGGACCTCGCATGACCTGCGGAAGCATCGACCCGAAGTGCGCGAAGTGCCGTCTGTCGAAGGGCAGGACCCAGGTCGTTGCGGGAGTCGGCAGGTGCGCCTCCAGGATAGTCTTCGTCGGGGAGGCCCCGGGCAAGGACGAGGACCTGAAGGGCGAGCCGTTCGTTGGCAGGGCGGGTATGATTCTCAACGGCGCCCTCGAGGACGCTGGGTCGCGGAGAGAGGACGTCTACATCACCAACATCGTGAAGTGCCGCCCGCCTGACAACCGCAGGCCGAGGAAGGACGAGGTGGAGGCCTGCAGGCAGTTCATATCATCCGAGATCGAGAGGATCCGTCCAGCGGTCGTCTGCGCCCTCGGCCAGACGGTGGCAGAAGGGCTCTTCGGGACGAAGGGGAAGATGGCGGACATCGCCGGGAGGCCGTTCGAGGCAGAGATCTTCGGGAGGAAGGTCACGGCCATCGTCGCTTACCATCCGGCCGCGTGCTTGTACCGGAGGGACAAGACGAAGGCGTTCAAGGACAGCATCCGGAAGAGCCTGGAGCTCGTGGGGGTCGCGTGACTTGCCAGACTCCGCCAACGACGCGACGACAAAGTGCGGCGTCGCCCTGACCATCGTCCTCTCGATCCTAGCATCAGCGGCGTGTGCTTCCGTCGGTGGTTCCGCAGAAGCGCTGCAGGACGAGACCTGGACGGTCATGGTCTACATGGCGGCCGACGCGTTGCCCGAGCTGCCGTGGGCGAACGACATCAACGAGATGGAGGATTTCGACCATGTCGACGGCCTGAACGTTGTCGCGCTCGTGGACCCGTATGGTCCGGACAACACGATGCTGCTGGAGGTCGCGGAGGACCCGAACTGGCTCGACCCGACGATCGTCTCCGAGGAGATACCTTACACGGACGAGGCCGACATGTCCTCTCCGGACACGCTGTCCCAATTCATCCAAACCGCATATGAGATGTACCCGGCCGACAGGCTCGTCCTCGTTCTGTGGGGCCACGGCGCGGGCTGGAGGGGGGTCTGCCCCGACGGGTACGATCTCCTGACGCTTCCTGAGCTGAGCATGGGGCTGAGGAACGCGACGGAGGACATCGGCAGGACCCTGGACATGGTCATCATCGATTCCTGCGCCGAGGGAACGATCGAGTGCATGTACGAGATCAGGGAGTACGCGGACTACCTGGTCGCGAGCGAGAAGAGCGTCCAGGCGGACGGACTGCCCTACGATTCCGTGCTCGGCGCGCTCTCCGCGGACCTCGGCCAATCGGTCGAAGACTTCGGCAGGGCGGTGGTCGACGGGTTCATCGACTGGGCGTTCTACGGGTCGTTCTATTCCGCGACGATGGCGCTCTACGACCTGTCCACGATGGACGAACTCGCAGCCAGGCTGGGGACGCTCTCGCAGCTGGGGTACAAGTACGACCGGCTCTTCGACGACCAGACGCGCCAGGCGCTCATCGATGCCGAATCGTACGATGACGATTGGGCGGCCGACGTCGGGGACTTCGCGGGCAGGCTGAGGAGGGCGGACCTGTCGCTCGAGATCAAGGACTCCGTCCTGAGATTCGTTCTGGCTTACGCGAACACGACCGTCTACTTCCGAACCTACTCCCACCTCGACCCCGTCGACGGACAATCCGTGGAGAACGCCTCCGGGGCGACCATCTACGCTCCTGTCGGCGTACGGCTCGGATGCCGCCTACGCCGACCTGCAGATCGCATCGACGCCCTGGTACGAGTTCGGACTGGTCGTCAGGACGGACGACGCTCAGGTGCCGAACAATCCTGGAGGTCGAGCTGACCTACTCCGATTCCGCCGAACGACGAGGATGACGAGTGGGACACCGCGACCCTCACCTGGCCCGGGACCGCCAACCCGGGGACGGCCTTCGAGGCGTGGGTGTTCGGCTCGTACCCCGGCGGGATCATGCTAATCACCACGATCACCTCGTCCGAACATCAGATCGACATCTCCGGCGTCTTCGGACATCTCCTGGTCGCTGCCAGCTCGTCCCTGGACGGATCTGCCGTCTCGTACCAGGAGGTCGACATCGACTTCCTCAACGGGACGGTCGAGCTCTCGGTGGAGGTCACGCGCCAAGGCGTACCTCAGGGCGACGGCTACGAGGTCGCCCTGCTACGGCCCGACGGGACCGCGCTCGCCCTGGAGCACAGTGACGGGAGCTATCGCCGCGAGCTGAATGTCTCCTCCGAGGTGCTCCTCGGAGAGATGTACGCGCTCGAGGTCAGGGACCTGGACACCGGAGACAGTCGTCGGATGGGACGAGGGTCGTCCTGTGGGAATCGGGCGCACAGCTCTCCATCGAGGTCATCGCGCCCAGTGAGGAGACCAACGACATCCTGCCGCTCGCCATCGTTCTGATAATCAGTCGCGTCGGCGGCCTCGGTCGCCGCGTTCGCCCTGCTCGGAAGGAAGCCCCGGAAGCCTTAGAACCGCTTCTTGAAAAGATACTTCAGGTTCCCGATGCCGTCCTTCCAGCTGTTGAGCTTCACATCGCCGATCCTGACCCTGTAGCTGATGGGCACCTCGGCCGACTTCGCCTTCCTGAAGGCCTCGACCTTGAGCTCCTCGGACATCGACATGCCGTCGCTCTCGAGCACGAGCCTGGGCAGTATCTCCTTCCTGAACACCCACATGCCGCTCTGGGAGTCCTTCAGCTTCACGCGGAAAAGGAGCCTTGCGGTCGCCGATAGGACCCAGTTGCCGAACCTGTGCTTCCCGCTCATCGCGCCCTTGTCCATGCGCGCGAACCTGTTCGTCGTGACGAACTCGAGCCCTTCGGCCTCCAGCTTGTCCGCGATCGCCGGGATGTCGGATGCGGGGTAGGTCATGTCGGCGTCGAGGGTCGCGATGAGCTCTCCCGAGGCCTTCTCGAACCCGGTCTTGTACGCGCGTCCGTAGCCTCTCCTGGGTTCGTCCACGACGACCGCGCCCTTCTCTGCGGCGATCGCGCGCGTCCTGTCCCTGGAGTTCGTGTCGACCACGATGATCTCGAAGGGCCTCCTGCCGACGAGCGCCTTCTGGACCTCGTCGATCACCAGGCCTATACTCTTCTCCTCGTTCATTGTGGGTATTATGACCGAGACCTTCGAGTTGGCCAGAACATCACCTACCAGGGAACAGCACCTTGAAGCGCCTCTGCTTCGGCCGCTGCCCCGCCTTCGCCGCCGCGAGGATCCTCTCCGGGGGCTTCTCGTAGAACTTGCACATGAGGTATCCGAGGGACGCGACGACGAGCCTCGCAACGGCCCAGAAGGACTTGGAGGTCTCGAACAGCCTCTGGGGCTTGTAGCTCGTCCAGAGCGGCCCGTGCTTGACCGTCAGCTGCTTCCTGCCCCAGCCGTTCCAGAACGCCTGCTTGAAGAACCCGCGGAAGCTGCCCTTCGTCCGGTGGTACACGATGGCGTCGTCGTTGTAGCCCAACGTGTAGCCCTTCGACACGGCCCTGTAGTTGAGGTCGATGTCCTCCGCGGTCACGAACCACTCGTCGAAACCCTGGATGTCGTCGAGGACCTTCTTCCTCCAGGCCATGTTGGCGCTCGGGTACGATACGTCGAAGCCATTGTGGAGCAGCTCCACCCGCTCCAGGTCCTCGAACGCGTGGTATCCGATGTTGATGGTCTTCCCGGCCACGATGTCGTACTTCGAAAGGGTCTTCCTCAGCTCCTTGAACCAGAAGGGATTCGCGATGCAGTCCCCGCCTATGGTCGCCACCGCGTCACCCTTGGCCTGGGCCAGCCCGAAGTTCGTGCTCTCGCCCCTCGTGCCGGGGTGTATGAACAGCTTGATCCCGGAGTGCTGCTCCATGTAGTGCTTGATGATGTCGACGGTGCCGTCCCAGCTCCCCGCGTCCACGACTATGATCTCCCAGGGGCCCTCCTGGGTCACGAGGCTGTCGAGAAGATCCCTGATGTGCCTCTTCTCGTTGAGCAGGTTGAGCACGACACTGATCATCATGTGGCTTCAGAGCCCTCCGAAACGGTTTGTCACATATTATCATTTGCAGGGCGTTCAGGGATGACTGGCAGGCCCGTACCCGACCCCCAGGTACTTCGCGCCCGCCTTGCGCACCGCGTCCGGGTCGAGGCACCTGCGGCCGTCCACGACGACGGCGTTCCTCATCCTCGAGAACTCCTTCTTCCCGAGCTTCCTGAAATCCTTCCAGTCCGCCTGGACGATGCACCCGTCCGCCCCTTCGAGGCATTCGGACGCCGATGCCGCATACTCGATCGTGGGCATCAGCCTGATGAAGTTGCTCATGGCCATGGGGTCGTACGCCACGACCTTCGCGCCCTTTGCCAGAAGCGCGGTTATCAGAGGGACGGCCCTGGTCTCGCGGGTGTCGTCCACGCCGCCCTTGAAAGACAGCCCGAGCACCGCGACCCGCTTCCCGCCTAGAGGCCCGACCTCCTTCTCGAGCATCCACACGGCCTCCGAAGGCTGCCTCTCGTTTATCTCGAGGAGCGCGTTGAGCAGCCTGGGGGAGTATCCGTCCCGCCTCGCCCTGTCCTTGAGCGCCTTGACGTCCTTCGGGAGGCAGCTGCCTCCGAACCCCAGCCCGGGCTTGAGGAAGAGAGACCCTATCCTGGGGTCCATCCCGGCGGCCCTGAGCACGGTCTCCGAGTCTATCCCGAACCTGTAGCACATGTTCGCGATCTCGTTCGCATAGGTTATCTTCGTCGCGAGGAACGAGTTCGATGCGTACTTGATCATCTCCGCGGTCCTGAGGTCCGTCCGGACCCTGTCCGCTCTGATGGGCGAATACACCTTCGCCAGGATGTCTCCCGAGCGCTTGTCGAAGGAGCCGATGACTATCCTGGAAGGTTCCATGCTGTCCTTGAGCGCGCTTCCTTCCTGGAGGAACTCGGGGTTCATGCACAGTCCGAAATCCTTGCCCGCCTTCTTCCCCGAACCACGCTCCAGTATCGGGAGGATCACCGAGTCGGTCGTCCCCGGCACCACGGTGCTCTTCATCACGACGACCTTGAAATCCTCTGCCCGTCCGAGGACCTTCGCGATGCTCCTGCTCGCGGCCTTCACGGGCCGGATGTCGATCCTGCCGGACGGGAGCGACGGCGTCTGGACGCAGATGAATATGAGTCGCGCATCCTCGGCGGCCCCTCTGACATCTGTGCTCGCGCCGAGCCTGCCTGCCTTCACGAGCTTCGCGAGCTCCTTCTCCAGAGGGGGCTCGTAGAACGGCGCCTTGCCGCCGTTGACAGTCTTGACCCGCACGGGATCGATATCCGCGCAGACGACCGAGTGTCCGAGCTTCCCGAACATCACGCCAGTGGCGAGCCCGACATACCCCGCCCCGAGGACGCACACCTTCATGGGGCTGTGAACCGCCAGGTGCGGTAATAATCCTTTTGATGCGAAAATCGCGATACTCGGCAAAGGATTATATGGCCACTGGCCGTTCATTTCCCTGATGAAGGTAGTCATACCTGCGGCCGGTCTCGGCACCAGGTTCCTGCCCGCGACCAAGGCGCAGCCCAAGGAGATGCTGCCAGTCGTCGACAGGCCCGCGATACAGTACGTCGTCGAGGAGGCCGTCGCCTCGGGCATGACCGACATCATCATCATCAGCGGCAGGGGCAAGCGGGCGATCGAGGACCACTTCGACAAGTCCTACGAGCTCGAGCACAGGCTCCGCGAGTCGGGGAACAAGGAGGACCTGGAAGAGGTCCAGAGGATCGCCTCGATGGCCGACATATTCTACATCAGGCAGAAGGAGCAGCTGGGCCTCGGGCACGCCATACTCTGCGCGAAGAAGCATGTGGGGAACGAGCCCTTCGCCGTGATGCTCGGGGACGACATCGTCGTCAACGACCATCCCTGCATCGGCCAGCTCGTAGATGTCCACGAGGAGACTCGCAGCTCGGTCGTGGGCGTGGAGCGCGTCCCCAAGTCCAAGATATCAAGGTACGGCGTCATCAAGGGGAAGAAGGTCAGGGACAACATCTACAAGATAGACGACCTGATCGAGAAGCCGTCCCCCGAGGAGGCGCCCTCGGACCTGGCCATCATCGGCAGGTACGTGTTCCAGCCCGAGATATTCACATACCTCGAGAGGATAGGTCTGGGGAAGGGCGGCGAGTACCAGCTCACGGACGCCATGAGGCTGCTGTGCCACAAGAAGGGCATGTACGGGCTCAGGTTCATGGGCCGCAGGTTCGACATCGGCAGCAAGGCGGATTGGATAAGGGCGACCGTGGAACTGAGCCTCGAGAGACCCGAGATAGCGAAGGACCTCAGGCCCGCCTTGGAGAAGATCTTCAGGTGATGCCGGGACACGCTGGCCAGGAACCTCTTTTTCGATGGATTCAATAACATATTATAGCCGTCCAAGGATTCAGAGCGAGGAGGCGGCCCGGATGGACCTGAGAGCGAAGTACTACACGATCGAGAAGGCGGACATCGGAGAGGGCACCATCGTCAGGGACTTCGTCAACATATTCGCGTGCAGGATAGGCAAGGACTGCAAGATCGGCACGCATGTCGACATACAGAAAGGCGTGGTCATCGGCGACAGGTGCAAGATCGAGCCGTTCTCGTTCATACCTTCTGGTGTCACGATCGAGGACGAGGTGCTCATCGGACCACATGTCTGCTTCACGAACGACAGGGTCCCGAAGGCCGTAGGCGACTGGACCATGACGCCCACGCTCGTCAAGAAGGGGGCGTCCATAGGAGCCAACGCCACCATAGTCTGCGGCGTAACCATAGGCGAGAACGCTCTAGTCGGCGCGGGGGCGGTCGTCACCAAGGACGTCCCTGCGAACGCGACGGTCGTCGGCGTTCCCGCGAGGATAATCAGGAGATCACGATCGAGCAAGCCCAAGAAGAAGATCGGGAGGAAGAAGAGATGATGAAGGTACCCTTCGCGTCGCCTGTGATGACGAAAGAGATGATCGACGCCGCGGCCAACGCCCTCAGGAACGAGCGCCTTCTCCTCGGGGAGAGCGTGTTCAAGTTCGAGGACATGTTCGCCAAGATGTGCGGCACCGACCACGCGATATCCGTGAACTCCGGGACGACCGCGCTCCAGATGGTGCTCCTGGCCAAGGGCATGAGGCCGGGGGACAAGGTCGCCACGTCGTCGCTGTCATTCATAGCGACCACGAACGCCTTCGTTCCGTTCGGCGGGGTGCCCGTGTTCTCCGAGGTCATCGAGAACGAGTACACGCTCGATCCCTCGAAGCTCAAGCTCGACCCGAAGACCAAGGCGATCATACCCGTGCACCTGTACGGTCACCCCTGCAGGATGGACGAGATCAACGAGGCCGCGAGGAAGGCCGGGGACATCCTGGTTCTCGAGGACGCGTGTCAGGCGCACGGCGCGATATACAAAGGCAAGCGCGCGGGCGCGCTCGGGCACGCGGCCGCATTCTCGTTCTACTCCACCAAGAACATGACCGTCGGGGGCGACGGCGGCATGATCACGACGAACGACCCGAAGCTCGCGGACACGATGAAGAAGTACAGGAACTGCGGCAGGAACGTCAAGGACGGGCGGGAGGAACACGACGTAGTCGGGTACACCGCGAGGCTCAACACGGTCAACGCGGCGATAGGGATAGAGCAGCTCAAGCTGCTCGAGGGCTGGAACGAGAAGCGCAGGGAGGCCGCGAAGAAGTACGACGAACTCCTGAAGGGCGTCGGGGACCTGAAGCTGCCTCCGCAGCCGACGAAGGACGTCACGCCCGTGTTCCATCTGTACGCGGTACGGACCGCCAAGAGGGACGAGCTCAAGAAGTTCCTGGACTCGAAAGGCGTCGGCACGGGGGTGCACTACTGGAAGCCCATCCACCTGCAGCCGATATACAAGCAGATGTTCGGGTTCAGGGAGGGCATGCTTCCGATCAGCGAGAGATGCTTCGCCGAGGAGCTCTCTCTTCCCATGTTCGCGGACATCAAGGACGAGCAGGTCAAGTACGTCTGTGACAGCGTCAAGGAGTTCTTCAAGTAGGAGGGTTAGGACATGGCCAAGTTCAACGTCGGTGTGATAGGTGTAGGATACTGGGGCAAGAAGATCGTCGACGAGTTCTCGAAGATAGAGAACGTGAGCCTGATGGGCGTGTCCGACCTGGACGAGAAGAACATGGCGTTCTGCAGGGAGCGGTACGGCGTCGCCACGGGCTTCGCGAGCTACAAGGACCTCCTCGCGCAGAAGGACCTGCACGCGGTGAGCATATCCACGCCCAACCAGCTGCACTACCAGATATGCAAGGACGCCCTCGAGATGGGCAAGCACGTGCTCGTGGAGAAGCCCATAACCCTCACATCGAAGGAGGGCAAGGAGCTGGTCGAGCTGGCGCAGAGGAAGGGGCTGACGCTCTCGGTCGGCCACATATTCAGGTTCAACAACGCCCTGGCCGAGGTCAGGAGGCTGATCAAGGAGGAGAAGTTCTTCGGGAAGCTGTTCCTGATGGAGCTCACCTGGACCAACCTCGAGAAGCCCTGGGGGGACAGGGACGTGCTGTACGACCTCGCCCCGCACATGTTCGACATACAGAACTACCTCCTGAACCAGTGGCCGGAGGAGATCAGCTGCATGGGCGGGCCGTACAGGAGGAGGGAGGGCGAGGAGACCGCCTACGTGCTGTCCAAGTACAAGGACGGCATGATCGCCATGTCCAACGTGAGCTGGCTCATACCCAAGAAGACCAGGCAGGTCATGCTGGTCGGGGAGAACCGGTCCGCCATCATAGACGCCGTCGCGCAGGAAGTCACGGTCCACGAGAGCGGGTACACGTACAAGCTCGGGATCGAGCGGAACAACACCATCAGGGACGAGCTCGTGCACTTCGTGAAGTCCATCGGGGACCCGATGACGGAGACCAGGAACAGCGGCTCCGTGGGCGTGAAGACGGTCGAGCTCATCGAGGCGGCCAAGCGCTCCATGGCGGAGAAGAAGTCGATCCGGCTCTGAGCGGCGCCTTGAACCTCTTTTATACCACCTGAGAGGATTCACCAGGCGATGCCATCCACCCTGATGCTGCTCTCGAACCCGTACAGGCCCGACCCTCGGGTGCTCAGGGAGTCGAGGGCGTTGCTGAAGGCCGGGATCCCGGTGAAGCTGATAGCCTGGGACAGGGAAGGCACCCTCCCGGCGAAGGCGACGGAGGACGGCATCGATATCCGCAGGGTGGGCCCCCGATGCCCATTCAGGTCCGCGGGCAAGGTCATGTCCCGCCTGCCCCTGTTCTGGCTCAAGGCGCTCGGCCAGGCCAGACGGATGGAGTTCGATGTCATCCACGCGAACGATTTCGACACCCTGCCGCTCGGGATGGCCCTTTCGAAGCTGACGGGCAAGCCCCTGCTGTACGACGCGCACGACCTCTACGCGAGGATGATCGAGAAGGATGTCGGGAGCCTGTCGAGCGCGGTCTGGAAGATCGAGAGGTGCATGTCAGGGAAGGCTGACGCCATCATCACCACCAGCGAGGCCTTCTCGGAGCAGCTATCGAGCGGAGGGAAGGTCAAGGTCAGGATAGTCACCAACAGCCCTGACCCGTCGGTGCTCGAGGGGACCACGAAGGCCGCGGTCAGGGAGAGGTACGGCCTCAAGGGGTTCGTGATATCCTACCTCGGCTCGCTGGAGCCCGGGAGGTTCGTCCAGGAGCTCTCCACCAGTCTTCGGCCCTAAGGACGGCGTCACGGTCGTGCTCGGCGGGAACGGCACACTCAGGCCGGTCCCCGAGAAGGCCGCCGGCGAGAACGGGGCTGTCAGGTTCCTGGGCACGCTCCCGACCGACGAGGCGCTCAGGGTCACCTGGGCGAGCGACCTGGTCGTCTGCATGCTCGATCCGACCAATCCCAACTACAAGGCCAGCATCCCGGTCAAGATACTCGACGCGATGGCGTCCGGCAGGCCGGTCGTCACCTCCGAAGGGCTGGACATGGCCGCCAGGGTGAAGGAGGCTGGCTGCGGGTTCGTGATCCCGTACGACGCTCAGGCGTTCAGGAAGACGGTCCTCGAGGCCGCCAAGACACCGAAGCTCCTCGACGAAATGGGGGCCAAGGGCAGGGCGTACTACGACCGGAATCTCTCCTGGGAGCGCAGCAGGGAGGAACTCCTGGCTGTGTACAGGGCCCTGTCGGGCCCTACCTGACCGAAGTATTATATACTCGCTAGCCCATTTTATTGTCTGTCCGACATATGTCGGACTCGTATGGATGGGATGCAGATAACAGCTCGCGAGCTGCGACTCAATCAGGGCCCGTTTTCGCATCCTGGATGGGGTCGAGTACGATGTACCTAAAGGAGATCGAACTAGAGAACTTCAAGTCATTCGCGAAGAAGACGAGGCTCCCACTGCTCGAGGGATACACCGCTGTCACTGGCCCGAACGGAGCGGGGAAGTCCAACATCGCCGACGCGATCCTGTTCGTGCTCGGACCGAAGAGCTCGAGGGTCATCAGGGCGGGCAAGCTCACTGACCTCATATTCAACGGCGGGAAGGAGAGGAAGCCTGCCTCGGAGTGCAGGGTCAGCCTACTGTTCGACAACGCCGACAGGCTCATACCGATCGATTCGAACACCGTCAAGCTCACGAGGCTCGTGAGGATATCCGACAACACCGAGGGGTACTACTCATACTTCTACGTCAACGACAGGAAGTCCTCCCTCGGAGAGTTCGACAACCTGCTGGCCAACGCGAGGATAAGCGCGGACGGGTACAACTTCGTCCAGCAGGGGGACATCACGAGGATAGTCGAGATGAGCAACCTGGAGCGCAGGAGGATACTCGACGACATATCCGGCATCACGAAGTTCGACGAGGACATCCAGAGCGCCGAGAAGGAGAGGCTGTCCGCGGAGGAGAACATCGGCCGCCTGTCGATCATCCTCGACGAGATCAAGAAGCAGATGAAGCAGCTGGAGAACGACAGCGAGGGGGCGCTGAAGTACAAGGACCTGCACGACAGGCTCAGCGTCGCCAAGGCCGGCCTGGCGCTCAAGCGCAAGGAGGCCGTGGAGCGGGAGATATCGTCAATCAACGAGCAGATCACCAACTACAGCGCCGAGAAGGAGAAGTCCGAGGCGAAGAAGCAGGAGCTGACCGAGAGCCTCGCGAAGATAGGAGAGGACCTCACCGCAGTCGAGAAGGAGATCGAAGAGCGGGGCGGGGAGGAGGCGAAGCAGATCAAGGAGAAGATAGACAGCCTCCGGATCGAGATCGCCAGGGCCAAGGACGCCTGCACGAACGCCCAGGAGATGGAGGAGTCGCTCAAGGACGTCAAGAGGG
This sequence comes from Thermoplasmatota archaeon, assembly GCA_963818745.1. Classification (GTDB taxonomy): domain Archaea; phylum Thermoplasmatota; class Thermoplasmata; order UBA10834; family UBA10834; genus CAWBDD01. The sequence goes on along the minus strand of CAWFTI010000003.1, from coordinate 102,884 downwards.
CCCAGACGGAGGACCTCAAGGCCGTCCTGAAGGACCTGAAGACGCTCGAGGACAAGCTCGCGCCGCTCAAGGAGCAGCAGGCCGAGAAGTCCGCTGCGCTCGAGGAGAAGCGCGAGAAGCTCCAGGGACACCAGGACGAGCTGTCCAAATCGGACTCCGAGCTCAACACCCTCCAGAAGGAGGTCTTGGAGCTCTCGGTCGCAGTCACATCGAAGGAGGAGAAGCTACACGCGCTCAACCTCGAGCAGGACAGGCTCGGCGAGCGCATTTCCAGGCTCAAGATAGACATCGCCAACCTCGAGGAGACCAAGAAGACCTACGAGTTCGAGCTCAAGGACGCCGAATGGTCCATCAAGGAGCTGAAGAGCGAGGCGAAGACCTCCACCCAGGGGGTCAAGAAGCTCCAGGAGGAGTACTACGCTGCCAGGAACCGCGAGAAGAAGCTGATGCAGCAGTACCAGGACCTCGACAACGCGATCAAGAGCCTCACACGGGAGTACAACCAGCTCAGGGCGGAGGCCGAGGCCGCGGACATGGTCAAGAGGGGCTACAACTCGGCCACGACCGCGCTCATCGAGGCGAGGGACAGGGGCGCGATCAAGGGGATACACGGCACCGTGGCGGAGCTCGCGGACGTCCAGGAGGACTACGAGACCGCGCTCAACGTCGCCGCCGGCGCGAGGATGCAGTCCATCGTCGTGGACACGGACGAGGTCGCATCGAGCTGCATCGAATACCTGAAGAAGAACAAGCTCGGCAGGGCCACGTTCCTTCCGCTCAACAAGATGATAGACGGAAGGCCCAGGGGCAAGGCGATCCTGGCGGCCAACAGCGGCCCCGGGTTCGCGATAGACCTGGTCAGGTTCGACGAGAAGTACCGGACCGCCTTCTGGTTCGTCTTCGGCGACACTGTCGTGGTCAAGAACCTCAGCGATGCCAGGAAGCTCATGGGCGGCGTGAGGCTGGTCACGCTCGAGGGAGAGCTCGCAGAGGCGAGCGGGGCGATGATCGGCGGCACGCTCGACAAGAACCTGATGAAGTTCGGCGCGCCCTCCGAGAGCAAGATCGAGAAGAAGGCCTCGGAGCTGAGGACGGCAGTCGAAGAGGCCGAGAAGGTCCAGGAGGAGCTGAGCCGGCTCAGGCTGCAGCTGGCGGACCTCGAGGGGAAGATCAGGGACACGAACGCCAAGGACGGCGGGGAGAGCGTCAAGCTGGGCGCGCTCGAGACGAAGAGGAAGGAGTTCGACCAGAAGCTCGCCTCGATAGACTCCGAGCTGGCGGCCAAGAACAAGGAGCTCTCCGAGACCCTGGACCTGATGGAGAAGGGTCAAGGGGGACGTCTCACGGTTCACAGAGGACATCGACAAGACGAAGAAGAAGAAGGAGTCGAGGGACAAGAAGCTCCTGGAGGCCACGCCCCACGAGCTGTCCCAGCAGCTCAAGAAGCTCGAGTCTGAGATAGCCGGGCTCACGAACGAGGTCGCGAACCTCAACTCCGAGATACAGACTCTCACGAAGCAGATAGAGCTCGTCACTGGCAGGAAGAACGAGCTGGAGACGGGCGTCGCGAACACCGAGGAGAAGACCGCCGAGCAGAAGGCGAAGGCCAAGGAGAGCGCCGAGAAGCAGGTGCAGTTCGAGACCGAGCTCAAGGCGCTCCTGAACATGGAGAGGTCGATGGGCGACAAGCTCAACTCGCTCAGGACCAGGCGCGACTCGCTCTACAAGAAGAAGACCGACACCGATGCGAGCATCGAGAAGACCGTCACGAAGATACAGACCGGGTGCGACTTCGTCATGAGCCTGCAGACCAAGGTGGCGGACGCGGACAAGAGGCTCCAGGAATCGCAGGCCGAGCTGGAGCAGTTCTCGCATGTCAAGCTGCCGGCCGAGCTGCCCTCTGCCGAGGACCTCAAGGTCACGGTCAACGAGTGCGAGAAGTACATCAACACGCTCGGGGCGGTCAACCTGAAGGCCATCGACGAGTTCGACGAGAAGAAGGCCAGGTTCGACGAGCTCAAGGGAGAGATATCGCAGCTCGACAAGCAGAAGACCAACCTGCTCAGGCTCGTGGCCGAGCTCAACGAGAAGAAGAAGCTCGGATTCAACAGGATATTCTCCGGGATCAACGACCACTTCAAGAAGATATTCGCGGAGCTGTCCGCAGGAGGGGACGCCGAGCTCCTGCTGGAGAACGAGCAGGACCCGCTCGCGGGCGGGCTCATCATCAAGGCCAGGCCGAGGGACAAGAAGGTCGTCAGGATGGAGGCCCTGTCAGGCGGCGAGAAGAGCCTGACGGCGCTGGCGTTCATATTCGCGATACAGGCGCACGACCCCTCGCCGTTCTACCTGCTGGACGAGGTGGACATGTTCCTGGACGGCATCAACGCGGAGAACGTCGCGAAGGCCGTCAAGAGGAGCTCCAAGAACGCCCAGTTCATACAGATCTCGCTCAGGAAGGTCACGCTGAAGGAGTCGGACCACATCATCGGGGTCACGATGCCGAGGGAGGCAGTGTCCGAGATCGTGATGCGGCCGAACATCGGCGAAGGCGCGGACGTGCCATCGGACGACGCCGCGGACGCGCAGGGGCAGCAGGAGGCGGGCCAGGCATGATGACCGTCGAGACGGACTGCGGCCAGATCCTGAACCACCTGATGTTCCAGAAGGCCATCATCGAGGACGACGAGCAGGAGAGCAGGATCGAGAGCTACCTCGCCATGGTCAACGAGCTCCAGAAGGGCACCCTGATGCCCTCGGACGACCCGTTCGAGAGGAGCGTGGCGCTCCTGTTCGAGCTCGTCGTGCAGCAGAAGTTCAACCCCTGGGACATCAACCTCATCGAGTTCTCGAAGATGTACCTGAGCAGGGTCAGGAAGGCCTCGGAGATCAACCTCCTTATCGCCGGCAAGATAGTGTACATGGCGTGGGAGATACTCAAGCTCCAGAGCGAGCAGGCGCTCGCGAGGGTCGACAGGCCCGAGCAGGTCGAGATGCTCTTCGACGGATGGAACCCCGAGGGGTTCGACATGTTCGTCGACCCGTTCGAGCTCGGCTCGGGCGAGGCGCTCCTGCACAACGAGGAGATGCCCATCGCGGAGAAGATCAGGCGCAAGTCCGACAGGCCCGTCACGCTCATCGACCTACTGGACGCATTCGAGGAGGCTAAGAAGGAGAGCGACATCAGACAGGAGCTCTCCAAGTTCATGCAGAAGTACCGCAGGCCCGATTTCGACGACAAGGCCCACAAGGAGAACCTCGAGGACGACATCGCGATGATCTGGGAGCGCATCCAGAAGTACGGCCACGGGCCGATCTCCGCGGCCGACCTGTACACATCGGGCAAGGAGGACAGGATAACGGTGTTCGTGTCAGTCCTCTACCTCGCGAGGATGGGCAAGCTGTCCATATGGCAGGAGTCGCTGCCCTACGGGGATATATTCGTCGAGGTCAAGGTCCCATGGGACATCGTGCAGCTCGAAGACGCGACGACGGTCGTGAGCACACAGGTAGAGAATGTGCCGGTGGTCAAGTGAAGAGCGAAAGGATCGTCGAGGCGGAGCTGTTCTCCGCGAACAAGCCGATAACAGTCACTGAACTGCAGCAGATCTCGGGCCTGGACGCGCGCACCATCAGGGCGGCCATCGAGAAGCTCACGGACGAGTACAACGGCTCGGAGAGGGCGATAGAGATCTCGAAGATGGGCCCGAGGTACGCGATGCAGGTCAAGAAGGACTACGACAACTACGCGTCGATGCTCGCGGACCTGAAGATACCGAAGGAGGTCCTCAAGACCGCCTCGCTGATCGCGTACTACCAGCCCGTCCTGCAGAGCAAGCTGTTCGACCTGATAGGGAACAAGGTGTACGCGCACGTGAAGACCCTTGAAGACCTGGGGCTCGTGAAGACGAAGCCGAAGAAGAACAGCGTGCAGGTGACCACCACCAAGAGGTTCATCGAGACCTTCGGGATCGACGCGCGCTCCAGGGGCGAGGTCAAGGCCTGGTTCGAGGCCGAGCTCACCAAGAAGGGCGGCAGGACGACCCGCTGACCCTGGACATCCTGGCAGCCGCGGCACGCTACGCAAAGGTTTAAGTCAGAAGTGAGCATTGACCAGAATGTGATTTAGATGGTGATGCCTCTAAGCTTGCTCGAGAAATCGATGAACAGGAAGGTCTCCCTGCTGCTCAAGGACAGCAGGGTCCTAGAGGGTACACTAACGGGGTTCGACGACTATCTGAACATGGTCCTCGAGGACACGGAAGAGACGAACGGGGACCAGGTCAAGAGGCTCGGGACTGTCATTCTGCGCGGCAACAACGTCGTCAGCATAGCCCCCAAGTAACGGCTCATTCTGCTCCGAAGACTTCTGCATAGCCTCGGCCACGTCCCGGCGGATGCTTTTATACGTCCAAACCGTTCCTCGGGCTCGATGAAGGCAGTTCTGCTGGTCGGAGGCATGGGCACGCGCCTGAGGCCGCTGACATACCGCATACCGAAGCCGCTCGTGCCCGTCATGGGCAAGCCGCTCATCATGCATGTTGTAGACTCGTTGCCCGCGGAGGTCGACGAGATAATCGTCCCCGTGAGCTACAAGAAGGACGTGATGGAGGCGTACCTTCGCAGGAATCCTCCCAAGCGGAAGATCACGCTCGTGGACGAGCCGCAGCCGCTCGGCACCGGGGGCGCGGTGAAGAACGTGGAGGACTACATAGACGGCACATTCCTAGTCATCAACGGGGACAGCCTCTGGTCCCTCGACCTCACCGAGTTCGTCAGGTTCCACAGGCAGAGGAAGGGCATCGCGTCCATCTCCCTGTGGGAGGTCGAGGACCCCTCGCCGTTCGGCATCGCCGACATAGACGAGAACGGCAGGATACGGCGGTTCCAGGAGAAGCCGAAGAGGGAGGAGGCCTTCTCGAAGCTCATCAACGCGGGCGCGTACGCGCTCGAGCGCGAGGTCCTAGACTACATCGGCAAGGGGTTCGTCTCGATGGAGCGGGAGATATTCCCGAAGCTGCTCGGCAAGGGCATGTACGGCATGCGGTTCGAGGGCTACTGGATAGACTGCGGGACCAGGGAGAGCCTGCTGAACGCGTTCTGGGCCAAGATGGGGGACACCGAGAGCCTGAGCAGGAAGAGCGCGGTCGAGGGTGCGGTCCTGAAGAAGCCGGTGGTCGTCGCGGACGGCTCGGTGGTCGCGGGCGCAGTCGTGGGACCCAACGCGTACATATCCGAGCGCGTCGTCGTCGGCCCGAGGTCCTCGATCGAGCGCTCGGTCGTCTTCGAGGACGCCAGGATAGGCACCCGGTGCAGGATCAGGGACTCGATAATCGACGCGGGGGTGACCGTCCCGGACGGGGCTGTCGTCGAATCACAGATACTCAGCAACGCGAAGGCCGACTGAGCGGCAGATCATTCTCACACGCCGAGAGCCCGCAGCAGCAGGAACAACAATCCCGAGATCGTCGCTGCCGCCGGTATCGTCACTATCCAGGCAATGACTATCTTTCTCCCGACTCCCCATCTGACGGCGGAGAAACGCTTCGTGGCGCCCACGCCCATGATGGAACCTGAGATCGTGTGGGTCGTGCTCACCGGGACTCCCATGCTGGCGGTCGTGAACAACATCGCAGCTGCGCCCGTCTCCGCGCAGAAGCCCTGGTAGGGCTCGAGTTTGGTTATGCGGGAGGCCATCGTCTTGACGATCCTCCAGCCGCCGAAGAATGTCCCGAAGGCGATCGCGGACACGCATGCCAATCGGACCCAGAGTGGCACGCTGAAAACGGCCGAAGAGGGGTCGCTCCCCGCTTCGATGATGAGAATCATGGCAATCACTCCCATACCCTTCTGGGCATCGTTCGTACCGTGAGCGAGAGAGTAGGAAGCGGAGGACAGGATCTGGAGCTTCCTGAACCATTTGTTGACCGTCGTCCTGCTCACGCGCCCCGCGACCCGCATCACGACGATCATGAGAGCGAAGCCGGCGACCAGGCCGACCGCAGGGGAGATCACGATGAACGCGATGGTCTTCAGGGTTCCGGACCAGACGACCGCATCGAGGGCCGCCACGGCACAACCGGCGCCTATGAGACCGCCCACGAGCGCGTGGCTGCTGGAGGTGGGTATCGCCCACCACCATGTGATCAGGTCCCATATCAGAGCCGCGGTCACCGCGCAGAACAGCAGCAGGATGCCGTAGTCCCTCAACAGGTCTGTGTCGATGATGCCCTTGCCGATGGTCTTCGCGACCTCTTGGCCCAGCATGATGCCGAGGAAGTTGAAGACCGCCGCCATGCTGACCGCCGCCAAGGGCGAGAGCACCTTCGTCGCGATGATCGTCGCGATCGAGTTGGCGGAGTCGTGGAACCCGTTGACGAAATCGAACCCCAGGGTCATGATGATGGTGACCGCCGCCAGTGCCGAGAATCCGAGTATGTCCATCTCGCAACACCTAGGAGTTCTTCATGAACACATCCTTGATGACGTCCGCAGCGTCCTCGCACTTGTCCGTGGCTTCCTCGAGGTGCTCGTATATCTCCTTCAGCTTGACGATCTCGAGCACATCCTTCGTCTTGAAAAGGGCTGCGACGGCGACGTGGGTGACATCGTCCCCGATGTTCTCGAGCCTGTTGATCTCGATGCAGTGCTTGACGATCTCGTTCTTCTTCTTGAAGTTCCTGAGGTCCTTGACCGCGTGGTTGACCTCCTTAGAGGCTGCAAGGATGACCTCGGCGAGCTTGAGCATGTCCGGAGGCACGGACTTGATCTCGTACGCCCACATCCTGTGCGACGCGGCCTCGATGTAGTCGAGGATATCGTCCAAGCGTGAAGTGAGCTTCGAGATGTCGTCGTGGTCTATCGGGGTGACGAATGTCTTGTTCAGCTCCTCCGAGATCGTGTGGACAAGATCGTCTCCCTTGCTCTCTATCGCCTTTATCTTGTCCCGCTTCTCGGACACGTGCTCGAAGTGCTTGGCCATGTCCAGGAGGGCCTCTGCCCCTTCGAGGACTATGTCAGCCTGTTGGTCCAGGAGGTCGAAGAAGTGCTTCTCCTGCGGAATAATCCATTCCTTGAATCCCATGCAGTCAGTGCCCCCTTAAACGGCGAACGGGGAGCGGCATATTAACATTTGTGGGTGCAGTTCCTATGGAACCTAAACCTGATCGGCCTGGACACCCTCGAATGGGTGGAACCCCGTCCCGGAATTCGTCCCACGAAAGGAAGCTTTTATTGCGGATTCGAACATGTACCGTAGATGGCCCGGAAGGAGTCGGAGCGAGCACCCCGCCTGTTCGGCACGAACGGGGTCAGAGGAGTGGTGAACACCCCTCAGATGGATTGCGATTTCGCCCTCAGGCTCGGCATGGCGATCGGGTCCTTCATGAAGGGCACGGTCATGATCGCGACGGATGCGAGGACATCGAAAGAGATGCTCAAGTCCGCATGCTCCGCCGGGCTCATGGCGGTCGGATGCGATGTCCTCGACCTCGGCATGGTCCCCACGCCTACGATACAGTACGCGGTCAAGACCAAAGGGGTGTCAGGAGGGGTCATGATCACCGCCTCTCACAACCCGCCCGAGTTCAACGGCATCAAGTGCATCGACCCTGACGGCACCGAGATGAGCCGCAGGAACGAGGAGGCCATCGAGAGGATCTTCCACCAAGGTCAGTTCCGGAGGGCGGATTGGGCTTCGGTCGGGAAGGTCAGGGCGCATACGACCGCGGCCGATGACTACATCGCCGGGATATGCTCCAAGGTCGATGCTGGCGCCATCAAGGCCGCGAAGCTGAGGATAGCCGTGGACTGCGGGAACGGGGCCGGGGCGCTCGTCACCCCCAAGCTCCTGGACAGGCTCGGGGTGAAGTATGTCACCCTGAACGCGGATCCGAACGGCGCGTTCCCCGGCCACAACAGCGAGCCCGTCCCGGAGAACACAAAGGACCTCATCGAGCTCGTGAAGTCAGGAGGGTTCGATTTCGGGGTCATCCACGACGGGGACGCCGACAGGACGATATTCGTGGACGACAAGGGCAGGTACATGTACGGCGACCGCAGCCTCGCTTTGGTCGCATACTACAAGACCCTCGAGAACAGGGGCGGGCTGGTCGTGACATCCGTGGGCTCGTCCATGTGCGTCGAGGACGCCGTCAGGATGGCCGGAGGGAGCGTCATCTACACCATGGTGGGCTCGCCGATCGTGGCGAGGGTCATGATGGAGAAGGGTGGCATCTTCGGCGGGGAGGAGAACGGCGGGCTGATATTCTCAGAGTTCCAGTACTGCAGGGACGGCGCGATGGCCGTCGCGAAGGTGCTCGAGATAGTCGCGAAGAACGGCAGGCTCTCGGGGCTCCTGGACAAGATACCCTCCTACGCGCAGCACAAGACCAAGACCAGATGCCCGGACGACCAGAAGGAAGCGGTGATGGCCGAACTCGCGAAGCAGGCGAAGGGCGCCAAGGTGGACACCACCGACGGCGTGAAGCTGTTCCTCAAGGACGGCTGGGTGCTCGTTCGTCCGTCAGGGACGGAGCCGATATTCAGGGTCTTCACCGAGGCGAAGACCCCGGAGAGGGCTCAGGCGCTGGCAGAAGAGTACATCGGGAAGGTCAAGAAGCTCGTGCGGTAGTCGTCTTCACTTCTTGTGCGTCGCCTTCCACTTGACGGCCACGACTTCCCTGATCAGCCTCGCGGCCAGGATCGAGGTGTTGCCGTTGTCGTACGGGGGGCAGACCTCGACCACATCGAACCCCACGAGCCTCCCGCCGATCTCGTTGATGACCGCCTTGACATCCAGCGGGGTGAGTCCGAACGGCTCCGGGGTGCCGGTCCCTGGGGCGTACGCCGGGTCTATCCCGTCGATGTCGAGCGACAGGTACACCGGCTTCCGCTTGAGCTTCCCGAGCATCTCCCTGAAGACCTTGACGCAACCCTGCTCGTGTATCCTGAACGCGTCCGCGAACATGGCATGCTTCGCGTCCTCGTCCGCGGAGAACGACCGCACGCCGAACGCGAAGACATTCCCTCTTCCGACGGCGTCCTCTATGCGCTTGTGCGCGCACGCGTGGCTGTTCTTGAGCCCCTGGTACTTGTCCTTGTAGTCCAGGTGGGCGTCTATCGTGATGACGGAAATGTCATTCTCGAACGCTCGAACGACCGGGGGCGTGATGGAGTGCTCCCCGCCCATGATGATCGGGAACTTGCCCGCGGAGACTATCCTCCTGGCCTCCTCCTCGATCGCCACGACCATGTCGTCCACGGTGCCCTCCTCGTACAGGTCGCCCGAGTCGTGGAGCTTGATGTCGTCGAACGTGACCCCGTGCTCGAAGAGCTCCTTCTCGAAGTTGGAGGACGCCTCCCTTATGGTGGTGGGGGCGAACCTCGCGCCGCTCCTGAAGGTCGTGGTCCTGTCGAAAGGCACGCCCAGGAGAACGAACTCTGCCTCGTCAAAACCCTCTTCCGCGTCCTGAAACCTCAGCATCCCGCGGCTCGGCATGATCACACCCGGGTGATCTTCTTCCTATCCATGGCGACCATGTACTGGATCTCCTCTCCCGGCTTGAGGGAGTCCTTGAGGTCGTCAGGGATCGGCAGCGTGAACATCTCGTAGGTCTCCAGGTCCATCAGCTGGACCTCGGCGCCCATGATCGACACGATCTGCGCGTTCCTCTTGTCGATGAGCGGCACCTGGACCTTGTGCTTCACGGGGTACACGACCGAGCGCTTGTTCCCGTCGAACATCCCGAGTGCCTCGATCCTCGCCTTGGCTTCTCCATGCTTCCCAGGCTTGGAGGTCGAAATGCTCAGAATCTTGCACGGCTCGTCCTCTATGTTCATGTAGCGTCCTTCTTTCAAGGTTCTGACTTCCGCCTGCTCCGTCGGCATGGGTACCACTTCCCGTGACCGTAAATTGTGGGTATTTAAATACTTATCCTCTCAGCGCCTGTGCCTGTCCTGCCCGCCAGGCCGCTTCTTGGGCGGGTTCGCGTGGACCTTCCGTATCTCCGCCAGCCTCTTGTCCAGCTGCTTGGTCAGGAGGGCCTTGAGGTCGCTCCGGGTGTACGCATCCGCCCGGGCTGCCATGCAGAGCTTGGTCGCCAGGGCCCTCGCGATGGGTCCCCTCTGCCACATGGGGGCGCTGTGGACCCAGGAGTGCTGGAACAATATGCCGTGCTTCGGGGGCTTCGCGCCCTTCTTCAGATGCCTGAACATGGCCTTCTCGGCCCCGAGGAGCTGGACCGTGCTCGCGGGAAGGGTGGCGAGCCTCTTGAGACCCCCCGCCTGCATGATGAGCCTCGCGCCTATGACCGGCCCGACCAACGCCGTGATGTTGGGGGCGACATCCTGCATCCGCAGCTCGATGTACTTCTCGGTCGCAGCCCGGACATCCATGAGCTTCACGAGGGAGGCCGCGAGTGTCCTGATCGATGCCAGGTCCTCGGGCGCTATCTCCGAATCCTATCGAGTCCATGCGGAGGTCCAGCGCGACGAGGACCTCCTGCCTGGAGCCGTGGTCAGATATGGCCTTCGCGAACGATTCCATGGAGGTCACGTTCTCCAGCTCGGGGAAGTGGAGACCATACCATTCGTGGAGCCTCAGGGATATCGTGTTTATCGTGTCCACGAGGTCGTCATATGCCCTCACCGCCTGGCCGAGGTGCATGTCCGGGCTGACGCTGCTCTTGACCGCGACCTTCGCGAGGGCGATGGTCGCCTCGCGGTACATGTCGAGCGTGAACCCGTAGCTCTCGGGCTTGATGAACGATGAATCGAACCTGACCACCTTGCCGAACTCCTTGAGCCGGCGGTCGACGACCTGCCTGGCAGAAGACGCTAGGCTGGCCTCCTCCTCGAGCACCTGCTTGTCCCGCATCATCCCGAGCCTCTGGGCTATCTGCTCTGGGTCCTTCGGGAACAGCGCGGCCTTCCTGACCTTGCCCTCTTCGCACAGGAAGCTGCCGAACCATTTGGTGACTAGGATCATCGGAGCCCATATCCTGACCAGGGCTAAAAAGGCTGTTGGGGATCAAGGTCGGCGGTCTCTGAAGGCAGAGAAGCTCCCTGGCTTGAGAATCCCCTTCTCCGTGATGAACCCCTTCACGTAACTTCGCGGGCGTGACGTCGAAGGCGGGGTTCAGGGCGTGGCTTCCCTTCGGGGCGATCCTCACGCCGTCCACGAGCAGCACCTCGTCCTCGGAACGCTCCTCGATCACTATGTCGTCCCCGTTCTTGGTCGACGGGTCGAACGTGCTCACGGGCGCGGCGACATAGAACGGCACCCCGTTCTCCTTCGCGAGCACGGCCTTCTCGTATGTGCCTATCTTGTTCGCGAAATCGCCGTTGCGGGCGATCCTGTCGGCGCCGACGATGACGACGTCCACGTCGCTCTTAAGATAGTGGCCCGCAGCGTTATCCGGGATGATCCTGTGGTCTATCCCTTCGTTGAGCAGCTCCCATGAGGTCAGCTTGGCTCCCTGAAGCCGGGGCCTCGTCTCGTCCACGTACACGAAGAGCCTCTTGCCCTCCCTGTGCGCGACCCTCATCGGGGCGAGCGCGGTCCCGAAATCGACCGTGGCGAGAGCACCAGCGTTGCAGTGGGTGAGCACCCTGCTCCCGTCCTTGAGGAGCTTCGAACCGTGCTTCCCGATTGTCTCGCACATCGAGACGATGCCGTCGGCGTACGCGTCCGCGGCTTCGGCCAGGTCACCGCCCTTCTCTGCCAGCATCAAGTCGACGGCATAGAACAGGTCGTGCGCGGTCGGGCGGGTCGCCTTGATGGTCTTCGCTGCCTTCCCGAGGTCCGCTCCCTCGAGCCAGGCCAAGGCCATCCCGTACGCGGCCGCGGCGCCTATAGCGGGGGCCCCTCGCACGGTCATGTCAGAGATTGCCTCGGCCATCTCCTGATATGTGCGTATCGTGACGATCTTGAACCTGCCCGGCAGAAGCCGCTGGTCAATCATCTTGACGGTCTTCTTCTCCATCCAGAGCGCTCTCAGGTCCTTGGTGCCGTGTGGCGTTCGAACTATCATTCCAGTCGGCGACAGAATGAGTATGCCTGGATAAAAGGGTGAGGTGAGGGAGCACGCTCCAAAAAGATATAAACCAAGGGGGTATTCATCGGCCTGACCAATGGGCCCATGGTCTAGCGGTTATGACGGCGCTCTCACACAGCGCAGATCGCCGGTTCAAATCCGGCTGGGCCCACTCTTGTTCCTCGATTCCCCTGCGACTGAGGGAAACGCCGTCCGAAGCGACGAAGCCCACGACTGACTTCTCTGTGATGCCACGCACCTTCACCTGTTCCCAGAGTCGGCCTGTCCTGAGCGGAAGTGTCTTGCAGCGGTGATGACGCTCCTCCAGAAAAAGTGTTCTCCGCCACACTGTGATCCGACAAAGCCGGGTTGGCACTTTCTTCATGCACTGCAATGGGGGAGGGCGCGCTCCGCACTATCCGCGTCACGAGACTGATCGACCGTTGCGAAAACTACTTGCACGGCATGGAGGTTACACCAGCGACGCCGTGCGCGCATGTGCCATTGAGGGCTGACATGGAAATCGACCTTCACATACACTCCCGATCATTCACCGGATTCCTTCTCGAAACCCGAGGACATAGCGAGGCGCGCCAAGCATCTCGGCCTCGGCGCCATCGCGGTCACCGATCACGATTCGTGGGGTGGCTCAAGGGCTGCTGGCGGAGGCCGCTGGCAGTTCCCTCATCGTGGTGCCCGGCGCTGAGCTGAAGACGGACAAGGGGGACCTGCTCGCGTTGTTCGTCGACGGTGTGGAAGCCAGAGAGTGGGCCCTTGCAGTCGATGAGATCAGAGCGAAGGGCGGGGTGAGCATAGTCCCGCACCCAGCGGAATCAAAGCGTCTGACCGCGGATGACCTCAGGATGGCGGATGCGCTGGAAATCTACAACGCGAAGTGCAGCAGGTTCAGCAACGAACGAGCAGCATTGCTGGCAGATGAGCTTAAAAAGCCAGGCTTCGGGTCGTCCGATGCTCACATGGTCATGTCGATAGGCAACGGCAGGACCACCGTAAGGGACTGCGAGTCCCTCGACGACCTCAGACAACATGTCCTGAGGGAGCCGAAAGTGACGACGAGAATCCCGACGAACCCGCTCCTGACATTCGGACACGCCGCCGTGTGCTTCGGGCTCAAGGGCGTCTGGCAGAAGAAGCGGTCAGTGTGACGGTGGCTTCGCACGGTTGGTCAGATGGACCAGGAACTGCTCTATCTTCGTGACCCTCGAGTTGACCTTCGCGATGTTCTCGCGCATGTCCGCCACCGCCAGCAGGACCTCGGACGAGACATCGGGTCTGTCGCCCAGGATATGCACGGCCTGCTCTATCGCCAAGAGCTTCTTCTCGAGGTCCACAGACATCTTCGGCTGCTGGGCCTTCTGTACGGCACCTTGTATCTCCGCCAGGCCCTTGTCGATCTTCCTGTCAGAGGATGAGAGCACGACCGCGAGTCCTTTGCCGACCTTCTCGTCGACCGTCCTGCTGAACTCGGAAAGCGATTTCGACATCGCCTGCTCTATCTGCTCCAGCTTCTGATCCTGGGCCTCCACCCGCCTGATCACATCCGACAGGTCCCCCAGGTCCTTGGATATGTTCTCCAGGAGCTGCTTCTCCTTGATGTCGATGTTGACCTCCACCGGTGCGGTCGGGTAGTTCCTGAGGGCGTCCACCATCGCCAGCATGTCTATCTCAGGTCCTGCGGCCCTGATTGCATCCTTGATCGGCTGGAGCTTGGACATCTCGATCTCTGCAAGCTTCAGAAGGCCCTTGTTGCCCTTCTCCACCCCGGTCAGGTCCCCGAGTAGCTTCTCGAGCTGGTTGACCGCCTTCGCGAGGTTGGAGTCCTCGAGCGTCCGGATGTCCCTGACTGCGTCCTTCTTGCCCTTCGAGATCGCATCCGCGACCGTAGGACCTTCGTGCGCGTAGACGGTGACCAGGTGAGCCACGCCGGACATGACCTTGCTCTCGATGTAGTTCCAGTCCTTCTCCTGGACGGTTATGTTCTGCCTGTCCGCACGCTCGAAGAGCATTGCGAAGGAATGGTTCGGCATGAGGCATACTTCGATCTCGTAAGGCGCGTTCCTGGCGAGGAGGGGCATGTGCTCTGGCTTCTCCTTCTCGACAGCGTTCATGTACGCGCCGGCATAGGCACTGGCGTAGTTCTCGAGTGCCTTCTTTGAGGGAAGGCGTGCCCTGGCAACTGCTTCGTCCATCAGGTTTCAGCTGGGTATTGCAGGTATGCACTATTGAGCTTTACCATATCCCCGGGAATGATTGGCTCGGCTGGAAATCAGCTCGGAAAACGAGTCAGTATGCGAAAGGGGACATCACCGTTGCCGGAGTCAGTGTGCTTTTCGGAATCATTATGGTCCTGTTGCGAAACCAGGCAGCGGCCCTTCACGCCGCAGCCTCCTCGCAACAGAGCCATTATGTACAATCGTGCGCATGACATCATCCAGGTCGCGCGCGCCCACCCCACCCATTGTACTTGGTCATCGCACCTGATGGCATCGGTGATCGTATGAGCATCATCCAATCCAAACGCTACATCAAGAAGATAGGCCTGGTCGGAGACTCGAGCGTAGGCAAGACCTCGCTCATTCGCAGGTTCGTCATCGACGTCTTCGACGACAAGTACATCGCGACGATCGGGAGCAAGATCACGAAGCACGACATCGAGTTCAAGTACCCCGAGAAGACGGTCTTCCTGACCCTCATGATGTGGGACATCCTGGGGCAGAAGGACTACTCGAAGATCAGGACCCAGGGCATGAGCGGCTCCCACGGGGCCGTCATCGTGTCAGACCTCAGCAGGCCGGAGACGGTCAAGTCCGCGGAGGAGTTCTGGCTCCCCGAGACGAGGAAGCTGCTGCGGCCGGTCCCCATCGTCTTTGTCGGGAACAAGAGCGACGTGGCGGAGGAGAGCTCGCCCGGGGGAGAGGCCCTGAAGGCACTGGGCGCGAGGCTGAAGATGCCCGTCATATTCTGCAGCGCGAAGACGGGCAGGAACGTCGAGGATGTCTTCCGGAAGATAGGCGAGATGATGTTCTCCGGGGAGTACGCCGAGAAGAAGCAGAACATGGTCGGAGAGAGCGGCTCCCTGGCACAGGCGGTGGACGAGATCGTCAGCGACTTCTGCGAGCAGTACGGGGACACCGCGAGGGCGATGGAGATCGTCGAGCGCGAGTTCGCCAAGGCGAATGTGAACATCCAGAGGCCCGTGAAGGAGGCGCTCCTGATGGCCATCGAGTACATGTCGGATGTCGAGCGGGACTTCCACGGAAGGGACGTGTCCGAGGTCAACAAGCTCCGCCGGTGGAAGATGATAGACGACGCCCAGTGAGCATATCAATCACCTGCGACGATACCTGTTGGAATCTGCATGAAGAAGAACCAGCTCGAGATCGCCCTCCAGAGACTGGGACCGCTGACGGACCGCGACCCTAGGCTCGAGCAGTACCCCACGCCTGCGGACATCGCGGCGGACATGCTTTGGGAGGCGTTCGGCGCAGGGGACATCGAAGGCAGGGATGTCGTCGACCTCGGCTCCGGGAACGGGGTGTTCTGCATAGGCGCGAAGCTGCTGGGGGCCCGCAGGTCAGTGGGGGTGGAGGTCGACCCCGGCGCGGTGGCTGTCGCGAAGGAGAACGCGGCTGCGGCGAGGGTCGATGTCGAGTTCGTCGAAGGGGATGTCGCATCTGCGACAGGCACGTTCGACACCGTCATCCAGAACCCACCTTTCGGGGCCCAGACGAGGCACGCCGACCGGGCGTTCATCAAGAAGGCCCTGGAACTCGCCCCGGCCACATACTCCCTCCATCTGGACGGCACCCAGGACTTCGTTTCGTCGATGGTCCAGGCCCTCGGAGGCCGGTGCAGGCCAGTCAAAAGGTATAAATTCGAGATACCATATGCGTTCGAATTCCACAGAAAGCCCAGCGAGACGGTCTTGGTCATTCTGTTCAAGTTCGAGAGATAGGTGATTTCATTGGCAAAAACCGGAAAGAAGGTGCTCCCAGGGGACGAGGTCGCGATCGCGGAGGAGTACATGTCGGGAGAGGGCACGTACGAGGCGGACGGCAAGATATTCGCCAGCGCCGTCGGAGAGCTGGACCTGGACCCGAAGGAGAAGACTGCCAAGGTGATATTCGACAACCCGCCGGTCGTGCTGAGCGAGGGGGATGTCGTCCTTGCGGAGGTCACCGACGCGAAACCCGCGATGGCCATATGCCAGGTCGTCGCCCAGGAGGGCAACAAGAGGTCCGTGTCGAGCGAGACCCTGGCCTCCGTGCATGTCTCCAAGATCGCGAGCTCGTATGTCGAGGACGCAGGGGACCTCATGAGGCCGGGAGACCTTATCAGGGCGACGGTCATCCAGGCGGAGCCGTCCGTGCAGCTCTCGACCGCAGGCCCGCATTTCGGCGTTGTGCGCGCCCTGTGCGGCAGGTGCAGGTCGCCCCTTGAGAAGAAGGGCAGGGGCCTGTACTGTGAGAAGTGCGACAGGTCAGAGGACCGCAAGATCGCGGACGACTACAGGAACTTCACGTTGTGATGGCACAAACGCTTTATCGCGGGAGTTCATTAAGCTCGACTGAGACAGAAGGGGGGCAGCTTTGGCTGAGGATAACAAGGAGCTTCTGGCCGAGTTAACACGATTGCGAGAGGACTTGAAGCAGCTTCAGGAAGTAGTCAACGTACTGGTCAATGTCGTGATGGAGGAGGACCTCGAGGAAGAGGAAGAGTCCGAGTGGTCCAACATCCCCGGCAGCGAAAACCGGTTCAACATCTACAACTGACGGTGCGCTGAAAGGCGCCGCCTCCGTCCCCTCCGAGGGGGGTCTTTCCCATGAAGAGCACGTATTTTCTAGACAGGATGAGGGAGCAGGAGAAGTGGCGGAACGAGGACTCGATCAACCTCCTGCCCTCCGAGAACTCCGCCAGCCCGCAGGTCAGGGCGCTCCTGTCGTCCGACTTCGGCAACAGGTACACCCTCCCGATCAACTCCGGCGAAGGGAGCGCGTTCGTTGAGAACGCCTACCGGGGCACGAGGATCACCACCGAGGTCGAGGCCTCGGCGGAGGAGCTCTGCCGGAAGGTGTTCCGCTCGAGGTACGCCTGCGTGCAGCCGATGGGAGGGCACATAGCCGCCCTCATAGCGATCAAGTCCACCACCGAGAGAGGGGACGGCATGTGCGCGATCCCGGTGGAGAACGGCGGCTACGACGGATACGCCGGGCCGTACATACCCGACATCTACGGTCTGAAGGCATGGACGCTCCCGTTCGACCAGGCATCCCAGAACATCGACACCGAGAAGGCCGCAGCGGCCATCAGGAAGCGCAGACCGAAGCTGGTGGTCCTCGGAGCGTCGTTCATCCTGTTCCCGTACGAGATGGGCCCGATAAGGGACGCGTGCGACGATGCTGGATCCTATCTCATCTACGACGGGTCCCACGTCCTGGGGCTCATCGCCGGCGGGGAGTTCCAGCAGCCCCTCAAGGAGGGTGCGGACATGCTCTACGGCTCCACCCACAAGAGCTTCTTCGGGCCCCAGGGAGGGCTCATCGTCACGGACAGCAAGGACATGGACGAGGCCGTCAGGAAGAACCTCACATGGAGGATCGTGGACAACGTCCACTGGAACAGGGTGGCCGCCCTCGGCCAGGCGCTCCTCGAGTTCGAGAGGTTCGGGCCGGCGTACGCGAAGCAGGTGGTGAAGAACTCCCAGAGGCTCGGCAGGGAGCTCTCGGAGCGCGGGTTCCCGCTGCTGTACGAGCACCTGGGGTTCTCGAGATCGCACCAGCTGCACATCGACCAGAAGGAGCTGGAGGCGATCTTCGGGCTCTCGATGAACGACTTCTCGGTCAGGCTGGAGAAGACCAACCTGATCACCGACTCCGTCGGGAGGCTGGGCACGTGCGAGATCACACGCCTTGGTGTGAAGGAGAAGCACATGCCTGAGCTGGCGGACATGTTCATGGACGGCGCCAAGGGCGAGGATGTCAGGAAGAGGGTCAGGCGGTTCAGGGACCAGTTCGACATGGACTACAGGTTCAGATGAGCCAGGCGCCTGAAAGGGCTTAATACCGCCAGCACCTATTCCACCCGCGTTGACAGAGAACAGATACTCCAGACAGATCCTTCTGCCCGAGATAGGCGCAGGGGGGCAGAAGAAGCTCGCGAAGGGCAGAGCAGTCGTCATAGGCTGCGGCGCCCTGGGGACCCACGTGCTGTCGTTCCTGGTCAGGGCGGGCGTCGGAGAGGTCACATTCGTGGACAGGGACATCGTGGACCTGTCCAACCTTCAGAGACAGACGCTCTTCTCGGAGCAGGATGTCGGGAGGCCGAAGGCCAAGGTCGCCGAGGCATATCTGAAGAAGATCAATTCGGACGTCAAGGTCAGAGGCATCGTCGCGGACGTGAACCATACGAACATCGAGAGGCTGGTCGAAGGGGCCGATGTGGTCCTGGACGCGACCGACAACATGGACACCCGGTTCCTCGTGAACGACGCGTGCGTCAAGAACGGCATCCCCTGGGTCTATGCGGGAGCGGTCGGGACCACTGGCATGGTCCTGCCGGTCGTGCCCGGCGGGCCGTGCCTGAGATGCGTGTTCCCCTCCCCGCCTCAGCCCGGCGAACTGCCCACGTGCGACACGGTCGGGATCGTCAACACGCTCCCGGCAGCGGTCGCGTCCGTAGAGACCACGGAAGGGTTCAAGGTCATGCTCGGGAAGGCGGTCTCGAAGGAGCTCGCAGTCATCGACATCTGGTCAGGCGAGTTCCAGAGGATCAAGGTCAAGAAGAACCCGAACTGCACTTGCTGCGGGAAGAGGGACTTCGAGTTCCTGAACGCCAAGAAGAGGAAGTATGTCGTCTCAATGTGCGGAAGGAACGCGGTCCAGATCGTGCCCTCGAAGCCCAGGAAGGGAGACCTCGCCGACCTCAAGAAGAAGCTTTCGAGGTCCGGGAAGGTCACCTTGACGGAGGGCATACTCAAGTTCAAGGCGAAGGACGCCGACCTGACGGTCTTCCCGGACGGGAGGACCATCGTGGGAGGGACCACGGACCTGTCGGTTGCGAAAACGCTGTTCTCGAGATACGTCGGTGATTGATTGCGCGGAATCGTTCTTCTCTCCGGAGGGATAGACTCCCCCGTCGCCGGATACCTGATGGGCAGGCAGGGGCTGGAACTCATCCTCGTCCACTTCGACAACCGACCATACACGAGCGACGCGGAGGTCGACAAGGCCTTGGACCTCATGAAGCGGTTGGACAAGGCTCTGGGCAGGACGTCCAAGAAGATCATCGTGCCACACGGGAGGTCACAGACGGAGCTGTCGAGGAACTGCAAGCGCAACATGAGCTGCGTCCTGTGCAGGCGGATGATGTTCAGGGTGGGCGAGAGGCTCGCAGCGAAGACGGGTGCCGGGTGCCTCGTCACCGGGGAATCCATGGGACAGGTGGCCTCCCAGACGCTCACCAACATCTACGTTGAAGAGCGTGCGACCAGGCTGCCCGTGCTGAGGCCTGTGATAGGGTTCGACAAGGTGGAGATCGAGAGGATCGCGAAGGAGATAGGCACATACGAGATCTCCACGAGGCCCGGGCTGTGCTGCACGATAGCGCCCGAGCAAACCATCGACCTACAGCAAGCTCGATGTCGCGGTGGAGGAGGAGAGCAGGGTGGACATCGAGCGGCTCGCGGAGGAAGAGGCGGACGGCGCCAAGGAGATAGAGTGAGGGACAGGACTTGAAGGGGTTCGTGCTCGACACATCCGTGCTCTACTACGGCAAGGACCTGCCGACGGGCTACGAGCTGGTCATCTCCCCCGGGGTCGTGCGCGAGCTGGAGAAGGAAGGCATGGGGGAGAGGCTGGAGCTGCTCCTGGCGACCAGGATCAGGGTGTCATCCCCCACGAAGCGCTCGCTGCAGAGGGTCGAGAAGGAGGCCCTGCGGACACGGGGGACTCGTCGAGGCTGTCGGAGACGGACAAGGAGATACTGGCCCTTGCGATGGACCTTGGCTATCAGCTGCTTACGGACGATTACTCGATACAGAACCTCGCCACGGTCCTTGGTGTGCCTTACAGAGGTTTCGACCAGAAGGGCATCACGAAGGTCCTCGTGTGGGAGGCAAAGTGCACCGGATGCGGGAAGATCCTAGGACCAGAAATCAAGGAGTGCGACGTGTGCGGCCGCCCGACGAAGATGAGGCGCAAGCGACCGCCAACACTCAGCAGGACATGATGGTCGTCCGGTAGAAGTCGCGCACGATGTCTAGGATTGCCTTCACCACGACCTGAGCCTACCTTCTCGGAGGGAGCCTCGACAGATTCTGGCAGGCCTCTGTGGCCTCTTCTGTAGTGAGCACGTCCATACCGTCGTCGGCATGAATGCCATTCTCCCTCGCCTGTACCGTCAGACGATAGAAGATCAGGACAGCCATCGCGAGAGAGGCAATGGCAGCCAGGAACAGAAGGCCGCTGCGCTCATCGAGCGCCCTTCCGAGAGAGTATATACCCAGGAAGGCCAGGCCGACCAGGCTTGCCACACCAGTGGAAACATAGTGAATGTCGACGAACAAGGAGTTTCTGCGGTCCCGCCTCCTTTCGTTGTAAGAATCCGATGAGTAGCTGGAATCCCCGTCCTGGCTCGTGCCTTGTCTGGAATAGTCCACCCCATATGGAGCGAACGCACCCCCGCAGCTCCTGCAGAACTTCGATCCTTCGAGGTTGTCCGCCCCGCATCCTGGACAATTCATCGCCCGTTCCTCGACGTAATCAGGACGACGACAGGTAATAAATTCTCCCGCGGAATGCCCGTCACAGGAGCGCTCGCTTGCACCTGATCGCCCTGTCAAGGCCTCTCCGACCAAGCATCCGCATGGCCAGCTCGAGGGTGCCGTCCCTCGAGAACACCATATCCGCAAGCCTGCGGGTCTTCAAGGAGGTCTTCAGAGGGCCGCCCATGACAGCACGCCAACCGCTCTCATACTCGTCGAGGTTCGCCTCTCCCTTCAGATGGCTGCGGATCGTTCGTCCCGCGATCCTGCCAGCGATCATCGCGGTCGGGATGCCGCCGCCGTTTGTCGCCATCACATGACCCGCGGCGTCGCCCACGAGCAGCACGTTGCCCGCGACGGTGGAGGGCACGGGCCCGGAGATGGGGACGAAACCCATCGTCAGGTCGGTGTACTCGCACCCCAGCCTGCGGATGAACGAATCGAAGGCCGCGCGGGGTGTCCCGGAGAGCATCGCGGGGCTGTACCCGACCCCCACGTTCGCTCCCCTCGCCTTGGGTATTACCCAGGCATAGCCCCCCGGAGCCACACTGCCGAAGAACATCTTCACATCGGGCTCGAAGTCGCCTTTCGCCTGGCATGTGATCGCAGGGTATCGGACCGCAGGATTGGACAGACCGGCCTGCCTGGCGGTCCTGGAGTTGGGGCCGTCCGCGCCGACGATGACCTTCGCCGTGACCTCACCCAGCGATGTGGTCGCCACGCCGTCCTTCAAGGACATGAAGGAAGCGCCCGTCTCCAGCCTCGCGCCCGCCTCGACCGCGAGCTTCGCGAGGTGCTTGTCGAACGACCTCCTGTCCAATACATGTGACTTGAAATCGCATCGATAGGTCCTGTTCCTCGGGGAGACGAGGTCGATGTGGTCCGACTCCCCCGCGACCAGCGAGCCGTCGATGGTGAACAGCTCCTCCAGGTCCGCGCTCCTGGGGAATATGGAGTACATCTCCTTCGTGTGCGGCAGGAGCTCCCCGCACTGGACGGGATAACCTATCTCCTTCCGCCTGTCGATCATCAGAACATCGAGGTCCTTGCCCGCGCAGAACCTCGCGGTGGTGCTCCCTGCAGGGCCCGCGCCCACGATCAGGACATCGACTCGCAAGGCTTCTTCCCCCGGGTCATGGTCGCGCCCTTGAGCTTGAGGAAGTCTGTCGACACGTCCGAGAACCCGCTGCCCTTGAGGAGGTTCTCGTACACCGTGGTGAACCCGAACGCCCGGTAGGTATCGACGAAGGTCCGGTAGGGGTCGTTCGCCCATCTCCTGCGGACCTCGGGACCGACAGCCACGCGCGCGAGCGCGGGCACAACGTGCCTGACGTGCATCTCGAGCAGTTTCGCGAGGGGCCCCGGCGGGGGCTTCGCGACATCAACGAGGTGCACCTGCCCTCCTGGCCTGAGCACGCGGAATATCTCCTTCGTCCCCGCGCCCCTGTCGAAGAAATCCCTGAAAGAGAACACGCAGAACACCTTGTCGACGGACTCATCAGCCAAAGGCACCTTCTCGCCGACGCCCCGGATCATGCTGACCCTCTCGCCGTCGAGCAGCCCGCGCGAATAGGACGCCATCTGGCCCGATGGTTCCAGGCAGAACACCGTCTTCGCCTTGAGGTGCTTCGCGAACGCCCCGGGCCCCGACCCGACCTCGAGCACGACATCGTCCTCGTCCGCGAGCGAGGCGACCTCCTTCCTCCACTTGTCCGCGAGCCCGAAGGTTATGAGCGAGTTGACGCGGTCGTAGTAGGGGGTCACCTCTTCCATCGCCTCGATGACATCCAGCCATTCCTTGCCTGTCATGCCCCTGTGGTCCATGGAAACACCTAACTCTCCCTGTCGAGCACTCTCCGGACGAGGTCTCGGAGCGCCTGGCTATGCGGATTGTTCTGGAGGCACCCGAGGCTCTGGAGGGCCTCCATGCCGTAGTACTCGCCCATGCCCTTGGCCTTCTCGACCGCACCCGAAGACCTGACGAGCTCGATGCACCTCGCGACCGCTTCGGCGGAAGGCGATTCGAGCTTCACGATGTCGGCGACCGCATGCCTCGCCTCCTCCGAGCCCTTCATCGCGAGCAGGGTGGGCAGCGTCAGGTAGCCCTCCTTGAGGTCCGCGCCTGGGGTCTTGCCGGTCTTCGCCTCGTCCCCGGTGAAATCGAGTATGTCGTCTGTGATCTGGAACGCTATGCCGAGGTTGAGGCCGTATGTCCCCAAGGACTGTATCTCGTCCGGGGTGCCTCCCGCGAGGTACGCGCCCACCATCGCGCCCGCCCTCAGGGGCTCGGCGGTCTTCCTCTGCATTATCTGGATGTATTTGTCGACCGTGAGTTCGGATGTGTGCCTGAACCTGGCCTGCATGATCTCCCCCTCGGCGAGCTTCGCGCACGCGTCCGAGGTGGTCTGCACGACGGTCTTGTCGAACATGCCGCCCAGCGAGAAGGCCTTCACGAACAGGAAGTCCCCGGTGACGATGGCGTTGTGGAGGCCGTACTTCTTGTACACGGTTGGCCGGCCGCGCCTCGTGACCCCTCCGTCGTTGATGTCGTCGTGGATCAGCGTGGCGGAGTGTATCAGCTCGAACCCCGCGGCGATGTCGACGATCTTCTCGGAGTCCTTCCCCCCGAGGCTCTTGTACGACAGGACCGTCACCGTCGGCCGGATCCTCTTCCCGCCCGCGTCGATCACGTGAAGGGAGGCATCAGTGAGCGTCTGCTCCTCTGACCTGACGACCTGGCGGAGCTTCTCATCGACCTCCCGAAGCTCCTTAACGATGCCAAAATCCCACGGGGAAGTACTCATCGGCTGTCGCATATGCCCCAATATCTACTTAACCCTAATGGTTTCTGGCTGCGCGGAAACAGGGGGGAATCAGACATGCTGGCTACCCGCGGTTTCGGAGCCCTCGGAGCTTCGATGCACGGGCAGCATGATATATATCCAAGTTCGGAGGTTGACGTCACGATTACGATGACCGAACCCCTGACATCGGCCGCGAAGCTGAAGATATGGTTCGTCGAGGTGCGAGCCCCGTTCTTCACGGCCACGATAGTGCCCGTGGTCCTCGGGACCGCGATCGCGTGGTACGAGAAGCAGGTCTTTGACCTGCTCCTGTTCGGCTTGGCACTGCTAGGAGTGGTGTTCATACACGCGGGGACGAACGTCGTCAACGACTACTTCGACTACAGGAGCGGCACGGACAGGGTCAACAGGAACAAGAGCCCGTTCAACGGAGGCAGCCCGTTCATCGTGGAGGGCGTGCTGACGCCTAAGCAGGTGTACACGGGAGCCGTGATTTTCTTCACCCTCGGATCCTTGATCGGCCTGTACCTCGCGTACGAGGTATCGTACATCATACTCGTCCTCGGCCTGCTCGGGGTCTTCCTGGGGTACTTCTACACATCCCCGAAGGTGAACCTCGCGGCCCTGGGCATCGGAGAGGTGGCGGTCGGCCTGGGGTTCGGCCCGCTGGTCATCGCGGGGGCGTACGTCGTGCAGACCGGGGAGTTCAGCTGGCCGGTCGTGCTCGCAGGCCTCCCGGTCGGGTTCCTGATAGGGCTCGTGCTCTTCATCAACCAGTTCCCGGACATGGAGGCCGACGGGTCCGTGGGGAAGACCCACTGGGTCGTCAGGATGGGGCTGGAGCAGGCATCGGTCTGGTACGCCTGCCTCATGGCAGCGACCTTCCTCACGATCGTTGGGCTCTGGCTCGCGGACATCTATCCCCTGTGGGCGCTCGTCGGGCTCGTGCCCGCCGTGATCGCAGTGAAGGCGGTCAAGGTCGTGCTCGAGAAGCGGAAGGACTTCAGAGATCTCGTGCCCGCGCAGGCGATGACCATCCAGGTGCATCTGCTCGTGGGCGTGCTGCTGGTGGTCGGGTACATCGCCGCCGGGCTCCTGTAGGAAGCCTCACAGGCCGGGCGGCAGCCCGGAGAACAGCTCCGCCGCCTGCATGCACAGGTCGACCACCGCGTCGAAGTATATCCCGAGCAGCACGGTCATGGCGAGCGCGAAGAGTATCGCGACCGTCGTCATCGGAGGCACCTTCACCCTCTCCTCGCTCGCGCCCTTCTCCATGTACATGTACTTGATCACGCGGGCGTAATAGTACAGGGACAGGGCGCTGTTGAGCACTCCTGCGACGGCCAGCCACAGCAGCCAGGACGGGCCGGGGTCGATCGAGCCGTACACGGCCGACGAGAAGAGCACGAACTTGCTCGCGAAGCCCGCGAGCGGCGGGATGCCCGCCAGGGAGAACAGGAAGAGCGTCATCGAGAACGCCAGGAACGGCGAACGCTTCGCCAGGCCCTTGAAATCGTCCAGCTTCTCCCCTATGGCGCACGAGGCCATCGCCGCGACGACCATGAACGCGCCTGACTTCATGAAGGCGTGCGTGAGTATGTGGAACATCGCGCCCGCGACGGCGTACTGCGTGCCCACGGGCAGCGCGATCAGTATGTACCCCGCCTGGGCGATGGACGAGTACGCCAGCATGCGCTTGATGTTGGTCTGCGAGACCGCGATCAGGTTGCCGACGGTCATTGTGACTATCGCGATCAGCGCGACCGCGACCTCCCAGTCGGCCTTGACGACGAGTATGCCCACGAGGAATATCTTGAACAGGGCGGCGAAGCCCATCTTCTTCGAAGCGGCCGCGAGCAGGCCCGACACCGGGGTCGGCGCGCCCTCGTACACATCGGGGGCCCACATGTGGAACGGCACCGTGGCGATCTTGAATCCGAGGCCGGCGAGCAGGAGCACGGTCGCCAGCAGCACGACCTTGTCCGAGCCCTCGAACGAGTCGAACATGCCCTCGAGGAGCGGGCCCATGGCGTAGATGTCGGTCGTGCCCGAGACCCCGTAGAACAGGGATATCGCGAACAGCGTGAACGCGGACGAGAACCCGCCCACGATGAAGTACTTCGTGGCGGCCTCGGCGGACCTGCTCTCGCCCTTCCTGAAGCCCGAGAGCGCGAAGGACGATATCCCGGCTATCTCGAGCCCGACGAACAGGGCGATCAGGTCGGTGGCCTCGGCCACGACGGTCATACCGGTTATCGCGAGGAGTATGAGCGAGTAGTACTCGCCCTGGTTCCTGTCCTTCCGGATGAACTCAGGCGACGAGAGCACGACCACGATGCCCACGGAGAGGAACACGAGCATGAACAGCCCTGTGAAGAGGTTGATCTCCAGGAGGCCGGACGTGTCCGCCGTCGGGGGCTCCCAGTAGCCCGCGAACAGCCACGCGACGACCGCGCACGCGACCCCGATCAGCGGGACGAGCGCGACGAACGCGAGGAGCCGCTTGTCCTTGAACAGGTAGTCCAGGGCGGGCATCAGCAGAGCGAACGCGATCAGCACGAGCTGAGGTATGAGCGCCTCGAGCTGGTTCCAGACGGCCACGTCATCCACCTCCGAAGAGCCTGAGTATGATCTCCACGGCGGGGCCTATGCGCGAGAATATGAGCGCGGGGAACACGCCGAAGAGCGCGATCAGGGCGATCAGGATGGCCACGGGCAGGCCCTCGTACCAGTTCACGTCCTTGAGGTGCGAGGTGTCTATCTTGTCGGTCAGCGGGCCGAACATCGACCTCTGGAGGGCCCAGAGATAGTACGCCGCGGTTATCGCGACGCTCAGGATCGGAACGAACAGCCACAGGGCCCACTTGTCGAACATGGCCGCGAAGACCATGAACTCGGCCGCGAAGCTGACCAGGCCGGGCAGGCCCAGGGATGCCAGGAAACCGACGGTCATGAGCGTGGCGACGATCGGCATCTTCTTCGCGAGGCCACCGAGGCTGGGTATCATCCTCGTGCCGCACTTGTGCTGCACGACGCCGCACATCATGAACAGGACTGCCGTCACGAGCCCGTGGGCGAACATCTGGAACACGCCCGCGACCACACCGAGCTGCGTCAGCGTGGCGAAGCCGAGCAGGACGAAGCCCATGTGGCTGATCGAGGAGTACGCGACCATCTTCTTGAGGTCCTTCTGCGCGAGGCAGAGCATCGCCCCGTACAGTATGCTGGCGACGGCGATGACGGCCATCACTGGGACCATGTCCTCCGCGCCGGACGGGAGCGACGGTATAGCGACCCTTATCAGGCCGTACCCGCCCATCTTCAGCAGCAGCCCGGCCAGCAGGACGCTCCCCGCGGTCGGGGCCTCGACATGCGCGTCCGGCAGCCACGTGTGGAAGGGCACCATCGGCAGCTTGACGCCGAACCCGAAGAACAGCGCCGCGAATATCCCGACCTGCACCCCGCGGCTGAAATTGACGCTCTCGGCGGCTATGGCCGCCATGCTGAACGAGCCCACGCCCGCCTCGAAGTACATCGCCATGATGGCGATGAGCATCGCGAGGCTCGCGACATGTGTGTATATGAAGAACTTGATCGCCGCGTAGTTCTTGTTCGGCCCGCCCCAGACGCCGATCATGAAGTACATCGGTATCAGGACGATCTCCCAGAACACGTAGAACATGAAGTAGTCCAGGGCGACGAACACGCCCAGGACGCCGACCTCGAGCACGAGTATGAGCCCGAAGTACTCCTTGGGGCGCTTCTTCGTGTCCCAAGAGAAGACTATCGAGAGCGTGCACAGGAGCGTCGTCAGGACGAACATGGGCAGGCTGATGCCGTCGACGCCCACGGTGAAGCTGACGCCCAGGGTCTCGATCCACGAGTACTCCTCGTAGAACTGGTACCCGTTGTGGTACCCCGTGGCCGTGGAATCCGGCGAGGCCATGAACGCGAACGCGACCACGAGCGAGAGCACGAGCGCGACCAGGGAGAACCCGAGCGCGACCCATTTCGCCCACTCCTCACGCTTCCCGAGCGAGAAGGTGATCAGCGAGCCTATCAGAGGCAGCAGGATTATCAGCGAGAGTATCGGGATGCCTTCGAGCATGGCTCACCACCCTCCCCACGGAAGAACGTACAGGACGAGTATCAGGAGCAGGCAGATGCCCACGATTATCAGGCTGGTGTACCTCTGGACGTTCCCGTCCTGGGCCCTCCTGAGCACGTTCCCGCCCCTGCCGCCCAGGTACGCGAACCCGTTGACGAGGCCGTCTATGACGTACCTGTCGAACAGGTCCGCGACGAGCGAGAAGCGCGTACACGACCCTGATACGCGAAGTCGTCGTAGAACTTGCTGATGTACCATCTGTTCTCGAGCGCCCTCTGCAGCTTCCCGCTGAAGCCCTTCGCGAACACCGACCTGTCGAACCCGGGCACGTAGTACATCCTGTAAGCCAGCAGTATGCCCACGACCGCCAGCACGAGCGAGACGTATGTGAGCGGGTCCGTGAATATCCCGACCGCGACGTCACCGAGGGTCTCGCGCGCGGCCCCCGGGACGAGCTCCTCGATCGAGCGCTCCATGAAGGACTTTGAAGCCTTCGCCGATGAACAGGGCGAACCCGGACACCATGGCGAGGCCCGCGAGTATCATCAACGGCACGGTCATTATCTTCGGGGACTCGTGCGCGTGGTAGTCAGACCGCGGCTCTCCCGCGAATGTCATGAACCACATCCTGAACATGTAGAACGCGGTCATGAACGCGGTCGCGATGCCCATGGCCCACAGGAGGAAGAACACGGGGTCGAACTCGCCCGCGTGGTAGACGGCCGCGAGCACCTCGTCCTTGCTCCAGAAACCGGAGAAGGGCGGGATGCCCGCGATGGCTATCGCTCCCATGAGCATGGTCGTGGACGTGATGCGCATCTTCTTGCCCAGGCCGCCCATGAGCCGCATGTCGTTCGTGCCGACAGCGTGGATGACGCTGCCAGCGCACAGGAACAGCAGGGCCTTGAAGAACGCGTGGTTCATCAGATGGAACATCGCAGCGGCATAGCCTCCGGGGTCGTTGGCGTGGATGACGAGGTACCCGCCGGCGCCCAGGCCGAGGATCATGTACCCCAGCTGGCTGATGGTGCTGTACGCGAGCACGCGCTTGATGTCGTTCGCAGCGAGCGCGACCGTGGCCGCGATCAGGGCCGTGACGCCGCCGATGACCGCCACGAACAGGAGGCTGTCAGGTGTCTGGACCAGCAGCGGGTACGACCTCGCGGTCAGGTACACGCCCGCCTTGACCATCGTCGCGGCGTGGATGAGCGCCGACACCGTCGTCGGACCCTCCATCGCGTCCGGCAGCCACTCGTGGAGCGGGAACTGGGCGCTCTTGCCGATCGCGCCGCCGAATATCAGGGCGGTCGCGAGGGTCATCATGTCGGACGGCACCTGCGTGCGCAGTGTTCTCGGAGAACAGCTGCGCGAAGTCCAGGTTCCCGACGTACTTGAACAGGATGATGATGCCCGCCATGAACATGATGTCGCCCACGCGGGTCACGATGAACGCGCGCTTCGCGGCGCTCGCGGCGGAGGGCTTCGTCGTACCAGAAGCCTATGAGCAGGTACGAGCACAGGCCGACGAGCTCCCAGAAGATGAACATCTGGAGGTAGTTGTCGCGATATCACGAGGCCGTACATGACCGATATGAAGAGCATGATCTCGGCGTAGTACCGCCTCCGGCCCTCGCCCTCCTCGTGCATGTACCCGCCGGAGTAGATGACCACGAGCGTGCCGACGACGGACACGACCAGGAGCATCACCGCGGTGAGCTGGTCTATCCAGATGCCGAACTCTATCTGGAAGTCCCCGATGATGAGCCAAGTGGTCCTCGGGGCGTCGACCGTCAGGGTCTCCCCCATGAGCACCTCCCAGATCACGAGCACGGAGAGCGCGAGCGCGCCGAACGCACCCGCGATGCCGTACACCGCGCCGTCCTCCCAGAAGAGCGTCTTCTTCGGGAGCATGGCGATGAGCAGGAAGGCGACGAAGGGGAAGACCGGGATGAGCCACGCGTACTCCAGCATCCTACCACCTCAGGATGTTGATCTTGTCAACATCGATCGTCTGATACCTTCTGTAGACCGACAGGATGATGGCCAGCCCGACCGCGACCTCCGCGGCCGCGATGGCGATCGAGAACAGCGCGAACGCCTGTCCAGAGGCGTCCGCCGTCCCGTGCAGCACCGTGTGGTACGAGCTGAACGCGACCAGGTTGATGTTCGCCGCGTTGAGCATGATCTCGATGCACATGAGCACGACGATGGCGTTCCTCCGGGTCAGGACCCCGTAGGCGCCTATCGCGAACAGGAGCGAGCTGAATATGAGCCAGTACTCTATCGGGATCATTCTCTCTCCTCCTTCGCGAGGAAGACCCCGCCGAGCAGCGCGACGAGCAGCAGCAGGCCGATCAGGAACAGGATGACGGCGTAGCCGGTGCCCGGCTCGGTGCCGAACAGCTTCCACGCGACGTCCTCGTTCGAGATCGCGTCCATGTCGCCCTCGGGCCAGGACACGGCCGTCACGGTGAGCACGAATAGCAGGGCCATGAAGCCGATCGCGAGCGCGCGCACGACACTGGCCCTCATCTCTTCTCACTCTCCATTATCTCGCGCTTCGTGAGCATGATGCCGAAGAGTATGACCACGACCACCGCGCCCACGTAGACCAGTATCTGCACGATGGCGACGAACTCCGCGTTGAGCATGAGGTACAGGCACGCGACCGACACGAAGCAGGTCGCGAGCGCGATCACGCTGTGGACGATCTCCTTGGAGCCTATCACGAGGAGCGCGGACATCAGAGCGGAGGCCGCGAGGAACAGGAACACGAACAACTCCCAGGTCACTTCTTCACCCCCGGCATCTCGATCGCCTTGAACTTGCAGGCCCTGAAGCACCTGCCGCATCCGACGCACTTCTCGAACACGAACACCGCGCGCTTCTTCGGCTTGCCCTTCTTGCCGTCCTTCAGGGTCTTCTCGGTGCCCGGCATGTCCATCATGTATATCGCGTCCGCGGGGCAGGCCTTGGCGCAGGCGGAACAGCCCGTGCAGTTCTTGAGTATGAACTTCGGCTCGGGCATCTCGAAGTAGGACTCGTACGCCTCGGTCATCGTGATGGCCTTCTCGGGACATACGAGCGCGCACTTGCCGTGTGAGTTGCACTTGGCCAGGTGGATCTCGGGCTTCTTCATGCCCACGCCCTCGATCGGCATCATCGCGATGCACATCTCCGGGCACTCCCCGGCGCACTTCTCGCACCCAGTGCACTTGGACAGGTCGAGCACCGGCAGCCCGCGCTTCTGACGCTCCTCGACGAACGTGTCCGCGAACTTGTCGTCCCTGAGGTCCTTGGGCCCGTACCTGAGCTTCGAACGGTCACCGTTCGCGAGCTCGAACTCCTTCGTCATGTGCAGCGCGACCGTCGGGCAGACCTCGACGCAGAACCCGCAGAACAGGCATCTGCCGATATCGACCCCGGGACGCTCTATCTTGCCCAGCTCCGGGTCGTCGATCTTCTCGAGCCACATGCAGTCGTTGGGGCATATCTGGACGCAGTTGCCGCACCCGATGCACTTCTTGAAGTCGAGCGTGTGCTGGCCCCTGTACACCTGGGGCAGGTCGAGCTTCTCGTACGGGTACAGGACTGTGTTGGGCTTCCCCAGGAACAGCGACCCGACGAACTGCCTCATGGTGCGGGCCATTGGCTTCAGCACGTATCCCGTGAATGTGACCTTGGACCTGTCGACCGCCATCAGAACCACCCCATCGACTTCATCGCGGCGGCGATGAGCAGGTTGAGCACGGCCAGGGGCATGAGCCTCTTCCAGCCCAGGTGCAGTATCTGGTCGATCCTTATCCTCGGGACGGACCACCGCATCCACTCGATCACGAAGAACACGATGTAGGCCTTGATCAGGAACCATATCTCGTCCGGGATGACCGCGGGCCCCTGCCAGCCGCCCAGGAACAGAGCGGTCGCGAGCGCGCCCCCTGCGTATCCCCTCAGGTAGCTGGTCATCATGAACAGCCCGAACCTCATGCCGCAGTATTCCGTGGTCCAGCCCTCGACGAGCTCGGCCTCGGCCTCGGGTATGTCGAAGGGTGTGATCTCGACCTCGGCTATGAGGCACACGATGAAGACGATGAATCCGAGGAAGAGCGGGATGGCGAACCAGACATCATGCTGGGCGTTGACGACGCCCACGAAGCTGAAGCTCCCGGAGAGCAGGAACACGCTCGCGACGCAGAGCAGGAGCGGTATCTCGTAGCTCATCATCTGAGCCGCGGACCTCATGCCGCCCAGGAGGGTGTACTTGTTGTTCGACGACCACCCGGCGACGAGTATGGAGAACGGCGCGATGGAGAACATCGCGAACGCGAACAGCACGCCCGCGGGCACTCCCGCGCCCGAGTCGTTGACCGCGATGCCGAAGTTGGGGCTCAGGGGTATGGTCGCGAGTATCGGCGACCGACGAGCCGACGAAGATGACGGGCGCGAGCAGGAACCCTAGCTTGTCGGCCTTCGCGGGCGTGATGATCTCCTTGGTGAAAAGCTTCATGCCGTCCGCCAGGTTCTGGAGCCAGCCCCCGATCCTGTAGCCCACGTAGTACGGCCCGTAGAAGTCGAATATGCGCCCGCTCAGCTTCCTGTCGAGCCATATGAAGTTGAGCACATTGACGAGCGCGACCGCCACGATGATGATCCCTTCGAGCAGGATCGTGGCGGTGACCATCGTCCCGTGCGAGGCCGCGAAGTCCCCGACTGGCCGTGAAGAAGTCCCCGAAGGCCCACGGGAGAACGTCCCCTAGCCAGTACCAGAGGTGGTTGACGAGGTCCACGAGCCAGTGGATGATTCCGTAGCAGAATTCGAATAGGTTCATGGCCTCACCTGTCAGTCTCCCCGATGCACATGTCGAGGCTCCCCATGACCGACACGACATCCGCCAGCTTGTATCCTATGAGCATGACCGGGGCCGCGGACACCGTCACGAAGATCGGGCTCCGGATCTTCAGCCTGTAGGGCTTGTCAGTTCCGTTCCCGACGACGTACATCATCCCCTCGCCCCTCGGGTCCTCGACCCTCGCGACGCCCGTCCCTTCGGGGGCGTTCCTGGGGGCAACGACCCTCCACTTGCCCTTGGGCATCTTCTTGAGCGCCTGGCGGATGATCTTGCAGCTCTCCCACATCTCCTCCATCCTCACCCTGTACCTGGCGAAGACGTCGCACCCCGGGTGCGTCTTCGCCTCGAAGTCCAGCTCCGGATAGACGGAATATGGCGTGTCCTTCCTGATGTCGTACCTGACCCCGCTGCCCCTCAGCGGCGGGCCGGTGACCCCGAGGTTCAATGCGTCCTCCTTCTTCAGGAGACCGACGCCCTCGGTCCTGAGCCTGAATATCTTGGAGTCATCGAAGATGTCCTCGTACTCCTTGAGCCGCATCTCGGTGTAGTCGCACGCGCGCAGGGCGTCCCTCTCGAAGTTCGCGGGGAGGTCGTGCGCGACGCCGCCTATCCTCGGGAAGTTGTATGTGATCCTCGACCCGCTCATGGCCTGGAGGAGGTCGATGAACACCTCCCTGTCCCTCATGGTGTAGATGAACCCGGCCATCATGCCGAGGTCGGCCGCGAACGCCGCGAGCCACATCAGGTGGGACGCGATCCTCTGCATCTCGATGCCCACGACCCTGATGTACTCCGCCCTCTCGGGCACCTCGAGCCCCATCAGGTCCTCCACCGTCATGCAGTACAGGTGGCTCCATGTGAACGATGAGCCGTAGCAGAGCCTGTCGGTTATCGGAATGATCTGGGTGTAGGTCCTGTCCTCGCATATCTTCTCGATGCCCCTGTGCAGGTACCCCACCTCGGGCACGGCGTCCATGATGGTCTCGCCGTCGACCTTGACCTTGAGGTTCCACAGCCCGTGCGTCATCGGGTGCTGGGGGCCCATGTTGATCCACATCTCAGCCATGCATGGTCACCCCTTGAAATCCTTCCTGAGCGGATGGTACATCGTGTCCTTCGGAAGCAGGATCCGCTCGAGCTTCGGATGGTTCTTGAAGACTATGCCCATGAGGTCGAACGCCTCCCTCTCATGCCAGTTCGCCCCGCCCCAGACGAGCGCGACCGAGTCGACGCTCGGGTCGTCCTTCGGGGTGGTCGTGATGAGCTCCAGCAGGAGCCTCGCTTGATAGGAGTAGAGGTGATAGACGACCTCGAACCTGTTGTCGTACTCGACCGCGGATATCATGGACGTGTGCTCGAACCCCTGGCGGTCCCTGAGCATCGTGCACGCCTCGTACAGGTCCCCGCGGTCGACCCTGGCGCGTATGAACCCGTCCCTGACCTTGGCCCCGTCGGAGACGCTCTTCGGGAAGCCTTCGGCCAGCGCCCGCAGGACCCTGTCTGCCGGATCCTGGTCGATCCTGCTCGGGGCGCGTTCCATGTACGCCCCCGAATTCGCTCCCTGCCCCCCTTGTACCATGATAGCAGTTCCCCGTCCGTCACCTGCCGGTCAGCAGGCCCTTCTTGTTCTCCTTGATGACCTTCTGCAGCTTGAGTATCCCGTCTATGAGGGCCTCGGGCCTCGCGGGACATCCCGGGATGTATATGTCCACGGGTATGAACTGGTCCACCCCCTGGACGATGCTGTAGCTCCCCCAGAACGGCCCGCCGGATATGGCGCACTCGCCCATCGCGATGACCCACTTCGGCTCCGGCATCTGGTCGTAGAGCCTCCTCAGGGCCGGCTTCAGCTTCTTGCTCACGGGCCCGTTGACGAGGAGCACATCGCACTGCCTCGGCGTGGACCTGTATATGACCCCGAACCTCTGCGCGTCGAACCTGGGCGCGGATGCCACGGCCATCTCGAGCGCGCAGCACATGATGCCGAAGTGCAGCGGATATATCGAGTTCCTGGTGGCCCAGTTGAAGAAGTCCCTGGTCAGCAGGTCGAGGCTGTCGCCCACGACGGACTTCCTGAGCACGGTCTCCATGACACCGTCGGACCACTTCAGGAAATCCCTGGACTTGAACATGATGACCTGGCCGGGTGAGGACTCACCCTTCTCGGCCTTCAGATCCAGGTTATCTCCTCCTTCTTCAGGGCGTAGGTGACCCCTACGAGGAGTATCCCGAGGAACATGAGCATGAAGACCTTCGCGAGCTCGCTGAGGTCGGAGAACACGAGCGCCCACATGAGGACGAACACGGTGACGAGGTCGAAGGCGACGAATATGATAGCATACATGTAGTATTGGAAGTGGAACTGTATCTGCGCCTCGCCCACGGGCACCTCGCCGCACTCGTAGGTGGTCATCCCCCTCGGGTCCTTCTTGTCCGTCCTGAAGTATCTCGACAGGAGGAACGCGAGCGTGGGGAAAAGTACGGCTACGATCGCAAAGACGGCGACGCCCATGTAGTCGTCTGCGAGCATCGCCCTCGGATTCACGACACAGTATAAAGCGTTTTCAGTAAGACAGTGCGCGGAACCGACGCGTCAGTATTGAAAGAAATACGAAAAATTGGCGGGGCGCGGGCCCCGATTTCGAAAGTCTGGAAAGAAGGAGGGAAAAAGAGGGGTCGAGGCCCCTCGGGCCCCGGCTATCTGGTCCTCGCGCCGCATTTGGCGCAGAACTGGAAGCTCGGGTCCACAGGCGTGCCGCACATCGGGCACACTCCGGTCTGAGCTGCCGGCGGCCCGTACACCTGCTGCGGGGCGTACATTGGTCCCTGCGGCGGGGCCTTCTTCGAGCCCGCCCGCACGACCACCACGACGACGAGCACGATGATGGCGATGACGACCACCACGACGATGACCATGATGAGCAGCATCCTGTCCCACCAGTCCTCAGCTGCCTGGAACGGGTCCAGAGAGTACGTGTAATTCAAGTTGGCATCCTGAGCGCCGAGGTTGGTCCATGTGAGATAGTATGTGCCCAGGTCCTCCAGGTTGACAGAACCCGATTCCGAGGTGCTGCTGAGCTCGGTCACGAGGACCCCTCCTGGACCGGAAATCGTGAATGTGAGCGGCTGGTCGGAGGTCCACTCGTAGGTGAGATCGAAGTTCGGGACTCCCTGCACCGAAACAATCCATGTATCAAACGACGGGACCGTGGCCGTGTAGGCCGACACGTTGCCCGAGAGGGCAGCGATCGCCAGCAGGCCGACAATGCACACACCAATCCATTTAGCTACTTTCATGAAGACCGGCTCCTGCAGACAAGAAACGACCTGCTGGGGATATTTAGTTATGGCTGGACGCGACCGCACTTGGCACTCTCGACGATTCGAGGCGGGGATGTAACGAAGCAGGTTTTTATAACCGGCTCTTCCTGATGTGGCATGCATGTCCGCCCCGGACCTGGTGCTGCTGCATCCCCCGAGCGTCATGGACTTCCGCAAGCGCGTGCTCCTGCTGGGCCCAGTGAGCGACCTGATACCGTCCACGCCGGTCTTCGAGATGTACCCGATCGGGTTCACGACCATCGCGTCTCACCTGGAATCGAAAGGACGCAAGGTGAGGATAGCCAACGTCGCATCGAGGATGCTGTCATCGGCGAGGTTCGACCCCGAGAGGTTCGTCCGGTCAATCGATGCATCAGTATTCGGAATCGACCTCCACTGGATGCCGCACGTCCAGGGCGCGCTCGAGCTGGCAAGGATGGTCAAGAAGCATCATCCGGACAAGCCGGTCGTGCTGGGCGGATTCAGCGCATCGTACTATCACGAAGAGATACTCCGCACGCACCCCGAGGTGGACTTCGTGCTCAGAGGGGATTCCACCGAGGTTCCTCTCGAGATCCTGCTCGAATCCCTCGACAAAGAAGCATCCCTTGAGAACGTCCCCAACCTGACCTGGCGAAATGACGGCAAGGTGCGGTCGAACCCGCTCACCCATGTCCCGGAGGACCTGGACTCGATCGAGATCGACTACGGCCTCATGGTCAGGAGCGTGCTCAGGTACAGGGACCTGGACGGGCACCTGCCGTACAAGAACTGGAAATCGAACCCCATGTCCATTGCCGTGGGGGTCAGGGGCTGCACCCACAACTGCCTCAACTGCGCAGGCTCGTGCGATTCGTTCGCGGGCAACTTCAACAGGAAGAAGCCGGCGTACAGATCCCCTGAGCTGCTCGCGGGCGACGTCGCGCGCGCGGAGGAGTACGTGAAGGGCGCGACCTTCGTCGTCGGCGACATCAGGCAGCCGGGGAAGGCCTACGCGTCCGAGTTCCTCTCGGAGCTGAAGAAGCGGAAGGTCAGGAACGAGGTCGTGATCGAGCTCTTCACTCCCGCAGACGCCGAGTTCGCGAAGGAGGTCGCGAAGAGCGTGGACAGGTTCAGCGTCCAGATGTCGCCCGAGACCCACGACGACGATGTGAGGAGGGCCCAGGGAAAGCAGTACACCACCGCGGGCCTCGAGAAATCCGCTGCCAACTTCCTCGACGCCGGCTGCGGCAGGTTCGACATGTTCTACATGATAGGCCTGCCGACCCAGACGCCAGAGTCCG
Source organism: Thermoplasmatota archaeon (assembly GCA_963818745.1). GTDB lineage: Archaea > Thermoplasmatota > Thermoplasmata > UBA10834 > UBA10834 > CAWBDD01. The sequence goes on along the minus strand of CAWFTI010000003.1, from coordinate 65,701 downwards.
TCGCGGAGACCGTCGAATACACGAGGAAGCTGTACACCAAGTTCAAGGGGAAGAGGCTCTACCCGTTCATCGGGCCGCTCGCGCCCTTCCTGGACCCCGGGGGCATCGCGTTCTCGGATCCGGCCAGGCACGGCTACATCCTGCACGCGAAGACCCTCGAGGACCACATGAGGCTCGCGGTGATGCCCAGCTGGAAGCATGTGCTGAACTACGAGACCAAGTGGATGTCCAGGGGAGATATCGTGGAGGCGACCTACTCGTCCGGGCTCGGCCTGAACTCGATCAAGCGCGACATGGGGCTCATCTCGGAGGAGATCGCCGAGAGGACCGAGACCAGGATACTGGCCGCGAGGGACATGATGAACAGGATAGACGCGGTCGTGTCCAAGGGGAAGGCGAGCGGGAAGGACCTGGAGGCCCTCCGCGAGGCCGCGACCAGGCTGAGCGAGTCGACCGTATGCGAGAAGGAGGAGCTCGACTGGTCCGAGAACTCGATATACGCCAGCCTGCCGCGGATGGTCGAGCTCGCTGCTCAGGGGCAAGTGACCGCGGAGCGGTCAATGTTTATCTCGGCGTGACCGTATCACGGACGGAGGATAGCGACCGATGATCATAGGCATATACGGCTACCAGGATTCGGGCAAGACGCTGCTCGTCGAGAAGCTCGTCCAGGAGCTCTCGGAGAAAGGGTACAGGGTCTCGTCCGTGAAGCACTCCCCGCACAAGAAGAGCGCCGACTGCGCGGGCAAGGACACCTGGAGGCACTGGATGGCGGGCAGCGACCCCGTCGTGTTCTCGTCCGAGACGGAGACGACCGTGTTCAAGCACTCGAAGACGGATGCCGACAGGATCGTGGAGATGCTCGTCAGGGAGTACCGCCCGGATGTGATCATAGTCGAAGGGTTCAAGGACGGCTCCTTCCCGAAGGTGTCCGTGGGGGAAATCGCCCCGAGGAAGGGCACGGTTCTAAGGAATCCGAAGATGGGAGAGCTGGTGGCGCACATAGAGCGCGAGGTGGCGGTCGAGAGGAAGCTGAAGGAGTTGCCCGGCCTGGACTGCCACAAGTGCGGCCTCGACTGCGCGAGACTCGCTAGGGCGATAGTCGAGGGCAAGAGGAAGCTGAAGGACTGCATCGAGCTCCCCACCGTGGGAGTAGTGATAACGGTAGGCGGGAAGAGGATCGCCGCCGGCAAGTTCGTCTCGAGCATCGTCGACGACACCGTCCGGGGCATGTTGGGGAGCCTCAAAGGGTACGAGCCGGGGAAGGAAGTTGAAATCCGTCTCGAGGCTAAAAGCGGGCGTCCGAAAAAGGGCGTTCGCAAGAAGTAATCCCCGTGCCAGCCGCCTCTCAGGCGTACTGCGCTAGGTTTATCAACATCGAAGATATCCCAGTGGCCAGGGAGTGCACTAGACCCCCGGGCCCCGGGGGTACATCGAGTCCGAACATGCGAACCGGTGACATTCATGAGGAAGATATCCGAGATACAGAAGGACCTTGACGCCTGCCTGCAGTGCGGATATTGCAGGGACCCCTGCCCCGTGTACAAGCAGATCGGCTGGGAGTCCGCCACGCCCAGGGGGAAGGTCTATGCCCTGAAGCAGATCGCGAACAGGACGCCGGTCGACCGGCTGCTCGGCAGGAACCCCAAGGTCGACGACAAGCTCACCGAGCGGATATTCCAGTGCACATCGTGCGCCGCGTGCGAGCACAACTGCCATGTCGAGATAGACTTCGCCCACCTGTGGGAGGAGGTCAAGGAGTGGCTCATCGACCAGGGCTACGGGCCGACGGAGGCGCACAAGAAGATCAGGCGAGCGCGTGATGGCGAAGCACAACCCCTACGACGAGCCCGCCAAGAAGAGGGCCGCGTGGCTCCCGCCAGAGATCAAGCTCTCGGACCAGCCCGATGTGATATTCTTCACAGGCTGCACGGAGGCCTACAGGATGCAGCCCCTGGCGGTCGCGACCGCGAAGCTGCTGGACAAGGCGGGCGTCAAGTTCAACCTCCTCGGGGAGGACGAGTGGTGCTGCGGATCGCCCATGCTGAGGACCGGGCAGAAGGGCCCCGTCAGGGACGAGGTCGCCCCGCACAACGTCAGGGCGATGGACAAGCGCGGGTACAAGGCCATGGTCACCGCGTGCGCCGGATGCTACAACACCATGAAGAACGACTACCCGAAGCTCACGGGCATCCCCGGGTACAAGCTGTACCACATATCCGAGTACCTCGAGAAGCTGATCAAGGACGGGAAGCTCAAGTTCACCAAGGAGTTCAAGAAGAAGGTCGCGTACCACGACCCCTGCCACCTGGGCAGGCACGCGAAGGTCTACGACGCCCCCAGGAACGTGCTCAAGGCGATCCCGGGGCTGCAGCTCCTCGAGATCAAGGCCGAGAGGGAGGATGCCCAGTGCTGCGGCGCGGGCGGAGGGTTCAAGTCCGCCTTCAACGACATGGCCGAGAACGTCGCCGCCGAGAGGGTCAAGCAGTTCGTGGACGCGGGAGCAGAGGTCATCGTCACATCGTGTCCGTTCTGCCAGGTCAACCTGAACGCGGGCGCGAAGAAGGCCGGCCTGAACATCAAGACCATGGACGTCGTCCAGGTCGCCCTGCAGGCCGTATAACCTTCGCGTCGAGCTTGCCTTTACTGCACCTCTGAGGTCACGGTCTCTTCGGAAATCCTCTCCGGCCTGTGATTCCTCTGCGGACCAAGCGGACGAGCACCACACGGAACCGCCACGACGAGGCATCATCAGACATATGCCGGGGGCCGCCGCCCAGAGCCGCTCCGAGAGTGTGGCCGACGTCGGTCGCATACTCTATCCCGTCGTCCGATGCGTAGTGCCACGTATGGGACTGTCCTCAGAATCAAAGCACAAGGTGCATTCGGAGGCCAGGGTGCTCTTCGCAATCCGCTCCGCATCCGTCCAACGGCCGTCGGTCATGCAGATGTAGTCCACATCGTACGACCCTGGTTCCGAGAACGAGACTGCGGGTTCGCCCGAACGCCTCAAGCGAGACTGAAGCTCCCCATGCCCTTCAAGAGATCCGAATGCAGGACCGTGGTCCCGACCCAGCTGCCTTCGGCGTTGTTCGCATACACTAGCTCCGCCAGCTGCTTGTCGACACGTGTTCCACGACATAGCAGGCGTGGATGACGTCGTCGCTGCCAATCGCGGCTGCAACATAGGGGACGCCAACCGCCATGGCGATAGCCCGCATCTGAACGAGCCGGACAAGTCCCGCTGACCATCCCCTGGACGTGCCATCTTCAGATTGTCGTTAAGCTCATCACAGTAAGTGATCGTGCGCGTTCCGCCATCGAGGACCGCCACCGAAGCAGACCACATCTGGACAATGCAATTCGCATCAATCGTCTCGGACTCCCAGGCTCCGCTCGAGTTAGAGAAGTACACCAGCGCTCCTTCGTCCGAACAATAGCAGCCATGGACACAGCCATCGGAATCCAGAGTCGCAGAATCCACAGAATGTAGCTCATCCAGTGCCTCTATAGACCAGCTCCCTCCGATGAGAGTTGCGTGCTTCAGCATTACGTTCGTCGTGTCATAATACAGCGCATGAACCGTACCTTCTGAGTCGACGAGGATTGAGCAGTAATCCGAAGAGACACCCTCCACCGTGACGAATGACCATGCGTCTTGATTTCCCGTGAAGTACCGCACCTCTCCCGGCACTGTCGCCAACATGTGCAGGCAATCGTCCTGGTCCACCGCTATGGAATGAGAACTGACTCCAGTTGTTCCCTCGACGCTTCCCATGATCAAGGTGTCGCCAGAGAATCTCAGGAACGTGAGCTGTCTAACCTCCGCGCCAGTAGTATAGGGGAAACTGATGAAGGTCCCGTGAACGGTTCCGTGGCTGTCAACCACGAGATCTGGACGCCACGCGCTCCCTCCGTCAAGATCGTATGCGAACTGAGTTGACCACAGACCCTCCAACCACACTGAGTTCTGCGAAACTGTGGGCATGGCGGCCAACGGAGACAAGAACACGAGCACAGACAGAATCACAGCTGACAGGCACTTCAATGACGAGTTCGGACCCACGCCATCCACCGAACCAGCATCATCCAAGATGATATTAAGTCCTTCCCAAGCGTGCCGACCGGGCGCTGTCACGGGACCTGCGTGTTCTCAGCCTCCCTCGCACGCTCTCGCTCCTCAGCTCCCTCAGCGCGTCACCTGCAATCCACCTCGCGCTCCTGGAATCCATCCTCCGAATGTGCGCCGCAGTCCTAATCGCCTCGGCGTTGAGCTGGATATTGCGCTTGCCGATCTGCCTCAGAGCCCAGTTGACAGCCTTCTTGACGTAGTTGCGCTCGTCGGTGGATCCGCGCACAATCACAGGCAACATCTTCAGGAATGCGGAATCCGGCGCCTTCTTGTCGTGGACTGCGAGCACTGCCATGAGAGAGAAGGCGGCACGCTTGACGAATTCCTCTTCGCGTCGGCTCCACTCAAAGACCTTGTCATAGGCGAGCCCTGTCTTGTCGAAAAGGTACATGCACGCAGTATCGCACACGGCCCAGGAATCGAAATCCTTGGCCCAACGATTCATCTGCGTCTCCGTGACCTTCGCAGGCTCGTCTACAAGAGAGGCGAGAATCCTGGCGTCGTAGATGCCCGTCGCCCAGAGTTTCCGCGCGAGGGAATGGTCCTTCCCGATGCGCTTGGCGAGTCTCTTGAGGTCGGTAGCGCCGACGCCGAGCACGATCTTTCCCTTGATGCCGTACCTGGCCATCCCCTCGATGCAGTCTGGCCTCCCGAGGGACCGCAGCTCCGAGACGATCTCGTCGGCATCCATGGGCAGGCTCTCAGATGCCGGTCCACGGGACGCCCTTGTGGGCGCTCATGACGATCTGCGTGTCCGTCTCCTTGATGCCGTCCATCTTGAGGAAGGTGTCTATGAACTCCTGCAGCTCGGTCATGCCCACGAACAGCGCGACCACGAGCAGGTCGTACTCGCCCGTGACCCTGTACACCGCGACGACCCTGTTGTGGTTCGTGACGTGGTCGACGACCTTGTCGAGCTTGTCCGTGACCGTCTTGAGATGTATGTACGCCTTGACCGTGTTCTCTATCAGCCTGTAATCTATGTGTATAGAGAACCTCAGTATGATCCCCTTCTCGATCAGGTTCTTTATCCTGCGCCTCACGGTCGCCTCTGTCACATCGAGCTTCTTGGCGATCTCGGAGTTGCTCATCCTGGCGTTCTCCCTGAGCTCGCACAGTATCCTGATGTCCGTCCAGTCTATGGGCAGCAGCTTGAGGTCGAGGCCCTTCCAGCGTTCGTAGATCTCGCAAGGGTGTTCGCTCAGCGGAGGTTCTAGCATCTGACTCCCGAAACCCCGTAGATTGATGGAGTACTTCAATCTAACGGAATCCGTCCGGAAACGTGCAAATCAAGTATGCTTTTCGAACTTCCCCCATGCGGACGAAGGGCATGCACAGGGCGAATCGCGGCGAAAAAGCGCAATCACGTGCCGAACCTGCGACGCCTGAGCTGGTACGATCTCACGGCCCTCAGGAAGTCGATCTTCCTGAACCCAGGCCAGTACACATCCGAGAAGTACAGCTCCGAGTACGCGAGCTGCCAGAGCAGGAAGTTGGATATGCGCTCCTCCCCGGATGTCCTCAGGATGAGGTCCGGGTCGGGCATGTCCTTGGTGTAGAGGTGCTGTGCGAAGGTCTTCTCCGAGATGTCGTCTATCTCGAGCCCGCCGGTCTTGACCGCCTCGGCGATCTTCTTCATGGCGTGGATGATCTCCTCCCTCCCGCCGTAACCGACGGCGATGTTGAAGGAGTAGCCCTTGTAGTCCTTGGTCTTCTCCTCCGCGTACCGGATCGCCTCCCTGAGGTCGTCCGGCAGCAGCTCCGTCTGGCCGAGCACGCGCACCCTGATCTTGTGCCTGTGGACGCGCTCGTCGTCCCCGAGCTTCCTGAAGTTCGAGATGAACATGCGCATGAGGGTCTCAATCTCGTCCTTCTCCCTGGCCACGTTCTCCGTCGAGAAGGCGAACACCGTGAGCATCTTTATGCCCAGCTCGAGGCACCACTCGAGCATCTCCTCGAGCTTCTCCTTGCCCTTCTCGTGCCCCTCGGCCACCACGAGCCCGAACTCCTTCGCGTAGCGTCTGTTGCCGTCCATGATGACCGCGACGTGGTGCGGGACCGGCCTGGACATGACCTCCTTGAGTATCCTCTTCTCGTAGGTCTGGTAGGCGGTCGAGGAGATGGCCCTAGAAATCTCGCCAGTCATCTGTCCGCTCCTCTCTTTCATCCCAATAGTGCGCTCGGCTTTAATCTATGCCTGCCTGAAGTCCTCGGGGAGCCCGGCACTATATAAGCCCAGGTCGAAGCACCCTATGGCCGCCACGGCCCCTATGAGGCCCCTCCTGCCGGTGACCTCGTGCAGCTCCACCCCGTGGTGCCCGGCCGCGTGCTCCGCGTCATGAATGGACAGTATGGTCTCCTTGGCGTCCGCGCCGAACTTGACGAGCTTCCGGGGGACTTCGAGCCCCTGGAACACCGCCATGGCGGTCTGGTCGGAGTATGTGTTCTTCGACACGAAGTCCTTGGCCCACGCGACCGCCTTCGCCGCCTCGTCCGGGAGCACGGCGAAAGACATCGCCGTCGCGGCGCAGTTCGTGGTCTTCTGGGGCGCGTGCGGGTTCAGCTGGACGATCTTGTGCGACAGGAATATCCCGTGGGGCATCTCCCGGCCGAGCTTCAGCCCCAGGACCCAGGTCGCGCCCTTCTCCTTGGTGTCGGTGTCGTCGATCCCTATGATCATCCTGTGGTGCAGGGGTGTGGTGATCCTGAGCTCGACCATCCTGCTGCCCCCGACCTGCTCGTCGCTGAGGAACTCGACCTTCTCGACCCCTTCGGCCTGCGGGAGGCACGCGCCCACGCCCACGCTGGCGCCCGCGAGCCCCATCCAGGTGGTCTCGACCTTGCCGTTCTTGATCTCGACCGCCTTGAGGGCCTGCCCGCCGGTATCCTTGGACGCCGGCCCGAACCTGACCTCGCCCACGCCCAGCCTGGCCTCCATGATGAGCGTGGTCCCCTGGACCTCGACATGCTCGACGACGCCCTTGGCCCTCAGCCGGTTGACGGCGTCCCACTCGACGGGCCCCTGGGCGCAGCACTCCTCGAATATCCTCACCTTCTTCGACTTCTCGTCGACCATCGTGATGAGGCGCTTGGCGAACATGCTGCCGTGCCTGCGCCTCAGCTCTTCCGGGGTAAGGATCCTGGTCATCAGCAATCAGACTTCCACTGACTCGCCTGGCTTGAGGAGAACGACCTTGGCCTTCGAGGACTTCTTCACGAGCGCCTCGAACTCCTTGGGGTCCTGCTCGATCGCAGGCCACGTGCCGTAGTGCATGGGCAGGACCATCTTCGGCTTGATGAGGGACACCGCCATCGCCGCCTGCTTGGGGTCCATGGTGTAGAACCCGCCTATCGGGAGCAGGGCTGCGTCTGGCTTGTACATCTCCCCTATGAGCTTCATGTCCCCGAACACGCAAGTGTCACCCGCGTGGTACACGACCTTGCCGGAGTCGATCACGAACCCGACCGCCATGGCCGCGGAGAACTCCAGGCCGGGGGCGCCTATGCTGGAAGAATGGAACGCGGGCACGAGCGTGAACTTCGAGTTCCTGATGTTCGCGGTGCCACCGATGTTGAACCCGACGCTCTTGACCTCGCAGCGCTCCAGGTACGCGGACATCTCGATTATGCTCGCGACCACCGCGCCCGTCCTGCGGGCGATAGGCACGACATCGCCCAGGTGGTCCGCGTGCCCGTGCGTGACGCATATGATGTCGCAGTCGACCTTGTCCGCCGTCACCGCGGCCTTGGGGTTGCCGCTGAGGAACGGGTCTATCAGTATCCTGTCCTTGCCTTCGATCAGGAACGCAGAGTGGCCCAGCCATGTGAGTCTCATGTTTCCATCCAGCAAGCCAATTGACTCGAACCTATTTCTTAGTTTGGAGGGTCACGCGTACGGTGGTGGTCATTCCCTCGACAGGAACCTGGAGGGGAGGTCCGCCAGGCTCAGCGCCCTGACGCCCTCGTTCTCGTAGATCATCCACTTCCCCTTGATGCCCACGAACTCCCCCCTGTGCCTCCCTGGGGTCTCCTGGAGCTTCGGGGAGGCCCTCAGGGGCAGCTCGATCGGGTACCTGTCCAGCCAACGGAGCTCCGCGACCTCGAGCTGGTAGGTCTCGCCCAGGGATGTCCTGAGGCCCTCGTACCTCGACTCGATCCCGCCGGAGTCCACGGGCCTCGAGAAGTTCTGCAGGAGGAACTCCTGCCTGAAGGACTGCGGTATCCGCAGCTTGGACGATATGTCCTTCTCGGCCTCCCTGGCCTTCCTCCTCGTCGGGTACGAGCCGATGATCGCGAACGCGTCCGCGCCCTGCTCGACCAGCCGCCTCTCGACCCTCCTGGAGGAGCTCATGCCGATCTTCGTGTGGGTGTCGTAGAACGCGAGGTAGAGCACGTGCTCCCTCCTGCAGAAGTCATGGTCGCACTTCTCCCCGTCGCACTGGGGCTCGAAGATGCACTCCTGTATCGGTATGAACGACTCGCCAGAGCATTCGGGGCACTGGCCGAAGGTCGTGACCGGTGCCTGCTTCGGACACGGGACGTACCCGTCGTCGGCGAAGTAGCCGATGCATGTCTTCTTCCTGCTCACTGTGAACCGCACATCGTGCAGGTCGAACTCGGCTATGTCGCCGCTCGTGAGGTCGCGGCACGTGAGCCCGGGCTCGAAGCCGTGCCAGTGGAACTCGAGCGCGTGGAGCGGGAACCCGCCCTCCCTTTCCTCGAGCCAAAGCTGGTCCGCTCTGATGAACATGCGACATAGGAGTCCGCCTGCGCTCTAATAATCATTCGGTGGCGTGCGCGAACGTGCTCAGGCTACTGCTCGTCCTCGGGGGGCCTCTCCTCAGGGAGCCTCTCCTCGGCGGGTCCCTCCTGGGGACCCGGCCGCCGCTTCGGGCTCCTTCGGGCGCTCCTCGACGGGGAACTCGGACAGGTCGATCTGCATCCTCTTGAGGTACTGCGGAGGCACATCGTTGGTCAGGTAGACCGTCTTGCCCGCCTTCTGGATGACTATGCCGTCTTCCGCGGCAGCCTTCGCATCCACCTCGAGTATGATCGGCTCCGGGGTCCTGACCCGGCCCGCGTTGACAGCGTCCCCGACCGCCCTGCTAAGGTGGACCTTCTTCCTGTCGGAGGGCTTGAGCCCCACCTCCAGCACGATGTCCACCTCTTCCGAGGTCGTCGGATAGTAAAGCTTGTCCGGGGTGCCTATGGACGACGCGTCGAGCTCGACATCGAACGAGTGGGCGTAGGTCGCCCTGATCATGCCGTCCTTGAACTCGTACCTGCCCTTGTTGTCCGTCTCGATGATCGCGAGTATGTGATGCGGCCTCAGCCAGTGGTACCTGCGCTGCTTCCTGTGCAGGGCCTCCACGAAGGCCCTGAGGTCGACGAACCCCTGCCTGTCCATCTGGAGGTCGAACCTCTCGGGGAAATGCCTGAGCGCCCCGGCCATGGTCCTGCTGAGCCTGTCCAGCTCCTCGTCGTTCATAAGGAACCTGCCCTCTTCGCCGCAGACAGAGCAGTACTCCGCCCTGAAGTACCCATGGTCCCTGCACTCCCTCAACATGTGTGAAACCCAAGACGGTTATGTCAGAACCCGATAAAAGCTTTCCCCACGGGCACGCGCTGGATGGGGACTTCTGGAGCACATGACCAGAAAAACCGTCGCAAGGGGTTTGAGGGTTTGCCGTTCAGACCGCGGGGGCCGGAACGGGCGTCTCGACTTCCTTCACTTCCGGCGCGCGGGTGAACATCGCCACCCCGAAGGCCGCGAACGACGCGACCCCGACCGCGAGGAACACCCACACGAACCCGCTCCCTGCGCCCGCGAGGACGCCCGGGATCAGGCCGCCGAGCACGCCGGCGACCCCGTAGCCCGTGAACACGAGCCCGTAGTTCATGCCGAAGTTCTTGGCGCCGAAGTAGTCGGATGTCGTCGAGGGCATGAGCGCGAAGTTGCCTCCGAAGCAGAAGCCGACGAGCGACGCGAGGGCCGTGAGCCCGAGGAAGGGCAGGAGATCACCCGCGGGCTGCAAATAGCAGAACCCGGCTGCGGCGACCAGGACTATGCCCTGGGTCAGGTACATCAGCTTCATCGTGCTGGTCCTGCCGAGCTTGTCGGATATCTTGCCCCAGGCGATCCTGCCGCCGCCGTTGAACAGTGCGAGTATCCCCGCGATGGTCTGTGCCTGCGCGACGACCATGGCGCCCTCGTCCGGGTCGAGGTACTTCGCGACGTTCTTCGTGTTGCTGATCAGCATCAGGCCCGCGGTCGCCGCGAGGGCGAACATGAGCCAGAGCATGACGAAGCTCCTGGTCCTGATCGTCTCGCGCCAGCCGAAGTCGACCTTGTTGTTCGCGCCGTTCGTGTTCACGGGCGGCACGTATCCCTTGGGGAGCCAGCCCGCGGGCGGGTTGATCAGTAGGAACGACCCGCCGACGATCATCGCGAGGAATATCAGCCCGAGGTACAGGAACGCGCTGTCGAGCCCGTACTCCGTGATGAAGAACTTGCCGACCTGCGTGAATATGAACGCGCCCGCGCCGAACCCGGCGACCGCGATGCCCGTGACGAGCCCCTTCTTGTCGGGGAACCACTTCACGGCCGCGGCCAGGGGGCACACGTATGCGAGCCCGATGCCGATGCCGCCGATGACTCCGTACGACAGGTAGATCATGGCGATGCTGTCCGTGAAGAACGACGCGAGCATGTACGATCCTGCGACTATCGCGCCGCCGACGGCCGCGACCGTCCTCGGCCCCTTCCTGTCCTGAATCTTGCCTGCGACGATCATCGTAATCGCGAAGACGCCGATGGCCGTCGAGAATATCCCTAGTATCCAAAACGAGGTGGACTTGTACCCCAGCGACGCTGAGAGCGGCGAGGTGAAGATCGAGAACGCGTACAGCGAGCCCAGCGCGAGCTGGATGAGCAGCGCCCCGACCACCACGATCCACCTGTTGTGTTCCTTCTTCTCACTCATCTTACTTGCTCCTTGTGGAATCCTTTGATCATAAGAACTTGACCATGCCGGTCGAAAGTTCCAGCATGGCACCCATTATTGACAGTTTTCCCGAATCGACCGCTTCTCTGATCACGCAGCTCTGGTCCAGCAGCGTGCGCACCTGGAGCCTCACGTTGCTCTCGGATATCGCGTCCGGGTCCCTGGCCTTGTCCGAGGGCAGCTTGCCCTTGGCCATGCACATGTCATTGTAGAGGCTGCCGAGCTCGTCGCACGCACCGTCGTCCACGACGGCCTTCGCGACGCCGCAGTCCGTGTGCCCGAAGACCACGACCGCACGGACGTTCAGGTGCTCGACCGCGTACTCGATGCTCTCGAAGACGGTCGGGTCGGTGCGCGTGTTCCCGCCGACCCTGACGACGAACGCGTCCCCGAGGGACAGCCCGAAGACCTTCTCCGGGTTGACCCTGGAGTCGGCGCATGCCAGGATGGCCACGAACGGCTCCTGCTTCTTCGAGAGACGCTTCATGACCGCGAGGTCGGGACTGTTCCTGAAGAACTTGTTCCCTTCCAAGAGCCTCGTCTTCACATCCGAATGCGCTTCCGTATACAGTGCCTCCTAGGCTGAACCCAACTGCTGAAAGTGATTAGAGAGGGGCGGCGATCCCGCCCCTTTGGAGTTTTCCGCTCAGTCCTCAAGGGTCGACGTGTCGCCGATCGGAAGGCCCAGCTCCCTCGCCCTCAGGAGACGCCTCATGATCTTGCCGCTCCTGGTCTTGGGCAGGGTCTTGACGACCTCGATCTCCCTCGGGTACGCGTGTCCCGCGAGCCTCGTCTTGACGAACTTCTGTATGTCCGTCTTGAGCTCCTCGGACTCGGTGTTGCCCGGGGTGAGCACGATGAACGCCTTGATGATGTTGCCCCTGAGATCATCGGGCTTGCCGATGACGCCAGCCTCGGCGACCGCGTGGTGCTCGATCAGCGCGCTCTCGACCTCGAACGGCCCGACCCTCTCGCCCGCCGTCTTGATGACGTCGTCAGCGCGGCCGACGTACCAGAAGTATCCGTCCTTGTCGATCTGGGCGGTGTCGCCGGTGTAGTACCAGCCGTTCCTCATGTACTCGTTGAACTTGGCCGGGTTCTTCCATATCTGCGTCATCATGGACGGCCAGCCGGGCCTGATCACCAGGCTGCCCTCCTCGCCTTGGGGCAGGACCGCGCCCTTCTCGTCGACGATCGCGGCCTCGATCCCGGGCAAAGGCTTGCCCATCGATCCCGGCTTGATCGGCATCTCGGGGAAGTTCGTGATCAGAATGCTCCCGGTCTCCGTCTGCCACCATGTGTCGTGGAAGGGCTTGACGTCGAACACTTCGAGCGCCCACTTGACGCCCTCGGGGTTCAGAGGCTCGCCCACGGAGTACAGCGCCCTCAGGCTGGAGAGGTCGTACTTCCCAGGGAGGTCATCGCCCTTCGCCATCAGCATCCTGACGGCCGTCGGGGCGGTGTACCAGATAGAGACCTTGTGGTCCTGGATGGTCTTGTACCATCTCTCGGGGTCGAACCTTCCGCCGAGGCCGACCTGCGTGACGCCGTTCGACCACGGTCCGAGCACTCCGTACACGACGCCCGTGACCCAGCCAAGGTCCGCCGTGCACCAGTATACATCCTCAGGATGCACATCGAGGACCCACTTCGTGCTCAGGGTCTGCTGCGTGATGCCCTTGTGGGCGTGCACAACACCCTTCGGCTTGCCCGTCGTACCGGATGTGTAGAGCATGAACATGAACTCCTCGGGGTCCATGTGAACGGTCTCGAAGTCCTTGGACGCCGCAGCCATCTCCTTCTCGTAGCTGATCTCGCCAGCCGCGGGGGCCGGGTCCTCGACCACGATCAGGTGCTTCATCGCGGGGAGCTGGTCCTTGACCTGGTAGAACCTCGTCTTCAGCTCCTTGTCCGTCACCAGCGCCACTGCCTCGCTGTCCACGAGCCTGTCCCTGATCGCGTCAGGGCCGAAGGCGGGGAACATCGGGGAGACGATTGCGCCGTACTTTATCGTGCCGAGGAAGCTGATGTACGCCTGCGGCGACCTCTGCAGGAAGATGAACACCCTGTCCTGCCTCTTGACGCCGAGCTTCTTCAGCACGTTCGCGAACTTGTTCGTCTCTTCGTAGAGTTGGTGGAAAGTGAGCTTCTGGATATGCCCCTCACCGTCATCGTAGATCAGCGCCACCTTGTCCCTGTTCTTGCCCTTCGCGTGCCTGTCGATGACATTGTACGCGGCGTTGATCTTCCCGTCAGGGAACCATTCGACTTCCTTCTCTGCGTCTGACCATTTGAAGCTCTTCCTCAGCTGCTCGTAGCCCTGGAGGTTGGACTTCAGCCTCAGTCGCGTCGGATCCTTGTGCACGACTGCGCCATGTATCAGTTCGGTGCTCTTCTCTGCCATTTGTTCACATCCGGTTGGGCCCGACATCGCGGCGCTCTCGCGCGGGGATGGATGACACACACGTTCTTCCGTGGACCCGCGCATGCCCGTTTCTGTCGGTGCCAGTCTCTTCAGCAGGAACCTTGACGCCGGAACCGCCGCACGACCTTCGGTGCATAGGACACTCTGTCGGTCTGCACTCTCAGGAAGCGGCCCGAGGCATCGGTCCACCTTCCGAGAAGGCGGGGCCAAGCCCTCAGCTGTCTGTTCCTGTCGGGCGCATTCTTGAGCAGCTTATAAGGCTTTTCGATGCGACCACAACGAGTTCACTAACGTGCGTATCTGTGTGCATCGTCTTGGCTGGAGGACCAGCGTCGACATTCGTCAAAATTCGACAGAAAGCGAACGATTTACCGAAGGGCGCGTTCGGAATGCGCGCGCGACCACCTGGGTTCGACAGGCGCATCCGAATCGCGTACGGTCCCGGGGAAGGGAGCGCGAGCTCCTATTCCTTCAATCCGTGATGGATCTTCGCCGCCTTCACCGTGTTCTTCATGAGCATGGTGATGGTCATCGGGCCGACGCCGCCCGGGACGGGCGTGATGGCCTTCGCCTTCTCCTTGACCGAGTTGAAGTCCACATCGCCCACGAGCCTGCAGCCGCTCTTCGCGCTCGGGTCGTTGATCCTGTTCACGCCGACATCCATGATGACGACTCCTTCCTTCACCATGTCGCCCTTGACGAACTCGGGCGAGCCCATCGCGGCGATGATTATGTCCGCCTGAAGCGTGAAGTGCTTGAGGTCCTTCGTCCTCGAGTGGCAGATCGTGACCGTGGCATCCGCCCCCGGGGCCTTCTGGAGCAGGATGTTCATGATCGGCTTGCCGACGATGTTGCTCCTGCCCAGGACGACCACATGCTTCCCCTTCGGGTCGTTCCCGCTCCTCATGAGGAGCTCCTGGACGCCGTGGGGCGTGCACGGGAGGTAGCAGTCGGCCGAGCCGACGACCATCTTACCGACGTTCACCGGGTGGAACCCGTCGACGTCCTTGCTCGGGTCGATCCTCAGCAGCACCTTCTCCTCGCTTATGTGCTTCGGGAGCGGGAGCTGGACGAGTATGCCGTCGAACTTCGGGTCGCCGTTGTACTTGTCGATGAGCTTGAGCAGCTCGTCCTCGGACGAGGTCGCCGGGAGGCGGATGGTGTCCGAGTGGATGCCTAGCTCGACGCAGGCCTCGCCCTTCTTCCGAACATAAACCTGTGATGCGGGGTCCTCGCCCACGATGATGACCACGAGGCCGGGCGTCACGCCCTTTGTCTTCATCCCCGCGACCTCTTCCTTGAGTTCTGCCCTGATGCTCTTTGCGATCTCGTTGCCGTTGATGATTGCCGCGACCAAACTTCCCACACTCCGAAAAACGGGATGCAACGTTCGTACTTAAGGATTCTTGATTTTCGGCCTGCTCGCGGGCGGATTTCAGGATAGTCGTCGGAATCTTAGAAAAGGTTTTTTAGGCAGGGACTATACCCCCCTTAAAGGGGGTTTAAAGGTGGCGATGAAGCCAGACATTGAGATTGCGCAGGAAGCGAAAGTGCAGCACATCGAGAAGATCGCTGAGAAGATCGGCCTTACCCGTGACGACCTAGAGTTCTACGGGAAATACAAGGCTAAGGTGCCCTTGGAGGTTCTGAGGAGATACGACAACAACAAAGATGGCAAGCTCATCTTCGTCACGGCCATCACCGCCACCAAGGCAGGAGAGGGCAAGACCGTCACATCGATCGGGCTGTGCCAGGGACTCGGCCAGCTCGGGAAGAAGGTCATGCTCTCCCTGAGGGAGCCGTCGCTGGGCCCGACATTCGGCATCAAGGGCGGCGCGACGGGCGGAGGATACTCCCAGGTCTATCCGATGTGGGACATCGACCTGCATTTCACAGGCGACATACACGCGGTCGGCACGGCGCACAACCTGCTCTCCGCGATGGTCGAGAACCACGTGTCCAAGAAGAACAAGCTCAACATCGACCCGACCAGGATCGTCCTGAGGAAGGTCATGGACATGAACGCCAGGGAGCTGAGGAAGATCGTCGTCGGCCTCGGCGGGCGGAGCCAGGGCGGCGTGCCCCACGAGAGCGGCTTCGACATAACGGTCGCGAGCGAGATCATGGCGATACTCGCGCTCTCGAAGGACATGAAGGACCTGCGCGAGAGGCTCGGCAGGGTCGTCGTCGCATACACCTTCGACGGCAAGCCCGTCACCGCGGACAAGCTCAACGGCATCGGCTCGATGTGCCTCCTGCTCAAGGACGCAATCATGCCGAACCTGGTCCAGACGCTCGAGGGACAGCCCGCGCTCATCCACGGGGCGCCGTTCGCGAACATCGCGCACGGCAACAGCTCGATCATCGCCACGAAGTACGCGCTGAAGATGGCGGACTACGTCGTGACCGAGGGCGGCTTCGCGGCGGACCTCGGCGGCGAGAAGTTCTTCGACATCGTCTGCAGGATCGGCGGGCTCAAACCCGATGTCGCTGTCCTAGTCGCCAGCATCAGGGCGCTCAAGATGCACGGCGGCATGAACGAGAAGGATATCGGCAAGCCGAACCTCGAGTTCCTCGAGAAGGGCTATGCGAACCTCGACAAGCACGTCGAGAACATGAAGAAGTTCGGCGTGCCCGTCGTGGTCGCCATCAACCAGTTCCCGACCGACAGCCCCGAGGAGATCGAGCACTGCAGGAAGCACTGCGAGAAGCTGGGTGCCAGATACGCGGTGTCCAAGGTGTTCGTCGAGGGCGGCAAGGGCGGCATGGAGCTCGGCAAGGCGGTCCTCGAGGCGCTCGAGAAGGAGAAAGCCGACTTCAAGGTCCTCTACGACGAGAAGCTGCCGATAAGGGAGAAGATCAAGATCATCGCGACGCAGATCTACGGCGCGAAGGACGTCGTCTACACGGGCACGGCACCCGGCGACATCAAGGCAATCGAAGAGGCGGGGATGGACAAGCTCCCGATATGCATGGCGAAGACGCAGCACTCGCTCACGGACGACCCGGTGAAGAAGGGCGCGCCGAAGGACTGGGTCCTGACAGTCAGAGAGGTCAGGCTGTCCGCAGGTGCGGGCTTCATCGTGCCCCTGACGGGCGAGCTGATGACCATACCCGGTCTCCCCAGCACACCGGCCGCGGAAAGGATCAACATCGACGACAATGGCTACATCACCGGACTCAACTGAGCCCGCGTGAACCGCACCGATGGTCGAAACCCCTTCATCACTTTCCATCCGGAGGAGCTTTTTAATCTCCGCACAACCATTTAAATCACCCGTGCCCTCACTGGACAGGAAGGCCGCTCTGGCCAGCGGGTCGAAGGAGGGAGGTTAGTGACAAAGCACATCCTCGTAGTTGGAGGGGGGCCCGCGGGATTGACCGCGGCGAAGGCCCTCGTGGACAGAGGCGCGAACGTCGTGCTCGTCGAGAGGAGCGAGTCGCTTGGCGGCATGGCGCGGGAGCTCACGTGCAAGGGGCTCGTCGAGTGCAGGAACTGCGGCGTGTGCTTCGCCATCGACCGCGCGAACGACATGATGAGAGATGCGAACACCGAGGTCCTGCTCCTCTCGGAGGTCGTCTCCGTCGAGAGGGAGGAGGGCGCTTTCAAAGTGAAGATCAAGACCTCGCCCAGGTACGTCACCGATGACTGCACTGGATGCGGCAAATGCGCCGAGGTCTGTCCCGTCGAGGGGAAGGCCGTCTTCCCGCCGACCGGGAGCGGCCAGCCGAGGATTCACAGGATAGATAGGACGAAGTGTCTCCACTTCAAGAAGGGGGCATGCGACAAGTGCGCATCCGTCTGCCCGACGAAGGCCATCGATTACGATGACCGAGCCACGAACGTGACGAGGAAGGTGTCATCGGTCGTCTACGCGACAGGTATCGAGGCCATCGACGCGAAGGACATCTCCAGGCTCGGAGGCGGGAGGCTCGAGGACGTCGTCTCGAGCGTGGACGCGGAGCGCATCCTCAACGACAAGGGCCGGTTGGTCAGGCCCTCCGACGGGAAGGCTCCCAAGAGGATCGCGATGCTGCAGTGCGTGGGCTCCAGGTCCGTGAAGGCTGGCGTCGAGTACTGCTCCAAGTTCTGCTGCAAGTACGGCACCAAGATCGCCCAGATGATGCTCGACACGGACCCGGAGATCAACCTAGACTTCTACTTCATGGACCTGAGGACGCTCTACGAGCCTCAGGACGAATTCAAGGCGTGGGCCAAGGGGAAGAAGACCGTGAAGCTCATCAGGAGCATGCCAGCGGCCGTATCCCGCAGGGACGACGGCAAGCTGCTCGTGAAGGTCGCCGGAGAGACCGACCTGGAGATACATGAGAACGAGTACGACCTCGTCATCCTCTCCGTCGGCATGCGCCCGAAGGGCGCCGACACGGAGCTCGCGAAGGCGCTGGGGATAACCGTGGACGCGTACGGCTTCGCCCAGGCGACGGATGCGCTGAGGGACAGCGGAGTGTTCCTCGCAGGCGCCGTCTCGGAGCCCATGGACATCGAGGAGACCGCCGTCAAGGCGGTCGCGACTGCTTCAAGGGTCGCGTCCGGCAAGGAGGCGGTCCGATGAAGTGCAATATCCAGGTAGTCATCTGCGAGTGCTGCGTCTCGAAGCCGGCGCTCCTGGACATCCCGGCCCTGCAGAAGATCGCCTCCGAGGCAGGCAATGTCACATCTGTTGTCGTCGCCGATGCAGTGTGCGACGGGGAGAACCTGTCGGGCATCATCAAGGAGGCGAAGGAGAAGGAGGTCGACCGGGCGATCGTGCTCGCGTGTCACAAGCGCGATGTCGACCCGTCCCTGTTCAAGGCGTACGCACGCGCGGGAGTGCCTGCGAACCTGGTCGAGATCGTGAACCTCAGGGAGGAAGTGGTCCTTCCTGGCGCGGCAGAGCCCGAGAGAGCGCAGGCCAAGGCGGAGACGAAGCTCAACGCGGCGATCGCAAGGGTGCGGATGCTCGAACCGCTCGAGATGGACACCGAGGAGATGAGGACGAGGAACATCGTGATCATCGGCGCGGGCGTCGCTGGTCAGGCCGCGGCGGAGGTCGCGGCCCGGTCGGGAGCGCACACTATCATGATAGAGAAGACCGGAAGATCGCTCAAGAGCCCCGGCATCCTGATGCCGCACACCACCGTGATCGGCGGCAAGGGCTACGGCGGGAACTTCACCCTGAGGATCAAAGCCGGAGAGAAGGTGGAGGACCTCGACTGCGCGGCCGTGATCGTCGCCACGGGCGGCGGCTGGGCCACGCTCAAGGGGCCGCTCGCTAAGGCGTGCAAGGACGCCATACCGCTCTTCAAACTCCACGAGAAGCTGGAATCGGGCATCGTACCCACGGGGCCCGTGGTCATCGTGGACACCCCGGACCCGTCGGGGAAGAACGTCAAGGTGCAGGACTTCGCATGGGAGGAGAGCCTCGAGACGGCTGCGAGGCTGAAGAAGGCGAATCCCGATACGGACGTGTGGGTCGTGTTCCAGGAGATGCGGGCGTTCGGCCTGTCCGAGCTCGCGTACAAGGAAGCGGCCGAGCTGGGCGTGAGGTTCGTCAGGTACGACAAGCCCGCACCCCCGAAGATAGACCCGAAGGAGCCGGCAAAGCTCACGGTCAAGGACTCGGCGCAGGCCGAGGTCATATCGATCAAGTTCGGAACGCTCGTCTTCGCGTCCATACCCGCGAATGCGGACAATGAGAGGATCGCGGACGCCCTCAGGATACCGATGTCCCCCGAGGGAGGAGTCAGACGCGGCAGCATACAGAGATGGCCCGTGTCGACCCCGAGGCCCGGCGTGTTCGTCTGCGGGTCGGCGCTGTTCCCCAAATCACGCGCCGCCGCGGAGGCCGAAGGAACGGCCGCGGGGGAGCTGGCCGCCGAGTTCGTCAAGAAGGGCGAGATCGAGTTCGGCGGGATCATCGCCAAGGTCGAGCAGGAGAAGTGCTCGGCCTGCCTCACATGCGTCAGGACATGCCCGTACGAGGCGCCGTTCATAGGCGAAGCGGGCAAGATCGAGATCAAGGCCCAGCTCTGCCAGGGCTGTGGCATGTGCGCCGGGATATGCCCGAGCAAGGCCATCGAGCTGCTGAACTACACGGACGACCAGCTCGGGACCGAGGCTCGGACCCTTCTCGGAGGTGACTTCTGATGGCCGCTCACAAGCCCAGGATAGTCGGGTTCTGCTGCGAGAGGCACGGCATGGACGCCGTCGTGCTCGCCGCCAGGTCGGGGAAGACTCACGACGCGAGCGTCAGGCTCGTCCAGGTCCCGTGCTCGGGCAGGGTGGACGGACTGCACATACTGAAGGCGCTCGAGGACGGCGCGGACGCGGTGTTCGTCCTCGGCTGCCTCGAGAAGAACTGCTACTACGACACCGGCTCGATCGAGGGCCGGAAGCGCGTCGCGTACGTAAAGACGATGCTCAAGGAGGCCGGGGTCGAGCCCGAGCGCGTGGAGATGTTCAACGCCGCCTCGACCAACGCGTGGGCCTTCCCGGAGATGGTCTCGAAGATGGCCGAAGTGGTCAAACGCCTCGGTCCGCTCGGGAGCGGAGGTGAGGAACGATGATTGTCGCGAAGCGCAAGCCCGTGAACGAGATCGCCGACATGGTCGCGCCGTACAAGAAGGTGACCGTCGTGGGCTGCAGGAGCTGCGTGGCCATATGCCTCGCAGGCGGGGAGAAGGAGGTCAAGATGCTGATCTCCGCCCTCAAGGTCAAGAACAGGAAGGAGGGCAGGAAGCAGGAGTTCGACGGGCTCGTCGTCGAGAGGCAGTGCGAGAAGGAGTGGATCAAGGAGGTCGAGGAGAGGATACTCGATTCCGACCTCGTGCTCTCCATGGCCTGCTCGCTCGGGGCGCAGACCATCGGTGACATGTACCCCGAGAAGATCGTGTTCCCCGCGCTCAACACGGGCATGTTCGGCGTGCCCGAGGAACAGGGCGTGTGGTCCGAGAAGTGCGTGGGATGCGGCAACTGCATCATACACACGACAGGGGGCATCTGCCCGATAGCCAGATGCGCGAAGAGCATGCTCAACGGGCCGTGCGGAGGCTCGTCCAACGGCCACTGCGAGGTCAACCTCGACATCGACTGCGCATGGCATGCGATCCACGAGAGGCTGAAACTGCAGAAGCGCCTGGACCTCATCGAGAAGGTCAGCCCGCCCAAGGACTGGTCCACCGCCCACCACGGCGGACGCAGGATATACACGCGGGAGGACGCGAAGCTCACCCAGCACCAGAAGAAGGGCAAGGAGGCGGTCCAGTGAAGTCCGGCAGCAACCTCGAGAAGATACTCGAAGGCGGGACCTTCGGCGTCACCGCGGAGATAGGTCCTCCGCAGTCCGCGAACCCGGAGCCGCTCATCCACCACGCGAAGATGCTCAAGGGGAAGGCGGACGCGTTCAACCTGACGGACAACCAGACCGCGGTCGTGAGGCTGTCGAGCATCGCGAGCGCGGCCATCATCATGCGAGAGGGCGTCGAACCGGTCATACAGATGACCTGCAGGGACAGGAACAGGATCGCCCTGCAGAGCGACCTGTTCGGCGCGGCCGCCCTCGGCATCAAGAACGTGCTCTGCCTCACCGGAGACCACCAGATCTTCGGGAACGAGAAGGGCGCGAAGAACGTCTTCGACTTCGACTCGATAAGCGAGCTGCAGGTGTTCGACACCCTCAGGCGGGAGGGGAAGCAGCCTGGAGGACAGGTCATCACCGACCCGCCGAAGGTGTACCTCGGGTGCGCGGAGAACCCGTTCGCGACCCCCTACGAGTTCAGGGCCGCGCGGCTTGCCAAGAAGGTCGCCGCGGGAGCGGACTTCGTCCAGACCCAGGCCATATTCGACATGAAGATGTTCGAGAAGTGGATGGACGAGGTCAGGGCGAGAGGGCTGGACAAGAAGGTGCACATACTGGCCGGGGTGATACCGATGAAGACCGCGGGCGCCGCCAGGTACATGAAGAACAAGGTGCCCGGCATGATAGTGCCCGACGAGATCATCGACCGGATGAAGAAGGCCTCCGACCCCAAGGAGGAGGGGATAAAGCTCTGCCTCGAGCAGATCGAGGTCCTCAAGAACATGAAGGGCGTACACGGGGTGCACATCATGGCGGTCGCCTGGGAGGAGATCGTCCCGAGGATCGTCGAATCATCCGGCCTGCTCCTGCTGCCCAGGCCCAGCTTCAAGTGACATCATTCAGGATCGCAACGCGGCGGTGACCGCACAGGACCGATAACAACTGTCATGCAGACCTTCCGACATACGGGGACGGAACAATGACCTCGAAGTCTTTCGACGAACTCAACGAAGCGATGCTGCTGAGAGTGCTGGAGATCAATCCGGATGCCGCCACCATCTGCGGCAAGCACGACCCGTACGACAGGCACCTCCCCCACGGAGGGGTCAAGAGGATCCAGGACAACGTCTCGCTCCTGGCCGAATGGACCGCGAAGGCGGGAGAGGCCGCGAAGGCCGAGGAGCTCTCCCGGGACCAGACCGTGTCCCTGCAGGTCCTGCGGATGACCCTCGACGCGTACAGGTTCGCCACCGAGGACTTCCCTGTCTGGAAGATGTGGCCGAACGCCTTCGAGGGGCCCGGATCGGCCATGCTGCTCATGCTCATCAGGGACTACGCGCCCTTCGAGAAGCGCATGGACTCGATGGCGCACAGGCTGGGGGAGATGCCGAGGTACCTCCAGCAGTTCAGGGACAGGTTCAAGGGCATCAGGACGCCACGCGTGTGGACAGAGCCGGCGGTCGAAGGGTGCAGAGGGTTTCCGCTGTTCCTCGACATGGTCGAGAAGCAGACCCGGGACAAGGTATCGTCCGAGGTGATGGAGAGCCTGCGCAGGAGCGCCGCCGACGTGAGGTCCGCGCTCGAGGAGCACTCGCGTTGGATGGACGGGATGCTGGCCGATTCCACGGACAGCTTCGCCATGGGCAGGGACAAGTACGAGAAGCTCCTGAGGATCAAGGGCATAAAGTACACCGCGGACGAGCTGCTCGCGATCGCGGAGAGATCCCTGAGGCAGATGCAGGCGGAGGTCGCGACCGTGGCGAGGAGGATCTCCAAGGGCGGCACGGTCCAGGACGCCCTGAAGATCATCGAATCCGACTCGCCCGACTCGACGGAAGAGGTCGTCGAGATGACCAAGAGGGAGACCGAGAAGGCGAAGAGATACCTCATCGAGCACGACATAGTCACAGTCCCCGAGAGATCGGAGGTTCATGTGCTGAGAACCCCGGAGTTCCTCGAGAACGACGTCCCCACGGCCATGACGTTCCTGCCGGCATTCTTCGACGAGCGGCAGGATTCCGTGTACCTCGTCAGCCACCAGGGGACGAAGGAGAACCTGGGCGCCGTCTGGAACAACGCCGCGATAGTCAACACCGTCGTGCACGAAGCATTCCCCGGACATCACCTGCAAGGGGTCATGTCCAACGCGAAGCCGTGGATGCACCAGCTGCCGCACATAATGTATTCGTCCGAGGCGCTGTATCCTCCGTACGAGTCCCAGGAGGGGTGGGCCCACTACTGCGAGCTCATGATGCACGGGAAGGGCTTCTGCGGGTCCGACAAGGACGCCTTCGCGATGCTCCATTTCGGCATCTGGAGGGCGTGCAGGGTGTTCCACGATGTCAAGCTGGCAAGCAACGAGGCCACGGTCGAGGAGATGATCCAGTGGTTCATGGCCGAGGCGAACTCGATCAGGGACCCGGTCGAGGCCGACGTCAGGGGATTCTGCAGGTCGCCAGGGTACGGCATGTCCTACCTCACCGGAAGGCACCTCGTGCTCGAGCTCAAGAAGGAGCTGCTGCAGACCCTGGGGCATGAGTTCAGCGAGAAGAGGTTCCACGACCTGGTCGCCCAGAACGGCAACCTGCCGTTCTGCCTCCTGGAGAAAGAGGTCAAGCACGGCATGGGGCTGAAGGCAGAGTAGGGCGTCGCACCGGAAGGTCACATAGTGTTCTGTCACATAGGAACAATCATACGCCCGCATGCGATTCCTCGCCCCGCGTGAACCTATGGCGAAACAATCATTCGATGACCTGAACGAGGCGATGCTCAAGAGATTCTTCAAGATCAACCCTGACGCCGCGACGGTGATGGGGGTACACGACCCGTACGACTGGGAGATGCCCCACGGAGGTTTCAAGGCGACCGAGGACACGACAACCCTCCTCGTGGAGTGGAGCAAGAAGGCACACGAGCTCGCGAAGTCGGAGCAACTTTCGTTCGACCAGAAGCTCTCGCTCAAGGTCCTCGACCTCTCAATCGACCTGCTCCGATTCGCAGCGGAAGACTATCCTTTGTGGAAGATGTATCCCGACGGACTTCAGGTCGCTGGAGGCCTTCTGTTCATCATGTTCTCCAGGGATTACGCGCCATTCGAGACCCGCATCGACGCGATATCCTCCAGGCTCGGAAAGCTGCCCAAGTATCTCGAGGAGTACAGGCAGAGGTTCGACGGGGACAAGGCGGTCAGGGTCTGGACCCAGATGGCCATCGAAACCTGCCACCAGATCCCTGCGTTCGTCAAGTTCATCGAATCCTCCGCGAAGGGCAAGGTCCCTGACAAACTCGCGAAAGAGCTGAGCGCGAACGCAGCGGCCGCGATGAAGGCCATCGAAGTGCAGCGCGAATGGCTGACGAAGATGCTTGAGAAGCCCGACATGGACTATGCCATGGGGAAGGAGAAGCTCGCTAAGCTGCTGAGGCTGAGAGGTATCGACCTGACCTCGAAGGAGATGCACGCGCTGGGCGAGAAATACCTGAAGGACCTGAAGGCTGAGAGACTGACGGTGGCCAAGAGGATCGCCCCGGGCAAGGGGCTCGAAGGTGCGAGCGAAATAGTCAAGGCGGACTGCCCGAAAGACTTCGAAGCTGCGCTCAAAGCGACCGAGGATGAGATGAACAGTGCCAAGAAGTTCATCATCGAGAACGGCATCGCCACCATAGACGAATCCGCGGTCCTCAAGGTCGTCGAGACACCCGCGTTCCTCGCGCCGCTGCTGCCATTCGCGGCCCTATTCATGCCATCCAAGTTCGACAAGCGCCAGGAGGGTGGCTATCTGCTCACGAGGCCGAAGAACGTCAAGGACCTCTCGAGCCACTCCAACTACGCATCCATAATCAACACCGCAGTCCACGAGGCGTATCCCGGGCACTTCCACCAGGGGACGAGGACGAACACGAAGCACTGGATGCTCCAGCTGCACCAGATGCTCCCGGCCGAAGGAGTGACCTGCGGCACTGAGACGGTGGAGGGGTGGGCGCACTACTGCGAGAAGATGATGTTCGACCACGGCTACCGGGCGACCGATGCTGCGGCCCTCGAGATGATCAACGGAGCGATATGGAGGGCGTGCAGGATAATCGCCGACATCGAGCTGGCCCAGGGGGAGGCCACGATAGAGGAGATGGTGGAGATGTTCGTCAGGGAGACCGGCATGCCCAGGGACGCGATGGAGGCCGAGGTCAAGAGATACACGCACACCCCCAGCCAGGCGCTGTCGTACATGGTCGGCAGGCACCTCGTGATCGAGTTCCGTAAGGAGATGGAGAAGAGCCTCGGGAAGAAGTTCGACGAGAAGAAGTTCCACGACCTCATCGCCGACTACGGATACCTTCCGCTCGGGTTCGTCAAGGAAGCAGTGAAGAATGGAATGTGATGAAGTGTGATGCCGCGAGCGGGTCGTCGTGACTGAGCCCGCCCACTAGAACGGATTGAGGTGCATCGGCTCATGAAGATTCCTGGCAGGGCGTTCTCCGCATTGGTGCTCATCACGTTCCTATGCATGTTCAACCAGACCTTCGTCGTCCCCTCGATCAAAGAGATTGTCATAGACAGGTTCGATGCGTCGACCACCGAGGCGTCGCTCTTCGTGTCCGTCGAGATGGTCGCATACATCATCTTCGCCGTCGTCTGGGGCACGGTATCCGACAGGTCCGGGAGGAGGAAGAACCTCATAGTCATCGGCCTCCTCGGTTCTTCCGGGCTGTACTTCGCGATGTCTCTCGCGGACAGCCTTGCCGTGCTCCTCGCGCTCAGATTCGTGCAAGGGGCGTTCACAGTGATGGCCTGGTCGCTCGTGATGACCATGGCCTTGGACATCACGGACAAGAAGGAGTACGGGGCTTCCATGGGCGTCCTGGGGACCGGGCTCGCACTCGGGCTCGGGCTGGGGTCTCCCATCGGAGGGTTCGCCGGCGACCACGGAGCCCTGGTGCCATTGTACGTAGCTTCGGCAACCTACTTCGCAGCAGCCCTCCTGGCGGTCGTCCTGATATCCGAGGTGCCCATAACGCGCACGCGCGGGTCGTTGAGGAGGGCCCTGTCCAGAGCCGCGGAGGATAGAAGGATCGTCGCACCGTACATATTCAGCTTCGCGGAGAGGTTCAGCTCCGGATATTTCGTCATCCTCCTGCCGCTCTACATGGCCCATGAGTTCGACGCCGCGCCCTCGGAGCGCGGGATGTTCATGGGGGCGTTCCTGCTGGCCTTCGCGTTCCTCCAGTATCCGTTCGGCAAGCTCTCGGACAAGCACGGCCGGAGATGGATGCTGGTGGGCGGAGGCGCGGCGTATGCCTGCCTGTTCGCGGTCTTAGGCACCCTCGACGAGGCCGCACTCCTCGTCGCGATGATCGCGTGCGGGGCCCTCGCAGCGATGCTGTTCCCTGCGAGCGTGGCTGTCCTGGCCGACCTGTGCTCCCGACAGGAGAGGGCCACCCTGATGGGAGGGTTCAACGCCCTGGGGTCGCTCGGGTTCGCCATCGCGCCGATCATGGCCGCGGTGCTCGCGGAGGAGTTCGGATACGCCGAGTCTTTCCTGAGCGGAGGAGGCGTCATCGTGCTCTGCGTGCTGTGCGCGGTCCCGTTCCTCCGGAAGACGACCGTGAGACCGAGAGAGAAAGAGTGCGTTCCGACGCCCGTCGAACGCAGCCTTTGAGGGCCGTCAATAGGAATGTTCTTATCTATCGGAACAATCACCCTGGCAGTATCCTGGATTCACCGCCCCGGACCGCATTTCCGATCTGACGGAAGCAAGGGTCCCGAACGGTCAACAAGGATACGGACTTGGGAGGGTCTGCAGATGAGCGGCCGTGATAAGACCGTCGTGGTGGTGGGCGGAGGGATCGCCGGGATCCAGGTCTCGCTCGACCTCGCCAACATGGGTTTTGACGTCCATCTGGTCGAACGCACCCCCTCGATCGGGGGGAGGATGGCGCAGCTGGACAAGACCTTCCCCACAAACGATTGTTCGATGTGCATCCTGTCCCCGAAGATGATCGAGTGCGCCAACAACCCCAGGATCAAGATGCACACCTACTCGGAGCTGGAATCCGTCAAGGGTGCTTTCCCCGCGTTCGAGGTCGTGATCCGCGAGAAGGCTCGGTACGTCGACCTCGCGAGATGCACGGGCTGCGGCGACTGCGTCGCCAAGTGTCCCTCCAAGGTGTCCAGCGAGTTCGACGCAGGGCTCGTCAAGCGCAAGGCGATCTACGTCCCCTTCGTCCAGGCTGTGCCCAAGAAGATGACCATCGACAAAGAGCACTGCATAATGATCACCAAGGGCAAGTGCGGCAACTGCAAGAAGGCCTGCAAAGCGGGCGCGATAGACTACGACCAGAAGGACAACTTGATCACCCTCGAGGCGTCCGCCATCGTCCTCGCGACCGGGTTCGACGTCTTCGACGTGACCGTTGCCCAGGAGTTCAGCTACGGGAGGGCGAAGAACGTCCTGACCTCGCTCGAGTTGGAGCGCATGCTGAACGCCTCGGGGCCGACCGGCGGGCACATCGTCAGACCGTCCGACCACCAGGAGCCGAAGAAGATGGCGTTCATCCAGTGCGTGTGCTCCAGGGACAAGAAGTACAAGGAGTACTGCTCGAGCGTGTGCTGCATGTACGCGACCAAGGAGGCGATCCTTGCAAGGGAGCACTGCCCGGAGCTAACGTCCACGATATTCTACATGGACCTCAGAGCCGTCGGCAAGGGGTTCCAGAACTTCGTGCAGAGGGCGAAGAGGGACTACGGTGTGGAGTACATCCGCGCCAGACCCGCCAAGGTCGAGGATGACCCGACGACGGGCGACGCGCTGGTCTACTATGAGAACAACAGGACCGGCGAGTCGATTGTGAGAAGGTACGACATGGTCGTGTTGTGCCCCGCGCTGGTCCCGACCTCGGGGTCCGAGAGCCTCTGCTCGCTCCTCGGGGTGCGCATCGACGGGGACAAGTTCGTCGCCATCCCTCGCCCCGCGGACCGGCCGGTCGACACATCGGTCAAGGGGATATTCGCATGCGGGTTCTGCCAGACCCCGATGGACATACCCGATTCCGTGGTGCAGGCATCGGGCGCGGCCGCGCGCGTGGCGCAGGCTCTGGGGGTGAGCTGATGGAACCCAGGATCGGCGTGTTCATATGCCACTGCGGCAGCAACATCGCGAACACCGTCGATGTCGAGGAGGTCGTGAGGTACGCGTCCACCCTGCCCAATGTCGTCCATGCGGACCACAACATGTACTCGTGCTCCGAGGACGGCATCGGCTCGATCAAGACCAACATCAAGGAAAAGGGCATAGACAGGGTCGTGGTGGCCGCGTGCACCCCCAGGACTCACGAGCCGCTGTTCAGGAACGCATGCGAGGCAGCCGGCATAAACAGATACCTGTTCGAGTTCGTGAACATCAGGGAGCACTGCTCCTGGATACACATGAAGGAGAGGGAGCGGGCCACCGAGAAGGCGAAGAGACTGGTCAGGATGGGCGTGGCCAAGGTGGCCCTGCTGACCCCGCAGGAGGAGAGCGAGAGCCCGGTCGTCAAGAGCGCCGCGGTCATCGGCGGCGGCGTCTCCGGCATGACCGCTGCGATATCCCTGGCGGACCAGGGGTTCGAGACCCACCTGATCGAGAAGGGCAGAGAGCTCGGAGGTCTGGTCAAGGACCTGGGCGCGCTGTTCCCGTCGGAATCGACGCCGCTGAGTTCGTCAGGGCCATGAGAGATGAGGCCGCGGCCAGCGGTGTCACGGTCCACCTCTCCTCGGAGATCAAGGACATCCAGGGGTACATCGGCAACTTCGACGTCACCATCTCAGAGAACGGAAAGGAGGAGAAGCTCAAGGTAGGAGTGGTCATCACGGCGACCGGTGCCGAGGAGCTCAA
This sequence comes from Thermoplasmatota archaeon, assembly GCA_963818745.1. Taxonomy (GTDB): domain Archaea; phylum Thermoplasmatota; class Thermoplasmata; order UBA10834; family UBA10834; genus CAWBDD01. The sequence continues at coordinate 36,974 of CAWFTI010000003.1, read as the reverse complement.
GCCGGTCGGGGAGTACGGCTACGGGCGGTATCCCAACGTCATCACACAGTCCGAGCTCGAGAAGAAGCTCGCCAAGGGAGAGAGAGTGGGAAACACAGTCATGATCCAATGCGTCGGCGCGCGGCAGCCCGGAAGGGAGTACTGTTCCAGGATATGCTGCATGACCGCGATCAAGAACGCCGGGAGGATACTGGCGCTCGAGCCTAAGTCCAGGGTGTCCGTCGTCCACAGGGACATAATGTCGTACAACGCGAGGAACGAGGCGCTCTACAGGAAATCGATGGAGGACGGCGTCACCTACCTCAGATACACGCTCGAGGACAAGCCGCGGGTGGAGGGCAAGGAAAGGGCAGAGAAGATAACCCTCATGGAGGAGACCCTGGGGGAGGACATCACGCTGCCGTTCGACACGCTGGTGCTCTCGACACCCCTGGTGCCCAACCCCGACAACGGGAAGCTCCAGAAGATGCTGAAGGTGCCCCTGGACAGGGACGGGTTCTTCCTCGAGGCGCATGTGAAGCTCAGGCCCGTTGAGTTCGCGACCGATGGCGTGTTCATCTGCGGTTGCGCGCGCTGGCCCTCGGACGTGCCCGAGTGCATCTCGCAGGCCGAGGCGGCCGCGGCGAAGGCCTCGATACCGCTCAGGGCGGGCAAGGTGCGCACGGAGGCGATCACGGCGGAGGTCGACGAGACCACCTGCACCGGCTGCGGCAACTGCGTCGCGACCTGCGCCTACGGCGCGATCTCCATAGTCGAGGTCGAAGGCAGGAAGGTCGCCCGCGTGAACCTCGCCCAGTGCAAGGGCTGCGGGGCATGCGTGGGCTCGTGCCACAACGGCTCGATCCAGCAGCGGGGCTTCACCGAGAAGCAGCTCATATCCATGATCGATTGTCTGACGGAGGGCGACTGACATGCCTGAGTTCGAACCCAGGATCCTCGCGTTCTGCTGCAACTGGTGCTCATACGCGGGCGCGGACCTCGCAGGGGTCAGCAGGCTCCAGATGCCTCCGAACATACACATCATACGCGTCATGTGCTCCGGGAACGTGAAGCCCGAGTACGTCGTCAAGAGCCTCGTGGAAGGCGTCGACGGCGTGCTCGTGCTCGGCTGCCACATCGGAGACTGCCACTACATCTCAGGCAACCACAGGACCATCAAGCGGTTCGCGCTCCTGGAAAGGCTCATGGACGACCTCGGCGTCGACAAGCGCAGGATCCGGGTCGACTGGGTCAGCGCATCGGAAGGCGAGAAGTTCCAGAAGGTCGTGAGCGAGTTCGTCGCCCAGGTCAAATCGCTCGGCCCGAACGACATCGGGAGGGATGCCCCATGAAGGAGGAAGCCGCCAAGATCTGCACGAAGCTCCTCGATTCGGGAGAGGTCGACGGAGTGCTCGGCCTCGAGATGGCAGGCAACATCCCCACGCCGAAGGTCTTCGCCAAGGGCGATGACCTCGACAGGTTCGAGGTCGAGCCCGTGTTCCCAGTGGTGACCCTCCTGAGGAACATATGGCCCTTCACGGGCAAGGAGAGGATAGCGCTCGTGGTCCGGGGCTGTCACGAGCTCGCCATCAAGGAGCTCGCGAAGAGGGAGATAATCGACCTGAAGAGGATACACATGGTCGGCTTGGCCTGCTCCGAGGAGCAGGCGAGGACCTGCAGATGCCTCCGGCCATACCCCACGAAGACCGACATAGGCACGAAGGTCAAGGGCGTCGAGGACGAGCTGGCCAAGAGCCTCAGGAAGATGACGCTCGAAGAGAGGGGCAGGTTCTGGGAGGAGCAGTTCAAGAAGTGCAACAAGTGCTACGGCTGCAGCGAGAACTGCCCCGTGTGCGTGTGCGAGGACTGCGCCCTCGAGGACTGTGCCTTCGTGAGGACGGAGGGCATCCCGCCGAGCAAGGCGTTCCACATCATCAGAGCTTACCACGTGGCCGACAAGTGCATCGAATGCGGGGAGTGCGAGAGGTCTTGCCCGGTCGCGATACCACTCAGGAGCCTCCAGAGGATGCTCGCGGAGGACATCAAGGAGCTGTTCGGGTACCAGGCTGGCATGGACGAGAGGCAGAGCCCGATCGTGACCACGCTGGAGGACGCGCCGCTCAAGGAGGAATCCGAATGAACTACAGGAGCGTCCTCACGACATGCCCGTACTGCGGCTGCGGGTGCAGGTTCTTCCTCCAGGTCGTCGACGGGAAGCTGGTCGGGGTGCAGCCGTGCAAGTCCGACGAGATCAGCCAGGGCAGGCTGTGCATCAAAGGGTACAACGCCCATGCATTCGTCCAGAACAAGGACAGGCTCACTGACCCCTTGGTCGCAAGGGACGGCAGGTTCGAGAAGGCCGCCTGGGAGGACGCGGTCGAAAAGATCGCGAGCGAGCTGAAGAGGGTCCGCGAGAAGTACGGCCCGGACTCCATCCAGGTGCTCACATCCGCGAAGTGCACGAACGAGGAGAACTACCTGATGCAGAAGTTCGCGAGGGTCGTCATAGGCACGAACAACGTCGACCATTGCGCGAGGCTGTGTCACGCGTCCTCCGTAGTCGGCCTCGCCAGCACCTTCGGCAGCGGCGCGATGACCAACTCGTCCCTGGAGTTCGAGGATGCGAAATGCGTGTTCGCCATAGGCTCGAACACGCTGGAATCGCACCCGCTCATCGGCACTCGCATCGCGAAGGCCAAGGAGAAGGGTGCGAAGCTGATAGTCGCGGACCCGAGGAGGACCGCGCTGGCCGAACTTGCGGACATCCACATCCAGCATAGGCCGGGCACGGACATCGCCCTCGTGAACGGCATGATACATCTCATCCTGGCCAAGGGCCTCGCGAAGAAGGAGTTCATAGATTCGAGGACCGAGAACTTCGATGCCATGGCCGCTTCCGTCAAGGACTACACCCCCGAGAAGGTCGAGCGGATCACTGGAGTTCCCAAGGAGAAGCTGGAGAAGGCGGCCGAGATGTACGCGAGCGCTCCGGCGTCCTCCATCGCGTACGCGATGGGTATCACGCAGCACACGACAGGCGTGGGCAACGTCCAATCGCTGGCCAACCTCGCGATGGTCACGGGCAACATAGGCAAGCCTTTCGCAGGCGTGAACGCCCTGAGGGGACAGAACAACGTCCAGGGCGCATGCGACATGGGCGCCCTTCCCAATGTGTTCAGCGGCTATCAGCCAGTGACCGACCCCAAGGCGGTGGAGAAGTTCGAGGCCGCGTGGAATGTTGACCTCTTGGACAAGCCCGGGCTCACGGTGACAGATGCCATGAACGCGGCCCACGAAGGGAAGATCAAGGCCATGGTCGTGTTCGGCGAGAACCCGATGATATCGGACCCTGACATCAACCATGTCCGGGAGGCCCTGGAGAAGCTCGAGTTCCTGGCAGTCGTGGACATATTCATGACCGAGACCGCGAGACTGGCGGATGTCGTCCTTCCGGCATCGAGCTACGCGGAGAAGGATGGGACCTTCACCGCGACCGACCGAAGGGTGCAGCGCGTCAGGAAGGCGATCGAGCCGGTCGGGGATTCGAAGCCCGACTGGCAGGTGGTCTCCCTGCTCGCGCGGGCCTTCGGGTCGAAGGGCTTCGAACACACCTCGCCGCGCGAGGTGTTCGAGGAGGCCGCATCGCTCACTCCGCAGTACGCGGGGATGTCCTACGACCGGCTGGAGAACGAGACGCTGTGCTGGCCGTGCCCGGACAAGAGCAGCAAGGGCACCCCGATACTGCACATAGGCAAGTTCGCCAGAGGCAAGGGCCTGTTCATACCGCTCGGGCACATCGACCCCGCGGAGCTCCCCGACGAGAAGTTCGACCTCATACTGACGACGGGAAGGGTCCTGTTCCAGTTCCACACAGGGACGATGACGAGGCGCTCTCCCAAGCTGGAGAGGGAGGCCCCCGAGCCCCTGGTGGAGATCAACACCGCGGACGCAGCGAGCCGAGGGATCAGGGACGGGGACCTCGTCAAGGTATCCAGCAGGCGGGGCGAGATCAAGCTCAAGGCGCTCGTCGGAGACAGGACGGCCCAGGGGGTCGTCTTCATCGCGTTCCACTACGCCGAGGCGGCAGCGAACGTCTTGACCATCAACGCCCTCGACCCGAAGGCGAAGATACCCGAGTTCAAGGTCTGCGCGGTCTCCGTGGCGAGGGCCTGACGGTCGCCTTGGCAGGAAAAGCGTTATAAAACGTCATAGTATAGCCCTCGTAGCATACCTTTTGCACGCTGTGACAAGGGGCAAGAAGACTGTCGTTGGAAGGTGTAGTTGATGTCCAAGGTGAAGAGAGCACTGGTAAGCGTCTCAGACAAGACAGGGCTGATCGAGTTCGCGAAGGGCCTGTCGGAGCTCGGGATCGAGATACTCTCGACCGGAGGCACGGCCGCCGCCCTGGAGAAGGGAGGCGTCCCTGTCCTGGGAGTGTCGGATGTGACCAAGTTCCCTGAGATGCTCGACGGCAGGGTGAAGACGCTCCACCCCGCGATACACGGTGGCATCCTGGCGATGAGGGAGAAGCAGGAGCACATGGAGGCCATCAGGAAGCACGGGATCGAGCCGATCGACATGGTCGTCGTCAACCTCTACCCGTTCGAATCGACCGTCGCGAAGCCCGGCGTCAAGCTCGAGGACGCCATCGAGAACATCGACATAGGCGGGCCATCGATGATAAGGTCCGCCGCGAAGAACCACTCCTCGGTCGCGGTGGTCGTGAACCCCGCGCAGTACACTCAGATACTGGCCGAGCTGAAGGACAACGACTGCAGGCTCTCCCACGAGACCAGGCAGAAGCTCGCGCTCGAGGCCTTCAGAGTGACCGCCAGATACGACTCCGCGATCTCGCATTACCTGGGCGGGAAGTTCGGCGCAGAGCTGTTCCCGAGGAACCTGACGCTCTCCTTCGAGAAGCTCGGAGACCTGAGGTACGGCGAGAACCCGCACCAGAAGGCCGCGTTCTACAAGGACCTGTTCGACTGGACCCCGCTCAGCGTCGCGGCGGCGGAGAAGATGCACGGGAAGGAGATCTCGTACTGCAACGTCATAGACCTCGATGCGGCCCTCGCGATAGTGTCCGACTTCGAGAAGCCCACGGCCGCCGTGATAAAGCACACGAACCCGTCAGGGGTCGCGAGCGCGGCGACGATCGCCGAGGCATTCAGGATCGCATACAACGCCGACTCGCTGAGCGCGTTCGGGTGCGTCGTCGGCCTGAACAGACAGGTCGACCTCGAGACCGCGAAAGAGATCTCTAGCCACTTCGTCGAGGCAGTCATCGCGCCCGGGTACGACCCCGACGCGGAGAAGCTGCTCGAGGAGAAGAAGAGCATACGGCTCCTGAGGACCAACATGCCGATCAAGCGCGAGGACGGCAGGCTGTTCATGACGAAGGTCAAGAGCGGGCTGCTCGTCCAGACGGACGCCTACGCGGAGCTGGACAGGTCGAAGCTCAAGGTCGTCACGAAGCGCGCCCCGACCGAGGAGGAGATCGACGCGATGATCTTCGGAGTGAAGGTCTGCAGGCACATCAAGTCGAACACCATCCTGCTGGTGAAGGGCGAGAGGACCGTCGGGGTCGGCGCCGGCCAGATGAGCAGGGTCGATTCCACCACCATCGCGGGCATGAAGGCGGGCCCCGAGGCGAAGGGCAGCGTCCTCATCTCCGACGCGTTCTTCCCGTTCAGGGACGGCATCGATGCTGCCGCGAAGGTCGGCGTATCGGTCATCATACAGCCCGGCGGCTCCGTCCGCGACGACGAGGCGATCGGGGCGGCGAACGAGCACGGGATGGCCATGGTGTTCAGCGGTCTGAGGCTGTTCAAGCACTGAACCGGTTCGTTGGCCAGCCATGGCAAACCCTTTCCAGAGTTCTCTTCCAGCACCCGAGCAGCGCCCGCTACCGACACATCTGCCACCAGCTCACGCAGTACATCGCACATCCTGAGCGGAGCGCATCGGACGAACTACAGTATCGGAACCAGCGTCGGCCTGAAATCGCCAGGCTCTGGGTCCGTCATCGCATACGGGGCGGTGTACGGCTCGTCGCCTCTGACTATCGTGACTCCGGAGGTCTTGTCGATCCTTATGTGCGTGTGCGCGAGGTCGGCCAGCCTGCTGGTCGACCTGACCGACGGAGTGACCGTAGCGACGAATATCCCCTCGTTGTTCAACAGAGATGTCAGGAACTCCATCATGCCGTCGAGCACTCCCGGACCGTATATCGACTCGAGCGAGTCGAACCCGATGATCGTCAGGTACGGGGACTTGGTGCCCTTGAGCGCGTACTGGATGTCCTGCCACTTGATGTCGACCTTGACGTCGCCCCCTTCGAGGGTCATGGCGTACGGTTTGGGGGTCTCCGACGGCGCGTGAGGCTCCAGTATCCGGATGTTCTTGTCGAAGGTCTCAGCAGACAGGAAGCCCAGCAGCTCCTCGCGGGCGGGCTCGGCGCCGGTCTTCTTTGTCGGCAGCCAGGACACCCCTCGGTTCTGAGTCGCGAAGTTGCATATGATCGCGTTCTCGATGGAGGCCGAGGCCACCACGGGGACTCCCTGGTTGAGCTCGATCAGCGTTATGGTGCCCTTCTTCAGACCGCCCTCGAGCATCCCGTCCAGGTCTGGGTTGCCCGTGGACACATGCTTCTTGTCCGGGTCGTCGATCGGCTTGAAAGCCACCGGCTTCTCCGGCTTCGAGTACCGGCTGTACTCGAAGGTCCTGACCCTTCCGCCGAGCAGAGTGTACACGTACTTCGGCTGGCGGATCTCGCACCCTCTCAGCTTGAGTATGTCCAGCTCCCTGATCCTCCTGCCGCTCGAGCTGTTCAGGCTAAGGTAGAGCACGCCGTCCCCGAGATAGTCCAAGAGCGGGTCGGGCGTCTCGAGCACATAGACTATGTTGGTACCGCAGCCCTCGACCAGGTCCCTCTGCAGCGCGTTGATCAGCCTCGCCGGGGGCAGACCGTACTTCTCCGCGAGCGCGTCTATGCTGTCGATGACGATGAGCGTCCTCTCGGGAAGGGCCTTGTCGACGACATCATAGGCCATCTCGATCTCGGGCATCATGGCGCCCACGGTGACGGTCAGCTCCGTCTCGCCCGTAGGTTCTGCCAGGGATTCCTCACCGCCGGCCTCGATGTTCCCCTCGAGCCTCATCAGCTCCTTCCTGGGGGACTTGACCTTATCGGCCTTGAGCTCGCCCTTGATCGCCGCGAGCCCGAGCAGGATCTTCTCCACCTGCATCTCGGAATCGGCCTTCTTCCTGATCTTCTTCCTGGCCTTGAGTATCTCTCCTTCCCTGACCTTGTCCAGAAGCCACGGGAACTGGTGGAACAGGGACTGGTCGGACACCCTCGTGGACATGTAGTAGCTCTGTTGGACCTGCGCGAGCTCCTCGATCATCTGGAGTGCGATCGTGGTCTTACCAGTACCGGCCATGCCCCTCACGATGAGAGAGTGTCCTCCCGAGCTGGATAGGAACCTGACTATATCCTTCGGGAATGTCGTCGTGCCGTATTCTATCTTCTCCGCCATGTCAGCCCACTCCTTTTCTGCCTGTTCATCGCTCCTTCGGCCTTAGCAGCCCGCCAGTCAGCGCGTCCTCATCTTCCTCTTCGATGAGCTTGATCTCCTTCCAGTCGCCACCGAAGTCCTGCGTCTGTCCGGTCACCATCTGGAAGCGCACCCTCAGCTTGCCGCCTTCGAAGAATATGTAGGCGTTCTTCAGCATCGACAGGTAGAGCACTATCCTCTTGCCCTGCTGAGTGAGGGCGCGCTCCACTGGCTTCAACAGACCCGCCTTCTCCAGAACATGTATGCGTCTATAGCACGCCGCGATGGGGATGTTCAGCTTCGCGCTGAGTTCGAGGGCGTGCTTCGGCTTCCTCGAGCACGCGACCAAGATCTTCGCGGCATAGGTATCCATTATGAGGCGAGACGCCTCGATGGGGTCCAATCTTTGGCCTCCGTGTAGTATCATCGCCGCGGATGCTGACAATCGAGTCAACGGGGGGAGATGTGTCCGCGGTCAACCACATCGCGCTTGCGGAAAGCGAATATCATTCTGGCACTTAATAGTCTTTCGTTGGGACGAGATTGTCACTTCGGAGAACCAAAGCACAAGAAATATTATCATGGTGCGTCTGCGGTTCTGCAGATCGAAGGAACTGAGGGGACAGTCAGATGAAGGGTGTCAGGTGCAAGTGCGGATTCTCGACGGTCGCCCAGAGGAACCTGTGCCCGAGGTGCGGCAAGCAGATGACCGCGACTGACTGGCCCGACAGGGGCAAGGTGCTCTCGTTCACAAGACTGGACGCGATGCCGGAAAGGTTGGATGCAGCCTACAATCTGGTGCTGGTCAGCGTGGAGAAGGGGCCGAAGATCGTATGCTGGAGCGACACCGACCTCAAGCCGGATGACGAAGTGAACGTCATCCAGCGGAACGGGAAATGCTTCTGCAGGCCGACGAAAGGACCGATGAAAGAGCGGAACCTGCGGCGGCTATAGCTTTATCGGAGAGATCTCAGCAAGGGCGAACTGGGGTCCGAGCCCGGATATCCTCTGCTTCAGCACCTCGCCGAGCGCCTCGACCGACTTGGACGGCGCGGCCCTCGAGTCGACCACGAGCTCACATGTCATCTTCTCATAGTACACGAGCACGTTGGTGTAGCCTGCGAGCACATTGATCGACTGCTCCCCCAGGACGTTCATGATCTCGTAGATCGCACCCGGCCTGTCGGGCAGGTCCACCCGCATGTGCACCAGCCTGGAGTCGTCGTTCAGGAACACTATGGACAGGATCCACGAGTCGGGCTCGCCGACGAGCATGATCGGGGCCGAGGTCTTCCCGAGGAAGTTCGCGTACGCCTGCGGCAGCTCGAAGCACCCGTCCTTGATCAGGCTCGCCTTCTTCTCGGTCTTCCGGAGCGCCTTCACCTTGACCATCTGGTTCCCGGTGACGGCGCCCCTGGCGTACCTGGTGGACAGGTCGGAGCTCTCGACTGCGAGCTGGTCGACCAGGGACAGCGCCGGGTCCTTGGAGTGCTTCGCCTCGTCGAACTCCTTCTTCAGGGAGAGCGAATCGCCGAAGAAGGACAGGTCGACGAGCATCTCCCAGACCATGATCACATTGGGGATCGAGCTGACGGTCTCGGAGTTGAGTATGTCCACGTTCCTCGACTTGAGGAAGCCGGCCGCCTGGGCGAGCGCCCCTGGCTGGTCCCTGACCTCCATGGTCACATACGCTATCTCCCTGTAGTTCTCCGGACCGAACGGGGAAAGGACGATCTCGAAGGTGCCTCTGTCCTCGATCTCGTACCTGAACATCGAGCTGAAGACCTCGCTCCCGTCGACCAATCCCAACGGTTCGCCTATCTTCTCGCTGATGGTTATCTTGCCGTTCTCCATACGGCCGAAGTCCAGAAGCTTCACGGTCCTCTCCTCACTTTGTCAGAAAGCGCATCCGAGAGATAAAGCTGTTGAGCGCGAGGCTCACGTTTTCGGAGAGAAGATGTACAAAACTGGCACCCGGAGCTTGAGCCCTGTCCAATACCCGCAGGTCTTGCACCTGTAGCCCATGGTGACGGTGCCGCCGTAGACGGTCAGGTTGCGGATCTTCTCCATCCTCCCGTCGCACACGGGGCATGCGCCCGCCGAGGTCTTCCTGTTCGTGTCCCTGCAGTGCACATCGACCTTCGCCAAGTCATTCTCTATCGCGAGTTTCCGTATCCGGACCTCGCTCACGGTGTACTCGGAATCGTGCCTGTGCAGCTCCACTAGCACGAGCTCGGTGAGCTTGCGCTGGGAATTGACGATCCCGTGCCTGCGGAGCGCATCCCTGATAGCCTCCACGATCTCAGTGTCAGAAGGAATCCTGTAGGCCATCAGGACGGGATGGATATCCAGTTACGAATACGTTTGCCCCCTGCGTTCTCGAAATCGTTAGCTCGCAAAACATATATGATAGCAGGGGTTTGCCGCACCCTGGTGAAAGGGCATGCGAGCGAAAGTCATCATCATGGGTGCTGCGGGCCGAGACTTTCACAACTTCAACGTCTATTTTAGGGACAACGCGAACTACGAAGTTGTGGCGTTCACGGCGACCCAGATACCGAACATCGAAGGCAGGAAGTACCCGGCCAGCCTGGCGGGGAAGCTGTACCCGAAGGGCATAGACATCTACCCCGAGAAGGACCTACGCGAGCTGATCAAGAAGCACGGCGTGGAGCAGGTAGTGTTCGCCTACTCCGATGTGGCCCATGTCGATGTCATGCACAAGGCGTCCATTGTCAACGCTGCGGGCGCGGACTTCAGGCTGATGGGCGGGAACCAGACGGCGCTCAAGGCGAAGGTGCCGGTCGTCGCGATATGCGCGGTCAGGACCGGCTCCGGCAAGAGCCAGACGACGAGGGCGATCGCATCCATACTGAGGGCGAAGGGAAGGCGCGTGGTCGCCATCAGGCACCCGATGCCCTACGGAGACCTCGAGAAGCAGGCGGTCCAGAGGTTCGCCACCTATGCGGACCTCGACAAGAACGAGTGCACGATCGAGGAGAGGGAGGAGTACGAGCCGCACATAGACAAGGGCATAATCGTCTATGCAGGCGTCGACTACGAGAAGATCCTCAGGCAGGCCGAGAAGGAGGCCGATGTCATCCTGTGGGACGGGGGCAACAACGACACGCCGTTCTATGTCCCAGACCTGCACATAACTGTCGCCGACCCGCACAGGCCGGAGCACGGAAGGCTGTACCACCCGGGTGAGGTGAACATGCGCATGGCCGATGTCATCATCATCAACAAGGTGGACACGGCCGAGGCGAGGAACGTCGAGCTCGTCAAGGACATATCCAAGGAGCTGAACCCGAAGGCCAGGATCATGACCGCGGGTTCGCCCGTAACGGTCGATGACCCGAAGGCGATCAAGGGCAAGAAGGTCCTGGTCATCGAGGACGGCCCGACGGTCACTCACGGCGAGATGAAGTTCGGCGCGGGCCTGATCGCCGCCCAGAAGGCGGGCGCGAGAGAGGTCATCGACCCGAGGCCATATGCCGTGGGCTCGATCAAGGCCACCTTCGAGAAGTACAAGCACCTCGAGAAGGTCCTTCCCGCGATGGGCTACGGCCCTACCCAGGTCAGGGAGCTCCAGGAGACCATAAACGCCGCGAAGTGCGACGTGGTGGTCTCGGGGACCCCGATAGACCTGAACAGGGTGCTGAAGGCCAACAAGCCCTTGATCCGGGTCAGGTACGACCTCGAGGTCCTGGACGGCTACACCCTTGAGGACCTCCTCAAGAAGTTCTAGAACCCACCTTAGGGTTTAAGGATGCCCTCGGGGATTAGGGCCCCGCGGGAGTAGCCAAGCCTGGCCAAAAGCGCAGGACTTAAGGTCCTCGCCGAGAGGATAGGCAATTCTGTCTCGGAGGAGTCCGGGGGTTCGAATCCCCTCTCCCGCACACCTCCCTGACATCATCTTTATATATTGCTGAATTTCGCGCGACAGGCTACTGGCATCGAACTTCAGGGCGTTAACGCTCGGATGCGTTACGCTTCTTGCGAACTTTGAGAGAACACTTAAGTACATCCGACCAACTTACAGCATTCGGGGCAATGATTACATGGCACGCAACAAGATAGCGAGAACAAGATGCCAAAACGTACCGTCAAGGTGCGTTCCCGTAAACCAGCGCAAGCGATAGGCATCGTGTCTCTTAGGTCCACAGGGCTTCACTGCAGCCACCTTAGTTCTCATCGTGCTGCAAAGCTGTTCTGAGCCATCTCCATCGGAACCGCAGGTCTTTGCTCAGTTCTCTAAGGCCATGCGCATGTCACTGGCTCATATCCTTCCGTCCGGAGCGGACGCTGATCCATCGCTCCATCGAAAAACGTGTTGCTACGGCGCCTCGGGCTGCGAGCCCTCAGGACGACGTCCCGACTACCTTCTCGCCAGGTGCTGATAGTGGCACTCGGGGCACTCCATCGTCTTGCCCTCGCTTTCCACGAGCTTCACGTGCCTCTTGTGCTTCTCGCACTCGGGGCACATGACGTCCTTGTCTCTCTTGCTGAAGTAATCAAAGAGTCCCATTTTCACTCCCGTCCGAGTATTCCCGCCCGTCGTATAAAACCTATTGACGTTCCTGTCGGAACGGGTCAGGCTCTGTGGACCGTGTCTATGACGGCCCTCAGGGGGCCCTCGAAGTCGCCGTTCTCCACCAGGGTGCCGGTGACAACGATGTCCGCGCCAGCGCTCGTCACCTGCAGGGCCTTCTCGGGGGTGTTCACCCCTCCGCCGACTATCAGAGGGATCTTCACGCTCTTCCTGACCGACCTGACCATCTCCGGGGGCACAGGATCGGGCGCGCCCGAGCCCGCCTCGAGGTAGAGCATGTCCATCCCGAACATCTCGGTCGCCATGGCGTACCCCACGGCCCTGGCGATGTCAGTGCGCTTCACGAGGTCCGCCTCCCCGACCTCTCCGACCTTCATGCCCGGCTCGACGATGACATAGCCCATGGAGAGCGTCTCCAGGCCGAGCTTGCGGATGATCGGGGCGCCGCGCCATTGCTCTCCCGTGATGTTCTTGATGTTCTTCGAGTTGAGCATGCTCATGAAGTATATCGCGTCGCAGTTGCGCGCCATCGCGTTCGCGCCGGACGGGAAGTAGATCACCGGGAGCTTGCACGCCTTCTTTATCTCGGCCACGGTCCGGTCCAGGTTCTCCTGGGTGACTCCTGTGGACCCGCCCACCATTATCGCGTCGGTACCGATGCGGGCGGCCTTCGCAGCGATCGCGCCCGCGGCCTCCGGGCTCTGCTTCGCGGGGTCGATCAGGGTCATGTGCATCTTGTGCTTCGCGATGGTCTCGGCGATGAACTGCTTGACCTTCAAGATACCCCTCCGAGTAGGAACGCTGCGAGCGCCGCGAGCATGGCCAGCTTGGCGGTCTTCTGGCCCCGCTCCGGGTTCCCGAAGTGAATCAGAGCGCAATATATAAAGATTCCATCAGCGACGACGACCGCAGCCAGATACCAGACGGACAGCAGGTCGAGCAGGTACGGCACCGGGCTGAGGACGACCGCCCCGATGAACGCCCCTGAGGCCACCGCGCCCGAGCTCCTCGGGCCTATCCTCATCGGGAGCGTCCTGCGGGAACCCCTGTCCCCCTCGACGTCCTGTATGTCCTTCACGATCTCCCGCCCGAGGGTCGCGAGGAACGCGAGCGCCGCGAGTATCCACGCGAGCTCCATGCGGTCCACCGCCGCGCCCCCGAACAGGAACAGGGCGCCCGTGAGCCAGCTGATGGCCAGGTTGCCCGCGAGCCCTTCCGCCTTCAGGAGGCTCTCGTATCCGACCATGATGACGATGGAAGTGACGACGATCGAGAACGACCACAGGTTGACGAACACGCTCATGACCACGGTCGCGGCGAACATCACGACTGACAGTGCGAGGGCGTCCTTCGGCCTGACGAGCCCCTTCGGGATCGGCCGGTCGGGATGGGCGACCTTGTCAACGTCGCGGTCGTAGTAGTCGTTCAGTGAGTTGCCGGCAGCGGTGAAGAGCACGACTATGCCCATGGACAGGAGGATCTCGACAGGGTACTCCTCCAGACCGTCGGTCCCGCCCGCCACTATCGCTGCGAGCAGGGCCCCGAAGGCCCCCATGACACAATTCCCCAGCCGGAAGAGCCCGAGATACCCTCTCAGAGAACCCCTAGCCGCTGATTCGGCCATCGGGGTTGTGACAAGGTGTCCGGATATAAGATTTTTGACGACTGGACGATGTTCGACGTCCAAAGCCTTATGTAGGGTTTCCATGTTTGTGCAAAGCGCGATGGCACCACCACCGACCCCTCCAGAGGCCGCGAAGGAGATAGAGTTCGTTAAGGGCCTCGTGGCTAGGCATTTTCCGGTCTACGATGTGCGCGTCAACTACGACGCCGTTCAGTTCTTCTGCAGGGTGGACGAGTCGACCCTCGAGGACCAGTTCGAGCGGCTCCGGGAGGACATGGCTCCCCACGGGTACATCCCCATGATCACCTACGACAAGGGAGAGCACGTGATCCTGGTCGCCAAGAAGCCTCCTGCGAAGTACAGGAGCATCTATGTCAACATGGTCATGCTCGTTATCACGTTCCTCGCGATGATGTTCGCAGGGATACTCGATTGGTCATCGTACGCCGATGTCCCGAGCGACCAGATGTTCTCGGCAGACACCATCCTGACGGGGATAGTGGTGTTCACCCTGCCCCTGATGGCCATCCTCGGAGTGCACGAGCTCGGGCACTTCTTCATGGCGAGGAAGAGGAAGGTCGCGGCCTCGCTGCCGTTCTTCATCCCGTCAATACCGCCCCTGGGCACTTTCGGGGCGTTCATATCACTTAGGGACCCGATCCCCAACAGGAAGAGCCTGCTAGAGATCGGCATAGCCGGCCCCCTCGCGGGGCTCGCGGTGGCCATCCCGATCGGGATCATCGGGCTGATGCTCACGAACATGGAGGCCAGGCCAGTCCCCGAGGACTTCGGCGAGGGAGGGCTGGTCAGGGTCTCCTTCCCGATGATATATCTCTGGCTCGAGAACCTCGTCCCGATCCAGGGGGACTACCTCCTGCACCCGACCGCGTTCGCGGCATGGGTGGGGTTCCTCGTGACGGCGCTCAACCTGCTGCCCGCCGGTCAGCTGGACGGAGGGCACATCGCGCGCGCTCTCCTGGGCAAGAACGCCAAGTACGCCAGCTGGGTGACGATAGCCGCTCTGGTAGGCATATCGATGTTCTACTGGTCGTGGATGCTCTTCGCCATACTCATCCTATTCCTGGGGGCCAGGCATCCGCCGCCCCTGAACGACATCACCAAGCTCGACACTAAGAGGAAGGGGCTAGGGATATTCGCGTTCGTCGTGCTGATAATCGCTTTCGTCCCCGTGCCCATGACCCCAGTGGACGTCGACCACTCCTTCGTGCTGTCGCCCGTGGATGCCACGAACGCGACGATAGAGCCCGGGGACGTGGTCGTGTTCTCGATGTACCTCGAGAACCTGGGGAACATGAAGAACAACCTCACGCTGGACACATCCACTGCCCCATACGGCTGGAATGTCACATTCAAGCAGGACTGGGAGAACGACACTGCGTATTCGGACGCCTACGCCATCAGGCTCAACTCGACGGTCAACGTCACCATGGATGTCCGGATCGCTTCCTCGACCGAGGCGCCCGAGGGCGTCTCCAGCGTCACCGTCAAGGCAGTCTCGGAGGCTCTCGCGGACGACCCGTCGCTGGACCAGAAGGTGACCTTCACATTCAACGTGACCTACCCGAACCTGACATTCTGGGTGCAGGACGATGGCCTCTCGATCCCCGCTGGCTCAGAGGGATCGGCGACCGTCCAGGTCAACAACAGCCGCCTCGCAGATGCGAACCTGACCCTGCAGGTGAGGGACCTGCCGGCGTACGTGGGGGCGGTGCTCTTCCTCGAGAGCCCTTCGGAAGAGGGCATCTCGGGGCAGATGAACCTCTCCGTGCCCGCTCAGGGCAACGAGACCTTCGGCGTGCAGATACTCGTCTGGTCCTCCGCGGAACCCGGTGAGAAGAGCGTTCTTGTGGATGTGTTCTTCTCGGACGCGCTCATGGCCACGGTCGAGATAATCTTGACCGTGACCTAGGACCGCCTGAACAGGCAGAAGTACCTGGTCAGGGACCTGTGGACCCACAGGCTGTGCGTCTGCTCGAGCCGGAACCCACCGATTCCGTCAACGAGTGACAGGTCGGGCACCACCGCAGCTACGTGCGCTCCCTTGTCGAGCACCTTCTCGAACGACCCGAAGGCCCTGGAGTACAGAGACGGAACGGCCTCGCCGTTCGTGCTGGTCGAACGCCCGTAAGGGGGGTCGGTCGCGACTGCCCGCACCTTGCCGACCACGTCCGCGACCTCGCCGACATCGCACACGCGGAGATCGGCTTCGGCGCCGGTGTGTCCCAGGTTCGCCATCGCGCCCTCGATCATCCTCTCGGAAAGGTCGGTCCCGACCGCCTTCGCGCCGAGAAGGGACGCCTCTGTCAAGATCGCCCCGGTGCCGCAGAACGGGTCGAGGAGCCTCTCGCCCGCGCGCACGCCCGTCAGATTGACGAGCGCGCGCGCGTACTTCGGATGAAGTGAGATCGGGCAGTGGAACGGCATGTACCTGTTCTTCCGCTTCTCGAAGGAGGTCCTGTCGACCGCCCCGATGACCCTGCCCGCATATGCGGGGCCTGACACGACGACCCTGAGATCGGTCCTGGGGGAGTGCAGGTCCACACCCTTCGCCCGGCCGACGACGGCTCCGACGGCCCTCGTGATGCGCGCGAGCTCGTCCGAGGTCGCTGCCCGGTTGATGCTAGTGGACCGCACCCTGATGGGCCCCTCAACATCGAACCTCTCTGAGAGCGATGCGACGTCCCCAACTCCGCACGACCCGAGGAACTCGGAAACATAATGACACAAAGCGAGCCTGCCGAGCAGCTCCTTGGGGTCGCACCTGGAATCCATCACGAGCACGCCCGGGGCCTCGAAGAGCACCTTCGGGCTCCCGTGCAAGGACGCGGCCGCGGCCAAGGCCTCCGCTCGGGCCAGCGATTCGCATTCCATCGACAGCTCGAGCAGGAGCTTCACGGGCTCGGGACACGCTCAGAGGCGCTTTAACTCTTCGGCCTAGTCGGATATGCCGCCCTCGGACACCATGAACACGGCCTCCGCCTCGGGCAGGTTCGGCGAGTCTATCAGCCTCGCGATCCTCTTGCCGCCCTTGCTCTTGCGCAGATATATCCTGAAGGTCGCAGTGTGGCCGACTATGTGGCCGCCTATGGGCCTGGTAGGGTCCCCGAAGAACGCGTCCGGCTTTGCAGACACTTGGTTCGTGACTGCTATGACCGTGTTGTGGAGATCCCCGAACCTGAGCAGGTCGTGCATGTGCTTGTTCAGCATCTGCTGCCTCTCTGCGAGCGCGCCCCTGCCGATGTACTCCGCCCTGAAATGGGCCGTGAGCGAGTCGACGACAATCATGCGCACCGGGAACTCCTTGGCCATCTCCAAGGCCTTGTCCACGAGCAGCATCTGATGATGGCTGTTGAACGCTCTGGCGACATGTATCTTCTTCAGCACCTCATCGGGGTCCAGGTCCGAAGCCTCGGACATCTGGGTGATCCTCTCCGGCCTGAAGGTCTGTTCGGTGTCGATTATTATGGTGTGACCATCCAGCCCGCCCTCGCTGATGGGCTTCGTGCAGTTGACCGCGAGCTGGTGGCACAGCTGGGTGTTGTGGAGCACCGTCGGCAGGTTGCCCCCGACGAATGAATGTGTCTTCGGCACGACCAGATCGTACACGAAGTCGTTGTACACGAACGGCCTCACTGACCTGACCTCGTCCCACGAGAGCGAATCCCTGCGCTCGATGTACGCGGGATCGTCGTAGCAGTCCCTGCTCTGCGGGCTGGCGATCATGTCGCCCGGCCGTATGGAGAACACTGGAGTCCAGGAGACATCCGCGTCCCTGAGCGTGAAGAGCTTGTGCGGGCCCGTGAGCTCCAGCACCCTCCCACCGGTCGTGACGACCTCGAACAGCTGCGAGACCTTCTCCTTGTATATCGCGGCCGCGGGCACCTTTCCCAGCACCCCCTCCGACAGGCTCGGGACGTAGACATCCTCCAGAGACGCGATGTACCCTGCGTCGAAGGGCACCGCGCGGCCCTCGCCGAGCCTGGCGTACAGCCTGGATATGTGCTCCAGGCGGGGCTCGCCCTTGTGCGAGTACAGAATGTCGGTGTCGGCGCTCACGCACTTGCCTGAGCCGAACTCCCCGAAGAACTCGGTGATGGCGCGGGTCTCGAACCCGCCTCCCATGAGCTCGTCCAGGGCCTTGGAGCACGACCCGAGCTTCGCTATGCTCTTCCTGCGTTCGAGTATGACGTCACCAGTCTCGAAGCCGCCGACATCCGCGGACTTCTTCGCGGCCGCGATGATCTTCGCGGCCGTCGACTCGCCGATCTCAGCGACCTCGGCCAGGTTCTTGGGTGAATCCACTGCGATCATCATCATGTCGGTGTACCCCGCCTCTCTGAGCTTCTCCAATATCGCGGGCCCGACACCTGGGAGCTTCTCGATATCCTCCTCGGACATAGTGCATCAACACCTTCACTGTCCAAACCCTTCGGACGATTTATAATGGTATTGATTAGAGGTAAGCGAAAGTAGCCATCCCGAGGCGCGCCTGCGGACCGACGGAAATCGCGCTCCGAGCGACGCCAGGAGGCAGAGGAGCGCTCTGGCCAACCACCAAAAGGTATTAAATGGACCTAGCTCTTCGAGGAGCGTCATGGCCAAGAAGAGGAAGAAGGACAAGGTCGAGCAGGAGGAGTACGAGTTCAGGCCTCCGGAGTTCGACGAGAAGGAGTTCCTCAGGAAGGAGCTCAGGGATACGAAGACCGTCCTCTTCACGATCGCCTATGCGGCCATATTCGGGATAGTCGCGGGGCTCATCGCCCAGGTAGGGATCGAGTTCATAGCCTTGGGCGCGGCGCTCCTCTTCGCGGGCATCCTGTCGCTCAAGCTCGTCTACCCGTACATGAAGGTGGACCTCAGCGAGTTCACGAAGAAGAACTGGGCGGGGAGCGTCGCGTGGTTCTTCTTCACGTTCCTCGCGGCGTGGGTCCTGATGTTCAACTACCCGTTCGCCGACTTCGCGGACCCCCAGGTGACCGAGGTCACGGTCTGGGTCACGAACGATGTCGGGAACGTGACCGCGATAGACTACAAGAACGTGCCCGAGCGCGGAGGCTACGAGTGGGTGCCCAGGTGGGGCGACCTCGACACGCTCATAAGGTCGGACGCGGCGTACACGATCAACATCACGGCCAGGGTGGCTGACAACGGGGAGCTCGCGAATGTGATGATCGCCATCGGGAGCCCGACCGCCACATACGAGGTCATGGACTCCGAGGGCGAGCACAGGTTCGGATACCAGATTACGGGGGACCAGCTCGATTCCTCGCTGATGTTCTACATCCGCGCGGGGGACGACGCCGGGAACGAGAAGATATTCATGCCTCGCACCTCGATCCCCGTGGCCGCGTAAGAACGGGATTCATCGTTCCCACGGCAGCCGCTCGTCGAAGTGGTGCGTCAGGGCCGCGATGTGGCGCTCGGACATGATGTCGTCGCCGTTCTCGATCACTATCGGTTCGACCTTCCTCACGTCCTTCCCGAGGGTCAGCTCCTTCAGCTTCGCCTTCAGGAGCTCGGCCGCACGCTCGTGCTCCCTCCTCGCCTGCACGAACCATCTGCCGTCCTCGACGTACGGCTCCGATATGCCGAGCGTGCGCCACTTCGCCAGGAACTCGTTCGCGTTCTCCGAGTTGACCGGGGGCCCGCGGTGCTTCCTCTGCTTCGGCAGGGTAGCGCTCTTCAGCTCGATCAGCAGGTGCACCCAGCCGTCGACATGTACGGTCGTCTTCTCGACCTCGAAGTCGCTCCTCTCAAGGAGCGCGGCCGCGGACGAGAGGGATTTCCTGAGCTGGGGATACAGGACATCGTCGATCAGGTCGAGCTTCGGGAAGGAGATGGACACGATGTTCCTGAGCCGGTCGCCCGCCGACAGCACGAGCTTGTCCTCGTCCCACACGCCCCTCTCGGCGGGGTAGAAGAACTTCTCGTCCGGGGCCGCCAGGTACTCCCTGCTCGCCATGACGAACCTGAGCATCGTCTCCACGGTCACCGCGGAGGCGACGTTCCTGGACGGGTCGACTGGATCGACGAACGTGAGGGTCTCGGCGAACTCGTTCCCTGGATAGCCGGGCAGCTCGATGACCTCGCCGACCTTCCATCCTGAGGCCGCCTTGAGCACCTCCCTGAAACCGCCGAAGCGCATGGCCAGCAACTCGCACAGGTACCCGGAGAACCCCTGGACCTTGGCCTCGGCCCCGTAGCACTCGATGCCCTTCATGAACCTCTTGAGAAGGCGGACCTGGTCCACCTCGTCCTTGCCCAGGTTCTTCTTCACGAACTCCGTGTGGAAGGGCGTCCGGTCGACCGCGCTCATCTTCTTGCGCGTGTCCCGTATCCTGAACGCTGGCACGAGGTCCACCTGGAACCCCGAGAACATGCCCCTGACGTAGGGGTGCTGCGCGTAGTGCTCCCTGCCGCCGAGGACGGCGCGCCCGATCTTCAGCCCGACCTCCTTCAGCGTCTCCACCGAGGTGCTCTCGGGGAACAGCATGAACAGGTCGATGTCGGGGTCCTTCAGGTGAGTGCCCTTAGCGACAGAGCCGACGAGCATCGGCTCGATGTGTGCGTCCGACTTCTCCGCCTCTGCGAGGACCTTCTCCGTGAGCTCCTCCACGGCGATCTTGACCTTCTTGTCCTGGGCCGGGCTCGGCTTGATCTTCTTCAGAATGTCCGACTCGAGCGTCATCGTGATTGGATTGGTCGGAAGGGTAATTAAAGACGCGCAGGGCTCGGAGAAGGGGTCGGTCACATGCGCGCGAGCATGCGCGGTCATGTGGGGAAAAGGAGAAGGTGTCTTTCGGTTGGTGTGGTGGGGATTGTCAAAACTGTTTGCTTAGGAGGAAAGTTGAGCCACCAACCTAAGACACCAAAAGCAACTATCGAGCTTAGCTATATGAGCGTTTCTAGGATACTTGATTGGGACTTATAAGATGCGCTGAATATAAATCACCGGCGTCGGACGGCGGCTCAGAGTCCGTCCCTGATCGAGGACGACTGGATGTTGCTGGAACACACCGTCTCCTCGAGGTCCGCGACGAACACCTCGTCGGTCTCCGAAACGCTTACGAGTTCCGTATTCGGACCTCCGATATAGAGCACAACGAGCATCTTCCCGTTCGAATAAAATTCGGCGAATCCGAAATCGGAATTGGGGGACCAGGTGTTCCTCATCAGGGACAATCCGCTCGCCGACCCGAGCGGGCCGAACAGAGTCCCGAGCTCGGTCGGCGCGTGCTCCGTGCGGATGACGGCGAGCGTGGTCTTGTTCTGCCGGACATGAGAGGCTATCCTCTCGACCTCGTCCGATCGCAGGGCCGCGGGTGGCATCGGGGCCGCCTATCCTTGAGACCTTAGATAACGGTTGCGCAGGATTCCGGGTCACGCGCGGAGGCGCGCATCCGGGTCTGTCCGCGCGTTGTTGTTACACCATGTTTAATATCCCGCAACGTGATTCCCGCACTACGGGGATGGGATAACATGTGTTCTGAGCAGGACTGCAGGATATTCAGAGGGATGATCCAGGCTTGCGACGAGTGCAGGAAGCACGTGAACAGCGGATTCAAGAAGGAGTATCTGGAGCTGCAGGGCCCGCTGGGACCCCCGGGGTCTTGATCGGCCCTACGGCGCCTGCCTTATGCGGTCCGCGACCGTGATGCCGTCCTTGTCGAAGTCCAGCACCATGAAGTCCCTCGCCGCCACGGTCTTCACGCCCGAGCGGTCCTCGATCCACTTCGCCTGAGTCTCCGGGTTCTCCTGGATCACGCGCATCCCGAAGTGCGTGATGACCGCCAGCTCCGGCTTGATCTTCTCGATCATGTAGCCCGCGTCCTCCGTGCTCAGGTGGTGCGGGATCCTCTGCCCGAGGGGGCGCGTCACGCACGCGATGAGTATCCTGCAGTGCCTGTGCGCCTTGATGACCTGCTCGAGCAGCTGCGTGTCCGAGACATAGGACACCATCCCGGCGGTGGTCTGTATCCTGAACCCCACGGAGCTGGTGTCGGAGTGGGCGCTCGGCGTGGTGGATATCTCGATGGGCTTCAGGCTGATCTTGGAGAACGGGGACACGGACTTGACGACCTTGGGCTTGGAGAGGTGATAATTGGATATCGCGGGCCCGAACTCGCCGTCGCCCTCGATGACGCTCCTGCTGCCTATGAGCACGCCCTGCTTCCGCGTGCCGCCCTCGGTCATCGCCTCGATTAAAATCTCGGCATCGATATAATGGTCGGGATGGCAGTGGGAGATCAGTATCGCGTGGGTCCTGAGCGGGTCCAGCCCGACGGAGCGCATCCTGACGAGCGCGCCCGGCCCGGGGTCGATGTGGAGGTTCTTCTCGTCCTCGATGTATATCCCGCCAGTCGCCCTGGCCTGGTATATCGTGGCGAACCTTCCGCCGCCAGTTCCGAGAAAAGTGAGCCTGACCATGGTTGCCAAACCTTAATGACTGGCTGCTTTAATATCCTTCTGCAACCAGGAGGGGCACTCATTTGAGCTTGCTGGTCAAGGGCGGATTGGTCGTCACTCAGAATGCGCGCAGACAGGTGCTCAGGGGAGACGTGCTCATCGACGGCGGCAGGATAGTCGAGGTCGGCGACGTCAAGGGCAAGGCGGACGAGGTCCTGGACGCGAAGGACTGCATCGTCATGCCCGGGCTGATCAACTGCCACACCCATGTCGCGATGGCGCTCATGAAGAGCGTCGCGGACGATGTTAAGCTCGACAAGTTCCTGGACAGGACCTTTGCCATAGACGCCAAGCGCACGCCCGAGGACATCGCCGTCGGCGCGACGCTCGGATGCCTCGAGATGGCTAGGACCGGCACGACCACATTCCTGGACATCTACTACTCCGAGGACGCGATAGCCAAGAGCGTCGAGGAGGTCGGGCTCAGGGGATACCTGGGCTGGTCCGTGCTCGACGAGCAGTTCACGACCCAGAAAGGGAAGCCGATCGACAACTGCGCCAAGTTCATCCGGTCGCACAAGGACAGGCCGCTGATCAAGCCGCTGGTCGCGCCTCAGGGAGTCTACGTGTGCTCGGACGAGACCCTGATGCAGGCCAAGGAGCTCGCAGCCAAGGAGGACACCTTCTGCCACTACCACCTGTCCGAGACGAGGTACGAGGTGTACGAGTACCAGAAGAAGAAGGGCAAGAGGCCCGCGGACCACCTCGCCGACATCGGGTTCTTCTCGAAGGGCGATGTCGCGGCCCACGGCGTGTGGCTCACGATGAACGAGGTGCAGGGCGCTTGCGAAGAACGGGGTCTCTGTCGCCCACTGCCCGACATCCAACATGAAGCTCGCGAGCGGAGGGGTCGCCCCTCTCCCCGAGATGTTCGAGAACGGGGTCAACGTGTGCCTCGGGACCGACGGCTCGCTCATCCAACAACAGCCTCGACATGTTCCTCGAGATGAAGTTCGCGTCGCTCATGCACAAGGCGTACAGGTGGGACGCGACCGTCGTGAGCGCCCAGAAGGCCCTCGACATGGCCACCGTCGACGCGGCCAAGGCGCTGGGCGCGGACAAGGAGCTCGGGTCGATAGAGCCCGGGAAGAAGGCGGACATCGTGGTCGTGGACTGCGACACCCCCGGGATGGTCCCGACGACCCTGGACAACGCGGTCGCGAACCTGGTCTACGCGAGCCCGAGCCGGGCGGTGCGGGACACGATGGTCGACGGCAAGTTCGTCCTGAAGGACCGCAGGATCGTCACACTCGACGAGCCGGAGTTCCTGAAGAAGGCGAAGTCCGTCGCGGGCGACCTCATCGGAAGGACGAAGTGAAATAAGAAACGACAAGGGGTTTGTAGAAAGGGTTGCAGGGGCTGGCTCATTCCTGGCTCTGCTGTTTCTTCCTCGCGGCCAGGGCCAGCTCGGCGATCTCGTCCGCCTCGACCCGCTCCTCGGCCATCGCCTTCTCGCGGGCCTTCAGCTCCGCGTGGATCTCCTCGGGAGTGGGGATCGGGCCCAGGATCGCATCCGCCTTGCCGACCATGCGCTCCAGGTCCTCGGGCCTCGTGATCTCCCTCGTCGGGGTCAGCCTGCCCACGCCGAGGTACTCCGACGCCCCCTCGATCAGCTTCGTCAGCTCGAACGGGAAGATGATCTTGGTCGCCTTGCCGTCGCCGATGGCCTTCATGGTCTCCAGCGAGAGCACCGTCAGCGCCTTCGAGTCCAGCGGCATTGCGCCGACGCTCAGTATCCTGAGCTTCTGCGCGTCGCCCTGGCTCCTCAGTATGATCGCGAGCCGCTCGCCCTCGGCCTCCAGGATCTTGGCCTGCCTGAGGCCCTCGGCCTGCAGGATGCGGGCCCTCTTCTCGCCCTCGGCGTTGAGGATCGCGGCCTTCTTCGACCCGTCCGCCTTGAGGATCGCAGCCCTCCTCAGCCTCTCGGCCGAGGTCTGCTCCTCCATGGCGTCCTTGACCTTGCCTGCGGGGTCGACCTCCCTGATCTCCACGCCTTCGACCTTGACGCCCCACTTGTCGGTCGCCTCGTCGAGGACGTCCCTCAGGTGCAGGTTGATCTTCTGCCTGTTCGACAGGATCTCGTCGAGCTCCATGTCGCCGATGATCGACCTGAGCGTCGTCTGCGCGAGGTATATCGTCGCGGTGCGGTAGTTCGTGACCTGGAAGAACGCCTTGGTCGGGTCGATGACCTTGATGTAGATGATCGCGTCGACGTTGGTGGGGGAGTTGTCCTTCGTGATGACCTCCTGCCTCGGGACGTCGAGCACCTGGGTCCTGAGGTCGATCTTGACGACCTCGTTTATCAGCGGGGTGACCCAGTTCATACCCTGGTTGAGCACCCTCATGTACCTGCCGAGCCTCATGTATATGGCCTGCTCGTAAGGCCTCACTATCCTGACACCGGTCATAAGGATCACCACGATCGCCATTATGACCAGCAACGCGAGCGCTAGCAAACCTGCAGCTGCCATTCCTACTCCTCCTCCTTTCCTCCGTGCCTGTTATCGAATTCCCTCAGGCGGCCTTGCCCGGCTCCGAGGGTATCTCCTCGACCGTTACATGGACCCCTTCGCTCGCCTTCACGACCACGCGAGTCCCTACCGGGATGATCGTTCCCGAGGTCGCGCTCCATGTGTCGTGGGCGATCCTGACCTTCCCCTTCAGGGTGTTGGGCTTCACCTCGACCTCCACGATGCCCGTCATGCCCACCAGCGAGGTCGCGACGATTGTCTCTGGCGGGGCGGGAGGCGCGAGCTTCTGGTACATCTTGATCGTCACCAGGGTCATCGGGACGACTATCACGACCGCGAGCGCGGGCGCGTACCATGTGAGCAGCAGGTCCTCGTAGACCAGCCCCGCGCCTCCGAGGACCAGCAGGACCGTGGCGGGCACGAGTATGAACGCCCCCGGGGATGCGGCCTCCGCTAGGAGCATCAGTATTCCTATCACGATGAATGCGAGCGCCAATTCCGAGCCCAGGGCCATGGTTGGCACAACAGGCTCGAGGTTATATATGGTTTATGTCGGGATGCCGCGCCGGGCGTGGTGGAACGCTCTGTGTGCGAGTAAGAAGGATTCAGGGTCCCCGCCGGACGACTAGCGCAGCCGCATCCTCATGACGTGGTAGCACCAGAGGTCGTGCTTCTTGAGGGCCTCGTTGGTGTTGTTGAGGGTGATCCTCTCCGGCTCCGTCTTGTACCTCAGGACCTCCTCGATCGGATAGCCGACGTAGTCCGAGAGCTTCAGAAGCCTCTCGAACGGGAACGGCTGCTCGCCGACCAGGATCTGCCTGATGCTCCATCCCGGGTGGATGCGCGAGCGGTAACCGAGCTCCCTCGCAAGCCTGTTTATGCTCCCCGCCTTGTCTATACCCAGCTTGATGAGCTCCACTCGGAAGGAGGAGTTGAGCCAGACCCTCCCATCGTCCGCCTGGTTCCTTGGATATCTGAAGATACCGTACGTTTCCGAACTCATCCGAGGGTGCTATGTCGGAATTATGATATATATCTCTTGCTTGCATGTGTCCCGCTGGGCATGGTACGTACCGCACTTCTGGTGTCCAATGGTAGTACAATATTCGAACTCTGGCACGCGGGGAGGTTTTTCTCGGGAAAAAGGCCCGACGTGCGGCGTTATAGAGGGCAGAAGGGAAACGAAAGAGTTCGAGTCGCTCTCGATGGGCGAGGACGGCCGAAGACGGCCCTCCGGAGGCGCTAAGGGTTTATCGGGGCCCGAAGCGATTCAGTGTCCGGTGACATCGGCCATGGCGACCGCTCACGGGACGATCCAGCTCAAGACGAACTCCAAGGACGAGATAGTCGACATCACGGAGCGGGTCCAGGAGATCGTCTCCTCGTCCGGGATCCAGGAAGGGCTCGCGTGCGTGTTCGTCTCGGGGTCGACCGCGGCCGTCACGACCGTGGAGCACGAGCCCGGGCTCGTCGCCGACATGCACGAGGCGATGGACAGGCTGTACCCGAAGGACATCGAGTACGAGCACCACAACCGCTGGGGGGACGGGAACGGCCACTCGCACATTCGCGCGTCGTTCATCGGGCCCTCGCTCACGGTCCCGGTGTCCGGCGGGAAGCTGATGCTCGGCACATGGCAGCAGATAGTGTTCCTCGAGCTGGACGTGCGGCCCAGGACGAGGGAAGTGACCGTCCAGATGGTCGGGGAGAGGCGCTGAGGGCCTCGCAGGGTCAGGGGCACAGATTATAATAGATGAGACCGTTGGCCTGACCCAATGGCTCCAGAGGTCGAGTTCCTAGGAGGAGGCGACGAGGTCGGCAGGCTCGGCATCGTCCTCAAGTGCGACGGCACGAGGCTGCTGTTCGACTACGGCATGACCGCGTCCTCCCCGCCCTCGTACCCGATGCCAGCTGCGCCCGTGGACATGGCCTTCCTGACGCACTCCCACCTGGACCACTGCGGCATGATCCCGTGGCTCGCGAGCAGGTACGACATCAACATCATCATCGACCCCGATCTCGAGGGAGATAGGGCTCCTGCTCATGCAGGACAGCATCAAGGTGGGCAAGGCCGAGGGGTACCCCGAGATGTACGGGGACGCCGAGGTCAAGATCGCCGCGAGGAGGTTCGAGGAGATCGAGTTCGGGGACACGACCTCCGTTGGGAAGCTCCAGGTCACGGCGCACTCCGCGGGGCACATCCCCGGGGCGACGATGTACGAGCTCCACGGCAAGAAGACCACGCTCGTCACGGGCGACCTCCACACGCTCGACACGCGCCTGGTCATGGGCGCCAAGCCCGTCAAGTGCGACAACCTCATCATGGAATCCACATACTCCGGCAGGAACCACCCTGACAGGCTCAAGACCGAGTACGACCTCCTGAAGAAGGTGTCTGAGGTCAAGAGCAGGGGCGGCATGGTCATCATCCCCGCGTTCGCCGTCGGGCGGACGCAGGAGATGCTCCTCCTGCTCAAGGACAGCAGGTACGAGTACTGGCTCGACGGCATGGGCAAGACGGTCAACAAGATCTACCTGAGCTTCCCCGGGTACCTGAGGTCGGCCAAGCGCCTCCGGCAGGCGGTCAACAGGACCAGGGAGGTCAGGAGCGCCCACGCGCGCGCGCAGGCCTCTAGGGGGGATGTCATAGTCACGACCAGCGGGATGCTCGACGGCGGGCCCGTGGTCAGCTACGTGGACCGCATCAGGGACGACCCCAAGAGCGCGATCCTGCTGACGGGGTACCAGGTCGAGGGCAGCAACGGCAGGAAGCTCCTCGAGACGGGCAGCATGGAGTTCCAGGGCGTGAGCGAGAGGGTCAGGTGCGAGGTGCTCAAGTACGACTTCTCGGCTCACGCGGGCCACAACGACCTCGTCACTTTCGCGAGAGCATGTGCCCCGGAGAAGATCGTCCTCATGCACGGGGACCACAGGGAGCTGCTCGCGGAGGACCTGAGGATGGACGGGTTCGAGGTCATCCTCCCGAAGAACGGCCAGAAGTTCGAGCTGTGAGCACTGGTCCCACGCAAATTTAGTTAAACGTGCTTGTTTCTCCACATCCTAGATGAAGTCCAAGCTCGGGGAGTACCTCAGAGAGGACATCGGCTCGGGGGACATCACGACGGAGCTTCTCGTCCCTCCTGAGCAGAAGGGCACCGCGAGGATCGTCGCGAAGGAGCGGTGCGTCCTCGCCGGGGTCCTGGAGGCCTCGGAGGTGTTCACGGAGCTCGGGGCCAAGGCGGTCGTCAAACGCAAGGACGGCACCGTGGCCAAGCCGGGTGATGTCGTGCTCACGGTGTCCGGGCCCGCGAGGTCGCTCCTGACGGGCGAGAGGCTCGCCCTCAACTTCCTGATGCGCATGAGCGGCATCGCGACCGTCACGAACCACCTCCTGGTGAAGTGCAGGAAGATCAACCCCGGGGTGAGGATAGCCGCGACCAGGAAGACCACGCCCGGGTTCCGCGAGTTCGAGAAGCGCGCTGTGTCCCTGGGCGGCGGGGACCCGCACAGGTTCGGGCTCGACGACGCCATCCTGATCAAGGACAACCACATCAATGTCGCGGGCGGGGTCGCGGAGGCGCTGAGGAGGGCGAAGGGGTCGAGCTTCACCAAGAAGGTGGAGATAGAGGTCGAGACCAGGAAGGATGCGTTCGCGGCGCTCGACGCAGGCGCGGACATCATCATGCTGGACAACTTCGGCCCCGACGACGCGAGGGCGCTGTACGGGGAGCTCAAGAAGCGCAGGCCGGAGGTCATCGTGGAGGTCTCGGGAGGCATCCGGCCGGACAACATCGAGAAGTACGCCGACGCCGCGGACGTGATATCCCTCGGCTGGCTCACGCACTCCGTGAGGTCGATCGACTTCTCGATGTCCATGGACAGGACATGAGCCGATTCATGCAGAGGCTTTTTCTATCGCCCGACCGCTCTGAGTAGTCCGATGACGGCTGCAAAGAGGGCCTGGGAGGCTGCCACACTTGTCGTGACGCTCTCGGTCCTCGCGGTCAGCGGCGTCCTGCTCAACTGGGGCGTGGAGTACTACAAGGTGCTGGCCCTGAACATAATCGTGTTCTCGTGCTACCTGTACGTGGTCTACAAGAGATACCACGTCGAGATGGTGCCCGAGAAGGACCTGGCGCTGTTCGACGACCCGGACGACCTGAGGATACTCTGCGACATCTACGGCCTCAGCGCCTCGGGAGGCCCGATCATCCTGAAGCAGAGGCTGAAGGACTTCTCGAGGAAGAACCGGGAGAGCAGCTTCGTGTGGGTCGCCCCGAGGGCGGTGCACTCGCTCAGGTCCGCGCTCGAGGTGAACATGGCGCCCGAGGAGCCTCCCAGGGCCTCCGACGAGCCGAAGAAGGTCTCCACTCTGGTCATGGAGATGTTGTCCGCGGGCCCGTCCGGGAGGGCCCCTTCCGGGATGCTGGTCGGGGGGACACCCAGATCCTCCGCTAGGCTCGCGACCATCGGGTCGTGCCCCGTGTGCGAGTCGAAACTTCCCAAGGGCAGGGCCGCATGCCCGGAGTGCGGGGCGGACCTCGAGTTCTACGCGGTGCTCTCCGAATCGAAGCTGGGGAAGTTGCTTCTCGCCGAGAAGGCCGAGGCCAGGAGGCGAAAGCTAAGATACCCCGTGTCCCCTCCACGTGACGCATGAAGGGCGACGAGAAGTGCCAGGTCTGCGGAAAGCCCGCGACGAGGTTCCTGTTCGCGGCGTTCGTGTGCGACAGCGAGGAGTGCATCCAGAAGGCCAGGCAGGAGCGGGGCGGGCCCGGAGGGCACAAGAAGGAGAAGCTGTTCGACTGGCGCAAGAAGGACTGACAGGGACAGTGTTCTAGTGGTCCCCGGACGATTCGGCTCGCATGCAGCTCAGAAGGACGATCCACATACTCATCGTCCTGTTCGCGGCGGTCAGCGCGTACACGATCGCGTTCGACGTCTGGGGCCTCGCGGCGATAGCCCCCTCCGCGGCCGCTGGAATCGTTCCCGCGGCGGTGCTCATCGTGTACCTCGTCGCGCTCAAGAAGGAGTTCCTGGGGAACCGACGAACGATGGATGAAAAGGCACGGAAATGGTTTCGAGGGTTTGACAGGTGACTCCCTGTCGACTAGTAGGACAGCTTCTCCGCGACCCAGGTGCGCCCGTTGAAGTCGGAGAACTCCTCGCAGAAGACGTACCAGCCCGTGTCGACGGCGAACGGTATCTCGGCGTACTCCTCCTTCATGTCGTGCATCCCGCCGTGCGTGGACGGGAAGTATATCGCGAGCCCGGTCGAGTCGACGTTGTGCATGCCGTTGAAGACCGACTCCACGCACGCGTCGACTGCCATCGACTACTTCGCGGGCGGCGTCCTTGATCCCCTCGTCCTTGATGCTCGAGTCGGCGAGGAGGTTGTTCGCGAAGCCGATCAGGTCCACGTTGTACGGGTAGTAGTACCTGTCCGCCTGTATCTGGTCCCTCTGGTACGCGTTGACGTACAGGCTGAGCGAGCCGAGCAGCTCCGACGCCGAAGTAATCCACCGCATCGGTCAGGGCCGCCATGTTCTCGATGCGGAACGCGCTTATCGTCCAGTCGACGAAGCCGGTCAGGCTCGCGTAGAACTGGGCGTAGTCCTCGCAGATCATCGCCGCGCAGCCCTGGGCGTCCACCTCTGGGTTGGCCTCAAGGTCGGCTGCGATCATGTCGTACGGGAAGCTGTATGCGGATATGGTCTCCTCGCTGAACACGAGGTAGTCCGCGAGCCCCCTCATCTGGTAGGCGACCTCCGGCATGGCCATCAGGCACGCGTCGAACCCGACGACGTCGATGGACTCGCCGGTCGCGTTGCTCGCGCCCCAGAAGGCGGACCTCAGCTCGGCCATCGAGATGAAGTCGTCCACGCCCGTCAGCTCGAAGGGTCGTGTCGTCCCAGCAGATGCCTCTCCAGCCTCCGCCGTGGTCCCACAGGATGACCGCGTAGTGCGTCAGCCGGGTAACTCCGAGACGCCTATCTCGATGAACTCCTCGAGCGTCGCCCCGCTGGACATGTCCGCTTCCTTCGGATATCCGTAGCCGGGGATGTTCACCAGGTTGTCCTTCTCGACATACTGGAGGTACGCCACGTCCGAGTAGCGTGTCGGTCAGCGCGACCAGGTTCACGTTGTCGTCCGAACCGATCATCTCGAGCTGCGACAGGCTCGTCAGAGCATAGCTCTCCAGGTTGTTGTCACCGTCGTTATAGAGCAGGACGGTCCAGTCCTTGTCTGTGTCCCCCGCGGACATCGGCATCGAAAAGACGAGCGTCGTCATGAACGCCAACACCGCAAGAGAGCTCAATTTCGTGATTCCTCTCATTCACTTATCCCCCTCTGTTCGTCTGAGCGGTACGAGAACAGCCCCGCAAGAGGTTGTGTCAGTGCCCGCTTCAGAGTGCGATACGAAAGTCATTGCATTAAGCTCTTTCCATTGATTAGGGGTGTGAATCCGCCTCCGACATGCTCAGGCGCGTGCCGCTATCCTACGAGGGAGCCCATGAGGTAGAGGGCACGGCCACCGAAGGTTTATCCGAGGCTCCCTGATTCCGGTCATCATGAGCAAGCGCGCGTTCGCCGGACTCGTCATAATCGAGACGATGCTGGCGTTCGCCAACACCTTCGCGGCCTCGTTCAACATCATATTCATGTTCAACGAGCTCGACATGCCCCTCTGGTCAGGGCCGATCTACCTCGGGCTGGGCTTCGGGATATCCATACTCGTGAGCATCTGGATGTCCCGGAGACCGCACCTGGACCCGAGGAACGCCATGATCTTCGGGCTCGCATGCCTCACCGTCGAGTACTCCCTGTTCCTGTTCGTGACCGACGGCTGGATACTCGCGCTGTCCGTCGGGGTGGCGTTCGGCCTGTTCTACCCGTTCTTCTGGACCCCGTTCAACGTGCTCATGGCGCAGATGACCGACAAGAACGACCGCGGGGTGAAGTACGGAGTGTTCTTCTTCATATGGCCCCTGGTGACGTTCATCGCGCCCCTGCTCGGTGGGCTCCTGATCAGCAGCGCGGGGTACAACGCCCTGTTCGCGGTAGGGATCGGGATCGTCGCCTCGACGGCGGTCATGATCGTGGCCTACAGGAACTACATCCCCAAGGACCAGGTCATGAGGATACGGCCCGAGGCGATCGGCCGGAGGAACACGATAGCCACGCTCGGGGAGGGAGGGTTCGAGGGGGTGTTCTGGATCGGCGTGACGCTCGTCGCGTACGAGTTCTCCCAGGACGAGGTCTCGCTCGGCGCCCTGTTCTCGCTGTTCGGCCTGAGCGCGGGCCTGATGGCGATCATCCTCGGGAAGGTCTCGGACAGGATCCAGAACCGCATCTTCTTCCTGAGGGCGAGCGCCCTCGCGTCGATACCGTGCATAGTGCTCGTGTACCTCTCGGGCTCGCTCGAGGAGTACGCGGTCGCGAACGGCATCCTGGAGTTCGCGTGCTTCGCGCTCCCTGTGTTCGTGTTCGTGATACTGACGGACAAGCTCGAGGAGACGAAGAACGACTCCGTGCTCACGAGGGAGTACCTGCTGGACATCGGCAGGGTCGCGAGCATCGCGGTCATGATGACGCTGCTGTACTACGGCTTCTCGGCCCGGGAGTGCTTCCTGCTCTGCATACCGTTCCTGCTCATGACGGCCGCGGCGCACGAGATGAAGAAGCCGGCGTCATCCGTCCCCGGCCGATAGACGGACCAGCTCCATGAGGTCCATCATCCTCAGCTTCGAGCCCTTGGCCTCGATCGACGCCTTGAGGCTCTGGTAGCAGAACGGGCACGAGGTCGCCAGAATGTCCGCGCCCGTCCTCTCGGCGTCCTCGACCCTGAGCGACGATATCTTCTGCGCGAGCTCCGGGAAGGCCGTCTTCACGCCCCCGCCCGCGCCGCAGCACCTCGCCTCGTCCCTGATGCGGTCCATCTCGACGAGCTTGACCCCCGGGATCGACTCGATGATCTTCCTGGGCTCGTCGTAGAGCTTGTTGTGCCTGCCGAGGTGGCACGGGTCGTGGAACGTGACCTTGCCCTCGACCCGATTCTCGAGCCTGAGCTTCCCCGAACCGACCAGCTCGTTCACGTACTCCACCATGTGCACCGTCTTCGCGGGCACCTTCCCGACCTTCGGATAGTCCTGCTTGATCGTCTTGAAGCAGCCTGCGCAGCTCGCGACGATAAGGGAGGGAGCGGCCGTCTCGAACCTCTCGATGTTCTTCTGGACCATCTTGCGGGTGGAGTCGAACAGCCCGGTCCGCATCATGGTCGACCCGCAGCACCCCTCCTCGTTCCCTAGCGTGCCGAAGTCGACCCCCGCCTTGGCGAGCACCTTCACGGTGTCCACCGCCATGTCCTTGATGTTGGGGTCGTAGGCCGCGGTGCACCCCACGAAGTACAGCACCTCGCACCTCTCCTTGAGGGCGTCCTTGACCTTGACCTCCTTCTCGATCCTCTTGGACCACCGGGACCTCTGCGTCCTCGGCTGCATCCACGGATTGTCGTAGTTCTCGATGCTCTTGACGATCTGCTCGTGCGCGGGCAACGGCCCGAGGCCGTTGGCCACGAGGAACTCCCGCATGTTCTCCCACATCTCGATCGTGTCGAGGTGAGCCGGACAGACGGTCTTGCACTGACCGCATATCGTGCATTCGTAGGCTCTCCCTGCGAGCTCCTTGAGTTGCTCGTCCGGTATCTCCTTCGCCCCAAGCACCCTGGCCCTCAGGCCGTACTGCCGCTTGTAGAACTCGCGTAGGCGGAGTATCTTCCCGCGGGGTGTGACCAGCTCGACGTCCTGGGCCTCCCCTCCAGTGGGGCAGGTCGCGGTGCACTCACCGCAGCGCGTGCACGCGTCGTAGCTCACGAGCGCGCGCACGTCTAGCTTGGATATGTCGAGCCTCTTCATCGGAGCCCCCTCCTTCGGAAAGGCCGACTCGAGCTCGATCGCGATCGGGGTCGCGATCATGTGGAAGAGCTTGCTGAAAGGTATGTAGGCGATCAGGAGGGCGCTCATGACGCCGTGGACGAGCCACGCCTGGTCGTAAAGGTCGCCTGCGCTCTCAGGCATAGGCAGCGAGAAAAGGTAGCCTACGAACGAGTACTCGACGTTCTCGGTGTGCCCGGGTATGCCCCCCGCGATGCCCATGCCCTCGAGGACGAATCCTCCGAGCACGACCGCGAGCAGGAACAGGATGGAGGCCGCGTCGGGCAGCTCCGTCCTGACGATCTTCGGCCTGAGGACGAACCTGCGGACCGCGGCTATGAGCAGGCCGACGAGCATCATCAGGCCCACGAGGTCGAACCCGAAGTCCCTGAGCCAGAGCTTGGCCCAGCCATCCTCGGAGATCATCGGTCCGTACTTGAGGAAGTCGAGCGAGAAGGTCACGAGCAGGTCGAGCGCGAACATGAGCACGAACCCGCCCAGGATCATGAGGTGCATGAACCATCTCGAGACGCTCCTGTCCTTGAGCTTGGAGAGGTAGAGGGCGTCCTTCGCGAAGGTCCCGAAGATCCTCCCGAAGCGTCTGCTGATGACCAGCCTGAGCGCACGGAGCAGGGTCCGCACGAGCCTCCTCTCCGGGGTCCCGATCAGGCCCTTGCCGTGCATCCACAGGAGCATGTTGTACAGCGTGCCGATGAAGAAGACCACGAGGCAGAGGACGATCGAGAAGCAGGAATGCGGACAGGTACGCCCTGTCCCTGACATAGACGGTCTCGTACGGGAGGAGCAGGATGACCGCGCAGAGGAGCGCGAGGGCTCCGAAGAACGGAAGGTAGAGCCACGCTCTGTCCTTGAGATACCCGCCCCCGGTCATGCCGGTCGCAATGAGACTGGGTCGCTATAAAATCATCTCTCGCCCCTCAGGGCGGAGAAGTGGCGGTCGACGCACTCCCTCGCTGATTCTACGAGCAGGCTGGGGGCGGACTCGGAATACTCGAGGGCATCGGGACGAACGTCCATGAGGATTGTCCTTGCGCGGATCAGTTTCGAAGCGACCGATTGCGAGGTGTCCTCGTCGAGGTTCGCGGTCCTCGTCTCGATTGCAGCGACCAGGTCGAGGAACCTTCCGCCGTCCCACAGCTTGTTGCCTACGAGGAAAGACCTGTTCTCGAGCCCGAGGATTGCGACCTTAAGGTCTCCGAGTGCGGCCCGCAGTTCATGGTGTTCATCATCCGGAATTGGCTCGAGCCGACCGCGCGCGCGCCCCGCGGGCGAGCCGATGATATTGCAGGAAGACGGCGTTTGCCGGCAGGGTATCTCGGATGCTCCAGGTGCGGCCCGAACAGGAGCATCTCGCCCGACCCGTACCGCGATTGGATGACCGCGGGCCGTCCGAGGACCTGCGATCGCGCAAGTGCCCGGTCGACCTGCAGCTCCGTGTCCTCCGTGAACGCATGGTACCTGAACACGACCTCGTCCTTCTCCGGCTCTCTGAAGACCGGTCCTCCGTACAACGGAGCGACCACATCGAGACCGGCGCCGCGGAGCGCCACCTCGCCCCTGACAGGATGGACTATGCTGCAGGAGCCGTATCCCACCGCGAGCCTGGGCGAGACATCCTGTCCATGGACCCTCGGGCCGATGTTCTCGATCCTCGTGGTCGACAGGTTGAACTCGTTCAGAGGCACGAGCGAGGACGGCAGGGGCAGGTACGCGCCCGCGCACATGCCCACGTACTTTCCGCCCCCGCGTATGAAGTCCTTGAGCCTTGGGAAGATGGTCCCGCGGAACGAGTCCGCGATCTGCAGGCCGTCCCCTCCGGAGACTATGACCGTTCTGCGATGGTCATTAAGGAGTCGGACGAGGCCGGAGGAGTCGACGAACCTCGCGTTGAGAATCCCCTTCGACTCGAACAGGTCCGCGAGCCAAGTCCAGGAATGGGACGAACCCTCGCCCGCGTACACAACGATCTCTTCGTCCTGCATGTCCTTCCGGGCTTAGCACATAGCCCGGCAATAAACTAGTCGCCGTCCCATCTGGCCACCGATGCTGCCGACAGAAAGGGTTATAGATGCCCTTGTCTTATCTCGGCCTCTACAAGGGCCCATGGTCTAGTGGCTATGACATCTGCTTGACATGCAGAAGATCACCGGTTCGAATCCGGTTGGGCCCACTCCAACCCCATAGGTCGATTTCTTGTCAGCGTTGCCGGTGACCATTCAGCTGAAGGTGCTGTCGAGTTCCTGCAGGCTGATGGTGTCGCAGATCTCCTCCGCGAACCGCACATGCTCCTCGTTGTGGGACGCCACGCCACCCTTGAGCAGGTAAGGACGGATATCCCAGTCGAGGGCGCCGAAGTACGTCGCCAGCACGCATCCGCTCGCGCTCAGCCCCACGATCACAAGGGTGTCGCATCCTTCCTTCTGGAGCATCGCCCCCAGCTCGGGGTTGCCGAAGGCGCTCGCATGGCGCTTCGTGACCTTGAGGTCCGTGTCCTTGACGTTGACCGTCCCCGGGACCTCGAAACGCTTGGTGCCGGGAAGCAAGCCCTGCTCCTTGTCCTCGGTGTACCCCACGATGATCGGGGAGCTTGTTCCTCCTGAACCAGGCGATCGCCTCGTTGATGACGTCCAGGCGCTTCTCCACGGACTTCCTCAGGTCCTGGTTGCTGTCGGGGTCGTACAGCCAGACGTTCTGGATATCCTGGACGAATAGTGCGGGTCTCATGACCATCCTCCGCCACAAATGCGCCTGCCGCCTATATTGGTTTTCCACTGGAGAAGGGGCCTGGCGCGTCTCCCCTCGAAACCCCAGAAGTCCGAGGCGCGATCTGTCTTCAGGCTGTTCGCCCGGATGAATGCCAGAAAGAAGAGGAGAAGTGGTTTCGAAGAAGCCGCGAGGGCCTCTTCGCGTTGAGTCTCTCGGCGCGGATGTGAGTCCGCGACCCGATACATCCGATTACTTGCTGCCGCGGGTCTGAGAGAGCTTGCCGCCGTGGCCGTTGCCTCCGCCACCGCCGCCGTTCCCGTTCCGCCGTCGCCACCGTTGCCCCGCTGCCGCCGCCCGAACCCTGCGGGATCAACGGGCCGAGCTCGATCCACGCGGCGTCCTCCGTGAGGCCGCCCTCGCCTATGTGGTAGGTGAGGTAGTCCGGATCGTCATAGAGCACGAGGTCCGAGTACGGGTGCAGCGGGTCCAGGAACGCGCCCTCGACATCGGGGTTGTAGATGTGCGCTATCGCGTAGTCCACATCGTACCACAGCCCGAGGACGCCGACTCCGTTCACGACCTTGCCGAGCCTGACCTCGACGGTGTACACGCCCTCGTCGACATGGGTCGTGTCCCACAGCATGC
>CAWFTI010000002.1:0-111814 GCA_963818745.1 Thermoplasmatota archaeon | reverse complement strand
CGTTCCATATGTAGAGGTACGGATACGTGCTGGACAGGATCTCCTCGTCGCCTCCCTGGTCCCAAGACCTGTAGTACCACCAGTCCTCGAACGGCACGTTGAACATGTCGTACCAGTAGTACTCGATGCTCCTCTCGTAGACCGTCAGTGGTGACTACCGTCTTGGCGCTTCCGACAGCGGTGTGGCCCTCGGATGTAGCCGAAGCGTTCACCCACGCTTCACCCTCCACGCTCGCGACGAAGGTCGCAGAGGCTCCGGAGGGGGTCAGGGTGTAGTCGCCGGTAGTCATGTTCCACACGGACCATGAGAAGGTAAGCCCGGACACCGGAACTCCAACGGAATCGTAAGCCGTGGCGGTGTATGTGCCAGATTCATCGGGCGCAAGAGATGGTGGGCCGGCGACGCTGATTGTGGCCAGATACGGCGGGTCCACCGTGACATCGACTTCCGCGACCACGGTCTTGTCCTCATATTCGACCGTGCAGGAGATGGTCCCCGTCCCTTCCGTGTCTCCGGGGGTGAACGTCACCTGTCTCTGCGCGACAAGGTTGAAGTCACCGAGGTCTCGAGGGTTCGACGGACCAGGCATACTTCACACCGGTGACTCCGGTGAGACTGTCCCCGTCCCATTCGGCCTCGACCGTAACCTGTACACTGTCGCCCGCATGAACCGTCACCGGATCAGGGTCGATCGTCGCCGTGAGCTCTTTGTCTCCGCCCATGACGAACACGAACGCCGCTGTTCCGATGAGCAGCGCAGCCACGATCAGTGCGACAATCATCAACCAGAGCTTCTTCTTGTCCTTCTTTGGAGGAGCAGCGACAGGCGCTGGTTGCGCAGTCTCACTAGCAGGTGCACTAGAACTCATTTGTTCAGTCATACTATTGATTTCCCCCCGAAAGTTCGGGCTCAACTAGCAAACGGCCACGATAAGGAAATCCAGCTATAAATATGCTCTCGTGAGCAATCTGGCGAGCGACCCGTTCTGTCGCTTTTCGTATCAACATACGGGCAGCTTTTGAAAGGGAATTCAGAATGTTAAGTGAATATTCGACAGAATTCCGTCACTGTGTCACTGATTGGCAGGCCTTTTTCCAGAAACTCATTTCGAACATGCAGATCGCACGGCCGTGAGCCGCCTGTTCGCACACCGCCGCGATATCGGACGTTCGGGAAACACCGGACGATGCCCGCTCAGGACATCCCCGCCAAAAGACGAGTTCCTATCGAGACAGGACACCGAAGAAGCGATGAATCGACATACGCTCATGGATCCCCATTGCAGCATGCGACACGTGAGGGCGAACGATTCCTTCCGAAAAACGGAAGCGATGGCTCTTTTTCTAATTTCGTTCCGAATGATGACCAGTTTGTTGAACGATATCGGA
The DNA here is from genome assembly GCA_963818745.1 of Thermoplasmatota archaeon. GTDB lineage: Archaea > Thermoplasmatota > Thermoplasmata > UBA10834 > UBA10834 > CAWBDD01. Next base: position 110,424 of record CAWFTI010000002.1, on the reverse strand, counting down.
ATCGGAAACATGCTGACACAATGTTCTTATAGTATCTTTATCATTCAACTTCCCGGTCGAGGCCATCAGGTGTGCTTCGCCGACACTTTGGTATCATGTCTCGGGGATTGTGTGTCGTTCGCGAGCGATCTGGTGTGTCTTTGCGGACAGAGCGGGTGAAGGCCTCTGTGGGAGCTGGGCCGGTAGCCCGTGAGTGTGGGGGAACCGGAATTGAATGGAGAAAATCATAGATTTCTCTTGATGTGTCTAGTAATCCTGAGCGCGACTGTTCTGACTGTTCCGATTGCGGGCTTCGTCGGCATAATCGGGAAGGCGACGGCCGCGGACGAAGAGGCGGTTCTGAGGGTCGGCTTCATGCAAGGGGTCGACAAGCTGAACCCGTTCGTCGGATTGAGCGATGCCGCATATGTGTTCTACGGCCTCGTTTACGATGCGCTCCACTCGGTGGGGAACGACTTCGAGACCGTCGGCAACCTCGCGCTCGATTGGGCGCCTGTGCCCGCCAGCGACCCTGACATGGTCGCCGCGGGCGAACCGTACGGGTCCGTGTGGGAGTTCGTCATCACTCGGAACGCCACATGGCACGATGGCGAGCCGTTCACGGTAGAGGATGTGGTCTGGAACATCAACGAGAACTGCGGTGGGGACAACTACTATGACATGTGGGCGTACCAACCCTATGCGTACAACATGGAGTACGCCGAGATCAACGAGGAAAAATGGGGCCCCAACACTGTGCGCATACACTTCTTCGACAGGGAGACAGGGGAGCCGAAGCCCGCAGCTTACGCACAGCTGATCTGCATACCGATGGTGCCCAAGCACCTGCTCGAGGACCAGCCCATCAGCTACATCGGCTTTGACTGGTCGGGAGTGTTCGATGGCTCGACCCCGCCGCTCGTGGGGACGGGCCCGTTCATGGCGACTGAGAACATCCTCAACGAGTTCCAGAACGAGAACTACATGATCCTCGTCAGGAACCCCGACTACCACGCAACGATAGACTCGGGGAAGGAGATCAAGTTCGACAAGATAATACTGAGATTCTACGACGAGATGAGCGCGATGGACTCGGCGCTGAGGGCGGGGGAGATAGACATCGCGCAGTTCCCGCCCCAGGCGTACTACGCGATAAAGCAGGACGTCGAGGACGGCTCGCTGGAGAACGTCGAGACATACGACGGCCTGAGATGCACACAATACTGGACCCAGATCGGAATCAACATGGACAGTTCTGCGGGTCCGAACCCGACGAGGTGCGACCTGGCCGTCAGGAAGGCGCTGGCGATGGCCACTGACAAGGAGTCGATCGTCGAAGACTACTACCTCGATTTCGCTGAGCCAGGCTCGACTCTCATCTCGCCTGTGAACACGTTGTGGCACTACGAGCCCACGGCAGACGAGATGCTGAACTACGACCTCGAAGCCGCGGCCGCGATGCTGGAGAACGCGGGTTACAAGTACCCGTACGAAGGAGCGACCACGAGGGTCGCCACCGGGGAGAGCTTGGCCGTGACGGAGGGCTGGGTGGCCGAAGGCAAGCCGCTGCAGTACACCATGATGGTCAGGGGCCAGGAGTACCCTGAGGAGTTCGACATCGCCACCTTCATCAAGAACGAGTGGGAGAAGATCGGAGTGTCCATCACCATAGACAACATGCCCGAGGACCAGCTATCCACGCTGGCATACAAGTACGGATACGACATGCTGATCTGGTACTGGAGCGCCGACCCCGACCCCAACTTCATGCTGTTCTGTCAGGCCAAAGCTTCATGGGACGGATGGTCGGACAACCTGTACCTGAACGAATCCTATGAGGAGAATTACAGCAAGTCGATCGAGGAGTTCGACCCGGTCAAGAGGCTTGAGTACGTCTACAACTGCCAGAGGACACACTATGAGGATGTCGGGTACATCCTGCTCGCGTACCCGTACCAGACCTATGCCTGGCGGACGGACACGTTCGACGGCTGGGGAGACTGGGAGAACGATCCGGCGAGGAGCTTCGACGCCTTCTGGACCGCGAACCCGCTGTTCTTCGACCTCGAGTACCTGGGCGGTACCGACGGCGGCGGAGTGGACCCGCTCATTGTGGTCGCGGTCCTAGGCGCGATCGTGGCGGTGATCGCGGTCGTCGTCGTGCTCATGAAGATGGGCAAGCTGAAGAAGAAAGGAGGAGACGAGGGAGGAGATACAGGCAGTCCGCTGGGAGACTGATCCCGTCCGGCACGAAGAAACGGCCCGGCACGGAGGTTGCCGGGCCCTTGGATTTTCCTCCCGACCGAGGATGGGGAGGAGGAAAGACACGCCGTCTGCATGCGGGGAACCAGCGGCAGTCTGTGAAACTCCAGGTCGCGAGAAGGGACGAACGGAGGCGGCCGGCCTGATGACATCGGGGAGGATGGCAAAATGGACATGAGGAGGTTCTTGCTCCGAAAGAGTGTATACGTCGTAATCACGTTGTTTGCGATAATCGCGTTCAACTTCTTCCTCTTCCGCGTGATGCCCGGAGACCCCGTCAGGGTCTTCATCCAGAAGGGCATGTCCCCTGAACTCGAAGCGATCATCAGGGCGAAGTTCCACCTCGATGACCCCCTCCTTGACCAGTTCATCAGCTACCTGGGCCAGGTGTTCACGCTCGATTTCGGCTACACGACGACTTTCAAACCTGGTTCCACCTGCGCTGAGATCATCCTTCCGAGGCTGATGAACACGCTCATACTCGTCGGGCTGGGCACAATCCTGTCGATCTGGATAGGCGTGAATATAGGGAAGGCCGCTGCTTGGAGGAGGGGGAAGCCCGTGGACACGATCGGCATGGGGATCTCCTCGGTCTTCTACTCGATGCCGACATTCCTGTTCGCCCTGGTGCTGCTGCTCATTTTCGCGGGCTATCTCAAATGGTTCCCCTTAGCCGGGGCGTACGGGGATATCCCTCAATGGTCGGAATCGTTCCTGGGCCAAGCGCCGGACACATACTTGCAGATGTCCCTTGCACAGAAGATCATGAGCCGTGCGTACCATCTGGTGCTGCCCATCATCGCATTCACGCTCGAGATCATGGCGGAGTTCGCCCTCATCATGAGGAACTCGATGACCGACGTCCTGACCGAGGACTACATCACGACCGCGAGGGCCAAGGGGGTCTCGAACAAGGTCATACTGAACGACCACGCGATGAAGAACGCGATGCTCCCGGTCGTGACGGTGATGGCGATAAGCGTCGGCTGGGTCCTCGGCGGGACGATCATGGTCGAGCTCGTGTTCACATACGACGGTCTGGGGAAGCTGACCTACGACGCCGTCTTCTACAAGGACTACGCGCTCCTCCAGGCGCTGTTCCTGATAATGGCGGTGGCCGTCCTGGCGGCGAACCTGATTGCGGACATAGTGTACACTTACCTCGACCCGAGGGTCAAGATCTGAGGTGACATGGATGCGGGAACACAACGCTGGCAGAAGGGCAGCTCACATGATACCCACGCGCGCCTTGCTGGTACTGACCGCCGCCCTGCTCCTCGCGGTGGGATGCCTCGGGACCGCATCGGACGCGCGGGCGCAGGATGAGGTCGTCGCGGATGCCGGGAACGACAGGATGATTGGAGAGGGCACTGCGATCGTGCTCAACGGGACCAGGTCGACCGGGGACATCATCGAATACAGATGGAACTTCACCTACGATGACGAGCCGGTCTTGCTCGAAGGGGTCGAGGCGCAGTTCGTCTTCGACATCCCAGGTGTCTACAACATAACCCTCACGGTCGTCGGGCTGAACAACACCGACACCGATGTGGCGAAGATCACGGTCCAGAGTGTCCCGACGTGGCTCGAGTCGCATATCGCGTCGATATTGGGGTGGACCATCCTCGTGGCCCTTGTCGCATGGGCATCTATCTCCCTCGTCCGGAAGACTGAAGAGGGACAGGACGCTGGTCACTCCCTCGGACATTGAGAAGTTGCAGCTCCAGATGAAAGAATCTCAAGAAGACCTGGAAGATATTCAGGTCCAACCGGCTCGGGTTCGCGGGGCTCATCACCCTCATCGCGTTCGTCGTGATCGCAATTACGGCCCCCCTGATATCGACCGTCTCCGAGCCCAACGACCCCGACAACTTCGACTCGAACGATTTCGACGAGGGCTGGGTGAACCCCACGGCCCCCGTCGTTCGGACCCTCTCCCCGACCGAGATGCGCCAAGTGCACCCGTGGGGGACGGACCATCTCGGGAGGGACGTGTACAGCATGACGCATGTACGGCACGAGAGCCTCCCTCGAGGTCGGGTTCGTGGCCACCCTGATATCGGTCGCGCTGGGCGCGACGATCGGCCTCGCGGCCGGGTACTTCGGCAAGATCACGGACGAGGTGCTGATGAGGGTGACCGACTTCTTCCTCGTGCTTCCCTGGTTCCCGCTCATGATCGTCATGATGGCCATCCTGGGCCAGAAGTTCATCTGGGTCGTCGTGGTCATCGGCATCACCAGCTGGCCGTCGACCGCGAGGATCGTGAGGTCGCAGGTCCTGACGGTCAAGGAGAGGCAGTTCATCGAGCGTGCGAGGGCGGTCGGCGCGGACTCCGGGCACATCATCAAGAAGCACATACTGCCGAACGTGCTCCCGCTGATATTCGCGAACACCGTCCTGCTGATCGCGCTCGCGATATTCTCCGAGTCCTTCCTGGACTTCTTCGGGCTCGGGGACCCGACGGTGATCAGCTGGGGCAACGATGCTCGAGGCGGCGTACAACAACAGCGCCCTGTACAGCACGGGCGCCTGGTGGTGGATCGTCGCTCCGGGCGGCAGCGATCGTCGTGATGGTGCTGGCGTTCTCGCTGGTCGGGTACGCGCTCGACGATGTGCTGAACCCGAAGCTGAGGCGGCGCTGAGCGATCGCCTAGGAAAACCATTCCCGGCGTTTCCTCAAGTCGAATCGTCTTGAGAGCGGACGCTGGAACGAGAAATCACGAGAAGGAAGGAGTTTGCGCGGTCCGATGCAGTCCGCGGCTACTTCTTCTCGGCCGCGGCTGCGAGCTCCGCCTGCCGCTTCCTGTACCACATGAGGTAGCCCATGGCGAACTTGTCCTCGCCCCAGAAGAGCTTCGACGACTTCAGCGCGACCTGCATGTTCGGGTCGTTCGGGTTGCCGATGAAGCAGGTCATGCCCTGGCCTGCGCACATGAGCATGAACGCCGCGTTCAGAACCGGCCTGTCCGGGAGCCCGAAGGACACGTTGCTCAGGCCGACCGTGGTGTTCACGCCGAGCTCCTCGGTGCATATCCTGATCGTGTCGAGCGTCGCCTTCGCGCCCGTCTCGCCGGTGCCGCATGCGAGCGCCACGCAGTCGATGATGATGTTCTTCCTGTCGAGGCCGGCCTTCTCCGCCCGGTCGATGATCCTCCTGGCGACCGCGACCCTCTTCTCGGAGGTGGTCGGGATGCCCGCGTCGTCGATGCACAGACCCACCAGCGCCGCGCCGTACTCGGCCGCGAGTGGCACCACGATATCCATCCTCTTCTCCTCGCCCGTGGTCGAGTTGATGCCCGGCCTGCCCTTCACGTTCTTGAGGGCGACCGCGAGCACCTCCGGGTCGGAGGTGTCTATCCAGAGCGGTGCGTCGACCGCGTCCTGGACGATCCTGAGCGCCTCGAGCATCGCGTGCTTCTCGTCTATCCCGGGGACGCCGACGTTGATGTCCAGTACGTCCGCCCCGTTGGCGATCTGCTTCTTCGCCTCGCCCTCGAGGATGCCGAACTCGCCCGCCTTCAGCTTGGCGATGAGCTCCTTCCTGTTCGTCGGGTTGATCCTCTCGCCGACGAGCACGGGCGTCCTTCCGGCGCCTATCCTGACAGTCTTCTTCGTCCCCTTAAGCTCGATTACTGGCACGGTTGCACAAGGCATGATCACTAGCCTCCTGAAAGGGGTGAACGCCTCGTCTTAGAAATAGTTGTCGGCCGCGCGGATGGAACGGCACGAACGCCGTCGGATGCCAGCCCAGCCACTTTTTATCTAATCATTCTTATAGATTCTACGACACGAACATGTCCAAAGGACGCGCCGAAGAGGGGTTCCGGACAGAAACCTTAATTAGGGTATCGAGTATGCGGTTTCAATCGTGAGCAGAAATCGAGCCCAAGAGGCCGATTATCTGGCTCCGAAATCGAGGTCCCGAGGAACCCGGTTCCAGAGGACGGCAATTGGGGGTAAGAACCAATGGAAGATGCAGTAAAGCGGCTGAAGGACGCCGTGTTGAACTACGAGATGGAGACCATAGCTGACCTCGCGAAGCAGGCACTGAAGGAAGGCGTGGACCCGCTCGTCGCGATCGAGAAAGGCTTGGCCGAAGGGATCAAGACCGTCGGCGAGAGGTTCGGCAGGGGAGAGATCTACCTACCCGAGCTCGTCATGGGCGCAGAGGCAATGAAGTCCGCATTGGCGGTGCTCGAACCCGCAGTTCCGAAGGGACAGCACAGGGCCAGCGCAGGCAAGGTCCTCATCGGCACAGTCCAGGACGACATCCACGAGATTGGCAAGAACCTCGTGGCGACGCTGCTCGCATCGAACGGGTTCGAGGTCGCTGACCTCGGCGTCAACGTCCCGTCAGGGGACTTCCTGAAGAAGGTCGACGAGTCGAAGCCGAAGGTCCTGGCCATGAGCGCCCTGATGACCACGACGATGCCGAGGATGGCAGAGGTCATCACGCCGCTGAAGAAGAAGAACAAGGACATCAAGGTCCTGGTCGGAGGCGCTCCGGTGACGGACACCTACGCCAAGGAGATCGGCGCGGACGGCTACAGCGGAGACGCATCCAGCGCAGTCGATGTCGCGAAGAAGATGGTCAGGTGAGCGCCATGTCATACGGCATTCAACGTGGGCATCCACTTCCAGGTCCTCAGCGACGAGGACCTGGAGAGAATCCACTGGGGCACGCTCCACATCCTGGAGAAGATCGGTGTCCAGGTGGACAGCCCGACCTGCAGGAAGCTCCTGAAGGACAACGGCTGCGAAGTGGATGAGAAGACGAGGATCGCGAAGATACCCTCCCATCTAGTGGAGGAGGCCCTCTCCAAGAAGAAGACGAGCATAACGCTCGCGGGAAGGAACCCGAAGTACGATGCGAAGCTGGACATGAACCACAGCTACATGACCGCGAACGGCAACGGCGCGGTGGCAGTGGACTTCGAGACCGGCACGCGCAGGCCCTCGACGAAGCAGGACCTCGTGAAGTCCTCGAGGATCATCGACGCCCTCCAGAACGTGCACATACACTGGCCAATGGTCAGCTCGACCGACCAGCAGGGATCCGTCGTGCACCTGCACGACCTGGACGCCTCCCTGAACAACACCGAGAAGCACGTCATGTACGAGACGGCCGTGACGATCTCGGACGCGAAGGGACTGGTCGAGATGGGCTACATCGCGGCCGGCGGCGAGAAGGAGTACAGGAGGAGGCCGCTCACATCGTGCCTGCAGTGCACGTACGCGCCCCTCCAGCACGACGCGGGTGTCATGGACGCCAGCCTCGAGCTCGCCAAGAGCGGTGTTCCGCTCGTGTTCTTCGGCATGCCACAGCCAGGCGCGACCGGACCGGCTACGCTGGTCGGGTCGCTCGTGGTCGGCAACGCCGAGGTGCTCAGCGCGCTCACGATGACCCAGCTCGCCATACCGGGCGCGTCGGTCATCTACGGCATGGGCAACGCGCCTCTGGACATGAGGACGACGATCAGGGCGGGCGGAAGCCCGGAGCACGCGCTCTCGTCAGCGATGGCGACAGAGCTCGCGCACTACTACGGCATGCCCTCCTGCGTCGGAGTGTCCGCGACGGCCAAGGAGCCCGGAGACCAGGCGGTCCTGGAGTACTACACTGGCTGTGTCGGCCCGCTGCTCGCTGGCGCCGACCTGATGTGCGGCATCGGCCTGCTCGAGGACTCGAGCTGCCTGTTCCTGGAGCAGATCGTCATCGACGACGAGATCGTCGGGGCGATCTGCCCGGCTGATCAGGGGCGAGTGGGCGGACGACGTCACGATGGCGATCGACGTCATCGAGAAGGTCGGCCCGGGGAAGGACTTCCTCGCGCAGAGGCACACCCTGCAGCACATGAGGAGCGAGTTCTTCATGCCCAACCTGATAGACAGGCGCTCGTTCGACGCGTGGTCCCAGGACGGCTCGAAGTCGCTCAGGGCGAGGGCGAGGGACAAGGTCAAGACGATACTCGCGACCCACAAGGTACCGGCTCTCGAGAAGGACGTCCAGAAGAAGCTGGACGGCGTGATCGAGAAGTACAAGAAGCCGATGTGGGGCGGGGAGTCCAAGACCCACTGAGGGAAAACTCTAACTGGCCGGATGCGTGGACCGCGTCCGTGCCATCCTGATTTATTTTCAGGTTCTCAAACACACCATCACGATCACCACATGACAGGAGCGGACCGACCGAGCGCAAGGGGGAAAGGAACATGGCCAACTCGATACCGGTGAGATGCAGGCGGAACGTACTCGACTCCGAGGGCGTGCAGAAGATCGACTACGCGGCCCTTCAGATACTCGAGAGGACGGGCGTGGCCGTCAAGAGCGAAAAAGCGCAGGCGATGCTTCAGAAGGCCGGCTGCGAGGTGGACAAGAAAAGCGCAGTGGTCAAGTTCCCCGAGACGCTGGTCCTGGAGATGTCCGGGAAGAACGACCGGGCGGTCGTGTTCTACGGGCGCACGCGCAAGCACGACGCGCGCCTGGACTTCGAGCACGTGCATGTATGCAGCGACGGCAACGGCACGATGGCGATGGACTTCGAGACGAGGCAGAGGCGCGAGTCGAGGAAGTCGGACGTCGCGAACGCCGCGCGCGTGACCGACGCCCTGAAGGGGCACGGCATCAACTGGCCGAGCGTGACCTCCCAGGACGTGCCCATGGGCACGAGGCACATACACGACCTGCAGGCGACCCTCGAGAACACCGAGAAGCACGCGACCCTCGCGACCGACACGCTCGCCTGGGAGGTCGAGGACGTCCTCGAGCTCGCGGCCGCTGCCGCGGGCGGAGAGGACGAGTTCAGGAAGAAACCTTTCCTTTCATCCATACACACCAGCTCCTCCCCGCTCGTGATAGAGGGCGAGGGGCTCGAGGCGGGCTTCGTCGCCGCGGACGGCGGGATGCCGATCTGCTTCTACGTGATGCCCGGGCCGGGCTCGACCGGCCCCGCGACGCTCGCGGGGTCCGTGGCGGTCGCCGTCGCCGAGGCGCTGGCGGGCAACACCATATTCCAGCTCTACAGGCCGGGGACGGCCTACGTGTTCAGCTGCGGGATCGCCGTGCTCGACATGAAGGCCTCGACGCGCGCGGGAGGCGGCCCTGAGCACGGGCTCACCTCGGCCGCGTACGCGCAGATGGCGCACCACTACGGTTTCCCCGCACTCGTCGGCGGGTTCGTCTCGACCGCGAAGGAGCCGGACGAGCAGGCGGCCTACGAGAAGTTCGCGAGCGCCGTCATGCCCATCATGGCCGGAGCGGACATGATCGCCGGCATCGGCCTGCTCGAGGACTGCAGGACCGTCTGGCTCGAGCAGCTCGTCATCGACTCCGAGATATCCGAGATAATCGGCAGGATGGCGAGGGGGATCGATGTCAACGAGGACACCCTCGCGCTCGACGTGGTCGACAGGGTCGGCCCGGGGAAGGACTACCTCGGGCAGAGGCACACGATGGAGCGCTTCAGGACGGAGCACTTCATACCGACCGTGAGCGACAGGTCGTCGTACGACACGTGGGTCGCGAAGGGCTCGAAGACCACCCTCCAGAGGGCCGGGGAAGAGGTCAAGAGGATACTCAGGGACCACACGGTCGAGCCGGTCCGGAAAGAGGTCGCGGAGACCGCGGCGCGGCTGGTCAAGAAGAGGACGAGGTAGTCCTCAGGCTCATTCTTTCACTGTAGTGAAGCATGCGCACGTCAGCGTGCGCGCCACGCCCTTGACCTCGCGGAGCCGGTCGATCACGAGCTTCCCGATGTCCTCCATGCTCGCGCCCCGCACCTTGAGGAGCATGTCGTACTCGCCGGATATCATGTGCACCTCCGAGATGCCCTGGATGTCCGCGATCTCGTCGGCGGTCTCCCTCTGCGAGAGGCCCTCCCTGGGCTCGAACTGCGCGAGGATGAAGGCGGTGACCCCCTGCCCGAGCTGCGCGTAGTCCGGGACGGCGGTGTACTTCCTGATGACCTTGCGCTGCTCCATGCGCACGATCCTGTCGTGGACCGTCGCCCTCGGGATCTCCAGCTCCTTCGCTATCGCCTTGGTGGTCTTGCGCGAGTCCTTCATGAGCTCCTCGAGTATCGCCGAGTCCTTCTCGTCCAACATGATTCGACATAATGACGGGATTTGTATATCAATCTTGTCCAATTCTCGGAGAATATCCGACTAATTCAACGGAATGATGATATACCACGCGTGATTAACCGTCCATACGCCGGGAAGAGAGTATCCGACGCGTGCAGAGAGACGGTGTGACAGATGAAGACGGAGACCATCAGATGGATGCCAGAGATGAAAGCGCCCAAGGTGCCGACCCGAGTCACGCCGACCGCCAAGACTGAACTGGCTGTGGGCTTCCAAGCGCCCACCCATGAGGCGCTGTTCAACAGGCGCGACGTCTTCAAGACGGAGAGGATGCGGGCCGTCCTCAGGCTCCAGGATAGGCTTTTCAGGATCGTCAGGGACGAGATGAGCAAGGCGGGATACCTCGAGCTCCAGGCGCCGATCATCGGCCCCGCGACGGACCCTGGCATACGCGGCGCGAAGCAGGTATCGTTCGACTACTACGGGACCGAGTTCAAGATCATGAGCTCGATGATCCTCTACAAGCAGATGGCCGCCGACACGTTGGGCAAGATATACGCGTTCTCGCCGAACGTCAGGCTCGAGCCGCTCGGCAGCGCGTCCACCGGGAGACACCTGGCTGAGTTCTACCAGATAGACATGGAAGAGGCCGAGGGGACCATGGAGGACTGCATGCGGCACGTCGAGCTGCTTGTGTCCGCCACCGCGAAGAGGGTCAAGGAGACCTGCGGGGACGAGCTGAAGACCCTGGGACGCAAGCTCGACGTCCCTGAGGGCAGGTTCAAGGTGTACACATACGACGAGATGCGGACGCTGGCGGAGAAGGCCGGCACGCCCTTCGAGTACGGCGAGGAGCTGCCCTGGGAAGCAGAGGCCGTGGTGTCCAAGAAGGAGAAGTACCCGTTCTGGATCGTCGACTATCCGGTCGGGTCCAGGGGGTTCTACTACATCGAGGACCCCGACAGGCCGGGCGTGCTCAGGACCATGGACCTCATCTATCCAGAGGGGTTCGGCGAGGCCGGGAGCGGCGGCGAGAGGGAGTACAGGTACGAGGCCGTCAGGAGCAAGATGCTCGAGAGCGGGGACGACCCCGAGAAGTACAAGTGGTACATGCAGATGCTCAAGGAAGGGATCAAGCCCTCGGTGGGCATCGGCCTCGGCGTCGAGAGGTTCACCAGATACCTCACGGGACAGTACTCGATCGTGGACTGCGCGCCCTTCCCGAAGCTGCCCGGGATAGCGTCGCCTTAGACGCGTGTGATCTTGAGAAGATGTCCTTCAGCGGATGCTCTCGACGCGCGCTCCGGTCCCGGGCACGGTGACGAACGATTCCGATCTCAGACCGGCGGACCGCTTGAAGGCCTCGACCATCGCCTTCCGTATCTTGGCCGCGTTCCCCTGGGATATCGCGAACACCGCAGGGCCGGAGCCGCCGATCGAGAGACCATAAGCGCCCGCACCCAGCGCCGCCTCCCGGACGTCCTCGTAGCCGGGTATCAGCTCCTTGCGGTACGGCAGAGCGAGCCTGTCGTCGAGGTAGGACCCGATCGCACGCACGTTCCTCTTCATCATCGCATGAACCATTCCCGAAGCCCACGAGAGGTTGCACACGGCGTCGCCCATGCTGACGGCCTTGGGCAGTATCTCGCGCGCCCTCCGGGTCTCGATCGATATGTCGGGGATCGCGACGATGACCTGGAACCTGGGAGGCTTGATCTGGAGAATCGTGCGGGTCTTGAGGTCCGACACGGCCGTGAAGCCACCGTACAGGGCCGCGGCCACGTTGTCGAAATGCCGCGAGCCCGCCACCAGCTCCTCGCCCATCCCACTGGCCTCGAGCACGAGCTCCTTGTCCTTCACGCCCAGCAGCGCCGCCATCGCGACGGCTCCGCCGACGGAGGACGCGGCGCTGCTCCCGATGCCGCTCCCGGGCTTCATGCCCTTCCTGACGGTCATAGAGAAGCCAATCCCCTCGCATCCGCACAGCTCCGCTAGCTTGATCGCCGCATACGACGCGGTGTTCCTGCACGGGTCCGTCGGGAGCTTCTGCTTGCCCAGGACCTTCACCTCGACCTTGCCCCCCGCGACCCTCCTGATCGTGACGGTGTCCTTCGGAGACTCGAGACACAGTCCGAAGGAATCGAACCCGGGGCCGAAGTTGGCGATCGTGGCGGGAGAGGATACAACCGCTTTCTCGAACATGACCGACCGCACCTTGGGGCATGGGATGCAGTGCTCGGATATTAAGCTCCCGCGAGGGACCATGCGCTTGGACATTTTTGTGCAATCAGCCGCTGGCCAGACCGATGATACGCAGTGTCCCGAGAGGCATCCAGACGTACGAAGGGCTTATATTTTCTCTAACCATAGCAGGCGCATTCGGAGAGAGGGTGCTATGGAACCTTTCCAGATGAGGTGCATCGAGTGCGGCAAGGCTCACGACATGACCAGGCCTGCCTATGCGTGCTCCTCATGCGGCAACCTCCTCGAGGTGCGCATGGACCTCAAGGCCGCCAAGGAAAGGCTCTCGAAGAGCGGGTTCAGGAAGAGGCCGCTCTCGGTGTGGAGGTACAGGGAGCTGATCCCTGTCGGCAGGAGAGCACAGATATTCTCCATGTCCGAAGGAGGCACGCCGCTCGTCAGATGCTCTCGTATCGCCGAGCAGCTCGGGCTGAAGAGCCTCTGGATCAAGTTCGACGGGACGAACCCCACGGGATCGTTCAAGGACAGGGGCATGACCGTCGGGATCACGAAGGCGAAGGAGCTCGGCATGAGCACGGTCACGTGCGCATCCACGGGCAACACATCCGCATCGCTCGCGGCGTACGCCGGCATCGCGGGCATGAAGTGCGTCGTGCTGATACCCGAGGGGAAGGTGGCCCTGGGGAAGCTCGCGCAGGCGATGATGCACGGCGCGACGGTGATCTCCGTCAAGGGCAACTTCGACCAGGCGCTGGACATGGTCATGAAGTCCTCTGACAAGCTGGGCATGTACGTGCTCAACTCCGTCAACCCGTTCAGGATCGAGGGGCAGAAGACCGCTGCGTTCGAGGTGTGCGACCAGCTCGGCGGGGTCGCGCCCAAGTACCTGTACATACCGGTCGGGAACGGCGGCAACTCGGCCGCGTACTGGAAGGGGTTCAAAGAATACGAATCACTCGGCCAATCCGAGGGGCACCCGAAGGTCCGCGGCATACAGGCCGAGGGGGCCGCGCCCGTGGCCGACATGTTCACGAAGGGCTCGAAGGAGCTCGTGCCAGTCAAGAAGCCGGACACCGTGGCGACCGCAATCAGGATAGGCAACCCCGCCAACTGGAAGAAGACCGTCCGGGCGATCAAGGAGTCCGGCGGGTACGCATCGACCGTGAGCGACGAGGAGATCCTGGCCGCGCAGAAGATGATGGCCCGCATGGAGGGCATATTCGCCGAGCCCGCGGGAGCGGCCGCCCTGGCAGGCCTCATCAAGGACCTGGAGCTCGGGGACATCGACAGGTCGGCCGAGATAGTGTGCGTGTCCACGGGCCACGGGCTCAAGGACCCCGACACCGCGATCGGCCAATGCGAGAAGCCGAAGGCCGCGGAGGCGAGCGTCGGGGCGCTGGAGAAGATCATCACGGGAGGCCGGAGATGAGGGTGCTCCTGGTCGGGTTCGGGGTCGTCGGGCAGAGCTTCGCCGAGATCGTGCACTCCGACATGGCCAAGCTCACGAAGGACTACGGCCTGCGCCCCAAGGTCGTCGGGATAGTCGACAGCAAGGGCGCCGCGATATCGCGCGACGGCATCGACCTGCAGAAGGCGGTCGACACGAAGCGCAAGAGCGGCTCGCTCGATTCGCTCGGACACGGCGTCTACCACAAGGGCAAGACCGGCCTGGACGCGATCAAGGAGCTCGAGTGCGAGGTGGTCGTCGAGACCACCCAGACGGAGCTCACCAAGGGCGAGCCCGGGCTCAGCCATGTCAAGACCGCGCTGAGCGAGGGCAGGCACGTCGTATGCACGAACAAGGGGCCGCTCGCGCTCGCCATGCCCGCGCTGATCGAACTCGCGAACCACAACAAGGTCATGTTCAAGTTCAGCGGGACCGTGGGCGGCGGGACGCCCGTCCTGGACCTCGCCAAGAACTGCCTGGAGGGCAGCAGTATACGGTCCGTGCGAGGGATACTCAACGGGACCTCCAACTTCATACTCACGAAGATGGTCACCGAGGGGACGGAGATGAAGGCCGCGCTCGCGGAGGCCCAGAGGCTGGGCTACGCCGAGGCGGACCCCACATACGACATCGAGGGGTTCGACACCGCGTGCAAGCTCGTGATACTCTCGAACTACGTCCTCGGAACGTCCCTGTCTATAAACGATGTGGACATCAAGGGCATCACAGGCCTCACGAAGAAGGACATCGAGGACGCGAAGGCCGATGGCAAGGTCGTCAAGCTCATCGGAGGGGTCGGGAAGACCGCCAAGGTCTCCCCCGAGGCGATCCCAGCGGTGCACCCGCTCAACGTGTCCGGCACGTTCAACGCGGTCTCGTTCGACACTCACCCGGCGGGTGAGATCACGCTCGTGGGCAAGGGAGCCGGAGGTCCCGAGACCGCGAGCTCGATCATCAGGGACATGATAGATATACGCAAGACCTTCGCGAGGTAGGCATTTGCCTTCGATTTCAATGGTGGTATGGATCCGATGAAGCTAGTGATGAAGTTCGGCGGAGCGAGCGTCGCGGACGGCGAGAAGATACGTAGAGTGGGGACCATCGTCGAGAGGTTCCACAAGGAAGGGAACCAGATAGTGGTCGTCACGTCCGCCATGTACAGCGTCACGAACTCGCTGATAGACGTCGCGCACCACGCGGGCAAGGGACACAAGGACCATGTGCGGCGGTTCATCGAGGAGACCACGGTCCGGCACAGGAGCGCTGCGGAGAAGGCCATCAAGGACAGGCGGATACTCGAGGAGACGCTCAAGACGGTCGAGTCGAGGTGCGACGAGCTCAGGAACATCCTGTCGGGGGTGGCGCACATCGGCGAGCTCACCCCGAGATCCAGGGACTTCGTCATCGGCTTCGGCGAGAAGCTGATGGCACCGATACTCCAGGGAGCGCTCGAGGACCTCGGCCTGAAGGCGAAGGCGCTCACCGGCGGGGAGGCGGGCATACTCACGGACGACAGGTTCGGCGTCGCCCAGCCGCTGATGAACGTGACCACGCTCCAGGTGCGGCAGACGCTGGACCCGCTCCTCGAAGAAGGAGTGATACCGGTCGTGAGCGGCTTCGTGGCATCCACCCAGGAGGGCGTGCAGACCACCCTGGGGAGAGGAGGTTCCGACTTCACGGCATCCATCATCGGCGCTGGCATAAGGGCGGACGAGGTCTGGGTGTGGAAGGACGTCGACGGGCTCATGACCGCGAACCCGAAGATCGTGAAAGGGGCGAAGATGATCGATGTGATCTCGTTCGCCGAGGCCATGGAGCTCGCGCACTTCGGTGCCGAGGTCATCCACCCGAAGGCGCTCGAGTGTGCGGCGAAGTACCAGCTGCCGTTCAGGGTCAAGAGCCTGGCGGACCCGGACGCGCAGGGCTCGTTCATCGTGAACGAGGTCAAGGTCAAGGACGGCGACGTCGTGAAGGCCATCACGAACATAGACAACGTCGACCTCATCACGGTCAGCGGCGCGTCCATGGTCGGCACGCCCAGGCTGGCGGCCAAGGTCCTCCAGATACTGACGGACGAGGACATCGACGTACTCATGATATCGCAGAGCTCGTCCGAGGAGAGCATCACGCTCGCGATACCGAAGGAGCATGGCTCGAGGGCGCAGAACGCGCTCGAGCTGTCGCTCCTCGGCTCGAAGGAGGTCCGGGAGGTCCGCATCGAGGCGGGCCTCAGCATAATCGCCGTCGTCGGCGCGGGCATGAAGGGCACCCCCGGCGTGGCCGCACGCGTCTTCGGCACGATGGCCACGAACAGCATCAACATCAGGGCGATCGCCCAGGGCTCCTCCGAGCTGAACATATCGTTCATTGTCAAGAAGGAAGACGCGAAGAGGGCGGTCGAGTCGCTCCACGACGATTTCAAGCTGGGTGATTGAGATGGCTCAGGCGAAGGCGGAACAGAAGCTCAGGAGCGACGCGATGAAGAAGGGCATGTCCAGGGCGCCCGCGAGGGGGCTGCTCAGGGCGTTGGGGATGAAGGACGAGGACCTGGAGAAGCCCCTGATAGCCATCGCCAACTCGTACAACACCATCGTCCCTGGTCACATGCACATGGGGAAGCTGGTCGCTGAGGTCAAGAAGGGCATCGAGGAGGCCGGGGGTGCGCACTACGAGTTCGGCGTCATGGGCATCTGCGACGGCATCGCGATGGGGCTCGAGGGGATGAGGTACTCGCTGCCCTCGAGGGAGATCGTGGCCGACACCGTCGAGGCGATGGTGGAGGCGCACGTGGCCGACGGATGGGTCGGCGTCACGAACTGCGACAAGATCACGCCGGGCATGCTCATGGCCTGCGGCCGGATGGATATCCCCGCGGTGATGCTCACGGCCGGCCCGATGATGCCCGGAGTCTACAAGGACAGGAAGCTGGATGTCATCTCAATATTCGAGGCCGTCGGGGAGCTGACTGCCGGCAAGATCACACAGAAGGACTTCGACGAGATCGAGAAGCGCGCGTGCCCAGGGCCCGGGTCGTGCTCCGGACTGTTCACGGCGAACACGATGGCGTGCCTGACCGAGGCGCTCGGCCTCAGCCTCCCCGGATGCGCGACCGCTCACGCGGTCTCCGAGGAGAAGCTCGCGATGGCCAGAGCCACGGGCGCTCTCGCGGTCAAGCTGGTCAGGGAGAACAGGAGGCCGAGGGGGTTCGTCACGAAGGACAGCTTCGAGAACGCCCTCAGGGTGGACAACGCGATCGGAGGTTCCACCAACACGTGCCTCCACATGATCGCGATCGCCAACGAGTTCGGCATCCCGCTCGAGCTCGGCATGTTCGACACCATATCCAGGGACACGAAGCACGTGGTCGCGCTCAAGCCCGGCGGGGAGCACTTCATGATAGACCTGGACCAGGCTGGAGGGATCCCCGGGGTCCTCAACAGGCTCGAGCCCAAGCTGAAGAGCGCGGGCACGGTGACCGGGAAGGACGTCCTCGAGGTCGCGAGGGAGTCGAAGGTGAAGGACCCAGGCGTGATACGTCCTCTGGACAGAGCGTACCACGAGGAGGGGGGCATCGCGATCCTCACGGGCAACCTGGCCGAGGAGGGATGCGTCGTCAAGCAGTCCGCGGTCGTCCCGTCGATGAGGAAGTTCGAAGGGCCCGCGAAGGTGTTCGACCAGGAGAAGACCGCCACGGACGCGATGCTTGCAGGCAGGATCAAGCCTGGCGATGCGGTCATCATCAGGTACCAGGGACCGAAGGGCGCCCCGGGAATGCCGGAGATGCTCGGGGCGACCGCGGTGATAGCCGGCCTCGGCCTGGGTGAATCGGTCGCGCTCATAACCGACGGACGGTTCTCCGGAGGGACGAGAGGATTGTCGATAGGGCATGTGTCCCCGGAAGCGTATGCCGGCGGCGCGATAGCCGCGGTGAGGGACAAGGACATCATCAGGGTCGACCTCGACGCGCAGGGAGCTCGAGGTGCTGATATCCCAGAAGGAGATCAAGGCGAGGCTCAAGGACAGACGGGTCCCGAAGAGGGACGCGCCCGGGTACCTGGCCAGGTACAGGGCCCAGGTGGGTTCAGCGAGCCAAGGAGCGGTGCTCGTGCCCGACCCGAGCAAGGACTCCGGATAGAAAGAGAAGACCGGGCCGATCCTGGCCCAAGGGGCCTTTCCGCCCCGTGGTGTCGGAAAGCTTCATGACTGCACAAGCAGTTGACATGATACGAGACCGGATCGAGGGAGCAGATGGTGGATTATCAGGAAGCGGTATTCGACATCATACCCAGCGTCACTCGGGCTCATCATAGTGGCTTCAACAGCGTACCTGATACTCAGAAGGAGAGAGGAATTCTTCTCCGCGGTCAGAGGCTTGATCATCGCGCTCTTCGTCGCGGCTCTCGCGGTGCTGTGGGGCTTCAGGCTCCTTGATGACTACACGGGCGGATGGTACCATCAGAAACCACGCTGCCTTCGATGTGACTTTCATCATCGTCGACCGCCTGGATGTCTGTGTGCACGGTGACCCTCACGACGATATACAAGCCGTTCGGATCGTTCGCTCACTTCGCCAAGTGGCTGAGGAAGAGCCCCTGTCAACATCATAACCGCTCTGGGGGGCGATCGGGCTTGTCCTGGTAGCCGTCGCATGGATCCTGAGCCCCGAGTTCGACGCGGACCCCGATGCATGGCTCGGAGTGACAGCCGCGGTGTCCGCGTACCTTGTTGTGTCCATCGGCCTGAACTTCGCCCTCCCGATGAGGGCGCAAAGGTCCGGAGGCATGGGCGCGATCTCGAAGAAGGCCCGATCACGACATGTACCTGCTGGCCGGGGCATGGATAGGGATTCCCGCAGTGGAGTTGGTGTTCGACCTCGTACTCGAACTCAGGGCTCGGCTATGAGGAGTACAATCCCTATTCGTGGCTGATGGTAGGGCTCTTCGTGATCGTCGTGAGGTCCGTGACGAGCAAGGAGTTCACAGCAATCATCGTCGACCCAGAAGTCGAGAGCACTGCCCGGTCCGGGTTCAGGGGGTTCGACATCCCCAGGGGGATATACTTCTTCGAGGGTGACAGCGGCGACGCCGCGTTCAAGCTCTTCAGCGAGCTGGTGTCGTTCCCGCTGAGGCCCGACATCGACCTCTCGGGCAAGGAGGATTCGGCCTCCGACACCCTACAGTTCCTGATCCCCAGCGGATTGGTGGTCACCAGGGAGTTCCCCGAGAACGTCAGGAAGGCATACGGCCTCGAGGTCACCCCCATCATCTGGCTCACGGAATCCCAAGGCGAGAGGAGGATCGCCCCGACGAGCATAGCGGTGCTCACGGACACCATGATCAGGTTCATGGAATCCAATCCCAACAGCATCGTCTTGCTCGAGGGGGTGGAGTACCTCACCACGTTCAACGATTTCAAGCGGGTCCTGAAGTCCCTCGACTCACTGACCGAGACCGCCTGGGTGACCAGGGCGAGGCTGATCATCTCGGTGGACCCGAAGGCGTTCGACTCGAAGGAGCTCGCCACGCTCGAGAGGGACAGGAAGGTCCTCAGGGGCGCGGCCGCGGTCGAGGAGCTCAAGAAGGAATCGAGGATCGAGAGCGTCGCGGCCTCGGAGAGGGCCTGAGCCCGATCCTGACCCCTCAAGACCGTTAAGTCCCGAAAGAGGCTTATCGCATGAGAGGTTTACAACATCCTGCAGTCAGTGTGTAAGGGCTGCTGGCCCAATTGCGGGGTCATACGCGGATGGATCCGCGACACGAGGGGGAATCGACAGGTGAGGAGGATTTCAGGTTTTGGAGCATTGGCGGCGGCGGCCATCATGGTCGCCATGGCGTTCTCCAGCCCGATGGCGGCTGGGGACGGCGGCAAGAAGTGGACCGTGATGGTCTACATGGATGCGGACAACAGCCTCGAAACGTACGGGTGGCTGAACCTCGAATGGCTGGAGAGCGTCGGGTCCACCGACGACGTCAACATCGTCGTCCTGATGGACACCATGACGACCGAGACGGAGCTGCTCTACGTGAAGAACGGTGAGTCCGTCCAGGTGGACACCACCGGGACCGGCTACGATCTGCCGAATGAGGAGAACATGGGAGACGGGAAGCTGCTCGAGTGGTTCATCGAGACTTCCTGCGACATGTACCCGGCGGAGAGGTACTTCGTGGACCTCTGGGACCACGGCGGCGCGTTCAACGGGATATGCTGGGACGACACGACCTTCGAGGAGGAGGGCGTCGAGGACTGCATACTGCTGCCGGAGATGAGAGAGGCGTTCTGGGGCGCGTACAACACGACGAACGAGATCATCGATGTCGTCGGGTTCGACGCGTGCCTGATGGCCATGCCCGAGGTCGCCTACCAGCTGAGGGGGCTCGCGGACTACCTCGTGTTCAGCGAGGAGCTCGTCTACGGACAGGGGTTCCCGTACAACACGATCGCGGCGGACCTCGTGGCGAACCCTGACATGGACGGCGAGGAGCTGTCGACGACCATTGCGAAGGATTTCGCCGCGTACTACACGTCGATGATGGGGTACAACGACTGGACGATCAGCGTGTTCGAGATGAGCTACATGGACCAGCTCACCGCTGCGGTGGACGTCCTCGCCAAGGAGATGCTGCGCACGCTCCCCACGTATGTGAACAGGTTCACCAACGACAGGGCCCAGGCGGAGGAGTACTACTACTTCTACGACATCGACCTGATGAGCTACGCGGAGAACCTGGTCATGGACACCGGCATCAAGGACGTGGCGCTCAAGGGGGCTGCGGTGGATGTCGTGACCGCGGTCGGCGACGGGGTGGTCCTGAGCCTCGCTAGCTATCCCCACAGGGGATCGCACGGGCTCGCGATATACTTCCCGTCAGCTCCCACGGACGGGGCGTTCTCGATGAAGGACATCTACATCACGATCCCGTTCGCGCAGGACACCGCCTGGTATGACTTCATAGACGCTTTCGCCAACTTCCAAGGGCGCACGTGGGTGGCAGAGAAGTTGTCGTACTAGGTCCCGCCGCGGGACCCTGGCTCTAAACCCCTTCCGTTGTTCTCTTTTCCACAATCCAGCGGCAGGCGCCGCACATTTCCGACCATCAGCCGCCGGGGGCTTCCGGGGAAAGGCTTATGACCGCGGCTGGAGGTCGCACACATAGGCTGATGCAATGCCCCCCAAACAGGCCGTTCAAGATGTCCCATCGCTGAAGAGCGGCGCCGCAATAAGCGTCCGCTCGCTCGTCAAGAGATACCCCGACGTCGTCGCGGTCGACGGCATCTCGTTCGACGTGCCGAAGGGACAGATATTCGCGTTCCTCGGGCCGAACGGCGCCGGGAAGACCACCACGGTCGAGATACTGGAGTGCCTCAGGAAGCCCACCCAGGGGGAGGCATTTGTCCTTGGGCACGATGTCCGCAGGGAGGGGCGGGCCATCAGGAAGATCATCGGTGTGCTCCCGCAGGAGTTCAACACCTACGACAGGCTCACCGTCAAGGAGAACATCCTGTACTTCGGCCGGCTCTACGGCAAGGCGGTGGACGCCGATTCGTTGATCAAGACCGTCGGCCTCGAGGACAAGCGCAACTCGCTCTTCATGACGCTGTCCGGCGGGCAGAAGCAGAAGCTCGGGGTGGCGATCGCGCTCGTCAACGACCCGGACCTCGTGTTCCTGGACGAGCCCTCCTCGGGGCTGGACCCGAAGGCCAGGAGGGACATCTGGGAGGCCATCAAGTCCCTCAGGGACAGGGGCAAGACCGTGTTCCTTACGACCCACTACATGGAGGAGGCCGAGGTGCTCGCCGACCGCGTCGGCGTGATAAACAAGGGGAAGATCGTGGCCATGGGCAGCCCGGACGAGCTCATCAGGCAGCACGGGGCTGCCACCAGGCTCGTCATCAAGTCCCCGAGCCCCAACGCGAAGGAGGTGCTGTGCAAGGTGAAGGAATGCACGGTGCGGGGCCAGAACGGCGACCTCGAGATATCCCTCGGCTCCAAGTCCCTTCTCCCCGACCTCATCATGACGATCGAGAAGAACAACATCAGCTACGCCGAGCTGTTGCTGAAGAGGTCATCGCTGGAGGACGTCTTCCTGAACCTCACGGGCGAAGAGCTGGGGAGGGCCGATTGAGATGAACATCGGAAGGATGTACGTGGACATCACAAGCAACCTCAGGATGCTCTGGAGGAACAAGGGCGCCCTGTTCTGGATGATGGCGTTCCCGATCCTGCTCATGGTCATATTCGGCTCGATCTTCGCCCAGACGGGGGACACGACCCTAAGGCTCTATGTCCTCGACGAGGACCGGTCGGTGCTGTCGACGACTTTCGTCGGGGCGCTGAACTCGACGGGTGCGTTCGAGATGAGGTACCTCGACCCTGGCGTCGACATCGAGAAGGAGATACAGGACCAGGAGATACGAAGGCTACTGATCATCCCCGAGGGGTTCAACGCCACCTTCGCGGAGACGGGCACCGCGACCATGACCCTGAGGCTCGACGAATCGGACCAGCAGACCTCCGCGGCAACGAGCCAGATCGTGCGCGCGGTGGTGTACGAGTTCAACCTCGCGTACTCCAACTCCTCCAAGGAGTTGGCCGTCCAGGAGGTGGGCCTCACCCTCGATGAGCAGTTCGAGTACATCGACTTCGTCCTCCCGGGGATCATAGGCATGACCATCATGACCTCGGGAGTCTACGGCGCGATAGCGGTCAACACGCGCTACCGCAAGAACGGCATCCTGAGGAAGGTCGCGACCACGCCGATGACTAAGGCAGAATGGGTAATATCCAAGGTGGTCTACCAGATATTTGTAGCATTTATATCCATGGGCGCGCTGGTCGCCGTGGCGGTCCTGGCGTACGGCGTGAAGGTGCACTTCAACCCCCTCGTCATACTGCTCGTAGTCACAGGCAGCATGACCTTCTCCGGCCTCGGGATGATCGTCGCGAGGTTCGTCAAGGACGAGGAGGCCGCGGAGTCGGCGGGAGGGGCGATAAACTTCCCGATGATGTTCCTGTCGGGCATATTCTTCCCGCTGGAGATGATGCCCAGCTACCTGCAGGCCGTGGGGAAGGTGATGCCCCTCTACTACGTGGGGGAGGGGCTGAGGGACGCCATGATCTCGAACGACATGTCGGCCGCCCTGGTCAGCGCCGCGATAATATTCGTGCTCGGTGTGGTCATCGTCGCCATAGGCTCCGTGGTCAGCGCCTGGACGGACGAATGAGCTGGAGGGCCAGAATCAGCTCTCGGCCTTCCTGTACGAGCCGAGTATCTTGACGAACGCGCCAGTCTTGAGGAGGCCACCGATGGCCGCGTGGCAGTCGGGGTCGTCGATGCTCCCGTCGAGGTCGGCGTAGAAGACGTACACCCAGGGCTTGTTCTTCCTCGGTCTGGACTCGAGCTTCGAGAGGTTGACGCCTCTCGAGGCGAACTCACCGAGGCACTTGTGCAGCGCGCCGGGTGCGTTCTTCGTCGCGAATACGATTGAGGTCTTGTTCGCGCCCTCCGGGGGCTCAGGGTTCTTCTCGAGCACGAAGAACCGGGTGAAGTTGACGACCTCGCTCTGTATGTCCTCCTTGAGCACCTTGAGGCCGTACACGCTCGCCGCGCGCTTGCTCGCGATCGCAGCCTTCTCGAGGCTCTTGCCCTCCGAGATCATCCTCGCGCTCCCCGCGGTGTCGTAGGACGGGATTATCCGCCAGTTCGGATGGTTTTGAAGGAACTTCCTGCACTGCCCGAGCGCTTGCGGGTGGCTCAGGACCTCCTTGATGCTTTCCATGGTGACGTCGTCGAACACCATGAGGCAGTGCTTGACAGGCACGATGACCTCTCCGGAGATCGTGAGGTCGTGGTCGAGCAGCAGGTCGTTCACCTGCGCGACGCTTCCCTCGATCGAGTTCTCGACCGGGACCACCGCGTGGGTGACCGCGTCCTTCTCGACCGCTTCGAACACCGATTGGAAGTCCGCGAACGGCTTCGTCTGAACGCCGTTCCCGAAGTACTTGAAGCACGCGTCCTCCGAATACGCGCCTCTTTCCCCCTGGAACGCGACCAGCTTCTCCTTGGTCAAAGATATCAGGCGCAGTACCAGGGAATGGATATTTCTATTCTTCCAATCGGGGCTTGTGAGCTGCTGGCTCCGCCCATGCTGTACAGAACTGTCCAGCAGAACAGGGCATCTGGCTGTCGAAATCCATTCGCAAAGATTTATATCGGTACAGGCCATGACCAGCTTTGTCACGCCAACAGAGGCGCGGCACCTTCGAACACGGTGACTGGGAATGAAGCACAAGAGCAATACCCTGCCTATTCTGCCCTTGGGGCTGCTGCTTATCCTAGCCTAAGTGCTCATTGAAGGAAATTTTGGAGAGTGTTTTGATGCCTACACAAGCTCCGAGTGAGAATGCCAAAGAAACGGTCGACGGCGGGTTCAGGATACCCGAGACGGGAGTGTTCGTGAGCGAGTACAACAAGAAGATCTTCCAGGCGACGAGGATGCCTGAGAGGGTCAAGATACTCGACACGACCCTGAGGGACGGGGAGCAGACGCCGAACGTGGCGCTGTCCAGCGAGGACAAGCTCAAGATCGCCCAGGCACTGGACGAGCTCGGAGTGGACATCATAGAGGCAGGGTTCCCGATCAACTCCGAGGGAGAGGCCGAGGCGGTCAAGAAGATCGCGGGCGCGGGCCTGAAGAGCGAGATATGCGCACTATGCAGGGCAGTCGAAGGAGGACATCGACGCGGCCCTCGCTGCCGATGTCGACTCGGTACACATATTCCTCGCGACATCCAAGGTCCACCTGGAGAAGAAGCTGAAGATCACCAAGGACGAGGCCAGGGAGAAGGCCTTCGCCGCGGTCAAGTACGCGAAGGAGCACGGCCTGATCGTCGAGTTCAGCTGCGAGGACGGCACCAGGACGGAGCTCGAGTTCCTCAACATCATACACAAGACGGTCGAGGAGGCCGGCGTGGACAGGATAGACATCCCGGACACCGTCGGCGTCATGACGCCCACCGCGATGACGCAGTTCGTCGCTGAGATCAAGAAGACCACCACGGTCCCGCTCGCGGTGCACTGCCACGACGACTTCGGCCTGTCCGTGGCCAACTCGCTCGCGGGCATACTCGGAGGCGCCGAGGAGATACACGTGACGGTCAACGGCCTCGGCGAGAGGGCGGGGAACGCCGCGCTCGAGGAGGTCGTCATGGGCCTCCAGGCGTTCTACGGTGTCAAGACCAGGATCAACACCAGGAAGATGGCGTTCGTGTCGCGCCTCGTGTCCCAGCTGACGGGCATCGCCGTGCAGCCGAACAAGGCCATCGTCGGCGAGAACGCCTTCTCGCACGAATCGGGCATCCACGTCCACGGAGTGCTCAGCGAGTGCTCCACGTACGAGCCGATGAGGCCGGAGATAGTCGGCAAGGAGAGGACCTTCGTCGTCGGCAAGCACTCGGGGGTGCACGCGGTCCAGAACAAGCTGAAGGAGTACGGGCTCGAGCTCCCGCACGACCAGATGAAGGAGGTCGTGACCAGGGTGAAGAAGTACGCGGAGTCCGGCAAGAAGCTCGACGACGCGGAGCTGCTCGCGGTCGCCTACGACGTCATGGGGCAGGAGGCGGAGCCGGTCATCAAGCTCGAGGAGTTCACCGTGTTCACCGGGCTCAACTTCACCCCGACCGCGACTGTCGTCCTGAACATCGACGGGGAGATGAGGCGCGCGTCGGAGACCGGCGTGGGGCCCATCGATGCCAGCCTATGCGCGATCAGGACCGCGGTGTCCAAGAACATCGTGCTCACCGAGTTCAGGCTCGAGGCCATCACCGGCGGGTCGAACGCGCTGTGCGAGGTGACCGTGAAGCTCGGCGACTGCGAGGACGCCCAGCTGCTCTCCCTCGGGAAGAGCGTTGGCTCCGACATCGTCACGACGAGCGTGGACGCAACCATTGAAGCTCTGAACAGACTATGGGGCCGAAAGCTCACTGCGAACGGGCACGATGCCAAGAGCAGGAAGCGGGCTTACTGAGGCGGACTTCACTCAGGGGTGACTGCAAGTGGGTCAGACGATAGCTGAGAAGATACTGTCGGCCAAGGCGCACACGAGAGCGGAGCCTGGGGAGATCGTGGAGGCCGAGGTCGACTACGTCATGGTCAACGATGTGACCGGGCCTGCCGCCTTCGACGAGTTCGAAGGCCTGTGCGCGCCCATCCTGGAGAAGAAGGTCGTGCTCATCCCGGACCACTACGTGCCCAACAAGGATGTGGCCTCCGCGAAGCAGGCCAAGAAGATGCGCGACTTCGCCAGGAAGCACAAGGTCCGCAACTACTTCGAGGTCGGTTCCGGCGGCGTGTGCCACCAGCTCATGATCGAGCAGGGGTTCGCAGCCCCTGGCAGGCTGATCGTCGGGGCGGACTCGCACACGTGCTCCTACGGCGCGCTCGGCGCGTTCGCCACGGGCATCGGGAGCACCGAGGCCGCGACGGTCTT
The DNA here is from genome assembly GCA_963818745.1 of Thermoplasmatota archaeon. Taxonomy (GTDB): domain Archaea; phylum Thermoplasmatota; class Thermoplasmata; order UBA10834; family UBA10834; genus CAWBDD01. The sequence goes on along the minus strand of CAWFTI010000002.1, from coordinate 83,971 downwards.
CGCCCGCGGGGTGCTCTGGTTCAAGGTCCCCGAATCGATGAAGATCGTCGTGGACGGCAAGCTGGGGAAACACGTATCCGGCAAGGACATCATACTCACGATCATAGGTGACATAGGAGTCGAAGGGGCCCTGTACCAGTCGATGGAGGTCGAGGGCTCCTCGATCTCATCCCTGCCAGTATCCGACAGGATAACCATCTCCAACATGGGCATAGAGGCAGGCGCGAAGGCCTGCATGATCCCGCCCGACAAGAAGGTCGACGAGTACCTGAGAGGCAGGGCCAGAGGGAAGTACAAGCACGTTCTCGCCGACGCCGACGCGGCGTACTCCGAAGTGAAGGAGTACGAAGGCGAGGACATCGTCCCGGTCGTTGCGAAGCCGTTCCTGCCGAGCAACGTCTCGCCTGCGAGCGAGGTCAACGTCCCGATCGACCAAGCATACCTGGGCTCGTGCACGAACGGGCGGATAGAGGACCTGAGGATCGCGGCCAAGATCATGAAAGGGAAGAAGGTTCACAAGGACGTCCGCATGATCGTGGTGCCCGCGACGAAGGAGGTGTTCGACCGGGCCGTCAAGGAAGGGCTCGTGAAGATATTCTCCGACGCTGGAGCGTTCATCTCCGGGCCGACCTGCGGCGCATGCCTGGGCGGATACATGGGTATCCTCGCCCCCGGCGAGAGATGCGTGAGCAGCACGAACAGGAACTTCGTCGGGAGGATGGGGGACAAGGATTCCGAGGTCTACCTCGCGAGCCCGGCGGTGGTCGCCGCGAGCGCGGTCAAAGGGAAGGATCGTCGACCCCTCGGTGGTGAGCAGATGAGCCGCGCGTTCAAGGGCAGGGCGTGGGTGTTCGGGGACAATGTGGACACGGACCAGATCATACCCGCCGAGTACCTGGTCACGATGGACAGCTCGGAGCTCGCCAAGCACGCGTTCGTCAAGGTGAGGCCGGAGTTCGCGAAGCGCGTCCAGAAAGGGGACATCATAGTCGCCGGAAGGAACTTCGGCTGCGGCTCCAGCAGAGAGCACGCCCCGAGGGCCCTCATGGGAGCGGGCGTCTCGTGCGTGGTCGCGGAATCGTACGCGCGGATCTTCTTCAGGAACGCCATCAACATAGGCCTGCCGGTGGTCGAGGTCGGGATCTCCGCATCGGACGGCGACACGGTCTCGGTCGACGTTGCCAGAGGGACCGTTCTCAACGAGAGGACGAAAGAGAGGCTCACATTCAAGGCGTACCCGCCGTTCGTCACGATGCTGATGGACAAGGGCGGCCTGATACCTTACACCAAGGAGAGATTGGGTTGCAGAAGATCGCGGTGATCCCGGGGGACGGCATCGGACCGGAAGTGGTCGGACAGGCCATGCGCGTGCTCGATGCCGTGGCCGAGAGAAGGAACCTCGACCTGGACTTCGAGGAGTTCCCGCTCGGCGCCGGACACTATCTCAAGACCGGGGAGGTCCTGAGCGAGGAGACCGTGGGCAGGCTCGAGCACAAGGACGCCATCCTCCTCGGCGCCATGGGCGACCCGCGGGTCAAGCCCGGCGTGCTGGAGAAAGGAGTCCTGCTCAGGCTGAGGTTCCACTTCGACCAGTACGTGAACCTCAGGCCCATCAAGCTCTTCGAGGGCGTCCCGTGCCCGCTCGTGGGAGACGGGAGGAAGATAGACATACAGTTCGTCAGGGAGAACACCGAGGACTTCTACGTCGGCCTCGGAGGCAGGGTCACCGAGGGAAGGTCGAGGACGGAGCTCACCCTCGTCAGGAAGGCATACGAGGTGAAGTTCGATGTCGGGATCGACCTGAAGCGCGAGAAGGACCTGGCGTTCCAGATCGGCGTCGTGTCGAGGGCCGGCGCTGACAGGGTCGTCGACTTCGCGTTCAAGCTCGCCAAGGACAGCGGGATCGACCTCGTTACGTCGGTCGACAAGGCGAACGTGCTGACGGAGATCTACGGCCTCTGGAGGGAGGCGGTGGAGAGGAAGTCCACGGAGTTCGGGATAGAGAAGGAGTTCCAGTACGTGGACGCGGTCGCGCTGCACATGGTGAGGAACCCCGAGCGATTCAAGCTCATCGTCTCGCCCAACCTGTTCGGAGACATCCTGACAGACCTCGGAGCCGCGATCCAGGGGGGCCTCGGGTTCGCGCCTTCAGGGAACATCAATCCCTCCGGAGTGAGCATGTTCGAGCCCGTCCACGGGTCCGCGCCCGACATCGCTGGGAAGGGCCTCGCGAACCCCGTCGGAGCCATCCTCTCATCGGCCCTCATGCTGCGGACTCTCGGCCATGCCGAGGCCGCATCCAGCATCGAGCGTGCGGTCGAGGACGTCCTCAGAGAAGGCAGGCACAGGACGGCGGACATCGGCGGGACCGCGTCCACTTCGAAGATGGGTGACGCAGTTGTAGAGAGACTGAAGATGAAGAAGACCCAGTAATCCTGGCCGTCTCATGACGATCTGCCCGGCCGAAGACAATCCTTCGAGCACCTTTTTGCGCATAGTGTTAAGTATCCATATGCCGATTTGAATCAAATCGGAGCAAGAGGGTGGATGGGATGCCGCAACATGTAGTTCCTATTCCGAAGGAGAAAGCCATCGAGATCGGAGAGTTTCTGACCAACAACGTCTCAAGGGCGGTAGTGTACGCGTTGCTTCACAAGCAGCCCCTCACCAGGAGGGAGATTGAGAAGAGCCCGCTCACGGACTCCATGAGGAGGCTGTCGCTCAGCGCACAGACCCGCCCGTTGAAGGACAAGAGCAGTGTGCAGATGAGGACGCTGCTGGCCAAGGGCGTCGACTGCGGCGTGCTCCTGGCCATCAACTCGAAGAGGCAGAACTACTACTTCCTGAACTCCGACCTGAGGATCGAGCCCGCGCCGATAAGGGAGACGGACGAGCCCGAGGACGAGGTGGCGCTCTCCGTCCAGCTGGACAAGTCCCTGTCCCACACGCCTGGGCAGGCCGTCCTGCCGGGGTGGGGGACCGCCGCGGACCACACCGTTCTTCCGGTGCCCTACATCGACACGCCGAAATCGCTCGTGATGTGGATGAGCTGGCTGATCACGCCGACGAGGAGACAGATACTCAACCACATCGGACAGAACGGCTTCACGACCAGGCCGAAGCTGAGATCGGACCTGGGGTTCTGGGCGGACAGGATCGTCGCGAAGGAGGGGCTGCCTGCAGGCGTTCTGGAGACGAGCGAGGGCAAGATCAGGTACCAGTTCTCCACGTTCTCGTTCTCAAAGCTCAAGGTCAAGAAGGAGGAGGAGGGGAAGAAGAGGTCGTGGACCAGCTTCCCGCCATCTTTCTGGCTGACCAGGACCTATGAGCCCGTCAGGTGCATCATGGGCGCCTCCCGCGTCCTGGGCGACAAGAAGCCCGAGATGACCCCGGCATCTGTGCTGGAGGAGCTGGCCAAGGGAGAAGTGACCATACTCGAGAAGAACCGCCGGGAGTTCCTTGAGATCAACTTCCTCGAGCGGATGAGCTTCTACGCGGTGTATCATTCTTCTGGTGGTCCGGCCATGAAGATCTCCGCGGACGCGCTGCTGCCGGAGAAGGTGACATTCAACTCGCCAGAGCACCCGTTGCTCTGGATCGCCATGACGGACGAGGACCACGCGGGCGCGAGACTGGACTTCAAGCACGAGGCGGCGATGATGCTCATCTCGAAGAAGACGAAGGATGAGCAGATCTCGTTCCTGGAGAAGATGCTGAAGGACCTGGCCCTGGAGCGGATAGGCAAGCGGATCGAGGAGCACGAGAGGATGCTCGCGACCGACCTGGACAAGCTCAGGATGGAATCCTTCGGCCTGGGCGCGGATTCCATCTCCGCGGTAGCTGGCCTCGAACTGAACCGCGAGAGCATACTGCAGGAAAAGGCGAGTTTCGAGAAGTTCATGGACATACTGGTGCCTGGCGCGCTCCCTAAACCGCGGAAGACCGCAGTGCCAGACATGGATGCGTTCGGGCCTCCGGGTGTGGAGCCTGCCGAAGACAGAAAGGAACAGTGAGCCGGGGTTTTCCGGCCCCACGCCCCATCGTTCTTCCCGCGAATCGTCGATTGCTCCGAGGGCGAGTTCGATAAGTTATGCTTTCGGAGAACACTTAACGTCTTTCCCTGTGCGTGCGCCAGTCATGGGTCGGAGGGTTTTTCATCTAGGGAACACATTACACGCCAGCCTGACAACACATAAGCAAACATAAGTAAACATAAGCATCGACTTATGAATAACTAATGTGTGGTGATATCGTGCTCACGGACAGGGAAAAGGAAATCATGGGCATCCTCCGAAAGGGGATCAACTCGCCGACGATCCTGGCGACGGAACTGAAGATCACCCAATCGGGGGCGACCCAGGCATTGCAGAAACTCACGAGCAAAGGCCTCGTGAAGAGGTCCAAGGTCGGCAGGAACGTCTTCTACAGGCCGATAGAAGAGGAGAAGATCGAGCCGACCCAGGAACTCAACGAGGATCTCGACCTCATCAGGGAATCCTACCACTCACTGTCGAAGGTCTGGTCGCACCTCCTCAGGCTCGACCTGACCAAGGATGAGCTGGCCAAGGTCAGGGATGCCAGAAATCTCCTGGAGGAGATCCTCGTCAAGAGAGGAAAGAGCCTGGACTGAGTGAAAAACAACAAAGGGCGGAAGCTCCGTGCTTCCAGCCGTTCCTGGCCACCTACTTGAGGGCGTCTTCGGCCTTCTTGATGTTGTCGACCGTCAAGGCCATCTCGGTCGTCCCGCTCTCGTTGCCCATGATGTATATCGAGTCGACGTTCACCATCGATTTGGCCAGTCGCCTCGCCATCTTGCCGAGTTCCCCTGGCCGGTCCATCAACTTGACGGTCACGACGTCCCTGAGGTCGTAGTGGATCCCGGACCTGGCGAACGCGGACTTGGCAGTCGCCTCGTCGTCCGTGACTACCCTGATCATCGGCCTCTGATGGGACCTCTCGCTGGCGATCGCCCTGATGTTCACGCCGTTGCTGCCCAGCAGCTCGCAGATTCTGGCCAATTCTCCAGGCTTGTCTTGGACGTAGACATCGAACTCCTTCAAGTTTCCAGGCCTCGGCTGACCCTAGCGTGTGATGGTTAAAAAGCGTTCCGATAGTGAAATCAATCGGGTGACCCGGGCAGCTGAACCTTCCTCTTCACCCACCAGTACGCCAGCACGGTCGCGTTGGCAGTCGACAGAAAGAGTATGGCCGTGTACCATATCAGCCAGTTCGTCTCGAGCCCCGCCATCGACCCGAACACCGTCGCCAGAGTGTTCGGAACGAGGACCGCCGTGCCCAGGACCGTCAGCCAGGTTATCGTAAGGGCCATCCTGTTGTTCAGTACCTGCAGCTGGTTGTTGTACAGTGCCTGGAGGACCTCCAACCCGGAGGCAAACACCTCGGACATGTGCTCCGAGAGAGCGATCTGCCTGTTCACGTCCTCCACCAGCAAACCGATCTGGGCGAGGACCTTGGGACTGTCGGAGACGAGCTGAGCATCGCCGAACCTGAGCGAATGGAGCACGTCCAGCGTGCGCCAGAGTGCGTTCAGGTAGGTGATCAGCGCGTGCTTCAGCTCGTATATCTGCTTCCCGATCTCCAGCCTCTGGGTCTTCGGGTCGAGCATGAGCACGCCCATGTCGTCGGCCTGCTCCTCGATCTCGCGCAGGTGCTCGAAGTTGTGGGAGTTGTTCTCGTCCAGTATCCTCGCGAGCATCAGTGTGAGCCTGTCCGGGAGGTCCAGGGTGTCCGGGAGCTTCCGCATGAACGTGTCCGCGTACCTTGAGAACTGTATCAGACGCTCGATGGCGCCGCTGTGTATGGTGACTATAAGGTCTTTCCTGACGAGGATCAGGAGAGGATGCGACTGGATGTCCAGCTTGGATATCTTGACAGCGGGAACCATTATGCCAATCTCGGTCTCGCGGTCCTCGAACGCCGCGTGATATCCCTTCAGCAGGGTCGGCACGAGCGAATCGCTGAACCCCAGCTTGACCGCGATCTCGGTGCCATCCTTCTGGAGGTCGTCGACCATGAAGTTGACCCAGGCCAGGCTCGACGCCTGGAGGGTCGATATGAACTCGGAAGGGGAGTTGCCGTACACCCGGACGGGCTTCCCCTTGTGAGGCAGGGACACGCATATGGCCCTCGCATCCTTCGGCCCGCACGAGTTGCCGCTCGAGACGGAGCCGGTCTCCTGAACGCTTTTCACCGCATTGGCCGGCTGCCTAGCCGTCGTCTTCGCCGCTCCTTCGTCCAAATCGAGTGCCCCCTCAGAACCCTGTCTGAAGCCCTTCCTTGCATCCTGTATCTGTCAAGGAGGATGTATATTTCGCCATGACACGATGAGAAGGCGCGCCAGCCCGCTGCATCCTTTTAATACTCTTCCTGCCATTTCGACGGCGATACGACATGAGGGTCCTCCTCATACATGCTGACAAGTTCGAATACGAGGTCAGAGAACCTACCAAGATGGCGGAGAAGCTGCCCGACGGCCACGTGAAGAAGCATTCGTTCCAGGAGCCGCTCGTGGTCTTCTCGACCGTCGAGTCCACGGACGTGGACGCAGAGGCGATCGCCGAGGCCGCAGCCAACGACATCGACGAGGTGTTCCAGAAGATCGAGGCACGGAGCGTCGTCCTCTATCCCTACGCGCACCTGAGCTCCAATCTCGCAGGCCCCGACCTCGCCGTCAAGGTGCTGAAGGCGACCGAGGCCGCGATCGCGTCGAAGGGAATGGAGGTCCACAGGTCGCCGTTCGGCTGGTACAAGGCCTTCGAGATAAAGTGCAAGGGGCATCCCCTGTCCGAGCTCTCGAGGGAGTTCACATCAGAGAAGAAGGTCACAAGGGAAGAGGTCGTCGAGAAGATCTCCAAGACATTCTACATACTCACCCCGGAGGGCGAGGAGCATCCGGTCAACATGGAGGACATCGACTCCCTCGCGGTCCTGGACAAGCATCCCTCGCTGAAGAAGTTCATCCTGTCGGAGGAGGTCGGGAGGACCAAGGGCCTGGAGCCGCCATCGATCAAGGCGATGCAGAGGCTCGAGCTCGTGGACTACGAGGAGGCGAGCGACAGAGGGCACTTCAGGATGTACCCGAAGGGTCACCTGATATTCACGCTGCTGGAGAAGTGGGCCAAGGAGATCGCGCTCGACAGGATAGGTGCGATCCAGATAGACACCCCGATCCTGTACGACTGGTCCTTCCCGGACATCAGGAGTCAGGGGATATCGTTCCACGAGAGGCACTACACGCTCAAGACGGAGGAGAAACGCGAGTTCGTGCTCAGGTTCGCGGGTGATTTCGGCCTGTTCAGGATGATCAAGGGGGCGACCCTGAGCTACAGGTGCCTCCCGCTCAGGATCTACGAGTTCTCCAAGAGCTTCAGGCTGGAGCAGAGGGGCGAGCTCACGGGCCTCAAGAGGCTCAGGGCGTTCCACATGCCCGACATCCACTGCTTCGTCCAGGACCTGGACGAGGGGTGGAAGGAGTACATGCTGCTCTACAGGAACTACGCGGACCTCGCCGACGCCACGGGGGTCGAGTACGCCGTCGCGTTCAGGGTGGTCAAGGAGTACTACGACAAGTACAAGGACAACATCATCGAGCTGCTGAAGTACTCGAAGAAGGCCGCCCTGATCGAGGTGCTCTCGGAGATGAAGCACTACTGGGCCGTCAAGCACGAGTTCCAGGGGATAGACTCGGTGGGCGGGGCGGTGCAGCTAAGCACCGTGCAGCTGGACGTCGCCGACGCCGAGAGATACGGGATCGTGTACGTCGACTCGGAGGGCAAGAAGAAGGGCTGCATCATCTGCCACTCATCCATAGGCTCCATCGAGAGATGGATCTACGTCCTGCTCGAGGAGGCCCTCAAGCACGAGAAGCCCAGCCTCCCGTTCTGGATCTCGCCCACGCAGGTGAGACTGATACCCGTGGGCACCGAGTTCATGCCCGACTGCGAGAAGCTGGCCGGGGCCCTGGACGCGCGCGTCGACATCGACGACACCGACAACAAGGTCGGCAAGAAGATCAGGAACGCCGAGATGGAATGGGTCAACATGATCATCGTGCTGGGCGAGAAGGAGAGGGCCTCGGAGCAGATCCCTGTGAGGCTCAGGTCCGGCGAGGTCAAGGTGATGACCCTCGAGCAGCTAAGGCAGGAGATCGAGAAGCAGTCCAAAGGCTATCCCAAGGAGAGGCTGCCCCTCCCGAAGCTTCTGTCCAAGAGGCCGGTCTTCAGGGGATGAGGCGGACTACCTGTTGTCCTCGTCCCCCCAGATTATCTTGTGCAGCTGCGGCAGGACCCTCACGTCCAGGCCGTCCTCGAGGACCTTCTCCGCGAGGTCCTTCAGGTCGGTCCCGCCCACGGGCGTGAATATGACCTCGCACTTCGGGGCGTACTTCCGCAGGACCTCCTTCGCGTACTCGTAGTCCCTGCCGTCCGAGATGATCAGCTTCAGCTGGTCCGTGGGTCCAAGGAACTCGATGTTTTCGAAGAGCATCTTGCCCGACTCCCCGGAGGACGGGCATTTGATGTCCATGCTGATGGTGAGCGTTTCCACGCACGGAAGCTCGTCCAGAAGCATCGCACCGTTCGTCTCCAGGACGACCCTGTAGCCTTCGTCGACGAGCATCTGTACCAGCTTCGGGGCTTCCCTCTGCATCATCGGCTCGCCCCCGGTCAGGCACACGTGCTTCGCCTTGAGCTTCGAGACCTTCTTCATGATCTGTTCGAGGGACATCTCCTCGCCCTTGTCGTATGCCTGGGTCGTGTCGCAGTATGTGCACCTGAGGGGACAACCTGATGTGCGGATGAAGACCGTGGGGGAGCCTATCGACAGGCCCTCGCCCTGCAGTGACCTGAATATGGAGTAGACCTTCACCTGCTCACCTCGTACTCCAGCGGGTCCTTCACGCCGGCCTTCGCGAACCCTTCCAGCCTCAGGAGGCACGAGTCGCACCTGCCGCACGGCTTCGACCCGCCCTTGTAGCAGCTCCATGTCAGCTCGAGAGGTACCTTCAGGCGGACCGCCTCACGCACGATGTCCGCCTTGGACTTCGTGAGGAGGGGAGCCTCGACCCGGATGCCTCTGCCCTCCTTCCCGGCCTTCGTGCCGACATCCAGCACCTTCTGGAACGATGACATGAACTCCGGCGTGCAGTCGGGGTATCCGCTGTAGTCGACCGAGTTCGCCGCTATGAACACCGCGTCCGCGCCCCTGCTCTCCGCGATGGATGCCGCGATGCTCAGGAATATGATGTTCCGGGAAGGGACGTAGGTGTTGGGTATGGCGCCGGCCATCTCCTCCCTGCTCCTTCCCTCGGGGACCTCCATCGAGCTCCTGGTCAACGAACTCTTGAGATGCTCGCCCAGCATGAGCGTGATCACGAGGTGCTCCTTGACGCCGAAGCAGCGTGCGATGTTCTGCGCGCACTCGAGCTCCTTCCTGTGCTTCTGGCCGTAGGCGAACGTCAGCGCCACGATCTCGTACCCCTGCTCCTTCGCGATCGCGAGGGAGGTCGCGGAATCCATGCCGCCCGAGAGAAGCACAACGGCGCTCTTCATGCAGCAACCACTCCTTCAGAGGTCCTTGCCTATCCAGGCACCCTGGCCCTCGCCCTCGTCGACCCCTACCTCTATCCTCTTCACGTTCTTGGGGAAGCGCACCTTCTCGAGCACACGCTTGAGCACGAACTCCGCCAGCCCCTCGGCCGATGCGACCTCGAGGTCCAGCAGGGCGCAGTCCTCCCTGGGGAACCTGTACTCCTTGTCCTTCGAAATGTACTCCACCCTCTTCTTCGACACCCGCACCGCGGGGTCCTTGACGGGCACGAGCACCCTGTGGTCAAGCTCCGAGGCGATCCCTCTCAGGAAATCCTTGACGCTGATGAAATCCATTATGACGCCGCCGGGGCCGATCTCCCCCTCGACCGTGGCGTTGATCGCGTAGTCGTGGCCGTGGAGCCTGCCGCACTTGTAGTGCCCCGGAATCAAATGGGTCGCAGAGAACGTGATCTTAGAGCTCCAGCCGTTTATCTCCAGCTTCATCGTTTCAGGGATAGCTCGGCGGGCATTATAATAGTTTCACGGCCCGAACCGCCTGACACGCCTGGCCTCGGCCAGGCCGGCGGCCAGGAGCACGGAGTCCGTGAAATCGGCCTTCGCCCTGGAGGTGTCCACGAAGACCTTGGTGAGGTTCACGACGGGCGCCCCGTACGCCTTCCATCCGCCCAGGAAGTGAAGGGTCCTGAACATCAGGTTGCCCGAGATGCCGTCTGGGGCCACGATCATGTCGCATGTCTTGGCGGCGTCCTCGACCAGGATGGAGTGGTGCGCGGCGTCGAGGCCGTCCCCGCGGAGCTTCTGAACGATCTTCTCGCCGTCGGCAATGCTGACCCTTATCTCCTCGCCCCTGTCGGCGTCCTCGGCACGGCCCTTGGACAGCACGCCGATGCTCGGGCTCCATCCCAGGGGGGACAGGTAGACCACCGCGGACCTTACGAGCTCCAGGCGAGCCAGCATATCCTTGCCCTCGTCTATGCCGACGGGCGCCAGCAGTAACGGCTTCCCCGCGGGGTCTCCGAGCAGGGCGACCCGCATGATCTCCTTGAGCGAGAACACGACTCCTCAGGTCGGCCATCACCGCGGACGAGCCCAGGGTCCCCCTCACCGCCGCGTCGATCTCCCCTTCATGGAGGGCCTTCGCGAGCTCCTTGGAGCCTCCGAACCCGACGAGCTTGACCTCGCACCCGCTCTTCCTGAGGGCCTCCTGGGTCGAGAACAGAAGTGGCTCGGGAACGCCGATCCCGACCGTGCTCCTGGCCTTGCGCCCGTGCGCGAGCAGGTCCTGGAGGTCGATCATGCCGGCAGTCCTCCTAGATCTCGTCCTCGGTCATCTGGTCGAACGCGTAGTTCTCCCACTTGCGCACTCCCAGGACGATCTCCAGCTCCTGCGGTGTGAGCAGGGGCTTGTCGTACATCGCGACATCGTCTATCGCGATCCTCGGACACGCGGTGGACACGTAGGCGTCGAACCCCAGCGACCTGAGCTTGTCCGGGTCGAACTTGTCCATCATGATGAGCGCGGCGTCCTTCTTCTTCCAGCGGAGCAGCTTCCGGAGCTCCTTCGCCCGCCTGAGCCTCCTCTGGCCCACCTTCTCGCCGATGATGATGCCGAACGTCCTGGCGCGCTCGGCCTTCTCGATGACCGCGTGCCTCTGCCTGAGGACCTTGTCCAGGGACTGGTCTATCTCCCTGGGCTCCTCGAGGTTGGGGTCCAGCACGACCACCTTCTTGCCTGTGGCCAGGTGCACCCCCATAGCGTGGAACGTGCCGCTGCCTATGAGCAGGAAGCTGTTCACGTCCTTCGAGACCGATATGGCCGCGGTGAAGTTGCATCCCAGGACCTCGCCGATGTGGGAAACGCGGTTGTCGCCCTCGCCCACCTTGACCTTGACCCCGAGGCTCTCCAGCCCCTCGATGACCTCGTCCAGCTCCTCGAGGTGCTGCGCGGTGGCCAGGACCCCCACGGGCTCCTTGAGCAGGACGACGGACTTCTTGAGCTGGTCCCCCAGAGGCACCTTGGACCTCGCGGGGACGAATATGACCGGCTTGACGTACCTGATCGAAGGGATGGGCGAGTGGCCGATGTTCACGATGACGTCCACGATGTCGAAGAGCGAGCTCGGGACATCGCACGCCCCGAAGCAGGGCTCTGCCAGGACGACCACCTCCGCCCCGGCCTTGTTCTCGATGTCCTCCGCGAACTGGTACGCCCGCTTCTTCAGCCCCTCGGGCACCTGCAGGGCGACGATCCTTGCCTTCAGCCGCTTGATCTCCATGATCGCGCTCGCGAGGTCGACATCGTACATAATGACACTCCATACCGCCGCGCCCGAGGAGCGCGTCTAGGAGGGTACAGAGCAAGAATGTAAAAAACGTTGTGCGAGCTTGGTCCGGTTGTGGGGCCGTTCAGGCGACCGGGGGCTTGCCCCTCTCGACATCGATGTAGCACGGGGTCGGGAGCTTTATCGCGGCCCTCTTCAGGGCGAGCTTGGCCGTGTTGAAATGCATCTGGGTGGTCTCGAGCGATATGATCCCCTGGTCGGGCTTCACCCTCGCCGCCGTCCCGACGGGCTTGCCGAACGCCGCCCTCATGCCTTCGGAGATACGGTCCGCCCCTGCGCCCGTCGCGATCTTGTTCTCGCGGATGACATTGTGCGGGTATATCCTGATCTTCAGGTGGTAGCCGGTCTGGCCGATCATCTTCGCCAGGAACCTGTTCGCGGATATGCGCGCGGCCTCGAGCGCGATGTGCCTTATCTGGCACTGCTCGACGACCTTCAGGGTCATGCGGACCGGGTAGTCCGCCTTCACGCCGTGCTCGAACTGAGTGATCCTGGAAGCTGGAACACCGCCCATGTACTCCCTGCGGCAGTATGCCTGTCCCTTGATTTCCCTGTACATGCTTCCAGGCTTGCGAGACATGTGATCACCGAGCCGAATCCGGCTTCAGGAGTGCGGGATAATGGTCGTCATATTTAAACCTCACTGACAGTAGCGGATGGATTCACGCATCTCACGACCCTAGCCAGTTATCGGACCAAATGTTAATTACGACCATCCCGATTCCAACCGCAGATGGCACGAAGGCACGTGAGCAAGAGGGACGCCAAGGACCTCGCAGCGGAGAGGGTCGACCGATTGTTCGACCTCGCGGAAGCATCGGCGGCTGCGGGCAACGACGTCCGCGCGAAGAGATACGTCGCCCTCGCGCTCCGGATGAGCGAGAGGCACAAGGTCCGCGCGGTACACAAGCGTAGATACTGTCCCGAGTGCCTCGCGTTCTTCGTCCCGCCGAGGAACGTGCGTGTGAGGACTGGCAAGGGGAGGATTTCGATGACCTGCCTGGGCTGCGGGCACGTTATCAGGTACCCGTTGAAGGGACGAGGGAAGGAGTGAGCGCGATGGACAAGAAGAGGATCATGGAACTGAGAGGCAAGGCGCAATCGCTCCAGGCGACCGCGCACGTGGGAAAGGACGGCATCACCGATGAGTCGGCCGATGAGATCAGGGCCCAGCTGAAGAAGAACAAGCTCGTCAAGGTCCGGCTGCTTCAGTCCGCGGGCGAGGACAGGGACGGGATTGCCGCGCATCTCGCGGCGAGGACCGCGTCCACACTCGTCGAGGTCAGAGGCAGAACGGTCGTGCTGGCCAGGGATTGAACGGCACCCGGATATGGTCACATTTTAAATATCGACTACATCATTGAGACGGAAAAGAGAGTGGTGCTGGATGCTCGATGCCAAGTTCATCAGGGAGAACGAGGCGCTGGTGAGGCAGTCGCTCGCCAACAGGAACTACGACATGGGCGTTCTGGAGCGGTTCCTCGAGGTGGACAGGACGTGGAGGGCGTTGACCGAGGAGGGCAACTCCCTCAGGCAGAAGAGGAACGAGGTGTCCGAGCAGATCCCGAAGCTCTCGAAGGACGAGAAGCAGGCCAAGATCACCGAGATGAAGGCCATCGCGAACAGGATCAAGGAGATCGAGGACGGGGTCAAGGGCATCGAGGCGCAGAGGGACGAGACCCTGCTCAACATGCCCAACATGCTCGACCCGAGCGTGCCCCTGGGAGCCAGCGCCGAGGACAACCCGACCGTCAAGTCCTGGGGGGAGCTGCGGAAGCTGGACTTCAAGCCGCTGACCCACTGGGAGCTCGGCGAGAAGCTGGACATCATCGATTTCGACAGAGGTGTGAAGATCACGGGCACGGGGTTCTACGTGCTCAAGGGCGCCGGAGCGAGGCTCGAGCGCGCCCTGATCAACTTCATGCTCGACCTGCACTTCGACCAGGGGTACACGGAGCTCTTCCCGCCCGTGGTCATCAACCGCAAGAGCTGCGTCGGCACCGGACAGCTGCCGAAGATGCAGGAGGACATGTACTGGATCGAGCGGGACGACTTCTACCTCAACCCGACGGCCGAGGTCCCGGTCACGAACCTGTACAGCGACGAGATACTGGACAGGAAGCAGCTGCCGATCTACCACACGGCCTACCTGCCGTCGTTCAGGCGCGAGGCGGGGAAGCACATAGAGACCAAGGGCATCGCGAGGGTGCACCAGTTCAACAAGGTCGAGCTGGTCAAGTTCGTCCTCCCGGAGACCTCCTTGGCCGAGCTCGAGACGCTGCTCGCGGACGCCGAGGCCGTCCTGCAGGGGCTGAAGCTGCCCTACAGGGTGAGGCTGCTGTGCTCCGCGGACACGGGGTTCCACTCGTCGAAGACTTACGACATCGAGGCGTACGCCCCCGGCATGGACCAGTGGCTGGAGGTCTCCTCGTGCAGCGACTTCAAGGAGTTCCAGGCGAGGAGGGCCATGATCAAGTTCCGCAGGGAGCCGCACCTGAAGAGCGAGTTCGTTCACACCCTGAACGGCTCGGGGATCGCCCTGCCGAGGACCATGATCTCGGTGCTCGAGAACTACCAGAACGCGGACGGCACGGTGACCGTGCCCGAGGTGCTCAGGCCATACATGAAAGGCATGGAGCGCATCGAGTGATCTGGACGCGCTTCTCCTAAGCGTCGTTATCAGCGGAGGGTCTCTCACCATTGAGAATCAGCGCTGATTGCCACATGTGACGTTCTATATACTTCCCGGGGGCGCATGTGGACCTTAGGAAGGAAAAGGCTTCGGATGACACCAAACAAGGATTTTGCGCTCCTAGTCGGCAAGGCGTTCCTGCAAGAAACACACCAAGGGCACCGCGACGCAGCGATAGCCTTCGGACGGGCGTTCCTCCTAGCTCTCGGCAAGCAGGGGATCGACGAGACCCCGCACACCCCCCCGATGCACCACAAGCACCACGCAGAGAACCCGGTCCACGCATGAGATGATGTACCCACTGGAAGCGGGGAAGGTCAGCCCACGGCCATGATATCGTGCCCGCCCTTTTTCAGAGCCCACTTGAGCAGAGGCGGTGAGAACACCGCTGTCAACAGCCCCATGGCGACCACCACGGAATACAGATCGGCGCCGATTATTCCAGTCGAGAGTCCGTAGTATGCGATGATAAGCGCGATCTCGAGCCTCGGGGTCATGCCGATGCCGACCGCGAGCGAGTCCCAAGAGCTCATCCCCACCAGCTTCGCGGGGATCCCGCAGCCGATTATCTTCGTCGCGAAGGCCACCGCCGTCAGCGCGACCATGAACCAGAATGTGTCCACCATGTCCACGACGTTGACCACGACCCCCAGGGACACGAAGAAGAGCGGGACGAACAGAGCCTCGAGGTACTGCATCCCCTTCCTGAAGCCGTCCCTGAGGGCCGACCCCGAGAATGCTGTCCCCGCGACGAACGCACCGACGATGGCGCTGATCCCGATCAGCTCCGCGACGAACGCGTACAGGAAGGCGATGGCCAAGGCGAGCGTGAACCCGCTCAGGGGGAGCTTGCGCCTGTAGCCCGAGATCTGCACGTCGAAGACGATCCTCACGAGCAGCTTCGACCCCACCCAAGCGCCCACGGCGACGAACAGCACCGCCCCGATGACGAGCATTATGAGGCCCGAGCTGTCGATGGTCCCGGCCGAGATGCCCTTCGATATGCCCAGGACCACCATGCCGAGGACGTCGTCGACGACCGCGGCGCCGACGATGGCATACGCCACAGGTTTTCCGATCAGCCCCAGCTCGGATATCACCGTGGCGGTCACGGCGACGCTGGTGGCCACGAGCGTCGCACCGACGAACACCGCGTCCTCGCCGTACCCGAACGCCCCCGCGACGAGGAAACCCGCGCCCCAGGGCACGAGCACTCCCCCGATGGCGATCGCGATCGACTTCCTTGTGTATATCTCCCTGAGGTCGCACTCGAGACCTATCATGAACAGCAGGACTATCGACCCGAGCTCGGCGAGCATCTGTATCGATTGGGGGAGCCCGGACGCGCCACCCTCGCCCGCCTGGATGATCTTCAGCACGCTCGGGCCTATGACGACTCCGACGACGATGTAGCCGATGACCCTCGGCTGTCCGAACCTGGAGAACAGGAAGCCCGCGAAGAGCGATACCACCAGCAGGAACGTGAGTTCGAACCAGACCTCACCGAGGAGGTTGTCGAGGATCGATTGCACGGACAGGTCCATGTCAGCTCGGGATGCTCATGCCATGCTCCGACTTATTAGTTTCGAACCGTCATGTCCCGTACACCCTCGCCTTCACGATCCACAGGTCCACCTTGTCGCCCACGTCCTTGGACAGGAACCCTTGTATGAACTCCCTCGGCACGCCCTCGAGGTAGACCCCGAACTCGAGGCACCACCTGCCCCAGTCCCTGCCCACGAGCTTCCCGATGGCGGGTATGTTCGGGGCGATCGCGATGGCGCACGTGAACCTCTGCTCGAAGTCCCCGGTCGCGCCTATGGCCTTGAGCATCTTCGGGGCGCCGACCTGGAAGAGCACCTCGAACCTCAGGTAGAGCCCTTCGAGGAAGCTCCCCGGGAACACGGGATACGCGATCGGGTTGCTCGCCCTCCCCAGGTTCACGATGAACGTCGCGAGCGTGTGTATCAGCCATCTGAGCACGTCCACGATCGCCTCCCCGGTCACGACGAACGACGCCCTGAAACCCACGCTGCCGGAGCCGGAGGCGTCGCTGAGCGCGACCTCTATGAAGAAGATGACCTCGTGGATGACCTCGGACACGATCGACAAGAGGTTCTCGATGAAGTTGTTCAGCACCCTCTTCGCGAACAGCTTCAGGAACTCCAGGGACGCCGAGACCTCCGTGAGGTTGGTCTGCAGGAAGGCGTCCTTGAACGCCTCGAACAGTGCCTTCGCGATGAAGTCGGAGGTCGAGAGCAGTATCGGTATGCCGTTCGAATTGTCCTTCGTGCCCGGCTTGAGCACCCATCTGGGGCCCCCGTCCCAGCTCCTCTGGTGGGTATTGAGGTCGTTCCCGATGTCCATCAGCGTCGGTGTGAGGTCGATCACCTTCCCCGTCGGGTCCATGAGCACGATCGCGTCCCCGTCGTTGAACGGATCGCCCGAGTATCCGTTGTCTATCGACGTCTCCGGATACGTGTACACCTTGAGCCCGCCCGCGGGGACGCTCCCCGTGAGCGTCATGACCGAGCTCCTGCCGTGGACCGTGCTGATCATCCAGCCGTCCACGCACCTGGGCTCCTCGAGGGGGTTGTACAGCTCCACCCACTCCTTGCCCGAATCGTCCCCCGCGGGGTTCGCCTCGAACTCGTTCACCACGACGTCCGTGGGGAACGGCGGGGAGTACTTCATCCGAAGACCCGCTTTGATCGAGGCCGAGAGCCCGAGCGCGGGGATCGGTATGTTCGACAGGAGTGCACCCACGCCCGGCAGGTCCGCCGTGGACACCTCCGCCGTCTCGTAGGGCTGCACCTCCGGTATGACCAGGTCCAGGCCCCAGGTGCTGGACTTGACATGGACCTCCACGAGCCGCCTCATGACGTGCATGAGCGGGTCGATGGCCACCTCGACCGTGGTGTTCTTGAACGCGAGCGTACCGTTCGCGACTATGTCGTACCGCCCGTCGCTCAGCTTGGCTATCCTCACGCCGAAAGTCATCCCGGGCCCGAACCGCTTCGTGTAGACCATCAGCCTGAGCAGGTCCTTCGAATCCCTGAACAGCAGGTCCGGGATGCTGGTCTGTATGATGAACACGAACCCGTAGAGCGATATCCTGAACTCCACCCTGCCCGTGAGGTCCACGAACATCTGGACGACCTTCCCGAGCACGGTGTCCGCGAACTTCTGCAGGAACTCCTGGAGGGTCTCGACCATCGCCTGCAGGGCGGAGGTTATGGCCTTCACGACCCTCGTCGCGAAGCTCGCGAGCACCTCGAAGGCCTTCTGGACGAAGCTGAAGACGCGCTCGAGCCCGTCCTTGACCCAGCCGACCACGGGCTCCAGCTTCTTCCAGACCATGTCGCAGAACATCCTCGCGACCGCCACGCCGTCCGAGAGGACGGTGTTGGTCGGGTTGTAGTCCACCCCTCCCAGGGGCCACGCGGAGTGCAGCACGATCGGCAGGCAGAGCTCGACCTTCACCGAGCTTGAGGAGGTCGGGGTGCCGTCCGAGAGAACCGTCTGAAGGGCGGTGTTCTCCGAGGACACCTCCAGCGGCACGAGCGCCAGCACGGACACGGTCCACTGGGTCGTGTAGGGCGTCGCCGACACGTTCGTCAGCGATGTGAGATGCGTGTTTGGGTACTCCTCCGCCGACCTATCGAACTCCCAGGGCCTCTGTATCTGGACGAGCACGTCGTCCGTGGGGAACAGGTTGCTGAGCGAACCGTACCCCAGCTCCAGGTCGTAGGGCACGGCCTGCATGGGCGCGAGCCCTCCGACCACCTCGACCGACATGGTCTCGTTGAGGACGGACCGGGTCGCCTGCGCCGTCGCGAGGTCCCCGTCCCAGAACTCGAACGGCGAATCCAGGTCCAGGTACACAGATGGTTTGAAGGCCGCCATGCGCTTCTGTGCGAGCACCTCGCTCGCGAACCCAGACAGGGCGGACTCCGCGAGCTCCTCCACGCCGGGGAACGCCCCTGCCCCGTATGTCAGGAGCGAGGCGATCGAATCCACCGCTGGCCCCGCGAAGCCGTCGTCCAGCTTCGAGATCGAGTCCTCCACGAGGCACGATATCTGCGTGAGGAGGGCGGCGCAGAGCGCTCGGAACACGCACAGGGCGGTGACCCCGACCCCCCATTCCGTGTCGTACGTCACATCCTGCCGCACGATCTCCGCGAGCTGCTCCTCGACGGACTCCTCGAGGTCCGGGATGTACCCGTACCTCGCGGACGATATCAGGCTGGCCGCGACGTCCGAGTACACGGCGTCCATGAGATCCTCGGGGAAGAGCCCCTGGCCGCTGGATGCCAGGAACTCGGAGAACGCCACCGACAGGTCGTACTGCGCGCTGAACATGGGCAGGTCCTTGGACGATTCCATGACCGCCTCGGGGTCCAGGCAGAGCTCGATGTCCCCCGCGTTCTCGCTCATCGATTCGAACAGGTCCTCCCCGTCCGTGGGATCCACCGAGACCCCCCGGAGCTCTATCGTGGCCGCGCCCGCGATATCGAACGCCAGCCTGTTGACGCTGTCGTAGACGAGCCCCCTCAGGGTGCCCTGCAGCTCCTTGTACCTCGGATAGAACCCCGCCAGCTGGTCCGAGGTGAGGATGTTGTACGCGGGCACGTCAACCCACGTGGACACGTTGCCCACCCAGACGGGGTACAGGGCGCCCGACGCGTCCTCCACGAAGTAGGTCTTCTCGGGGACGAACATGGACATGTCCTGCTCGTGCGAGAAGAGCTCGGAGTAGACCTCGGCCGGAGCGCCCACGGTCCTGAGCGATTCGGAGATCCACTCCGCGACGGCCACCGTGGCCTTGTCCTCGCCCGTGAATAAGCTGATGAGCGAATCGAGCGAGTTGTCGGCCATGTCGAGCGCGACGTCCGCGACATCGAGCATGCCGAGCCAGCCAAGGTAGTCCATCATCTTGACCGTGAGCTGGTCCGTAAGGCCCGCGACCGCCTGCGCGATCACCATCCGCGGCTCCAGCTCGACCTTCTTCTTCCCGAGGAACCACAGGAACAGCTCCGCTGGGTCGGCGTACATCCCGGAAGAGCCTAGCAGGAGACTGAGCGCGGAGCCGTCCCCTCCGCAGGCCATGGCCGTCTGCGACGCGTAGGATGGGTCGATTGCGCGGAAGAGCCGGGCCTGTTCGAGCAGGAGCCCGACGGACACCGCACGGTACACGTCCTGCTCCGTGACCACGGACGCCGTGTCCAGGCCGTCGGAGTACATTGGAACGCCGTACCCTTCCAGTATCCTGAGCTGTCCCAGGGCCGTGAGCATGTAAGAGACCAGCCTGCCCAGGTCGGAGAACTCTCCTTCCGAGGCGGACTCGAACGCCCTCAGCTTGGTCTCGAGGAACGGGAGGGCCGATATGACCGGCCTCAGGAACGACGCGTCCTTCCAGAGGACGACGTCGTCTGAGCTGACCAGTACCGTGAAGTTGCCGACCGCGACGTAGTAGGGATTAGCGGTGCGCTCGGCCAGCACCTCGGCCGACGGAGCGGGCATGCCGGCGTAGTCCATCGTGGTGCCTTCGAGCTCGACATGGTCCGCCTCTGACTCGTCCGAGGACACGAGGTCCAAGGTATTCCTCTCGACGAAGAACAGCCCGCCTGTCCAGTTCGACACCTGCAGCTCGAACCCGCTCTCCTGCCTCGGGAAGGCGGAGGACACATACGCCTGGAGCGAGGAGGAGTAGCTCTCGGATATCCTCGACTCGTTGACGGGGAACTCAGACCAGCCGGACACGACCTCTCGGGCGCTCGCTGCGCCGTACAGCCCGAGCTCCTGGGACACGTCCTGGATCGCCTCCTCCATGGACGCGATGAGGACGGCGCGCCTGTCCACCGCCGCCTCGTCCAGCTCCCTCTTCGCCATGTACGAGCCCGCCGCACCCGCGGCGAGCAGTATCACGACAGCGATCACCGAGAACGAGACCTGTCCGAGGTCGTCCCGGCCCAGCCTTCGAACGCTCACACGTGCCTTCCGCTCAGCCAAAGTGTTTGTTGTCACTGCCAATCCCGGGCTGTGAGTGGGGCTCGGGGGTGTAGATAGTTACAGTTACATGCAGCCTACAACGGCCCGCGCCCCACCCGGCCGCGAGGGCAACTCATAATTAAATACGGACGACGCTATTCAAGTGCTTGGATGGGATTTAGTGAGCACTGAGGACACCCTCCTCCTGATATTCATCGCGTTCCTCGCCGCCAAGATCGGTGGGGAGATCATGGAGAGGCTCAGGATGCCCGCGGTCACGGGCGAGCTGCTTGCAGGCATAGTCCTCGGGCCGTCCATATTCAACATCATCACCGCCGACGCGGACTTCCTGGACATCCTCGCGCAGCTGGGCGCGACCTTCCTGCTCTTCTCGGTCGGCATGGAGATCAAGCTGTCCGAGCTGAAGCGAGTTGGACTCGTGGCCGGGAGCGTCGCCGCGCTCGGCGTGATCACCCCGTTCATCATGGGCTACTACGTCTCTCGGCTGCTGTTCTTCTCGTCAGTGGAGGCGATGTTCATCGCCGCGGCCCTGGTCGCGACGAGCGTAGGCATAACCGCGAGGGTGCTCGAAGACCTCGGCATGATACGCTCGACAGAAGCGAAGATAATACTCGGGGCGGCTGTGATCGACGACATACTGGGCATGATCATCCTGACGCTGGTGAGCGGGACGGCGGCCGGCAACCTCGGGTCCATAGATGTCGCGATCGTGATCGGAGAGGCGATATGCTTCGTGGCGATAGTGACCATACTGGGCACCAGGATGGTCAGGTACGCTTCTGGCAAGAGGGAGGTAAAGTTCGACAGGACCGTGAACGGCACGTATGCCGTGCACTATCGGACGAGGGCGTTCAAGAGGGACAGCTGGCTGGACAAGCTCGTGCAGAAGGAGGCCCCGTTCGTGATAATACTGATAGTCATCTTCGGGCTCTCCGCGATGGCCTCGTTCGTCGGCTTGGCGGCGATCATCGGCGCGTTCTTCGCAGGCCTCATCTTCTCCGACACGAAGGACACATACGAGCTAGAGCAGAAGTTCGAGCCGCTCAACGTCCTGCTGGTGCCGTTCTTCTTCGTCGTCATGGGGGCCAGGGTGGACTTCACGAACCTGACGAACGTGATACCCGTAGCGATAGCCCTCACGATAGTCGCCATACTGAGCAAGCTCATCGGGTGCTCCCTTGGGGCGGCGAGCAGGGGTGAGAGGACCGCGCTGATCGTGGGCGCGGGCATGATCCCGAGGGGCGAGGTGGGCATCGTCGTCGCGATGATCGGGCTCACGATGGGCACGATCGGCCTGGACACATACTCCGTCATCGTGCTGGTGTCGATCGCGACCACGCTCTACGCACCGTTCCTGCTCAAGACCGTGATCAAAGCGGAATCGAAGAAGACGCGCGGGCCGGCAGCCGAGTTCTAGTCGTGGCTCTCGGACATGATCCTGAGGAACTCCTCCAGATGCGCGGAGAGAGCCGCGTTGTCGGTGTACCCGCACGCCGACAGGTCCGCTGCGGCCAGGAGCGCCATCTTGCCGTCGGAGATGACATCCGTGGCGATGAGCGCCTTCCTGCGGACCGCTGTGAACGCCCGGGGGACCTTGATGAACGGGCTCGTGATGACCGTGACCTTGACCCCCCTGGACGACGCGCCCGCAAACCGCTTGCCCAGACGCTTCCTGATATCCGCGAACGACGGGGACGAGATCACGAAGCTTGTCTCCGACTTGTCGACCATCTCCCCGATCTTCTCGAGGACGCGGTCCCGCCCCATGATCGTGTACACGAGCTGAGGCACCCCCTTCTCGGACATGATGTCCTTGACGGACCGTATCTTGCCGAACGCTTCCTTGAGGTCGGAGACCAGCCGCTGCTCGATCTCGGACGGGTCGACCGGGGCGAACGATCTGGGTCGACCCTCCTTGGAGCGGGCGAACCCCTTGGCCTCGAGGCTCTCCATTATCTTGTAGGCTGATGTGCGCGGAATCTGTCCTACTTCAGCTACATAGCTAGCCGAACTTGAACCCAAAGCCACGAGCGCGATGTACGCCCTCGCCTCGTACTCGGAGAGGCCGAACCTGGCGAGCGTTCCAGACACCTTCAGGTAGTCGTCCCTGAGTCGGTCCATGTCGCCGCCGAGCTTCGATATGACCGATTTTATGTCCATTTGTAGCTACATCGACTACATAACATTTAAATCATTCGGGATGGAATTAACCCGCAGGGATAGGGAGAAGAATGCTGACCAAGCAGTGCGCCGTGCCCAAAGGGCTTCCGAAGAAGACGGAGAGCCTCTGCCCGGAATGTCTTGCGATCATACCCGCGACTTTGAGGGAGGACAAGGGAAAGGTAGTGATGGAGAAGTCCTGCCCGAAGCACGGGAGCTTCAGGGACGTCGTCTGGTCAGATGCCGAGATGTACCTGAGGGTCGAGAAGTGGTCCAGGGACGGCGTCGGGGTCGAGAAGCCCGCGATCCCGCACGCGAAGCGGTGCCCGTTCGACTGCGGCCTGTGCGACCTGCACACGAGCCACACGGCGCTCGCGAACCTCGATCTCACCAACAGATGCAACCTCAAGTGCCCCATATGCTTCGCGAACGCGAACGCCGCCGGGTACGTCTACGAGCCGGACTTCGACACCGTCGTCAAGATGCTCCAGATGCTCAGGGACCAGAGGCCGGTCCCGTGCCCCGCGGTACAGTTCTCCGGCGGGGAGCCCACGATATACCCCAGGTTCGTCGACGCGATAAAGGCCGCCAAGGGCATGGGCTTCGCCCAGGTCCAGGCGGCCTCGAACGGCATCGAGTTCGCCAAGAGCGTCGAGTTCTGCAAGGCCGTGAGCGAGGCGGGTCTGAACACCCTCTACCTGCAGTTCGACGGCTTGAGGCCCGAGATCTACGTCCGCGCGAGGGGCAAGGACCTGCTCGCGACCAAGCAGAAGGCGATCGACAACCTCCGCAAGCTCGACAACCACCCGTCGGTGGTGCTCGTGCCCACGATCGTCAAGGGAGTGAACGACGACCAGGTCTGGCCGATACTGAAGTACGCCCTCGAGAACATGGACGTCATCAGAGGCGTGAACTACCAGCCCGTGGCGTTCACAGGGAGGATATCGAGCGAGGACCTCGAGAAGGGGCGGTACACCATCCCCGACCTGATACACGACATCGAGAAGCAGTCGGGAGGCAGGATCAAGGCCTCGGACTGGTACCCGCCCGCGACCGTGACCCCCGTGTCCGAGCTGGTCACGACCATCGCCGGGAGGAACATGGTCACCTTCACGAACCACATACACTGCGGCATGGCCACCTACCTGTTCGTCAAGGACGCCGACAACGTCGTCCCGCTGACCAGGTTCGTCGATGTGGACAGCCTGTTCATGGAGATGCACGAGCTCGCGGAGAAGCGCGAGGGGAAGGCACTCCAGTCCATCACCAAGGTCAAGGCGTACAGCATGATCAAGAGGCACATCAAGAAGGACCAGCTGCCCGAGGGCATGAACCTGACGGACTTCCTGAAGGTCCTGCAGCGCGTGTTCTCCGAGGACACGAAGAAGGGGCTGTCCAAGTTCAGCTGGAGGATGATGTACGTCGGCTCGATGCACTTCCAGGACTCGTACAACTACGACATCGAGAGGGTGAAGAGATGCAGCATACACTACACCACGCCCGACATGAAGCTGATACCGTTCTGCGCGTACAACTCGGGGCCGGTCTACCGGACGGACGTCGAGAAGAGGTTCTCCGTGCCGCTGGCCGAGTGGCGCAAGAAGTTCGGCGAGCAGTACACGTGAGGTGGGATTCTTGGAGAAGGATCAACTGGACGAGCTTGAGGTCGACATAACGAGGTGCATGCACTGCGGTGCGTGCGTCGGATCGTGCCCTGTGAACGCGATATGCCTCAACGAGGTCGTGCTGGAGTTCAACGACGACTGCACGCTCTGCAAGAGGTGCATCAAGGTCTGCCCCGTAGGGGCGATAACGCTCGTGGAGGAGGATTAGGATGGCCAACGACTACGATGTCGTCGTCGTGGGCGCGGGCCCCGCGGGCTCCATGACCGCGAAGTGGGCCGCCAAGGGCGGCGCGCGCGTGCTCATGATCGAGAAGCGGCAGGAGATAGGCTCCCCGGTCAGGTGCGGGGAGGGCATATCCACCACATGGCTGGACTCCGTGGGCATCAAGCTCGACTCGAAGAGCTTTGCCAGGGAGGTCAAGGGCGCCAAGATAGTCGCCCCGAACGGGACCGCGTTCTACCTGGACGCGAAGCACGCGGGGGACGAGGTCGGGATAGTCATCGACCGCATATTCTTCGACAAGCTGCTCGCGCACGACGCCGTGAAGGCGGGCGCGGACCTGAAGCTGAAGACCTCCGCGATCGGCCTGCTCAAGGACGGGACGAAGGTCACGGGCGTCAAGGTCAGGTCGTTCGGCCAGACGAGGGACATCAGGGCGGGATGCGTCGTCGCTGCCGACGGGTTCGAGTCCCAGGTCGGCAGGTGGGCGGGCATAGACACCTCGCTCGCGCCGAGGGACATCACATCCTGCTTCCAGTACAGGCTCACGAACATCAGCTACGAGGCGGACTTCTGCGAGTTCGTCCTCGGGAGCAAGGCCCCGGGAGGGTACATCTGGGTCTTCCCGAAGAACGAGGACACGGCGAACGTGGGCATAGGGATGCAGCTGTCGAAGCTGAAGGACCCTGCGGACGTGAAGAAGTACCTGGACAAGTACATCCAGGAGGACCCGAGGCTGAGGAAGGGCAGGCCGCTCGAGCTCGTCAGCGGGGCGGTCTCCATATGCTCCCCGATAGACAAGACCGTCGGGGACGGCATCCTGCTCGTGGGGGACGCCGCGAGGCAGATAGACCCCATCACTGGCGGGGGCATATCGAACAGCTGCAAGTCGGGCAAGGTCGCGGGCGAGGTGCTCGCGAAGGCCACCAGGGAGAGGAACTTCAGCGAGCAGTCCCTGAGGCGGTACGAGAAGGGCTGGAGGGACCTGATAGAGAACAACCTCTACAGGAACTGGCTGGCCAAGGAGAAGCTCGTCACGCTCAGCGACGACACGTTCAACAAGATCATCGCGACGCTGAACGAGGTCGGCGTGCAGAAGATGTCCACGCTCGCGATACTGAAGGCGATCGAGAAGAAGTACCCCGACCTGGTCAAGGAGTTCCAGGAGTTCCTCTGAGGGCGCCCGCGCACGTGCGGTAGGATAAATACCCTCCAGGTGCCTTCAGCGGTCTCAGGGAGAAGGGGACGGATGGATCCGAAGGAGCTGCTGACCACTGACAGGCGGAAGCTGCTCCTGACCGTCGCCCTCATCCTGACCCTTGCGGCGTTCCTCAGGTTCTACAACATCGGCTGGAGCTACTCCAACAACGGCGTCGACGAGGGGATCATGCTCCAGAGGGCTCTGCTCGTGTCCGAGGGGTACGGGCTCTACACAGAGCTTCCGTGCGACCAGGCCCCGATGGCGTTCTACATGGGCGCGCTCTTCGGCGGAGATGTCGTCTCGCTGAGGACCCTGTCCGCGACCCTGTCGATGCTCGCGGTCGCCGCGTGCATGCTCGCCGCGCGCAAGCTCGCGGGCGACAAGGCGATGATCCTGACGGGGCTGATGCTCGCGGTCGACTTCGTGTTCGTCAGGGAGTCGAGGCTGTTCTCGCTGGACGCCATGTCGGCGAGCTTCTTCGCGTTCTCCATACTCGCGCTCGCGTACTACGTGAAGGACGATAGCCGCCTTGCGCTCGTCGTCGCGGGCCTCATGATCGGCGTCTCGACGTCCGTGAAGCTCCTGGGCGTCGTCCCCCTGCTGGGGATGATCGCGTTCTTCGCAGTCGCCTGGGTGCTCGACAGGAAGGTGACGAGGCGGAAGGCCCTCGACCTCGGGATCCTCGTGGCCGTGTCCGCGGTCCCGCTCGGCCTGTTCGCCCTGCTGCTCGGCCCGTCGGAGATCCTCCAGGGCACGGTGTTCGACCAGGGCCACCGCGAGTTCGAGCCGTTCCTCAAGCTGTCGATCGTCGCATTCCTCGGCCTCAACATCCCGTACGTGCTACCGCTCGTGTACGCGCGCAGGCAGTGGCGCTGCTCGCCCGAGACGAGGTTCCTGGTCGTCATCGTCCTCGTCGTGCTCGCTTTCATGATCGTGCAGCCGCTCGTGTTCCTCCATCACATGGTTATGCTGAGCCCGCCGCTGGCCGTCCTCGCGGGCGTCCTGGTCGCGAAGCGTATTGAACGCGAAAAGTGCCAAGCACAGCCGATACGCGCGAGGATTCTGTCGGAAAAGAAGCATTGGCTTCGGGACCGTTTTCGCAGCAGTCCTCGATCGTGGCGGACTGTGCGTCTCCTCCGGGTTCGGACTCTACGGCCTCGCGGCGCAGGACGAGCCGACCCAAGTGTACTACGGGGAGTTCGTGGCCGCGCTCTGCGGCCCGGACGATTGGGTCGTCTCCGGGGACCCGATCATAGCGTCGTACGCGGGCGTGCGCGTTCCCGCCGGAGCTGGTCAACGTGGGCTACAGGCAGTACCCCGACCTGACGCTCGAGAGGATCGAAGAAGCCATCGTCGGATACAACGTTTCGGTCGTGGTGCTCTGCTATCGCCTTAACGAGTTCTCCGAGCTCCCCGCGTTCCTCGAGGAGCACGGGTACGGGCAGGTCGCGGCCCAGAGGTTCTCGCACTCCCCACCGCCTGCGAGCAGCGCCGCGCTCGACCTATTCCAGGAAGGGTTGGGGGACATCACCGTCTACGTGAGGATGGACCTCGCGAGCGCGCGCTCGCTGTGAGCAAGAGGTCCATTCACTGCTTCCGCTTTATGTCCGCGCTGAACGTCCAGAGCGAGTTCGCGAAGAAGTTGAACAGGCTGACGATGAATATCACGATGGCCTGGTCCACGACCAGGAAGAGACCAGCCTTGTCCTCCCCGATGCCGAGTGCCGGCATCAGGTCCTCGACGAAGGTCTTCAACAGTATCAGGTTCAGCATCAGGCCGTTCGCGCTCACTATAAGGAACTGCGAGTACTGGGCCGGTATCTTGCCCTTGGACCTGAAGGTCCACCACCTGTTCCAGACGAAGTTGTTCGTGTCGGCGATGACGAACGCCAGCGCCTCGGCCCAGAGGTAGTGGACGGCAAACCCCTCGGTCGCGGTCCAGAGGATTGCGAGGTTGATGACGGCGCCTATCCCCCCGACTACCGAGAACTTGATGTACCTGGCCAGCCAGGGCTTCTTGTGCTCGTAGAGGAGGAGGCAGTGGTCGATGTACTTCAGCGTCACCCCGGCCCCGAGCTTGCTCTTCCCGGCCTTCCTGTCGGCGAACGTGATGGGGACCTCCTCGACCTTCGAGTACTTCCCCTTCACGAGTATCTCGAGCCCGATCTTGTATCCGACGGGGTTGAGCACCACGCCGTCGATGACCGAGCGCTTGAACGCGAAGAAACCTGACATCGGGTCCTTGACCTTGGTCAGGCCCTTCGCGAGCAGAGTCGCGGTCTTCGATATGAGTCTCCTGTGGACGGGCCAGTTCTCCACATGCCCGCCCTTGACGTACCTGCTCCCGACGACCATCTCGGCCTCGCCCGAGGTTATCTTCGAGACCATCTCGGGGACCTTCTCCGGCGGATGGCTCAGGTCGGCGTCCATGACGACCAGGATGTCGCCCGAGGCAGCATCGAAGCCCTCCATGACGGCGGTCGACAGGCCCAGCTTGCCCGCCCTGTGAACGACCTTGACCCTGAAGTCCGAGCCGAGTTCGTCCGCACGCTTCCCCGTCCCGTCCGGGCTGTTGTCATCGACTATGACCATCTCGACCTCGATCCCCGCGGATGCGCATGCGCTGTTCGTCCTGCGCACCAGCTCCTCGAGGTTGTCCTTCTCGTTGTATGTCGGGACGATCACTGAGATCGTGTCGGGTCCCCCCTCAGGCCAATCCGTCTCTTGTAGATTAAGTGATGCGATTATGCTGATGACCATGACGACCGCCACCGCCGCCAGCGCGATCCATGGAGCGATCTCCTGGCGCATGTTGTCGTAGCTGAGCCAGGAAAGGATGACGACGACCGAGGACTTGGCGGTCGCGCCTATGATCAGGTACAGTGCGCACTTCCTGATGTCCCAGTTGCACACGGCCATGAACGCGCCCGTGTAGGGCACGATGGGGGCTATCCTGTTGAGCAGCAGGAGCCGCTCGTCCGAGACGATGAGGAAGTCGGTGTACTTCTTCATGGCCTTCTGGACCCACCTGGGGGGCCTGATGAACTTGACGATCGAGTAGAGTATGAAATTGCCCCCGAGGCTCGCCAGGCTGGCGACGAGCACGACGGCCAGGCCCCACCCGAAGGAGTCCTGGTGCACGCCGAATATGAACACCATCCAGACCTCGGGCAGCGTCGGGAACCCCGTGCCGTCTATGAGTATGACGACCGTGAGCGCGAGGAGCATACCGACATCGCCCAGGGACGCGAACATGCCTATGATGTCCTCGCCTATCACAGCAGCTTCCTCCCTATCACGAGCGCCTCGTACAGCTCCTTGAGCATCTCGGCGGTCTTCTTGATGTCCTGCTCCTCGGCCAAGAGCCTCGCCCCGGAGGACATCTGCGCCCTGAAGGCGTCGTCGTCCAGGAGCCTCCGGAGCTTCTCCGCGAACTCCTCGTCCGTCCTGGCCTTCACGCAGTGTTTGCCGTCGACGACCCAGTCCTCATAGACCGGGATGTCCCTGATCAGGAGCGGGCAGCCGCAGCTGCCGGCCTCGAGCATCACGTTCCCGTAGCTCTCGGCCCTGGTCGGGAACACGAACACGTCCGCCGCGGAATAGACCCCGACGATGTCCTCGAAGGGCACGTGACCCGGGAACGACACCCTGCCCCTGGCAGTCTCGTCCAGGGCGTCCCTCAGGAGCGGCTCGGACTCGCCCACCCAGACGAACTTGACGTCCTTCCGGTCCGAGAGCATGTCCGCCATCCTCACGAAGGTGTCCACGCCCTTCCTCGGGATCCTGAGCCCCACGCTCAGGACGAGCTTGTCCTTCGGCCCGACCCCCCAGCGCTCCCTGAACTTCTGCCCCAAGGCCGCGTTCCTGGAGAACACCTCGCGGTTGATGCCGTTGGGGATGGTCCTGAACGGACGCCTCACGCCGTCCTTGTAGAGCGATCTGGAGACGTACGGGGTGGCGCCCACGACCACGTCGCCCAGGTTGTAGAAGTATCTGGAGTAGACCTTGACGAACGGATACGCGAGAGAGCCTCCGACGAACCCGCCCTTGACGAGCTCAGGGAGGTGTCTCCCGTGCACGACCAGCGGCTTCCCCGACAGTTTCCTCTTGATTGCCCAGAAGAACGAGTTGGGGAGCGGGCTGTGTATGTGCAGCACGTCGTAGTCGCCCTCGGGCTCGTTGAAAAGCACCCTGCACCCGAGCTTCTCGAGCTCCTTGGCGACCATGGGAGCGTTCGTCCCCATGCCCCCCGGGTTCTTGTACGGGATGATGCCCTTGTAGCTCTCCAGTTCCGTGAGCCAGCAGACAGACACCATGGGACAAGCCCCTTGCCAGATAGTGATGCCTGACGATGCGCGAACATGCCCCTTCGCGCATATATATGTAACCCGCGGAGGGACCCCTTTCGCTGACGCATCCTGGCATTCCACCCGGGCGCGTCGCAGTATATTTATAGATTGCCAGTTCTCCGCGGAACCGTGGAGCGGAGGATCATGCTGTCATCGGCGCTGCTGTTCGCAGTGATAACCTTCATTCTGTGGGGGACGACCAACTTCCTGATAAGCTACGGCGAGAAGACCTTCGGCATCAAACCCGAGCTGTTCTCCGCCATCATGTGGATGTCCATCGGGGCGCTCGGGGCCGTGCTCTTCGCGTACCTGTACCTCACGGACCAGGTGCAGTCCATCGGCGTGAACGCGATCTACCCGGTCGCGGCCGGTCTCCTGCTGGGCATAGGCATCCTCTCGTTCACGTTCGCGTTGTCGCACACGGAGCTGTCCACCGGGGCGACGGCCGCGGTCGCCACCTCGAACGCGGTGTTCACGACGCTCCTGGCGTTCATGTTCCTCAAGGAGGGGCTCGACCTCAAGCAGTGGGTCGGCATCCTCACCGTCGTCGCGGGGATAGTCATCCTGAGGATCTAGGCCGTGCGGAACGGCTGCTTCTCCCAGACCTTCTTGCCGTCCTTGAACACGGCCGAGCAGAGGTTCGTCCCGAACCTGTAGGGTATGTGCGCGTGGCTCGGAACATCCATGACCAGCACGTCCGCCCTCTTGCCGCGCTCGAGCGAGCCTATCCTCTTGTCCATGCCCAGCGCGGCCGCGGCGTTGATCGTCGCCGCGGTGATGGCCTCCGCGGGCGTCATGCGCATCCTGTAGCATGCGAGGCTGATGACGAACTGCATCGACTCGTTCCAGCAGTTCGGGTTGAGGTCGGTCGCGAGCGCCACCGGCACGCCGAGGTCTATGAGCCTCCTGCCATCGGCGTACTCCATCGACAGCGACGAGAACGGCGTTCCCGGCAGGAGCACGCCCACGACGTCCTTCCTGGCCATGGCCATGATGCCGTCGTCCGAGGGCTTGGCCAGATGGTCCGCCGAGACCGCCCCGACCTCCGCCGCGAGCTCAGCGCCCCCTGAGCTCGCGAACTCGTCCGCGTGCACCTTGAGCTGCATCCCGTGCTCCTTCGCCGCGAGCAGCACCCTCCTCGACTGGTCGGGGGTGAACGCGCCCTTCTCGCAGAAGACATCGCAGAACTGAGCCAGCTTCCTTGCGGACACCAGGGGCACGACCTTGTCCGCCACGAAATCGACGTAGTCCCCCGGCCGGCCTTCGAACTCAGGAGGGGTCGCGTGCGCGCCCATGAAGGTCGGGACCAGGTCCGCGGGATAATCCTCGCCGAGCTTCGCGACCGTCTCGAGGATGCGCACCTCGGTCTCGAGGTCCAGTCCGTAGCCGGACTTCGCCTCTATGGTGGTCGAGCCGTGGGCGATCATGGACTCGAGCCTGCGGGCGCTCTGCTCGTACAGCTCCTGGGACGAGGCGGCCCTCGTGTCCCTGACCGTCCGGAGTATCCCTCCGCCCTCGGCCAGGATCTCCATGTAGCTCTTGCCCTTGATCTTGAGCTCGATCTCGAACTCGCGGGAGCCCGCGTACACGAGATGGGTGTGGGGGTCCACGAACCCGGGCATGACGACCTTGCCCGAGGCGTCGACCCTCTCGATCCCGGTCGCGTCGTGCTCCTTCAGTATGGACTGCGTCCTGCCCACATCTGCGATGGCGCCGTCCTCCAGGACGAGCGCCCCGTCCTTGATTATGGACAGCTCGGACATCTCGCTCTTCGTCCTCGACCGCTTCGGCCCCTTGAGGGTGACGAGCTCGGACGCGTGGACTATGATCGTCTGGTCGGTCATATCGGTTCGGCGCAGTAATCAGGATCGCTGCCTATAAACGAATCGAGTCCGCGCCTCACATCCTCTTCCCGAGGAGCTCGTTGACCACGTACTGGTATGTCTCCTGGGGGTTCAGCAGCGACCGGAAGTACCTGTAGTCGGAAGACTCGAGCTCGCCCATGGAGTACGCGGAGGCCCCGTACGACAGCACGCCCACGACCGCGAGCAGCACGAGCGCGGCCCAGTCCACCGTCGGGATGATGAACCAGTCCACGACGTACATCGCGCCCACCATCGTCACGGCGCTTATGATGTGCTTGAACGAGCGCGAGCTGGGGAGTATCTTCCCCGTCTTCCAGACCATGTACCTGAGCGCGAAGAAGTAGTACGTGGCGCTCACGAGCAGCACCACGGCCGCCCCTTCGCCCCTCATGCCGAGCATGTTCATGCCGAAGAAGTCGTCAGGGACGAGCACGAGGAGCAGCACGAGCTGGATGAGCAGCCCAACGGCGCCTATGCTCAGCAGCTTCTTCGGCTCCCCGACGCCCACGATCGCCGACCTGAGGGGGAGCACGAGCGCGAAAACGGCGCTCGACAGGACCAGCACGTCCATGGTCCTCACGGCCTGCACGAACTCGTTCCCCAGGAACACCCTGATGATGTCGCCCCCGTACATGAGGTAGAAGGCAGCGGTGGGGACGACGACCAGGGACACGTACCTCTCGGCCTGGTTCACCACGTCCCAGCTCGCCCCGACGTCCTTCCTGATGAAGTAGGTCGTGACCGACGGGAGGATGAGGGTGGCGACCGCGAGGGAGAACACGCTCACGAACACGGCCATCTTCTGCACGCCGAAGTACAGACCGAGCTCGTACTCCCCCCAGAAGTACCCGACGACCGCCTTGTCGAGGTAGAGGTCCAGGATGATTATGATGGACACGAGGAACACGGGGACGAGCGAGTGGATGTACTTCATCAGGATCTCGCGGTCCGGCTTCGATATCCTGTACCTCCTCATGAGCACGGCTGTGAGCAGCATCGAGGAGATCATCCCCGCGGCGTACGCAGAGGCCAGGAGCGCTGGCCCGCTGGTGGTCGACCCGAGGGCCGAGGTCGCGATGTATATCACGAACGAGACCCTCACGACGAGCTCGAGTATGGCGGGTACGTGTACCTTCGCGACCGCATCGACCGCATCGAACGTGTGGGTCGCGATCTGGCTTA
Source organism: Thermoplasmatota archaeon (assembly GCA_963818745.1). Classification (GTDB taxonomy): domain Archaea; phylum Thermoplasmatota; class Thermoplasmata; order UBA10834; family UBA10834; genus CAWBDD01. The sequence goes on along the minus strand of CAWFTI010000002.1, from coordinate 50,754 downwards.
TCCCGAGCAGCACATAGTACACGAGGAACACGTACATCGAGTCGATGAGCGGCTCGAGCATCGTGTCGTCGGAGGGCATCGGCCCGCCTATGAACCCGTCCTTCCAGAGCTCTATCAGGAAGTACGTCACGACCGCGAATATCGCCACGAGCGCCAGCCTGATGGCCGCGTACGCCCCGATGCACTTGGCCTGGTCGGGGCAGGTCCTCATGTGCATCGAGTGCACGGAGCCCGCGCCGAAATCCGACAGGAAGCTCAGCAGGCCGATGGATATCATGGCGTAGCCGAGTATGCCCAGGGTGCCGGGGCCCATGTTCTGCGCGATGTACACGAGAGCCGTGGTGCCCAGGACGGCGCCGAGGACGCCGTTCGCGACCGAGAGCGCGGCCTTGGGACTCATGAGCCTGTTCTGGCCCGGGGCCGCCTGAGCCTCCTGGTCTGGCATCGGACCTAAAGATATTGATGGAAATATAAATCTACTGGTATGCTAGGGGTCAGGTGCTGGCAGCGACCTCTGCCACTATGTCGAGGCCCTTCGCGATGTTCTCCCTCGAGTTGGCGTACGAGAACCTCAGGTGCCCCTCGCCCAGCGACCCGAAGGCGTTCCCCGGGGCGCATATGACGCCCTTCTTCAGGATCCTCATCGCGAACTCCTCCGAGTCGAGCTTCTGGGCGTACTTGGGGAACACGATAGAACGCCCCCTGCACCCTGGGCGTCTCGAAAGAGGGGATCTGGGCGAGCTTCTTCATGGCCACCTCGCGCCTGAGGGCGAACTCGGAGATCATCTCCTTCAGGAACCTGTCCCGTATCTTCATGCCCTCGAGGATCGCGTACTGTGTCGGGGTCGGCGGACACGCGAGCGTGTAGTACTGCACCTTCGCGAGCTGCTGGACTATCTCCTTCGACGTGGCGACGTACCCGATCCTCCAGCCGGTGGCGGCCAGGGACTTCGAGAACGAGTTCACCACGATCGTGTCGTCGTGGAAGCGCGCGAAAGACCAGTGCTCCCCCTCGTACACGAAGTTGTTGTAGACCTCGTCCGAGAGGATGTAGAGCTTGTGGTCCTTCGCCACCTCGCTCAAGGCCTTGACCGTCTCCTTGGGGAACACCGTCCCCGTGGGGTTGGACGGGCTGTTGACTATGATCGCCTTCGTGCGCGGCGTGATGAGCCTCTCGATCTCCTCGATGTCGGGGAGGTACCCGCTCTCCGACCTCAGGGAGTACTCGACTGGCTTGCCCCCCGCGAGTGCCACGTCTGGACCGTAGATGATGAAACCTGGGTTGGGCACGAGCGCCTCGTCCCCCTCCCCTATGATCGTCTCGCAGGCGATCCTCATCCCTTCGGTCGCCCCCGCGGTCACGATGATGTTCTCGCACGAGACGTCCCTCCTGTAGTGCCTGAGGTCGGCGGCGATGGCCTTCCTGAGCTCCTTGATGCCGGCGCTCGGGCCGTACTTGTTGTGGCCGTCCGCGAGCGCCTGCTGGAACGCCCTGATCATCTCCGCGGGCGGCTGGATGTCGGGCTCGCCGAGGCCGAGGTTTATCGCGCCCGGGGGCGCGGCCTCGAAGAGCTTCCTTATGCCCGAGACCTTCAGTGAGGCCACTCGCTGCGGGAACATCGTTCACGGTAAACGTACAGTTCCGTACATTAAGGGTTCGGGAGTACAGTGAGAGTACGAGAACCGTGCTAGCACAATGCACGATTAGCGTTGTGAAGGTCCAACCAGCAGTGTTTCCGACGATGACGAAGATTCATTTAGCGGCGCGTAGTTGCTCCCGCCCGAGGAGACGGGGCGGGGGGAGGGCCTGACTCTTCTCGTTGAGGGGGAGAGAGAGTGAGGACTGCATTGAAGCTGGCAGCTGTAGCGGCTGCCTTGTGCATGGTTCTGGTCCCGGGCATGATCTCAGAGTACGCTGCGCCCGCGGACCTGGGGATTGAGAACGTAGGACCGGCGGGGGACCCTGGTGAAGCGGTCGAGCCGGGAGCAGCCGATGTGCCGCTGTCGGTTGAATCCGAGGATGACGGCCTGAGGTCGTGGACGATTGCGATGTACTGGGACGCGGACAACGACCTGGACTCGCTCACCGAGACATTCATCGGCATCTGGAAGGAGTCGCTGACCAACAGGGTGGACGTCGCGCTCTCGGCGTACATCGACGGGCTCACGACGCCCGCGAACTACAGCACCCTGACCGAGGAAGGGTGGAAGGAGGCCGCGGCGCTGGGGGAGATGAACTCGTCCGACCCGAAGACGCTGAGCGACTTCATCACGTTCACGATGACGGAGCCGACGCTCGCAGCAGAGCACTACATGCTCGTGATCCAGGACCACGGGCTGGGCTACATAGGCATCTGCGTGGAGGAGAGCGAGCCCAACAGACCCTGGATGAGCATCGACGGCCTCGGAAGGGCGATCGGGGACGCCAAGGCCGCCACGGGGAAGATGCTCGACATCATAGAGCTGGACGCGTGCTCGATGGCTTTGGTCGAGGTCGCCTACGAGCTCAGGGACAAGGCGGGATACCTGGTGGCGTCCGAGAAGGCGGTGCCTTTCGACGGCCTGAACTACCGGGCGCTGCTCGGGGGGTTGTCCGCTGACCCGGACACCGCGCCCCTCGACCTCGCGATCAAGATGGTGGACGACTACGAGGAGTGGTACACCGCGCCGCTCGGGACATACCCGACGCTCTACCCGTACTTGCAGGACTTCGCGTCCCTCTCGGTGCTCGACCTGTCCAAGATGCAGCCGATCGCGGACGCGTTCGCAGCGCTCAGGGAGGCGATCCTCCCGACGGACATGGGCCTCAAGGGTCCCATGACCGAGGCGGCTAAGAGCGCGATGGTCGCCATGTGGGAGAACTGCATGGGATGCGACTACACGGCGGACATCAGGGTCATGTTCACGGAGTTCGGGAGGAGGGTCAGGGACTCGTACCCGACGGTCGCCGAGATAACCGACCAGATCGTCGCTGCGGCGGACGACATCATAGTGCACGACTGGGCCAGCTGGAGGTTCAGAGGACGCGAGACCGGGATGTCCGTGTTCGTATGTCCCGGAGAGGGGATGTTCTACCTCAACTGGGACACCACGTGGAATCGTGTGTACAACGAGCTCGACATGGACTTCGTGATCGACACGGGCTGGGACGAGGTGCTGCTGTCGTACTTCTGCTCGCAGAAGATGGCGTGAGCCCGAAACACAAGAAACAGGGCGAGCGGGGCCGCGGGCGCCCCGCCCGACCACCCTTTATGTATCACGGACGCCGATTCGCGGCGGATAGCATGAAGTGGATAACGAGGGAGCATGTGCATGTGGACAGGGTCGCCTGTCCGTGGCTCATACGCAGGTTCATCGACTCCGCGGCGGAGTTCATCTTCGTGCCCGCGGACCAGGTCGACAGGGTGGCGAAGGAGACTGGAGCCACGCCTTTCGACACGCCCGGGTGCGAGCTGGGGCACCACGAGGAGTTCTGCAGCTTCGACGCGATCGTGTACAAGCACCAGCTGCAGGATCCGGCGCTGATAGACCTCGCCACGATTGTCCGGGCGGCCGACACCATGGACTTCGAGATCGCGCCCGAAGCGATAGGTCTCGAGGCAATCGCGACCGGGGCTGCCGCGATCGCCAAGGACGACCACGAGGCCGTCGAGAAGGGGATGTACATCTACGACGCCCTCTACGCGCACTGCAGGCTGAGGCATTTGAGGGAGATGCACGCCGAGGAGCTGGACAGAATGACCAGGGCCGAGCAGAGGGATTTCCTCAGGGAGAAGCTCTCGCACAAGTGACCTACGAGCAGGATGGGTTTCATCCCGTGACGACCCCAAAGGCCGACGACCCTCTGAGAAGGACCCTCATCGTGCTGAGCGCAGTCGCCGCGCTGGCCATCCTGGGCTCGACGATGGCGAAGAACCCCGCGCTGCCCCTGCTCGCGGAGAGCATCGGGGCGGACGCCGCCCAGGTGGGGCTCATCGCCGCCATCAGCCCGATCCCCGGGATCCTGATAAGCAGCTTCGCGGGCGCCTACTCGGACAGGAAAGGGCGGGAGAAGCTGCTCACTCCCGCGCTCGTGATATTCGCCACCGCACCGTTCCTCTACCTGTTCGTCTCCGAGCCCTGGCAGCTCATCGCCGTCAGGTTCTACCACGGGTTCGCCACTGCGATCTTCATGCCCGTCGCGATGGCCGCGGTGGCGGACATGTACGGCCCCGACAGGAGGGGCGAGAAGCTCGCGATGTACTCCTCGGCGACGATGGTCGGGCGGTTCGTCGCGCCGTTCATGGGCGGCACCCTGCTCTACCTCGCCAACTTCTCGAGCGTCTACATCGCCTGCGCCGTGACGGGAATCCTGGCCCTCGCGCTCTCGTTCGCGGTCCCCTGGAGAGGCATGGACGGCCATGAGGGCGCGGCAAGGTCCACGAAGGGGACCGTCGAGTCGTTGCGGGCGACGGTGAGGGACAGGAGGATCGTCGTCACGTCCTCCATGGAAGGGCTCCAGTACTTCGCCATGGGCGCGTTCGAGGCGTTCCTGCCCCTGTACGCGCTATCGCTGGGCTTCAACGGGCTGGAGATCGGGACCATCATGGGCGTGCAGGTGGTGAGCATGCTGTTCTCGAAGCCTTTCCTGGGCAAGCTATCCGACAGGAGGGGCAGGGAGCCGAGCATCGTCCTCGGGCTCCTCGCTGGGTGCGCGGCCATCGTCCTGATGCCGCACGTCGTCGGGATGCTCGAGCTGGCGATCCTCTCGGCCGCGTTCGGCATCACCGTCGCGACCGTCACTGCCTCCACGTCGGCCCTCGTATCGGAGCTAGCGGGGAGGTCCGCCCACGGCTCGGCGATAGGCTTCCTCTCGTCGATCATGGACGTGGGTCACTCGGTCGGGCCCCTCGCCACGGGGATCGTCATCGGTCTGTACTCGTACCAGGCGGGGTTCGCCATCGCAGGTGTCCTCCTCCTCCTCGGAGCCGCGATCTTCACTGCCGGTGTCTGGCTCCGCGGAACTCCCGGATAGCGCCCCCGACACAAAGCGAAGATGTGAGGGACAACCATATTACCCCGACGGCGCGGATATTGTGGTGTCTAGACCGGAGGACCAGGACGATGTTCACCCGCTGTCCGGGCGCGGGGCCGTTCGCGGAGCCCGTGCCCGAGCCGATCACATGCCCGCACTGCGGCAAGGAAGTGGAGATATTCACGAACGAGCAGTGCATGAGGTGCTACTTCTGCGGGGGCCTCGTGACACGGGAGAAGCGCCCGAGCTGCTTCGACTGGTGCAAGTACGCGGACAAGTGCATGGCGGAGATCGAGGCGCAGAGGAAGCGCGGGCAGGACCGCAGGATACGCGCTTGACAGAGCACCACAGCACGGCCGTGACCGTGTTCACTGATTTTAGTACCAATGTTCACGAAATTGGAAACGTTTAAGACGCCGGTCCGCGCATGGTACGGGAGCAGAGTGTGCGCGAATGGCGAGACCGAAGGCGGATGACGAGAAGGACAGGGTGCTGCTGGAGTACTCCGAGGGGATCGCGAGACTGATGAAGGCCGCGGCCCACCCAGCCAGGGTGAAGATACTCGCGCTCATGCTGAGAGGGGAGAAGACCTTCTCGGGCATGATGGAGAGGACGGGGCTCTCGAAGACCGCCCTCGCCAACCACCTGAACCTGCTGCTTTCGGCAGGGTTGGTGAAGAAGGCGGCAAGGGGGACGTACGAGCTGACGGTCGACGGCAGGGAGCTCCTGGGAACCGCTTCGACCACTTACAGGAACTCAGTAAGAAGGATTGATGACGAGCGCGCGCTCATGCAGAGACACTACAGAAGAGCGTTCAAGGGAGGAATCGACATGGAAAGGAAGGTTGTCAGCAAGAACGTGAAGTATCAGCCGTGCTGGCTCTCGTACACTGGAGCGATGGCGGGGGCTCTGCAGGCGATGGGTGTCCGGTGCGATACGACCGATGTGGGAGGCATCTCGGGGCATGCGTTCCTCGTCAACGTCTCCAAAGGCGAGACCTGCCCCTCTGGGCCGACCGCGTTGGACATTAGGACGTTCAAGAGGGTTCTGAAAGCAACGGAGAACCTGGGATGGACCATCGAGCACTTCGAGCACCCGGGATCCTACCCGGCCAAGGAGGGCGCTCCCACGCCGGAGGAACTGGAGATGGTCCGGAAGCTCTCCGAGGACATCAAGCGTGAGATCGACGAGAGAGACAGACCTGTGGTCCTCTACGGGCTCGCAGCGCCCGAGTACGGCCTGGTCAAGGGATACGAGGGCGGTTCGTACATAGTGAGCACATTCAGAGGGCTCTCGGGCGACATGAAGGAGGAGCCGCTGGTGCCGTTCCACGACCTCAAAGCGCCCGGATGCATAGACGCCCTGTACCTGAGGGACAAGACGAAGAAGGCCGACACGCCGGACGAGATACTCCAGAGAGCGATCGCCTTCGCGGAGGGGAGCGTCGACCTCCAGCCCAGGTACGTCGCGGGGCCCGAGGCGTTCGATGAATGGGCCAGGGTTCTCGAGGAGGTGCCTGAGGAGCGACAGAACTACATGGGCAACAGCTACGTGGCTGGTTGCGTGGGGAACGGCAGGCAGATGGCCGGCACGTACCTCTCGAGGCTATCCAAGAAGTTTCCCGAAAAGGGCGCATCCCATCTGAGAGAGGCCTCGGCCGCTTACGCCAAGGGGGCCAAGCTCATGGAGGAGTTCTCCTCGATATTCCCGTTCGCGTTCCAGGGGAAGATGACCAAGTCGGACAGGAAGAGGGGAGCGGAGATACTCAGGAAGATTAAGCCTCTCGAAGAGCAGGCGATCGACCTCATGAAGAAGTCGACCGCCTGAGGATGAGTCAGGTCATAGGAGGAACGAGGCCACGGCGCGGGTGGCCCGCTTCACGGAGGATGCGAGGACCCCGCGCGACAGCCATATCTTCGGCTCGCGCTCCACCCTCGGCCTGGGCCTCGGCGGGTAGAGCCAGAGTCCGTTGCAGTCCCCGAACTCGTTCTTCGAGTAGAGCCTGAGGTCCCTGCGCGGCGTCGCACGAGAAGGCAGCTCGCATGGGAGAGGGATTGAATGTGAGCTCATGCGAATCCCCTCTGCATCGTTGCGCCGCCAAGGACCATGCTCGATCGGGATGTGGACCGGTACGCCGCTAGAGCGCGTTCGACCCTGCGCAGCCTCCGAAGGACCGGCATCGAGACCGCGTCCGACATCTGCATACTGTGCGTTTGTCATAGTATAACGCCTGTTTGTGTAATACACATAGGGGTTATTAAAACTATCGTTTCAATGCAGGAAATCGTTATAATACCAAGACAACCATTCGTTTTCTATACGGTGCTAAGATGAAGGCCATCAAGGTGATCAAGGACCCGAACGCGTTCAGGATCCTAGCTGATGAGACCAGGAGGAGGATCGTTTACCTCCTCCGGGCGAAGGAACGTACTGTGGCGCAGATCGCAGACGAGCTGGACCTGACGCCGCAGGCTATCTACCATCACATACGGAAGCTCAAGGACGCCGACATGGTGGAGGTCGCGCGCGAGGAGCGCGTCGAGCACTTCATAGAGACATACTACAGGGCGACCGCCGAGGTGTTCAACCTCTCGCACGGAGAGGGATCTGGGAAGGAGAACAAGAACCGCGTCAGGGAGGCGATCGATGCGCTGCCTAAGATAGGCTTCGAGATGAAGGCTGATGAAGGCTTGCCTGCCAAAGTGGCCGCCATCGAGAAACGCCTGAAGGGCATCGGGTTCAAGTCGGAGATTGCCGACAAGTCCGGAGCGCTGGATGATGTCGACTTCTTCGTCAAGCAGTCGCTCACGGAGTACGCCATGCTGCTTTCCATGACCGACGACGATTATGAGGAGTACGACAAACTCGAGCGGGAACTCAGGAAGCTGCTACGGTCAGCGGTGGTCCCGAAGCCGAAGGCCAAGAAGAAGTCCTGAGCGACCGGTCAGATGGTCTTCGCCACCTCGCGGAACCACTCGGACGCTTCATCGTACTTCCTCTGCAGGTCGCGCACGTCCCCGACGAAGTACAGGTCCTGAAGCCGCGCCGTCACCTTCCGGGGCAGCTCGTAGTGGATGTACCGCGTCCTGAAATCATGGTGCATCGGACTGTGTTTGATGCGCAGCGCGTCCACGAGGGAGCCGTATGTCACGCGGTGGTAGAGGTCGGCCGCCTCCAGGGTGTTCCCGCGGTTGATCTCCTTCTGGACGAAGCAGTTGAACAGTTCGAACCGCTCCTTGAGCCTCTTGGACGCGGCGCGGACCTTCTTCGCGTGCTCGCGCCTGTCGAGCCGTGGGATCCTGACCTGGTTCTCCTTGTTGAAGTGGAACAGCGCGGGACCGTGGATCTCCGGCTCGAGATACTTGTCCGGAGCGCTCATCTTGAGTACTGGCAAGGTCTATCATCAGATACTCGCTCGCGCGAGAGAGCCTGTAAAACGCCTGGAAGATGCCCGACTCCTCCGGATGCTGGACTACATACTTCTGCTTGATCGGGGACAGCGACCGGAGACTCTTCTCGGTGATCCTGAACGCGTGCTCGACCCAGTCGTCCTCCACGACGACGTAGAGGTCGATGTCGGACCATTCATCGAGCCTGCCGTAGGACGGGGCCCCGCCCTCCCAGAAGGCGATGACGTGCTCGCAGGACTCGAGCGCAGCGGCAAGTGAGACGACTATCTCCTCGCGCCCGAGAGGCGCTCCCGGATTGCTCGGAGTCCTCTTGCTTCGTGACGGGGCGGTTCTTCCTCATGGACCCCGAAATCGAACCGAACCCTCATATTGGTTTGGATGTCTCTTTGCGTACAGTGGAGTGGCGCTTCGAACTGCGGCATTCTCAAGCAAGCGTCAAATAGAGTCAGTGCGATGCACCCCTCACCGTGGCAGCGGTGTCGCGGGAGAGGGGGAAGGAACAATGCGGAGCAGGGAACCAGTCGTAGCTATTTTGACGGTGTTACTGTCGATTGGGCGCTTTCGCGGGCGTCGCCCTTGGAGAAGACGGCCCGGAATGGAAGGTCCTAATCTATCTCGATGCGGACAACAACCTCGATATGGAGGCGGGTCTGCAGCACGAGGACATATACCAGATAGACATGGACGAGCTGATGGCGGTGGGGTCCACGGACCACATCGACGTGTTCGTGCTTGCGGACAGGTTCGAAGGGCCCGCGAACGTCTTCAAGGTGTACGAAGGCTACACCGTGGAGATGACGGGATGCGAACTGAACGGAGTCGAGGTCAACATGGGCCACCCCGACACACTGGAGAAGTTCGTGGCGTTCACGGAGAGCGTCTCGACCGCGCCCAACACGTGCCTATTCTTCTGGGACCACGGCTCGCCGACGGGGGTCGCCTGGGACGACAACGTCGAGGGGAGCACGGAAGGGGATTGGCTGACCCACTGGGAGGTCGTCGATGCTCTGAAGAACCACGATATGGACGTCATAGCCACCGACGAGTGCTCGACAGGCCAGGTCGAGGTGGCGTACGAGTACCACACGGGCCTGCCGGGCCTCCAGTACGCGGTCCTGAGCGAGTGCTACACGGGATGGAGAGGGTTCCCGTACGACCTCATCCTAGCCGACCTGGACAGGGATGGCGTGACGCCCAGGGAGCTCACCCAGATCATCCTCGATGTGACATACGAGTACTTCCTCGACCCGCCGTTCATGTCCGAGCTCGTGACATCGCACACGGGCGTGGACATGGCCGCGTTGGACGGTCTTGTGACTGCACTCGGAACGCTCGCGGGGGAGCTCAAGAAGGACATCGCGAGCGACCACGACATGATCATGTCGGCCGCGAGCAGGGCGAACATCATCTGGGGCTCGAAGACCTTGGGCTTCGTCGACACCGAGAAGTTCATCGAGGCGATTGCCGAACGCTCGACTTCATCGGCCACAAAGAACGCCTGCACTGAAGTCCTGACCAGCCTTTCCAGCGTCGTGATCGGAGTCGCCGGCTCCCATGTCTCGGACTCGAAGCAGACCGGACTGGGGATATACGTGCCCTGGAGAGCGATCGAGGCCGTCGACGAGGACACGAGCTACGAGGACTATGCCTTCTCTGGCCTGGGATGGCTGGACTTCCTCAGAGCATACTGGGTTTGGACAGGCGCTTGACACTTGATCGGACAGACCGTGTCCTAACCGTGCTACCGTTCGTCCACCAGAGGATATCCTGTGCCATGCGCGAAACGATTATCAGCCAGGAACCGCATCCACTGACCGGAAAAGGTGGGAGTGAAAAATGGCTGAAAATGAGAAGAAAGGAAAGGCCGAGGAAGTAGCGGAGAAGACAGGGGACCTGGTCGGAAAGGGACTGAAGAAGGGCTTCGGAGTCGCGAAGGCCTTCGGCAAGGGCGCGAAAGACGCAGTCACCGACAAGAAGAAAGAAGAGAAGAAGTGACCGGCCCCGACGCATCCACCCACGCAGGAATCGCACCGCACAGGCGGAGCGCAGATTGAACAACACAGTGCCCAGAGTGATTGCCATGTCCAGGAAAGCGAAAGTGGTCGTTGCCCTAGTTGTGATTGTGACCGTGATAATCGTCCTCGCCGCGATCTCCGCCATGCAGCCGCAGGAGCCCGAGGAGACCCCGACGCGAGGCGAGGCCATCCCATCAGACGCGGTGAAGATGACGCCCGAAACCGACCTGATGCCGCCCGTGCTCCATTCGGACGAGTGGCTCGACCCGGTCCCGATGACTGGACCGATCAACACTGCGGGGGCCGAGGATTCGCCGTTCGTGCTGCCGGACGGGAACACCATGTTCTTCTTCTTCACGCCCGATGTAAGCGTGCCCCCGGAGAAGCAGCTCCTGGACAAGGTCACGGGCATATGGTGGTCGAAGAAGGTCGCGGGGCAACTGGACCGAGCCCGAGCGGATCATCCTCAACGACGACCTGGCCCTCGACGGCGCGCAGTTCGTCCAGGGAAGCAAGATGTGGTTCGCCTCCGTGAGGGTCGGGAACTACGCGCGAGATAGACATCTACACCGCCCGCCTCGTGGACGGCGAATGGACCGATGTCGAGAACGCGGGCACGCAGCTCAATGTGGACTACAACATCGGTGAGTTCACGATCACGCCGGACGGGCAGACGCTGTACTTCCACAGCGGCAACTGGAGCGAGGGCGAGTCCATGGACATCTGGAGGTCCGAGAAGACCACGGACGGCTGGGGAGAGCCCGTGGCTGTCTCCGAGGTGAACAACGCCACCAGATACGAGGGGTGGCCGTTCGTCACGCCCGACAGCAGCGAGCTGTGGTTCACCGCCGATAGCAAGCTCGGCTACACCGGCCCTGCCCTGTGGAGGTCCGAGAAGGAGGGGGACGGCTGGGGGGAGCCCGTCGAGATCGTGTCGGAGTTCGCGGGCGAACCGACCCTGGACGCCGACGGGAACCTGTACTTCGTCCACCACTACTTCGACGAGGATATGAACATGATCGAGGCGGACATCTATGTGTGCGTGAAGAAGACCGACACCAGGTCCAGCGTGGAGTCGGTGCCGGCCGAGGGCGATGCCTCGGTCGAATCCAGCCAGCCGTCCTGCGATGGCACGCTCCAATGCTCCGAGGCCATGGCGGTGTACGCTGGACGAACAAGGGTCTGAGGGATCCAGTTGATGCCCGGCGGAGGGAACCGAGACCTGTGAGGAGCTTGAGGGGATGATCGGATGAGGAACTTCGCCGACCGGCTGATGGATGCAGATAGACTGCGAAACACAACCCTTCATGCGTGGGACTGGACCCGAGGTTCGACTCCATACCCCGAACGCATCAAGGAGGAGTGCAGGCGGAAGCACGGGGAGACCTTCGAAGGTATAGGCGCCTGCATACTAGAATTCAACAAGGCCATCATCGATAATGTCAAGGACCAAGTGCCGGCTGTGAAACCGCAGATGGCCTACTACGAGTGCTACGGTCCCGCCGGGGTCAAGGCGTTCATGGACACCGTCGACCACGCCCGGAAGCGGGGGCTCCTGGTCATCGAGGACGCGAAGAGGAACGACATCGGAGACACCGCGAAGGCCTACTCCGAGGGACACCTCGGGACCGTGAGCTTCTGGGGAGGCAGGAGGGCGTGCTTCGACGTCGACGCCATCACGGTCAACCCGTACCTGGGCTCGGACGGCGTGAAGCCGTTCGTGGAGGACTGCGCGGCACACGGCAAGGGCATCTTCGTGCTGGTGAAGAACTCCAACCCGTCCTCGGGAGAGCTCCAGGACATGCTGTCCATCTCGGAGCATCCGGCACTGCGCGACATCCAGCGCGAGGTCGGAGAGGCGGGGAAGGCGAGGCTGAGCGATGTCGACGGACTCATGAGCCAAGCGGACAAGACCGTCGTCGCTCCGAACTACATCAGCATGGCCTCGAGAGTCGCCGAATGGGGAGCGGATGTCGTTGGCGAGCGCGGCTACAGCAGCGTCGGAGCGGTCGTAGGAGCGACCTACCCAGGGGAGGCGCGGACGATCAGGCAGACCCTGCCCTCGGCATACTTCCTGGTCCCCGGCTACGGAGCGCAGGGAGGAGCCGCTGCGGACGCCATGACCTCCTTCAACGCCGATGGATACGGGGCGTCGTGAGCTCGTCGAGAGGAATCATCCACGCTTACCAGGCCGACCAGTTCAAGAACAGGTTCAAAGAAGACGAGTTCGACCGAGCTGCAGGAGCGGCTGCCGATTCGATGAGAAGCGAACTCACCAGCGCGATGAAGGCGGCGGGCAAGTATCCCTGGTGACCTTGATCACGGTCTGCGAGCGCGTGCTCACTGGCCCTCGGCCAGGTTGATGGCAATCTCGGCGATGTCGGAGGAGTAACCTCCGGTCCTCTCGATGCTCTCTGTGGCGAACGCGAGTCCTACCGCGACCTTGCCGCGTTTCTTCATAGTCTCGTCCAGGAATCCGTTCGTCCTCTCCCTCAGCTGTGCCGTCCGCTCAATGCACTCGTTCGCCTGCGACGAATCCCTCCTGAACAACGCTTCGATGCTGCCGTCCAGGATGGACACGGCCTCTGTGCTCAGCGATTCGAGGCTCTTCATGGTGTCGCCTTCGATCCTGGACCCTCCAAGGAGGTCCAGGCTGTGGGCGATCCTCGTCGCGTGGTCAGCGATCCGCTCGAGCGCCCTCGCCGTGGCAAGCATCGAATCCGATTCCAGCCACGAGGTCTTCATCTTCGCCGCGAACGAGATGTTCCGCCTGGTCATCGCATGCTGCTTCTCGACGAACCAGTAGAGCCTGTCGACCTCGTCGTCCCGGGTGATGACCTCCTCCGCCATCCCCCGGTCGAGGCCTTTGACAGACCTGATCGATTCCTCGAGCATGCTCTTGGCCATGAGATGCATCCTGCGCACGACCTTCCGCATGTCCAGGTCCGCGTGGTCTGCGACGTCCTGAAGGACGACCAGGCCGGAACTCTCTTCCACGACCTCCGGCCCTATGACGCGTCTCGAGAAGTCCTGAACGACCTTCCTGAGGTCGCTAGGGATCCTCCCCTTCGAGCGGACCTCGACCACATCGTACCCGGTCACATAGGTCCCGATCAACTGCCTCAGGAGCGTCCTCGGGTCGGTCGACGGAGTGACCTCGATCACCTTCACGAGCTTCTCCGACTCCCTGGGCATATGCGGATCGACCGTGAGCGTCCCATCGCCGGTGACGCGCAGGGTCACGTCAGTCCCCCTTCTTGAGCCCCGCGCTCTGTACCCATTTCTTTGGCAGGGATACAGTGTATGTAGAGCCGCCGGTCTTCTGTATTCGCCTAGTCTCCTGCATGTGATACCACACTTGCCTTCAGCCTGTCTGTATATCTCTATAGGTTGACCTGACTTCAGCTTTGCGTATGATTGATATATACATCTATATAGCTGACTACGTGCTAGTAATTGGCAATCTGTTCTACTCACAATAGCCTGATGACCAGAGACCGCTCTCACGCAATCATGAGAGATGGAAGAATGGAAGCCGAAACACGAGCATGCGAACTCGATAATAGCGATCCCGAGGAACGAAGGCTTTTTGACGAAGGGATGGAAGACCTTTCCTTCGAGTTCCAGATGAAGTGATTTCGGGTCCGAAAATGATGAGGGTGATGCAGATGAGCGAGTTGGACCGAGAGAAGAAGGAGATGAACGAAGAAAGGATAGCGATGCCCCACAGAGGAGGAGGCACATGGAAGATTGTGCTCGCAGCGATTGTCGCGGCCGCGATTCTCATCGCGGGGGCATTCGCGATGGGGCTGCTCTCGATAGGCGGCGACAAGGAGAGCGTGACCCTGACGGGCGCGGGAGCCACATTCCCGATGCCTCTGATCCTGAAGTGGGCAGACGAATACTACAACGAAACCGATCAATCCGTGAGAGTAGACTACGCTGGCGGCGGAAGTGGCGCTGGCATCACGCAGATCAAGGACAACAACGTGGACTTCGCGGGCACGGACGCGCCCCTTAGCGCGGCCGACTCGACCACATACGGGCTGGTCCACATACCCGAGACCCTTGGAGCGGTCGTGGTGGCGTTCAACGAACCGACCGTATCCAGCCTGAAGCTGAACGGGTCCACCCTGGCGAGGATATTCATGAAGAACATCACGGCGTGGGACGACCCCGAGATAACGGTCCTCAACCCGGGCGTGACGCTGCCGTCCGAGCAGATAACGACGATCGTGAGATCGGATTCATCGGGAACGACCTTCGTGTTCTCTGGATACCTGGCCAAGATAAGCAGTGAGTTCGACGAACTCTACGGCCAGGGCAAGTCCGTCAGCTGGCCCGACGCAATCGGTGCGAGCGGCAACTCAGGGGTGACGCAGACGATCAAGACGACCGCGCACTCCATAGGATACATAGAGCTCTCGTACGCGATTGAGAACGACGTTCCGTTCGCGCAGCTGGAGAACCATGACGGCAATTTCGTGACCGCATCCCTCGAGACTACCTCCGCAGCCGCAGCCAGCTTCACGCTTCCCGCGGGAGACGGTGATTGGTCCGGTGTGAACATACTCGACCAGCCCGGAGCGAACGCCTACCCGATTGCCAGCTTCACCTACATACTGGTCTACAAGGAGCTGCACAACGACGGGAGCAGCATGAACAAGACCGCGGCGCAGGCGTTGCTGGACTTCCTGTGGTGGTGCGTGCACGAGCACGGCCAGGCATACGGTCCAGACCTCCACTACGCCGAGCTACCGGCATCCGTGGTGGCAATCAACGAGGCGACGCTGAACTCGATCACCTACGATGGCGAGGTGCTCAGGTAGATAACAGTCGAAACCCCTTTCCATTTTCGGTTCGAGCGGAGGGAGCGGGAGAATGCGCGGGAACGAGAAGGGCACTTCTGTGCTCCGGGGCAAGCCCCTGAGCTTCGGCGGAGACCTGGTGTTCAGGTACTCAGTCATGGTTGTCGCGACCCTCACCCTCGCGCTCGTCTGGCTCCTGGTCATCATGATGGTAATCGACGCGTCAAGCTCGATCGACACCTTCGGCCTGGGGTTCGTGACAGGCGACGTGTGGGACCCGAACAGGGACGTCTACGGGGCGCTCCCGTTCATCTTCGGAACCCTCCTCACCACCGGGATAGCCCTGATCATAGGCGTCCCGCTCAGCATTGGCATCGCGGTCTACCTCTCCGAGCTGGCCCCGCCGTACCTGAGGGGGCCGCTCTCGTTCGTCGTCGAGCTACTGGCGGCCGTGCCCAGCGTGATATACGGCCTGTGGGCGATGTACGCCCTCCGGCCCGTGATCGTCGGCACCGTCGAACCGTTCCTTTCGGATATCCTCGGTTGGACCCCTTTGTTCGCCGGAGACTCCGTCGGGCTCGACAAGTTCACCGCGGGGATCATACTCGCTATCATGATCATACCCACGATCGCGTCCGTGTCGAAGGAGGCGATGATGGCGGTCCCCGACTCGCAGAGGGAGGCCGCACTAAGCCTCGGGGCCACGAGGTACGAGACCACGAGGATGGCGGTGCTGACGTACGCGCGCTCTGGCATTTTCGGGGCGACCATACTCGGCCTCGGCAGAGCGGTCGGCGAGACGATGGCCGTCGCGATGACGATAGGGAACGCCAACGTGATCTCCTGGTCCCTGCTTGATCCCGGCCAGACCATGGCGAGCCTGATTGCAAACAACTGGGGCGAGGCGCAGGACCTGCAGCTGTCCGCGCTGATAGAGATAGGACTGGTGCTGTTCGTCGTGGCGCTCGTGGTCAACGTGTTCGCGAGGCTCTTGGTGGGCAGGTTCATGAAGGCGGTCCCCTCGACAGGTGGTGGCCTATGAACATCTACGAGCGCCGCAGGATTAAGAACACCCTGGCCTCGGGTCTGGCGCTGGCGTGCGTCGTGCTCGCGCTCATCCCGCTCGTGTACATCCTCGCGGAGGTCGTCATCAAAGGTGCCCCCGCGCTCAGCTGGGAGTTCCTCACGAGCAGGACCGTTGGCACCGGGGAGCCAGGGGAAGGCATAGGAAACGCCATAGTCGGCACCTTGCTCCTCGTGTCCTATGCAGGACTCATCGGGCTTCCAGTCGGCATCCTCACGGGGATCTATGTTTCCGAATACGGGAACAACAGGTTCGGGACGACGGTGAGGTTCTTCAATGATGTCCTGGCCAACTTCCCGTCGATCGTCGTCGGCCTGCTCGCCTACGCTCTGGTGGTGGCCTATCTGGACGTCGGCTTCTCCCTGATAGCGGGGGCCTTCGCGCTCGCGATCATCATGATACCGATCGTGGCCAACACCACGGAGGAGGCGCTCAGGATGGTGCCCAACTCCCTGCGGGAGGGGGCGCTCGCCCTGGGAGTGCCCAGGTGGAGGACGGTGCTCAAGGTCATGCTGACCAACGCGAGGAGCGGAATCGTCACGGGCTCACTGTTGTCGATAGCCAGGATCGCAGGGGAGACCGCGCCGCTGTTGCTGACCGCGTTCTACAGCAGCTACTGGTCGTTCTCGCCGACCGAACCTGTCGCATCGCTCCCGCTTACGATATTCAGGAACTATAACTCCCCCTCGGACGTGCTCCTGCAGCAGGCATGGGGCGCGTCCCTGGTGCTCATACTCATCGTCCTCTCGCTGAACATCGGCGTGAGGATTCTGATGCGACCGAGGAAGAGAAACCACAAGGCGGTGAAACGGAGATGGATGACAAGATTATCACGGAAGACCTGAACGCGTACTTCGGAGAGGTCCACGCGGTGAAGGGTGTGGACATCAGGATCCCAAAGAACGCAATCACGGCAATCATAGGGCCGTCGGGCTGCGGCAAGTCCACGCTGATCAGGTGCATGAACAGGATGCACGAGGTCGTGCGCGGGGCGAGGGTCACTGGCAGGGTGCTGCTTGACGGCAAGGACGTCTACGACCCCCACATGGACCCAGTGTTCGTGAGGACCAAGGTGGGCATGGTGTTCCAGAAACCAAACCCCTTCCCCACGATGTCGATCTACGACAATGTAGTCGCGGGGCTGAGGCTCAACGGGGAGAAGGACTGGAAGAAGCTGGATGCCGTGGTCGAGAAGAGCCTCAAGCTCGCGGCTCTCTGGGACGAGGTGAAGCACCAGCTCGATGCCTCCGGCGTGAGCATCTCGGGCGGACAGCAGCAGAGGCTGTGCATCGCGAGGGCGCTCGCGGTCGAGCCTGAGGTGCTGCTCCTGGACGAGCCGTGCTCGGCCCTCGATCCGATTGCGACCGCCAAGATCGAAGACCTGCTGTTCGACCTCAAGGACAAATACACGATAGTCATAGTCACGCATAACATGCAGCAGGCGGCCAGGATAGCGGATTTCACCGCGTTCATGTACCTCGGGGAGATGGTGGAGTTCGGGGAGACCAAGAGGATCTTCGAGAGCCCCGAGAAAGAGCTAACTGAGAAATACATCACAGGGAGGTTCGGATAGGCATGAGCCCGAGAAAGGCGTACGAGACGGAGCTTGCGGAGCTGGACACGCTGGTGGCCGAGATGGCCACGAAGACCGATGAAGCGATAGAGCTCGCGGTGGAGTCGTTCGCCAAGCTGAACCTGAGCCTGGTCGACAAGGTCAGGAAGATCGACAAGGAGATGTACGCCCTCAACATCGAGATCGAGAAGAGGTGCCTTGAGGTCATCGCGCTGCAGTCCCCCGTGGCAAAGGACCTCAGGAGGATAGGGACCTACCTCAAGGTGATCACCGACTTCGACAGGATCGGGCGCTACGCTAAGGACATCGCCGAGGTGACGGCCCATGCGAAGTCGATGGCTCACTTCAAGCCCCTGGTCAGCATCCCGCACATGGCGGACATGGCGGTGAAGATGGTCGACCTGTCGGTGAAGGCGTTCCTGAAGAGGGATCTGACCCTGACCAAGGAGGTGTTCGACCTGGAAGACCAGGTGGACTCGCTGTACGACGAGATCTTCAGAGAGGTGATCACGTACATGATGGAGGACTCCAAGAAGATCAGCATTGGAATCAACTACACACTCGTTTCCAGGTATCTTGAGCGCATCGCCGACCATGCGTGCAACATATCGGAGCGCGTCATCTACATGGAGACCGGGAAGAGGGTTCAGAAACTGTAGGACTCACCGGCCCTCGGCCTCACGACGAGCCGAGCCGCTGGGCGACGAGCGCCACGAAGGCCATCTCGTTGGACAGACTCGCGACGGGCCAGCTCTCGTTCGGCGCGTGCAGGTTCGTGTCCAACGAGTCCGCGCGGCTCCATGCGAAACACGTCGGAGCGTACCTCGCGAAGAGCGCCATGGGTCCCGACCCGAATCCCATTGGGAGCAGGCTCGTGCGGGCGGGGGCGACGACCTCCTCGGAGCAGGCGCGGACCAGCCGGATGTAAGGGTCGGTGATCGGCGTCTTGGAGGAGTCGAACGCAGTGTCGACCCTCGTGACCTGGATGTCGCCGAAGCCCTTCTTGACCAGGTGCGCCCTCAGGAGCTCCTCGGCACTGTCCGGGGTCAGGTCCGGCACAAGCCTGAAGTCGACCTTCGCAGAGGCCGAGCAGGGGACGATAGTCTTGGAGCCCGGCCCCTGATATCCGCTGCCGAAGCCGCTTATCGTCACTGATGGACTCATGAACACGGATTCGACGAGTTCCAGACCCTCCCTCCCGAGGAGCGTCTTCCCGAGGCCGTAGTCCGCCTTCAATGCGGCCCCAAGGTCCTCGCTGTACTCCGTCAGGGCAGTCCGGTCCTCTTCCGATATCTCCCGCACGAGGGCGTCCCATCCGTCAATCGTTATCCGGTCGTCCTTGTCCTTGAGCGTGCTCAGGGCCCAAATGAGTCTCCAGGCCGCGTTCGGAATCGCGTTCGCATAGCCCGAGTGGACATCCCTGTTCGGGAATGTCGGGGAGCCACCGGCCTTCAGCTCGAAGTACACGTCCCCCTTCACGCCACAATATACCTCCGATGGACTGCCGGGGGTCGACACCAGCATCTCGTTGACCGCGCCGTCCGACTTGAGGAAGGACGCGTTCTCGCGGGTGAAGTCCCCCAGGTGCACGGACCCCACCTCCTCCTCGCCCTCTACCAGGAACTTCACGTTCACGGGTAGTTTGCCGAGCGACCGTTCCAGGAGGTCCATGCCGAGCAGATCCGCGACATAGGGGCCTTTGTTGTCCACGACGCCACGTCCGAACACGCGGCCGTCCCTGACCTCCAGCTTCCACGGGTCAGACTTCCAGAGGTCCAGCGGGTCCTCCGGCTGGACATCATAGTGATGGTAGAGCAAGAGGGACTTCTCGGCGCCGACATCCTTCACGGCGTACACCACGGGGGACCCTTTCGTCGGGAACTGCTTCGCCGAGTATCCGAACCCCCTCAGATGCGCCTCGACATGGTCCGCGCACTCGACGATCGTCTTGTGGTCCCTCGCAGCGCACGACGGGAACCTGACGAGCTCCCCGAGCATCTCCAGAGCCTGCGGTTCGGCCTTCCGGGCCGCTGAGAGAAGCTCCTTGTACGGTACCTGTCCCTGAGACATGCTTGTCCTGCCCCGGACGGTCATGGCATGCCAGACTAATGCTCTTTTTGGGGAGTACATTCGGGGAACCCTGAAGACACCTCATATCGTCCGTTTTGCATCAGGCGTTCGAATCCAAGGGAACCCGAGGTAGCTGTGAGGTGAGCATACCATGAAGATTGAGGATGTGAAGACGGAGAAGGATGTAATCGCGTTCCTGAGTGACCGGTCCGAGTTCGAGCGGGATGTCTACGTCGCGACCTACAGGATACCCTATGGCAAGGTGAGCACGTACCAGGGGGTCGCGAAACGCATCGGCAGGCCGAAGGCGACCAGGGCGGTCGCGAACGCACTCCACAACAACCCACTCTACCCTGTCGTGCCCTGCTGGCGGGTCGTCAAGTCTGACGGTGGCTTCGGCGGCGAACCGAAGGCTGCGGCAGGAAGACGGGAGCATGTCGAGAGCGAGGGCGTTCCGACCGAGAACGGAAGGGTCGTGATGACCCGGAAGGTCCTATTCTGAGACGGTGACCCGCTGAGTCAGTGACGGGTCAAGCCTTCCTCGTATCCTCTGACGAGCGCGGCGCCCCCCTTGAGAACATCCTTGTCCAAGGGCGCGACCACATGCTCCTTCAGTATCCTTTTCGCCTCTTCCCGGGCCTCGGCGGCCATCTTGGTGGACATGGTCGCCTGCCAGTGTCTGTACTTTCTGTCCCGGATCGGGTGCTCCGACCTGAAGTTCCTCATCGTATGAGGCTGTGTGAGGAAGCTGTTCCCGTGCCCGACCGCATCGACGACGTCCATGGCGAACGTCTCCTTGGAGAGAGCATATCCCTTCATGAACTTCCTGATGTCCGCCCACAGGTGTGAGTCGAGGACGACCTGCTCCATGGAGGCGCCCTTCGCGTGGTCCAGGCTCCCCGCGCCCGACATCATGTCCGAGCCGCTGAACGTGTTGAGGGTCATCCCGAACGACTCACTGAACGATCCTTCCATCCCAGGTTTCTTCGTCTCCAGGCCCCAGGATGACACGAGCGACGGAAGGCCATACCGCGAGGCCATCTGCCCGGCCGCTGCGCTCACGAGCGGCAGGTGGTAGGATGTGTAGTCCATCACTCCCGTCATCATGTCCATGGGCGCGGACTCGGAACTGTATATGAACGGCGCGCCCGGGCCGGCTGTCTGAGTGATGACGAGGCTCGCGAGGTTCTCGGCGTTGATGTTGACCAGCGTTCCCCCCATGGTGACCGGTGACGACAGGCCGGCGATGGACATCGACATCGACACGACCGGGATGCCATGCCTCGCGAACTCCGCCTGGGCCTCGATCTCCGCGCCCGCAAAGGCCAAAGGCGCGATCGAGCAGCTTATGACGGAGAAGATGGGGGCCTTTCTCAGCGCCTTCTCGCCTCCCGCGACGAGAGATGCGAGCTCCACCTGCTTCCGGGCGTCCTCCGCCCCATGGGTGGCCGGGATGACCTGCACGTGCTTCGTGTTGTTCTTCAGGACAGTCCAGAGGGACTCGAGCGCGAGGGCATTCTGAGGGACGTCCGTGGCTGTCACAGTCGTCCAGCATATGTCGATGGGGTCCATCGCATCCGCCATCTTCGAGAAGTCCGCGAGGTCGCGATTGGTCGTGGGGCGCTCCTCTCCGGTCCCGATGTCCACCGTGTAGACCGCCAGGCCCGTCGTGGCCATCAGCGGATGGGTCCGCACTGGCACCTGCTTCTGGTGTTTTGGATCCCGAGCTCCGAGTGTGAAGCTCTTCGGGGCTCTCGCGAGAGCCTCCCTGACCATCGCTTCCGGGATTCTCGCAATGCCCTTCTTCGGGTCGATCGTCGCCCCGGCCTTCCCAAGCATGCCGAGCACGCTCGGGCTCTTGACCATCACGCCGAGTTTCCCGAGCCATCTGAGGCTCTCCGCGTGAATGCTGTCCTCCTCGCCCTTGTCAAAGAACTTCAGCCGCGCCACTGCCATCTAAGACTACCCCCTGCTCAGTACCTAAGCGAAGGGCTAATGTCCAGGTTATCTAAAATGGTTCGCAAATCCACGACGCTGATGTCGTGCCACAAGTGAATGGAAAAGCACAAAGCCGAGAGCGGCCATCCAGGGCAAGGTCCTGAGGGGAAAGCAGGGCCTGAGGCCCCACGGTCCCTGGAAGGGATGGGCATCGCGTGGGGCGCATAGGAGGGGACAGGCTGAGCGAGCTCTCTGATTGCTACAAGAAGCCCCCGCCCAACTCCCTAGTGGTGGGCGGGGTGAAGGTGGGGATCGTGGGCATGGCCGATATCATGGAGAATGCCCTCGCCCATCTGGACGAAACCGAGGAACAGGTCAAGGACGTCCTTATGGCGGAGCTGAAGGCCAGGAACTACGTCCCGAGCTCCGAGGAGGGGGTCTACCTCAAGGCCCTCTGGAAGGAGTACAGGGATGTGAGTGCGAGGCGCAGGGAGGACGTCGAGGAGACGTACCAAGGGATCCCGAGGGACGAGATATCGTGGTATCCCCGGGTGGAGGAGTCGCGTTGCGAGGGGTGCAGCTCGTGCGTCGAGTTCTGCTCCCAGGGTGTCTTCGCGTTCCACGACGGCAAGTCGAAGGTCGTGAAACCGTACAACTGCATTGTCGGGAAGTCGAGCTGCAGGGCGTTCTGCCCCGACAAGGCGATCTCGTTCCCGACGAGGACTCAGCTCAGGAGCACACTGACTGAGTTGAGGACGAAGCGCGGACTGGAGTAGGGCGGGGCAGTCGGGCGACCTGCTGGGCGCGCAGCCAGATGGAAATATTAATCTAGAAGCTCGGTGATTGTGTCCTCGGTCATGAGACCAGGAGGTTCCCGGATATGATGCACGAGATGGTTTTGGCAGCTGCGCCGGGAACCGTTTGAATTCGGCCTGGTCACCGGCGTTTGGCAATCGTGTAGCTTGCATTTCGAACGCCGTAACATGGAATCGACAGTAACATGCCAAACGATCCGTATCTTGACGCCAGCGTCGTCTGGCGAATCAAATCAGGGACGATCGACCTGCACGAGGCGGGGTACCGCTCGACCCAAGAGGCCATCCTATCTTCAGGTATGGCGACCAAGGTGGAGGGCCTCATCAGCGCAGGCAAGGAAGCCGATGTCTACCTGGCCACGTACAACGGCGCGCCGATAGCCATCAAGGTCTACCGGCTGTACCGGACGTCTCACAGAGGCGGCGGGCCGATAAAACTGGACTCGACGGGATGGCTCGCGGCCCGCGAGTACGAGATGACACGCCAGGCGTGGAAGGGGGGCGCCAGAGTGCCCGCGCCCGCGAGGAGGGTGGAGAACATGCTCTCCATGCGCTACCTCGGGGACGAACGGGGACCCGCGCCCAGGCTGCAGGACGTCGACCTCGAAGAGCCGAAGGAGTTCCTCGAGGACGTGCTCGAAGGGATAGAAGTGCTGGCCCGCGCGGGAGTCGTGCACACGGACATGAGCGCGTTCAACATCCTCGTCCACGGACGGAGAGCCTTGGTTCATAGACCTCTCGGAGGCGCTCCGGGTGGACCGGACCGGGGGCGCTCCGTGGCAACGGCTCGAGGAAGCGTCCGTCGCTTTGGAGCGCGGATTGAACGCGCTGCAGGTCTACTTCCGCAAGTACGACGTCGCGATCGACGCGAAGCCGTTCGTCTCCCGAGTGGTGGAATCCCTCGACAGGTTCGGTGTGATGAAATGACCATAAACGAGTCAAACCATCGAGCACTTAGTAAGAACAATCCCTGATTTGGACAACGACGCTTGGTGAGCAGAAAGAGCGATCCGAGGAGGTGCCCGGCGCAAAACCGCCGGCCCAGGCCTTTAGTACTAGCGTGAGCGCGCGCACACGACTATGGTACAGGCGCGAAGGCAAGAGGGCGATGACACGCTCCATCCGCCCGATCACACCTTGTCGGACAACATCCTCGCCGAGAGTTCCTTGAGCATCTTCGCGCAGACCATGTCGGTCATCCCGGGGATGTCCCTGGGAGGGTTGAACTCGACGATGTCTGCCCCCACGAGAGAGCCTTTGAGCGACTGTATGATCCCTATGACCTGGCGGGTGGTGAGCCCTCCGGGCTCTCGGTGAGAAACCCCGGGAGCGAACGCGGGGTCGAGCGCGTCGATGTCCAGCGAGACGTAGACTGGCCCTGAGAAGACGAGCTTGGTGCGGTCGTCCCAGTTCTTCATCTCGATGACCTCGACCTTGAACCGCGTGGCCTGCTCCCTCTGGTGCGGGTTCATCGTGCGTATCCCGACCTGGACGAGCCTGGTGGCGAGCCTCTCCTCCATTATCCGCGCGAACGGGCACGCGTGCGACAGACGGTTGCCTTCGTAGACGTCGTACAGGTCCGGGTGGGCGTCGATGTGCAGTATCCCGAGGCCGTGATACTGTTTCGAGAGCGCCTTGACGATGGGATATGTCACCGAATGGTCCCCGCCGACGCAGATGGGCCGGAGGCCCTGGTTGAGGATGTCGCGGACCCTGAACTCTATCGACGAGAGCATGTCCGTTCCCGGGACCGGCACGATGTCCCCTGCGTCCCAGACCGCCGATTCGTCGATCAGCATGCCGTTCTCGCTGTACATGTTCGATGAGCGGCTATGCCAGGCGGCCCTCACTGCCGCCGGCGCCATGGACGACCCTCGGGCGAAGGACGACTGCTCGTCGTAGGGTATCCCAATGAGCGCGATCCTCGGGGCGGCCAACTGCAGCTCACCTGTCGTATGCAAGAATGATGTCCGCCATATTTCAAGTGCTTCCCCGTCGTGCCCGCGCAGTCACGGGGCCGATATCAGGACGATCCCGAGGATGACGCAGCCGAGAAGTGCCCAATCCACCGCCGTCAGCCTCTCCTTGAGGAAGAGCCTCGCGCCCACGATGGTGACCACGGGGTAGGCGGAGATTAGCGGGAACACGATGGCAGCGGAGCCCACCGATATCGCCGATGTCTCCGCGAAATAGGCCAGCTGCCAGAGCTCCGCCACGACGATGGCGCCCATCACGACGACCGACCACTTGGGGAACAGCGCCTTCCACGAGACCCTCTTGTGCCTGAAGAACGCGAGCGCGATTGGCGGGAGGATGAGCGGGTAGAGGCCGAGGTAGGCGATTAGGGGCAGCCCGTCGAGCGCCAGCTTGATGAATATGCCGCCGACGCCCCAGATGAGGAGGGTGAGGCAGCTGAGAACGAGGGCCGACCGCGAGAACGAAGAGCCCTCCGCGGACCTGCTGTGGGAATACGAGAGTCCGACCATGCTGGCTATGACGACCGTGATCCCGACCGCGTTCACCAGCGACAGCCTCTCACCGAGGAAGGTCACGGCCAGGAGCGCGGTTATCGCCGGGAAGGCCGCCGTGATGCTCCCGACCATCGACACCGAGCCTCTGCCCAGGGCCTCGAGGTAGATGTAGTAGCCGCCCCTCGCAGTTGAGGCGCCTATCAGCCCGTAGACCGCGTACTCCCAGTGGTCGATGTAGTCGTTCCAGAGGAGAAGCGCGCAGCCCAGAAGGAACACGTAGATCGGCAGGGAGACGAGGAAGTTCAGCGCGACCATGGTCGTGGAGTCGACGGACTTCGAGACAGCCTTGGCGATGACCTGGGTGGCACCGTATATCAGAAGCGCGCATAGCGCGAAGGGTATCGAAGCGTCTGTCATGTGGTCCTTGCATTCCGCCTTGAAGTGATGCCCAGATAATAATGTAACTCAATCAGTGCGCGGCCGCAACGCACAGTGCCCCTTGCATAGCTGTGGGCGGAGACTGGGACGGTCGGGACTATCCTACGTCCGGTGCAAGGATGCGACGAACCCGTGAGTGAACGCCTTCGCCTTCTCGAGCGATCCGGGCTCGAGAGGGCCCTTCATGTCTATCACCGCGCACCTTAGCGGGGTTGGTTGCATCTTGAGCCCCAGCTTGCCTCCGAGGGCGATGATGCCTCCGGCGGCTCCCGGGTTGATCCACTTGTCGCCCTTCCTCCGCTCCTCCTCCGTCTTGCCGGGCAACCCGTGCGTGTCGAACGCGCAGATCGGTCGCGAGCTCCAATAGCCCTTGTCGAGGCCCTTCATGAACCGCTTGACATGGCGAGTCATCTTCTTGATGCGGGTGGGCCCGCCCACGAACATGAAGTCCGCCCCGCCTGCTCCTTCCCCCCACTCCTGAGGGACACAAGCTCCGCGGAGTGGCCGTCCGCCCGTAATCTGTTCCGCAATTGCCTCCGCGACCTGCTTGGTGTTGCCGAACACGCTATCGTAGACAACCAGACCTTTCACAGAACCACCTGCTGCTCTCTTCACGAGCTCAGGGAACATCCGCTCACCGTGTCTATGTCGTTTTCGCTGGAGTCCCGACCGCGTTCGCATCATTGATTCGCTTGGCACTGGCATCCATACTCGGCCCGCTCGTGCTTGGGACGGTGGGGTGCATGACCTCGCAGTCTGGCAACGTCGACTACGGTGCAACAGCCAATAAATAGTACATTGGTGCTCTCAGTTGCCCAATGATGAACAGATGTGATTCATTTGGGTGATGACACCGATGACGGTGGTCGCCTGACCTTCCAGGATCTGCGCCTGACCACGAGCGTCTCGATAGACAAGGAGTCCAGGCTCGACCCGGTGTCCATCTACAAATCACTCAGGGAGCGGTTCGACGGCGAGAGTTACCTGCTGGAATCGGTCGAGGGCACGCAGAAGACCGCACGGTACTCCTTCATCGGCGTCGACCCCGTCTCCGTTTTCAGGGCCCGGGACGACATCGTGGAATGCGACGGACAAACGACCCGGGTGAAAGACCCGTTCGAGTCGCTCCAGATGTTCTTCCGATCGATGAACTGCGGAGCCTCCGAGGTCGCGCCGTTCTCGGGAGGGATGGTCGGATACCTCGGATACGGCATGGTGAGGTATTTCGAAGGCATCAAGGAGCCCGAGAACACCGATGCCGCCCTTCCGGACCTGTACTTCGTCGTTCCGAGGCACCTCGTGTGCATAGACCACCTCAACTCCCGCACGCTCCTGATCTCGCACGGGAAGATGGCCGAGCTGAGAGAGGCGCTCTCGAACGCGAAGCCTGCCCAGCCGCTGGGCCTCCAGGTCGGCGAGGGCAGGCCGAACACACGCAGACCGAGTTCGAGCGCATGGTCTCCAAGGCCAAGGAGGGAATCCTGGACGGGGACATCTTCCAGACAGTGCTTTCGCGTCGGACCGATTTCCGCGTTCGCGGGGACCCCTTGGAGATGTACTCGGTCCTGAGGCGCCTGAACCCGTCGCCCTACATGTTCTATCTCGACTTCGGGCAGATGCAGCTCCTGGGCTCGTCGCCCGAGATGCTGGTGCGGCTGGAAGGGCCGAGGCTGACCACGCGTCCTCTGGCTGGAACCCGTCCCAGGGCGGCCGACCCTGAAGAGGACGAGAAGCTGAAGCTCGACATGCTCCTGGACGAGAAGGAGCGCGCGGAGCACCTGATGCTCGTGGACCTGCACAGGAACGACATGGGCAGGGTCTCGAGGTTCGGGAGCGTCAAGGTCACGGAGCTGATGTCCGTCGAGAAGTACTCCCATGTCCAGCACATAGTGAGCAATGTGGAGAGCGAGATCTGCCCCGATAAGAACGCCTTCGACGCGCTCAGGGCGTGCTTCCCCGCGGGCACGGTCACCGGGGCTCCGAAGGTCAGGGCGATGGAGACCATCTCCGAGCTGGAGCGCTCGCCCAGGGGGCCCTACGCAGGCTCGGTGGGATACTTCGATTTCACAGGGAACATGGACTTCGCCATCACCATCCGATCGATAGTCGTCTCGGACGGCCGGGCGAGCATCCAGGCGGGTGCGGGGATCGTGGCGGACTCCGTCCCCGAGAGGGAGTTCATGGAGACGGAGCACAAGATGAACGCGATGCTCCAGGCGATCTCGCACTCCGGAAACGGGGTGAAGCGATGACGCGGATACTGGTGATAGACAACTACGATTCCTTCGTCTACAACATCGCCCAGTACCTGGGAGAGCTGGGCGCGTCGGTGGTCGTCGAGAGGAACGACTCGCCGAAGCTCGATGGTCTGCTCGGGACGATGGACGGATACGTCATATCCCCGGGACCGGGTCACCCGAGGAGTTCCAGGCGGAGCCTGGATGTGATATCGAGCGACGGCTTCGGGAGGCCGGTCCTCGGAGTGTGCCTCGGTCACCAGGCCATAGCACATGTCCACGGAGGCTCGGTCGTCAGGGCAGGGCAGGTCGTCCACGGGAAGGTGAGCAGGGTGCACCACATCGCAGACCCTCTGTTCGATGGAGTCCCGGACTGCATTCACGGCGACCCGATACCACTCGCTGGTGGTCTCGAAGAAGGACCTGCCTACAACGATAGATGTGCTCGCCGAGACGGACGATGGGGAGATCATGTCCCTCCGCGTCAGGGGCAAGGACGTCTACGGGGTCCAGTTCCACCCCGAGTCCGTGATGACCTCGTGCGGCAAGGCAATCCTGTCCAACTTCCTCAGGATGTGCGCGCGATGATCCGGGAGGCGATCAAGCGCGCCGTGGAGCGAGAGGAGATCTCCTTCGATGCGGCCCGCGAGGTCATGAACGAGATGATGACGGGCGCGGCCACCCAGAGCCAGATGGCATCGTTCATCACCGCTATGCGCATGAAGGGGGAGACCGAGGGCGAGCTGCGGGGGTTCGTGACCGCGATGCGCGATCACGCCGAGAAGATCTCCGCGCCCGAAGGGGCGGTCGACCTCTGCGGCACGGGAGGGGATGGCCTCAACACATTCAACGTGAGCACCATCTCATCTTTCGTCGTCGCAGGGGCGGGCGTGCCGGTCGCCAAGCACGGGAACAGGGCGGTGTCCAGCCGGTCGGGCTCGGCGGACGTCCTGAGCGCCCTTGGCATCCCGCTCGACCTCGAACCCGTTGCGGTGGAGGAGTGCCTCAGGAGGACTGGTATCGGGTTCATGTTCGCGCCCGTCTTCCACAAGTCGATGAGGAACGTGCTCGGAGCGAGGAGCGAGATCGGGATACGGACATTCTTCAACCTGGTCGGCCCGATGGCGAACCCCGCGGGAGTCAAGAACCAGCTGGTGGGAGTCTACGACGCGGCCATGGCCCCCATGGTGGCGGCCGCCTTGCGCGAGCTGGGGACACACCGCGCAATGGTCGTCAACGGCCAAGGCATGGACGAGATCACGAACCTTGGGACGACGCGGGTGGTCGAACTCCGTGACCAGAAGATCCGGGAGTACGACATCTCGCCCGGGATGTTCGGACTCGACCTGGCAGACCCAGAGACGGTCAAGGGAGGGTCGGCGGTCGACAATGCGAGGACCGCCCTCCGAATCCTCGACGGCGAGGAATCACCCCGGACGGACATCGTGGCCATGAACTCGGCCGCCGCGATGTACGTCGCTGGCCGAGCGCCGGACCTGCAGACGGGCTTCGAGATGGCCATGCATTCCATCAAGAGCGGGAAGGCGTCGGCCAAACTCGGGGAGCTCGCGGAGCTGACACGGAGGATGGAAACGGACCGCCAGATGACACTTGACATCGTAACGCTCAGAGGCAGGAGGATAGCACCCGACGTGCTGAGACAGAGGTGCTCTGAGCTGACTTCCGACCTCGTCGCCGTCGTCTCCGGACTCGATGGCGGAGAGAGCGAGCTCCGCAGCCTCGACCCGGACATCACGGCGAAGCCGAGCATACTGTCCGTCCTCGTGCTCAATCGCCTCCGAGGGATCCTCGCAGGCGTACCCGTTCGGCATGGACACGCCTCCCGGGCCGCCAGGAGTCTCTCGCAGGCCATCTCGTCATCACCCTCGATGTCCGTGATCGGGGAGTACAAGCCGAACGCCCCCTCAGCGCAACCTCTTGCCATACCGCCCAGCCCGGATGATGCCGCAGAGGCGTATTCGGGCCTCGCAGCGGTGTCCGTCCTTGTTGAGCCGGACTATTTCGGAGGAAGCCCCGAGCTCTTCTCGATGTTCCGCGAACGCATCCGCCAGCCGATGCTCTTCAAGGACTTCGTGGTCTCCGAGAGACACCTGGACCTCGCCGCAGCGCTGGGGGCAGATGCCGTGCTGATCATCGCGAAGGCGCTCACGCCGGACGCGATGGGCCGGCTGATCCAGAGCTGCTGCGCGAAGGGGATGGAACCGTTGGTGGAGCTTCACGACTTGGCCGACCTCGACAAGCTGTCCTCTTCTGGTCGCAGCGGATCGGTCAAATTGGTCGGCTTGAACAGCAGGAACCTGAGGACCCTCGAGCTGAATCTCGAAGGGCTCAAGGCACTTCGGAAGATGATGGACCCGCGGAAGCTCATCGTTGCGGAGAGCGGGGTCGGATCACCCGACGACATCCGCTCGCTCCAAGGGTTCGATGCGGTCCTGATAGGCTCGGCGCTGATGCGCGCCCGGGACCTGGATGGGAAGGTGGAGGAACTCGTCTCCGCCGCAAGGAGCGTGGCAAGATGAAGGTCAAGATATGCGGGATAACCCGGGCGGAGGACGCCGTCATGTGCGAGGAGCTGGGAGCGGACGCCATAGGTTTCGTCCATTATCCAGGAAGACACCGCAGCATGCCCTTAGCCGAAATCGATCGGATGTGCGAGTCCCTCGGGCCGATGACCGCGAAGGTGCTGGTCTGCGCCCCCGCGAACGTTCCCGAAGCGATCCAGATGGCGGTCCAATCGGGTGTGAACGTCATCCAGACATACTCGCTCGGCCCCCGGGAGATAGAGGCCATGCGACGGCAGGGAGTCGGAGTGATCAGGGCGGTGCCTCCGACAAGGTCCGAGGCGATCAAGTACTCCGCCGTCGCGGACGCGTTGCTCTTCGAGCAGGGCGTCCCTGGCACAGGCGAGGAATACGACTATTCGCGAATACCCATGGATTGCTCTCCGCGGTCGATAATCGCTGGAGGGCTGAATATCGATAACATGGACCGCGCGAAAGCGCTGAAGCCGTACGCACTCGATGTCTCGACCGGCGTCGAGCGGTTCCCAGGAAGGAAGGACCACGAGCTCGTGAAGGAGTTCATCAGGAGGTGCAAGTCGTGACGGGCAAGGGCTATTATGGAAGGTTCGGAGGGTCCTATGTGCCGGAGATCCTCGTGGGCGCGCTCAAGGATCTCGAGAAAGAGTATGCGCGTCTCTCAAAGGACCCGGACTTCCGCGATGAGCTGGACCACCTGCTGTCGACCTACGCCGGACGGCCGACGCCGCTCTACTTCGCCCGACGCCTCAGCGAGACGGTCGGTGGGGCCAGGATATACCTCAAGAGGGAGGATCTCGCCCACACGGGATCGCACAAGATCAACAACGCGCTCGGACAGGCCCTGCTCGCCAAGCGCATGGGGAAGCCCAGGGTCATAGCCGAGACCGGCGCCGGACAACATGGCGTGGCGACCGCAACGGCCTGCGCACTCCTGGGTCTCAAATGCGAAGTCTACATGGGCGAGGTGGACACGATGAGGCAGAGGCTCAACTGCTTCAGGATGCACCTTCTCGGCGCCAAGGTCAACACCGTGAGGACCGGGTCGAGGACGCTGAAGGACGCGATCAACGAGGCCCTGAGAGACTACGCCTCGAGCAGCGACACCACCCACTATCTGATCGGCAGCGTCGTGGGACCCCACCCCTATCCTGAACTCGTCAGGGACTTCCAGTCGGTGATCAGGAGAAGAGGCGAGGGAACAGATACTAGCGGAGACTGGTCGGTTGCCGGACGCGCTCGTTGCATGTGTCGGCGGTGGGAGCAACTCGATAGGCCTGTTCCATCCGTTCCTCGATGACGCCGAGGTCCGGATGTACGGCGTGGAAGCAGGAGGCAAGGGGTTGTCGACAGGAAAACACTCTGCGAGCGTCGCCGCGGGCAGTGAAGGGGTGCTCCACGGTTCCCGAACAATGGTGCTTCAGAACAGCGACGGGCAGATCGACGAAACACACTCGATAGCTGCGGGCCTTGACTATCCCGCTGTCGGGCCGGAGCACGCTTTCCTCAGCGAAGCTGGCAGGGCGGAGTACTCCGCGGTGGATGACCGCGAGGCCCTCTCAGCGTTCCACGTCTTGTCGGAGACCGAGGGCATCATACCCGCCCTGGAGAGCGCGCATGCGATCGCGTTCGCCGTCAAGCTCGCCAAGACAATGCCAAGGCAGGCCATGATAATCGTCGGCCTCTCAGGAAGAGGGGACAAGGACGTCGGCCAGGTCGCAGAGATGGAGGGACTCATATGAGCGCGATAGAGGACACGTTCCGGAGGCTCTCGGACAACCGTTCGGGAGGGTACATCCCTTACCTGTGCGCAGGGGACCCAGACTGCCAGTTCACCATCGAACTCGCAAGACGGATGTGCAGAGCCGGAGCGGACATACTGGAGCTCGGGATACCGTTCTCGGACCCGGTCGCGGACGGTCCCGTCATCCAAGAGGCGATGCTGAGATCGCTGTCCGCGGGGTTCAGGGTGCACGACATCTTCGAGATATTGTCCACATTGCGAGGCGAGGGGTTCAGGCAGCCCGTCGTCGTGATGTCGTACTTCAATCCGATCCTCAAGTTCGGAGTCGCCAGATTCCTGAGACATCTGGCCGAGGCCGGGGGTGATGGAATCCTAGTAGTGGACCTACCCATGGAGGAGTCCGCCGAGCTCGATTTGGAGGCTCGCGCCTTGGGATTGGACGTCATCCGGTTGGTGGCACCCAACACGAGGGACGAACGGATCGATATGATCCTCGCAAAGACTTCGGGGTTCGCCTATCTCGTTTCCGTGGCCGGAGTCACAGGCGCGAGGAAGATGCTCGCAGATTCTACCGGAGATCTTGTGAGACACGTGACATCCAGGAGCAGCGCCCCCGTGGCTCTGGGGTTCGGCATCTCACGTCCCGAGCACGTCCAAAAGGCCATCTCGGCCGGGGCTGCAGCTGTAGTAGAAGGGTCTGGTCTTGTCTCCACATACGCTGGTCTCATGAGCGACAGGGGCAATGCGCTGGACCAGGTGGAAAGGCACGCTCGGGAGATGAAGTCGGCAGCCAGCCACCCGGAAGTCTGACGCAATCGAGCAATGGTCGACAGAATCCCGTTGGGCACCCTTCAGCGAGAACTTGACGGGCCAGCGTGATTCTCCTGGCTGCGGGGAGCCATTAAGTCGCTTCGAATGGTCGTGGCGAAGGTTACTTATACAGTGTGCGATTTGTGTGAAAAGTATGAAAAGTACGATAAAGATGACACCACGTGATCTCAGCGTCTACGGGACTGTGAAGGTCGGAGAGAGAGGCCAGGTGGTGATTCCAGCCGATGCCCGAAAAGAGTTCGACATAAAAGCGGGAGACATTCTGCTGGTCGTCGGCGCCCCAATGGGAGATGGAGTCGTCTTGATCAAAGCAGAGGCCGTCAAGGAAATGGTCAACAAAATGAACATGGGATTGACGGGACAGGATGAGGGCGAGACGAGTCCTCCCGCAAGGAAGAAGAGATAACGGGGCGTTGAGGGGGGATACGCCATGGATGAACCAATAAAGACTGTGAACCTGACGAAGAACTTCAATGGATTCCGAGCGCTGGACAATCTTGACATTGCCGTGAGAAGGAACTCATTCCTCGGCTTTCTCGGTCCAAATGGCGCGGGGAAGACGACCACCATCAAGATCCTGACAAACCTGCTCTCTCCATCCAGTGGGTCGGCGTATGTCAACGGCATCAACGTCACAGAGAATCCGAAGGGTGCCCTGACCGACCTTGGAACGGTTGTTGAGACGCCCGAGTTCTACCCCTATCTCACGCCCAAAGAGACCCTGTCATATCTGGGCGAGCTTCAAGGCATGAACAACGATGATATCAGAAGACGGACCGCGGAGGTACTGGACATGGTCAAGATGTCCGAGTGGGGGAACAAGCGGATAGGCAAGTTCTCGAAGGGCATGAAACAGCGCATAGCTATCGCACAGGCGATTCTGCACAAGCCGTCAGTAGTGATCCTTGACGAGCCCACCAGTGGACTGGACCCGAGAGGGATGTTCGAAGTCCGCGAGATCCTGACGGAGCTCAAGAAAGAAGACTACACCATCTTGATGTCGTCCCACCTGCTGAACGAGGTGCAGCAGGTATGTGACGACGTCGTGCTCATAAACAAAGGGAAACTGCTGAAGAGCGGCCCCGTGGATGCCCTGATCGCATCCGCGAACCTGAGGAGACTGGAGGTGAGGACTTACCATGAAGCCACCGATGTCCAGCTCAGGCGAATATCTCAGCTGAACGCTGTTTCCGATCTCGAACCGATCGGGCCCAGGGATTTCGTCCTCTCAGTTGCCGGGGGCGATGAAGCACAGGTGAATCTCCTGGAAGAACTGCAGAACATCGGACTCAAGGTGGTCACCTTCAAGGAGTCCGGAGCCTCACTGGAGAACCTGTACATGTCCCTTATCAAGGACTCGAGGTGATTCATATCAGCGAGACTGTCAACCCAACCGGAAAGAAGTCGGTCAATGTTGCGCCCTCGGACGTTTCCCAGATCGGAATCGTGGTGAAATACGATTTCCTGAAGTACCTTAGAAGCAGGCGACTGGTAGGCATGTTGGCAATCGTGACTCTTGTTCTCTTGCTCATTACCGCACTTCCTCCATTGCTGGGTAACTCGTATGCGGACGATGCGAACGAGTTCATCAACACATACGCAAGCTTCGCAAGCATCCTGATCATAATCGGGGCCACACTCTTCGCAGGAGACGCCATTGTATCCGAGTTCCAGAACCGGACAGGGTATCTGCTCTTTCCGAAGCCCGTCAGAAGATGGGTCATTCTAGCTGGAAAGTTCCTTGCCTCAATGGGAGCCATGTTCCTGGTGCTCTTACTCTATTATGGCGTCGCACTTCTGCTCGGTCTCGCCATAACGGGATCGTTCTCAGTACTGGGCGTCGAGTCGCTCCTCTTGGCAATGCTCTACGCAACGGCCGCCCTCTCGGTGGGGTTCCTCATCAGTTCCGTCATGAAGGGGACAACAGGTGCTCAGATACTGACTTTCGCCCTGTTCCTGTTCATCTTCACCATCATAACGGGAGTGTTCACATTGAGCGATGTGGAACCGTGGTTCGTGGTGACCTATTCCGGTGGGACGATCAACTACATCACTCAGGATCCGTATCCGACCGGCGCAGCCTCAGGTGTAGGTCCAGGGGGACTCGCTCCAGGGGCGGTCGAGATGACCAGCTACTATCCTGACATAGGTGTGGCTATCGCGGTCATGGCGGCTTACGCCCTGGTATCGCTGGTCCTGGCATACTACTTCTTCAGCAGGAGGGAAATGTCTGCATAGGACCTTTGAAGAGGAATGCTCGGAACAGATTGGTAGAAGGTGCTAGAGTGGCCAACAGTATCATAGAAGTGAAGGACCTCGAGCATTCGTTCGGGGACGTCAAAGCGGTCGACAAGGTCAGTTTCACGGTTGAGGAAGGCGAGATCTTCTCATTCCTGGGCCCCAACGGGGCGGGGAAGAGCACCACGATAAATGTCCTGACGACTCAGCTGCCCTGCCAGGCCGGGACTGCGCGTGTCTGCGGATTCGACGTCCGGACCGATCGTCAGTCAGTCAAGAAATCGATAGGGATCGTGTTCCAGGACGAGGTTCTGGACAGAGACATGACCGTTCGAGAGACGCTCGAATTCCATGGCCGCATCTATTCGATGCCACGATCAGTGAGGCTCGCAAGGGAGAAGGAACTGCTTGAGCTGGTCGAACTCGAGCAGAAGGTAGACGTGCGGACGAAGCACCTGAGCGGGGGGATGAAGAGGCGGCTCGAGATAGCGCGAGGGCTCATGACCAGGCCGAGAGTGCTCTTCCTCGACGAGCCCACGATAGGCCTGGACCCGCAGACGAGGCTCCGCATATGGGACTACATCAAGAGCATCAACGAGGAAGGGACGACGATATTCCTCACCACACACTACATGGACGAAGCAGACCGCCTCAGTGACAGGATAGAGATCATAGACCACGGCAAGATAATCGTCTCCGGGACAGCCGAATCCCTCAAGAACACCCTCGGCAAAGACATGATATACCTCGAGACCGAGGACGATGACAAGGCTGTCGAGATCGCGCGGGCGATCCCCGAAGTCTTCCAGGCAAAACGCACATCCAAAGGTCTCGAACTGATCCTGAACACTGACGGGAGCAAGGTCATGCCCACGGTGCTCCGCTCCATCGAGGACATCGGCATCGACATCCTGAGCGTGAAGATGAAGAAACCCTCGCTGGACGACGTCTTCGTACACTACACCGGGCGGGAGATACGGGACGGGCCGGCCGAGAACGGCTTGCCCAAGCTGAGGAGGCGTTGACCATGGGAAAGGAATTCCTGACGATATACTGGAGAGAGATGATCAGGTTCGTGAGGTTCAAGGGGCAGCTCTTCGCAGCACTGGTGCAGCCTGCCCTCTGGCTTCTGCTGTTCGGAGTCGCGATGACGAGCAACTTCAACAGCGATGCGATCCCGATGCCCAGCTTCCCGGGGGCCGTCTCCGTAGACTATCTGACTTTCATGGCTGCGGGAGTGATGGCCATGACCGCCCTGTTCACCTGCCTCTTCGGCGGGATGGGCCTCCTGTTCGACAAGAACTGGGGGATCATGAAGGAGATGCTCGCGAGCCCGATGAGGTCGTACCACATCCAAATCGGTGTGGGCCTCGGGGGGGTCACGAAATCGCTGATCCAGGTCGGGCTGATCATGGGATTCGGACTCGTGCTCGGTGTGGAGTTCTTCTCCGGCTTCTCGGCCGTGCAGACGCTGGGTGCCGTTCTCGGGATCCTCGCCTTCGTGACCGCCTTCTCCGCGGGGTTCATATTCCTCTCGGCGGGCTTGGCGATGCGGGTCGAGAGCATGGAGAGCGTTCAGGCGATCATGACCCTGTTGACCATGCCGCTCATGTTCTCGAGCAACGCGCTGTACTCGACGGGCTCGTTCCCTCAATGGTTGCAGGTCATATCATCGGTGAACCCGTTGACGTATCTCGTGAACGGGATCAGGTACTTCGCCCTGGGGGATGACTTCGCTGCGATGGGGACCCACTACCAGTACACCGGGGATGACATCGTGCTGTCCTTCGCGGTGCTGATCGTGTTCACTGGACTGGCGTTCGTGTTCTCATGGCAGGCGTTCAGGAATGCGAAGGTGAAGTGAGAGAGGGAGGCACCCAGCTGATTGCGAGACCTGTGGCTCGAACATAAATCCATTTGAAAGAATTAAAAGTGCGAGGACCGGATTTCAGCCCGGAATAGACCCTCAATCAAAAGTGGGAGCTATAATCTTCAAATCTGGGGGGAAGCCACCATGAAAGAGATTTCTTACCAGCAGAAGATGAGCCAGACTTCCCGGTTCAACCACGGCTCCCCGTGAGAAAAGACGACAGGGAATGAAAGGCGACGGCTATGGGAGCGGCTACTGGGAACGAACTCCTCGATGTTCCTCCCTTGCAGGGGTCCACGTGGACTTCGTCGTCCGGAATGAGGACCTGCACGGGCCTGCGCTCTCAGTCTATGCAAGCAGGCCAGCGGCCTTTAGCTCTTGTGTGATCTTGTCGACGGCAATCTCGACATCCTCCGGCTTTCGGGCGCCAGTGCACACCAGCTTCCCGCTGCCGAACAGAAGCACGACCACCTTCGGCGAGTCGAGACGGTACACGAGTCCAGGAAACTGCTCAGGCTCGTACTCGACCTTCTCGAGACCAAGGCTGATGGCTATCGAGTTGAGATTGATCTTCGCCCCGAGGTCGCTTGAGGCGACGATGTTCTGCACCTCTATCTTGGGCTTGGTCTTGATC
The DNA here is from genome assembly GCA_963818745.1 of Thermoplasmatota archaeon. Classification (GTDB taxonomy): domain Archaea; phylum Thermoplasmatota; class Thermoplasmata; order UBA10834; family UBA10834; genus CAWBDD01. Next base: position 13,006 of record CAWFTI010000002.1, on the reverse strand, counting down.
ACAATGCCCGCAGCCTCGATCTTCTCGACCACCTTGCTGATAGCGATCTCCACCTGTTCAAGGCTCTTGCCGCCGGTGCATACTGCCTTTCCGCTCCTGAAAAGCAGAGTCGCCGTCTTCGGTTCTTTGAGCCGGTAGATCAGCCCGGGGAACTGCTCTGGGTCGTATTCCGCACCATCAAGTGCAAGCACTATCGCCTGAAGATCTAGCTCCGTCCCGAGAGATGTCGAGGCGACAACGTTCTCTATTTTTATCACTGCCATGGGACAAACACCAGCCTGACGGTATATGAATAGGCATCTAATAAACGAGCCCTTCGCCCGAGGTGCACGTCATGCAATCCGAAGAATCAAGTTTAGCTCGGTGCAATAATCCTCGTGTTGAAAGAGAGCCAGCCGTTCAAGTGTGCACACCGCTCACAGTAAGAAGAGACCGTAGGGAAGGGGCGGCGACTGCTACGGGAGCGACTATGAGGAACGGACTCCTGGACAATCGCCCCCTAGCGGGCATCCAGACGAATGTGGTTGTCCGGGATGGGGACTCGCCTGGGCCTGCTATCTCAGTCTATGCAAGCAGGCCGGCGGCCTTCAGCTCTTCTGTGATCTTGTCGACGGCGGTCTCGGCATCCTCCGGCTTTCGGGCGCCAGTGCACACCAGCTTCCCGCTGCCGAAGAGAAGCATGACCACCTTCGGGAAGTCGAGACGGTACACGAGTCCGGGAAACTGCTCCGGTTCGTACTCGACCCTCTCAAGACCAAGGGTGATGGCCGTTGCGTTGAGATTGATCTTCGCCCCGAGGTTGCTTGTGGCAACGATGTTCTGCACCACGATCTCCGGCTCTTTCTTGATCGCAACGCCAGCAGCTTCTATCTGCTTGACCACCTTGCTGACGGCGGTCTTGACCTGCTCTAGGCTCTTGGCACCCGTGCAAACGATCTTTCCGCTCCTAAAGAGCAGCGTCGCCGTCTTCGGTTCTTTCAGCCTGTATATCAGACCTGGGAACTGCTCAGGTTCGTATTCCGCACCGTCAAGTGTGAGCGCAATCGCCTGGAGGTCTAGCTCCACCCCGAGAGACGCTGAGGCGACAACGTTCTCTATCTTTATCACTGCCATGAAACATCTACCAGCCTGACCGTATTCAAATAGGCATTTATAAACGAGCCCTTCGTCAGCGACGCAAATCGGAAAGTCGCGTTCAGCTCGGGAGCGGCGGGAGCTATTCTGACCGATTTGAACTTGGCTGGCCGAAACAAGAGCTGAAAGAATCATGAAGTGGTTTGCGAATCAATACGAATTGAACGAATAATTCATCGAAATGAACTGAACGATCAGAACGCGTCTCTTCGTGGGGGTCTGTGCTTCTGGAAGCAGGTCTGGCAGTAGACAGGTCTTCCCTCTGTTGGCTTAAAGGGAACCTCTGAATCAGTTCCACAGTCGGCGCACTTTATCTTGTGCATCTCCCTGGGGCCTGAGTCATATCTACGGCTGCCGCCTCCATACGTGCCGAAACTCATTACTTATCTCCTTTTTCGCGTGAGCACGGACTGCGCTCATCGCAGAGGAGTCTAACAGGTCCGACTACAAGTAATGATGCTTGACACCTCGATAACAGGAAACGAGACAGCCAGCATTGAGTGTCGGGTGCTCCAAAACACCCTCATTCCCTCTCGGAGATGCTCTGACCCTTCCGCCCCAGACTTACATCCAGTCATTGACCAGACCCTTGAAACTAAAATGTGCGAGGGCCGGGATTTCAGCCCGGAATCTACCATCAATTAAAACTGCCAGCTATGATCTTCAAAGCCAAGTGCGGATCGAACCACTGCGGGATTCTCTGATGGCAATTAATTGGGCGACCTCGGACTTCGCTTTTAGCCTTAATGGAAATCATTATAATCTCATAATTACATTGATTGGCCGTGAACGAAAGACTCGTGAGACAGATAGTGATCTCGAATCCGCAGTGGAGAGGGGAGTCCCTTGCCGAAGCATGTGGACGACATCGTCCCGAGGGAGTCGATTGCGGAACTCGACCAGCTACACCGCTGACCGACAGATCGTGCTTGTGACTGGGCCGAGGAGATCGGGAAAGACCACAGCCATGGTGAAGACGATTCAGGAGCTGCTCGACAGAGGCGTCAACCCCAAGAACACACTGTACTTCTCGTTCGACGAGGTACTATCGAGAGAACACACCGTGCTCGAGGATGTCGTATCGTACTTCCTTGGAAACGTAGTTCCGAGCCAAACCATCGAAGAAGGCTCCGGCATTCCTGTTCCTGGACGAGATACAATTCATCCATGACTGGCCCACCATCCTCAAACGCATCTACGAGACGAGGCCGAACGTGAAGATATTCGCATCAGGGTCCTCTTCGCTCAGAGTGAGGAAGGGAATGGGCGAGAGCCTTGCGGGAAGGGCATTCGACATCACCATCCCGACTCTGTCGTTCCGGGAGTATCTCGCGTTCAAAGGGATCGAAGTGCCGCAGATCCCCCCTATCTGGTCGGACGAGCCGGTCCCAGAGTCGTTCATGCTCGTCCAGGACGAGGTCACGAACGCATTGGCGAGCTACCTGGTGAGGGGGGGTTATCCGGAGACGGTCGACATGCGTCCCATCTCAAAGGTGCACAGATACATCCGACAATCCGTCTTGGACAGGGTGGTGTATCACGACCTCCCGGAGACGGAGAGCATCGCGAACCCCGCGAGCATGATGCACCTCCTGAAGATACTGGCGGCTCATGAGCTCACAGAGGTTCGAGATTGCCAACATCGCACCCGACATCGGCTTGAAGGCACAGACGGCATCGAAGTACCTGTCGATCCTGGAACGCGCGATGCTCTTCTCGACCTGCTACAACTACACCAAGAGCATGGTCAAACAGGCTCGGTCCTCGAAACGAGCGTATCTGACAGACACCGGGCTCATCAGCTCCCTCCTTGGACTGGATGATACGACCGGGAGTCAAGAGCTCGGAAGGTTGGCGGAGACCGCTGCGTACAACCACCTCTCGAGGACATCGCAGGTCTTCTTCTGGAGAGACCCGCAGGGGAACGAGGTGGACATGGTGCTGCCGTCAAGACGCGGCCCGGTCCCGATCGAGCTGAAGTATCAGACCAGCATATACAAATCGGACGCGAAGGGACTCGCGAGGTTCTGCGAAGTGCATGGCTGCGGCAGGGCATTCCTCATCACCAAGGACAAGGAGGGAACCATGGAGCTGGGCGATGTCGCCATCACCCTTCTCCCTCTGTGGAGACTCATGCTTTCGACGCAAGAGCTCGTCGATAAGCAGCCGTGACTATGCATTCGCCGCGATTTCTGCCCGCACATTAATCAACGGCAGCATATTAAAATGTGCGAGGGCCCGGATATTGACCCGGAATTTACCGGTGTTTAAAGGTCGGAGCTTGAAGATTCAAGGTGGAATTCTTTACCAGTAGAGAATAGGACGGAGGCAAAAGTTCAACAGAGTTGCCAAGTGAGCAAAAGCCTTAGGGATGGTAAGGTGATGGAGGAACGGGTGGTAAACATGCGAGAGCATGGACTCAATCGTGTGGGGGAGAGACCGATTCTCGAAGACCTCTCCGCCAAGTCACTCTCTAAAGCGATTGAACGAAGTGTATGGGATGCTTTCACATTCCTCGGGACCCTGAATGAACAAGGAGCAGAGTACTGCTCAGGGGTCTTACGTGTTAGGACAGGCATCTCACAGGCCCTGACGAACGGAATCCGGCGGACCCAGTTGTGCAAGAAGAACTTGGCAAAGAGAGTGAGGGAGGAGAAGGAACACTTTGCCTGTGCAGGTATCCCAATGTCGTGGTGGGTTGGCCCTTCCGACACGCCTGAGAACCTCCGAACCGAGCTTGTGCGCAACGGCTTCATACTTGAGGCAGACATGCCAGGGATGGCAATCGACCTGAGGCGCATGAATGATGGGATTCGGAACCCTCAAGGATTTGAGATCAGGCAAGTCGACAACTTGAGACTGAGCAAACGGTTCGCGGAGGTCGCCTGGATAGGTTCTGAATTCCCCATGCCGGTTGAGAAGTCTTTCGTGGAGCTCGATGCTCGTGCGGGTTTCTACCGCGATTCGTGCTATAGGAGATTCGCCGGTTTCGCAGACGATAGACTAGTTTCCACCTCAGTGCTCTTCCTCTGCAACGGCGTTGCTGGCATCTACACGGTTGCGACGCTTCCGGAAGCGAGGGGCAAAGGGTTCGGTACTGCTGTAACGATGGCCGCTCTGCAGAGCGCTCGTGACAGCGGCTACAGAGTGGCTGTCCTGCAATCATCTCACGAAGGGGAGAAGATCTATCGCAGGATTGGGTTCAAGAAGTACTGCACAGTCAGTCTTTATGCCTGAGGGCGGGCAAGAGAAACGGAAGATGGATAGGCCCAAATCCCATGCAATGCTAATTCCAATATAGACACACTCTATGCAATTAAAATGTGCGAGGGCAAGGATTCTTGCCTGGAATCTACTGGCAATCAAAGGTCCGAGCAATAACTGCTGGTACGAAACATGTGGGATAGTCCGCGCGTACCGTCGTCCTTCGTCCCTTATGGTTGCTTCCGAGGCGAGGATGAGACGTTGTCCAGGAAGGCTCGCAAGGCCTGAATAAATGCGACACGGTCCTCCCACATTGGCAGATGGGAGCACTCCTCAAAATTGACGAACTTCGAACCGCGAACTCCACGGTGAATCGCCCTGGCCAACTTCGGAGCGATTACATCATACTCCCCCGTGATTACGAGGCAGGGCAACCTGATCTCTGGAAGACGATCTGTGACGTCCCATCCTTTGAGTGAGTCGTCGATTAGTCCGTAGACGTATTCAGATACGTGCTGCAAAGAGTAGTTCCATTCATGCGGCCATACTTCAAGTCGACACTCATGGATTCGGTCTAAGGCCTCCTTGGCCGCGAGGCGCTTCGGGTTCTGGAGGTCGCCTTTTGATCTGTAGTACTCCAGTATTCTTCGTAGCTTCTCCGGCGTATGGGGATTCCATTCTGATTCAACGAGTGCGTTGCTCGCGAACCCGTTTGAGACGATCAGACTTCGCAAGTTCTTCTGGTACTTCAGAGCGACGTCCAAGGCCAAAGCACCGCCATAACTGCTTCCGAAGAGATGCACTCGCCCCAGTCGAAGAGTTTTCCGCACAGCCTCAACTTCGTCTACGGCTCGGCCTATTCCGTAGTACTTTGCACTCTTTGGCCGTTCTGACCTTCCACAGCCGAGCTGGTCATACAGTACCACGCGGTACCCGAATTGAGCGAGATCTGCGAGTGGAAGAAGATAGTCATGCGTACCTCCTGGACCACCGTGCAGAGTGAGTACGGTTCCATTTTCGGGTCTTCCGAACGAGCGATAGTAGAGCTTAAAGCCCAGGACCTTGACATACCCATCGGATGGTTCCACTATCACCTCACACCATCTCCTCGATGGGAGGTATCGCCTTTCCTCCCCTATGGGCTTTTCTCAAGTGATGCTCGCATCGCCGATTCGCCATGGAAAAAGACTTGTCCCAGGTTCCTTATCCAGGTTCTTGGGGAAATGGAGAACATGACTTCGGCGAAAGCTACCAGCTCGAAGATGAAGGCTTCCAAGGCTCAGGAAACTGAAGTCGATATGGAATGGGGCCTGAGAGTGCCGATGCGAGATGGAGTGAGACTGAATGCTACACTCTTCAAACCTAAGGGATTGAGAAGAAAGATACCTGCCATCTTCACAACGACCCCTTATGTCGCGGACACATGGCACCAGCACGCTGTCTACTTCGCACGACATGGCTACGTCTTCCTGGTGTTCGATGTCAGAGGTCGGGGAAATTCGGAAGGAAGCTTCTCGCCATGGGAGAATGATGCACAGGATGGCCATGACATAGTAGAATGGCTGTCAAATCAGCCGTGGTGCAACGGCAAGAATCGGCATGTGGGGAGGATCGTATACTGGTAACAGCCAATGGTGTGTGGCCAGCGTTTCGTCCTCCCATCTCGAGACAATAGTGCCCGTTGTATCCTCATGTCCTACAGTCGAGATTACCTCCCCAATATGGCATCTACGCGCCCTACAATGGCTGACGATGGTGAGCGGGGTGACCGATAATTGTCGCATCTCGACGGACCAGAGTTTCTGGATAGAGAAGTTGCGCGAGCTCTATCTTGGGCACCGTCCATGCAAGGAGTTCGATCAGGTAGTAGGCAATCCGTCACCAATATTCCAGAGATGCCTCGACCATCCAACTCCTGATGACTTCTGGTACGCGATGGTCCCATCCAAGAACCAGTATGCCGCGATGGACCTCCCAATACTCACAATCACAGGCCACTACGACATCTGTAACCGATTCGCGCTTCACCACTACATGCAACACGTGCGCTATGCATCTCCCAGCGCCAGAGCTCGTCACTACCTGGTGGTCGGTCCCTGGGACCACGGTGGTACGAGAGAACCCCCCAAGGAAATTGGCGGTGTGAAATTCGGTGATGCCAGTCGGCTTGACATGAACAGTTTGCTCAAGGAGTGGTATGACTGGACCCTGAAGACTGGGAAGAAGCCGGAATTCCTCAAGAAACGAGTTGCGTACTACATGGAAGGGCCGGAAGAATGGAGGTACGCTGACAATCTTGATGCGGTCTCGAAGAAGAAGCTCATCCTCTATCTAGATTCGGGACACGGCGAGGCCAATGATGCATTTCATTCGGGGTTACTTTGCAGGGATAGACCTCGAATGTCGAGATCAGATAGTTACGTATACGACCCTCTCGACACTCGTCCTGCAGACATTGAGAGTGAGGAGATCAAGAACTACAATACCGACCAGCGATATTGTCTGAATCTTTTCGGGAATGGATTGGTGTATCACTCTGACCCACTTGCTGAGGACCTGGAAATCGCGGGTACCCCGAGGTTCGCTGCGTGGATTGCCATGGATGTTCCTGACACGGACTTCATTGCCAGGTTATTTGAGATCAAACCTGATGGAAGTAGCATTGCGCTTGCTGATGCTACGGTCCGGGCGCGACATCGGAAATCACTCGGGAGTCGGGAGCTTGTCAAACCTCATGTCATCAATCGCTACGACTTTGAGAGGTTTCAGTTCTTCGCTCGGAGGATCTCAGAAGGAAGCAGGATTCGATTGATGGTTGGCTGCCCGAACTCGATCTACTATCAGAAGAACTACAACAGCGGAGGGACTGTTGCCGACGAATCCGGAAAAGATGCACGGACAGCGCACATCAGGCTGTATCATGAAGATGGTCATCGCAGCCGCTTGGAACTTCCGATTGCCGTTTGAGCATACGGGCCCTTCCTCTGAAGGTCACTCTTGAGGCCGGCGAACTCAGGCAACTCTAATATATTATAACTCCGTTATCACCCATCCTCGGAGTGGTTCGAGGGGGAGTGATAAGATGGTAGAACAAGCGAGAAGAGAGATAGAGAGAGCGAACCAGAGGTTCGGCGACGGCATCAGAAATGCTGATGCAGCCATCGTTGGTAGATTGTATACAAAGGACGCGCTTCTCATGCCGCCAAATTTCGAAACCATTCATGGCAGAGAAGGCACTCAGAAGTTCTGGGAAGGCGCAATCAAGATGGGCGTCAAGGACGCCGTGCTGAAGACAGTTGAATTTGTCGATAAGGGCGATACCGCCGAGGAGATCGGGAACTACACACTCAAGATACATCCTGCAGGGCAGAATCCATTCGAGGACAAGGGGAAGTATGTTGTCCTCTGGAAGCGGGATGCAGACGGGGAATGGCGTTTGCACCGGGACATATGGAACAGCAGCATGCCCACGAAGAGTTAGAGTGACTGCTCTAAACTCCTTCCCTTTTTCCGTCCCTATGACTCTATTCATGGGGTCTGGATTTCCCGCTTGAGTATAAATCCATTGCATAGAATTAAAATGTGCGAGGGCCCGGATATTTGCCGGGAATCTGCTGGCAATTAAACCCCCACGTAAAGAATTCACGAGGGCGAGGGGACACTTCAACATAGAGGCTTTTCCGAGGCGAAGGTCGAAGAATCTGGTGAAGGAGTGGGTCCCTGACCTACGGAACTCCTCCATCCAGAATCTTCTTCAGAGTCGACGGGTCGATGTTCCCTCCCGACATCACGCACACAACTGGACCTTTCCCTGCCTTGCCCATGAGAGCCGCGGCCAAAGAGCTTGCGCCTGACCCTTCGGCGACCACCCTGTGCCGCTCGAACAAGATTCTCACAGCCGAGGCCACCTCGCGGAGGCTCACGACTAGGGAGCCGGCTGCGAGCGGCTTGACGAGGTCCCATATCTCGGGGAGGACATCGCTCTCGCCCGTTCCCTCGAGGAAGCTGGGGGTTCGAGTCACGTGCTTCGGAGATCCCGCCGCTAGGGAAGCGGCGAAAGCGCATGCCGTGTCTGGCTCGCACCCGTACATGTTGACCTGAGGCTTGCGAGACTTCATCGCAATAGCGATGCCTGCGAATAGGCCGCCACCGCCAAAAGGCACTATCACGGAGTCCACATTCGGAAGGTCCTCCAGGATCTCCAAGCCGATTGTCCCGTTTCCCGCGATCATATGAGCGTTGCTGAATGGGTGGACGAAGACGCGGTCCTTGAGCGGAGGATAGAAGTGGTCCGTGGCGACCTTCCACACCTCTTCGAACGGCACTTGGATAATGTCCGCACCGTACCTCCTGATGCCTGCGAGCTTCGTCTCGGCAGCCGTGTTCGGCACAATCGCCGTGCAGGGTATGCCACACCGGTGCGCATGCCACGCGAGGGCTTGGGCCATGTTCCCGCCGCTGCAGGTGTACACGCCTTTTTCTCGCTGCTCGCGTGTAAGAAGCTCGATCGCGTTGCCTGCTCCTCTGACCTTGAATGAGCCTGTCGGCTGCAGGTTCTCAAGCTTGAGATAGATCTCTGCGGGGCTGTCCTCGAGATTGAGAGGGACGAGAGACGTACGAACGACAAGACCTTTCAATCTCTTCCGCGCTTCGTCGATTTCTAGCGGAGTTATTCTCAGCACGTGGCTCTTCGAGGTCATCTTGGGCGACATGGTCATCTACCCTCTAAGGTCTTTTCCGAGACTGAGGGTCAGATTTGAACATTAATTCCAATATGGAAATTAAAATGTGCGAGGGCGCGGATATCGATCTGGAATTCGCCGATGCCTAAAGTGTCGGAGCTTGAAGATTCAAGGCGGAATTCTTTACCAGTAGAGAATAGGATGGAGGCAAAAGTTCAACAGAGTTGCCAAGTGAGCAAAAGCCTTAGGGATGGTAAGGTGATGGAGGAACGGGTGGTAAACATGCGAGAGCATGGACTCAATCGTGTGGGGGAGAGACCGATTCTCGAAGACCTCTCCGCCAAGTCACTCTCTAAAGCGATTGAACGAAGTGTATGGGATGCTTTCACATTCCTCGGGACCCTGAATGAACAAGGAGCAGAGTACTGCTCAGGGGTCTTGCGTGTTAGGACAGGCATCTCACAGGCCCTGACGAACGGAATCCGGCGGACCCAGTTGTGCAAGAAGAACTTGGCAAAGAGAGTGAGGAAGGAGAAGGAACACTTTGCCTGTGCAGGTATCCCAATGTCGTGGTGGGTTGGCCCTTCCGACACGCCTGAGAACCTCCGAACCGAGCTTGTACGCAACGGCTTCATACTTGAGGCAGACATGCCAGGGATGGCAATCGACCTGAGGCGCATGAATGATGGGATTCGGAACCCTCAAGGATTTGAGATCAGGCAAGTCGACAACTTGAGACTGAGCAAACGGTTCGCGGAGGTCGCCTGGATAGGTTCTGAATTCCCCATGCCAGTTGAGAAGTCTTTCGTGGAGCTCGATGCTCGTGCGGGTTTCTACCGCGATTCGTGCTATAGGAGATTCGCCGGTTTCGCAGACGATAGACTAGTTTCCACCTCAGTGCTCTTCCTCTGCAACGGCGTTGCTGGCATCTACACGGTTGCGACGCTTCCGGAAGCGAGGGGCAAAGGGTTCGGTACTGCTGTCACGATGGCCGCTCTGCAGAGCGCTCGTGACAGCGGCTACAGAGTGGCTGTCCTGCAATCATCTCACGAAGGGGAGAAGATCTATCGCAGGATTGGGTTCAAGAAGTACTGCACAGTCGGTCTTTATGCCTGAGGGCGGGCAAGAGAAACGGAAGATGGATGGGCCCAAATCCCATGCAATGCTAATTCCAATATAGACACACTCTATGCAATAGCTTGAAGATTCAAGGTGAAATTCTTTGACGGTAAGGATTGAACAGCACCTACATCTCCGCCTCAAGAACAGTCGAATGTCCAATAGAATGCACTATGTTGGAAAGGAAAGGGGTTTGAGTCCGCAGAAATGGTTGGTTTCTCCTGGGCTATACTGGAGGCCACGGAATATTGGTGTATTCCAGGCCTGGAACGTCAGCATCGGAATCCAGCATATCTAACCACAACTCGATCTCGGGGTTCTGACTGTGAAATGCGTTCACTGCCGGGAAGAGCCAGAACGATTCTATGCCTCCCATCCAGCTTGCTGGAAGCTCCACAGTGAATCTTGAGTTCCTTCCACTGCGAACGACAATGGGCTGCGATGACCTCCTTGGAGGGGCATGCCAGCAATTCGGCAGAGTAACTCGACCCATCGTACCAAAGCACAATCATGCAGTAGTCTCCACTATCAGAAACCCAGTCCCATGATTCAGCGCTAAGCCACAGAGAGTACCGGGCGAGTCTGACGCTTGTAGGCAGCGGAACCGATTCCCTTCCTCCGGAAGGTCGGCAGCCATCTCCATACAGAATGTGAGGTATCCTTATCCTGACTGAACTGAAAGAGCACCATGTCAAAGTATCCAACCTGGACAATCGGCATACCATCGCCTAACAACGCCTGGTAGTCGCAAGTCTCGAGATTCCACGATGCTGTAACGTCTCCTGTTCTGTCCTCCACTTCGATCGACAAGGCCTTTGCCGATACGCTACTCGGAACCGTGAGGATTCCCACTACGACAAGGCTCGCGAGCGCTGCAATCCTCCTCTCATTCGCCTACCTCCTCCTCGAACCACCTGTCAGGTGCTCGTCATGCCCTCGTCCGGACCCCCGTCCAGGACACGTAATTGAAATCGACAACCAGAATCATAAGAACATGTCAAAGGGACGGGTGACATTTCAGCCACAGATCTCACTGGTGAGCGCCTTCCTGTGCCGGTCTTGGCTGACGGAACGGGAGTCTGCGAGACAATTAACCGAAACTCAGTTCATTGACTTGTGGCGCTGCGCCCGGGTTTGGAGCGCGAACTGCGCGCTCCTGCATTTGTAGAACGGTGCGTCCGGACTTCAGGCAACCCGTCTCGCCAGGTCGGGCACATGCGCTGAAGATAGGTGAAATTCATCATCACAGACACGACATCCTTGTCTTCGCTAATCTTGCTGATCACCTCGCGTATCTCTGCCATCTTATCAGACCAGAAAACAAACATCAGGAAACCTGGAAGGTTAACATAGGTCCTGAAATACGCATCCTGGAACTTGTGCTTGGAAAGCAGCCTCTTGGCGACATCCACCTTGTTAGACCCCTCTCTAATGGACACATGTCCTATCAGACACGCGTCTCCGCCCAGGTAGGAGTCGGTGCGCGTGTGCAACTCAAGAGAACCTTCTGACATCATGTCCGTCAGGCGCTTCCTCACCGTTTGGGGCGAGGCTCCAACTATGCTGGCGATTTTCCTACGGGCTTGCGCGCGTCATCCTTGAGCGAGGCTATGATCCTAAGATCCAGGGGAGACAGTTCCCTATACCTCTGCTTCCTCTTCACTATCCCGTCGACAGGGTAGTCCGACCACAACCCGTCATCTAGACAGTAGATGCACCGCATAATACCATACTAGCAGCTCGTTTGATGAATTCAGCATAGCCATCGAGTTCGGATAAGTCTCTCAGTTCTCCAACTACATAGAGGTAGTTACCCCCGCCCGCGACACCGACGCGTGAACTCGCTTTCCCCCAATCCGTTCAAAGTCTTCTCGCTCGGTGCGGTCCTAACCGTACCGAAGATTCCCACGGGGACTGCGTCGAGGTATGGGTACGATATCCCCGCAGTCATGCTTTGGATTACACCGGTCTCTCCTTCAAGGTTTCCATTCTTCGGTGAACTGCTTGCTTAGAAATTCCGAGCCTTGTCGCGAGCTCCCGAAGATGTATCCTAGGATTTGCAATAATTAACATCAGAAGCTTCCTATCGGTATCGTCCATTTCTCCAAGTCTCACGCCCCTCCTCGAACCACACACCACGAGAACAACGTAGGGTAGCCCCAACTGCGCTACCTGTCTGCGTTTTCCTCCGAGGTATTCCCTTCCCGCCAAACTAGTCAATACTGATTTGAACCGTGGGAAAAGCCCATAGGAGGAAAGGCGATTGCGGCTAACATGAAGATCGAGTACTACCACGCTTCGAAGTACGGCAACGGGGCCATGGTCGCGGAGGAGTTCAAGAAGCTCATGGCCGCCAAAGGAGTCACTGTGAACGTCCACCACATCCGAGACGCGCGGCCGAAGGAACTCATGCCGGCGGACCTGTACGTCTTCAGCTCGCCTGGCCGCGTTGGCAAGCCGATCGGCAGCATGCGCCGGTTTCTGAAGAAGATGCAGCTGCCTGCGGACCAAGTATGCCATCTTGACGACCGAGGGGGCGCCCCAGCCTGACAAGAAGACCGGCAAGATGCCCACTGAGGAGGAGATTCGCGAGGTGGGAGCGCGTCAGACCGATAATGAATGAGCTGCTCCAGAAGAAGGGCATGAAGAAGGTCGCGGAAGGGAAGGTCCTGGTGACCAACACGAAGGGACCGCTGGAAGAGGGTTGGCAGAAGAAGGTGGAGACCTTCGCGGCCCAGATACTAGAGGAGGGCTGAGACCAAAAGGAGAAATCAGAGCAGTTCGCGCTTCATTCAAGGAGAAGGAAGAAGTCTGCCCGGGATCCGGTTTTCCGTTCTGCACATAAATCCATAGTTTGGCATTAAAAT
>CAWFTI010000001.1:0-762244 GCA_963818745.1 Thermoplasmatota archaeon | reverse complement strand
GCTCTCCCGGAGGGCCGCTCTGGACCCTCTGTACATCAGGAACATGAGCAGGAGGCCAATCACAAGCGAGAGGAGCCCGACGCCCATGCCGACGTACGAGAACAGGGTGAGGACCGATATCCCCTCGACCGTCAGGATGAGCGACACGATCTGGAGGACCTTCCGTTTCGGCGTCCCGACGGGGACGACGGAATCGAACCAGGCCAGGAGCTTCTCCACTCTTGAGAACATTGTTGGCCAATAGCGGCGGTGGTTTTGATAAAGGTATCCTCTTTCAGGCGAACGAGGGTCGCGATTATTACCATGGAGCGCATTCCGACCGGAGAGGGCGACGCTTGACATCCAAGCTGAGCGGGGGGCTTCGCGGGTTCGCGCGCACTGGCCAGGACGGGGCGCGTCAGTCGATGAAGTACTACTCCGGCAGCGGCTCTGACGAGCGGAGGCTCATCAAGGTCGCGCTCTACATGGGCGTCTCGAGCGCCGTCCTCTGGTACATCCTCGCGGCATACTGGGGCGCCCTTGACTTCAAATCGATCGAGATAGGGTACATGTTCGCGGCGGGCTCCGCCGCGAGCGCGACCACGCTCGTGATGAGCGGGTTCCTGGCGGACAAGTTCGGCAGGAAGAAGCTCCTCATAGTCGGGCTCGCGGGCAGCGCCCTGGGCACGGCCCTGTTCATCTCTGAGAAGAACTTCCTCGTGTTCATGGCGGCGAACGTCATCGTCAGCCTGAGCAACTCCATCGTCGGGCCGTCCCTCATGGCATTGCTCTCCACGAAGGCCGAGCCGTCGAAGCTGAAGTTCCTGTACGGCATGCAATCGTTCTCGAACACCATCGGCCTCACGCTCGGCACGCTGGTCGGCCTGATGGCTCCAGACCTGCTCTGGGACTTCATCGGGGCGGACACCATCACCGGGTACAAGTACGTGTACCTCACGGCGGCCGCGATCGCCGTCATACCCGTCGTCTACTCGCTCAGGGTGAGGGAGACCCATGTCCCCAGCGAGCGGCTCCTGCTGGAGTTCGACCGGCGGACCGTGAAGATGCTGGCCATGTACTCCCTCCAGAACGTGTTCATAGGGCTGGGGGCGGCGATGGTCATGCCCTGGATCGCCATCATATTCTCGGAGGGCATGGGCGCCTCGGGGACCCAGCTGTCGCTCATGTTCACCCTCAGCAACATCATGCTCGCAGCGGGGTTCTTCGTGATCCCCGTGTTCGAGAGGGCGAGGGGCGCTGTCACGCTCGTGGCCGTGTGCCAGCTCGCCTCGGTCCCGCTCCTCGTGCTCATACCGTACTCGCCCACCCTGCTCGTGGCGGCCGTGCTGTACGCGGTGAGGTCCTTACTGATGCTCGTGCCCTCGCCCATCCTGAACGCCTACATCATGAACGTGGTGAACGAGAAGATCCGGGCGTCCTTCCTCGCGATAAGCACGCTCGCGTGGACCCTCGCGTTCATGGTGTCCGAGGCGTCGTCCGGATATCTCTGGAACGGAGACTACACCAAGACCGAGCCGTTCCTCTACTGCGGGTTGTTCTATGTCCTGGGCACGCTCACTTTCTTCCTGTACTTCAGGAAGATCAAGGAGCCGGCGTCGGGGGCTCCTCGGGCCGTTGGCAAGAAGTAGGTGACGCCTGGGGATTGACGACAAGGGGTGCGTCGCACTCCGTGTGCGCTGGAAAAAACCGACTCCCGGACCCACCAGGCGTGTGGTCGCGAAAGCTCAGTGGGCGTTGGCCTGCCCTTCCGCCGCGGACTTGTCCTTGAGCCTCAAGGCCTCGGCGAGGAGCTCAGAGAGCCACTCTTCGTCCCAGTTGCGTATCCTAGTATCGAAACAGACCGAATCTCCCGGCAACGTGTTCGCCCTCCTACACACACTATAGGGTCGTAATCATATATCAACCATATTTCAAAAACATTGGGCATATGACCATCAAAACGCTGAAAATCGACCATATTGACCACCCATAACGCCTGCGAATGCAAGTTATTTATAAAAGCAAGTGCTTCAAGAGTCCGGATGAACCGCAAGGACAAGGATGCTGGCGTAGTCGAACTCGACGAGCTTGACATTGATATCCTCAGGAGCCTCAACGACAACGCGAGGAAGAGCTTCAGGGACATCGCCAAGGAGCTCCACGTCTCCCTCACGACCGTCTCGAACAGGGTGAAGGCGATGGAGCGCGCGGGCGTGATCCAGGGATACATGCCGATCGTGGACGCGACCAAGATCGGCTACGACATCATGGTGGTCATCGGGATCAAGGTCATACACGGCAGGATCGTGGAGACGGAGAAGGACCTAGCCAAGGACCCCGCGGTGTTCGCGGTGTTCGACTCGACGGGCGAGTGGGACGCGATCATCATGGCGAGGTTCAAGACGCGGGTGGACCTGAACGTGTTCGTGAAGAAGGTTTTGGACCACGAGAACGTCGACAGGACCTACACGCAGGTCGTGCTCAACATCACGAAGGACGAGAAGAGGGTCCTGGTGTGACCCGCTAGCCGCTCCGCCGGGGGCGGTCAGGCGTCGTTCCTCAGCGTATTTTAAGTAGCGCCGCCCGGATAACCTACCGACGCGGGGACCTGGTCGCGTCAGGTAAGGGGAGATGACACGTTTCCGAGGGCCCGTCCTCGCGGGCCTCTGCCTCGCAACCATCGCCGCATGCTGCGGGTTCCTGCCGGCGGCATCGGTCGCGGCCGATGAGCTAGGCGTCACTTTCGACTTCTCGCCCGCGAAGGCGCAGTACTATCCGGGCGAGGACTTCTCGCTCGAGGTCACCGCGGTCAACCTGTTGCCCGCGCCCTCGACCGTCCTCGACCCGCTCCAGAGCTGGGTGAAGGTCGTCAACGTCTCCGCGCACTTCTCGTGGATGGCGCTGGACGAGGATGTCTGGACGTATGTATCGGACACATCCGTCGTGGCTCGCGCCCGACCAGGAGGGCTCGGAGACCTACGCGCTCGACCTCTCGGTGCCCGTGTCCGCAACGGCGCAGACATACGACTACCGGATCGATGTCGAGTATGTGGTCCGCACGGCCTGGGGTAACATCACCTACACATGGACGGGGTCGTACCACGACTTCGTCGTCTCCAAGGACACATCGACCTCGCCCGCGATAGCGTTCGAGTTCTCCCCCGCGAAGGCGGCGTACGCCCCCGGGGAGGAGTTCACCGCCGAGGTCACCGTCACGAACGCCCTACCGTCGGGCGTGTCCGCATGCGATGTGTTCCCGTGCAGGCTCACCAACGTGTCCGTGCACTTCTCGTGGATGGCCGCGGACGAGTACGTCTGGAACGACCTATCCGATGGAGACCTCTGGCTCTCCCCCGACGGGACGGTGTCCGAGACGTACTTCCTCAACCTGACCGTGCCCGAGGACGCCGCCGAGACGACACACAGCTACTGCTTCAAGGTCGAGTACATCGAGGCCGTCCCGTGGGGAGAGGAGTGCTGCACCTGGGGCACCGGGGTGTTCTACAGGGACTTCGCGGTGTCCTCCGATTCCTCCGGGATCCTCGGAGGGACCGTGGACTACGTCCCGTACCTGGCCGCCATCGCGATAGTGCTCTCCGTCGGAGCGCTGGGGGCCGCGCTGTACTACAGGCACGGCAGGGAGGAGGGCGCGAGGAGAGCGCTCGCTGCGGGCTCCGGCAGGAGGCCCACGGTGTTCGACAACGGCCACGGGGATGCGTACCCCGCGATCCGCCCGGTCCCGGGGGGAGGGTTCCCAGTCGAGCGAGGGCTCACTTACCTGGTGAAGGAGAAGCGCCCGAACGTGGCCTTCGGGATGTTCAACGAGGCAGTCAGCGCGGGCGCGAAAGGCATGCTGGTGGTGAGGGAGCACCCGAACCGCCTGCAGCAGATGTACGAGTTCGACGCCGAGAGCATCCTGTGGCTGACCAGGAGGACCGGCAAGGACCACATCGACCCCACGGAGCTCAGCCTCGTGAGCCTCAAGATGACCAGGTTCGTCGAGGAGAGCAAGAGGTCCGTCGTGCTCATCGAAGGGCTGGAGTACCTCATCACGCAGAACGACTTCGAGACCGTGCTCAGGTTCGTGAACCACATGCACGACTACGTCCTCACGCACGACTGCGCGATCATCGTCGTCGTCGACCCGCGGGTCCTGAGCACCAAGGAGCTCGCGCTCCTCGAGCGCTCCGCGAGGGTGGTCGAGCCCCTGGAAGCTGTCGAGCCGGCCCCGCAGCCTTCCGCCGAGACCGGGCGCTCGGAGGCTTAGGCCGGGGCATAGTCAGTACACGAAAAATCCAAATCGAGGGACGCGCTATACCGACCCGCGGGGAAGAGGGCCGGGAGCGCATGCCCGGGTAACACTCGCCTTACGGGATGCAGGGCGTTCGCGGTCAACGTCTGGAACTCACAGCATCATCCTGAGCATCCGCAACGGGGGGAGCACGATGAGACCATTGATACTGAGAGACAGCCACAGGTTCTCAGCGCTGGTGCTCTTCGCCATCGTTCTTGTGTCCGTATCCTCTGCCGCATCATTCTCGAGCCCATCCGAGACTTCGTACGACCCCGTGTACTCGTGGAGCGGCGCGGCATCGATGCAGACCCCCAGGGCGTTCCCCGAGGTCGTCGTCCTGGACGACGGGCGAGTACTGGTCACGGGCGGCCTGGGGGAGTACGGCCCGATCGCCTCCACGGAGGTCTACGACCCCGAGTACGACACATGGCGGGCGGGCCCGACCATGATATCCAAGAGGGTCGGGCACACGGCCACCCTCCTGACCGACGGGACCGTGCTCGTCACGGGAGGAGAGACCGGGAAGGGGACCACGGCATCGGCCGAGGTCCTCGATGTCTCGGCCGGCTCCACCGCGCCCGTCGGGAGCATGCACTTCGAAAGATCTGGCCACGAGGCGCTCCTGCTGGACGACGGCAGGGTGCTCATCGTGGGTGGCTCCGACTGGATCTCCGACCCGTGGTACCAGGTCGAGGCGTACGATCCCGAGACGCACAGCTTCGTCCCCGCGGGATCGATGGCCTCGGGGAGGGTCTTCCTTTCTCTCGAAAAGCTCGCGGGCGGGCATGTGCTCGCGATATGCGGGGACGCCGCGGGCACGAGCGAGGTGTTCGACCCGGAGGACTATACCTGGTCCGACCAGAGGACGATGCTGTCGGCGAGGTACAGCGCCGCGGTCGCGACGGCTTCAGATGGCAGGATAATCGTCGCCGGGGGTGTGCTGGGGAGCACGACCCTGAGCTCGTGCGAGGCTTACGATGAGTCCACGGGCGCGTGGGACGCGATGCCCGACATGACCGTCCCGAGGGCTTACTTCTCAATATCGAGGCTGCCGACCGGGGACATCGTGGCCGCGGGTTCATGGAGCGACCTCGGCACGCAGGACACGAGCGAGATGCTCGACCCGTCCGGGAGCGACTGGTCCGATGGACCGGACATGGCCGGCTACAGGGGCGCGCACGGGTGCGCGGTGCTGGACGACGGCACCGTCATGGTCGTCGGGGGGTTCGCCCCCGACGGGGTGCTCGCATCGGCCGAGATCCTCACTTGGGAGTACGAGCTGCCCGAGCTGTGCCTCCCGAAGGACATCATACCGCTGGTCATGGAGGTCGCGCCCGAGCTCCAGGGACACTCCGAGAACGGGTTCGTGGCGCAGCTCGAGGCCGCCCAGGCGGAGTACGACCTCGGGGACATCGTCGAATGTCTCGAGATCATGGACGCGTTCTACCACCACGTGAAGGCGTTCTGGCAGAGCGGCCACATGAGCGACGCGAGCGCGGCACTTCTGTACGACGGGTACGCGCGCGTGGTCGCGTGCCTCGGCGGGACCCCTCTGCCCGAATTCCCCTGAGCGGGCGGGCATCCGACATAACGCCGAGTCTGCGCGGAAGGGGCTGTCCGACACCCGCGTCCCATGCCAGAGACCGCTGTCTGACGCAAACGCATTAAATATGACCTCGCACAATAGGGACTCAAGCTCATTGGGATGCTGAGCGAGAGGAGGTGACTTGATTAGGATCAGCAAGAGAGTGCTAGCCACGGCGGTCGCAGGCGCGATGCTCATACTGAGCACCGTGCTAGTCGTGTCGATGATCGGAGGCAATGACAAGCCCGACATCTCGACCGACATACCGGCAGCCGATGACCAGCCTGACCAGAGCTCGGACGACACCTCGGACACCGTGGTCCCCGACGACACATCTGACGACCAACTGACGCCGGACGACGATCAGGACGAAGATGCAGGAGACGAGGACCAGACGGACGAGGACGACTCGGACGAGACCAACGACGACGAGCTGCCTGATGACGACGAAGACCAGGACGACCAAGACGACGAACAGGACGATGATCAGGACGACGCTGACGATGGCGACGACAGCAGCGACGACGATGACGACCAGGACGACGGGGGCCAGGGCCGGAAGGGCAAGGGCCTCATGAACGCCTGGAGACACGTCCACGCCAACTCCCTCAAGGCCAACGGCAACGACAACGCCGGCGAGGGGTTGCAGACCGCGATGAAGCAGATCGAGGAGAACATCGATCACGTCGAACAGATCAACGACGACAAGGTCGACCTAGGCCAGGATGACAGCGGGCAGGAGTCGGACGACAACGGGCAAGAGAACGGTCAGGAAGACAGCGGTCAGGGCGATGGCAACTCTGGCAAGAACGACGGCTGACCAAGCGAGGAGCTCTAGTGACAGGCACGAACGCGCTGACAGGCGCCCGGGACTCGGCGCCGGCTTCGGCCGGCAGCGATGACCGCGAACGGCCATCATACCGACGAACGGATGCCAAGGCGCGCGCGGCCCGTCCTTGAGAGCCCCTTGCACTCTTCTCCTTTTCTTCTTCTTTGATTTTCACAAGACAGCGGAGCCCATGCCGAAGGAACGGCGAGAATATCCTAGGCCGAGGGGACCTGCGGCGGCTGGTCCTGCCTGTAGGGCTCGACTATGATCTTCGCGGGCTTCCAGATGCCGGTGAGGTAGTACTCGTACTCGCCCGCGCGGTGGAACGTGACGCTCCAGTAATCCCCGGGCGCGATGAGCAGGCCGCTCTGGAAGAGGCTGTCGGGGTGCTCGCCCGTGGCGTCCAGCCTGCCGCTCCTGATGGCCACTCCCGGCGGAGGGGCCCACGCCCTGTTGACCCATACGACCTTGGTGCCCTCGATGACCCTCACGACCTTGGGCACTATCTCCTGCCCGACCACGTCCACGTACGCCTCGAACCTCGGCGGAGGCGGGGGCGGCGGAGGCACGTGCGGGACTCCCTGGACCGCCTGGTACTGGTGCAGGTTCGCGGGGGCGGGCGCTGCGTAGTGCTGGACGACCACGCGGCGCCTCTTGGGCCTCGCGGCCACGACAATGAGCGGCACCGCGATGAGGATCGCGAGCACGAGGAGGAAGTTGAACAGCCCCAGGTCGTTGAATATGAAGTCCTGGACGTCCTTGAGGAACTGCGTGAAGAAGCTGTCGGAGACCGCATCATGGACGGGGATCTCGAGCATCTCGGACTCATACAAGTCGCCGTCAACCGTCGCGTAGGCCTTGAGGTAGAGAGTCCCGTTCTGCCCGGGTGCCTCGATCCCGGCCTCAGTGAACTCGGCCCAGGTCGTGCCGGTGTAGGTGGCCGATGTGCCGGTGAGCGAGTCCGCGGACGGGCCCCACGCGATGTGCGTCTCCTGTATGTTCCCGGGGTCGCCCCCGCTCACGAGCCACGTGATCGAGAATGTCCCGTTTGGTTCGATGTACTCAGGATAATCGGTGAAGGAGACCATCGGGGATGCGATCGACTCGACCGCGCCGAAGGCGTTGACTATGCCCCAGCCCGTGGAAGTGTCGTAGCCGGTCATCGACAGGTCCGTGGCCGTGCTGTTGATGTAGCTCCCGACCTCGGCCGGCGACAGGGCCGGGTTGATGGAGAGCATTATGGCCGCCACGCCCGCCACATGCGGTGCGGCGGCGGAGGTCCCCGAGAGGTACTGATAGCTCCCGCCCCCCTGGGTGGAGTATATGTTGACGCCTGGGGCCATGACGTCAAGGCCGACGCCGAAGTTGCTGAATGTCGCGCGCCGGTCCGAGCTGTCGGTGGCTCCCACCGCGATGACGCTCGGGTAGGCTGCGGGGTATGTGACCTCGCTCGTGCCGCTGTTGCCAGCCGCCGCGACGAGCACGACCCCCCTGTCGGAGGCGTACTCGACCGCGTTCTGGAGCGTGAGGGACATGCCGTCGACCCCGAGGCTCATGGTGACGATGTCGGCCCCGTTGTCGGTCGCCCACCTGAGGCCGCTTGCGACCGTGGCGTCCGTGCCCTCGCCGGAGTCGTTCATGACCTTGACGGCCATGAGCTGCACCTGGGCCAGGCCGGCGATGCCCTCGCTGTTGTCGATGACCGCGCCGACGACGCCCGCGACATGGGTGCCGTGATAGGTGTATATGTCGGACAGCCAGGTCCCGTCCTCGTCGTACCCGTTGACGTTGTCATCCATGGGGAACCAGTTGTCTTCGATGAAGTTGTAACCGTGATACCCGTCGTCGTTGGACCACATGTTCGCCGCGAGGTCCGGGTGGTTCCAGTCGATGCCGGTGTCGAGCACCGCGACGACGACGTCGTGGCTGCCCCTCCCGATGTCCCAGGCCTCGTAGGCGTTGATCGTGTCGAGCGCCCACTGGTTGCTGAGGGAGTCGTCGTCGGGGGTGAACAGCGTCCTCGCCTTGCGCTCGGACGAGACGGAGGATACGCCGGTGATCTTGGCCAGGGCACCCGCCGCTGCGACGCTGTCGTCAGCCGAGAGCGTCAGAATGCCGGTCGCCCGGCTCGAATATGTCACATCCATGCCCTCGGCACGAGCATAGGACAGGACGGAGTCGAACGCCGAGTCGCCTTCTGCCTGGACGACGAGTGAGGATGCTTGATCGGAGAGGTCCACGGAGGCGAGAGACGGGGGCGAGGCCGTCGCAAGCGAGACGGATGGAATGGATGAGGCGAGCAGGACAACGAGAACCGCAACTGACAGAACGAAGGGTCTGAATCGCATGCTGTACCTCTCGAGCATCAATGTCCGACCGGAGTGTCGGCAGTCCACTTCCTGGTACCGCGCGGACCATCCGGTTGTTTGGTTCCTAGCCGCTCCCAGCGATAAATACGTTGCCCCTTTATTATCCGCTTTGATTTCTTTTCCACGCGATCCCATCCTCCCCCCGAACGGCCCCGGCCAGCCCAGGCTGGAGCCGCGAACCTTGAATACTCCGCACGTATCTCGGACCCCCGATGGACGTCTTCGAGGCGCTCGTGCTCGGCGTGATACAGGGGTTGGCGGAGTGGCTGCCGATCTCGAGCTCGGGGCACCTCGTGATCGCCCAGGAGCTGCTTGGGCTCGCCTCGGGGGAGAACCTCCTGTTCGACCTGTTCCTGCACCTCGGCACCATGCTCGCGGTCATCGTGTTCTTCCGGAAGGAGCTCTGGAAGATAGTCGTCGCGATGCTCATGCCCAAGACCAGGAGGGGGCCCCAGGAAGAGGCCCTGAGGATGCTGGGCCTGATGATCCTGGTCGCGACGATCCCGATCGCCGTCATAGGCGTCCTTCTGTCGAGCGCGATGGAGGATGTGTTCACGATCACGCTCGTCGGGGCCGCCCTGATCGTGAACGCCGCGATACTCGTCGCGGCCGAAAGACGGGGCATGAGTGGCACGCGGAAGAGCGCGAAGTTCGCGGACGCGCTGACCGTCGGCGTGTTCCAGGCGGTCGCCATCCTGCCCGGCATATCCAGGAGCGGTGCGACCATCTCGGGCGGCCTGTTCCGAGGGCTGCAGAGGGAGACCGCGGCGACGTTCTCGTTCCTGGTCTCCGTGCCCGCGCTGGTCGGCGCGTTCTCCTACGGCATCGTCACTCTGGAAAAGTACGACACCGACTGGCTGATGGTCGTGATCGGGACCGCGACCGCGTTCGTCATGGGCCTGGTGTCCATCGAGTACCTGCTGAAGGCCGTCAGGTCCGGACGGCTGTGGGTGTTCGCGGCGTACTGCGCGGTGCTCGGGTCGCTGGTGCTGGTCCTAACGCTCTGACGGAAAACTCACTTCTCCTCGTCCAGCGCCTTCTCGATCTCGATCGCGTACTCTATCTTCTTCTTCTCGGCCGCCTTCCGCTTCCGCTTCATCCCCGGCAGCATCGCGAGCACGGCTACGACGATCGCTCCCGCGGCCGCTGCGACGTACATCCAGTAGTTCTCGAGGAATCCCTTCGGCGGAGGGTCCGCGACGATCGGGTTCGTCCCCGCCGCGTACTCCTGGATGTTGGTGTATCCGTCGTCGTCGGGGTCGTCCGTCTTCCCGCCCTCGAGGTCGTGCCAGTAAATCTCCTCCCACCAGTCCGGAAGCTCGTCCCCGTCGGAGTCGAGCACGGCGACCACGGCCGCGAAGTCGATCCCGATGTTGCCCTCGGAATCCATCACGGTGAGCTTGATCGTGTACACCCCGAGGGCCTTGAACTTGAACATGTCTCGCTGCCGTACCGGTACTCGGTCAGATTCGCGTTCACGTTGGTGATCTCCCAGGTGTAGCTGCGGAGGTGCCAGCACGTCGCCGGTCTCATCATGGGACAGGCTCGCGTCGAGCGACTGCCATGTGCCGTTCGACACTATGGGGGGCAGAGGCACTATGATGGCGACCGGGTACCCTGTGCCGTCAAGGCGGATGCACATTACCGCCGTGAAGTTCACCCCGGTCTTGTCGTCTGGATCGGTGACGGTGAGCTTGATCGTGTTGAGCCCCGGGACCGAGAGCGTGTACACCGTCTGCTCCCCGTACAGATACTCGACCTCGTCCCAGTGGGATATCTCCCATGTGTAGTTCTCGATCGTCCCGCTGTCGTCGTATGAATCCGACCCGTCCAGGAGGATGTCCGAGCCGACGTACTCCGTGTCCGGGAGCACACCTATCACCGCGACCGGGTCGTCCCAGTCCTGTAGGATGGAGGCGCGTTGCGACGGACGCTCCGAGAACGTGACCGACGAGAGGCATGCGGACATGGACAGCAGGCCGAGCACGCACACGACGAGCAACCTCGAACGCAGGACGAGATATGACATGGTGATTCCCCCTTGACGCAGCCGACCCAACCGCGGCGATGTCCCCGGGCTCCGCGACGCGGGCCCTAGACAGGTCCGGTGCACGGATGCAGTCGAAATGATATAGCCCTTTTCATCCTCGGGCGCAGGAATCGTACTTGTCTGGGCATTGGCTTCATGAACCGAAAGGGTTTTCCCAGTAGACGACACTCCGAACGAATGTCAGAGCATCATGGCCAAAGAAGGTAAGAAACTGCTCGGGTGTCCTGGGTGCGGGTTCAGGGTCACCGGAAGAGAGGAAGCGTGCCCGAGGTGCGGTGCCAAGTTCGACAAGGCCACCCTTTTCGAGTGCCCGTTCTGCGGGGAGCAAGTGCCCAGGAGCGCGAAGTCCTGCCCTTCGTGCCATGTCCAATACGACGAATTCTATTCGAAGATGCAGCGCAGGGGCAGCGACGAGAGCATAGACGAGCTGCTCATGCAGATCATCGAGCTCGAGGCGACCCAGGTCAAGGCGGAGGACAAGCGCCTCAGCTGCCCCCGATGCTCCTGGCTCCTGGACGGGACCGAGGATAAGTGCCCCAAGTGCGGGGTGGGGTTCTACGCGGACGATGTCAGCTACCAGTGCCCTGTGTGCGGCGCAACGGTACTCGCCGAAGCCATAAGGTGCAACGACTGCGGGTCGGCCTTCGCCGAGGAGGAGGTCCCGCCCGTGCCAGAGGCGCCGATCGCCCCGGCACCGGCTCAAGTGGTAGAGGAGCGCCCCCATGAGCCCGAGCCCGACATGATCTCGAGGCTGGCCGCGCCCAGGCCGATCGTGCCCGAGAGGCACGAGGAGGAGCCTGCCGCCGCGCCGCAGGAGATCCCGAAGGCGCCTGAGGAGCCGCCTCAGACGGTTCCGGAAGAGCCACCGAAGGCGCCAGAGGCAACGCCCCCGGCCGAGGCCATCGAGCCCGCGGAGACGCCGCAGGCAGAGGCCCCGAAGAAGCCGAAGACGAGGAAGCTGAAGGCGAAGAAGTAGATCCCATGCAGTTTTTGAGACCGTGAGAATTATCATCCCGACGACGATTAGTCCTCTCGATGATATTCATAGACGCGCGGGAAGGGCTCTCCGGGGACATGCTCCTGGCAGCCATGCTCGGCCTGATGACGGACGAGCGCAGGAGGGACCTCATCGCAAGGATCGGGAGCGCGTGCTCGAAGCGGGGCATCGACCTCAGGCTCCTGGAACTCGAGGAGGAAGGGGAGAAAGGCCTGGGGGTCGCATACATCGCCCGCGATGAGCAGCCGGCCAAGGAGAGGTCCAGGGACGACGCGTACGCGGCCCTGGCCGGGATCGAGCGTGAGATCGGCTCCGGGTCGCCCGTCGGGAGGAGGATACTGGACCTGATCTTCGAGGCGGAGGCGAAGGCGCACGGAGTGCCCGTCGACCGCGTGCACCTTCACGAGATCGGCCGGATGCAGGCGCTGGTCAACATAGCCGGCATCGGCGCTGCGGCCGCAGAGCTGGACGAGGGCGGCACGGAGGAGTTCGTGTGCTCGACCATCGTGACCGGCCGCGGGACCGTGGTCGTGAGCCACGGGGTCATCAGAATCCCCGCACCCGCGTCAGCGCACCTACTCGACGGACTGATCCACGAGCCTGGCCAGAACCCGGGGGAGCGCGCCACGCCGACAGGCATCGCCGCCGCTCGGGCGCTGATGAGGAGGCAGTCGGTGGATCCGCCGGAGCGCAGCTCGGCGAGGAGCACGGGGTTCGGCACGCGGCGGTTCGGCGGCAGGCTCGGAAGGACCACGCTCATCAGGGCGTGAGCTGGGCCCTCCAGGAGCCCGTTCGATAAGGCACAATGATTATCCTTGCGGACACCCATCCGTAACACCGTTACTATGAATAGGTCGTCTGTCGGGACGGCTTCAGGAGGAGTCGCATGCCAGATAGAGAAGCGTCATTCCCCCGACCCACCAAAACCCTCGACTGCATAGGACTCTACTGTCCGGAACCGGTTTTCAGGACCCGGGAGGAGATCTCCTCGGTCCAGGTAGGACAGGTCCTGGAGGTCCTGGCAGACGACCCTGCTTCTGAATCGGACATCAGGAGCTGGTCGAAGCACGCGGGGCACGAGCTCATATCGACCGAGAAGCTGAAAGAAGGCTTCAGGTTCCTGATCAAGAGGCTCGTGTGAGAAGGAAATGGAGGTGACAGGTTTGGCGAAGAAGATACTGTACGTTCAGACATCGGGGCCGGACACGCCCGAGCGGCTCTACGCGCCGTTCGTGCTTGCCACGACCGCGAAGGCGATGGGCATAGACGCGACCGTGTACTTCCTGGCGAAGGGCATCCTGGGCATCAAGAAGGGCGAGCCGCAGAAGATCAAGATGGGCAACTTCCCCAGCCTCAAGGAGGTCATGGACCAGGCGGCGAAGGCGGGCGTCGACATGCTCATCTGCGCGCAGAGCGCCCAGCTCTGGGGGACCAAGGCGACGCCAGAGGAGTTCGAGCAGCCCTCGAAGGTCGTCGGCGCAGCGACGCTCAACGACCTCGTCCTCGAGTACGATGCGGTGCTAACCTTTTAGGTGCATCGTGCCATCCGATATCACTCAAGGAGGAGAGACATGATGACGGTCCCGACCGGCGGAGCAAAGAGGAAAGTGTACTTCGATTACGCGGCGGCATCGCCGGTCGACCCGAGGGTGGTCGGCGCCATGATGCCGTATTTCTCCGACAAGTTCGGGAATCCATCATCTCTGCACGGCTCCGGCAGGGAGCCGAAGAAGGCGGTCGAGGACGCCCGCGCGAAGGTCGCGGGCCTGATCAACGCGAAGAGGAAGGAGGAGGTCGTCTTCACCTCCGGAGGGACCGAGGCGAACAACCTCGGCATCAAGGGCGTCGCGATGCGCATGAAGGGCGAGGGGGCGCACATCGTCACCTCGGCCATCGAGCACATATCCATACTCAACATCATGAAGTACCTTCAGAAGAACGGGTTCGAGGTCACGTTGGTGCCTCCGACCAACGACGGGCTCGTCGATGTCGGCGAACTCGAGAGGGCGCTCAGGAAGGACACGACGCTCGTGTCGATCATGTACGCGAACAACGAGATAGGCACCCTTCAGCCGATCGACGAGATAGGCGCGCTGCTGGAGCAGAAGGACGTGTACTTCCATGTCGACGCAGTGGCCGCCGCGGGGAAGGTCCCGATCGATGTGCAGAGGTCGAAGATAGACCTCCTGACGATCTCGTCGAACGACATGTACGGTCCCAAGGGCGTCGGGGCGCTCTACGTGAAGGACGGCACGAGGATCGAGCCGATCGAGCAGGGCGGAGGGCAGGAGAGGGGCCTCCGATCCGGGACCGAGAACACGCCGGGCATCGTCGGGTTCGGCGCCGCCGCGGAGATATCCAAGAACGAGATGGCGGCCGAGGGGGAGCGCATGAAGGTCCTCAGGGACCGGCTCATCGAGGGCATGCTCTCGAAGGTCGAGGACTCGTTCCTCAACGGGCATCCGACGAAGAGGCTGCCGAACAACGCGAACTTCAGGTTCAGGTACGTCGAGGGGGAGTCGATGCTGCTCAACCTCGACATGATGGGCGTGTCGGTGTCCTCGAGCTCTCCGTGCACATCGAAGAGCCTCCTGCCGTCGCACGTGCTGCTCGGGTGCAACATACCGACCGAGGAGGCGCAGAGCGCGGTGCAGTTCACCCTTGGCAGAGAGAACTCGGCCGAGGACGTCGACTACGTCCTCGAGGTCATGCCCGGGATCATCAAGAAGCTCAGGGCGATGTCCCCGTTCAGTCCCGAGAACCTCGCGGAGATGCGGTCGACCGCGGGGCACCGGGAAGAGGATCATCATCACGATGCCGAAGGGTGACTATCGGAGGACTTAGCGGCGCTATTTAACTGCTTTCGCAAATGGGCGCGCTTAAGTATTACTATTATCAGAAAAGCATCCAGTCAGGGGCCTTTTTACGAAACTTATATATATTGACCAACAAATAATGGCCCTGGATGGGAATGCCTATGAAAAGTAGGATTCTAAGCATAGCGCTTGCGCTAAGCATGCTCGCTGTCGTATATGTCGCGGTCCCTATGTCCGCGGCTGTTTACTACACGGGCAGTGTGCAGACGACGGATGAGAATGGAGATGCGAAGACTGTGTTCTTCGTCAACCCCGGAGTCCAGGGCGACAACATATACGTCGCCGTGGAGCTGATGTATGATGGAGAGCTCTACAACCAGAGCATAATGGTCGTGCTCTACGACCAGTACGGGAATGACAGGGACTGGTTCTACGCTGACACTGGTGTCGCTTCCGCTGGAGTTTACAACAGCTGGGAGGACGCGCCGATCAACAGCCTCCATGTGCCCGCGTCCATCACTGATGGACAGTTGATGGTCGTGTGCGACGTGGTCGTATACGTTGACGGCGGATGGTGGATGGAGTTCGCGAGGACGCAGGTCATCGTGAAGCAGGAGGGCCTGTACCTGGACCCCTCGTCCTGGATGTACTACCCGGGCGAGGAAGTGACCGTGACGGTCATAACCAGGGAAACCCAGGACTTCTACATCGAGGTCGTGAACGGCACCGATGATGTCGATCCATAGAGACCTTCCTGAACATCGAGACCTCCGAGGGATACTACAGCTTCGTCTGGGTCGTCAACGACGCACCCGACGACCTCTACTACATGAACGTCAGGGCGGAGATCGACGACGACATCTGGATGACAGACGCGTTCTACATACAGATGTACGACTTCATGGCCAGCGCCGACAGGTGGATGGTCATGATGGGCGAGACCGTCGAGATAGTCTACGAGGTCGTCGAACTGGCGACCGAGACGGTGTACGCCGACGTCAACATCGAATGGAACGCCTGGTGGTACAACGAGTCCGGCAACGTGACGATGGAAGATGGCACGCTGGCGGAGAGCGCGGGCGTGTTCGAGTACACCATACCCTCTGAGAACATCGCCACGTGGACGTACGTGTACCTCACGATGTGGGCTAACGGGACCGACGACGACAGGAGTGTCGAGTGGTCGACCAACTTCGCCCTCGGATGGCTGGGCGGCGACGTCGGGGTCGACAACTACTACTATTACCCCGGCGACACGGTGACGGTCTCCGTCGACGCATGGGTCGAGGACAGCTATGGAAACTGGGGCTACATGCCGGATGCCGATGTCGAGGTGACCGTGGAGTTCAACGGGACCGAGATAGCCGATTACGGCAAGGTAGGCATGACCGACAGCCAGGGAACCCTTGAATACGAGTTCGACCTCATGGCCGATGCCGAGAGGGGCTCGTACCTCGTGACCGCCACGATATCGAAGCTCGACTCCGAGGTCGTCAGGATGACCTCGTTCCAGTTGTACTGGAGCGGATACCTGGACATCACGACGGACTTGGACACATACCTGAGCGGGGAGCTCGTCAGGCTCACGTTCACCGTGGTGTGGAACGACGAGGATGTCAACGCGACCCCGGTGCACTACACCGTCTGGGACTCATACTCGTCAGCGCTCATGGGCAGCGGGGACGCTGTAACGGGCACTGATGCGATGTTCGAGATACCGGACGACTTCGTCGGAGAGATGGAAATCTACGCCGAGGCGAACCTCGATGGCATGTTCCTCTCCGCTTGGGAGTGGGTTGATGTCGTGTTCGCCGAGATGGCGCTCTCGCCAGAGGCAGACCGCTACACACCCGGGGATACGATCACATGGCTCTTCGAGGTCATGACGGTGTCCGCGAACGGCACCCTGTCCTACACGATAGAGGACGACGAGGGTGACCAGGTCGACGCCGGAACGATGGCTTTGGTCCCGAGCGGCGCGCTGACATACCACGTGCCCGCCACGAGCGAGTCCTCGTGGTACATGGCGACCCTGACCTTCGACGCCGGCGACAGCTGGCTCCTGGAGGAGACCTCGACGATATACCGCGTGTCCGCCTACGACGTGTCCATCTGGCTGAACTCTGATTCGAAGTTCGTGTCCGGGGCGTTCGAGCCCGGAACGGAGCTGAGCTTCGGGTTCGAGATCGTGGCGTACGAGGATGTCGAGCCCAGGATGTACGAGGTCGTGTTCTACATCGACAACGCCGACTCCGACTACACGATGTTCGCGTCCGCAGGAGAGGGCGAGTTCCTCTACCAGATACCGGACGATGCAGTCGACGGATGGTACGGCGTGTGTGGTGGAACTGTACGACGCCAACGGAGGCTACCTCGGGACATGGGACTATGCCCAGTTCGAGGTCCAGGCGGACCAGTCCACCTGGGACAGGAGCGTCGGCGGGATGAGCCTGATCGACTTCACGATCCTCATACTGATCGTGCTGATGATCGTGATCATGATCCTCGTGCCGTTCCTGAAGAGCAGGATGAGCGCGCAGCCGAAGACGGAGAAGTTCGTCGAGGCGCCGGCGCCCCCGCCCGAGCAGGGCAAGTCGCCCCCGGCCTAGACGAGCAGGACGAACGCGCTAAACCTCTTCCCAAAATTCCTTTCCTTTTCCATTTCTTTGAGGCACGAGCGGGCGCTCGGTCCCCGTGTCACTTCAGAAGCTCGGCGATGCCGTCCCTGAGCGATATCCTCGGAGAGAAGCCGACCAAGGTCCAGGCCTTGGTGACCTCAGCCAGGCTGTGCCTGATGTCCCCCTTCCTCGGGGGCCCGAACTCCGGCGCGAACTCCTTCCCGGCGGCAGCGATCGTGGTCTTCGCGAGGTCGAGTATGCTCGTGGAGGACCCGCTCCCGCAGTTGAACACTTGGCCGGACACGCCCTCCTTGACCAGGACCTTCCTGACGAACTCCGCGACGTCTATCGCGTGTACGAAGTCCCTCGTCTGCAGGCCGTCGCCCTCGACGAGCGGGGGCTTGCCCTCCTTCACGCGCGCGACGAACTTGGTGATGACGCCCGAGTACGGGCTCGAAGGGTCCGCGCGCTTCGAGTAGAAGTTGAACGGCCTCACGACCGTCACCTGCATGGGCGTGGTGCAGGCGTACGCGAGCGCGAACTTCTCCCCCGCGAGCTTGCTCGCCCCGTAGTTGCTCATCGGGTCCGTCGGGTGCTCCTCGGTGATCGGGATGAACCTGGGGTTGCCGTACACCGCGGCGCTGCTGATGTACACGAACCTCGTCACGCCCGCGCGCGCGCACTCGTTCAGAACGTTGATGGTCCCGAGGACGTTCGTCTGTGCGTCCGTTAGAGGATCCTGGATGGACTTCTCGACGCTGACCTGGGCGGCGCAGTGGACGACCGCCTCGACCCCTTTCACCGCCTTCCGGACCTCGGTCACCTTGCGTATGTCGCCCTTGACGGAAATGGGCTTGAGGTCGTTGTGGGTCGGCTCGACCAGGTCCAAGCCAGACACCTCGTGCTCCCCCATCAGCAGTTCGCACACGTACGACCCCAGCTGGCCGGAGGAGCCCGTCACGAGGACCTTCATCGGAGGTCAATCCGAACGAGGGGATATATGGCTTTGCAGAAGAACCCGTGAAAGGCTTATTACGGTACCACGCGATGCTGTGGGCGGTCATCCCATGAAGAAGAAGCTCATGGACATACTCGCATGCCCTGTCTGCAAGACGCATCCGCTCGAGCTCACGGTCACGAAGGAAGACGAGAAGGAAGTGCTCGAGGGCAAGATCAAGTGCCCCAAGTGCAACGTGTTCTACCCGATAGAGGACGGCATACCGAACATGCTGCCCCCGGAGACCTGACCTATTCCTCCGTCGAGGGCGGGAGCGACTCGAGGATCCACTTCAGGAGCTCCATGCTCTTGCAGCCAGTCGCCTCCATGTCCTTGGAGAGGGACTCGGACTCGTTCCCGCGCACGACCAGCCCCTGAGGGATGTCGTACTCCATCTCGAATGTCACGAGCACCTTGCCCCCGACATCCTTGAACTCCCACACGATCTTCATCCGGATGCCGCGGTTCGACTTCATGACGATACGCCGGTTCTTGAAGAACTCGACGACGTCCAACGATGTGGATATCTCTGTTCTCGCGATGGAGATCGTTATGTCGAAGGACGCCCCGGGACCGTACTGAACGACGGTTGTGGGGGATATCGAGACGAACATCGGGAGGAAGTTGCTGATGTTCTTCCAGTCGGCGACGTACTCGAAGGCGTCCTCGAGCTTGGACGCGACTGCTATCCGCTGCTTGCACGCCGGCATGGGTTCGACAAGAGAACGCCCACGAGGGTATATAGCGATTGTCGAAGACGACGAATCAAGGCGTCCCGCAGTCGGTAATCGGGGGAGTCAGTGGGACGAGGGCGGACCGTACGAATCACGGCGGTCCGAGGGCGTTCCGGGACGGTCCCAAGGCACAGAATAGAACGTTGCCAGCTTCCCGAGATGCAACACATTGATATCGGGGAGGCTCTGTTCCCTGTCCGCAACGCCCAAGGGTTGGGCGCGAAAGGTGAACCACGATGAAAGTGCTCGTCGCCGATGACATCTCGAAGAGCGGAGTCGAGATGCTCAAGGCACAAGGTTACAAGGTCGACGTCAGGACCGGGCTGAAGGAAGACGAACTCGTGAAGATCGTGAAGGACTACGAGGTCCTCCTGGTCAGGAGCGCCACGAAGGTCACGAGGAAGATAATAGAGTCCTCCAAGCTGAAGGTCATCGGACGTGCGGGCATCGGAGTGGACAACATAGACGTCGAGGCGGCCACCGCGAGGGGCGTGCTCGTCATGAACGCCCCGTCGGGGAACGTCATCTCGACCGCGGAGCTCACCGTGGGCCTCATATTCGCCCTCGCCAGGAGGATCCCGCAGGCGGACGCCTCCATGAAGAAGGGCGAGTGGAAGCGGAAGGAGATGAAGGGCGCCCAGGTCTCGGGCAAGACCCTGGGCATAGTCGGCCTGGGGAGGGTCGGGGCGGAGGTCGCGAAGAAGGCCTCGTCGCTGGGCATGAAGGTCATAGCCTACGACCCGCTCGTGTCCCCCGAGGTCGGCGTGCGGCTGCACGTGCGCCTGGTCACGCTCGACAGGCTGCTCGAGGAGTCCGACTTCGTCACCGTGCACACGCCCCTGACGCCTCAGACGAAGGACATGATAGGCAAGAACGAGCTCGTGAAGATGAAGAAGTCCGCCATGATGATCAACTGCGCCAGAGGAGGGGTCGTCAACGAGGACGCCCTGTTCGAGGCGCTCTCAGAGAACAGGATCGCGGCCGCGGCCCTGGACGTGTTCTCCGAGGAGCCCCCGAAGGGCTCGAAGCTGCTGACGCTCCAGAACATCGTGCTCACGCCGCACCTGGGCGCCACGACGAACGAGGCGCAGGAGGATGTCGGGTCCGAGCTCGCGGAGCAGGTCATCGCGTACCTCAGGGACAACATCATCAGGAACGCGGTCAACCTCCCGGCCAAGCTGGACCCGGAGCTGGTGCCCTACATGCCCCTGGCGGAGAAGCTCGGCACGCTCGCGTGCCAGCTCGGCAGGTGCAGCGCGGGCAAGGTCGAGATATCCTGCAGGGGGGACCTCGCCCAGAAGGACGTGCGGATAATCGCGGCGAGCGTCGTCACCGGCCTGCTGAGGCCGCTGTCCGAGGAGTTCAACGTCAACTACATCAACGCCCTCGCGATGGCGAAGGCCAGGGGGATCGAAGTGGTCTCCTCGAGCTCCGACGATGCGGGCCAGTTCAAGAACCTGATCAGGGTCACGCTCAGGAACGACGGCGTCTCGGTGTCCGTCGCTGGCGCACTGCTCCAGGACAAGGGCCCGAGGATCGTCGAGATAGACGGGAGCTCGGTCGACATCGAGCCCGAGGGGAGCTTCCTGCTCATAGGGCACATGGACAAGCCCGGGATGATCGGCAAGGTCGGCACCGTGCTCGGAGACAACGACATCAACATCGCGAGCATGGAGGTCGCGCGGCGGCAGACCCGCGGCCCCGCGATGATGATACTCCAGCTGGACGACCCCCTCCCGCCCGAGGTGCTCGACAAGGTGAGGGAGATCCCGGACCTGAAGTCGGCCATATCCATCAGGCTTTAAGTCAGTGGACGACGATGACGGCTCTCCTCTGCCTACAAAGGAGAACGTGAGAACATAGCTGGGATTCGCATACACATCAGAGAGGGCCGCATCGAGGACCTGGGCGGAGTGGTCGACCTGTGGCAGGAGCTGGCAGACCACCACAGGGAGCTCTCGCCGCTTTTCGAGCCCGCGGAGGACAGCCGCGAGAAGTGGTCGAAGTACCTCGCGAAGAAGTTCTCGGAGAAGAGCACGAAGCTGTTCGTCGCGGCGGAGGACCATCATCTTGTGGGGTTCATGCTGTGCATGCTGTCCCCGAACGCCCCTATCTTCAAGGAGAGGACCATCGGGCTGATCTCGGACGTGTACGTGCGGCCCGAGAGGAGGAACAAGGGCATCACGAGGGAGATGCTCAGGGCCGCCCTGAAGTGGTTCCACAAGAACAAGTGCAAGACCGTCTCGCTCACGGTCGCCGCGGCCAACTTCGAGGCGCGGGCGGTCTGGGGGCAGCTCGGGCTTCAAGCCGCACATGATACACAAGCGGCTGGACATCAGCGGATTCCCCGCGAGAGGGCTCCTGACCGACCGGTTCAAGCCCCCGAGGCGGAAGGTCGTGAGGAAGAGGGCGAAAAGCAAGGATAAGTGATTTCGAAAGGTTTTGAGGGAAGGCCCTACGAAAGGGCCTTCTTGATCCGCTCCATGCCGTCCTGTATGTTCTTCTTGTTCGTGGCATAGGAGATCCGTATGTGCTGCTCGCCGGCCTTTCCGAAGGACCCGCCGCCGGTCGTCGCGACCTCGGCCTTGTCCATCAGCCACATGGCCATCTCCTCGGAGTTCATCTTGCCCTCGTACCTCGGGAACACGTAGAACGCGCCCTTCGGGGTGTCGCAGTGGAACTGCGGGATCTCCTTCATGAGCTTCATGATGAGGTCCCTGCGCTCCTCGAACTCCTTCACCATCATCTTGACCGGCTCGTGCGGCCCGGTCATGGCCGCGAGGCCGCCGTACTGCGCGAACGAGACCGCGTGGGTTATCGAGTGCTGCTGGATCTTGTTTATGCCCTTGAAGATCGGCTTCGGGGCCACGAGCCAGCCGAGCCTCCACCCGGTCATCGCGTATGTCTTCGAGAAGCCGCTTATCGTGATGGTCCTGTCGAACATCCCGGGCTCGGCCGCGATGGAGTAGTGCTTCAGGCCGTCGAACACTATCCTCTCGTACACCTCGTCCGAGAGCACGAGCAGGTTGTGGTCCTTCGCCAGGTCCGCGATGCCCTTGATGTCCTCCTTGGTCGCGATGGACCCGCACGGGTTGGACGGCGAGTTGAGCAGGATCATCTTCGTCTTCGGCGTGATGAGCTCCGCGACCGCCTCCGGCAGCACGCGCCACTCGCTCTCCTCCGTCGTCATGACGGGCACGGCCTTGCCGCTCGCGAGCTGCACGCACGGCTCGTAGGTGACCCAGGCGGGGTCCGGCATGATGACCTCCTCGCCCTCGTTGATGGTCGCAAGGATGGTCTCGAAGATCGCCTGCTTCGTGGGCGTGACGAGCACGTTGGACGAGTCGCAGGGTATCCCGTTGGACTCCTTGGACTTCTTCGCGATCGCTTCCCTGAGCGCCGGCAGTCCGGGGGCGTCGAGATACCTCGTCTTGCCCTCGTCCAGCGCCTTCTTCGCAGCCTCCACTATGTGCTTCGGCGTGTCGAAGTCGGGTTCTCCGACCGTGAAGGAGATTATCTTCTTGCCTTCGGCCTTCTTCTGTCCCGCGAGCTCCTTCATTCTCATCGTGCCAGATTCTTGCACGCGTTTCACACGTTCTGCGATCATTCCAATCGCCTCGTTGGGTCAGAGATATCACCAATATAAAGCATTGGTGCTCAACTCTCGGCATCAGAAAGGAATCGTGCTCGGCCCGGGCAAACGATAATAGCTTGGTTACGCAGTTCGAACAGACGATGGCGCTGAGGACTGGCAAACTGCCTCCGGAGCTGCTCAGGCGGCTCATCAGGCACTCCGGTGCGAAGGACAGGAGGGTGCTCCTCGGACCGAAGGTGGGCGAGGACGCGGCCGTCGTAAGGCTCGGTGACCAGATCATTGTCCTCAAGACCGACCCCGTGACCTACGCATCCGACATGATCGGGTGGTACGCCGTCAACGTGAACGCGAACGACGTCGCGACCCGCGGGGCGGAGCCCGCGTGGTTCCAGGCGACCGTGCTGCTCCCCGAAGGAACGGACGAAGCGCTCGTGGAGGACATCTTCAAGCAGATATCGGCCGCGGCGAAGGCCCTCGATGTGGCGGTGACGGGAGGGCACACGGAGGTCACACCCGGCATAGACCGGCCGATCGTGGTCGGCGACATGCACGGCGTCCTGAACGGGGCGAAGCCCGTGCTCACGTCCGGCGCGAGAACGGGGGACGCGATAGTCCTCACCAAGGGCGCAGGGATCGAGGGCACCGCGCTCATCGCGAGGGAGAAGCGGAAGGAGCTGCTCAAGGTCTTCGACAGGAAGCTCGTGGACCGCGCGGCCAGATACCTCTTCGACCCCGGCCTGTCGGTCGTCCCGGAGGCCAAGCTCGCGCTGAGCTACAGCGTCACGGCGATGCACGACCCCACCGAGGGCGGCGTGTCCATGGGCGTGTTCGAACTGGCGGAGGCCTCCGGAAGATCCGTCCGGCTGGACCTCGACGCGGTGATCGTGAGGCACGAGACCGAGCTCATATGCGAGAAGTACGGCATCGACCCGCTCGGGCTGCTAGGTTCGGGAGCGCTCCTTGCGACATTCGGCCAGAAGAACGCAGCTGCGTACGTGAGGTCGCTCGCCAGGAAGGGCATCGATGCTGCGATAGTGGGCAATATGATCCCCGGCAGAGGAAGATCCGTCGCGGTCTCGAAAGGCGTGTCTACGCCGCTTTCTTCTTCGGAGCGCGACGAGGTTTTGAAGGTTTTGGGGTAGCTTTGGCTTTCGGGGCGGCAGCTTCGGCCGCCGGCGGCTTGAGCTCCGCGAGCTTCGAGGACATGTCGATCGCGCACAGGCACTTCGACGTGACCGTCCACACCTTCATCATCCTCGGGCCGAGCGACACGCGGGTCGCCTTGAGCTTGCTCATGTCGGATCTGAATGTCCCCTTCGAGAACCCACCGATTATGACCACGACGCGCTCTCCCTTGACCGCGGCGAACTTCTCGGGCAGCGGGCCCGGCTCGCCCGCTGGATCCAGTATGACTATCGCATCCGGCTTGAGGGCGTTCACGATGGTGTCGAGCGCCACGTTCTGCCTCAGCTCGAGCAGCGCGTTCTCCCTGGAGGGCACCACCTGCTTCTCGTAGAGCGTCTCGATGAGGCCGACGAACCTCGGGTAGTGCGGCGGGAGCCTCGTCTCCGGGTTCACCGCGATGACATCGTTGTTCCTCGTGTGCACGAAGACCCTGAGCTTCCCCTCCGCGGAGAGGTCGGAGTCCATGCAGAGCATCAGGAAGAAGTGCGATGATGTCCGGCCTGCCGCGCCTGTCCGACTCCCTCAGCTTCTCGAAGGCCGGGTGGTGGTGCGACGCGTCGAGAAGTATCTTCTCCGGGGCCTTGCCCCTCGCGCGCGCGTTGTTGATGATGCAGCGTTCCTTCAGCAGTTCCTTTGGTATCAGTTCCAGTTCGGCGTCTGCCAACACGAAGAAATACTGGGTCACGTCAAAACCTCGCTCAGCTTACCCTGCTCCCTCGCGTACTTTATCTCCTGCGCGATCCGCCTCCCGGTCGACAGACCGGGCTCCACGAGGTCGGAATAGGGTGAGCCTGAGATGAACGGGTTGGTGCCCGCGACTATCCTGGAGGATATCTCGAATACCTTGATCTTGAGGTCGTCCGTGACGATGCACTCGAGGCAGAACGGCCCTATCATGCCGCCGAACAGCTCGAGCGACCTCTCGACGGTCTTCTCGCCCAGGTCCATGAGCTTGGGGAGCAGGGACTCCCTGACCACGACCGGGATGTTCCCCGTCACGACGAAGGTCGGGTAGAACCCGAGCTTCTTCAGCTCCTCCTGCGCCCCGAGCTTGTACATCTCGTCGACGTTGGACTCGTCCCTCCTGTCGACGCTGAGCATCTCGAGGACGCCCTTGGTGAGCTTGTACCCCTGGGTGCGGATGGGCGAGTAGAAGTAGTGGATGTAGTACCTCGTCCCGAGGATGTACTCCTGTATGTGGAACTTCTGGGTGTGGTCGATGCCCAGCTTGAAGTCCGGGTAGTCCTTCGCGATGAAGAACCCGCGGCCGCCCTTGGCGCCGTCGTACTTCACGAGCACGGGCCGGTCGATCATCTTCGGGTCCTCGATCCTGTGGGGCATCTCGAGGCCGGCCGATTCGAGCCATATGCGCTCCTTCTCGCGGTCGCTCTCCCAGCCGAGCACGCGCCTGTTGCCGAACGTCGGCACCTCGATCTCCTCGAAGTTCTTGGGCGTCATGTACTCGACGAACGACCCGTGGGGGACCAGCACCACGTTCTTCGCGATGAGGTCGTCCGCGCGGTCCAGGAGCTCGGTGTACGAGTCGATATAATAGAACTCGTCCGGCTTGCCCCTCGGGAACGCGTCGTAGAACTTGGTCTTCTGGCCGACGGTGATGCCCAGGGTCTTGAAGCCCTCCTTGCGGGCGCCGTCGAATATCTGGAGAGAAGTGTGAGAGCACGCGGTCGCGATCGTGATGTTGTCCTTGTCGTACTCTTCGATGAGACGGTTGATGCGCTCCCTGGTGACCATTATCGCACATATTCGATTATCCGATTTAAATCTATCCGTGACAACAATCTGGCGCGTTTCTGGCGGCCGTCCAGTGAGGCCAGGGGTTTATTAATCCCTGCTCAGGCCCGCTTCCGTTTCCCGCGGGACTTGGGCCGAGCAGCCACCGGTGCGTGCACGACGTTCCTCCGTCTCTGGGAAGACGTGTACGGGCACACGAGCTGGCATTTCGTGCACATGACGTGCGTCTTCGGGGTCAGCCGGGGCTCGTTCTCGCGTATCAGGTCCATCATGGAGGGCGGAACCTTCGTCCGGATGCTCGCGCCCACGATGCACCTGTCCGCATCGACCTCGTACGGCTTCAGCGCGCCCGCGGGGCAGGCGCTCACGCACCTCCTGCACCTGCCGCAGAGGTCCTTGGTGAACGGCTTGTCGACCGGCAGTTCCGCGTCGGTGACGACCACGCCGAACCGGAGCCACGGCCCGTGCCTCGGGGATATCACGAGCGAGTTCTTGCCGTACGCTCCGATGCCCGCGAGTATCGCCAGGCGCTTGTGCGACGCCAGTTCCGAGGGGTACGCCGCCTTGTACCCGAACCCCCGGAGCTCCTTGATGATGTCCCTCGCGATCATGTTGAGCGGGAAGTACCCGGGGTATGTCCATTTGCCAGGACTGCGCTCGACCGCCAGCTCGTCGGAGTCGTCCAAGGAGGGCACTCCGTAGATTATGACGCTCCTGGC
This sequence comes from Thermoplasmatota archaeon, assembly GCA_963818745.1. Taxonomy (GTDB): domain Archaea; phylum Thermoplasmatota; class Thermoplasmata; order UBA10834; family UBA10834; genus CAWBDD01. The sequence goes on along the minus strand of CAWFTI010000001.1, from coordinate 735,725 downwards.
CTCAGGCATGCCGGACCTGAGCGGCTTCGTGTACCTGTTGTACGTGTAGCCGATCTTGACCCTCGGGAGCGCATCGGCCTGGTCGACCGAGGCTATCCCGAACGCCACCCCGCCCCTCCGGTCACAGATGTCCTCGAGCCTCGACCGCAGAACCTGCATCCCTTCGACTCCCATCGCTGACAGCCTCCCTATCCGCGAGATTGTTTCAGCTATAGTTCGAAAGCTACCCATATATGTTGCCGCCGCGGCGCCGTCCGTGGAAGGATTATTACCCGGACAACCTCTGACGATGGTGCGGACCCGAGGTGCAGAGAGCTGAACTCCGTAGACATGGCGAAGAACCCGTCGGCCCAGAGGAGAAGGGGCATCCTGGCAGGCATCAGCTCGAACGTGCTCGTGCTCGGCGTGGTCAGCCTGCTGACGGACATGAGCAGCGAGATGATCTACCCGATCCTGCCGCTCTTCCTCGTGTCGATAGGCGCGACCGGGCTGTTCATAGGGCTGATCGAGGGCGCTGCGGAGACGACCGCCTCGCTGCTCAAGGTGGTCGCCGGATGGTACTCCGATAGGTATCAGAGGAGGAAGCCGTTCGTCCTTGGAGGCTACGGCGCGAGCTCCCTGGTCAAGCCGGTGCTGATATTCGCGACCTCGCCCTGGCACGTGCTCGGCGTCAGGCTGGCGGAGAGGGTCGGGAAGGGCGTCCGGAGCGCGCCCAGGGACGCGCTGATCGCAGACTCGACTCCCGTGGGATCGAGGGGGAAGGCGTTCGGGTTCCACAAGGCCATGGATTCGGCCGGGGCAGTCGCCGGCCCGTTGGTGGTCCTCGCGATCCTCGCCCTCGCAGTCGGCATGGAGGACCGGGAGGCGTACAGGACCGTGTTCATCTTCGCCACGATACCCGCGTTCCTCGCGGTCGCGGTAATCGTCGCGTTCGTCAGGGAGAAGGAGGTCTCCGTCAAGGGTGCGACCGGCACGTTCGCGCATGAGGTCGGCACCCTGGGAAGGCCCTTCTGGCTTCTGCTGGCGGTAATGGTCACATTCTACATCGGGGAGATCAGCTACGTCTTCTTCGTCCTGCAGGCGCAGGCGAACGACCTCTCGGACACGGCCATAATCGTGCTCTACATCTTCTTCAACGTCGTGTTCGTGTTCGTCGCGCTACTGTCGGGAGGGCTCTCCGACAGGTTCGGGAGGAAGCCGGTCATAGTCGTGTCCTTTACCGTGTTCGCGCTAACGTGCGCGACCATGGCCATGGCGGGGTCCGTGTGGGTCCTCGCGCTCGGGTTCGCTCTGTTCGGGTTCTACAAGGGCTCGTCCGAGGGCGTCCTGAAGGCGTATGTCGTGGACCTCATACCGTCCAACCTGAGGGGGACCGCCCTGGGGGCGTTCCACACGGCCGTGGGGATGGTCATGCTCCCGGGAGGCATCATAGCCGGCCTCCTCTGGGACTCGTACGGTCCCTGGGCGACATTCTCCTTCGGCGGGGTCATGGCGGCCACGGCCACGGTCATGCTCGTGGTCCTCGTGAGAAGGACCGGGGAGACATGACGGCGTCGACGCGCGAATTCGCCCGCTCTCGGATAGGTTGATGCCCCGGCCCACGATATGGAACGAGACGCACAGTGAGGTCGGGCATCTGAAGATCACGAAGAACTTCTCGTACTTCCTCATGGGAGTCGCGGCGGTCGCATGGGGCACCTCCGGAACGCTGACCATCCTGGCGATAGACACCGGAGCGACCGCGAACCAGATCGCCGTGTTCGCGGCCATCTTCAGCGCGCTGATACTGCTCCCCCTGATACATATCTTCGACAGGGGATCGCTCAGGGTCAAGCGCAAGGACCTGCTCCCGCTGCTCCTGTTCGGGACGGTCACCGGGTCGATCTTCTCCCTTGCGTGGTACAACTGCGTGGACCTGACCTCGGTCACGACCGCCCTGGTTCTCCTGTACACCTACCCCAGCATAGTGACCATCGCCTCGGTGTTCCTCCTCGGGGAGAAGATGACCGTTGCGAAGGGCATCGCGCTGCCGCTGACCTTCGCGGGTTGCGTCCTCGTCGCAGAGGCGTACGACCTCGACAACATCAGGGTCAACATCGTCGGGATCGCGCTCGGCCTGTACACCGGGGTGGCTGCCGCGGCCTACTATCTATGGACCAAGGTCTGGCTCAGGGAGTACTCGTCGAACACGGTGGCGCTGTACCTCGCGCTGTTCACGGTCCCCGGGGTCGTGCTCATCTCGGGCGCCGGGGCGTTGACTGCGATATCGCTCTCCGCGGAGGCGTGGATCCTGATATTCCTGATCGGGCTGGTCCCGGGCACGATAGGGTTCGTCATGTCGATGGTCGCCCTCAGGCACATCGAGGCGAGCAAGGCTAGCATCGTCGCGAGCATCGAGCCGGTGGCGGGGGTCGCGATAGCGGTCGTCGCGATCGCGGAGAAGGTCAGCTCGCTCCAGATGATCGGCGTGGCCCTCGTGGTGTCCGGGGTCGTCCTGCTCAGGCTCGCGCACAGGGACGAGCCGGAGCCGATCGTGGAAGCCCCTCCGAGCCGCTGACGGGCCCCATGGGCAAACCGCAAATATCCACCAACCCATCCGTGGTACGGCCGACATGATAATCGCTAGGGTACCCAGCGGGATCCAGGGGCTCGACACGGTCCTCCAGGGAGGCATACCGACGAACTCCACGATCGCGCTTAAGGCAGAGCCGTCGAACCACACGGAGTTCCTCCAGCAGCAGTTCATCGCCGAAGGGCTGAAGCACGGCTTCCCCGCGCTCTACTGCTGCCTCGCCAGGCCGGTCTCGAGCGTCATCAACAGCATGAAGCTCCAGGGGTTCGACGTCCTCGAGGCCATCGCGAACGACCAGCTCATATTCCTCGACTGCTACTCGATGCACAAGCGGGTCTCGGGCATGGGGGTCGACCCGGCCATACAGAAGAAGATCGTATCCGTCACGGAGGTGGACGACGAGCGGCTGCTGCAGGACGGCCTGGCCACCGCGGTCGAGCGGATACCGAACCTGAAGGGCATGCGGGCGGTCTGCGAGAGCGTCCCCGGGACCCTGACGACGAAGTCCCCGGTGGAGATCATGCGCTGGGGCAGGAGCGCCTTCGCGGACCTCCGGGCGTTCGACACGGTCGTCCTCCATACGTTCCCCATCGGCGTGCGCGAGGAGGTCTTCGGCCTCATGGCACACGACTTCGACGGCATCTGGGAGCTGCGGTCGGAGAGGGCCGCGGACAAGGTCAGGTACGTCCTCAGCATTCAGAAGATGCGCATGACGGTCGTGCCGCCGAAGCTGTACGAGCTCGAGGTCGAGGACAACCTGCTCACGCTCAAGGTCATGTTCCAGAGGATAACCTGAGGCCGGACTCAGAAGATGTCTATGTCGAAGACGAAGAATATCACATAGATGAGGCAGGCCCTCGTGATACCTGCAAGTATGTTCACGACCGTGAACCCCTGCCAGGTCATCAGCTTCCCCTCCTTGTTCAGGATCGAGAAGATGTACAGCGGGATGGTGTCGATCATGAACGGGACGGCCATGATGACGAACATCGCGGGATAGCCGTACCTCCGCACGAACATCTCGCTCTTGTCCAGGAGCCACTTGAACCAGCGCCACCGGGCGAACCTGCGGATGGTGCCCTCGATCTCGTGCCCGATGAAGAACACCGCGAGCGCGCCCGTGCCCTTCCCGAGGCCCATGACCAGGGCCTTCCAGACGAAGTGCACCTGGGGGTCTGTCACCAGGAATTATCTCGATCGGGATCGGCAGGATTATCGCCGCGGCGACGCAGAACAGGAAGAATATCACGAGGTAGGTGAGAGGGTCGGCCTGATTCGCCGAGAGTAAGTCCGATGAGCTGGTCCCAGAAGCCCATGTCCTCCTCCCCAAGCGAATCTGCTTACTTCTAGCTTGCGCGGGAATCCCCCGTCACGCGGGCGCGGGCGGCGCGCGGGAAACAGGGGGTAGCCAGAAAAATAGAAGCCGGTTCGAATAAATACCAAAGCCTTATATTCCCGTACTCTTATCACCATTTTCGGGATGTGCAATGCCCAAAGCTGAAGGGAAGGATGCAGATTGGTTTGCTGAGCTCGACGCGGAGCTAGAGAAGAAGATGCTCCAGATCAACGACAACATAGTCGAGCAGAGCACTCAGAAGGTCACAATAAACAAGAGCCTTCTCGAGGACTTCTACCGCGTTTGGATCAGGTTCAACAAGATCAACGTCCACTTCACGCTCCTGCCCGAGGCGGGCACGTTCGCGCAGTTCGTGGTGTACCCCGAGCAGTGGAACTTCAAGCCGGACTTCGACTTCGGCAGCATCGACAACATCACGCTCACCGACCGCACCCAGGGAAGGGTCGGGGACTCGCTCAAGGCATGGTACTACAGCGTCGACTCGCAGACGCACTTCAGGATCGCGTTCGAGTTCTGCGAGGGGGAGCACTACTACAAGTACGCGGGTTGGAAGAGGATTTTCAGCCAGTACGTGCTCCTGGACGTGCCCGTCGCCAAGTTCGAGGACAAGAGGTACCACGAGATACTCGCCGACCTGATCAAGGTCTGGTACGAGAGCCACCTGAGGCGGGACAGGGAGATCGTCCTGAAGCAGCTCAGGGAGAAGTACGAGAAGGGCGAGACCTTCACCCAGTGACCAGTTGCGCCACCTGGTTGGGGCGGTTCTGCAACCCATCCGCTGAGAAGTAGTACTCCATCAGGCACTGATACCATCGTGACTCATCGACCAGATCCAGGTCGATGTCGTGGTACACGAACTGCTTCGCCCACTCCCACGCCGCCGAGTTGTAGTTCGCCAGGCAGGGCGGGAAGTAGATGTTCAGCCCCGTGGGCGCATCGCCCAACTTCGGGCTGCTGCCCTCGTTCACCAGGGCCGCATCGAAGGCCTCCATGAACGATGTGATCGCGGCATCCAGGCCGTCATCCAGTCCCCTCAGGTCGGCGAACAGAGTGTACGCGGACGGGACGAACTCCCAGCCGCCCATGCTCTGCCGGATGGTCACGAACGCGTGGGTCCAGGCAGCATGGACAGCGCCAGCGTTGTCGGCCACGAGGGGTTCGAGGACCTCGGTCATCTCGATGAACGCCGAACCCAGCTCGTCCATGAGCGACATGTCGAACGCCGAGAAGGTCATGCAATCCTGGTCGTACGGGTGCATGTGCTCGTAGAGCGTCTTCGAGCTGTAGTACTCCATGTACATGTCGACCATGTCATAGGCGAGGTCCCGCGGGGACATCCAGGGGTCGGCCACGAGCGCCCTCAGGATCATGTCGTATGGCAGGCCGTCGTCCGGCACGAACAGCTCGGAGGCGGCGTACCAGTCGACGGTGTCCCTGAGCTCGTACGCGATCTCTATGGTCGCGACGTCGCACGCGTCCATGGCGAGCAGGTCAACTCCGACGCCGCCGTTGGCGGCCGTCGCGTTCCGTATGGCGCTCGCCATGGCGTCAACGGCCATTATGCAGTTGCCGTCCGTCTCGTCTCTGATCAGCCCGCGCCACGCGTACCCGTGGTCCTGCATCACGAGCATGGTCTTCTCGGCCGGATAGTTGGCGAGGCCGTAGTCGAGGAACCTCTCGAACGTCGCCGGGTCGGAGGAGTTCTGCTCACCCCAGGTCTCCACCGTGTGGCACTCGCCGTCGTGTATGTCGTAGATCCATGTGCCGCTCACCGACAGGAGGTCCATGTAGACGATGAGGTTGATCTCGTCGTCGCATGTGAGCGCGGGCTTCCACGTCTCCATGGCGAACTCGGCGCAGGGCTCAAGGTCGTTGTCCGAGTCCCAGTAGATGAGCAGAGTCCACTCCTTCCCGTCATCGGCTGCCACCACCTCGGTTCCGGTGAACGCGGCCGATGCGCTCGGGAGCGCGAGAGCGATCACCACGACGATGCACAACAAGAGTCCACCATGTTCACGGCCCACTGCCCCGACCCCCCGGGCTGACATGCGAGCGACATCACCGAGAAGCGCTATAAACACTCACTCTGCGCGGCGGAGTCAGTATACATAATTGGGCATCGGGACATCGCGCGGGTCAAGCCTTGCTTAGGGCGACCAACCTCAGGACGATCGCTCCCCTCCGAGAACCGTTATGCCCTCGGTCGTGAGCATCCGCCCTGCGCCAGAGTCGTAGAGCAGGTTCGAGGACGCGGGGACCTCGTCGTCCCCCAGCCAGAGCAGCACCTCGGCCGCCAGCCTCGGGAAGAACTGCACCCTGAACCCCGCCGAGGCCCTCCCCGACGGGATCCCGCCTATCCTCTCGCCCGCGCGCTTGAGCAGCTCCGCGTCCCTTCCGAAGACGGACACCAGGATGTCCAGGGTCCTCTTCCTGTAAGCGTCGAAGTAGAAAGCCCCGCCCTCGAACTCCCTGAACGTGACCATCGTCCCGGACGGCCCGGCCCTCATCGAACCGAGGAGGTAGTGCAGGACGAGCACCTGCATGTGGGGTTTCACGGGACGCGGGTCGGTCGACCCAGATCATGGTCCTCGCACGGATGTCGATCGCGCACTCACGGTCCATGACCCTGAGCGAGAGGATCCCTGTGGAAATGTCCGTCCTGGCCCCGGAGGCCTCGGCGAGGACGGAAAGGTCTGCCTTCGAGACCTCGTCCCATGCCAGCCTAAGGGCCTCGTGGTCCCCTCCGAGCTGTTCAGGCATCTCAGACCACTCGTCACGCCCTCAGGAAGGAGTGGGCGTACAGCCTCTGGTTCAACAGCACCTCGGACGCCTTCACTATCTTCATCAGCTCCTGGTCGTTCGGGTCCACGATCGCTGCGTCCAGGCCCCTGCCCAGGAGCATCGCGAGGTAGGTCCTGTTCAGAAGGCCCTTCTCCTCGGCCCCGCTCGACACGTTGCTCAGGCCGACGATGGTCTTCGGCGGGGGCGTGTTCAATGTCCTGAAGAGAGTGATGGCCTCGCACACGACCGGGCACTGGTCCTGTCCCGCGGATATCGGCAGCACCACGGGGTCGATGTACAGCTTCTCCGGCGGTATGCCGTTGTCCATCGCGTTCGCGAGCAGCGTCATCGCGAGCTCCGCCCGCGCCTCGGGCGTGTTCGGGATGCCCTTCTCGCTGATCGTGAGGCACACGATCTCGGCGTTGTGCTCCCTCGCGAGCGGGAAGAACTTCTCCATGCGCTTCTGCTCGGCGGTGGTAGAGTTGATCATGGGCTCGAGCTTCGCCTCTGCCAGCCCCGCCTGCTGCACCTTCAGGCCGGGGCTGTCTATCGACACCCGTACCTGGACCGCGTCCTGCACGGTCTTCACCAGCCACGCCATGTCCGCGGGGCCGTTCTCCCTCCCGGGGCCCGTGTTGATGTCGAGGATCATCGCCCCGCCGGTCACCTGTTCAAGAGCCAAATCCTGTATGAACTTCGCGTCCCTCGCATCGATGGCCTTCGCGACCTGAGGGAACTGTCCATTGATCCTTTCGCCCACAACTAGCATGTCTGCCCCCCACCGAGGGCCGTGTACGGCCTTCAGCCGATATGAACCCTTCGCACTCGGGTCGGCTGGGACGCAACTGTTATTACCGCCGCACGTGGTTCTCGACCCGGTCGACCCAGTCGTCGGGAGGAGAGGTGTTGGGCAAGTTCAGGGTTAGGTTCGCGCCGGACGGCGGCAGCGCCACCGTCGAGCAAGGGACCACGATCCTAGAAGCCTCCCGGCGCGCCGGGGTCGCGATGGACGCCGTGTGCGGCGGGGCGGGCGAGTGCGGCAGGTGCAAGGTCCGCCCGAAAGGACAGTTCAGGTCCGCGAGGTCGCCCCTGGTCTCCGAGGCGGAGGCGCGGGCGGGCGTCGTGCTGGCATGCAAGACCACGGTCGAGGGTGACCTCACGGTCGAGGTGCTCCCGAGGTCGAAGGTGGGCAAGCACCAGATACTCACGAAGAGCGTCGCCGAGGTCCCCAAGAGGCTCACGCCCTGGGTGACGAAGAAACTGGTCGAGCTCCCGAAGGCGACCATCGAGGACAACATCGCCGACCTGGAGAGGCTGCTCAGGACCATGGGCGCGCCCCACATGCCCGTGCCCCTGACCGCGCTGAGGGCACTCCCCGAAGCCGTCAGGAAGGGCGGGTGGAAGGTCACGGTCACGGAGTCCAGCCTGGACGGCAGGACGGAGATGTGCAGGGTCGAGCCGGGGGACGCCACCGACAGGCTCCTGGGGGTCGCGATAGACATAGGCACGACCACCATCGTCGTCGACCTGGTCGACCTGCTCACCGGCAAGGTGCTCTGCCAGGCGTCCGACTACAACAAGCAGATGATGAGGGGCGAGGACGTCATCGCGAGGATGATGTTCGCGGAGGAGGGAGGCAGGGAGGAGCTCAGGTTCCTCGTCACGGAGACCGTCAACTCCGCCATCTCGACCCTGCTCGAGACCGAATCCTCCAGGGCGAAGTCGCCCATCGAGAGGGAGGACATAGTGGCGGCCTCGGTCGCAGGGAACACCATCATGTCGCACCTGTTCCTGGGCCTCAGGACGGACAATGTGAGGCTCGAGCCCTATGTCCCCGTGGCCCACAGGGTCCGGGGGCTGAGGGGCTCCGACACGGCACTCCTGGTCAACCCGTCCGCCCACGTGCTCCTGTTCCCCTCGCGCGCGGGCTATGTGGGAGGGGACGTCATCGCCGACGTGCTGTCGAGCGGGATGCACCGGTCGGACGACCTCACGCTCCTGGTGGATGTGGGCACGAACGGGGAGGTCGTGCTCGGCAGGCGCGATTGGCTCGTATCATGCTCGTGCTCCGCGGGACCCGCCTTCGAAGGGGGCGAGGTGTCCTCCGGGATGCGCGCGATGGAGGGGGCGATCGACAGGATACGGATCAACGACGACCTGTCCACCTCGTACCACGTGCTCGGAGAGGGGAAGCCCCTGGGCATCTGCGGCTCCGGCCTGATAGACCTCATCGCGGAGATGTTCGACCACGGCATCATCGACAGGAAGGCGCGCGTGCAGAGCCTCGGAGGCAGGAGGACCAGGACCACGGACGCAGGCGCCGAGTACGTCGTGGAGTTCAAGGACCGCCTCGGGACGGACACCTCGGGGGACCTGGTCGTGACCGAGGCGGACATGCAGAACCTGCTCAGGACGAAGGCCGCGATATACGGGGCGTGCTCCGTGCTCCTGAGGAAGACGGGCGAATCCCTGGAGAACATCAGGAGCATCGTGATAGCCGGAGGGTTCGGGCACCACCTGGACATCGAGAGGGCCATATCGATCGGCATGTTCCCCGACGTGGACAGGAAGAAGTACCGGTTCATAGGGAACGGCGCGCTCGGGGGCGCGAGGGTAGCGCTGCTCTCGGGCAAGCGGAGGCGCGAGGCGGGCGAGATCTTCGAGATGATGACCTACCTCGAGCTGAGCGTGGACAACCAGTTCTACGACGAGTTCCAGTCCTCGCTGTTCATACCTCACACGGACATAGAGAGGTTCCCGAGCGCCAAGAAGGGGCCCAACGGGGAGGCCAGCAAGGGATGACATACACGATCGCGGTCTCCGGGAAGGGCGGGGTCGGGAAGACCACCTTCGCCGCGCTCGCCGTGAGGCATCTGAGCGAGGCGACCGGGGAGGTCGTGCTCGCGGTCGACGCCGACCCGAACTACAACCTCGGGGCGAAGCTGGGGACCGATCCCGGGAGGACCCTGGGGGACCTCAGGGAGGAGATGATGGCCAGGGGAGAGGAGCCCCCGCCAGGGATGTCCAAGCACGAGTACATCGACTACCAGATACGGCTCGCGCTCAAGGAGGGGAAGGGGTTCGACCTGCTCACGATGGGCCGGCAGGAGGGCCCCGGCTGCTACTGCTACGTGAACAACATGCTCCGGATGTTCATCGACAGGCTCGCGGAGAAGTACGCATACGTGGTCATAGACAACGAGGCGGGGATGGAGCACCTCAGCAGGCGCACGACGCGCTCGTCCGACACGCTCTTCGTGGTCAGCGACAGGTCCAAGGCCGCCCTCGACGGAGCGACGAGGATAGCGAGGCTCGCCGACGAGATGAAGCTGCAGATACGCCGCAAGGCGCTCGTGCTCAACATGGCGGACCCCGAAGCGGGGACGCCCGGGCGCGCGGACGGGTTCGACGCGGTCTACGCGGTGCGCAGGAGCGGCATGATACAGGCCAGGATGACCGAGACGGAGTCGCTGCTGTCCGTCCAGAGGACGGACCATGCGTTCTCGGACATCGCGAAGGCCGTGGATTCGGAGCGCAAGAGGACCTAGCGCCTCACCCGCCGAGGTTCTTCAGCAGCTTCGGCAGGCCCGTGGACTCCCTGGGCCCGACGACGACCTTCATGTTCGTGAGCTCGTTCAGCTTCCCGCTCATCCTGCTGACCATGCCCGGGATGATGATGTCGTCCTTCGAGCGCTTCTCCTTCAGCTTCTCCGTCTCGATCGCCTTCGCGACCGACTCGGGCGTGAGCTTGCCAGCGGCGAACGCGGTCATGACGCTCTGCCCTTCGGTGTCAACGACCAGGAGCCACGCGGGCACCCTGCTCTTCTCGATGTCCGCCCTGACCGTGAAGTACGTGAGCGAGAAGTTGGTCGTGAACAAGCAGCGGGGACCTGTCGGTCGCCTCGCCCACGGAGTACACGCCCGGCTTCACCTGGATCGGCACCTGCGGGTCGGTGAATATGTTCTGCCTGAGCGCGAGCAGCGGGTACAGGAACTCCCTGGGCATGTCCTCCATGAGGATCATCGAGGAGTACTTCATGACCCCCAGAGCCGCCCTCATCTGGTCCGACGGAGACTTACCGAATACGGACACGGTCGGGTACCCGAGCGGCCTGAACTTCTTCTTGACGGCCGCCCGGCGTATCGGCAGTCATCTCCGCGAGCATCTGCCCGGCGGACTTGAAGTTCGGCTCGAGCACCAGGTCCTGGACGCCTGCCTTCTTCGCCTTGTCCGCGAGCTGCGAGAGCTCGTCGAGGCTCCCCGCGCCCCCTATCACGAGTGGGCACGAGCACGCCTTCGCCGTCGCGACCATCGCGTCCATGTTCTGAGGGATCGCGCGGTACAGCAGCGGCCTCTTCCCTGCGAACACCTTCGCGGCCTCCGCCATCAGCGCGGGGTCCTCCGTCATGAGCACGACCGGCAGGTCCTGCGCGGCCGCGTGCTTCGCCGCATCGACGAAGTCGCCCGGGCTGCCGGTGGAATGCCTCAGCGCGACGGAATCCACCCTGACCATCTGGCCCACGCGCTCGAACGACATGGCCTTCGCGGCATCGACCTTCGCCTTCATGGCACCGAGCCCTTCGGAGTCGTCCGCGATCAGCCCGAGCACGGTCGGGTGGTAGAAGGTCTTGTCGTGCCTGAACAGCTGCGTCTCGTCCCCCAGCTTCGCCATGCGCTCGCCCGAGCCCACGGTCACCAGCCTGATCGGGGGCGCCCCGCTCTCCTCGAGGGCCGCCTTCGCCTCCGGGCTCACGTACGGGCAGGCCTCGAGGGCGACCTTCTGGTTCGCCAGCTGCATCGCGAACGCGAGGCATGTGGGGAACTTGCACTCCCCGCAGTTCTTCTTCGGCAGGAGCTTGTAGATGTCCATGGCGGTCGGCATCAGGCGCCACCTCCGAGGTCGGCGAGCGCCTCGCGCAGCTTCGCGACGGAGGCCGGGTGCCGCATGATCACCATGTCCGCCCCCGCGACCACGGCGGCGTAGGCGGTCATGGTCTCCCAGTAGATCCCTCTGAGCTCCGCCCGGCCCTTCGACAGATCCTCCTCGAGCGCCTCGGGCACGTTCCACGCGCACGAGCAGTCGCATATGATGGGCATCTGGAGCACGGCATCGCCCGTGAGCGCGCCCTGCCGCAGGCGCTCGACCACGGAGTACGAGTACTCGAGCCCCATCCCCAGGGCCGCCATGAGCGGGTCCATGATGATGTTCTCCGGCTTGACGCCGAAGTCCATGAGCAGGATGTTCATCTGCTTCGCGAGGTTGATGTCCAGGTTGGAGAACGCCACGATCCCGTGCCCGTTGGCCATCGACGCGGCCGCGAGGGACTTGAACGCCTTCTCCTCCGCCAGCCCGATGAACAGCCGCTCGCCCTTGGTGGCGTTCGACACGGACTCCATCAGCTTCGCGTCCTTCTCCTCGAACCCGCACCCGTAGACCATCATCGGCAGGGAGCAGGCCGAGAGCATGTCCTTCACGAGGGCCGTGAGCTGCTCGACCGACCGGTTCTCCTCCTCGGGGTTGGCCGACTGCAGCTTCAGCACGACCGCGTCCGCGCCCCACTCGGACTCGCACCTCTTGGCCCACTCGACCGGGTTGCCCACGACGGGGCCCATCGAGTTCGCCAGCGCCTCCGGCACCGCCCGGATGGTGTCCACGACGTCCATGACTATGACCGGCTTGTGCGGCGACTCGCTCTCGAACCCGTGGAAGGGCAGGCCGTTCGAGCCGCCGACCACGAGCTTAGCGCGCCTGGTCCCGCCGTCGTCCTTGGTCGCGCCCAGCGCGACCTCCCTGATCCTTCCCGGGAACTTCTCCTTAGGCACTTCGAACACCAATACGATTCCCCCTACCATATCAGCTCATCATCGGACGCATGTTGAGCGCGGGGTGGTTCACCTCGACCATCCAGCTGCTCAGCTCCTCCGGCGTCCTCGCGACGGTCTCGTCGGCTATCTTGCTCACGAAGTCGGGCACCCCCAGCTCGTCCGCCCGCTTCTGCAGCTCGTCCTTCATGGCCGCCTTCAGGTCCTTCGGCATCCACAGGATCCTCTGGAACCCTCCGTCGGCGCTGATGAACTTCCTGCTGCTCAGGTACTTCCGCCCGATCCCTATGAACCCGGGAGTCTGTATCCCGCCGCCGATGGACCCCGCCAGCGTCGAGAAGGTCATGCCCAGCGGGGTCATGCCCGGGTACTCCCTGTTGACGACTATGACGCCCTGCAGGTCCGGCGAGATGCCCACGATGCACTCGAAGCACCCGCACGAGGTCATCGGGTCCTCCATCATCGTGTACGCGCTGAACCGCTCGAGCTTCCCGTGGGTCTTCTCCGTGACGACCTCGTTCACGCCCGACCACTGGCCCTTGACCTCGTCCAGGGTCGACTTCTTCGATATCGGGCTGTTCGGGCCCGTCGGGGCGATCTGGAAAGACGCCTTCGCGTCGAGCCAGTTGATCGCGCCGCACAGCCCGAGCCTCTCGGGCGTGACTATGCACAGGTGCCCCGGGGCGAAGCTCTGGCACAGGGTGCAGGTGTAGAAGGTGTCGACCTTCTCGTCCGTCAGGTCCGCGATCCTCGCGTCCCTCTCGGCGTACGAGGCCTTCGACTCGTCGATGTGCTTCCTCAGCTCCGCCTCGTCCGTGACGATCGTCACCTCTATCTTCGCGACGATCGCCCCGAACTCCTGCTTCATCTTGGTGACCAGGATGTCCCCGAAGTGCTTCAGCCTCAGACCGGCCTTGACCGAGTTCTTGCTCAGCCTGATCCAGAGCAGGTTCCTCTGGCCCGTGTGCCAAGCGCCCTCGGCGAAGTTGACGAACTGGTGTATCCTGCGCTCGAGCACGGACTCGAAGTCCTTCTGCATGTTCTTGCCGTAGACGCTGACGAATATGCCCAGGTGCGTCGTGGAGCCCTCGGGCATCTGGTCCACGTCCTTGCCTATGAGCGTGACCTTCCCGTCCGTGACCTCCTCCGCGTTGCGCATCTTCAGCAGCTCGAACGCGATGGTCTTGGACGGCCCTCCGGCCTCGACATACATCTCGGGCCTGCGGATCGTCTCGCCCTCGAACGCCGGCCCGTAGGGCACGGGCAGGTTGATCGCGCCCAGCTTGATCCTGCAGCCCCTGAGCTCGATCGCGGTCGATATCATCTCCTCGAGCTTCGTCTGGACGACGTACTTGTCAGGGATCGGCTCGACGTCCTGGTCCGTGATGGTCGGGGAGCCGTTGAACATGACCGCGAACTCCGCGGCCACCTTGATGTGGTCGAGCGGGCCGAGCTGGAGCACGAACACCTTCGGCCGCTTCGAGAGGTAGTTGTACAGCCCCTGGCGGTCGCCCTTCTGTATGCCTCCGAAGGACAGCGCCGCCCTGATGGCGAAGTTGAGCCCGTGGATGATCTGCGTGAACTCGCCCACGGGGTAGAGCATCCTCTCGAGCCCCATCGCGATGCCCTCGTCCTTGAGCTGCTTGATGATGTCGTATGATACGATTATCAGCATGCCCTTGTTCTGGCAGTCCCGGATCATGGCCGCGAGCTTCTTCGGGTCGCTCGCCTTGCCCACGAACACCGCGGCCCCGGGGATGGTGTCGTCCACGAACGCGATGCCCAGCTGCCTCAGTATCCTGTCGGGGACGAACCCGCAGTAGGGCGAGCCCTCGTAGGGCGTGGGCGTCTCGATGTACTTCAGCGCCTCGACGATCTCCGCGGCGATCATGGTCGCCTCGCCCGAGGCGACCGCTGCCTCGAACGTCACCTGCTCGATTATCTTTCCCCTGGCCTCCCCGAGCAGCACGGGCAGGTCGCCCAGCCTGGTGGAGTCCTTGCCCAGCCACGCGAACAGGCTCGGGAGCTGGTAGCCCGTCTCCGGGAACTCGATCTTCTGGTCGGGGCCGTACTTGCGCAGCGCCCTGTTCAGGAGCACATCGGCGTACCCGGTCGCGATGATGGCGCCCTCGATGGCCATCTTGAACAGCTTCTCCTTCGGCACGCGCTCCTTCTGCGGGAACGAGGAGTACGCGCGCTCGACCTCCGGGTCCGTCAGGTCCATCTTCCAGCGCCTGTACTCGATGGCCGAGTAGAGCCTCTTCGCGGCCATCTCCGGGTCGCTCTCGAATATGAAGTATCCTCCGTACACGTCGCGCGCGGTGTTCTCCAGCACCTCGGTCACCAGCGTGCTGCCGTAGAGGTAGTTGATGGTGCCCACGTGCACCGGGAAGCCCATCGCGACCGCCCATGTGCCTATCGACACGGCCTTCTCGTGCATCGCCTCCGGGGCCGTCGCGACGAAGGGTATCTTGTGCACATCGACCCCCAGATGGTTCGCGACCTCGGTCGCGAGGTTGGCGAACCTGGTGTTGTCCACGCACGAGCCTATGTGCCACACGCAGGGCAGGCCCTCCTTGACTCCTGCGCCCTCGGCGAGCTCGCCCAGGAAGGACTGCAGGCCCTCCCCCGCGAATTCCTTCATCCTTCCAGGGTCCATGAACCCCGCCTTCGCGAACTCGATCGCGTTGCAGCCTGTCGTGAGCAGGAGCACATCGTGCTTCGCCAGCTCGCGGGCTATCACGAGGACGTCCTCGTCGTCCTTGGTCCTCGTGCTCTTGCACCCGGCGAAGAGCGCGACGCCCCGGACACGGCCGCTGACGATGTTGTCCACGAGGTACTGGAACGGGTCCTCGGGACGCTTGGTCGCGAACAGGGTGCGCATCTGCTCGAGGCTGAAGCCCGCCATGACCGCGGAGGCCTTGACCTCCGGCAGACGGATCGTCTTGCCCCTGTGCTTGTACGCCTCGATCGCGAGCTGGAGCACCTTCCTCGCGGATTCCTTCGCCCGGTCGGGGGTGAACTCGATGTGAGTGTCCCCGACGAGCCTCGCCACTTCCTCCGTTGAGACCAATCTCGTGTGAACGCACTTCGCTATGGTCGAGAGCGAAGGCATGAAGCATTGGTAGTCGAGCACGACCGCGTCCACGAGCCCTGTCATCAGGACGAGCTCCTGCGAGAGCACGTTCGACGCGATCGGGATGCCCTTCCTCATCAGTATCTCGTTGCCCGTGCAGCATATGCCCACGATGTTGAACCCCTGGGCGCCGGCCTTCTGGGCCTCGGCCTTCATCTCGCGCGCGACGTCGACCATGATGTCGCTCAGGAGCGGGTTGTGCCCGTGGACCGCCACGTTGACGGACTTCGCGTCGAGCACGCCCAGGTTCGCCTGGCTCATGACCAGCTTAGGCGTCCCGAAGAGCACATCGCCCAGGTCGGTCGAGATCTGCGCGCCCGTGTAGTCCGACAGGGCGCACTTGATCCCGCCGAACAGGATCGGGACCGGGTCCGCGTCCACGCCCATCGTCGTCCTGTGCATGACGTCGGATATCGCGGTCTCGATGTTGGACGGCAGGACGTTGTGGGTGTCCCACAGGTGCATCCTGCCCTTGGTGACGGTGGCTTCCAGGAACGCGAGCGGTTCCGACGTCCACCTCGAGTAGTCGTCGAGCCCCTTCGCGGAGACGAGCTCGGCAAGGGCCAGAGGCGTCTTGCCCTCCGAGGGGATCCCGAGCCTCTTGGCCACGATGTTCAGCTTGGAGATGTCCTTGACCCCGTAGTCCTTCGTCTCGCCCTTGGACACCGCGTGCAGGACATGCGCTATCTCCTTGCCGTGGCACGAGTGCGAGGCGGTGCCGCCCGCGATCATGCGGTCGATGTTCCTCGAGACGATCGTATAATCCCTGGCGCCGCAGATGCCCGTCGTGGGCTCCTTGCCCATCGGGTTGATCCTGCACGGCCCCTGGAGGCAGATCCTGCAGCAGAGGCCCAGCTGCCCGAACCTGCACTGGGCGCCCTGCTCGGCCACCCTGTCGAAGACCGTGCACACGCCGGACTCGTGCAGCTCGTTGAACATGGACGAGCAGCTGGCATCCCAGCAGTCGCAGACCCACTTCTTCTTACCCTCAGCTCGCTCGGACTGCTTGACCGTTCCTTCAGTCGATTCAGATCCCAATTAGCTGACTCCCCTCGTGTTCTATCCGGCCCGGCGACCATGTTCCCCTTGGACCCATGGAGGGAGCGGCCCCAGGGGCGTGTCTGCAAATCGTTCGAACGTATCTGAAGCGACGGAGCGGATGTCTGGCCATCATCTGCATCTCACCCGTGCCTTGCGTTAGCATGGCATCGGGAATGGCTTCCGCAGACATCCAGCCTATCCTCCTTCGCCCCACCTCCCTCCTATGCATCTGGCCGACTTCTAGAGCGGGCGTCGAGAGTCGGCGTCTGCCGAATGCAAATGTCCGTACTAAAACATTGTCATTTACGGCCAACGCCGAAGGACGCTCATGACCGTGCACGCGGGATGGGCATACCGAAGCGCTCAGGTCACGTTTTCGCCTACGATCCTTCTCACGGTGTTCGAAAGCCGTCTAAATTGGGAGGCCCACTCCTCGGAGCCGCTCCCCGCGAACGGGCTCCTCCCGGCGAGCTCCGCCTCAGCCGTCGCTTCCGAGTAAGAGATATGGTCCACGAGCTCGAGCCCGCGCTCCTTCAGGAGCCGATCGACCGCGGCCTTCTCGGCCGCGTCCCTGACCCGGTTCGCGACCACGCACATCCTCCTCACGCCCATCTCCGTGGCCAGCTCGGATATGCGCTCGGCCGTCTCGATGGACTTCGACCCCGGCTCGACCACGATGAGCAGCAGGTCCACGCCCCTGCAGGTCGACCTGCCGAACTGCTCGAGCCCGGCCTCCATGTCGACCAGCACGTACTCGTCCTTCTCGAGGACCAGATGCTCCAGCAGGCTCCTGAGGAGGGCGTTCTCCGGACAGAAGCAGCCGCTCCCCGCGGCCTTGATGGTGCCCAGCACGAGCAGCCTCACGCCGTCCGCGCCCACGACCGAGTACCTGTCCGGTATGTCGTCCACGCGCGGGTTGAGCTTGAAGAACGGCCCCGAGGCCGTGCCTGGACGGGCGCCCGTCCTCTCCTCGATCAGGTCGAGCTCGGATGAGATCGGGCGCGGCATCCGGTCCCTGGGAATATCCAATACGGAATGCAGGTGCGCCGCTGGGTCCGCGTCGACCGCGATGACCTTCAGACCTTCTCTGGCCCAAATCCTGGCCAGGGAGCCCACGATCGTGGTCTTGCCGACGCCCCCCTTGCCCGCGACCGCCACCTTCGCGCCCAAGGGATCAGCCTTTCCCGAGGGTCAGGAGGATCTCGTGCTTGACGAGGTTCGCCTCGGATATCCTCGCGCCCGGGACCTCCTTCCTGTCCCCGAGCGTGTCGATGCATGTGACCCCGCGGTCGTGCACCACGAGCCTGGCGACCTCCGGCATCACGAGCGTTCTCTCGGACCCTTTGACCAGATAGACTGCGGACTCGCACATCGAGGACACCCTGTGACCGGAGAGCCGTATCGCATTATAACTCTAATCGAACGAGCACTCGGCCACCTGGCCGGTGACCTTCTTCGCCTTGTCGTAGTCGTCCACCGCGAACACGAAGCACATCTTGTCGTCCTTCTGCTTGATGAGGTACGATGTCTGCAGCTCCACGCCCGCGTCCACGAGCAGCTTCGCGGCCTTGAGCCACTGGCCAGGGCGGTTGTACATCTCGACCGCGAGGACCTTCCTCTCCTTGAACGGGAGGTCGGCCTTGATGAACGTCCTCCGGCACTCCTCTTCGTTGGCGGTGATGAACTTGATCACGTACTTGTCCCCCGTCTTCGCCGTCGCGATAGAATCGAGGTTGATCGCATGGCTCGCTAGCACTGATATCGCGTTCAGAAGGTTGTTGCTCGGTCCGGAGACGGATAGCTCGAACTCAGTTGTCATTGAAAACCCCCCACTAAGCTCCTGAGGCGATATTGCGTTGTTTCCTATTTATTCTACGTGCCCGTTTCTCTGGAGTCCGAAAAATCATGCAGTTCAAATGTTGCCAATCCGTCGCTGGCATACTGTCATATGATAGCATGGCACGGCATCCCAATTGAACGAACTTCGAAAAACATCCGGGAAATCGATTTCGCGCCCCGAACGGGGACGACGGGTCCTTCGGCGGAGAATGGGACAACCGATTTAATCCGCGGGGACCATAGTGACGACGGAACCCGGAGCGAGGAGAGCTTGGCGAAGACCTTCGACCGCGTCGCGGAAATCTACGATGCCACGAGGAAGTACCCAGAGGACATCATGGACACCATCCTGAACGCCCTGGAGAAGGTCCTGCAGAAGGAAGGGAGGATACTGGACGCAGGTGTCGGGACCGGCAGGTTCGCGCAGCCGCTCCAGCTCAGAGGTTACGAGGTGGTCGGAGTCGATGTGTCCCCGAGGATGCTCGCCAAGGCCGTCGGGAAGGGCACGCAGGACCTCATCAAGGGCGACGTGTGCTTCCTGCCATTCAAGGACGAGTCGTTCAGGGTCACCCTCAGCGTCCACGTGATGCATCTGATATCGTCCTGGCGGTGCGCCCTGGGGGAGATCGGCCGGGTGACCACGGACAGCCTCGTGTCCGTGGCCTTCGCGAAGGAGGAGTCCGCGGCCGAGGACCTGAGGAACCTCTACGACAAGGCGTGCAAGGAGGCGGGGTTCGAGCTGAGGCATCCCGGGCTGAGGGAGAGGGAGCTCACAGAGATACTCGCGCCCGACTTCTCGAGGTACCATCACCGTCCACGAGCACCTGGTCGACGCCCAGGAGCTCATCGATGAGTACCAGGACAAGGCGTTCTCGAACCAGTGGGACGTGCCGGACGACATACACGAGCAGGCCATGGCGGTCCTCAAGGAGCAGTACGAGGGGGTCGAGGACATTATCGGAAAAGAGAGGATATCCTTGATCCGGTGGGACGCCAAGAGGCTGAGGGGATTCTCGGCCGGGGAGCCCGTGCCCGGACGGCGATAGACAGGGGCCACTTTCGGCTGCCCGTAGTGCATTCATTTATATGCCGTGCCTCGGTTCACGTCTGAGCAGCACAGAAAAACGGCTGTTCCGCAAGATGGGGGGTTTACTACGGAAATACAGAAACTAGCGCCCCACGTTGAAGAAATCGCCAGGGCGCTCGGGGATAAGTTGTCGGAAGAGGAGATCGCAGAGGAGCTTCAGAAGTACGTCGACGTGTACAGGCTCAGCATACCGATGGCCAAGAGGACCATCGTGAAGAAGTACGGCGGGGACACGGCCGGCTTCTCGCCCGGGTTCCAGAGGAAGCTCGCGGAGCTCAGGCCGAACGAGCCGAACGTCGATTTCGTGGCCAAGGTGCTCTCGGCGAACCCGAAGGAGATCACCGCGAAGGGCGAGAAGAAGAACATCATCTACGGGCTCGTGGGGGACGACACGACGACGCTCCCGTACACCGCGTGGGAGGTCGAGGGGCTCGAGCTGTCCAAGGGCGAGGTCATCTCCGTCAAGGGCGCCTACACGAAGGAGTACCAGGGCAAGGTGCAGATCAACTTCGGGAACAGGGTCTCGATCAAGAAGGAGGACCCGAGCACCATCGGGGAGATACAGGTGGCTCAGGGGCCCCCGAGGATCGCCTCCGTTGACCAGCTGCGGGAGAACATGGGCTACGTCGAGGTCAAGGGCCGGCTGCTCTCGATCGACTCGAGGGAGGTCACGGTCAAGGGCGAGAAGAAGACCGTCTTCTCGGGGACCGTGGCGGACGAGACCGGCAAGGTGCAGTTCACCTCGTGGCACGACTTCAAGCTCAAGCAGGGCGAGGTCGTGAAGATATCCAAGGCCACCGTGAGGGCCTGGAGGGGCATCCCGCAGCTCAACTTCGACGAGCGCGCGGAGGTCACCAAGGTCAAGGAGAAGTTCCCGTCGGCCGAGGAGCTCGCGAAGACCAGCGTGAGCATGATCTCGGAGATCGCGGGCAAGGGCGGGGCCTCGGACGCGACCGTCATCGGGGTCATCATCGAGGTCAGGGATGGGTCCGGGCTCATCATGCGCTGCCCCGAGTGCAAGCGGGCGCTCCAGAAGGGCACCTGCAAGGTCCACGGGCGGGTCGAGGGATACCCCGACCTGAGGGTCAAGGCCGTCCTGGACGACGGGAGCGGGGCGGTGAGCGCGGTCATGGGCAGGGAGCTCACCGAGAAGCTCACGGGCACCACCCTGGACGAGTGCATGGAGAAGGCCAAGCAGGCCATGAACTTCGATGTCATCAAGGACATGATGGAGGAGCAGCTCACGTTCAAGATCGCCACGGTCACGGGCAACGTGACCTCTGACGCGTACGGCCTCTCGATGATCGTCAAGGAGGCCGGCCTCAAGGTCCCGGACGTAGGGCCCGAGATCGACAAGCTCCTGGTCGAGCTGGAGGGGGCCGAATGAACCTCCGGGAGGTCGCCTGGAGGGTCTTCGCCGAGGAGTACAACTCGTCCGTCCTCGAGCACACGGGCGAGGGCGAGAAGCCCGTGTCGTACATCGTCACCCCCCTCGGGGCCAAGGTCAACCGGATGATGGTCGTGGGCGTCGTGACGGACATCGAGGATGTGGGCGAGGAGGGCAAGGCCAGGTACCGCGCGAGGGTCTCCGACCCCACAGGAACTTTCTACGTGTCAGCGGGGGAGTACCAGCCATCCGCGGCCATGGCGCTCTCGAAGATGGAGCCGCCCGCGTTCATCGCGGTGGTGGGCAAGAGCAGCGCGTACACGCCCGAGGAGGGCGTGAAGTACCTCAGCATCAGGCCCGAGCGCGTGAGGGAGGTCGATGCCGAGAGCAGGGACTTCTGGATACTGGAGACCGCCAGGAGCACGCTCCTGAGGATCGACGCCGTCGAGGACGCCCTGAAGATGGCCCAGCCGACGGTCGCGGAGCTCGTCAAGCTGGGATATCCGGAGAACCTCGCGGACGGGGTCGTGCGCGCGGTCGAGTACTACAAGGACATCGATCTCGACAGGTTCAGGAACAGCGTCCGGGAGGCGCTCAGGTCCATGATACCCGAGGCGGGCGGGGAGCGGCCTCCGATGAGGAAGCACCAGCCCGCGCCGAGGCCGAAGGTCGGCCAAGGAGGACGCCCGCGCCCGAGAAGGGCGAGGAGCAGATGCACGAGGTCGGCGTGGCCGCGGACGAGGAGGACACCGTGCTCAAGATGATCGACTCCCTGGACTCCGGGGGCAAGGGCGCCCCCTGGGACAAGCTCGTGGAGGCCGCGAAGGGCAAGAAGATGGACAAGGTGAGGCTCGAGGAGATCGTCGCGAGCCTGCTGGACAAGGGGGACGTGTACGAGCCCGAGCTCGGCATGATGAAGAGGATCTAGAAAAGTGTGACTGGAAGGGGTTTCTCGGAGCTTCCGTGCCCCGACCTACCGCGAGCGGATGCGCCTAGTCGAAGTCCTTCTTGCCGACGATGACCAGCACGAGGCCGATCAACGAGAGTATGCTTCCGAGCGCATAGGGGGTCGCGACGAGCAGCAGACCGATGACGCCGCCCAGGACCGCGAGTCCGAAGTGCTTCCTCAGCACGCCGAAGACCCCGCCCAGCACGGTGATCAGGCCCAGGATCACCATGATTATCCCGCAGGTACTGCAGGAGGTCCTCGAGCATGTCCACGCCGACGGATATGCCGTATGCGTCCAGTTCGCTGAAGTCGATGGTCAGGAGTATCGCACCGATGCCAAGGCCGAGCAAGCCCGCGACCACGAGCATCGCCCCGCCCACGATGGACAACACGCTCTTCTCCCTCGGGGGAGCCGGGCCGACGACCGCGACCCTGTAGTCATGACCACAGTATTGACACACATTCGCGTCGAAGGCGATCGACCGACCGCATTGGACGCAATTCCTAGTCTGCGCTGCTGGAGCTGCTGATGCCATTTTGCATTCCATCCCTGGAACCCTGTGACGGTTCCTAGGCCCGTAATGGTGTCCGAGGTTACAAAATGGTTTCTATGGATTGGAGCTTATAAAAGCGCGTGCGCGCTCACGCGCTGGGGAAGAACATCCCGTGGACGACCGCCAGTATCATCAGGACGGAGAACGCCAGAACGACGGACGCCATCACCCTGACGCCAGGACCGGGCTTCCAGTCCTCGAAGGAGATTGACAGCATCACGAGGAAGACGGTCGAGAAGAACACGAAGACCCCGGCGACGCCCGCAATCGACACCGCGATGAACACCGCGTAGGCGCTCTCCGAGGATAGGATGACCGCTGCCCCGAAGGCGTAGATGAGAGCGGGCCAGAGCCAGTCCCTTGGCCCGGTGATCGGCGAGCGGGGATTCCTCCCAGGGAACACGGTCATGTTGAGGAGGGGGACGAGCACGAAAGGGAGGGGGACCCCGAGCGCCAGCCCGCTCAGTGTCCTGCGCAGGTTGTCCGATGGAAGGATGCCGGAATACGAGAGGCCCGTGTCGATGAACACCAGAGACATGACCGCCCCCAGAAAGATCAGGGAGTTCCTCGAGGGGAGCGAGGAGGCGTAGCGCCGACCGCCGGTCCACAGGAACGCCATCGAGAGAAGGAAGCCCAGGTGGATGCCCACGCACCTCGCGCACAGGGGCATCTGGGTGTCGCCGAAGGAGTACGACCTCTCGGCTAGCTGGTGGCAGACCGACGAGCCCAGGAACATCAGGAGGCTGTCCAGCGCATCCATCTGTGACTGGGATGGCCTGCATCGGAATTAACAGTTCGCAGCGATTGGGAGAACAAACGGGAAAAGGTGTTTGCGAGAAAAGGTTTGATGCGCGGTCACGCGAGAGAGAAAGTCGCAGCAATCAGCACGGCCCAACAGACGCAACCAGCAGGATTCGCGAGCAGGCCCAGGATGATGCACATCTTCCCTACATGTTTGTACTCCGGCTCCGGCTTGGTGTAGTATATCGCTCCTATGATGAACCCGGCCAGCGGGATCAGGAACGATAGTATGTACAGGAAGATCTTCATCCCGCTGCTGATCTGTGCGCTCGGGATGGCAGCGACCTGCACCCTGTAGTCGTGTCCGCAGTACGGACACACATTGGCGTCCCAAGACATGGACCGTCCGCAGGAGACGCAGTTCCTAGTCGTTCCACCTGGTGTTGATGACATTCTTCACCTTCCACTTCCGGAAGCAGGGGGTCGATTCCCCGAGCTTCCGACCAGTGGAACGTTCTGGATATTATAAAACCCTTCCGATGATTATACCTGTGTTTCCAGTGGAGAGGTCAATCTGGCTCGACCTTCGCCTTGCCCCTCGCCTTCTTCATGTCATCCGCCAGCACGAAGATGTACACGGCCAGGAGAATGGACACCGCGACGCCCGCGGCGAAACCGGTCGCGAGCCGCAGCGGGTTGGTCGATTCGTACTCGGTCACCAGCTGGAGGCCCCCGTCGATCCCCATCGGGACCAGGCCCAGGAGCAGGTAGAAGGGGTTCGGCCTGAACGGATAGAACGACACTAGCCCGAACCCGGCTGCGAGGCCGACGAATATGCCGAGGTCGCGGGCGCAGAACGGCATCTGGTTGCCGTTGATGAAATAGCTCCTGTTGGCGAGCTGATGGCACTCGACATCGCCAATCCTGTATATCGCATGAGGAAGCGCGCCCAGGTCCTCGAACTGGTCCTCGTTGTCGACGTACCCGACCCTCCCCGAGAGGTCGGTGAGGGTCCCTTCTGGGACCATAAGCGGGGCGGTCAGCACGAGCAGCAGCCAGATGAGCGATGCAATGAAGAATGCGAACAGAGGCAGGAGCGTGATCCTCGGGAGGCGCATCGCCACTCCGAGCGCAGACCCCCTTAATCACCCTTTTCGATGACGACCGATGCGTACCCCACGACATCGCGCATCGGTTTCACGTCCCCCGAGGTCGCGTACTTGAGCACGGTGGCCTTGCCTCCGGCGCACGCGGTCATCGTGGCCATGACCGGCCCGTAGCCGCACATGGATATGTTCTCGTCCCTGACGACCTCGTACAGGCGCTTGGGGCTCATCGCGGTGATCGCCTCCAGGGCCTTCGAGTCCTTCACCTTCGCGGTCCCGGGAGTGACATAGTGGGACATATCCGTCGACGCGATCACGACGACGTCCCTGCCCTTGATCGCGTCCCGGATGACCTCGCCAACAGAGATGGACGCGTCGAAGTCCTGGAAGCCCATGCATATGGGCACGAACTTGAAGTCCTTCGAGAGGTACTGGATGAACGGCAGCTGGACCTCGATCGAGTGCTCGAAGTAGTGCGCGGATGCGTCCTCGTCAACGAGGTCCTTTTTCACGGCCTTGGCTAGCTCACGGTCGACCTTCGCGACTCCGAGGGGCGTCTGGAAGTCGTCGGTCGTGACGGCCATCCCCGAGCCCCTGCCCGTATGGTTCGGCCCGATGATGACGAACGTCTCCGGCATGCCGTCCCGCGCGATCTTCGCGTACAGGTGCGCGGCGACCATCCCGGAGAACATGTACCCCGCGTGAGGCGAGACCCCGCCCAGGATCTTCCTGGGCCCGCACTTCACCGAGGGCACGGCCCCCGGACCCAGCGGTCCTTTGAAGCAGCCCTCGATCTCCTGCCTCAGAGTAGCTTCGTCCTCCGAGTAGAACTGCCCGGCCACTGCTGGTTGCCTCATGCTGCCTCCTCACCCAGAGAACGTTAGCTCGGGCATGGTAGTTATATGCTTCTCCCATCGAGAGCATGGCAAGATCGCGCTCCCGGACAACAGCGGGCAGACTTCACACCGTGACAACTGCCAAGTACTGACAAGCCCATTCGGGCGTTCGGTGGGGACTCACAACCGTGGGTTCTTACGGGGCAGTGTGGGCATGAGAAACAGAAGGAACTATGTTTTGAGCATGGCAATGGTGACCGTCCTGCTGGTCCCCGGCATGTTGCTGGTGGCGCCGACAGGTAGAGCGGAAACGACAGCGTCGTGGACCTTCGCGATCTATGTTGCGGCGGACAACTCCCTCGAGAACTACTGGGATTCGACGACTCTGCCATTCTTGAAGGCCGTACCGCCTAGCGACCAGGTGAACTTGGTCGCCTTCAAGGACCTGAAGACGACTTCCACAACCGAAATAGTGAAAGTCTCTGGAACGACCGTGACCACGGTGGAGACCTATGGCGAGATGGACACCGGGGATCCGGCTACTCTCACTTGGTGGATCGACCGCGCAACAACCCTCTGGCCGTCAACCTACTTCGCGCTCATGCTGTGGGACCACGGCTACGGATGGCACTACATCTGCTCGGACGATACATCCGCGAGCTCCATAGACATGCCGGAACTGCAGGGTGCAATCGCGAACGCGGGCAACATGATCAACGTCCTCGAGCTCGACGCGTGCAACATGGCGATGGTCGAGGTGGCGTACCAGGTGTCGCTGACGAACCTCGTTCAGTACATGGTGGCCTCCGAGGAGTACATGGCTGGAGACGGCCTCCCGCTGACCGCGGTTCTGACCCCGCTCGTGAACAACCCGTCGATGCTTCCCAGGGACCTGTCCATCGTGATGGTGGACGCATACGGAGCTGCTTACACCAACACCAACGGTGGCAAGATGACGATTGCGTCCGTCGACCTGCCGCAGCTGAAGGCAACGATCGGCACGTTCACGACCTGGTCGGCGAGGATGTCGTACCTGCTGCCGACCTACAAGACCTACTACGCTGCAGCGGTGAAGGCGACGCACTACATGACCGCGTATCCCAGTTTCCTCGACCTCTACGATCTAGGATACCATCTGCTGGGTACCAAGGGAGTGACGGACACACAGCTCAGAACGGCGACGGCGAGCATGCAGTCGGCAGTGCAGTCGTACATCGTCAAGTTCTGGGGAGGACCGAAGATGTTGGACTGCAAGGGGATCTCGTTCTACTGGGCGACCTACAACGACTGGTACTACGACGAGGTCGCCTACAGACAGACGGCGTTCGCAGCCGATACCGGCTGGGCGACGTTCCTCGATGCGTACAACGTGTAGAGAAAATCCTTGAGAGCAGGGAGAAGGAGACCGGACGTTTCCTTCTTCCTCCCGTTTTTCCATCCCAATCACAGTCGGCACGATCGCAGCATCGATGGGCCCTGCTCTGGAGGGACAGAATAGAATGAACTGACGGAACGGTCCGAGACCGACTTCAAAGTGTCGCTTCGAAGTCATCGACCGTCTGCTTGAAGTCCTCGTCCGCCTGGATGGTGCCCCTGGACTTCAGGATCTCCCTCGCCAGGAGCCAGTACACGGTCGCGAGCGCGCGCCTGCCCTTGTTGTTGGAGGGTATCACGAGGTCGACATACCTCGTCTCGTTGTTGGCGTCGCATATGCCCACGATCGGTATGCCGACGTTCAGGCCCTCCCTGAGGGCCTGCTCGTCCGCCGCGGGGTCCGTCACCAGAAGGACCTCGGGCTCCACGAACTTCGGCAGGATCGGGTTGGTGAGCGAGCCGGGGATGAACCTGCCCGCGACGACCATCGTGCCCAGGGTCTTCCCGAAAACCTTGGCGGGCTTCTGGCCGTACTGCCTCGCCGACACGACGAGTATCTTGGACGGCTCGAACCTGGAGAGGAACTTCGCGGCCACCCTCAGGCGCTCGTCCGTCTTCTTGACGTCGAGCACGTACAGGCCGTCCGTGCGTATCTTGAAAATGAACTCCTTCATGTCGGCGCTCTTCTGCTGAGTGCCGATGTGGACTCCGGAGGTGAGGTAGACATCCTCTGGTATCAACAAGCGCGTGGCCGGTTCAATCTGCCCATCCGTTTCAGCTACCTCATCCATCGTGATTCCTCAGGTTTCCCTCTTGACTGTCATCGGTATGACCCCTTTCTCGTACTCGATTATCGCGATGCCTATGGGGTCTACGATGCTGGTCCTGAATATCCACCAGGATCGGCGCGCCCATGCTAATCTGAAGCGCCCTGGCGCCGATGATACGCGCTCTCTCGAACCTCGTGAACTTCAAGTTAGCATCCTCTTCAGGGAGGTATCCCCTAAAATGTGACCTGTTTATATACGTTTGGGGTCGCGGGTGGATACGGGTTGCCGCTTTGGTCCGTCCGGAGGCGACGGGCGGGCCGCTCATCCGGGTCCGTCACAGCCCCACGACCGCGTCCGGAACATCGACCGCATGAGCGTGCGAGCACATGGACGTGCCCGGACGACCACAGCCGTCGAAACCATACGGATATCGTACCAGGATGTTCGAATCCGACTCATTTTCGTGTGGGAAATCTATGTGAAACCATAATCGATTTATCAGGCATGCGCCTACGGGTGAATCATACAGGAGCGAATCAGCATGGCAAAGGTTCCCAACATAAGGGTGGAGCCTCCGGGCCCGGAGGCCAAGAAGGCTGTCGCCAAGGACGACGAATACATCGTGAAGGCGACGAAGACTTCGCCGTTGGTCTTCAAGAAGGCCGAGGGATCGGTCATCGAGGACATCGACGGTAACTCGTACATCGACTTCTACGCTGGCGTCGGTGTGCTGAACGTGGGTGCGAGGCACCCCAAGGTGGTCGCCGCGGTCAAGGACCAGGTCGACAAGTACACGCACGTCGCTGGCACGGACTTCTACTGCAAGCTCCAGAACGAGCTCGCGGAGAGGCTCGCGAAGTCCGTCCCCGGGAAGAACAAGAAGATGGTGTTCTTCGCCAACACGGGCGCGGAGTCGTACGAGTCGGCGATCAAGATCGCAAAGAGGGGCACCG
Source organism: Thermoplasmatota archaeon (assembly GCA_963818745.1). Taxonomy (GTDB): domain Archaea; phylum Thermoplasmatota; class Thermoplasmata; order UBA10834; family UBA10834; genus CAWBDD01. The sequence continues at coordinate 707,418 of CAWFTI010000001.1, read as the reverse complement.
GCAAGCAGGTCTTGATGGACTTCCTGGGAGCGTTCCACGGCAGGACGACCGGGGCCATGTCCATGACCGCGAGCAAGTGGGTCCAGAGGGAGGGCTACACGGCGTCTCTGATGCCCGGCGTGTTCCATGTGCCCTACGCGTACTGCTACAGGTGCATCTACAACCTCGAGTACCCGAGCTGCGGCATGTACTGCGCCAAGGTCATCGAGGACATCTACTTCGAGACCCTGATCCCGCCGAACGACCTCGCGGCCATCAGCATGGAGGTCGTGCAGGGCGAGGGCGGCTATGTCGTGCCCCCGAAGGAGTTCGTGAAGATGGTCTTCGACCTCACGAGGAAGTACAAGTGCCTGTTCATCGACGACGAGGTCCAGTCCGGCATGGGCAGGACCGGCAAGATGTGGGCATGCGAGCACTTCGACATCGTGCCCGACATCATCTGCAGCGCGAAGTCGCTCGGAGGCGGCCTGCCGATCTCCGCGACCATCGTCGACGCGAAGCTGAACTTCGACAGGTACGGGAGGCACTCCAACACCTTCGGAGGCGCGTCGCTCTCGCACGCTGCTGCCCTGGCGACCATCGAACGTGATCGAGGGCGAGAAGCTCCTGGACCGCGCGACCAAGGTCGGGGCCGGCATGAAGAAGCGCCTGCAGGAGATGCAGGCGAAGTACGAGATCATCGGCGACACGAGGGGTCTCGGCATGATGCTCGCCCACGAGTTCGTGCAGGACAGGAAGTCCAAGAAGAACGCGGCGAAGAGCAGGGACAAGATCTCGGACATGGCCTTCAAGAAGGGTCTGGTGCTCCTGCCCTGCGGGAAGTCGAACATCAGGTACATCCCGCCGCTGAACATCCCCGAGGACCTGCTGAACACCGGCATGGACATCCTCGAGGACTGCATCAAGGCCGTCAACAAGGACAGGGCCGAATAGATCGAAACACCAACCATTTACTGCCCCGGGTTTCCCGGGGCGCATCCACTTCTTTTTATTATCCTTCCGACAGATTATCTTCTGCGGGTGGTGCGCTGCACAAGGACGACGACTACAGGCCTGTCGAGCACGACGCGTTCCTGGCCACACTGACGAGGTCGAACGTGGACAAGATCAGGGCGATGAGGAGGATAATGTCAGGGGTCACGAGGTGCCCAGAATGCGACGCGGTCAACCCCGCGACCCAGAGGGTCTGCGTCAAGTGCGGGCGAATGCTCTATCCCGTGGAGGAGGAAGAGGAGAAGAGGAAGATCCTCGGCAGGCGCTCGAGAAGGGAGCGCCGCCGATGAGGCCGCGGAGACCAGACGCTACAGTGTCTTCTCGTAATCCCTGATGAGCTCGTCGCCCTTCTTCAGGACATCCTTGTCCAATCCAGGCACGACGTGCTCCTTCAACAGCCTCTTCGCGATCGCCTTGGCCTCCGGGACCATCCTGTCCGAAAGGGTCGCCTCCATGGCCAGCTTCTTCGGGTCCCAGAACGTGAGCGCCGACCTGAAGTTCTTCATCGTGTGCGGGTGCGTCAGGAAGATGTTCCCGTGCCCGACGGATTTGGTCACATCGAGAGCGGCGGTCTCCTCGGAGAACTCGTACTCCCTCATGAACACGCGGACGTCCTCCCAGAGGTACGCGTCTATCACGAGCTGGTCCAGAGACGCCCCCTTCACCGCGTCGAGCCCGCCCATGCCCCCGGCGATGTCGGTCCCGGACAGAGTCGTGAGGGCCACGCTCATGACCTGGCTGAACGCATGCGGGTTGCCCGCCCTGTCCGTGTCGTTGACGCCCCAGTCCCCGACCATGCTCGGCAGCCCGTACCTGAGGGCCATCTGGCCGAGCGCGGCGCTGATCAGCGGAGGCTCCGGGGTCATGTAGTTGATCGAGCCCGTCCGCATGTCGATGGGCGCGGAGGACGAGCAGTAGATGTGCGGGGCGCCCGGGGCAGCGAACTGCGTGACGACCAGGCTCGCGAGGTTCTCGGAGTTGGCGTTCACTACCGTGCCCGCCATCGTGACAGGGGCCGACCCGCCCGAGAGCGACATGGTCATGGGCGCGACCGGCACGCCGGCCTTCGCGAACTCGACCATGCCCTCTATCGCGCTCTCCTCGTAGGAGAGCGGGGCAATCGAACAGCATATCACGTTGAACAGGGGCCGCTTCCGAAGCTCGTCCCGTCCCCCGGCGATGTACGACGCGAGCTCGATCTGCCTCTTGGCGTCGTCCGCGCTGGCCACCTCGACGCTCTGCACGTGCTTGGTGCAGCTCTGGAACGCGGTCCAGAGCTCGTGGAGCCCGTGGGCCTCCTGCGGGACGTCCCTCGCGGTGAGCGTGGTCCAGACATAGCCGCACGGGTCGAGCGCGTCCGCGAGCCTGAGCATATCCGATATGTCCTTCCTCGTCGAAGGCCGCTTCTCCCCGGTGTCCATGTCCCGGATGTATATACCGAGACCGGTCGTGCCCAGGTACGGATGGGAGGTGACCGGGATGGGCATGTCGTGCTTCGGGTCCCTCGCGCACAGTCTGATGCTCCTGGGCGCCCTCGACAGAGCCTCCTTCACCATGCTCTCCGGGATTATCGCGATGCCCGACTTGAGGTCGACCGTGGCGCCGCCTTCCTCGAGCATGCCGAGCACGGAATGGCTACGGATGAGCACACCGATCTCGTTCAGGCATTTCAGGCTCTGCTCGTGCACCAGCTCCTCGTCTTCCTTGCTCAGAAACCTGAGCCTAGCTACTGCCACCTTGTCACCTCCTAAGCACGAAACGGTTTGACCTGAATGGGGGCACAACAGACGAATTATTTGTATCTATTCGGATAATGAGAAGTATCTCCTGCGCGGCCCCTCCAGTTGACCCGAAAGCTATTTCATGGAGCAGCGGCTCCACCCGCCCGATGGGCAACCTGAACGTGGCAGTCGTGGGCGCGCCCGACTACGCGAGACTGCTGGGGAAGAAGTCCACGACCTCGGACATGACATTCTTCGACGTCAAGAAGGGGCAGCACACGGTGACCTTCGTCGAGCCCACGAAGTACCCCGAGAGGCTGTCCACGCTGTTCCACGCGGCCGCCATGGCCGACGCCGCCTTCGTGGTCGTCGACCAGATCACACCAATCTTGGGCGAGACCATCGTGATGCTGGACTGCGTCGGGGTGCCCAGGGGCTGGATACTTCTCAAGAACTACATCACCCCGGAGCAGGTCGCCCCGTTCATCAAGGGCACGGTCCTCGAGAACTACTCGTTCGTGGAGGACGACCCCGTCCGGCTCAGGGAATCGATGCTGAAGGAGGCCGAAGCCATCGGCGCGCGGGAGCCTGATGCGCCTCGTGCGGCTCGGTGCCGATAGACCACCACTTCGATGTGAAGGGGGTGGGCGCGGTGGTCCTTGGCCGGGTCGCGGACGGACACATCCGGAAGCACGACAAGGCCAGGGTGCTCCCGGGCGACAAGGTGGCGGAGATACGGTCCATCCAGAAGCACGACGACGACTACGACTGGGCCGTGAGGGGCGAGAGGGTCGGCCTGGCGATCAAAGGCGTATCCGCGGAGGAGCTGGACCGGGGGATGGTCCTCACGACCGACGACAAGGTGGTCTCGAGGGCGGCCTTGGACTGCCGCGTCCGGATCGTCAAGTACTGGCTCAACCCCATCAAGAAGGGGACGGTCCTCCATGTCGGCCATTGGATGCAGTTCGTCCCCGCGAGGGTGGAGGAGGTCGACGAGGGGGCGGACTGGAGGAACCCCGTGCTGAAGCTCCAACTGCAGAAGGAGCTCGTGTTCGTGCCCGGGTCGAAAGCGACCATATCGTACCTCGAAGGCGGCAAGCTGAGGGTCGTCGGGACAGCCCTTCTGGAATGATCGACACGTCTTCTGGGCGGACATCCTGCCGCCCCTCACATCGCCCTCGCATATCGGTCGAGTATGCTCAGCGCGATCACGGATATCCACTGGTCCGTCACCGGATGTGGCCTGTCGGACCGTGCCAGAAGCCGTCCCTCGAGCGCGCGTTCAGGAGCCACTTGATCGGCTTGTCCATGCGAGGGTCGTCGGGGCCGTAACCCATGAACGTGAGTATGTCCAGCGCGCAGAGCCCGCTGCCGAAGTATGTGGGGTATTTGAGCATGGTCCAGTTCTTCTCCGACTTGTAGAACGAGAATGGTAGTTCCGCTGGAAGAACCTGTCGAGGAAGAAATCCGCGCCTCTCCGCGTCGCCTTCCACTTCTCCAAGGAGTTGTCTGGACGAGCCCGCGCACCACCATGAGCGTCGTCCAGATGCAGCTCGGTGTGTCGTAGTGGTCCGCGGGGTCGTAGTGCCCGACACCTCGCCCCGCTCTACTGAGTCCGACAAAATCGTCCGTCCTCATGTATCTGTACTTCGGCAGGTACCTGACGTCCTCGAGGTAAGGGTATGATCCAGCCGCCGTCCGGCCGCTGCACCTTCAGCAACCAGTTGACCAACCTGTCGACCCTGCGGTCGTCCATGAGCCCGAGCTTGATGATGTTGCGGAGCGCGAAACCGTTGTAGTGCGGGAGCGGGATGGCGGGGGACCAAGGTCCCGGAGATGTAGCCTTCCTTCGTCTGCCAGCTGAGCATCCTCTCGATGACCAGGCGCACCCTTCCATCGTCCTTCGTCGTGCAGCACTCGCCGAGCTCGTAGAGGTTCCTGAGCATGGTCGTGTATGTCCATCCGATCGGGGGGCCGGGGCCCGCGTCCTCGGCAATCTTCCTCTGCTTCGAGATCGGCCAGGTGCCGTCCTCGCGGATGGTGTCGAGCAGCTTGAGGCGCATCGGATAGCTCCTGCACTCGCTCTATCGTGTGCGGAGGATCGGGTCTTTGATGCTCTTCTTCATGACATCGTAGAGCAACCAGTATCTCACTGGCGGGACGGATATCTGCATCAGTTTCCTCGTGGACTCCTCAACTATGCGATTCAGTTCTGATTTCTGCATGGTCTACGCCGGAATATCCCCGTCAGGCTAGAATATTGTTTCTGAGTCCGGACGCTGGCCAAGGCCATCAAGGCAGTGCGGGCAATCGGGCGGGAGGAGTGCGCCCACATCGGCAGACATAAGCCCGGTGCAGGCTACCGACGAAGATGGGGCCGCGGAGGGAGAATCGGGAGAATCCTGAAATATCCTCCTCCCCGCTACGTATGCCTGTTGGGCATGACCGGAGAGAGCGTGCGGCCTAGACCACGTCTGGCCAGGAAGGCGCATAGAATCGTTCTCCTCACGGTTGCGATCGCAACCACAGCCTTCGCGTTGGCGACCATCCTCGACCTCGCGGGCTACGTCTTGAGTAGTTCCGAACTGGGCTCCCTACTTCGTTTCTCTGCGCAGACAACGGTGGTCGTCGTCTCGTTGGGAGTGTTCTTCATCCAGTGGCTCCCACCCAAGCAGGAAAAGACCGCTCAGTCGATCTTCATCGCTTCTGCCTTCCTGGCGGTCGGATTCCTGAGCTTCGCACACATCCTCACCTGCTCGATGACGTCGGCCATAATCGCGACGGAGACCCCCGTGGGCTCCTTCTTCCACATGATGATAGGAGTTACGATGGCGGTCGCCCTCCTGATCGCTGCGTTCATCCCGAGTCAACGCACGATAAACAGAGCGGACTCGTACAAGATACTCCTGGCATTCCTTCTCTACGTGTGTGTCGTCGCAGTCGCCGCGCTGCTCTTTGGCTCGGCCTTTCCTTCGCTCTGCCCGCACGATGCCAGAGCCGACCCTGTGAGGATAGTCGTCGAGATAGGGGTGATCATAGGCCTGGTGGTGGCGACCGCGAAGTACTACTTGATCGCAACGAGGACGAAGGATGCGATGTTCACCTACCTCATAATGGCGACCGCCCTCGGTGCGTACACTCACGCTGCGTTCTGCCTGCACACGAACCCTCACGACCCCTACAGCGTGCTGTCGACCGCCTTGACGATTGCCAGCTTCGGATGCGTCTTCCTCGCACTGTTCAGCACATCGGTCACCCAGCCGTACACCAGACTGACGAAGGCACAGGAGCAGGCGGAGAGACGCAGGAAGGAGGCAGAGGCCGCAACCGTGAAGGCGCAGACCTATCTGGACTTCCTCAGCCACGACATCGCGAACATGATCTCACCGATAATGGGTCGGGCGGAGATCATCTTGAGATCATCGAACTCGTCCGAGGAACAGAAGGAGGAAGCCATCAAGATAATAGACCAGACGCAGAAGGTGGCGTCCCTCATCGTCAACCTGAGAAGACTCTCCAACGCGGAGCGGATCGATGTGAGCAAGCTCGAGCCCGTCGACCTCATGGAGCTGCTCCCTCACCTCCGGAAGATGCAGGTGGACAGCCATCCCGACAAGAGAATGGACATCACGATCCAGTTCCCGAAAGAAGATCGTATCAAGGTCCTGGGCGGGAGCGCCGCCGAGGAGATAATCACTGAGGTCTTCGAGAACGCGGTCAAGCACGGCGGGAAGGAACACGCGGAGGTCCAAATACTGGTCCAGGCAGGACGCGGAGACATGCACAGGAGGTTCTGGGACATCGAGGTGATTGACAACGGTCCAGGAATGCCTGACCACACGAGGGTCGCCCTGAACGTCACGTCCAACGACCCGGAGAAGAGGTTCACGAGAGGCGTCGCCTCGAGCCTCTCGATCATGTCCCTGATCGCTGAGGCGCTGGGAGGAAGGATCAGGATCGAGGACAGGGTCCAGGGAGACCACACACATGGGACCAAGGTGACTGTCACCCTCCCGAGGGCGCAGTGAAGCGCTTCTTGTCGGATGCAACCGGGCAGGTGGCTGCGCGTCCGCATGGTCCGAGCAGAGGTCATGCGCTCGCCCGGCGCGCTCCCGGAATTCGATATATCCTTGCAACGCCATCACCCCGCCGGTGGGGCAGCCCTTTTCGGTCTGTGCCACAGGGGAAAGAGCATGAAAAGGACAACATTGAGGGGACTAGCTAGTGCGATAGCTGTCGCGTGTCTGGTTCTGCCTGCGTTCTTCATGGTGGGCGCATCGAAGAACGCCTCGGCAGAGACGACCGCGACATGGACCATCGGTCTGTACATAGACGCGGACAACGACTTCGACACATACTGGGAAGGACTCAGCCTGATCTACCTGAAGAACATCCCGGAGAGCGCGCAGGTCAACATAGTGGCCTTCGTCGACAGGGAGGCATATCCTGGGACCGAGCTGTGGGAGATAGAGGGCAGCAACGCCCAGATAGTCGAGACGTTCCCTGAGATGAACTTCGGGGACGGCGCGACTCTGAGCTGGATGATCAGCCAGACCGCAATCCGCTACCCGTCTCAGTACCTGCTGATAGACGCGTGGGACCATGGCAGCGCCTGGAACGGCTTCTGCGGGGACTACACATCGGACGACTGGATATACCTCGACGAGCTCAAGGCAGCCATAGTGAACGCTGGGGTGTACATAGACATCCTTTCGTTCGACTGTTGCTCCATGGCGAGCATAGAGACGCTGTACACGGTGTCCCTGACCGGGCTCGTAGACATCGTCGTCGCCTCCCTGGAGACAGTGGCAGGGGACGGGTTCCCGTACGACATGATGTTCACACCGGTGGCCCTGGACCCGACCGAGACACCAGACCAGGTCGCGAGCGACATGATCGACGGCTGGGCGCAGTACTACGACCCGCGCAGCGAGTACTACTACGCCACGCTGAGCGCCATCAGCATCGGCAGCCTCGCCCAGTCGATGGGCACGATCGATGCCTGGTGCGATGCCATCCATGCGAACCTGGGTGCGTACTCCCGAGCGTACAAGACCGCAGTCCGGGACACCTACTCCGTGTTCTACACGAAGTACCAGGTGGACATGGTCGACCTCGGGAACAACCTGCTCGCGAACACGAAGATCACCAACCCGACCCTGAGGGCCTTGACCCAGAGCATGATCGCAGCCGTGGAGAACGCGGTGCTGTACCTCGACAACGCGGACAGCACGATGATGTGCGGCGGGCTCACGCTCTGGTGGGGGACCGACTGGGACTGGAGCTCGTGGTCCTATGTATACGCAGGGTTGGATTTCGCGGCATACACGGGCTGGTATGACTTCCTGGCGGACTACAACGCCTGAGCCGAAACCAATCGAGCAGGAGAGGGAGGCCGGTTGCCTCCCCTCCTGTGGCATTTCTTCATCTGTCTCACCCGACCGATTCACCCTGCTCAAGGTGCGCAGAATTATAGCGGCTCCTCATCCATCACCCTTTGAGGTCGGAGGAGATGAGGACGAGTGGGAGGGTGATGGTGGTGGTAGTAGGCGTCGCAGCCCTTGTCTTCGCCGCGAGTCTCGCCTACGAGATTGTCGTCCGCTCAGGATGGACTGCTCAGGAACTTGGCTACACGCCCGTGGAGGACGGATTCTATCAACTGGCCTGGAATTCCGAAGGCAATCTCCGACTCGCCTACTTGGGTGCGTACGGCCCGTACTATGCGCTGCTCTACGGAGAGAGGACCGACGGCGAGTGGAGCATCACCTCGCTATCCCAGCTAACGTACGAGCATGATGGGGCATCACTGGCGCTAGACTCGCAAGGCAAAGCGTACGTGTGCACTCACGCGTATGACCCCGTACGGTTCATGAACCTAGGCCCTCACATCGTCTTCGCCACGAACGCTGGCGGGGAGTGGGAGACAGAGGTGATCAACACGACAGGATACTGCACGGCCTCGGAGGTCGCACTCGACGCAGAAGACAGGGCTCACCTGATCTACTCCCAGGACTCCTATCAGTCCACCGTGGATCCCAATTCCTCCATCGTGGACATGACATGGTCTCCTGAAGGATGGACGAACACAACGCTCAAAGAGACGCATCTCTCGTACAGGGTCTTCAACATACAGGACGTCGACAGACGCCCCGACGGCTCAATAGGAATGATATACACGACTTACGACCTTGCCAGCTGGAGTGATGTTCTCTCGCATCGGTTGAACTACACGGTGATCTCTGGCGGCGAACTGATCGTGGATTACACCATCGTTCCATCCTTGGACAATTACACAGGCGTGAAGTCGCTCTGTCATGACTCCGCGGGAAACGCCCACATCAGCGCATACGTGAAGAACGATGACAACTACAGCCTGTGTTACCTCACGAACGCGGGCGGAGAATGGACGGAGACAAGTATCGCATACGGCGGAAACACGAAATGGTTCGGGACAGGCACGGGAATCACAGTCGGGTCTGATGGGAGCATCCACGTGGGATACTTCGTCCAAGACTACGACGGTGTGGTGGCCAACCATACCGTCAGGTACTGCACGAACGCAGATGGCAGCTGGAAGGTCCGAATATTGGACGACTGTCAAGGGTGGTACATGAAAGAGAGCATCGCCGTGGCAATCGATGAAGACCAGGATCTGCACGTCGTCTACTACCAGCTGGAGAACATCGAGAATGACGGACAAACAACGATGACGGTCTACACGACGAGCGAGCTGGACCCGGACCGGTACACAGCTCAGCACTCTACAGCTCTAGTCTTCGCGCCATCATGGCTGTATTGGCTACCTCTTCAATCGTGCTGCTGGTCTTGCGTCTTCGGAGGAGAAGGAAAGAGCGCCAAGGGACGATGGACACCAAAGGACCCTTCGATGACTCATGATTCGAGAGAAGCCCTGACCTTCAAATCGCTGTTCATTCCACGCTACAGCTATACGACGGAGAGCGGGCCCGGTGGGATTTGAACCCACGTCGTCGGCTTCGAAGGCCAAAAGGATATCCGTGCTACCCCACGGGCCCTGTGAAGTCATAGGTGGGGCCTATAATAGCCTTTTCAGGACTGAGAAATGCGCGTCAGGTCAGAGCGTCGCGCCGCAGCTCTCGCACTTCCTGGCGTTCTGGGCGTTCAGGTGCCGCAGTAGCTGCACTTGACCTTGACCGATGCTTCCTCTCGCAGCTTCTCGACCTTCTCGGCGTAGCTGTGGAGGATGTGGTATCTCGCCCACATCAGCACAATGCCGACGATGAAAGGGATCGCAGCCAAGGGCCAGAGGTGCAGGCCCCCCACGAGAATGACCGGAAACACCATCATGAAGCCGATCATGAAGGCGAATATCCCGAATGCCAAGTACAGGAAGGCCCGGGTCTCGGTGCCTGAGCCGCTCGGCGGAGCCGCCGGTTCGGGAACAATCAGTTCCACGCTCTGGCCACAGGAGAGACAGAACTTGGCATCTTGGGGGAGCTCCGCGTCACAGTACTTGCACTTCACGCTCATCCTCATCTGCTGGAAGGTCGAGGGCCCTAATTGCCTTTTCCCGCTGACTCCGAAGACGGATCATCATGCTCTACTGAGGGCGGCCCTTCCTGGTGGCCGCCGTCTGAGGGACCCTCTGGCGGTTCCCGGGGCTTCCCGCGCGCATAGAGGAGTCCCGCGATAGCCGCTGAGGAGAGCACCACGGCCGCGACCGCGAGCCACCAGATGACGGAACTGTCAAACACGAACAGCTGGCGGTCGCTGTCCGAGGGCTCCAGGCCGAAGGGCTCCGTCAACGGATACCGGTCTACGCCGAATTCAATCCAGGAAACAGGCGTGTCCACAATCCCGTCCGCCCCGGGGACGTCCTGACTCGCACCGCTGTGATTGTCGTAGCCAAGGTGGCCCGCCCAGTAGTTACCTCCGCTTGGATATCCATCGTCCCACTGGACCTTCCCTTCGACCGTGTAGTCACCGAATCCGCTGCATGACAATCCGCTGGTCAAACCCATGAAATTGTTGTGGTATACCCGCAGGTCGTAGGACATGCGGATGTGAATCAAAGACCCTCCGTCTCCGAAGTCGCACTCCCGGATGGTCACCGCCTCCGAGCAGTCGACCGAGACGGCAGTCATGAAATCGGCGAAGGAGCAGGATGACACCGTGATGTTGTCCACATAGTGGAGTTGCAGCCCCCTCGTCGCGTGTGCCTCCATCGAGTGCAGCGACACATGCGAGCAGTCGACGAGGATTACCTGGGATGCCGCAGATGCGTCGATCTCCATCCCGCTCACGCCCGAGAAGTAGTAGAGTAGACCGGGTCCGACGAAGTTGTCCTGGGATACCTCATGGGACGCGAATGCAGCCTGCGATCTACCTTCGATCCACAATCCGCGCTTAGGGAACACGTTCCCGGTGATCGTCGCATTTGTCGAGTAGTACAGCTGCACCTCCTCGCCGGACGACGGGAACCTGTTGTACTCGATTCTGGCCCAGTCCGCAGACACGGAGAGGCATCCCCGGGTGCCTTCCACGTACGTGTTGTACGAGAAGCTCACGTCGGAGCATGAGGAGATGTCGACCGAGGCATCCTCCGCGAAGGTGTTATCCTCAATCACGAAGTCCTTGGAGTGCACGAGTGTTATTGCCTCAGACGAGTTGCGCAGGATGCAGTCCTCCATCCTGCCTCCATCGATGAACGCGAACAGGAACGGCATCCAGTTGTCCTGTACCACGATGTCCCTCACCCGCAGGTCGGATGTGTTGACCACTATCACCTGACCGAAATCGTCATGGGGCAACGAGAGCACTGATTCGTTCTTGTAGTAACGGACCGGGAGCCCCTGCACCGTGTTGCTGCCCCCGATCACATGTGAGGCGTAATGCTCGACTGATGTGCCTGACAAGTCGATTCCTTTGTCAATGAACGCGTTTCCTTCGAGGCTGCAGTTCGTACTCTGTCTGAGCATCAGGCCATGCCCGAAGCCAGCCATCACGGGGTCCGTGGAGATTGTGTTGTCCGAGACTTCGCATCGGTCGCAGCTGTCGAGCTCGACCCCAATCCCGCCCCATGAACCCATGTAGCCCCTGAATACGACGTTGTTCGTCACGGTCACCCAGCTGCATCCGCTGATCCATATGCCATCCTTCATAATCAGGTTGGACGAGATTGACACATCATGCGAGGACGACACCGCCAGCCTGGAATCGGTCAAATCGTTCCCCATGATCGTGGAGGCGCTGGAACCCGACAAGCATATGCCCTCCTCTATGCCGTTCACGATGCAGTACTCGACGGACCCATTCAGAACGTCCTCGAGCCTGATGCCATCGCCGGAGTAGAGCTCGCCGTGGATGTACGCGTCCCTGACAACGAAGTGCGATTCAGTTCCCGAAATCAGGATTCCAGCCGAAGCCTCCGAAGCGGCGTCGAGGGCGATCTCCCAGTTTTCGATGATATAGGGGTCGCTCTCGTTCCCGCTTCCGGAGACGACCCCGTTCTCCGACGTGAACTCGGAATCATCGGATATCACGATCGGGTCGTGGAGCGGGTACATCGCGATCCGCGCATCTACCGAGGGCGGAGATGACCCGAGGAGCAGCGAGCAGACCGGAGCACCCATCAACAGCCCGAGGACCATTATAGCCGCGAAAGCGCGGGCCAGAGTCGAAGACGAGCGCGGCCTGCCTCCGCGGTCTCGCTGCAGCGTCGGACCTCGCGATACGCGCCCGCGGATCAGGCGTTCCGCACTCCATGCTTGATCTATCTGACGCAGACCTGGACATATCGAACCACCTACTCGTTATCGTCGAAGACGAACACCTCGTCGATTGACGCCTTCAGCGCCTTCGCGATCTTGTGCGCGAGAGGCAGAGAGGGACTGTACCGTCCCTTCTCGATGGCCAGGATGGTCTCCCTCCTCACGCCGACCAGCCTTGCGAGGTCCTCCTGCCTCATGTCGTACCTGGCCCTGAGCTCCTTCAGCCTGGTCTTCAGAGGACCACCCTCATTCACCTCTATCTCTGAAGGCGAGGACTAGACGGACTGCAAGGAACGACGACGCCATGACCGTCATCACGGCGAACAGCGCCTCACCTGCCTGTATCGTGGTCCAATGAACGTCGCCGTAGACGGCGTAGGCGAACAGAGAGAGCGTGAACACGGAAGAGAGCAGGAAGGAGTAGAAGCCCGACAGGAGCCACTTCTGCCTGGACCGCTCGTCCTGGAGCGGAAGTCCCGCCCGGATGCTCCTGAACTCGTTCGATATGTACAGCACGGATATGGCCGTCACGGCGACCGGGAGCACAGCCAGCACGGTCACAGCGAGTGCCACCCCACCTTCGGACAGAAGGCGGATGGGCAGGAACCACGAGATTCCTGAGGCTACCATTAGGACCATAGCGACGAGTGCAAACTTAGCGCGTTCCTCCATTTGGAACCACCCATGTGATGTATAGGTAACATTTTGTTATCTATAAATAAATTTGTGTTATCTAAGCGCCACTTACCCTACAGAGAAGTGTGAAGATGACAGCATGCGCTACGAGCCGAGGATGCGCTCAAACTCTTGCTCGTCCTCTCAGACGTTCCTTCAGATAGGGAAGCAGGCCGCCCCGGTCCAGTATCTTGCGAATGTGCGGAGGCACAGGCTCGAATCCGGCCGTGCGAGCACTCCCTTCCGAGACGATCCGTCCCGTCACGTAATCCACGACAACTGAATCGCCATTCTCAAAGACTTCTGGAGAGGTTTCAGAAACCAGCACTGGCAGGCCCAGATTGATTGCATTCCTGTAGAATATCCGTGCGAACGACTTCGCCACCACTGCGGACACGCCCGCGTGCTTCAGGGCGATCACCGCCTGTTCTCTGCTGGACCCGCACCCGAAGTTGCTCCCAGCGACTATGATGTCGCCCTTCACCACCTTGGACGCGAACTCCTTGCTCGCGCCCTCCATCGCGTGCGCCGCCAGATGCGCAGGGTCGTAGTTGTCCAGGTACCTCCCCGGGATTATCAGGTCGGTGTTGATGTCGTCACCGAACTTCCAGACCCTCCCCTTGGCCGTCATCTCATGAACCTCCTCGGGTCCGTGATCCGCCCCTCGACCGCACTCGCCGCGACCGTCGCTGGGCTCGCGATGTATATCTCGGCCTCGTCCGAGCCCATCCTGCCCGGGAAGTTCCTGTTGCTCGACGATATGCACACCTCTCCCGGGCCGATCACGCCCTCGTGCGCGCCCAGGCAAGGTCCGCAGCCCGGCGGCAGGATCGTCCCGCCGGCCGAGAGTATGATCTGCGCGATGCCTTCGTCGATCGCATCCTCGAGCACCTGCCTCGACGCGGGTGCGACGATCAGCCTGCACCTTGACGCGACCTTCCGGCCCTTGAGGATCATCGCGGCAGCCGCGAGGTCTTCGAGCCGCCCGTTCGTGCATGTCCCTATGAACGCCTGGTCGACCGCGATGCCCTCGGCCTTCTCCACCGGCCTGACCTCCTCGACCTTGTGAGGGCCAGAGACCATGGGCGGAAGGCGCGGAGACATCCGTCCTGATGCGGCTGCAGTAAGCGGCATCCGGCGTCCGAGCTGAACGACGCGACATCCCCGATGCTCCGCACCGTCATACCACATCCTCGTCACCGCATCGACCGGGGCCAGGGCCGCCTTGGCGCCCATCTCCATGCTCATGTTGCACAGGACCATCCGGCTGGATATCGTGAGGTCGTGGAAGAAGGAGCCCGTGAACTCCATGCACTTGTACTCCGCTCCCGACGGGCCGAGCGTGCGGGCGAGGTGGAGCGAGACGTCCTTGGCGATACACGCCGTCTCCCGGGACGCCGTCGAGCGTGACCAGCACCGATTCCGGGACCTTGAGCCAGAGGCTGCCGGTCGCCCACACTCCGGCCATCTCGGTCGCTCCGATGCCGGTCGCGAACGCGCCCACCGCACCCGCTGTGGTCGTGTGCGAATCCGTCCCCAGAACGAGCATGCCAGGGCGCGCGAGCCGCTTCTCCACCAGCAGCTGGTGGCACACGCCCTCGCCGACGTCGTAGAACCTGCTCGATCCCGTACTTCGAGACGATCTCGCGTATCTTCGCGTGCACGATGGCGGTCTGCACGGTGTTCGCAGGGGTCCTGTGGTCCAGCACGACCACCACCTTCGCCGGGTCCCATGGCCTCTCGATGCCCAGCTCCGCGAACGACTTGTTGACAAGGAATGTGTTCTCGTGGGACAGGGCGAGGTCTGGCGAAGCCTCGACGATCTCCCCCGCCTTCGCCTCGCGGGAACCCCGAGGCCCTCCCCAGTATCTTCTCCGCCGCCGTCCTCCCGGTCACGTCCCACTCAAACTGGAATTGGCTATTTCAACATGACGAGTGAAGGGCTCCCAGGGGACCACAATCTACCATATGGCCTGTAGAAGACGCATCTCGGAGTAAATTTCGGCTAGGTCGAAAAGGTATTTCCACCCACGGCCCGATTCCCGGCGCGAAATGGACAAGCTCATCGCCGCAAAGCCAGGCTCCAAGGTGCTCATGCTGGGCAACGAGGCCATCGCCAGAGGCGCCCTCGAGGCGGGGGTCTCGGTGGCGACGACCTATCCCGGCACACCAGCATCCGAGATCGGCGACTCGCTCGCGCGCGTGGCCAAGGACGCCGGGATATACTTCGAGTACTCCGCCAACGAGATGGTCGCGGTCGAGGTCGCGATAGGGGCCGCTGCATCCGGGGTCCGGGCGCTCGTGAGCATGAAGCACGTGGGCGTCAACGTGGCCGCGGACGCTCTGCTCACTTTCGCATACACGGGCACCAGGGGAGGGTTCGTCCTCGTCACCGCGGACGACCCTTCATGTCATTCGAGTCAGAACGAGCAGGACAACAGGTACTACGCGCTCCTCGGGGGCATCCCGATGCTCGAGCCTGCGAACCCGCAGGAATGCTACGAGATGACAAAGAAGGCCTTCGAGATATCCGAGAAGCTGGAGCTGCCCGTGATCCTGCGCACAACGACGCGCGTGGCGCACGTGCGCGGGCCCGTCACGGTAGGGACGATCGTCCAAGGCCCCAAGAAGAAGGAGTTCGTGAAGGACCCGAAGAGGTTCGTCACGGTCCCGGCGGTCGCGAGGGTGCGGCACTTAGTGCTCCTCGACAGGCTGAGGGCCGCGGAGCAGCTGGCCGAGGAATCCGAGTTCAATGTCATCAGACGAGTGGGGAACGGAGGAAAGCTCGGAATCATCACATCATCCGTGGCCGCGAACTACGCGTACGACGCGGCCAGGGCCCTGAACCTCCAGGTGGACATGCCTGAAGCTCGGGTTCTCGTACCCGATGCCGACGAAGAAGGTCGAGGAGTTCCTGAGGGCACACGACACTGTCGCGGTGGTCGAAGAGCTCGAGCCCGTGCTCGAGACGGCCGTGAGGTCGCTCGCCCAGCGCAACGGGATCGCAGTGAAGATAATCGGCAAGGCGGACGGGGTGTTCCCGCGCGCTTACGAGTTCGACCAGGAGATAGTCTCCGCGGGCCTGTCCAAGGCGTTCGGTCTCCCGGGGGCGACCGGTACGAAGCCCCCCGAGGTCCCAGCCGACCTACCCGTCAGGCCTCCGGTACTATGTGCGGGCTGCCCGCACAGCGCAACGTACTTCGCGGTCAACAAAGCGACGAACAAGAAGGCGATCTTCGCCTCCGACATCGGCTGCTACACGCTCGGCGTGGCGCCCCCGTACAGCGCTGCAGACATCCTGGTGTGCATGGGCTCGAGCGTGGGCCTGGCGGGAGGCCTCGCGAAGGTGAACGACCTCCCGGTGATCGCGTTCATCGGCGATTCCACTTTCTTCCACGCGGGCGTCCCCGGGCTCATCAACGCGGTGCACCACGGGCACAAGTTCCTGCTAATGATCCTCGACAACCGCACGACGGCCATGACGGGGCATCAGCCGCACCCGGGGAGCGCGAAGGACCCCACGGGAGGGGCCGTCTTCCCGATCTCGATCGAGGAGGTCGTCAAGGGCTGCGGGGTCAAGTGGCTGAAGGTCGTGGACCCGTACGAGATCAAGACCACGACGGAGGCCGTCAAAGAGGCTCTGACGCACGAGGGCGTGTCCGTCATCATCGCCCGCAGGGAGTGCGCGCTCATCGCCCCCAGGGACGAGAAGGGGGCCATCCTGAAGAAGCACTTCATCGACCAGGAGGACTGCAAGAAGTGCAGGACCTGCGTCACGAAGTTCCAGTGCCCCGCGATATCCAGCATGGACAAGGTCCAGACGATCGATGACGCGCTCTGCGCTGGCTGCGGAGTGTGCGCCCAGGTCTGTCCGTACAAGGCCATCAAGGAGGCGAAGTGATGGTCGACATCTATCTGGTCGGCGTCGGGGGCCAGGGCATCATCACCGCCTCCAAGATCATAGGCGACGCGGCCATCGTTGCGGGGAAGGATGTGATCCTGAGCGAGACGCACGGCATGGCCCAGAGGGGCGGTTCTGTCGTGTGCACCGCCAGGATAGGGGATTTCGCGAGCCCGCTGATCCCGGACGGGAAGGCCGATGTCATCCTGTCGCTCGAGCTCCTGGAGACCCTGAGGGCGATCCCCAAGTGCTCCAAGAGGACGGTCGCGATCGCATCGACCGAGAAGATGGTCCCTCTGAGCGTGTCTACGCAGAAGCTGAGATATCCTACCGTGGAGGAGGTCCGAACGAGGTTCGAAACCGCTGCGAAGGGGTTCGTGGCGGTCGACGCCAGGAAGCTCGCGGAGGAGGCGGGGGTGCCGATGTCCTCGAACGTGGTCATGGTGGGAGCGCTCGCGGGGTCCGGGGCTTCCGGCCTCGACAGGAAGCACTTCGAGAAGGCCGTCGAGATGAACATACCCAGGCGGCTGACCGAGAACCTGGCGGCATTCGCGAAGGGCTTTGATGCTGGCGAAGAGCGCGAGCCCGCTGAGAATGTTTTAAGAGGGCAGAGCGCATAGGCCGCCTGCCAAGCGGGCCCATGGTCTAGTGGTTATGACAACGCCCTTACACGGCGTAGGTCACCGGTTCAAATCCGGTTGGGCCCACTCAACGCCCTGGCACTGCCAGCAAAGGTACATTTCCTGTCGTTCTCAACATCTGGATACGCAGATTCCACACGGTCTCGAAGGCCCTGCTTTGATCGCCCAGATTGACCCCGATGTGGCGCAGAATCATCTCCGCGAATTCGCAGATACATGAAGTTGGGGGCTCGCCAACCATCCAACTAGCCTAGCTGATGCGCTCAGCAATCGATTATGTTCGATACCAAGACGAAGTCCACCCATGCCATCATCGACGGTACTCGTCCAGCCCTCGCGACTCTGAATCCGGTGCATCGAGTTCACGGACTGCCGAGTTTCGGACGATCCGATCCGCTCTCCGTTTCTGGTGCTGCTCCAACGCATCTCGGAAGGCCCAGCCCATCTTCATCTCGAACCACCAGTACCAGAACCATCCGGGACCTGTCGCCCACCACCAATACGGCATGCCATCGCTATCGTTCAAATCCAGATAGAAGGAGAAGGTATAGTTCCTCCCACGGTTACCCAGAGGCTTCCAGTGTCCGTGTCCTATTCCGAACGGAAAGACGATGCTGAGGAATACGATGGCTGCAGAGACAAGTCCGATGTAAGGGCCGAGGCCGACAGCGATCGTCTGGGTCTCCGAGTTGCCCAACGCGGCGATGTTTATTGTGAACAATGCGATGGATGCACCACCGATCTGAGCTGTTGCTCCATAGGGGGAGATGAAGACAGTGATAGCGCCGAGCAGGAAAATCATGCCTATCAGCGGCAGAAGGAAGTCCAAGGACATGCCGATGCCTGTGGACCCATTCAGGATATCGATGAGGGAGTACCGATCGGTGCCGTTCTTGACTACCCAGGGAACGAACATGGCGACGATGCCAACCGCTCCTCCGAACACTGTGTGCATGTTGATGACTGCAACCGGCCATCTCCCCTCCATCGGACTGCACACCGCTTCTCCCCCCAATAAATCCTTCCCGAGATGCCTTTCTGGAAGGTAGATGTGCCGCCTCTTGACCAGACAGTCATATTGGTGGGCAAGAATCCGGTTGGGCCCACTCACACCATCAGTACCTCTGGACCCGAGACGGGAAGGCTTTTCAAGAGAACAGCGTTCCATAAGTGGACGGACACGCGAGAACATGCCTCCACGAAAGAAGAAGAGCACGACACAGAGGACATTGACCGGCGATAGGATCTACCTGAGACCGTTCTCCAAGGGCGACCTTTGCCACGTTCAGAGATGGTCCGAAGATCCTGAGATGAGGAAACTGACCGGTGAGGTCGCCCCCATGACCCGTGCGGAGGCCGAGAAATGGTACAGGAGAGCACGCGCCGACAAGGACCGCATATGGTTCGCGATCGTCCTGAAGGAAGGGGACCGAGTGATAGGCGAGACCGGTCTGCTGCGCATGTTCAAGCCTTGGAGATGCACGGACATGACCGTCATCATCGGGGAGAAGGACGATGTGGGGAAGAGGCTATGGAACGGAGGCGGGCCGCCTCCTTCTCGACCACGCCTTCGGAGAGCTGGCATTCCACAGGGTGTCCATGGGCGTGGTGGGCTTCAACGAGAGGGCGATGAGGTTCTGGAAGGGCCTCGGTTTCAGGGAGGAAGGCACCCAGAGGGACGGGTACTACTGCGACGGCAGGTACAGCGAGTTCGTGATGATGAGCATCCTCGAGGATGAGTACCGGAGCTTGCGCGGAAAGGAACGCTCCTGAACGACTGGGTTCCGTCGAGGCCGGGACCGCGTCTTCCCCGCCGCAGCGACCCTTGGGATCCGCCCGAGCGCAGCGCGAACGCTTGCAGGAGCGAATGAAAAGCGTTGAATGGGTTTCCTGGGGTTTGCGCCACTCGAGCATCTACTGCGCCGGTGGCGGAGGCATCATCTCTGGTGGGGGCGCGGGTGGGGCCTGCTGCTGGCCCTTCTTCTTCCGCAGGACCAGGAACATCAGCAGACCGACCGCGGCCAGCACGGCCGCGCCTATGAGTACCCCGATGAGGACGGCAGATATGCCGCCTCCGGAGCCCTCGACCACCACGCTCTGGACGGTGCCTTCGTTGCCCGCGTTGTCGGCCGCGTAGTACTCCACCGTGTGGTTCCCGCTGCCTTCGACCACGAACGCGCCGTCGTACACCTGCCAGTCGCCGTCGTCGATCCTGTACACGATCATGCTGACGCCGCTCGTCACATCGGCCGCCGCTGAGGGTGACCTCGAAACCGTCGACCGAGGAGTCGCCGTCGGGACGATCGGTGTCGATCTTCACCTGGACCGCCTGCGCTGTCCTCGTCGTTGCCGGCCATTGTCCGCGGAGTAGAACTCCACCGTGTGGGTGCCGTCCTCGGTCAGGTCGAACGGGGACGAGTATGTGTGCCCACGAACCGTCGTCGATGCAGTAGTAGATGGTGTCGACGCCGGAGCCATCGCCGTCGTCGGCCGTCAGGGCTGACCTCGACCTCGGACACGAACCATCCGAGGAGCCCCGCGGTGCCGTCCAGATCGGACTCCGTCACCGGAGCGTCCTCCTCGCCGGCCACCGAGAAGCTGTCCACGGCCCCGTCGTTGCCCGCGACGTCGACCGCGTAGCAGTCCACATCGTGCGAGCCAGCACCGCTCACCGCGAACGGGGAGCCGTACTCGATCCACGAACCGCCGTCGATCCGGTAGTATATGGCGTCCACGCCGCTGCTCGCGTCCGTGGCCGTCAGAGTGACGACATAGTCGTCCAGGGAGTGGGCCGAGGACGGGGCGACCGTGTCTATCATCACATCGACGCCGTCGATCTCCTCCTCGTGCCCGACCATGTCCACCGAGTAGAACTCAACGGTCGTGACTCCATCTGCCGTGACATCGAACGGAACGGTGTAGGTCGTCCAGGAACCGCCGTCGACCGAGTACATCGTGTAGTCGACGCCTCCCTCGCCTCCGGTCGCCTCCAGCGTGACGGTTACATCCGATGTGTACCATCCGCCGCCTCCGAGCGTGCCTGCCAACGAGGCCGTGGTCTCAGGCGTCACGACTACAGCTTGGGCAAGGACGAGGTCTCCGTAGAAGGCCTGGTCGTAGACGTCCGAGTCGTACAGGGGCCAGTTAGCTCTCGTCCCAGTTCCAGTCGTCCAGCACGCCTGGTCCGTACTCCGAAGCGGCCACGAACCCGAGCGTGTCGCCGACGGTCGACGTCCAGGAGAGCGAGCGGGATCGACATCTCGAACATCCTGTGATCGGACGCGTACATCGGGCTGGGCCCGAAGCCGAACGCGCCCGCCAGGCCTGCGTGGTCCGTCAGGTCCGGGTCGAAGGGCTCGCAGTCGTACTCCCAGTCGCCCCACCAGCCATCGTACACATAGTGGTACGTCTCGTCAGTGTCCGAGTACATCATGAACTGGTCTTCCGAGCCGTCGACCAGGATGCCGTCGTTGCCGTTGTCGAACCCGACCGAGGCGAAGTCGTAGTAGTCCTCGTACTCGTCGCCCACGACATCGTACGCGATGAACAGGTGCGTGGCGTTGTTCATGACCAGCATGTAGGCCTCGAGCTCGTTCTCCACGTCCGCGGCCGCGAGGTCCACCACGTCTGCGGCGTCCCACTCGCCGTCGATGACTCCGTCGATGTCGGCGCGACGCTCGTCCACTGGGACTCTATCGAAGGCACATCGTCGTCGAAGTCGCCGCACGTAGTACGGCCCGGTCTCATGGAAGTCGTCGTCCAGCCAGACGTAGGATTCGGCTGTAGATGTCCATGTCGACGCTGACACCCGCCGTCGTACCCGATCGCGTTGAGCATCCATCCCGGGAACATCAGGGACGACGCTGTCAATGCCCGCATCGAGGTAGGTCAGGATCTCGATGGTGGTGATGTAGTCCCAGTCCGCAGTAGAGGTAGGCGTAGACGTAGTAGTCACCCGAGATCTGACTTCGATGTAGACCGTGACCGCCAGCCACTCGTAGAGCGAGTCGCCATCGTTGTCGACACCGGCATCGGAGTGCGGCGGCCAGGAAGCACGCTGCGGGCGGTTCGAACTCGTCGTACCCGTAGACCTGCCGTGGATGTGCGCGTCGTAATCCGAGGTAGTTCCAGGAGTCGTCGTACAGGTCCAGGTCGACCGTGTAGGCCCCATCCAGGTGGTCGCCGTAGAGTACTCGCCGGAGAAGTACAGGTCGGCCAGGTTCGCGCCCACCACGAGATAGCAGCTCGTGTAGGTCCAGACCGAGGTACGTCGCCGACGCTGTCGTACAGGTTGACCCTACACGTAGTAAGTGCCCTCGACGGTCGCGTCGAGGCTGACCTCGACCACCAGGTAGTCGTACAGGCCGTCGCTGATCGGAGTCCTCGCCCCAGTCGCTGTGCGGGGGAGAGAAGTACGCCCCTGGAGGCTCGAACTCGTCGTACGAGTAATCCGGAGGTCGTAGTAGAGGTCGTAGTCCTGGGTGTCCCAGTCGTACTCCACGTACATGTCGACCTCGAACGAACCGCTCGCGCCGGTGTTGTAAATGTCCGAACCGTCGAACCATAGCTCGCACGATCTGATCGCCCTCGTAGAGATAGGTCGAGTTGCTAGGCTGTATGTCACATATGCGGCGGACGGGGCGTAGAGGTCGCCGTAGACTTCGTAGTCTCCCTCGACCAGGATGTAGACCGACGCGTATACGACGAGCCAGTCGTAGAAAGTGTTCCCGTTCGCGTCAAGGCCTGCGTCTGAGTGCGGCGGGGTGAACCAGGCGACATCGTCGTCGAAGTCGTAGTAGTCGTAATCTGCCGTGTAGTAGGTGTCGTAGTCGATCGGCGTCGAGGTGTCGTCATACAGAGTGAGCTCGACCGTGTACGGGCCGTACTCGTACGAGTAGTAGATGTCATAGCCCGAGAACCAGAGCTCGACCATCTGTAGGCCGATGTCGAGATAGGTGATGTTGTACCAGGATGTGATCCATCCGCCCCAATCGTCGTACAGTTCTCCGTAGACCTGGTACGTGCCGGCTTCGAAGACGTCGACCTGGACCTCGATGACGAGGTACTCGTAGTACCCGTCGGCGTTGGCATCGACCGTATACTCGGAGTGCGGCGGGGAGAACGAAGCGCCCGGCGGCTGGAACTCGTCGTAGGCGTAGTATGCCGTCATGTACTCGTGGGTGTCCAGTGCGTCCACCATTCATCGTAGAGGTATGCGCGGACATAGTACTCCCCGCTCACGCCCCATGAGCGTAGAGCTGCTCCCCGTCGAACTGCAGCTGCACGATCTGCCATCCGACCATCAGGTAGACGTCGTAGCTGACCGAGGTGACGTAAGTCATGCCCCAGACATCGTACAGGTTGGCATCGATCCGTGTATGTCCCTTCGACCGACGACGTGACCCCAAGGTCCACCACGAGAAGGTCGTACAATCCGTCCGTCCCGGCGTCGTACCCCGAGTCGGAGTTCGGCGGGTCGAAGTACGCGACGGGGGGCTCGAACTCGGTGCACAGGTACGAGGCAGGTCGTGTGGGAGTCGTAGCCCGATAATCGAAGTCCTGTCCCACAGGTAGAGGTCAACATAGTACACGCCATCCGTGCCGAACGCGAATATCGTCGGTCCGTCGAAGTAGAACGAGACGATGTAGCTGCCCGCATGAGAGGAGTTGGCGGCGCTCAGTCCTGTCGATGTAGTTCCACGAGGTAGTCGTAGAGATCGGCGTAGATGTAGTAGGTCCCGTCGAAGAGCACATCGCACGGAGACATCGACCACCAGGTAGTCGTACAGGCCGTCCGATTCCGAATCGTCCCCGTAGTCGGAGTGAGGCGGAGCGAACATTGCGGTCACCACCTCCGATACGAGCGTGACCTGCGCCGTGTCCGAGGTGTCGAGGTCGGAGGTGCGCCACGATCGTGGTGTTCTCCACCCGCGACCGTGGGGCTGAGAGGGATGGTCACCTGCACGATGACGGTACATCGAGGCTCCCGAGGCCATGACCCCCGTGTCTGGATCGAGGTCCCCGTCGCTGTCCGCGAGCGGCACGCAGTATTCGTCGCAGACCACGGCAGTCCATCCGTAGGTCGAGACGAACGTGAAGTCGAAGAGATCGTCCACGAGCCTGTTGTTGGTTATCGTGAGCTCGTACGTCAGCGTGTCTCCCGGATACCCAGTGTATGACTGGGACGACCCGAACCCAATCGGACCCAGCTCGAACACTATCGCCAGGGAGTCGGAGAGCGAGGGAGAGTTGTAGGAGTACTCCGACCCCACCCATCCGTAGTAGTCTTCGATCCCCACGGACGCGGAGTGCGCCGGTCTCCCCGTTCAGCGTGAGGTACTGGAACCATATCTCGCCGGTCTCGTTCAGGATGACCTCGAAGGTCATCTCGTCGGAGTAGCCGAGCCCTGGTGACCTCGTACTACTCGACGACGAACTGCTGGTTGGGGTGGTACGCCAGGGTCTCATAGTAGACCGACACCGGAGTTGTAGTACGAACCGACCGCGAGGTCGTCCCAGAAGGGCGCGACGAGCAGGTCTGGGGGACTGACGAGGACGGTATCGGGTCGTTGGAGTAGTCCGTAGGTGTAGCCGTCGAACGACAGCAAGCCGTTGGTCTCTATGTAGGCGTAGGAGTACGAATCTCCGTAGAAATCGAAGGGAAATCCGATGTCGATGGCGCCAGTGCACTGGTCGTCCCCGGAGAGACCGGTATCCGTGCCCAGTCCCGCTGATCTCGACCCAGTTGAACGACCACCTGGTCTCCGGGGGCGTTGCTGTCGGTCCAGCAATAGCCGTACAGGTCCCAGCCACCCGTGTTCGCGGACGACCTGCCCGCCAGGCCGACGAAGGCACCGCAGCACGAGCAGGACGGTCACAAGCAATGCTATGTATCTCTTGCCACTTGCCACAGAGTCTTCGCTAATCCGCATCCCTCCCAGGGGGTACCCCAGGGCTTATTATCAATCCTGGAAAATACAATGGTAGCTTAACTACGTTTGCCTGTTTTTCTCATCCTGCGAAACGGGACCGGAAGCGACAAATGCCCTCTTCCGTACGGTGAAGAACATGGTTCTCAGCGAAACATTAAGAATATGGAATGATAAGGGGACTTCACAGATGATACCATGGCGGACAGAACAATGCAGTTCTCCCAGGACTGGAAAAAGCTCAACGACCGGGTCTTCGCGACCATAAGGATCCACAAGGGCGACCTCAAGTACGTCCCGGACGAGAAGGTCCAGGTCGTCGGCCCGAAGAAGAAGTTCAGGGCGCACGTCGTCCTGGCGACGTCGGTCAAGCTCAAGGACGTCCCTCTGGCGTTCCTCGAGTACGACCTCGAGCAGAAGCCCGGGGAGAAGAGACAGGACCTGATCAACAAGCTGGCCAAACTCTACAAGTTCTCGGAGAAGCCGGACGAGGACGACCTCGCGACGATATACGTCCTCGAGCGGCTCTGAGGATTCCCAGGACTCCTGCCCTCCCGGGCAGGATCCACCATGTTTTTCACCCATTGTCCCTCCGACATCATCCGACCAATCGATACGTTCGGGACACGATTGATTCGCCAGGTCTTCCGTTCGGACCTCGGTGGTAACATCAGGTTCGATTTCGACACTTGTCAAGGTCGGGCGAATGACAAGAACCCACGGTCATGTATCAAGGTCAGGGTCAATGCCCGCTTGGACAGGAGAATCATCTCTGCGGGACCCTATTCTTGATCAACAGAGACAACAAAGGGGCCCTTAGCTCGGGCCTCGGCCCGCGGTTCCAGATGGTTGCCATATGCTTTTCCTTGCCGCCGGCCACGAACAGGTCAACGCAATTGCGATATGCCTTGTAGAATCTGATGTCCTCGATGCAGAGTTCGTAGTACTCAAACCCACCCGCCTCAAGGATTCTCCGAGCCTTGTAGGTCTTGGCAATCCCTTCGGGGGCGCCGTACGGTGTCATCAGGTACGCACCAGCTTTACGAGGGTCTGGACGCCGGATGAACACCACTCGCTGGTCGGTTAGGAAGCACCTGAATGGGCCGGCCTCCATCGCCAATACCCCAGCCACGCACCAGCTACGCCAGGCCTTGGTCACATTCATGATTACGTTCCCGTGTCTGCTCAGAAGCCCTTCGTCCTGCAGGAGAAGTAGCTCACCTTCAGAGTCATACACTCTGTTCTTGCCATCCACATGCCCCAGCTTCAATAAGCCAACCCCCCAGGCTCTGGACCGTCCGGCAGATGGAGTTGGACGATGATAAATCTGTCACCTTGATCCTCGTCTGAGCCAACCATGACCAGTCAATCTCTGCTTGCACTCAGGAGCAACATTTATAGTTTAGGTGCGCCTAACTTGACATAGATGGTCTCAGAGATAACGGAGCAGTACCTCAAAACCGTCTACAACCTGACCGAGGACGGCGACACCGCCAAGACCACAGACATAGCCTCGGCCCTGGGGGTCGCTCCAGCCTCCGTCACCGAGATGCTCCACAAGCTCTCGGCCCAGGGATACGTCAAGCACGAACCCTACAAGGGGGTCGAGCTGCGGCCGAAGGGCATGAGGATCGCATGCAAGGTCGCCAGAAAGCACAGGCTCCTCGAGAGGTTCCTCAACGACTTGGTCGGTATCACCGGCCGATCAAGGCACGAGCAGGCGTGCAAGATGGAGCACGCGCTCACGGACGAGGCGGAGCAGCAGCTGTGCAGGATCCTCAACCACCCTTCGGAATGCCCTCACGGGAAGAGGATCCCAAAATGCAATCGCGCGATCACATGCGACAAGTGCAAGGACGAGACGGTCTCGCTCCTCCAGATGAAGGAAGGTGAGAGCGCCGTCGTGTCCCACCTCGCCTCCCAGGACAGGGACGAGCTCTGCAGGATACTCGCGATGGGGTTCGTCCCCGGTTCCAAGGTCACGCTCGAGAAGAAGATCCCGATGGGGGGACCGATAATCGTCAACCTCAAGGGGACCAAGGTCGCGCTCGCCAGGGACATCGGGGAGATGCTGCACATGGTCAGGGCGGCATAGCAGGGGTGGGAATCTGGAGATCGCTCTTGCAGGCAACCCGAATGTGGGGAAGAGCATCATTTTCAGCAAGCTGACGGGCGTGGGCGTCATCAGCGCCAACTACCCTGGCACGACTGTCGAGTACAGCGAGGGCAAGGCGAAGTTCATGGGCATGACCGTCACGGTCATCGACCTCCCGGGGACCTACTCGATCGCGGGGAACACCGACGACGAGCGGGTCGCGACGAACCTCATCTACGAGAGGCGTCCGGACACGATCGTCGCGGTCCTGGACGCGACTAGGCTCGAGAGGAACCTCGTGTTCCTGTTCGAGCTCATCGAGTCCGGCTACAACGTGGTCGCCGCGCTGAACATGTTCGACCTTCTACGCAAGAGCAAGGTGCACATAGACGTCGCGAGGCTCGAGCGGATACTGACGATGCCCGTCGTGCCCACGGTCGCGACCAAGGGAGAGGGAATCGACTCGCTCCTGTACACTTCCATCCAGGTCCGGGGGAAGAGCAAGTTCAAGGTGAGGTACGACTCCCACATCGAGGAGATGGTCTCGAGACTCTCGAAGATGCTCAGGGAGGAGGACTGGCCTATCCCGCTGCGGGCGGTCGCGGTCCGGCTCCTGGCAGAAGACCACAAGATAGTCGAGAAGGCGCCCGCGGAGGTGGCAGCCGCGGCCGCTAAGATGAGGGAGGAGTTCAAGGAGCATCACGGCGAGGACGCCGTTGTGCACATCCAGAGGGACAGGTTCGGGGAGGCCGGGCGGATCGCCAGGGAGGTCGTCGGAAGGGCGGCCACGGCGAAGAAGCAGGGCAGCCTGGTCTCCGACCTCACGCTGAGACCCGTGACCGGCATCCCCATCCTCGTCGGCGTGCTGGCGCTCGTCTTCGTCACGCTCGTGTTCGCCGGAGGAGCGATCGAAGGGTTCCTCGTGGGAGAGTACCAGGACGCCGCGAAACCGTTCTTCGACGACCTGAGGTCGGGCATGTCGAACGATGTCGGCAAGGGCATCGTGGACGGGCTCTACCTCAGCATCGAGGCGATGCTGGCGCTCGTGATCCCATACATCCTGGTGTTCTACGTCATGCTGTCGATCCTGGAGGACACCGGATACCTCGTCAGGGTCGTGTCGCTCCTGGACGGCGTGATGCACAGGCTCGGGCTGCACGGGAGGGCGGTCATACCGATGGTGGTCGGGTTCGGATGCAACGTGCCCGCCATCCTCGCCACGAGAGCGATGGGGTCGAGGAGGGAGCGGCTCATACTCGCGACCCTCATAACGATCGCCGTCCCGTGCTCCGCCCAGACCGCGATAATCATAGGGACCGTAGGGAACCACGCGGGGGCGCTCTGGGCGCTGGCCATATACCTGGTCCTCGGGGCGCTGCTGGTCGTGCTCGGGTTCGCGATGCACAGGACCATCAAGTTCGAGCCCACGGGCCTGTTCGTCGAGATACCGGACCTCCGGATGCCCTCGGCGAAGCAGACGGCCATCAAGACATACATCAGGATCAAGGAGTTCCTCACGATAGCCTTCCCGCTCCTCCTGTGCGGGAGCATCGTGCTCGAGGTGCTCATGGCGATGGGCGCCCTCCAGAAGATAGTCGGACCCCGCGGAGCCGTTCATGACGATCGTCCTCGGGCTCCCGGCCGTGACCGTCGTCGCGCTCGTGTTCGGCATCCTGAGGAAGGAGATGGCCCTGCAGATGCTGATGGTGCTCTTCGGGACGAGCGAGCTCGCGACCGTCCTGTCGTCCGAGCAGATGTTCGTGTTCGCGCTCGTGATGGCGGTGTTCATGCCGTGCCTCGCGGCGCTCGCAGTGCTCCTCAAGGAGTTCGGGCCCAGGAGCACGGTGGTCGTCACCCTGGCATCCATCTCGCTCGCGCTGGTGTTAGGTGCTATCGCAAAGGTAGCGCTCGGGATATGACGGTCCGAGGATTCACCTGACGAACATCGAGAGGTCGGAGTCCTGATGGACGCTGGGCGGCACGTTGACCTGCCCTCTGTAGTCCTCGCTCGTGCGCTCCATCGCGGGCTCCTCTCCGTCGCGCACCATGATGTACTGTGAGCGGGCGCCCGTGACGATGAGCAGCACCTTGACCTTGCCCTCCATCTCCTTCTCGACCGAGCAGCCCCAGATGACCCTCGCACCTGGCCTGCTGATCCTGTCCGTGATGAGCTTGACCGCGTCCGAGGCCTCCTGGATGTTCATGTCCGGACCGCCCACGACGCGAATGAGCGCACCCCTCGCCTCCTTGAGGTCTATCTTCCCCAGGAGCGGGGAGTTCAGGGCCTCCTCGACGGCGTCCTCTATGCGCTCGCCCGAGGTTCCGTCGCCTTCGCCAACGCCGATCAAGGAGACACCACCCTCGTTCAGGATGGTCCTCAGGTCGGCGTAGTCCACGTTCACGAGGCCGGCTCTGGTGAGCATCTCCGTGAGCCCCCTGATCGTCTGGAGCAGGAGCTCGTCCGCCACCTTGAACGCCGCCTGGACGGGCAGGTTCGGGACGAGCTCGAGAAGCGTGTCGTTCGGGATGACGATGGTCGTGTCGCAGACCTTCGACAGGCGCGACAGGCCGCTCATGGCGTTCTCCATCCTCAGCTCGCCCTCGGACTTGAACGGGAGCGTGACGATGCCGACCGTGAGCGCGCGCAGCTCCTTCGAGAGCCTCGCGGCGACGAAAGAGCTGCTCGTGCCAGTCCCTCCGCCCATCCCGGCCGTTATGAACACTATCTGAGAATCCTTCAGGAAGTCCTTGATCTCGGGCTCGTTCTCCATCGCGGCCTTCTCGCCGATCTCCGGCCTCGCGCCGGCGCCCAGCCCGCGGGTCGTGACCTTCCCGATCAGTATCTTCTTCTGCGCCTTCACGGTCAGGAGATGCTTCGCATCGGTGTTGATGGCCAGCATCTGGACGTCCGAAAGGCCGTCCTCGAAGCACCGGTTGACCGTGTTGGAGCCCGCGCCTCCGCAACCGACGAGCTTGATGCAGACGTTCAGCCCCTCGGCTATGCGCTCTATCTCAAGTTCGTCCGCGGTCTTGGGCTGCTGCGGACTCTGATCACTGCTCACATCGCTCTTTGCGGCTCCGCTGAGAGCATTTTCGATGAGACTCTGAGGCAACGTGCATCCCTTCTACGTACACGTGTGCATGCATCAGTATATAATGCCTGCACCTCGGCCCGACCAGTCACGCGCGCGCAGTGTGCCATCGCGCGCATGCTCGCCCGCGCGCCAGCCGCCCTTTCCCCGTCAAAACACCAGGCTGCACAGGAACGGACCTATCAGGATGAGCACCCCGAGCCTGAGCAGGTCCGAGATGATCCCGACCTTGAACATGCTCCACATCTTGACGTATCCGGAGCTGTACACGATCGCCATCGGAGGGGTCGTCGACGGTATCGCGCTCGATATGGAGCACGCGAGCGCGGCCCCTATGATCGGCGGGATTACGACCGAAGGGTCGGCCGTGGCGCTCACGCCGAGCGCGAGGCTCGCGGCGATGGGACACGATATGAGCGCGGCCGCGGTGTTGGACGCCGCATATGTCAGCAAGAACCCGAGCACGCACGAGACCGCGAAGATGGTCCAGCTGCTCGCGTCGTCTCCGAGCGCGCCGCCGACCTGGTCCGCGAGCCAGCCGGCGAACCCGCTCGCCTCGAGGCCGATGCCCAGCGCGATGCCTCCGCCGAACAGGAACACGATGTTCCAGTCGATCCCCTTCGCGATCTCCTCCCACTTCAGGACAGGTTCGCCCTTGATCCGGATGAGCGCCGCGAGGAGTATGACGAGCACCGCGGGCATCGCTTCGGGCATGATCTGGGCGAGGTCTTGGCTGAGAGGCGTTAGGTCGTCGTTGTAGCCCGCCGCGACCTTGACCATGGACGGGAACACCCAGAGGGACACCGCGAGCACGAGTATGCAGAGCACGGTCTTCTCGCCCCTGCTCATCCTGCCCAGCTGCTTCGCGACTGCGACCATCTTACCCTTGTCCGCGCTGATGGTCTTGTCCTCGGGCTTGAGGACCTTGAACACGACCACCCATGAGATCAGGAGGCCGATGAGGGCGTGCGGAGTTCCGATTATGAGCCAGTCGAGGAACGTTATGTCCGCCCCGAACTCGAACGCCGTGCTCTTCGCGATCAGGTTGGGGGGCGTGCTGATCAGCAGGAGCATCGCACCCGCCGTCGCGGCCTGGGCGAGCACGAGCATCGTCGCCTCGCTGTACTTGCCCCCGGGCTTCACGCCGGCCATCGACAGATAGGCCACGAGGAACGGGAAGACCACGGCGGTGGAGGCCGTGATCGAACCCGTGAATGTGAGTATGAACACCGGGAGGGCAGCGACGAAGAACGCCGCGATCATCGGGTTGGTGCCCTTGTAGAGCGAGCCGAGCCGGACAGCTATCCGCCTGTCGAGGTCCCACTTCCGGAACGCCGCGGCGAGGACGAACCCCGCCATGAATATCCAGATGATGGGGTCCGTGAAGGCCGTGAGCGCGGTCTTCCATGTGACTATCCTCGACATGGAGAAGACCATCGGAGGGATGAGCGCGGCTATCCCCAGTGGGACGCACTCAGTGACCCACCAGACGAGCACCCACATGAGCGTGCCGAGGGCGATCTGAGGCGCCTTGTCCATCACATCGACGGCCATGCCCCTGGACGCGTCGATCATGGACTGCGGCTCCGGGATGGCGATGATGAGAAGGAACAGGACCGGCCCGAGGATCAGGCCTATCCTCTGCTTGTTGAACCACTTGCCGATATCGTGGGCCTTCGAGTGCTTGCTCCTGGGATCCCCGTTGTGTATGTTCCAGGGTTCCAACTTCGTCCCGCCCATCGTCTTGCACCTCGAAATCGACTGCGACTGTCGTTCAGAAACATCAGGTTGTACTTGAAAGTTGACGACCGAAACGGTTCCTGCGATTCGAATTCGCGCATTCCGCGGCCCGCCGATGCCGAGAAGGCGCTCTGGAGCCGAAAAAGGCCTCGGAGGCATCACGACTCGTAAGCGGAAATCACGGCGGTTCTCAGGGCTTCTCTATGCCAAGCCTTAACACTGATGAACATTTATGCCAGTTTCTCCGAAACTCGATATTGTTAAATACGTAACATTACGGTGTCATCCCGCTTCGGGAGAGCACCGTCCCCCACGGGCTCTCTCTAGGGAGGATGAAGGAGGATGAAGATTGTGTTCAGTGAGTATAGACGTTCGAGCTTGAGCTTCCTGCTGATGGCCCTGATGGTGACGACTTCGTTCGTCGTCCTCGCATCGGGACACGCGTCGGCGGAAGCGGTGGATGAGACGGGCACCGCCCTTGACGAAGCGCTTCCGGGAGCGGACCCGACGACCAAGATCGACCCTGACCTGCTGCTCAGGATGAAGGGGTCCGACGGACCGTTCACGGTGAACCTGGTGGTCACCGACAGGGCGGCTGTCAACAAGGTGCTCTTTGACAATGGCATGAACGAGCTGAAAGGGATTCGAGTTCCAGGGGATGCCGATGATGAGGATGATGGACCTCACATCGGACCAGATAATGGCCCTGGCTTCCAGCTCGGGCACCTACAAGATAGCGCCTTATGTCGCGCCCGAGGTCGAGAAGACCTCTGTCGGACGACATGATCATCGAGAAGTCCGACTTGCAGGCTGCGCCCCCAGAGATGGACGACTGGGATGTCGACTACCTGCACGGCGCGACGGACGCTTGGGACATGGGCTTCTACGGCGACGGCGTCAAGATAGCCGTGATCGACACGGGCATGGACATGGCCCACCCAGACCTGTACGGCCAGCAGGCCAGGTACTCGAGCGGCGCATATGCGGGCTGGCCGATAGCGTTCGAGGCCTCTGCAGCTTCTGCATGGGCGAACTATGACATCGGCGGCTGGGTCGCCGACACGAGCTACATGGCCGTGGAGGACGCGGCTATGTCGAGTTCGACGGCACTGCTACTATGTGTCCGGGATCCCGACGGCAAGCGGATACTACCACATCGGCTACCACACCGATGCGAACCTGGCCTACCTGATGGGATACTATGTCGGGGTGCTAGTGACCGACTCGACGACATCCGGGCGTCTACGACACGGTCTATGTCGATGTGACTGGGGTGACTTCGATTTCACGAACGACAAGCCCTGCACGATGGGCGACGAGATATCATACTTCGACTACTACGACTCCGGCACTGACATCTAGGACTGCTCATGTGGAACGCCGGGGACGGATACCCTGACCTGTCCGGTGGCATGGTCTACTGGATCAGCGACGGAATGAACGTCTACCCCGGCTCCGACTGGATCTACGGGGCGGACTGGACACCTCGAGAGCGGCGACGCGGTCGCGTTCGTCGGCGAGTTCTCGCTCGGCGAGAGCCACGGCACGATGACCTCGTCCGCGGCCCTGGGCAACGGCACCTCCATGTGGGGCATGCTCACGGGCATGGCGCCCAGGCGCCGAAGCTGATAGCGATACCCTTCAACGGAGATTCCTGGGCGTCCTGGCTGTTCGCAGAGCTCGGCGCTGACCGCTACGACTACTCGGGCGACGAGGCGGACATCTGCTCCAACAGCTACGGATGGTCCGGCAACGCCATATGGGCGGGCTATGACGAGCTCACGGACATGTACGCGTCGTACATATCGGCATTCGTACGGAGGCAACACGCTCTGGATCTGGGCGACCGGCAACGGCGGGCCGGGTACGGCACGCTGACCTCCGTCTGGGACCCGTCCTCGGTCCACGTCGGAGCGGGCACCACGATGCAGTACAGATACTGGCTCGGCATACGAGTACGACTACGACTACACCAAGTGGGGCGATGTCATACCCTTCTCGAACTCCGGACCGTCGAGGACGGGCAAGCTGAACTCCGAGATAATCGCCTCAGGAGCGTACTCGCTGGAGCCGATGCCCGCTCAACAACTGGCGACTACTTCGGCTCGATTCGGGGACGGCTTCGTGCACTTCCAGATGGGGAGCGGCACGAGCCACGCCACCCCGACGGTCGCCGGAGGGGCGGCCCTTGGCCTTGAGGCGTACTACTGGAACTACGGCGGATATCCGGACTACAACTACGCGAAGGCCAAGCTGATGGCTGCGTGCGACGACATGCACTTCGACCCGCTCAAGCAGGGCGCCGGCTGGCTGAATGCCGGCAACTATGTGAGGGGCATGCTGTACGGGCGATGAGCCGTACGTGGACACGATCGCATAGTCCGGATGGAACGAGCCAGCTGTGACGAAGGCTGCGCTCTACCCGGGATACGAGTACGGCAACAGGCTCGAGGCGATGCCGAACTTCCTCGCACCGGGAGAGTCCGATTCGTCGCACATATTCGAGACCATCAACTACGACTCCGTCAACCCGGTGGACGTGGATATCACGAGCGAGATACTCCTCAGGACCGGCAGCGACCGTCATACCGATGACGACCGCGGACGCGGGAGAGCATATTCGTCGACATCACAGCGCTATGTGCCTGCGACGACGGACCTGCTGAAGGTCACGATGTTCATGCCGTTCGACCAGTTCGACCCCGAGATGGACTACGTCTCGAACGTCCAGTACTGGCTCGAGCTGCATGACTGGGTCGACCTGACATGGACGGCGTGATGAACATCGAGCTCCGAGCGAACTGGGAGCTGTTCAGGTACACCGTCGACGGCTCGGACAGCAACTACAACCAGGTGATGATAAAGGACCCGATCGTGAGGACCAACGACGGCCTGATCGCAAGGGTGAGGGGCATCGCAGGGGCGGCCGGGATCGACATCACCCTCCAGCTGGACTACTACGAGCTCACGACCTTCCCGTGGATAACCTTCATGGAGTGACGGAGGGTCGATCTGGAGCACGAGCCTGAGCACGACCATAAGCCCGTGGGGCTACTTTGACTGGTATGTCAACGTCGAGGTCCCGATCGATGCACCCGTCGGCACATATGCCGCGGCGATCTATGTCAACGACGGGACCAGGGTGCAGAACATCCCCGTGGTCATCAACGTCCCTGCCACGGACTACGAGTTCGACTTCGGCGGAGCATCCTACTTCGACACGCCCTACAACAACGAATTCCAGGGCCTGGCCGACAGGGGCTGGAGGTTCGAGGTCGGCGACTGGAGGATGTACTGGTGCATGCCATCGGACTATATCGACCCGACCACGTACCTCATGGTCAACGTCAGCTGGACCGAGCTGCCGACCGATGTGAACATCCACGTGCTCGCCTCCGAGTACGCGGGCTGGCCAATCTACGGCTCGTACCCATACGGAATAGGATACTCGATGACGACCATCGCATCCAGCGACGAGCAGTACATGGGCGGAGGGACCTTCGGAATCTACACGAACACCGGAGGGCCGAGCGAGGTGCTGACGGCCCCGCTCGGACAGTATATCTGGGACACTGGCCCGGCGCCGTTCATGATACTGACCAGGTGCCCCGTGATGGCTGGCAGCTCCGCATCCGACACGCTGTACGGCCACACGATGCTGATGTCCATCAACGACTACTCGCCGTATAGCGTCTATCTGGACGCGTACCAGCCAGGGCCGATACCCCTGGAGGGGACGGTGCCCGGATGGTACGACATAACCACGCCGATCCCAGTCGAGGTCAAGGGCAGCGGCGATGGGCCGTACGAGAGCGAGGCAAACTGGGGCCTGGAGATATACCAGGACTCGATGACGGGCGACTTCGTGTATGATCTCGCGAACGCGTGGTTCACGTGGTACCTGTGGGTCGAGGACTGCCCCGAGTTCATCGTGACGACGATGGAGGAATGGGGCGCTCCTGACATCGACCTCGGCGTGTGGTACGACGAGAACATGGACTGACGTGGCCGATCTGTCCGAGCCGTACACGTACATCGGCGCCAGCGGGTCGTACGAGGTGCTGACCTGGGAGGCGCCTGCCGACGGACTGTACCTGATAAAGGTGCTGGGCTACAGCGTGACCGGTGACCCTGGATACTTCGACCTCTTCATCGACATGGCGGTCGAAGGATACGTCACGGTGACGAACTACGAGACCACGGCCACCTCAGGAACCACACGTTCGACATCGCGTACAATGTGCCGGCGAGGGTAGGCACCTTCTGGGGCACCGCGATGATAGGGTTCGCGGGCGCGGATGACACCATCGAGATACCATTCACCATCGTGGTGACCGATGTTGGCCCGCCGACGATCGACAACCTTAGCCCGTACGACGGTGAGTCCGTGCCGACGAGCAGCCCGACCATATCGTTCTACGCGAACGACCACGCGTACTTCTACTCCGGAATCGACTGGTGGAGCCTGTACGTCGACCATCGACTGGTACTTCGACATCTCCGACCTAGCATACTGGGTCGACGACGCGAACGTGACCATCGAGCTGCCGATGGCGCTCGCGGAGGGAGAGCATCTACTGTACGTCGAGGTGGCGGACTGGTACGGCAACTGGGGCTGGGTCGTACACGAGCTTCACGGTGAACTCGGTAATAGAGACCTTCACCGCGGAGTTCGCAGACCCAGACACCGGGACCAC
The DNA here is from genome assembly GCA_963818745.1 of Thermoplasmatota archaeon. Classification (GTDB taxonomy): domain Archaea; phylum Thermoplasmatota; class Thermoplasmata; order UBA10834; family UBA10834; genus CAWBDD01. The sequence goes on along the minus strand of CAWFTI010000001.1, from coordinate 671,185 downwards.
GATACCCGACAGCACGAAGGTGCCTCTGACGGATGTGCTCGTCAGGGGCTGGACGGACCCGTACGCCGATGTCATGGTGTCGAACGCGATCGACTCAGCGAGCGTCTCAGCGGACGAGTACGGCTACTTCGAGGCCGGTCCGGTGATGCTCGGTGAGGGCCTGAACGTGTTCACCATCACGACGACCAACGACGCGGGTGTCGAGGCGTCCATGGTGAAGATGCTCGAGTCCGACACGCACTGCATGCTCCTGCTGAACGATGTCGCCTCGCCGACATCTGACGCGACGGCGTACATCAGAGGCTGGACGGACGCCGACGCCACGGTCACCGTCGACGGAGACGGCGTATCAGTCATGCCGGACGGGACCTTCGAGGCCGAGGTCGCCCTCGTCGAGGGCGACAACGTGTTCGCTCGTGGAGGCGATGGACTCTGTGGGCAACACGGCCTCAGCCGAGGTCACCATAGTCCTGGACACGACGGCGCCCGTGATCTCGATCGACTCGCCTGACGACGGAGCCACGGTCACGGAGGCCGCGGTGACGGTCTCGGGCACGGTCGACGACGCCATGCCGCCATGGTCTGGGTGAACGGCGTGTCGGCCGGAGACGGCGCTGGTGGGTTCAGCGCGGTCGTATCGCTGACCGAGGGCGACAACGTCATCACGGTGGTCGCCGAGGACGAGCTGGGCAACACCGCGAGCGAGAGCATCACGGTGACCTACGAGCCGCCGGTGTACGTGACGCCCGACGAGCTGGCAGGACATGGTGACCGAGCTCCAGGACCAGATAGACGACCTCGTCGCGCAGGACACGGTCACTCAGGCGGACGTTGACGACCTGCAGACGGCCTTGGACGACCTGATGACCAGCCTCGAGGGACAGCTCGGAGACCTGAACGAGTCGCTCCTCCAGGAGATCACGGACCTCCAGGACCAGATCGACTTGCTCCAGGAACAGATCGACCAGGATGTCGGCGACGTGAACACGAGGGTGGACGATGCGAACGCCTTCGCGGACCTGCTGATGTACCTGTCGATAGGGCTGTTCGCCATTGCGATCGTCATGCTGGCCATCGTCTGGTTCATGCTGAGCGGCCGGAAGGGCGAGAGCGGACCTGAACACTCGACCGAGGAAGTGCACGACCCCGGCGCGCCGTCGGATGTCGAGAAGGAGTTCGAGGAGCTCGAAAGGGAGATCTCGAAGGACGAGAAGAGGCGTTGAGCTTCTTCCCTGCAAACCCTTTAAGTCCTATTCTTTTTCATTCATGCTTGTGCACCCGTGCACGTTATTTCGCCGTTAACATGATAGTTCGAAGCATGCACTGACTCACTCTCGAAACACCGATATCCTATAATAGCGGGAAATGCACTCAGACGCATACCACGGACAGCCCTTCTAGGCTGCTTTATCGAAGTGGTGAAGAGAGGGGGATTAGAGTGAACAGGCTGATGAGCGGGGCGAGCCTGAGCTTCGTTGCGTGCGCGTTGATGGTGATGACTTCATTTGTCGCATTGTCATCGACGCCCGCGAACGAAGCGCAACTGCTCGCCGAGGAGAGCGCGCTGACGAATCGGGCTCGGCGGCGCTGATGTGAGCTTGAATGCGAAGATCGCCGACCCGGATGCGAAGCTGGACCCGAGCGCTCGACAAGAGCATGAGGGAGTCCAGGGGACCGTTCGAGGTCTATCTGATTGTGAACGACAGGGAGGCGGCGAACGACGTCCTCGCCTCCAAGGGGCTTGGACTGATACGCGGCCAGCAGGTCGCGGGCATCCCGGACGTCAGCCTCATGGAGCTCGATGGGAAGACCATCAGGCTCCTGGCAGAGAGCCCGGGCATCACCAAGATCCTGCAGTACCAGGCGCCGGAGATCGAGCCTTCGAACATCGACCTGGCAAAGGAGGACTTCCAGACCACGGCCGCCCCTGCGGTCGAGGACTATGATGTGGATGTCGTCCACGGAGCGGTCGAGTCGTGGGACATGGGCTTCACCGGCGAAGGGGTCAAGGTCGCCGTCATCGACGACGGGTTCGACCTCGCGCACCCCGACATGCAGGGCATCCAGGCCAGATACGACACGGGCCCGTACGCGGGCTGGCCGATGGCGTACGACGATTACGCCGCGTCCAAGTGGGCGAACGGCAAGATCGGCGGCTGGATGGCCGACACGAGCACGGTCGTAGCCGCCAAGAACAAGAAGGGCGGGTCGATCGCGTTCGACGGGATCACATACAACATCAAGGGCCTCACGGACATCGCCGGGGACCCGGTCAAGAGCAGGAGCGGGCAGTACCACATAGGCTACCACCCCGACCCGTTCATCGGGCAGTATGTCGGTGGTGACATCACGGTCCTCGTGGTCGACAGCAAGGTCGCGGGCGTGTACGACACAGTCTACGTCGATGTCATGAGGGACTTCAACTTCGCGAACGACAAGCCCTGCACCAAGGGCGACGAGATATCGTACTTCGACTTCTACGACGCCACGACCGGCCTCACCGACACTTCAATGTGGAACGCGGGCGACGGCTTCGCGGACTACTCCGGAAGCATGATCTACTGGATCGCGGACGGGGAGACGGTCTACCCCGCGTCGGACTGGATGTACGGTGCGGAGTTCGTCGGGCAGCGCGGGCGACTGCGTGGCCTTCATGGGCGCGTACGCGGGCTCGCACGGCACGATGACCTCCGGTTCGGCCCTCGCGGTCGGCAGGACCATGGGCGGACAGCTCGGGGGCATGGCCCAGGACGCGAAGCTCATCGCGGTGCCCTTCACCGGCAGCACGGTCAACGCTTGGAAGTACGTCGAGTACGGCGTCGACGGAGTGCTCGGCACGGGCGACGAGGCGGACATCTGCACGAACAGCTACGGGTGGTCCGACACCGCGATCGACGCGGGCTACAACATCCTGGACATGATCATGATGACGATATCGCTCTCCGGCGACACGATGTGGTTCTGGTCGGCGGGCAACGGGGGGCCGGGATACGGCACGACGCACAGCATCACCGACTTCACGTCGGTGCATGTGGGCGCGGGCACCACCATGCAGTACAGATACCTGCATGGGCTACGAGATGGCACCCGGGCTGCAGAAGTGGGGCGATGTGATACCGTTCTCCAACTCCGGACCTGGCAAGACGGGCAAGGTCAACACCGAGATAATCGCCTCGGGCGCGTACTCGCTCGAACCAGCACCGCTGAACATGGACGTGACGGACAGCGGCTCGATCAACACGGTGCCCGGCAACGGCGCCGCTCACCACCAGATGGGCAGCGGCACCAGCCACGCGACGCCGACCACGGCGGGCGGCGCGGCGCTCGGCTTCCAGGCGTACTTCGAGACGCACGGGGAGTTCCCGGCGAGCGACTACGCCAAGGCGGTCCTGATGGGCGCCGCGGACGACATGCACTTCGACCCGTTCAAGCAGGGTGCGGGCTGGCTGAACGCCGCCACGTTCTGCAAGCTAATGAGCGGCGGCGAGGCTACGGTATCATTCGCGCAGGGACGAGAACTTCGCGACGAGCGCGCTGTACCCGGGAGATGTGTACGGGCAGGTCTACGATGCCTTCCCGAACTTCATGCTGCCGGGAGCGGTCGACACGGAGCTCGTCACGACCTACAACATGGGCGCCGGGGACAGGACCGTCACGGTCTCGAGCGAGCTGCTCCTGAAGACCTCGTCGTCCACGATCAGCACGACGACCAGGGGCAACACGGAGCAGTACATCGACATAACCAGCCTCGTGCCCGAGGGGACGGACCTGCTGAAGGCCACGATGTACATCGATATGGCGCAGTTCGACCCTGAGCTCGACACGGTGGAGAACCTCGAGTACTGGCTTGAGCTGCACGACTGGGTGGACCTCAACGGGAACGGCAACCTGGACGCGCAGGTCAAGAGCCCGTCGGTCTGGGAGCTGTTCAGGTTCACGGTCGACGGCGAGTGCAACAACTACAACACGGTCATGATCAAGGACCCGCTCGAGAGGATCACGGACGGGCTCATCGTCAGGATCAGGCCGTGGATACCCGCGCCGGGCGTGTTCGTGACGGTGCAGCTGGACTACTACGAGCTCCAGACGTTCCCGTGGGTCAAGGTCCGCGAGGCGGGCGCAGACACAGAGTTCGCATCGGCAATCGAGCTCGACGTGCCAGCGGGCGGACAGGTCTCATGGGAGGCACAGGTGTCCGTGCCGGACGATGCGTTCGTCGGCACATACGGCGCCGGAGTGTACATCAAGGACGGCGACAGGACCCAGTGCATGCCCATAGTGATCAACGTGCCTGCGACGGACTACGAGTTCGAGTTCGGCGGGGAGTCGTACTTCGACACGCCCTACAACAACGACGTCCAGGGCCTCTCGGACAAGTACTGGAGGTACGAGGTCGGAGACAGCAGGATCTTCTGGGTCCTGCCCGACCCAGACAGCGAACTGCCGGACGGGAACGCATACCTGATGGTCGGCGCGGAATGGACCGAGCTGCCCACGGACATCAACCTGCACGTGCTCGCGCCGGTCGCTGTCGGACCCCGACAGCCCGTGGATGGGCGTGTTCTCTGACTACGGCCCCGGATACTACGAGACGAGGATAGCCTCCAGCGACGAGAGGTACATGGGAGCCGGAGTGTTCGCGCCGTACACGAACACGGGCGAGGCGAAGGAGGTCATCGCGGCCCCGGTCGGGGCGTTCATGACCGACCTGGGCATGCCCGCGCCGTTCGCGGTCATCACCAGATGCCCGCTGATGGCAGGCCATGCTGCGAGCGACGCGCCGACGGGATTCACGAAATGGGTCGTGATGAACGGGTTCGGGGCGGAGGCCAGCAGCGTCGGCCTGAGCATATCGGAGGACCAGCTCTCAGGAACCATACCCGCGTGGTACGACATCGCGGTCGACGGACCGCTCGAGGCGAGAGGCGCGGGCGAGCCGCCGATGGTGAAGTACTCCTGGCCGGACGAGGAGATATACCCCGACCAGCTCTCTGGCAACTTCGACGCGGACCTCGCGGCGGCCGTGTACACGAGGCCTCTGACCGTGACCAACTGCAACAAGCTGACGGTCTCGGTGGCACCGGTGTCAGGAGCCGACGACATCGACCTGGCGGTATGGTACGACTCGAACCTGGACGGCATCGCGGACCTGACGGAACCGTACTGGTACGTGGGCACGGGAGGCTCGTTCGAGAGCCTCACGCTCATGGACCCGGCGGACGGACAGTACCTGGTGAAGGTCCTCGGGTACACGATCAGCGGAGACCCTGGAGTGTTCTCGCTGACCGTGCTCCAGGGGGTCGCGGGGGCATCCATGAACGCCGTGCTGCCTGAGGCCGTTGTAGGCACGGGATACCACGAGTTCGAGATCGCGTACACGATGCCCGCAGCCGAGGGAGTGTACATGGGCTCCGTGACCTTCGGGTTCATGGGAGCCGCGGACATGTTCAAGATAGAGGTCTTGTTCACAGTGACCGCTTGAACACGCTCGAACCAAACCCTTTTCTTCTATTCATTTTTCGATGGGCAGCGCAGCGGCCGCCTCTGAGAAAGGAGAGAAGAGCCACTGGAGGGAATCGAACCCTCGACCTACGCCTTACCAAGGCGTCGCTATACCTCTAAGCCACAGTGGCACTGCGTGCTCGGCCGCAAGGCATCTTGACATGCGTATTAAAAGGTTGTTGACCCCTCCCCGTTCGGCCAGTCCATCGACCTCGGCCAGGCGCATCATTTATTAGCGTCGCACGGGATTAGACGCCGATGAAGGAGTCGCTGAGCAGCTTCGACGTGGCGGCCGCGTTGAAGGACCTGCAGCCGCTCGCGGGCGGCCACCTGGACAAGGTGTACCACCCCGACCGAGGGCACCTCATACTGTCCGTCAGGGGGCCCTCGGGCGAGAAGGCGTTCGTGCACTTCCATGTCGGCAAGTGGCTCTACCGGTCCGACAAGAACGTCGAGGACCCCGGCCAGCCGTCCGATTTCGCCATGATGCTCAGGAAGAGGATCTCGAACGCGAAGATAGTCGGCCTGAGGCAGCAGGGGTTCGACAGGATCGCCGTCATCACGCTCGAGAAGGACGGCCCTTGGGATCTCGTGCTCGAGCTCTTCGGGGACGGCAATGTCATCCTCGTGAAGGACGGTGCCATCGTGCAGCCGCTCACGGGCCACAAGTGGAAGCACAGGGACGTGCGGGCCAAGAGCGAGTTCTCGTACCCTCCTCCCGTGCCCGACCCGCGGACCATGTCCCCGGAAGTGTTCCTAGAGATACTCCGCTCATCGGACGCCGACATCGTGAGGACCCTGGCCACGAAGCTGAACCTGGGGGGCAGGTACAGCGAGGAGATCGTCTCGAGGACCGGCCTGGACAGAACCGCGAAGGCGGCTTCCGCGGACATCGGGCAGGCCGGGGCGATCCTCGACGCGATCAAGGGGTTCTCGCAGGAGGTCGCGGAGGGCAGGGGAGGTTACCTGGTCCTGAAGGACGGGACGGCCGATGACGTCGTCCCGGTCAGGATGAGGACTTACGACCGCCTCGTGCACGAGCAGTTCGACACCTTCTCATCCGCGGTCGAGGCGTATGCATCGAGGGAACCGAAGCCCCTGAAGGAGAAGCCCGCGGAGGAGGAGAAGGAGCTGGGGAAGCTCCAGAGGAAGGTGGCCCAGCAGGAGGCGGCCATCATGAGGCTGCAGGACGAGGGGAGAGAGGCCCAGATGACCGGTGACGCACTGTTCGCCATCTACGCGGATGTCGCCCGCATCCTCGCCGAGGGAACGAGGAGGCTCGCAGAATCGAAACCCATGGACGACATCCCAGGGTTCGTCTCGTTCGACCGGAAGAGCGCGGACCTCGTCGTCAAGATCGGCTCCGCGCAGTTCAAGCTTGACCTGAAGGGGACCGTGGAATCCAACGCGCAGAGGTACTACGAGGAATCCAAGAAGGACCGGAGGAAGCTCGAGGGCGCGCTCGCAGCGCTGCAGGATGCGAGGAAGGCCCTGGACGCCCTCCGCAAAGGACAGGCGAGCAGGGCGCAGGCGGCCAGGGCCAAGCACACGCCCACGAAGCGGTTCTGGTTCGAGCGCTACCGCTGGTTCATATCGAGCGAGGGCGCGGTCGTCCTCGGGGGCAAGGACGCGAAGAGCAACGACACGCTCGTCAAGAAACACCTCGACGCCGGAGACAGGTACGCCCACGCGGACATGCACGGCGCCCCGAGCATCGTCGTGAAGATGAAGGAAGGGATCACCGAGAAGACGCTCGTCGAGGCATGCGAGTTCGCGGTCGCCACCTCGAAGGCCTGGAACGCCAAGATAGGCTCCGCGGCCGGCTACTGGGTGCTTCCTGAGCAGGTGAGCAAGACCCCGCAGAGCGGCGAGTACCTGGCCAAGGGCGCGTTCGTGATCCGAGGCAAGAGGAACTACTCGAACAAGATAGACATCAAGCTCGGCATCGGGGAGATCGAGTTCGAGGGGCAGCGGAAGATCATGTGCGGCCCGGAAGGGGCCGTGCGCGCGCTGAGCAAGAGGTTCGCCATCATAAGGCCTGGCGAGAGGGACAAGAACGCGTTCGCGAAGCAGCTCTCGGACCTCTTCCAGGTGCCGATCGAGGAGATCCAGAGCATCCTGCCGCCCGGTGATGTCGACATCATCGATCAGGTCGGCCTGGGACCGGACCTCACCGTTTCCCGATGAGCGACCTGAGCAGCTTGAGCTCCTTCTTGTACATGGCCTCCTTCTGGGGAGTCTCGAGAATCATCGGGACCTTCTCGAACCGGCCATCGTTCATCAGATTCGTGAAGCACTCGGCGCCGAGGAACCCTTTGCCGATGTTCTCGTGCCTGTCGAGACGCGAGCCCTGCTTCCCCTTCGAATCGTTCAGGTGGAACGCTTTCAGCTTCTCGAGCCCGATCATCTCATCGAACATCTCGAACGTGGCCTCGTATCCCTTCGGCGTCCTGACATCGTATCCGGCCGCGTACGCGTGGCATGTGTCGAAGCACACGCCCGCGTGCTTCTGGTCGTCCAGCATGCTGATGATCTTCGCCAACTGGTCGAACGAGTGCCCGAGCACGCTCCCCTGGCCCGCGGTTATCTCGAGCAGGAACTCCACATCACCCGAGCCGAACTCCTTCCTGACCCAGTTCAGCGACTCCGCGATCGACTTCAGGCCTGCCTGCTCGCCCTTTCCCATGTGGGCGCCCGGGTGGAATATGAGATATCGCACGCCGAGGTGCTTCGCGCGGACCGTCTCCTCCAGGAAGGCCTCCCTGGACTGCTTCAGGAGCGACTTGTCGGGGCTGCAGAGGTTGATCAGGTACGAGTCGTGGATGACGGTCTCCTTGATGCCGAACTTCTCGGAGTTCGTCCTTGAACTCTCCGGGCCTCCTCGAGGTCCAGAGGCTTGGCCTTCCACTGCATCTGGTTCTTCGAGAATATCTGCATGCAGTCGCAGGTGTCGTCCCGCCCGCGCTCGGGCGCCTTGTCGACCCCGCCAGTGATGGATTCGTGGGCTCCTAGAAGCACGCGCCTACCCCGACTGTAATCCCCGTCGCCCTAGATAACCATGGCTAGAAGTCCATCGTGAACAGGTAGCAGCCATCCACGGGCTTTGAGTTGGCGGGCACGCCGCTCTTGTGCATCAGGGCGATCATGGCCACGTTGTCCCTGAGCACCTCCGCGGTCAACCCCTTGATCTTCTTCGAACGCGCGACCTTGACCAGGTGCTGCATCAGGAACGTCCCGATGCCCTTCCCCTGCCACTCGTCCGCGACGAGGAACGCGATCTCCGCCCTGCTGCGTCGCCGGGTTCAGGTGGTAGCTGCCCAGGCCGACCATCTTCTGCTTGGGCGACACCCCGTGGATGACCACGACGGACATGTCGTGCTCGTAGTCGATGCAGCAGAACTCCTGTAGCTTCCTGTGGGGCATCGACTTGAGCATGTTGAAGAACCTGTTGATGATCGTCTGGTCGCTCAGGTCGTAGAACATGTCGCTGAGCATCTCCTCGTCCGTGGGCCTGATGGGCCTGACCAGCAGGTGCGTCTCGTCCTTGGTGACCATGATGGTCTCCATCTCCTCAGGGTACACGCACGACTCCATCGGGAGGATCTGGTCCTTGTAGATGTAGTTGAGCTTCTTGGCATCTTCCATGAGCTTCTTCCTGAACTTCGGGTGGGCGATGTTGATGAGCGCCATCGCGCGCTCGCGGATGTTCTTGCCGTGGAGGTACGCGACGCCCCACTCGGTGACGATGTAGTGAACATCGCCCCTGGTCGTTACCACGCCCGCACCCGTCTTCAGGTTCACGGATATCCTGGACATCGTGTCGTTCTTGGCGGTCGAGGGCATCGCGATGATGGGCTTCCCGCCCTTGGACCTGGACGAGCCCCGGACGAAGTCGACCTGCCCGCCTATGCCGGAGTAGAACATCACGCCGAGGGAGTCTGCGCACACCTGCCCCGAGAGGTCGACCTCTATGGCAGAGTTGATCGCGACCATCTTGTCGTTCTGCGCTATGATGAACGGATCGTTGGTGTACTCAGTGGGATGGAACTCGATGGCCGGGTTGTTGTCGACGAAATCGTACAGCGCCTGGCTGCCCATGCAGAACGACGCTATCGTCTTCCCCGGATGGATCGTCTTCCTGGAATTGTTGATGACGCCCTTCTCAGCGAGCTCCATGAGCCCGTCCGAGAACATCTCGGTGTGTATCCCTAGGTCCTTCTTGTCGGTCAGGTAGTGGAGGACGGAGTCGGGGATCGTCCCGATGCCCATCTGGAGGGTCGAGCCGTCCTCGATCAGGCTCGCGATGTTCTTCCCGATGCGCCTCGCGACATCGTCCGCCCGCTCCCTGTGAGAGCAGAGCAGCGGCACATCGACCGGCACCGCGATGTCGACGTCCTCGATGTTGATGAAGCAGTCCCCGAGCGCCCGGGGCATCCTCGGGTTGATCTCTGCGATGACCTTCCTGGCGCTCTCCGTGCCCGACTTGACGACATCCGTGGATACGCCGTAGCTGCAGTATCCGTGCTTGTCGGGCATGGAGACCTGTATCAGCGCGACATCGATCGGAGACTGGCCCGACCTGAACAGGGCGGGTATCTCGGACAGGAACACGGGCGTGTAGTCCGCCCTGCCCTCGGCGACCGCGGTCCTCGTGTTCGCCCCTATGAAGAACGCGTTGTGCCTGAACTGGTCCGTGAACTTCTCCTCGGTGTAGGGCGCGACCCCGAGGGTCATGATGTGCATGATCCTGTTGTCCGCGAGCCTGCCCGCGGAATCGATGAGCGCCTTGACGAGCACCTGGGGTTCCGCGGCGCCAGAGCCTATGAACACCTTGTCCCCGCGCCTGATCGTCGCGATGGCCTGCTCGGCCGTGCGGACCTTCGACTTGTACTTCTCCTGCCAATCCGTCATGAGGAATGACGCATTCGGCGCGGGAGGCTTCGCCTTCTCCTTGGGCTTCTCCTTGGAGTCAATTGCAGGCGTCGGGTTGTCTGTCATCTGGGCTCAGGCAATCAAAGCTAACAACCCTCTATTAACCATTTTCACCCTACACGAGGTGCTTTTGGGTTGCTGACAGGATTGCTCGGGAGCGCGCTGGCAAGGCCCAAAGGGCGGCCCACCTACCACCAACTCCGGAGTATGGTCAAAAAACGTCCATCCATCGAGCGTATTCGACGTCCCGGCCTCAGGTCCTCTGCAGGACCGCCTTCATGAGTTCCAGCTCCCTCCCGACCCTCACGAGCGCCTTCTGCTTGTCGGGTATGGAAAGCTCTGGGTGCTCCACCACGAACCTGTCGAGTATCTCGGAAGGGGACAGCTGATGCATCTCGGCTAGGATCACGTCCCGATGGTCCCCCATCGTCTTCAGGACGGGCTCCAGGAGGGGTGTGAGGTCGCGCTCACCTTCGAGCCAGGTATCGAGGTCCTCCTGGTCGAACTGCCCCAGGTTGTTCAGGACGAACCGCTTGACCGCATTCTTCCATTGGGATTCCAAGGACTCTCACCGTTCAGACGCATGAAGACGAGGAACGATATTAAATCTGCACCGACGCAATCCGTCGATATCTCGGCGCTTTCCAGAACGCAGGCAACGACCAGACGAACGCATCTGACTGGCTTTCGTCAGTGCCATCGAGAACTGAGAAAGAGCCGCCCGGAAGGGGGAAAGTTCTTCAAAACGGAGCGCTTCTAGGCATCAGACCTTGGAGGTGTGAGCAGCATGGCTAGAGGGACTCTGGAATTTCTAGGCAAGGATGAGATGGCAAGGATCCACGACACATCGATGAGAGTCCTCGAGGAGGTTGGCATACTGGTCCACAGCAAACAGACTCGCGATATGCTCGTGCAGGCTGGTGCTCACGCATCGAAGGACGGTTCGAGGCTCCTGCTCCCTGAGGAGCTTGGTCGAATCCGCTCTCTCAAGCGCACCGAAATCCATCCTGCTCGCTGGCAGAGACAAGAAACACGACCTCACAATCCCCTCGAACGACAGGATGTACGTCGCGCCCGGTGGAGAAGGAGTCTACATCAAGGACTTGACCAACGGCCAGAGCAGGCCGGCCGATTCGAACGACCTGAAGAACTTCGCCATACTCTCACAGGCACTGCCTCAAGTCGACTTCTTCTGGCCTCTCGTCGGAGCGCTCGAGCAGCCCGTCCAACTGAAGGGCATGACCGAGCTGAAGATTTCGATGGAGCATACAGTCAAGCACATCCAGGCGATGGCCACGTCCGCGCTCGAGGCCAGGCAGATGGTCGAGTTTGGATGCATCTTCACCGGGACGCCAGAAGCCCTCGCAAAGAGGCCGCTGTTCTCGGCGGTCGAGTGTCCGATCTCACCACTCACCTTCGAGCAGGGATTGGTCGAGGCACAGGTCGAGCTCGCCAAGGCCAGCATACCAGTAGTCGCGATGAGCGCCTCGGTGATGGGCCTTACATCGCCGGTCACAATCTCTGGCACCATCGCCCAGGTCAACGCAGAGAACCTGGCTAGCTTAGTGATATCGCAGGTCGCGAAGAAGGGCGCCCCTTTCATCTACAGCAGCGACTCCAGCCCCGGTGATCTCAAGCTCGGCTCGATAGACTACGGCGCCCTCGAGGCCACCCTGGTGAAGACGGGCATGGGCCAGATGGGCAGGCGCTACGGCCTGCCGACGATGGTCTGCGGGATAGGACTCGAGGACCTCTCGCTCAGCCTGGCCAACCTGTGGGATGGCGTGCCGCACCTGCTGACCCAGTCCGTGATTCCATCCGACCTGGCATCCGGCATCGGCGGGATCGACCAGGCAGCAGGCGCGTCCTACGAGCAGTTCATGGTGGACGCGTGGGTATGGGACATAGCGAAGGAGTACACGCGGCCGTTCGACACCAGCGACGAAGCCATCTCGTTCGAGACCATCCGGGATGCCAGCTTGGACGGCAGCTTCCTCAGCAAGAGGCACACGGCCATGAGGTTCAGGAAGGAGGCTGTGGCGACCAGGGTGACGGATGCAGCCCTCGGCACCAGAAGGGCGGAGACCGTGAGAGGGTTCACTGATCAAGAAGGCTCACGAAGAGGTCTCGAAGATGCTCAAGGAGACAGGAGGAGCCTCTGACCTCGAAGCAGGAATCGCAGGCGATGGAGGACTATCTCAAGAGGATGAGATAGGAGAGGCATGCGCCCGAGCTGGGATTCGAACCCAGGTCTGAAACTCCGCAGGCTTCTAGGATATCCAAGCTACCCCACTCGGGCATGGCCTGTCCTATACAGCCCCTCCATGAAACCATCGGTAGAAATACCTAACCATGCCCCTGGAGGCGTCAGTACGAGGTCGTCCAGTCTATCTTGCCCTTCCTCCGGGCGGTCACATCGGCGTACCTGAATATCAAGATCGAAAGGACGAGCGACACCGCCGCCGAGAGCAGCAGGACGAGCATCAGGAACAGGTCGCTGAACCCGGCCATGCCCGTGACATCGACGCCGGAGTCGGCCGAGAGCTCGGCCATCACGCCTGGCTCGAGCCCGCGCCTCACGGCTTCCATCCAGTACGTCACGGGCAGGACCTTGGAGATCGACTGCGCCCAGCCCGGGAGTATCGATATCGGGAAGATCACGCCCGAGAGGACGTAGAATATGCCCGCGATGCCCTCGTTGATCCCCTGGCCGTGCCTCGCCGTGAGGAACGTTATGCCTCCCAGCCCCAGGCCGATGATGCACAGGCATCCGAGCCCGAGGACGAGGGAGCCCACGAGCAACAGCCAGTCTATCTCGCCCACGTTGATCCCCACGTCCAGCACGAGTATCCCGAACGTGAGCGTTATGAGGACCCCGACCGATGTGATGGCGATCTTGATCGCGGCCCTGCCCAGGATGTACGCGTAGAAGCTGATCGGGGCGATGTAGATCTGCTTCAGGGTCATGTAGTGCTCCCTGTCGTCGTGTATCACCCATGTGACCCCGAACAGCACCTCCGCGACGTACATGTAGAGGGCGTTCCCGACGTACATGTACGAGAAGAACGCCTCGTCCGTCCCGGAGCCGACCACGACCATGAACATGAACACCAGGATGAGCGTGCCCGCGATGGGCTTCACTATCGAGTAGGTGGCGAACAGGAACGGGTCCGTCCAGTTCGCCTCCATCTGCCAGCCGAGCCACGCGGCGTTCTTGAATGTCTTCAGGTCCGACCTCACTGCCATCTCAGGGTCAGCCTCCCGGTGCTCTTGCCCAGGTTCTCCATGAACGCGAGCGAGTACTTCGCGAGTATCATGAACACAACGCACAGGACGGACAGGATGGCGAGCTCGGTGGTCACCGGCAGGAAGGCGTCCTGGGTCGCCGCAGGGTAGAACAGCTGCCGTATGGCGTCCAGCCCCAGCGTGATCGGGATGAACGACGCGCCCGCGGCCGCCCAGGGGCCCAAGTACTTCACGGGGAAGTAGAACCCGGATGCCAGGTACACGGGCTCCGTCATGAGGTTCGACATGTGGTACGCCTCCCTCCCGAACAGGAGGTACAGGGACGCGAACATCATGCCCATCCCGTAGAGCGATATCATCGTCGCTATGAACACGACCACGAGCATGAGCGGGTCCGCCAGATTGAGTGTGATGCCGAACACCAGCACCCCTATCGCGAGGGTCGACCCCGCCCTGATGGTCGTGAAGAAGAGCCCTCCGACGGCCATGCCCGCGAGTATGGACATCCTCGAGATCGGGGCCATCAGGTAGAGCTGCAGGTTGCCTATCTCCTTCTCCCAGTACAGCTGCGAGGCCATGGCCCAGAGTATGTTGAGCCAGAAGGCGGTCATCGCGCCTCCGAGCACGACGTACCCGACGAACTCCGGCCGCGCCGTCATGAACTTGTAGACGTAGGCGTAGGCCGACACCGTGAGCAGCGGCAGGACGATGTCGAAGAACAGCCAGCTGGGCTCCCGCTTAGAGCCGATGATCCTCGGATACGCCCTTCCCCTGATCGCCCTGAGGTTCCTCACCAACCAGCTGTCGGTCATTCGAATCCCTTGCCCACCATCTTGATGAACACGTCCTCCAGGGTGGGCTCGGTCTTCTGCAGGGAGACTATCTTCGACCCGCTCCTGAGGACCTCGGAGACGATGTCCGAGACCGCGGAATCGTCCTCGAGGACGAACTTGAGCCTCGTGAGGTTCGTCTCCGCGAGGTCGCTGAATGTGAAGTTCGACACGCCCTTGATGGACCCGAGGGCACCCTTGTCGTTCATGAGCGTGACATCCAGGCTGAAGGTCTTGTTCATCTTGACAAGCTTCTTCAGGTTCTCGGGGGTGTCACATGCCAGTATCTTCCCGCCGTTTATTATGGCGATCCTGTTGCACAGCTGGTCCGCCTCAGCCATGTAGTGCGTCGTGAGCAGGACCGTCTTGTCGGTCCCGTTGCCCACCCAGTTCACTATGTACTCCCTGATGACCCTGCTGGCGTTCACGTCCAGCCCGAGCGTGGGCTCGTCGAGGAATAGTATCTCGGGGTCCGTCACGAACCCTCTGATCACGTTCATCTTCTGCCTCTGACCCGTGGAGAGCGTCCTGACCTTCTCGTCCTTCTTGTCGCTCATGCCGAAGGTCTCGAGCATCTGGTCGATCCGATCCTTCGCGACCTTGCTCTTGATGCCGTAGAACTGCGAGAACATCCACAGGTTCTCCTTGACGGTGAGCAGGCCGTAGCCCGATATCTCGCCGCCGGAGACCATGTTGATCTTCCTCCGGACATCCTGGAAGTCCTTCGCGACGTCGTGGCCCGCGACGTATGCGTGCCCTGAGGTCGGCAGGAGGAGCGTGCTGAGTATCTTGAGCAGGGTCGTCTTCCCGGCCCCGTTCGGCCCCAGGAGGCCGAACAGCTCGCCCTTCTCGATCCTGAGGTCCACCGAGTCGAGCGCCGTGACTGACTTGCCCTCCTTCTTCTTCTTCGGGTTGAACACCCTCGAGAGCGCCTTCGTCTCCACCGCTGCCGTCTGCATGTGTGATCTCACGCTTCTGATGCTGTCGCGAGTATGCGAATGCCAGTATTTATCCATTATCTTTGAATATTAATTTTAATCGAGCTTCCCGCAGGTAACCCTTCAAGGATGCGACGAACATATGCCCAGGGAGAGGGGGCTCAGGCGTCGAGCCTTCGTGAAAACGATAGAAGCCGATTCCACGGCAACGGACGGTTCACGCTTCGTAGTGCGTCCGGTACCTGGTAACGTACCCCGCGATCTTGTTCCTCATGGGAACGAAACGCACATCGGTGAGCTTCGACACCATCATCTTGTTGTGCTGGAAGTCTGCAGTGAACTGCTCAGGATACTTCTGGACCAGTTCGATTGCGACCCTTTTGATGTATGTCGGCCTGATGTTGCCCATGAGGCTCACCGTGGATTCTTCCGAATGAGAAGGGTATATATATGGTTTGCGTACCGGCACCCGCCGGTGGTCGAACTGGGCCAGAATGGCTTCGGAACGGGGTCGCGCCCTCAATCCTTGGGCTTCTGGCTCTCGACCAGCAGCTCCTCCTCTGACGGTATCTGCCCCTTCCTGTAGGGCTTCCCGCACGAGTACTCCCCTTCGGGACAGGCGCCGCGGAAGCACGCGGGGCCCGCGTTCTCGAACAGTATGGGGGCCGCCTTGCGGGCCTCCTCGAGCATGCGCCAGGCCATCATCCGGATCTCCCACTGGGCCCTCCGGCAGCAGCGCAGGTTGAAGAAGTGCCACAGCTCGCGCGCGTTCATGGTGATCGTGATGTTCGTGTGGCAGGCGTTCGGGAGCACATACCTCGCGTCCTCCTTGGGGACGCTCTTGGCGAGCTCGCGATAGGCCTTCCAGGCGTCGTCCATGGTCTTCGTGTAGAGCTTCTTCGCCTCGGGGTCCTTCGCGATCGACGGCGGGAGCACATATTCGGCCTTGCCCATGCCCACGTACCTCTGGCTCTGCTGCGAGTACGAGGCGATCCTGTGCCTGACCAGCTGATGGGTCAGCGACCTCGAGACGCCTTCCACGCTGAACGTGAAGTGCGCGTGCTCCACGACGGACAGGTGCCCCATGCCGACGACCTTCTTGATCATCTTCTTCGCCTTCTCGTCGGTCGTGGTCTCGAAGAGCTCTGACGCGCCCTTCTCGGAGTAGCATGACTGCGCGGCCGCAGCGCATATCTGATCGGGGTTCTTCGTGTAGTTGAGCAGTTTCACCTTCAAGCGAGCACCCGCTGAGCCTTCCGCTAACGGGGATGTGAGCCTAAAGCTTTTCACGCCTCCGGGGAAGGACCTGGCGCATGGCGTATTTGAACCGGCCTGACATTCGGAAAAGCTTGAAGTATCCAATAGCCGATTGCCAGGAGACTCTAGAGAGCCTGTTCGATTGCCCGTCTGTCGCCCTCCCGACACGACGACTCGAATATCGCTGGAGACCCAGGCAGGGACTTCACGGTGGCAATTGGACTGCGAGCTCAGGCGAGCTGCAAGTACTCGGTTGCGGTTGCGGGGACAAGGGGAAATTGGGCACCGATTGGACATAGACACTGACCACGCTGCGGACGTTGGCGGGGCTGGACCACATGGCGGACACCAAGGAAGACGGACCTGGGGACAAACTGGCGTACGGGAAGAACATCTTGGGGGTGTTCTACGCGTACACCATCGCCGCTTCGTCCATGGGCCTGTTCGTTTTCGTGTATTCCCTCGTCATCCTGGACCTTGGCGGGGACGCGGTCTCCGTCGGCATAATCTTCTCGGTTTCGCTCGTGGTCGCCACGATATCGTATCTGCCGGGTGCGATCCTCGTCCACAAGATCAGAAGGAAGCCGATCATGATCATCTCGATCGCCATCCCCGCGATCTCCATCCTGATGCTCTTCTACGCGACGAGCTGGCTCCACGTCCTGGTGGCCGAGGCCATCTGGTGGGCGGGGACAGGCATCGGCGGGCCGGCGTTCATCACGTACATCACGGAAGCGTCGCCGAAGAACAGGGTCATGAGCAGCTTCGGCTTCGTGTACGCGGGTCCCGCGGTGGCCTACATTGTCGCCCCGCTGATGGGCGCCCTGGTCACCTACCTCTGGGACATGCGCACGATATTCATTTTCGCGCTCGCATTGAGGATCTCGGCCCCCCTGTTCATGCTGTTCATTGACGACCAGATACCGTCCACATGCAAAGAGAGCGCGAAGCAGATCCTGGGAAGGCTGTTCACGATCGATCGCAAGACCATCTGGACGATAGTCCTGTTCGTGCTCATCGCTGCCGTGCTCAGCATGTGCACGCCCTATCTGTCCATATTCCTATCGGACGTCCGAGGGCTGAACGAGGTCCAGGTCAACATCCTCGGGGCGGTGGGGTTCCTCGGGACCGCGTTCCTGAGCATCACCATAGGGTTCCTTGGAGACAAGAAGGGGGGAACGACCGCGGTCGCAGCGGTCATCGTAGTGTTCATCATTGGCTGCATGGTCCTCCTCGGGATCGATCCTCTGATGGGGGTCCTCATCTCCGTGTTCATGATGGGCATCATGTGGGGGGCGATCACCGTCCTCGACCCCATCATGGCCATCAAGGTGCCCGAGGACAGCAGAGGAGGGCATCTGTCGGTCTATCTCATCGCCGAGAGCCTCGCGATGGCGCCGATGCCGTTCATCGGCGGGATGCTGTACGACCACGTCGGCCCCGAATATCCGTTCATAGTCGGCGCACTGGCTGCCGCTGCGCTCCTGGTCATCGTGCTCGTCAGAAGGGACATGACGAGCACGCTCAGTGGTACCAGTAGCTGACCGAGAACTCCGAGCCGCCCTGGGCCTTGACCGGGCCGGCCCTCAGATCTTTCAACCTGACCGCTTCCACCTGATGGGACCGTAGCGCCTCCAGCATCCCGGGGACATGGCCGTCCCCCACGACCGCGACGATGTTGCCGTGCGTGGAGGCCAACGAGCTGATCCTATCGGCCATGAATCGGTTCCTCTCGTCGATCAGGACCTCTTTGATCGTCGGGAAGCCGTCGGCCATCTTCTCGATGTACTCCGCGTCGTTCGCCGTGTAATGTTCCATCTCCCGCTCGACGGTCGCCTTGGACGCGACGAGGCCGGCGAACGCCCCGACGAAGAGGCCCACCTTCTCCTTGAGGGACATCTTCCTCCAGAGCTTGGCGAACATGGCTGTGGCGTCCATGTCTATGAGCGCCAGCTTCGCGCCCACCTCACCTGCCGCGGTGGCCGCCGCCATCATCTCGTCCCCCACCTCGACGTCGAACTTGCTCGCCATCCGCTTCTGTATCTTCGCGAGGAGCATGTACTGGAGCGGGACGTCCTGGGACGTCTCCTTCCTCACCAATGATTGGTACCGCGCGGGGTCGAGCTCCAGGCACACGACCTCGGGCCGCTTCGAGCGTATCAGCTCCTTCACGTTGTCCGATATCGCGAACACGTGCCCCACGCCGACGAGGGTTATCATCTGGCTGGTCAATGACGACGGATATTTAATAACCCTTCCAGCCATCCGCACCTCGTGGCCAAGCTGGTCGTATTCGACATGGACGGCGTGCTCGTGGACATCGAGAGCTCATGGGTCCACGTCCACAGGCACTTCGGCGTGAACAACGACCATTCGCTTCACGCATACCTGAGAGGCGAGATCGACGACCTCGAGTTCATAAGAAGGGACATACAACTGTGGATGGACAAGGAACCCCAGATAGACAGGAACCGGGTCATGGACATCCTGTCCTCCGCGCCGATCATGCCCGGTGCGGCGCGCACAATCCGGGAGCTCAAGGATGCAGGGGTGAAGACGGCCATCGTGTCCGCGGGGATAGACCTCCTTGCAGAGAAGGTCGCCAGCGGACTCGGGATGGACATGCATCTGGCCAACGGTTTCGTGTTCGACGGGAAGGGCAGGCTCTCGGGCGAGGGCGTGCTCAACGTCCGGCTGATGCACAAGGGTGACTCGGTGCTCGAGGTCGCGAGGCGGTTCGGGGTCGGCAAGCGGGACACCGTCAGCGTCGGCAATTCCAGCTATGATGTGTCGATGTTCGAGGAATCCGGGAAGGGCATCGCGTTCTGCCCATCCGACGACGAGACGAGGGAGAAGGCGCACGCCGTGGTCGAGGAGAAGGACCTGTCGAACATCCTCCCGCTCATCTGACCTCAGCGATAGCCGTGCTCGCCCACCAGCGGGACGAACACGCAGCCTCCGTGGTTCTCCTTCGTTATCCCGTCCTTCCTCCGAACGACCTTGATGAGATCCTGGTAGTACCTCTCGCCAACGGGTATCAGCATCTCCCCGTCGACCTTGAGCTGGTCCACCAGCGGCTGCGGTATGTCTGGCGCCCCGCATGCGACGAATATCCTGTCGTAGGGCGCGTGCTCGGGCAGGCCCTTGGAACCGTCTCCCACGACCACGGTCACGGTCTTGTCGTACCCTGTCCTCCGCAGGTTGTCCTGCGCGAACTCCGCGAGCGAGGGCAGCCTCTCCATGGTGTACACGTGCCCTCCGGGGGAGATGGCCTCAGCGACGACCGCGGCGTGATACCCTGAGCCCGCCCCTATCTCCAGCACATCCAGCCCGGGGACCAGGTCCAGCTTCTCGACCATTATCGCGACCATGTGCGGCGCCGATATGGTCTGGCCGTCGCCTATGGGCAGAGGGGTGTCTATGTACGCCTCGTCCCTGAGGTCCATCGGCAGGAACTCCTCCCTGGGGACCGTCCGCATGGCCTTCTCCACCTGCGGGCTGACGATGTACCCTCGCCTGAGGAGCGACGCGACTAGTCTCTCCCGGGCGTTGGACAGGTCGGTCATCAGGGATCGAATGGCCCGCCGCGACCAAAAAGGCTTGGCCGTACCGAGAACTCATTGTTCGGATTTCCGCACGACGCTGGCGTAGGCCCTCACGATGTCCCGGGCGAGTGCGCTCCCGCGCTTAAGGGTCTTGTCCTTCGTCTTGATCGTGTGGATCACAACGTCGCGCCTGGATATGTTGAGGATGTCGCCTATGAAGAACTCCTCCTCCGGCACCGCGAGCGTGTGCTCGGAGTAGCTCCTGCCGTGGTTGCTGACGGAGAACGAGACGCGGACCTTGTCGAACTTCTTGCCCCAGATGGTCTCGATGGCAGCGACCTTGGCGCGCTTCACCCTGGCCCCCTTTGACTCGATGGAGGTTATCAGGACGGCGGTGTCGCCGCACATGATCTCGTCGTCGACCTCGACGACCTCGTCAGGCCCGAGGGATATCGACGATCTCGTCGACTGATCGAGCCAGCTGATGACCACGGGCACGTTCAGCGGCTTCTCGCCCTTCAGAACGACATGGTGGACGTGACTGCACTCCCTGCACCTGACGGTGGAGTCCAGTACCGTCTTCGACTTGCCGCCCGTCTTGCCGGAGAGCACCTCGTGCAGCGTCTCCTCCTTGCAGTTGGGGCATTCGACCATCAGCGATGTGGGGACTGTCATATTCCACTGCGATAGCGCTTCTCCGTCTTACTCTTTTCTGAAACCTCGAAGGGCGGGTCGTGACCAGGGACGACGATCTCGGCCCACGACAGTATCCTGTCCATGCTCATCAGGGCCAGCTTGCGGTCCATGTGGACCGCGGGGGGCAGCATCGACTCGTAGTTCGCCCTGGTCGGTATGGCGTCGCCGCACATGACATACCGTCTGTCCCCTTCGACAAACACCGATATGCTCCCGGAGGTGTGCCCGGGGGTGATCCTGATCATGACTCCAGGGGACACGGGCATGTCCCCGACCACCTTCACGGCGCCCAGCGGGGGGTTCTCGAACTCGTGCGCCATCAACCTCGCCCGCGGGAACAGGTCGTTCCCCCCGCAATGGTCCGCGTGGAGGTGCGTGTTCACGATGAAATCCACACTCCCGAGCGGCACACCCATCTTATCGAGGGCGGACTCCAGCCCGTCCGCGTCCCTGGGCGACCCCGTATCCACGATGAACCTGCCCTTCGGTGTGTCCAGGAGAGTGACAGTCGACGAGGCGTCCACGATGCGGGTGCCGTCCCTCACGACGAAGCCTTCCCGGACGACCCTGACGACGGGCGCAGCATCCTGAGCACTCATATGAGATGCCCCTTCTCGCACCGAACGGTCTCCTTGGAGATCTTGAGCCGGCTTCCGCAATGGGGACAGCGCGCGCTGGCCAGGAAGTGCTCTATCCACGCGCTCCTCACATCGGGTATCTCCTCCTCCTCGATCCTACGCATCATGGCCTTCAGCTCGGGCGTGGTCGCGAGCTTCTTCAGAGCGGACAGGGACACCATCCTCTTCACGCGCTTGTGGAGGGGCGCCTTCACGATGATCGGCGCCAGGAGTATGCCGGCCAACAGGCCCCCGAGGTGGGCTTCGACCGCCACGTTGGCCTCGCCCGAGACGAACACGAACTGGATGAGGACGAATATGCCGACGATGACCCAGATGGGCATCGCGGGCAACGGGAACAGGAAGAGGATCATGGACATGCGCTCGTTGGGGTACAGGCGCGCGAACGCCCCCAGGACCCCGCTTATCGCCCCTGAAGCCCCCACGACCGCCACGTACGGGTCGTTCCAGCGGGCAGCAGCGAATGTGAGCGTGCCCACGAGGCCCGTCAGCAGGTACAGGATGATGAACGGCCTGGGGCCGATCCGCTCCTCGAATATCGTGCCGATGAAGGCGAGGCCGAGGATGTTGAAGAACAGGTGGAAGAAGCTCACATGGGCGAACATCGATGTGACCACGGTGTAGACCCTCGCGGGGTCCACCAGGTCCCCGGGCATGAACTGAAGGCCCTCCATGGTCGACGACGGTGACGACCCGGTAAGAATCCGCGGAGACGAGGAGCATCACGAACGCCAGCCCGCAGGACACGCTGACGACAATCGAGTAGCTGACCTGCTTCCAATACGAGTAGACAAGCCCGGCCACGATCATGACAGCGATTGCGACTACCCAGGCGTTCATCGGATGACCCGTCGACAGCCCTTCCTGGGCCGTCCCGGAGGGTGATTGTGCTCATCTAGTAAAGCCTTAAGCATGATGCGCGACCTACTCCTGGCCGTGAAGTTCGATCCGGCCATAGACATCGATGTGGCCCCCGAGGTCTACAACCCCAGCGACGATTCGTACCTGATGCTGAAGACGGTGGAGGTAGGTCCCGGGGAGGCGTTCCTGGAGATGGGGTCCGGTAGCGGGATCATCTCGGTACACGCGGCCAAGGCGGGCGCGAAGGTGACCG
Source organism: Thermoplasmatota archaeon (assembly GCA_963818745.1). Taxonomy (GTDB): domain Archaea; phylum Thermoplasmatota; class Thermoplasmata; order UBA10834; family UBA10834; genus CAWBDD01. Next base: position 648,487 of record CAWFTI010000001.1, on the reverse strand, counting down.
CGGCCGACATCAACCCCCACGCGGTCGAGTGCACCCGGCGCAACTCCCTGAGGAACGACGCGAAGGTCGATGTCGTCCGCAGCGACATGTTCGAGAACGTCCAGGGGCTGTTCGACGTGATAGCGTTCAACCCGCCCTACCTCGCGGAGGAATCCACCTCCACGAGCTGGATCGAGAGGTCCTGGACCGGGGGAAGGGAGGGGAGCGAGGTCGCGATTCGGTTCATGGAGGAGGTGTGGAAGCACCTCGCCCCGAACGGAAGGGTGTACATGATACTCTCGTCCCTCGGCGGACTGACGAACATCCTGAAGGCCTCCAGGGAGAGGTTCCAGACGGAGATAATCGAGGAGAAGCACATGTTCTTCGAGTCCATATTCGCGTACAAGTTCATCCTGAAACCTACGCCATCTGAGAAACGTAAGCGAGAAGTATTATTAGGGGTACGGTCGATTGGGAGAATCCCGCCAGGGAGGAATCCAGTGCCCGAGGAAAAGAAGAGGAAGTACAACAACCCGAACGACCTGGACGAGCTCTGCAGGAGCTTCCTCGAGTGCAACGAGGTAGACAAGGGAGCGGCTCTTGCCTACTGCAAGGACTTCCTGACCGTCCTGTCGAAGAAGGACCTCACCCGAGGAGCTGTCTTATCCTCTCGTGCAAAATCTCGCTGATGACCTTCCCGTCCGCCTTGCCCCTGAGTTCTTTCATGACTATGCCCATCAGCGGGCCGAGGCTGCCCTCGCCCCTCTCCCTGATGAACCCTTCCCTTTCTCTGACCACGCGCTCGCAGATCTCCCTCACGACCGCCACCTCGGCCGTCTCCATCCCGAGCGCGTCGACCGCCCTTTCGACATCGTAGAGGTCGTTCTTCAGCATCCAGCCGAGTATCTCCGGGACGGCCTCCTTCGCGAACCGGCCCGAGCCCAGGGATGTCAGGACCTCCTTGACGGTCTCGACCTTCAGCTTGGATGGCGAGAGCCCGCCCTTCTCGAGCTCTGGGTACGTGTTCAGGTATATCCTCGCCACGACCTGAGGGTTTCCCACGCTGCCCGCGAGCAGCTCGAGCTCGTCCTCGTACGCGCCGTTCACGAGCGCCTCGGCCTGCTCCTTGTTCAGTCCGAACTGCTTCACGAACCTGGACACCTTCGCCTCCGGCAGCTCGGGGAGGTTCAGCTTGATGCTCTCGAACAATCCCTCGTCTATGAGTATCGGGCGGACATCGGTCTCGGGGTACATCCTGTCCTTGCCAGGCAGTGGGCGGCTGTACACCGACTGTCCGTCCGGGAGCGGGTCCCTCGTCTCCTCCGGCACGCCCGCGATCGCGACGTTCGCCCGCTCGACGGCCCTCAGCATCGCTGCCCTGGCCTTGCCTTCATCGTCGGCTATGATGAAGTACGCGTCCTCCGGCGTCGCTCCCAGTGCGGACATGACGTCCTCCACCTCGGCCCTCGTCATGCCGTAGCCCGGCAGCTCGTCCGAGTGGAACAGCCCTTTGACGCCAGCTACGCGCGCGTGCGCCGCGAGCTCGGGCCCGAGCCGCTTGACGCCGGCCTCGGTCCTGCCCATCGTACCCGCGAACTTGGGCAGCCTCACGCCCAGCACCCTGCCGTCGGCTTCGACCGCGGCCTTGAGCACCTTGCACTTGGTGTTCCTGAACAGGCCCGTAAGGTCCTTGATGTCCGGGACGACCCTAGCCGCCCCCCTGTCCCTGAGCACCTTCTTGACATCCAGCAGCGCCAGCTGGCGCTTGACCTCCTCCTCGACGTAGACGGGGACGAGCCTCAGCTCCTGCGCGCCCTTGATCTCCACCCTCGCGCCGCCGGAGATGGATATGTTGACGTCCTCCCTGATGGTCCCTATGCCCCGCCTGACCTTGCGGGTCGCGCGCAGAAGCGCGCCCAGCCTCTCGGCGACCGTCTTGGCCTCCTCGGGCGTGGATATGTCGGGGTCGGTCGCCATCTCGACGAGCGGTATCCCCAGCCGGTCCAGGCGGTAGGTGACCTCGGAGCCGTGCTCCGTGAGCTTCCTGGCGGCGTCCTCCTCCAGACATATCGAGGACACGCCTATCCGCTTGCCGCCGACCTCGATGCTGCCCTTCGTGGATATGAGGGCCGTCCTCTGGAACCCGCCCGTGTTCGACCCGTCGATGACGATCTTCCGCATGAAGTGTATCTCGTCCACCGGGGTCGTGTTGAGCAGGTAGGACATCTCGAGCGCGGCCTCGATGGCGCGCTTGTTCGCATCGTGCGGGGGCTCCTCGTCGGCCTCGACCAGGCACGAGCACGGGACCGTCTGGTACCTGAAGTGCAGCTTGCGCTCGGCCTCCTCCAGGGCGGCCCTGTCTATCTCGCCCATCTCGCTCTGGGTCGGCCTGAGCCTCCTCACGAACTCCTTGTGGTGCTCGTCCACCAGCTCGGTCGGGCACTCGCAGAACAGCTTCCCTGTGTTGAGCTGCTGGTGTATCTCGATCCCGACCCTGAGGCCAAGCTTCTTGTAGTCCAAATCAGACAGGCCTCCTGACTGTCATCTCGCCCGCGATGTTGGTGAGCATGATCTTCCTGATCTCTTCCCGGTCGTCCGTCTGCCCCATCGCCCACATCAGCTTGACGTATGCGGTCTCGGGGAGCATGTCCCCCACGGGGAGCGCGCCCGCGGCTATCATGTCCCTGCCCGTGGAATAGACGTTGAGGTTGACGGACCCGTGCAGGCACTGCGTCGTGACGACCACGTGCACGCCGAACTTGACCGCGCGCCTGATGGAACCAACGATGTCCTCCGACACATGGCCCAGACCGGTCCCCGCGATCACGACCCCTTTCACGTGCTTCGCTATCATGTCGAAATGCTCGGCCTCGAACCCCGGATAGAAGTGCAGCAGGCTCGCCCGGCCTTCGATCTTGTCCTTCAGCTCGACCGGGCCCTGCGACCGCTTCTGGTGGTCTCCCGAGAACACGATCTCCGGGCCCTCGATCCTGGCGATCGGGTCGATGTTGATGCTCTTGAACGCGTCCCGCCTCGACGAGTGCATCTTGCGGACCTTCGTACCCCTGTGGGCGAGGCAGTACGAGTCCGAGGTCTCGCCGTGCATGACCACGACGACCTCACCCAGGTCGGCGTCCAGGCAGAGCCTCGTGGCCGCCAGGAGGTTCGTTGTGGCGTCCGAGGACGGCCTGTCAGATGACCGCTGGGAGCCCACGCACACGACCGGCCCCGTGAGGTTCCTAAGCATGAACGAAAGCGCCGCCGATGTGAACCCCATCGTGTCGGTCCCGTGGGGGACGATCACTCCGACCGCGCCCGAGTTGAGCTCGTGCGCGACGGCCCTGGCGAGCCCCTGCCAATGGGACACCCTCATGTTCTCGCTCAGGATGGAGTACAACACCTTCGCGCGGACGTTGCAGATGCCCATCAGCTCGGGCACGGAATACACGAGCTCCTCCGCGGACTTGGCGGGATGGACGGCCCCGGTCCGGTAGTCGACATAGGATGCGATCGTCCCGCCCGTGCTGATGACCGCCACATCCTTCTTGGAAGGGTCGTGGGGCATGGACCGCCTCACATGGGACTTCGTCTCCTTCTTGGAGACGAGCTTGGCCCTTGTCTCCTTGCCTACCCGCAAGCCCACGTTGTACCCGTTGGGCAGTTTGAGCGTGATTATCCCGGGGGCGCTGAACTCGTGATGGGGCATCAGAACGCCCGTGTGAGCCTCTTCGCCCCTGCGGACCTCGATGACATCCCCGACCTCCGCTCCCACGGAGTCCAGCAGCGCGCCAGCGAGGCCAGTGTAATTCATCGGGAAGTAGAAGGGGTTAATCGTTTTAAATGGTTTGCTGGGGCTTCGAAGCCCCTGGTCCACGCCGTCATCGGCCGCCTGCGGGGCTGGGCAATGTTCTTATGATTCGAACCTGATGCACCGCCAGGTCGCATATCATGAGAGTTCTGGCTGTCGGGGGAGGGGCCCGAGAACACGCAATCGTAGCCGCTCTCGCACGCTCGGGTGCCGAGATCTATGTCTGCATGAAGAACAGGAACCCTGGCATCTCGAGGCTGGCCAAGGAGGTGCTCCTGGCCGACGAGACGGACGTGCCCAAGGTCGTCGAGTTCGCGACCGCGCACGGGGTCGACCTCGCGGTCGTCGGTCCCGAGGCGCCGCTCGAGGCGGGCCTCTCGGACGGCCTGAGGGTGGCCGAGATACCCACGGCGAGCCCGTCGAAGTCCGCAGCGAGGATCGAGACCTCGAAGAGCTTCATGCGGGAGCTGCTGCTCAGGCACAAGGTGAGAGGAGCGGTCGGGTTCGTCGTCGCCGACGACGTCCAGGACGTTGCGAAGGGGTTGGAGGAGCTCGGGACCGACATAGTGGTCAAGCCGACTGGGCTCACCGGCGGGAAGGGGGTCAAGGTCTTCGGGGAGCACATGCTGTCCAAGGCGGACATCATGGCGTACGCGGAGGAGATCTTCTCGAAGAAGATCGGCGGGAGCGCGCGCGTAGTGCTCGAGGAGAAGCTCGTCGGCGAGGAGTTCACGATCCAGGCGTTCTGCGACGGCAGGAGGGTCGTCCCCATGCCCGCGGTCCAGGACCACAAGAGGGCGTTCGAAGGGGACAAGGGGCCGAACACCGGAGGCATGGGCTCCTACTCGCAGAAGGACGGGCTCCTGCCCTTCCTGCAGGAGGGAGGAGTACGACTCCGCGGTCGGGATAATGGACCAGGTCGTGGAGGCCCTCAGGAGCGAGGGGGCGGAGTACCGGGGGACGATGTACGGCCAGTTCATGCTCACGAAGGACGGGCCCAAGGTCATCGAGTTCAACGCGCGCTTCGGGGACCCGGAGGCCATGAACGTGCTCTCCCTGCTGAAGAGCGATTTCGCCAACATATGCGAGAAGATGGCGTCGGGAAGCCTGTCGCCGGGGGACGCCTCGTTCCATGCGAGAAGCACCGTGTGCAAGTACGTCGTCCCCGAGGGGTACGGCACCAAACCGCTCGCGGGCGAGGAGATCAAGGTCGACGAGGACGCGATAAGGAAGGCGGGAGCGCTCGCGTACTACGCCGCCGTCAACGAACGCGACGGCAGGATATTCACCACCACATCCAGGGCCGTCGGGATAGTGGGGTCCGCGGACAGCATCGCGGACGCCGAGAGGATCGCCGAGGAGGCGATCAAGCACGTGTCCGGGAAGGTGTTCGTCAGACACGACATCGGCAAGAAGGAGATGCTGGACGCGAAGGTCAGGCGCATGCAGGCCATCAGGAGCGGACGCACGTGAAGAACCTTGAGAACGTCGTGAACAAGATCGAGGCCGAGCTGGACGAGAAGGACCAGATACGGGAGGTCGCCCTGAAATCGTGCAGGGCCGTGGTGAGGCTCTCGGGGAACATAATCAAGTCCGTCCACCGGGGCATCGAGACCCAGAAGGAGCTGGAGGACCTCAGGGACGAGGTGTCCAGGCTGACGAACCTCCTGGCGGACCACCCGGACCTGGCGTCCGCGGGGTTCATGGAGAACGCGCTCCAGGAGTACGCGGAGGTCGGCATCGTGCTCTCGATCCTGGAGAAGGACGATGTGCCATCGCCGGAGGAGCTCGGGGTGGGCAGCATCCCATACCTCCTGGGGCTGGGGGACACGGTCGGCGAGCTCAGGAGGCTGTGCCTCGACGAGCTCAAGAAGGGCGACGTGACGCGCGCGAACCACTTCCTGGACCGCATGGAGGACCTGTTCACGGCGCTCATGAGGTTCGACTACCCGGACGCCATCGTGGCCGTCAGGCGCAAGCAGGACGTCGCGAGGAGCCTCCTGGAGAAGACCAGGGGAGAGGTCGCGGTCTCGGCGAGCGCGATGAACCTCCAGAGGAAGCTGGAGGAAGTGTACAGGAAGGGCTGAGGCCCGTCACAGGTGCTTCTTGATCATCGCCTCGATGCTCGCCCTCGGGTGCGCGCCCGTCATCCTCTCTATCTGCTTCCCGTCCTTGAACAATATGAGCGTCGGGATGCTGTGGATGCCCAGGGACATCGCGGTCTTGGGGCTCTCGTCGGTGTCCAGCTTGGCGAACACCAGCTTGCCCTGGTAGTCCTTGGCCAGCGCCTCGAAAGTGGGCGCCAGCATCTTGCACGGGCCGCACCATGGCGCCCAGCAGTCGATCAGCAGCTTCTCATTGTCCTTGACGACACCGTCGAAGTTCGCATCCGTGAGTTGTACCGTTCCTTCTGACAAGGCCATCGCTCCGTTGGTTGTCCCAGTAAAAGTGTGAATGATATTTGAGACTATCCGAGGGTGCCCGAGGGTCCGGCCGTCAGGACTTCTTGCGCTTCGCGGGCTTCTGCATGAGCGTGAGCGAAACGAGCACGGCCATGATGATCACGCCGACCGTGAGCACGGCCCCGATGGGGTTGCCCTGGTCGCCGACGTACACGGTCATCGTGTACACGTTGTTCCCGTCGCTGAACTCGACTATCCCGCTCGGGTCGTCCACGGTGACCGTGACGACATGCTTCCCGCTGGGCACGTCGATCCATGTCCAGTTGTACAGCAGCTCCGTGCTGCCCCCGGAGGGCACATCGAACGTCTGGGAGCCCAGGAGCGTGCCGTCCGCGTAGAACCTCGCCGTGGCCCCTACCGCGTCCACCGCCCCTGTGTTGTACACCGTGGCGCGGATCTCGATCGGCTCGACGACCTCTATCTGGTACTCGCGGACCTTGTACGTGCTCTCCCGGGTGAGCGACTCCTTCGAGGTCGCGTTGATCTTGACCTTGATGGTCTGTGGCGCTTCGCCAGGCATGGTCACGTTGAAGTTGAACACCCCGCTCTCAGAGGTCTGCGTGGACGGTGTGACGGAAGAGCCCGTCGTGTTGTCGGCCACGATCTCGGCCTTGTACGTGAAGTTGCCCCCGTAGTCCCCGGCGGGGCCGCCGCTTATCGCGAGCCTGCACTGGACCGTCTGGGACCTCCCAGCGAAGGTCGGGTGGTCGAACTGGATCTCGATGCCGCTGTACGCAGAGGCCTGCTGGGGCAGCGACACCAGGGCCGCGAGCCCGGCAGCCATGATGACCATCGTCAGGAGGACGCTGAAGAAGCGCCCGCGGGCCTTGGCCGTCATTTCTTGGCACCTCCGCCTATGCCCTTCCTCCGCCTCATGATGAAGAACAGCGCGAGCAGCGCGCCCAGGGTGGCCACGAGGCCTATGTCCATATACAGCCTCTCGGAATCGTAGGAGTAGGATATGTCGTCCCTGACCACATCGACATCGCCCGGGCCGAGCACGAGGTCCGGGAGCATGACGGGTATCGCCCCGTAGGCGCTCACGCGCGTCCCGTTCACCAGCTGCGCGAGCACGTACGCTTCCGCCTCGGGGTTCGCGTCTGTCCTCGTCGACGTGAACTCGACCTCCAGCTCCGTCTCCTCGAACGCGCCGAGCGACACCGTCGACACGGTCTCGCCGGTGCTCGGGTCGGTCACCTTGGCCGTCCACCCGAGCTCGGCAAGCGAGGGCAGGTTCGCGACCTGGACGGTGAACTCACCCTCAGTGTTGCCCGTGTTGTTGACCTTGAACTTCGTGATCGTGCTCGTGGACGAGACCGCGGCCGACTCGTTGAGGCTGATGACCTTCACGGAGTACACGGGCGCGACATCCACGTACAGCTTGAGATCGCTCCTCGTGGAGCTCTGCGACTTCGACTTGACGGTGACCTTGAGCTCCGATGACCCTGATTCCACCGCGTCCCCGACCGTGATCTCCGCGACCATGGTGCCGACCTTGCCGTTGGTGCCGAAGTCGACGGCCAGCTCCGACGGCAGGAACGAGACATCGAACCCGGACCCGCTGTATGTGCATGTGTATGTGTCCGCGATGTTGCCCGTGTTCTCGACTGTGAACACGTACAGGATGGTCTCGCCCGGGGCCGCGACCGCCGTCCGCTCGATGTTCCAGGAGGCTTCCACGGACCTCTTCGTGCCCCTGTTGAGCGTGTAGTCGACATACACATCGTCGGCTCCGACGGATGCGGTGTACGACTTCGAGTATGTGATCGTGATACCGCCCTCGACCCTCGTCGTGCTCGAGCTGAGGGAGTAGTTGCCCTCGGGCACTAGGAACGAGAACAGGCCCGAGGCATCCGACACCTCGGACAGCTGCGCGCTGCCCGAGCTCGCGGAGACCGTCTCGGAGGCTGGCGCCCCAGCGACCGTCACCGTGCCCGACAGATACCTTCCCTCGGACAGCTGCGAGTCCTGGGCGTACGGCAGGTTCCTCGTGAGCCTCAGAGAGGCTAGCGACACGAGCCTGTCGACGCTCCTCGTGATGTACAGGGTGTAATCGCCCGGCTGAACGCTGGCGGAGAACGCACCCGAGGAGGATGTGTAGAACGACGCGTCCATGCCGTAGATGCTGGTGGCCTTCAGCTCCACGAACGCCTGGATCGGATCGCCGTCGGCGTCCAGGACCGTGCCGCTGAAGGTCGTGTTGTCCATGCGCATGAGCAGGTTCGCGTTGACGACGAGCTCGTCGGAGCCCACGGTCACGACCTTCTCGGCCGCGTACTCCACATAGAGCGTGCGGTCAGCCTCGCTGGCCAAGTCCTCGAGAAGATAGGTGAATATGTACGTCCCTGCGGGCAGGTCGACCGAATACCAGCCTGTACCGATGGACCGGACCGAGGTCGTCTCGCCCGTGAGCGTGCTCACGGAGACGGTGACCGACTTGCTGGTCGGGGCAGACTCCACGGATATCACCCCGGAGACGCTGTAGGCCCTGGTGAGCTGTATATCGTACTGTGTGGATTCGACGGGCACCTCGACCGTCGTCATGCTGGCGTAGGTGTATCCCGCGAGAGTCCCGGAGGCGTACACCTGGTACGTGCCCGGCAGGACGTATACGGAGTAGCTGTAGAGGTCCAGGTCCAAGGACAGCTCCTCGGGGCCGACCAGCCTCAGGCTGATGTCCGACCCCGCGCCGAGCACGGTGCCGTACAGCTCCGCCCTCTTAACGGGCGTGATGTCGAGCGTGACCGGCTCCGCGCTCGGCAGGAGGGTCACCTCGTCCTCGAACTCGTATCTGACGCCTGGCAGGGAGGTGCTCACTTCCTGCCCGATGGAAACGGTATAGGTGGACGGGAGCAGCGAGACGCTGTAGTAGCCTCCCGTGCCCGATGTGACCTCGATGATGTCGAAGATCGAGCCCTCGGGTATGAATGATATCTTGATCCCGCTCAGGTACTGCCCATCCCAGGACACCCTGCCCGAGACCGCGAGATCGTCTGGGTCGACGATGACGGCCGTGGATGTGATGTCGGCCGCGAACAGCAGCTCCTGGGACCATGCCCGGTAGCCGTCGACGGCGATCATCAGCGTGACATCGGAGCCCTTCGGGAACACCATCGCAAAGTCGCCGCTCTCAGCGGACTTGCGCATGAACAGACGTCCGTTGGGGTCGGTGTACATGAACCCGACGTACCGCCCCAGCTCCGCCTCGCCGATCTCCCCGTTGCTGTCCATGTCTAGGAACATCGTCCCGCTCACAGACACCGCATCGGTCATCCTGAGCGACAGGCCCGTGATGTTGTCCGTGAGGACCACGGAGCCGGAGTAGACGCCCTTCGAGCTGACGCTGTAGCTCGTGATGTCGTATGTGCCGACCGGGAGCATGACGTCGAAGGTGCCGAGCCTGTTGGTCTTGACATAGACCCTGGCACCGCCCTCGGACTGGAAGCAGACGAACTCCTCCTTCAGAACACCGCCTTTCGGATTCTTCATGGCGCCCACGACCCGCTTCGCAGGCTCGAGCGCCAGCGTGCCGACGACATCGGAGTCGGACACCTCGAAGGACAGCGCATTGGAATAATCGGCAACGCCTGTGGAGTGTGCGGCATACAGCGTCCATGCACCCACTGGGATCTCGCATTCGACCCATCCGAACTCGTCCGCGAAGCCGGAGACCGACGAGGAAGGGTCGAACACGTCCGCGATCAAGTAGACCGCGTACGGGACCGCAAGGCCGTCGTTGGTGACCCTGAAGCGCACCGACTGGCTGTCGAACAGCGTGACATTCACCTCCGTCGGGACGTGCTCGAATCCAGGGTCGAGGAACTTCCTGAATATCGTCATGCCCTCCTCGCCCGGAGCGACCATCTGGTACTGTGCTCTCCAGGATCGCTGTCGAACAGGTAGGAGCCGTTCGTGCTCGTCACCGCCGAATACTCGTATCCTGTGGTGAGGTCCCTGAGGACCAGGTCGACGCCGGCCGCGGGCTCGCCGCTCGCCAGCGTCAGGTACCCGCTGAGCTCAGCAGGGTCTATCGGCAGATTGAACGTGGCCTTGTCGCCAGCGGTCACGTTAGACAGCTCAGCCATGGTCAGGTTCGTCCCGAGAATATCGGCGGTCACGTTGTACTGGCCCGGAGGCAGATATGTATCGATCGACCCCTCTGGAGCCTCCATCCGGTACGACCTGCCCGTCCTGACATCGGTGGCGTACACGACCGCGTCGGGTATCAGCTCGTCCGTGTTCGCGGTGTAGTTGCCGTCGGAATCGACATCCCAGAAGATGTCGCCCGTGATCGCGGACCCGCGCATGACGTAGTTCTTGGTCATGTAGTAGTCAGAGATGCCGTCGCCGTTCAGGTCCTGCTCGACCCTCATGGCCTGGTCGTCCGTGACGTTGAACTTGAGCCTCGTGATGACGTTGCTCCCCGCCAGCGACGGGGTGGTCACATCCCCCGTGGAGAACACGAGGGTGACGTTCCCGAACGGGGCGAGAGCGGAGTACTGGCCTTCGGCGTCCGTGAACACCATCTGGTGGGGTATCCCGTACTCGTCCTGGACGGTGACCCTCACGTTCGCGGCCGGGGCCCCCTGCTCGGTGGTCAGCGTGCCGCTCACCATCGCGCCCGCATAGTACTTCAGGAACACGCAGCCGCTCCTGTACAGCGAGATCGGGTTGTCGTCCACGACGCCCTCGATCTCCCCTGCGCTGATCTGCTTCTTGAGCGCGACCGCCTCGTCGTAGCTGACCGCGACCCAGTCGCCGCCGTGCAGCGCGACCTGGTCGGATGGCCAGGGGTTGTAGTACGCGGTCCTGTAGACCATCTTGAAGTGTGTGAGGTTCCAGCCCGGCATCGCGTTGTAGCCCTGGACGGACCCAGAGACGCCCGGCAGGCCGTCGTTCGAGAGCCCGATGTCGGAGCCGCTGTAGCCGCCCATCGCCCTGTAGAACATGCTGTCGTAGAACATGTCCTGGTAGACGATCGAGTAGTCGACGATGTTCATGTCGGATGTGACGGACCCGATGTCTATCTCGCGCCCGTTCGAGTCCACCGCCTTGATGACATAGAAATCGTACGGCATGCCGTACTCGTTCAGGCGCCTGTCGGAGAGCTTCGCAGGCGCGTAGTAGATGCCCGTCTCGGTGCCCGATATCGGGAACATCCTGGAATCGACGCTGAAGTACCTGATCTCCCAGCCGGTGATGTCGCACATGTCCCCGTAGAAGGACACGAGGGCCTCCGAGCCCATCTTCTGAAGCTCGACCCTTGCCAGGACCAGCCTGGCGTTCACATCGCTCAGGTCCGACGCCATCGGCCCGTAGACCACGGAGTCCGAGAGCACCTCGTCTATCAGCTCCTGGCCGGGACCCGCTCAGGATCTCGTCCATGCGGTCGGCATCGACGCCGTACTCATCGTACAGGTCCGCGATCGCGGCCTGCACGGAAGCGTCGCGCCCCATGCCCGCCTGGATGAGCCTGTATGCGAACAGCGCGATCGTGTCTTCCTCCGTCTGGGCCATGATGACGTTACCGGTCATCTGGTATCCGTTCTGGAAGTTGTCGGCCACGGTCGGGTGCTTGCCCTCCTGGACGGCCTCGAACCCGTAGTCCCACCACGCGACGTACGCGGGCCGCGCGGTCTCGGGGTACACATCGCTGTCCTGTTCCGAGAACCATTTCCACGATGCGGGGAAGTAGTAGCTCGGGAGAGGCAACGAGTAGCCGAACGCGCCGAGGTACCAGTTCGACCCGTTTATCCGGTCGTAATCCCCCGGCTGCATGAAGCTGGGAATGCTGGTGTATATCTCCTTGTCATACGAGCGCTTGGTCTCCGACGGGATGCCTGCATCCACGCTGTACCACACGTTCGGGAGTACGATCAGGAACCCCAGGAAGAGCACGCCGACCATGTGCCTGATCTTGACGCTCCTCCTGAACACCTGCAGGAATGAGCCGCTGGCGCCCGCGAGCGATTTCCGGACGCTGCCGAAATCGAGCGCGTCGACCATCATCACGACGATCCAGCCGGCCGCCAGCGCGAACGCCGGCGCGGCGTTGAACATGAACCTGGCGGCGGTGATCGCCATCATGATGGCCGCGGCGAGCCAGACGACCATGAATATGTACTCCGCGGTCGTGCGCTTGGGGATCTTGACGACCGCCCAGACGAGGCCGATGAGGGACAGGTAGAAGGTGACCATGCCGAAGGACATCGCGAGCTCGCTGAACCTGGGCGCCCGGACCTCGGCGATCGTGGAGTACAGCTTGCTGGTGCCGAAGTATCCCTGGCCACTCAGGATCGCCTCTGCCAGGGGCGGGTAGACGACGCTTATCGCGAGCACCGCTATGATGAGCAGGATCGCGACCGCGGGTATGACCAGGGTCCACGGGTACTTCCTCGTTGCGACGAACATCATGCCGAAGGCGACCGCCGCGAGGAAGAGGTAGAAGGTCACATCGAGCCTGAACATCAGGTCCTGCTCGTAGTACACCGGGAACGCCAGCAGGTATCCCAGGCCCATGGACAGGAATATGATGACCGTCACGCCGAGGGAATCGACGTTCTTGAACCTGTTCAGGACGACCTGGATGACGTAGTACGCAAGGATGAGGACCGCGACATAGGCGAACCCTATCCAGGCCATGATGATGCAGCCGAAGGCCACGCCCGCCATGAGCGAGTACAGGATCGGGGTCCTGCTGTTGGCGAGGTAGTCCTTGAGCCCGGACCGTATGCTGGCTGGGCTCAGCCAGTTCTCGACCCAGACCTTGTGCTGCTGCGTCTTGACCGCCTTGAGCAGGAAGAAGAACGCGAGGACCATGAAGAACTGAATGATAGCGTCGTGGTCAGCATTGGACAGGACGCTCCGCTGGACATGGCTGGGCATGACCGCGAGTAAGAACGCGGCCGCGAGACCCGCCCTCCTTCCGAAGACCTCCTTCCCAAGCAGGTAGACCGGGAACACGGTCAGCGCGCCCCAGAAGGCCGTCGACCAGATGAACACGAACCCCGTCGAGTCGCTCAAGGAAGCGAACGCGTCCTGGAGCACGACCGCCGGGACGGCTACGGACATGCTGTACAGCGGCGGCCTCGGGTTCCTGATGCCGTCGGGGAAGTTGATGAGCGGGTCGAAGAACAGCTGTTTGCCCGTCTCCGCGTTGTAGTCTATGATCCTGCGCCAATAGTACGAGTCGGAGCCGCCGGACACGATGTAATCGTTGTCCGCGGAGGTCTGATACGCGAAGTACGAGCGGACGAACAGGGCCACTATGAATATGAATAGTAGCATGGCCACGGAGGGCCAATTCGCCCGGAACCACTTTCCACGCTCGGTAGGCCTCCCGCCCCCCCTCCTCAGCTTGGACAGAAGAGACCTATCGGCACTATCCCTTGTCTCATCCAAATATACTTCCACCTAGTGATAGTAGCCCACCGATACCAAGAGGGCTATATATACGTTGTCGGGCGCGCGACGCGGGTGTGCGCGCATGCATCACCCGCATCTGGCATGACAGAATTTGGCAGGCTTTCCGGGGCCGGGACGGCCCCGCGTCAGAGGGCCGACCTGACCTCTTCCGCCAAGCGCCTCGCGGCCTCCTTGGGGTCCGGGGCCTCGTATATCGCTCGGCCGACGATGATGTAGTCCGCGCCCGCCCTGAGCGCGTCCGAGGCGCTGCCGCCCTGAGCGCCCACGCCCGGACTGATGATCTCCATCGTCCCTATGACCTTCCTGAGGTCGGCGATGCGCTCCGGCCTCGTTGCGGGCGCCACTATGCCTCTCGCCCCTGCGGACCGCGCGATCGCGGCGATCTTGTCGGCCACGCCCGCGGTGAACTGTTTGCCTCCGGGGTGGCTCATCTCGGTGACGACGAACACCTGGCCTTTCGAGGCGTCCACGCACGCCCTGACCGAATCCTCCCCGGTGAACCCGTGCGCTATGACCGCGCTCGCCCCCCTCTGCATCGCCTGCTCGACGATGAGCCGGTTCGTGTTGGGTATGTCGGCGATCTTCATGTCGCATATGACCGCCTTCACGCGGGACATCTCGCTGATGATGTCCGGCCCGGCGGCGAGTATCAAGGGCCAGTTTATCTTGATGGCGTCCACATGGTCCCTGACGGCCTCGACGACGCGCATCGCGTCCTGCCTCGAGGTCACGTCCAGGGCGAGGATCACCCTGCTCTTCTTTTCCATGGCCCATGCATCGCGCGGGCCGGTCAAAATCCTTTGCACGGGGAGGTCGGGCGCCGTCATGCGACCTTTACTATTCCGCTCGCGACGAACTCCGACAACATCTCCCGGAGTGGTTTCTCGGCCTGCCGCGCGTTCTTGCCCCACTTGGCCGACATGGCATCACGCAGCCTGTGGTACTCGATCGGCCGTCCGAGGGCCGCGAGCAGGTCGCCCTCTTCCTTCCCGACGGAGAACATTCTGCTGGTCGTGCCCGACCTCACCAGAAGCCAGGCGCCGTCGGTGTCAGTGTCCACAGATTCGGCGTACGGGTCGAACGGCAATCCGATCCAGTCCACGCCTGGGACCAGCGAGACCTTCGAGGAGGGCTTCGGACTGATCGGTCCCGATGACCGGTACATGTGGTCCCTCAGCGTCCGCCTCCCGTGGACATCGGCGAGCACGAGAGGGGCGGTCGTGACATCGAATGCGTTCTCGTACTTCATCCGGACGCCTTTCGCAAGAAGGCGTTCCTCGGCCGAGGACATGAGCTGCTGAGGGTCCTGGGCCGACGGGTTCGCGGTCCACCTGTACGCAAGCTCCTCGTCGACGCTGTCCTCGACAGGCACCGCGCGCTTGACCTCCTCGAGCATGAACCTGGCCGGGCTGACGGCGATCCTCGTGCCGTCATACAGCGAGAAGAACGAGGCCTCGACGAAGTCGATGTGGGCCCGGTGGCCAATCAGTAACTTCAGGGTCTTCTCCCTGTCGTCATCGGACTCCGTCGGGAACCCGAACATCACGAACGCGCTGTTCACGATCCCGGCCTCCGAGGAATCCCTGAGCACGCGCGCGGCGACCGGCAGTCTGATGCCCTTGTCCATCAGGTCGACCACGCGCTGGCTCCCTGATTCGAGGCCGAAGAACAACTGCCTGCAACCTGACTCGTAAAACCGCTCCAGCTTCTGCCTATCGACATTGGGCACGAGCCTGGTCTGGACGGACCAGCGGACGTCGAGGCCGGCCTTCACGATCCTCTTCGAGAGCTCGTCGAGCCGCTCCGCGGGGGCGGACATGTCGACGAATGTGAAGTACTTCGTCCGGTGCCTTTCCGACAGGGCCTGGAGGTCCTCGACCACGCGCCCCAGATCGCGCTCGCGATAGCTTCCGGACACGCTCTTCTGGCTGTCGCAGAAGGCGCACCGCCTCCACCTGCAGCCCCTCGATGTCTCGAGCGGGAGGATTGGGTGACCTGACAGATAGAGGTCCATCGGGAGCCTGCTGAAGTCAGGGGTCGGGAACTGGCTCAGGTTCCCGAGCCAGACCTTCCGGCTCAGCCTGCCCGTCCCTCCATCGTCCCGGTAGACCAAGTTCGGGATCTCCGCCGGGTTCCTCAGCCTCCCGTGCTCGTCCACGCTCTTCGACAGCTGGACCATCGGCTCCTCGCCGTCGAACGTCACGAACGCATCGACGAACGGGAAGCTGTCGAGGACCGCGTCCAGCCTCGACGATATCAAAGAGAAGAACGGCCCGCCGACGACCACCGCCGTCGAGGGGGCGGACGCCTTGAGCATCTTCGCGAGAGTGAGACCCGGGATGATCTGGTTCCTGGAGACGATGGATATGCCGACGAGGGCCGGGTCCTTGCCGAGCACCTTCCGGAGGATGTGCTTCTCGAACGTCTCGATGAAGACGTTCTGATCCCTGTCCTCGGTCGCCTCGATGATCTCGCCTATCCTGGACGACGAATGCCTGCTCTCGAGGAGCGTGAACCGGAAATCCAGCGGATAGTGCGCCTGGGAGATCAGGAACATGGCGTCCTCCACGGACACCCATGCCCGCTCGAACCTCTCGATGTCCCTGAACGATCGGCTCTCCCTGAGGAAGCTTTTCAGAGACTCTATCCTCTCGGGCACTTCCCTTCCCCGCACGAGCCCTTTGACGGCTTCGAGGTACAGCCTGCGCTCGTCCGGCCCGGTCGGGCCTCGCCTGCGCAGCCTCTCCTCCTTTGCTTCGAGCAGGGACCTGCAGGAGTCCAGGTACTTCCTCGAAAGGAGCCTGTCGACGCATTCGATGCTGGCGTCCACGCACCCGACCTTGACCCCATGCTCCTTGGCGTACGCCGACAGGCTCGCTGGAGCCAGGTACGGAGACGTGGGTATCCAAAGGGGCGGGAACACCAGCAGTACAATCGAGCATCGATGGAAACCTCTCGCGACGCAGAGCCAGCGCACGGCACAGCGCCTGCCTCACGGGCCCTCTGCGACCAACCGCGGATGAACATCCCATCCTGCTTAGAAAAGGCTTTTCGTGAACGCAAGGGCGCGGGATGGTCGAAGGAGAACGGGCTAAGGGCGGCACTTTGCGCCGTTAAAGATATATTTCGCACTGAAGGATATAAATAGACCTCCCTGCGTACTACTTTCGGGACCATACATGAAGAAGCAGAAAACTGCGGGGATTCGCACGGCACCTTCGAGGAAGGTACCTGTGAACCAGAGAAAAAGGTGAACTGAAACACCTAAAGCCCCTCACCAGGATGTATGATCCATCTTCGACGCTTATCTGTCGAGGGGCAAACACCTTATCCCGGCATGACCGGCCCATGGTCGGTGCGGGAACGATTTTCCGACATCACTTCAATTAGCCCGGACCGGATATCGTGGTCCCGTGAAGAGCATCAGGCGATTGGAGAAGCGCTCGGCCTACACGGGCAGATTGCCTCCAGGGTGTGTCCTCTGCAGGAAGGGCGCCAAGCTAGTCCTCCTCGTCACCGGACGGTGCATGCGCCGATGCGGTTACTGTCCCCTGTCATCCCAGAAGAGGGGGAAGGATGTGTTCTACGCCAACGAGCGAAGGATCGCGGCCATCCCCGAAGCGGTCGAAGAGGGCGAGCTGATGGACGCGCTGGGGACCGGCATCACCGGAGGGGACCCGCTTCTCACGGCCGACAGAACGGCCGCTTCGATCAGGGCGCTGAAGAAGCGCTTCGGAGAGTCGCACCAGATACACCTGTACACATCGACGACGGATCCCAAGCGCATCGACAGGGTCGCGAGGGCCGGGCTCGACGAGATAAGGTTCCACCCGCCGCTCGGGTCCTGGAAGAGGCTCGAAAGGACGACTTTCGCGGATGCGGTCGCGCGATCCAAGAAGGCTGGCCTCTGCGTGGGATTCGAGGTCCCGGCGCTGCCCGACAGGAGGAGCGAACTGCTCGCCCTCATCGAATTCGCGGACGACAGGGAGCTCGACTTCGTGAACATGAACGAGCTGGAGTTCTCCGAGACCAACTGGAGGGCGCTGAGGGCGCGCGGGTTCGACACCAGGGACGATGTCTCGTCCGGGGTCGCCGGCAGCGAGGAGCTGGCGCTCGGACTGCTCCGAACCGACGTCGATGTCCCGCTGCACTACTGCTCCTCGGCGTTCAAGGACGGGGTGCAGCTGAGGCGGAGGATAAAGCGGCGCGCGAGGAACGTGATCAAGCCCCACGAGCTGCTCACGGACGACGGCACGCTGCTGAAGGGCGTCGTCGAGACGAAGACCCCGGAAGAGGCTGCCAGGATGATCTCCTCGGAGTTCGGGGTACCCCGGAGGCTGCTCTGGGTCGACCGCGACAAGAAGAGGCTCGAGGTGGCCCCGTGGGTGCTGGAGGAGATCGCACCAGAGCTGCCGCTGCCGTCGTTCATTGTCGAAGAATACCCCACCGCGGACAGGCTCGAGGTGGAGCGGGAGCCGCTCAGGCGACGCTGATGCTCTGGACGTTGTGGTGCCTGCTGACTATCTCCCGGGCGATCCGGAGGTTCTTGCCGTTCTTGCCGATGGCCTTACCCTTGACCTTCGGGTCGACCGTCACGGTCGCGTGGACGATGTTCCCGCGGTTCTCGATCGCGACCGCTCTGGACGCTGTAGGTGTGGAACACGTTCTTGACGAAGGTCTCGGGGTCCTCCGAGTACTCGATGACGTGGATGTTCTTGCCCGTGAGGTTCTTGAGGCGTATGACGTTCTCGCCCTTCTTGCCCACGGCCCTGGACCCCTGGCCCTTCTCCACGACGAACACGAGCTTCTCCTCGGTCTCGAGGCAGTCCTTGACCTGCGTGCCCGTGACCTTCTCGAAAAGGGAAATGTACCGGAGGGTGTCCTCCGTAAAAGTGATGTCTCCCATTAGGACCAACTCATGCCGAGAGTATGTTCGACTCCCCTGGGCTCACGATGGCCAGCGCGGATATCGGGAAGGGTTTCCCGCAGGCCGCCCCGAGCTCGACGTTCGTGCCCTCGAACACGATGACCTTCGAGGACGACCTGTCCCTCGAGCGAATCCTTCTCGGGGCAGTTGCTCGCTAGCACGACCAGCTTCGCCTCGCCCTTCTTCATGGACTTCTTGGTCTCGGCCAGGCCGAACCTGACCTCGCCCGTGGTCGTCGCCGTCTTGAGCGCCCTTGCGATGTCTATCATCTTCACTCACCGTCCTTCTTCCTGACCGCGGGTGACCAGACCAGATTGACCGCACCAGTGCCCACAGTAACTGGCTGACCCACTATAATGTTTTCCACAACGCCTTCGAGGGTGTCGACCTCTCCCGTGATGCCCGCGCGCAGCAGGTGCGTCGATGTTATCTCGAACGCCGCCCTCGCGAGCACGCTCGACTTGCGCCCGGATATGCCGTGCCTGCCGATGGCCTTCACGTCGCCGTCGTTGGTCATGAGGTCGGAGACGAGCATGATGTGCCTGATGTCCACCGTGAGACCCTGCTCCTCCAGCGTCCTCGAGGCCTCGTTGATGATCGCGTTCCTCGCGGCCTCGACCCCGAGCACCTCGAATATCTCGAGTATGCTGTTGGTGGAGGTCCTCTTCTTGTCCACATGGGCGATCTCGAGCACCTTCTCGAGGTTCGAGCCCTCGGTGTAGACGACGTATTGCCCTCCGACCTTCCTGATGACGGCCCTGTGTATGCCCTCGACGCCCTTGATGGGGCTCTGCTTCGTGTCCTCCGAGATCCTCTGGAGCTTCTTGTACGACGGCTCGTCGCACTTGATCACGATGTTCTGGTCGCGCATCTCCGCGAGGCCTTTGGTGCCCTTGGCCTTGTTGAGCTTCTTGAGGACATCCTCGGGCGTGATGCCCTTGCGCTCGATCTTGCGCTTGTCGAGCTTCACGACGACCTCCATGTTGTTGATGTCCGTCTCGACGTCCGCGATGTCTATCAGGTTCGTGCGCTCGATGTTCGAGGCGATGTCCCTGACCTTCTCGACGTCGTCGTGCACGCTATCCTCGAGGTGTATCTCCATGATCGGGGTGCTCGGCACGCGCCTCGCGTCCACGATCTCGATCAGCCTCGGCAGGCCCAGCGTGACGTTCATCTCGGCGACTCCCGCGTAGTGGAACGTCCTCATGGTCATCTGCGTGCCCGGCTCGCCTATGCTCTGCGCGGCGAGGATGCCCACGGACTCGTTCGGGTCGACCGTGTGTATGTTGAACCTCTCCCAGGTCAGGTTCAGGATCTTATCCAGGAGTTTGTCCGGGAGGTCCACGCCCTCGAGCCTCTGGGCGATCGAGCCGACGACCGCGCGCGAGAGCGTCTTCCCGGACTTGGCGAGCATCTTGTCGAGCTTCGCCTCCATCTGGGTGGGCTGCCTGACCTTGAGCGGCAGGGTCTTCTTGGCGAAAACCGGCTTCTTGAGCGGCTTCTCCTTCTTCTTCTTGGGCGCGCGCTCCTTGGTCTTGACGGCCGAGACGACCTGCTTCAGCTTCTTCTCGCCGAAGAGCTTCTCGAGCTCCCTCATCGTCTTCTCGTTCGCGCGCGCGACCTTGGTGAAGGTGTACCCGCTCTCGACGAGCTTCTCCGCGGTCTTCTCGTCCACGCCCTTCTTCGTGAAGACCTCGATCGCGTTCTTGGCGGTCATGTGAATCATCCCTCCTCGGAGCCGCCGGACTCGAACTCGGGCTCCTCCTCGGCTCGGTCTCCTCGGGCGTCTCGAGCAGGTCCCTGTCCTGGATGCCGTAGCTCACGACGCCCTTCTCCTGGACCTTGGCGATCAGCTCGCCCTGGTCCCCGAGCACGCTCAGGATGATGTCGTCGACATCGACGGGGTCTCCCTGGACGCCCCTGCACGGGTCGATGCCGTCCTCTCCGTACTTGAACTGGATGATCGTGCCCGCGGTGTTGCGGACGGAGCCGTCCTGCATGACCTTCAGGTCCTCGAGCGCGTTGATGAGCCTCCTCTGCATGTAACCCGAACGGGAGGTCCTCACCGCGGTATCGACCAGGCCCTCCCTGCCACCCATAGAGTGGAAGAAGTACTCGGTCGGCGTGAGCCCGCTCTTGTACGAGTTCCTGATGAACCCCCTGGCCTCGGACCCCAGGTCGCCCTTCTCGAAGTGCGGCAGGGTCCTGTTCCAGTAGCCCCTGGACAGACGCTCGCCCCTGACCGCCTGCTGGCCGATGGCACCCGCCATCTGCGACAGGTTCAGCATCGAGCCCCTCGCGCCGCAGCGCGCCATGATGACCGCCGAGTTCTCGAGACCGAGGTGCCTGCCCGCGATCTGGCCCGCGGTGTCCCTCGCCTTGCCCAGGACCTTCATGATCTCGACCTCGAGGGTCTCCTCGAGCGAGCGCCCGGGCATCTGTTCGAGCTCGCCGTGCCTGTACGCGGTCACGTGCTCCTCGACCTTCATCCTCGCCTGGGTCATCGCGTCGTCTATCTCGCGCTTGGCCTGGTCCGGGATGTCCTCGTCGTCTATGCCGGTCGTGAACCCGCGGACGGATATCGCCCCTATCGCGAGCTTGGTCGCGCGGTCGATGAACTGCCTCGCCATGTCGGGCCCGTAGTCCCTGGCCAGCTTGTCCAGGATCCTGCCCTTGAACGCGCCTATGGCCTTCTCGTCGATGGTCCCCGCGACGAGCTTCCCGCCCCGGATGACCACGAACGAGTCGTGCTCGCACGCCTCCTTCTTGCAGTTGTCGCACCTCTGGCAGATGGACGACTTGAAGGTCATGTGCAGGTCCTTCGGGGTGATCAGGCTGAACAGCTGCTTCCCGGTCCAGTAGGGCACGTTGTGCACCTTGACCTCGGGCTCGGGCAGCTCGGGCACATCGATCTTCTCGAGTATCTTCAGCATCTCCTCCCTGGTGAACTTGGAGTCCATGTGCGTCAGGAGGAACGCGCCCGTGATGTGGTCGTGTATGCCGCCTATGACCGGCCCGCCGAACCTGGGGGACAGGATGTGCTCCTGCACCCGCATCAGCACCTTCGCCTCGGCCCTGGCCTCCTCGCTCTGGAGCACGTGCAGGTTCATCTCGTCGCCGTCGAAGTCCGCGTTGTACGGCGGACAGACGCACAGGTTGAACCTGAACGTCTTGAAAGGCATGACCCTGACCTCGTGCGCCATGATGGACATCCTGTGCAGCGACGGCTGCCTGTTGAACAGGACGATGTCGCCGTCCTGCAGGTGCTTCTCAACCGTGTACCCAGGCTCGATGGTCTCCGCGACGGTCTCCGCGTTCTTGTCGGTGACCTTTATCCTGCGGCCGTCGGTCCTGATGACGTAGTTCACGCCCGGCCTGTAGTCCGGGCCCGCGGGCGCCGGCCCGCGCGAGCACATCTCCTTGGCGATCGCGAGGTTGCGCTCGGTGACGTGTATCGGGATCGTGAGCTCCCTCGCGGCCTCGATCGGGACGCCGACCTCGTTGATGGACAGCATCGGGTCGGGCGATATGACCGTACGCGCGGAGAAGTTGACACGCTTCCCGGACAGGTTCGACCTGAACCTGCCCTCCTTGCCCTTGAGCCTCTGGACGAGGGTCTTCAGCGGTCTCCCGGACCTGTGCCTCGCGGGCGGTATGCCCGAGGTCTGGTTGTCGAAGTACGTCGTGACATGGTACTGCAGGAGCTCCCACAGGTCCTCGACTATGAGCTGGGGCGCGCCCGCGTCCCTGTTCTCACGGAGCCTCTGGTTGATCCTCAGGACGTCGACGAGCTTGTGCGTCACGTCGTCCTCCGACCTGTCGCCGGACTCGAGCGTGATCGAAGGCCTCACCGTGACCGGGGGCACCGGCAGCGCGGTCAGGATCATCCACTCGGGCCTCGAGACCGTCGGGTCCATGCCCAGCGATATGAGGTCCTCGTCCGGGATGCGCTCGAGCCTCTCCCTGACCTCCTTCGGAGTGAGCTTGTGGCCCTCCTCCCTGAAGGTCGTGGGCTTGTCGAGCGTGATCTTCAGCTGGACGGTCCCGCAGTGCGGGCACGCGGTCCTCGATGCGGCGTCGCGCGCGGTCTCCTTCGAGACGGCGGACGTGTCGAGCACGTCCCCGCCCAGCTCCTCCATCCTGTCCCTCTGCTTCCTGTACTCGGCCGCCTGCTCGCCCGTGAGCAGGAGCCTGCCGCAGGACCTGCAGGTGGACTGCAGGAGCTTCTTGATCTCCTTCACGTAGCCGACGTGGATGACCGGCATCGCGAGGTCGATGTGCCCGAAGTGCCCCGGGCACTCGTCGACCTTCTTCCCGCAGGTCTTGCACCTCAGCCCGGGCTCGATGACTCCCAGGTGCGGGTCCATCAGGCCCATGTCGATCGGGAAACCGTCATCGTCGTACGTGTCCGCCGTGATGATCTTGGTCGCGCTCATCTTCCTGATCTCGTCAGGCGACAGATGGGCGAACTTGATCGCCGCTATCCTCTTGGTGACTCCCGTGACTATCATTTCAAGTCCTCCAGTTGCAGGCGCATGGCGACCCCGAGCGACAGCAGCTCGTCCAGCAGCAGCTTGAACGCATACGAGGTCTGCACCTGGTATATCTTCGAGTTGTTCCCGCAGACCGGGCACCTGAGGGTGCCCCTCCTGTCGAGGATGGCGATGTGGCCGCAGTTCGGGTTGCCGCAGACGTACTGCAGCGTCCCGTCGGACTCGTCCAGCAGCCTGTCCTTGATGACCATGGCCGCGCCGTGGCCGATCAGACAGTCCCTCTCCATCTCGCCGAACCTCAGGCCGCCCTGCCTCGAGCGCCCCTCGGTCGGCTGCCTGGTGAGTATCTGGACCGGGCCCCTGCTCCTGACATGGAGCTTTCCGGAGACCATGTGGTGCAGCTTCTGGTAGTAGATCACGCCGATGAATATCTCGGCCTCGATCTTGCGCCCGGTGATGCCGTCGTACATGACCTCCTTGCCGTTGTGCTTGAAGCCGTTCTTGACGAGCGAGTCCCTGAGGGCCTCCTCCCTCTCGCCGCTGAAGGGCGTGCCGTCGATGAACCTGCCCTCCATGGAGCCGACCTTGCCGCCGATCATCTCGAGCACGTGCGCCACCGTCATACGGGACGGGATGGCGTGCGGGTTGATCAGGAGGTCCGGCACGAGCCCGTCCTCCGTGAACGGCATGTCCTCCTGGGCCACGAGCAGTCCGATGACGCCCTTCTGGCCGTGCCTGGACGCGAACTTGTCCCCCAGCTCGGGGATCCTCTCGTCCCTGACCTTGACCTTGACCAGGCGGGAGCCGTTCTCGGACTCGGTGAGCATCACGTTGTCGACGCATCCGCTCTCTCCCGGCCTCACGGTGACGGACGTCTCGCGCCTCTTCTGGGGCGTCAGGAAGTCCGCCTCCTCCTCGAGGAACCTCGGGGGCGAGGTCTTGCCTATGAGCACATCGCCGCCGTCGACCTTGGTCTCGGGGCTGATGAGGCCGTCCTCGCCCAGGTTGCTGTAGGACAGGTCGGCCCTCGCGCCCCTGACATCGGGGCTGGGTATCTCGAAGTGATCCTCCTGACCGCCTGGATACCTGCGCTCCTCGGCCCTGTAGGTCCTCATGAAGGTCGACCTGCCGAGCCCGCGCTCGACCGAGGACTTGTTCATGATGACCGCGTCCTCCATGTTGTAGCCGGAGTAGGAGATGATCGCGACGACGAAGTTCTGGCCCGCGGGCCTCTTCTCGAAGTGCACGAAGTCCATCGGCTTCGTCTTGGCGATCGGCTGCTGCGGATAGTGCATCAGGTGGCTCCTGGTGTCCGGCCTGCATCCTGTAGTTGGACGAGCTCAGGCCGAGCGACTGCTTCGCCATCCCGGAGCCCATCGTGACCCTCGGGCTCGAGTTGTGCTCGGGGTACGGGACCATCGCGGAGCAGACGCCCAGGATGACCATCGGGTCTATCTCGAGGTGGGTGTGATTGTCCAGCAGCTGCGAGTCGATCTGCATCGTCCCGCCGCAGGCCTTGCACTCCAGGGCGATCTTGCCCTCCTCGCCTGGGTTCCGCCACTCGACATCGATCTCGCTCAGGAACTTGCCGCAGTGCTCGCACTTCTGAGGCGTCTTGTACGAGAACACCGCGATGAAGGTGTCCTCTTCCTCCTCAGCGTCGATCCACTCGACCACGCCCTCGCGGATGAGGTCGGACCACTTGGCCTTGCCCGAGCGCATGTCCTCGACGTGCCTGTGCGTGAGCATGGTCTTGCCGTGGCGCACGACGAGCATCGGCCTCCTCAGCCTGCCCTCGTCGCAGTTGATGATGATCTCGTTCATGTTGTCGTCGAACCTGATGTTGACCTCGTGCGACAGCAGCCCGGAGCGCCTCCTCTGGCGTATCTCCTCGACGAGCTCCTTGGGCTTGTCGTGCAGGCCGATCAGGTCGCCGTTGACGTATATCCTGGTGTCGTTCGTGTACTGCTCGCCGACCTCCCTGACGCCCAGGTCCCTGAGCAGCCAGATGACGTCCTTCTCGTCCGTGCCCTCGGACACGTCGACGATGAGCGCGCAGTTCTTGACCAGACCGCAGTTCTGACCCTCGGGGGTCTCGTTCGGGCACAGCCTGCCCCACTGGGTGGGGTGCAGGTCACGCGCCTCGAAGTGCGGCTGGCTCCTCGTGAGGGGCGATGTGACGCGCCTCAGGTGAGACAGGGCGCTCATGTTCGAGGTCCTGTCCAGCAGCTGCGACACGCCCGCCCTTCCGCCGACCCAGTTGCCGGTCGCGAACGCGTGCAGCAGCCTGTGGGTGAGCAGGTCGGGCCTGATGGCGCTCGAGATCTTGAGGCCTTTCTTCCTCGTGTAGCCCCTCTCGAGCTGGTACTTCAGGTCCTTGATCAGGTTGGTGAACGCGACCCTGAAGAGGTCCTCCATGAGGTCGCCCGCGAGCTTCAGCCTCTTGTTCGCGTAGTGGTCCTTGTCGTCCTCCTTACGCTTGCCGAGCTCGAGCTCGAGGATGGTCCTCGCGACACGCCCCAGGAAGATGGACTTCTTGAGCCTGACCTCGGACGTGTCGCCCAGGTGCGGCAGGAGCGATCTGTCGATGATGCTCTCGACCTTCTTCGCCCTGTACTCCTTGGCCTGTCCGGTCGCGAACTTGCGCTCCAGGAACAGGATGGCGTCCTCGGTCGTGTATATCCCGTTGGGCGGGTAGAGCTTCTTGTTCTGGCACTCCTCGATGTTCGCGTACACGATGTTGGCCATCTGAGGGTCGGAGACGATCGCCTTGAAGATCTGCTCGTCGCTCTCCATCCCCAGCGCCTTCATGAGCACTATGAGAGGTATCTGGCCGGACGCTGCGGGCACGGACACTACCAATATCCCGTCCTTCTTCTTCTCCATCAGCGTGAGCGCCCTGTATCCCTCCCTCTGAGAGAAGACCTTGGCCACATGCAGGCTGGTGCCGTAGCGCTCGTTCATCTCGACCATGACCCTGTTCGGGGCCAGGTCCTCGAGGGATATCAGCGCCCTCTCGGTCCCGCCGATGATGAAGTATCCTCCGGGGTCGCAAAGGTCCTCGCCCCTGTCGACGAGGTGCTTGTCCAGCTCCTCGGGCGTGGGCTCCCTGTCGACATCGAGGTTGTCCCTGTGCAGGTTGCACTTCTTGGACTTGATCATGACCGGCAGGTCGCCTATGTGCACCTTCTCCGCCTCGCGCTCGATGCCGTCCTCGACGAGCGTGAACTCGAGCATGATGGGCGAGGAGTAGTTGAGGTTCCTGAGCCTGGCCTCCATCGGGAACAGGTCGTGGGTCGCGCCGTTGGCCTCCTTGATCAATGGCCTTCCGACGGATATGGTCGGCCTGGCGCTGCCGTCGATCTGGCCCGTCTTCTCGTCCCTCTTCCTCCCGATCCGGATCTCTATGATCTTCCCCTCGGTCCTGTCGGGGTCGAGCCTGATGAGCCCCCTCTCGGCCTCGTCGGGGGATGCGCGGACGTTGTCCACGATCTTCTGCATCCTGCTGTTCGGGTGGTCGATGGTCGGCAAAAAGTCGTTGTACGATGCTATGTGGTGGTTGACGATACTGCGTTCTCGGAAATAGGTTTCCACTAGTTCTCTCAATGGTTCACCCCCGGACCACGAGTCTATAGCAGACGGACACGCCGCTGGTGGCGCTGCGCCTGACGATCTTGACTACCATTCCCTCTTCGACAGGCCCCGCGATCGCGTCGAGAGCGCGAATGCACGGGTCTGCGACCCTTATCTTCGGAAGCTGGTCCTTGGTGAGCCTGAGCTCCTTCAGGACCTTCTCGGCCTCCTTCTCCGACAGGAGATGATGCTCGGGAACGAGCTCATGCTCCAAGACGTTAAATTCTTCGGCCATGGTGCTCACCCAACAAGCGCAGGGCCCTCGACTGCATGTCGTTTCATCCCAGCCAACCCCTCAGACGCGCCGGAGGCGACGCCTGGCGGGCCCGCGGGGATTTCCGAGACTAGTCGGTTAGGCATAGTCATTCGAACCCCGGGCCACCTGCTTAAAAGGCAGATGCTCTTTCTAGGGAGTCTTGCAATCATAGAATGCATAAGATTCCTACCTAGCTGAGCTACGGGCCCTGGGAGGCGTGGATACCCTAGGCTGCGTTAGCAGGGCGTGTAGTTCGTTCGTGTATATAATGATTTCTTGGAAAATGCGAATTTCTCAGCAGGCGACCCCGTAACGGTGCGAAAACGGGACGACAAATATCTCGCCGCGACCATAAATCGCGTTTTCTGAGCAAACATTATCTACCCAACCCCTGAGACCCCGTAGCACACGTCAGTATCCGTCAGTATCGACCACCCCTCGGATACTGCCTCTCTCGCGAGCACCTCCGCGACGAGCTTCGTGTCGTCATGAGCGACCTGGCCCCGCCTGGATTTCTCCCCTCCCCCAGCTGGCACGGAGCGCTGACTGACCGACCAATCTCCGCGCGGGGACGTTGCACTAATGTTATATACAGATAGTTTATACCTCAGCGCCGAGGTCGAAGATATTGATTGGCCAGGAAAAGATCTGCTCCTCATGCGGTATCCGCCTGGTGAGGAAGACGGAGACCACGTTCCTCTGCCCGAGCTGCGGCAAGGCGACAATAGGCAGATGCATGAACTGCAGGGATCAGAGCGTCCACTACAAGTGCCCGGAGTGCGGGTTCGTAGGACCTTGAGGTGTTTTTCATGGGAGAAGTCGGCCTCCAGTACAGGATATTGCCCGAGGGGACGGAAGTCGACCTCGGCAAGCTACTGACCGATGTCAAGGCGGCCCTGCCGAAGGGCGCCAACCTGAAGGCATCGGAGACAAAACCCGTCGCGTTCGGCCTGAAGGCCCTGCACATCCTCGTAGTGATGGAGGACAAGCAGGGCGGTGCCGACATCGTCGAGCAGGCGATAGGCGGGGTCTCGGGTGTGCAGAGCGTAGAGATAGTCGAGATGGGGCTGCTCTAAGCGGATTTGGCCTTGGCCTTCTTCGGCGCAGATATCGCGGCGAGGATATTCCTCAGCTCGCTGTGCAGCTCATCGAGCTCCTTCACATCGGCACTCGTCTGGCAGAGCATCCTGGAGAACTCCATCATCGTCTGCTTGACTAGAATGTCCGCCCCGCTGAACTCAGTGATCTCGTCGACGTACTTGTTCCGTCCGTAGATCCGCTCCAAGCGAATCATGATCTCGACGACGCGGGACACGGTGTCCGGGCCGGGCTTCGATATGAGCCCGATCTTGTGGAGGCCCTCGAGAGCCTCCTTGATCTGTGCCTCCTGGCAGCATCCGTCGCCGCCCTCGCCGAGCTGGAAATGGAAGACCTCCGCGGCGGAGCGGTAGTACGTCTCGATGAAGTGACCGACCCTCTCCTCCCTCGAGACCTCTATGAGACCCGCAGCCTTCATCTTGCGTATGTGGTGGTAGATCGCCTGAGCGGTGAGGTCGAGCTCGTCGGCGATCTGGCTCACGGCCATCTCCTTCGCCCTCAGGAGGTGGTTGATCCGCCTCCTCGTGTCATCGGCCAGCAGCTGAAAAGCCTCGGGGTCCTTGACTATCATGATCGCCTTCAAGTTGGGTCACCTCTAAAATGCACCGTTCTGTAGTAATATGTATGATTGCGCTGTGATATAATGGTTTTGCCTGCTAAAACGAAGGTTTTATTAGGCAAAGCGTGTATTACGGTTTAGAAAGGAGCTGATTGAACGTGTTCGCAAGAACCGCAAGAACAACGTCTGGTGCTCGGACATACCGGGCGCGGACCCCCGCGCTCTTCGAGGTCTGGATGAACGCAGACATGAGGACCAGGGGGCGCGCAGTATGACCTTCGGTCCGTACCTGCTCCCGTCTGCGAGGAGAGCCCACAAGGAGCTCGACCGATACGTCCGGTCCGAGTACCGCGATGTGAGCTCTGGCTGGTTCGCTGCGAACTGCGGGGACAAGACATGCCTGAGGCTCCCCGGCGAGGAGACGATCCCAGGACCCATCGGCAACTCCGTCCCCGAGATCTGCGCCTCGACCGCACCTCGTCCTACCAACTGCCCGGTGCTCAACGCGATCGCCGAGAGCAGGCTCATGAAGGAGCTGGCCCCGAGGGGTGAGCTCAGTGGGAGAGAATGAGGAAGAGTGCGTCTGCAGCTACTGCAGAAAGGGGACCAAGAAGGACCACGATGAATGCCCCAGGTGCGGGAACGTGTTCAGAAAGGAGAAGGACGACTGACGCGTCTTCAGGCGGCCTTCCTTCCGAGCTGACCGCGCGTTAGGACGCTCGGTCGCTTCCAGTCTTTTCTGAGGATCCCGAAGAGGTCGCCATCGGCCCACCTGCCTTCAGAATCCCAGAGCGCGGAACGCAGGACACCCTCGTGCCTGAACCCGGCCTTCTCTAGGACTCGACGCGACGGCGAGTTGCGCGCGTCCACCACGGCCTGGACTCTCTCGATCTCGCTGGTCAGGAACAGATAGTCCACGAGCAGTCTGACGGTTTCGGTCCCGTACCCCTTCTTCCTTTCCGACGGCTCGATGGCGTACCCGATCTCGATCCAGCCGAAGTTCGGCGCGCTCACATAGTGCGCAGCCCAACCGACCGTAGAGCCGTCCTTCTTCTGAACCAAGAAGTCGACCCACGGCGTGCTGTACAGCGA
This sequence comes from Thermoplasmatota archaeon, assembly GCA_963818745.1. Classification (GTDB taxonomy): domain Archaea; phylum Thermoplasmatota; class Thermoplasmata; order UBA10834; family UBA10834; genus CAWBDD01. The sequence goes on along the minus strand of CAWFTI010000001.1, from coordinate 618,755 downwards.
GTGCGTGAGCACACGGTTCTGGATATCGGTCTTCGTGACCTGTGTCGGATGATGCTGGTAGTCTCCTGAGAAGCCCGAGTCGTTGAGCAGACCCACCAATCGCGCAACATCCTCCTCTTCCGCAATCCTCAGATCCACATTCCGCCCCTCGATCATCGTCCCACGACTCGGTATCGGCAGAGACCACCATCAACCTGTGGGTTCCCCAGGGAACGATTCGGAAAACATGAAAGGAGGTTTGGGAAACGGTTTGGTGAGTGGAGCTCACGCCTTCGGCGGGGGCAGGATGAACCCGCCCTTCATCAGGTACTTGGTCTGCCTTCTCGCGCGCCCGATGATCTCCTCGGCCTTCTCGTAGAGCTCCTTCCTGGTGGCCTTGACCCTCGCGATGCCCTCGTTTATGGCGGCCATGCCGACGGCCGCGGCCTCCCTCGGGAAGACCTCCCACTCGTCCATCGTCGGGACGATGTAGTTCTCCGTGAGCTCTTTGTCCTCGGCCGTCTTCGCGATCTCCAGGACGGCGGCAAGGCACATCGTGTCCGAGATGGTCTTGGCCCTGACGTCCAGCGTGCCTCTGAATATGCCAGGGAAGCCCAGCGAGTTGTTGACCTGGTTCGGGAAGTCCGACCTGCCGGTCGCGACGACCTTCGCACCCGCCTCGAGCGCCTCCCAGGGCCATATCTCGGGGATCGGGTTGGCGGTGGCGAACACTATCGAGTCGTCGGCCATGCCGCTGACCCATTCGGGCTTCAGCGTGCCCGGGCCGGGCTTCGAGGCCGCGACGACCATGTCCGCGCCCTTCAGGGCCTCCGCGGGTCCCGCCGACGATGTTCTCCTTGTTGGAGTGCTCGCACATGAAGAGCTTCTCCTTGTACTCGGCCTTGACCTCCTCGCACCTGCCCATGTGCAGCGTGCCCTTGGAGTCGCACATGACCATGTTCTCCCACTTGAACCCGGAGACCTGCATGATCCTCGATATGGCGATGTTCGCCGCGCCCGCTCCGAGGTATGCGACCTTCATCTCCGAGGGCTTCTTGCCGACGAACTTCGCGGCGTTGATCGCGCCCGCGGAGACGATGGTGCCCGTGCCCTGCTGGTCGTCGTGCCAGACGGGTATCTCGCACTCCTCCCTCAGGCGCTCGAGCACGTAGAAGCACTTCGGCTGCGATATGTCCTCGAGGTTGATGCCACCGAGGGACGGCTGGAGTATCTTGACGGTCTCGATGATCTTGTCCGGGTCCTTCGTGCCCAGGCAGAGCGGGAACGCGTCCACGCCGCCCAGGTACTTGAACAGGAGGGACTTGCCCTCCATGACCGGCATGCCCGCCTCGGGGCCGATGTCCCCCAGGCCCAGGACCCTGGTGCCGTCAGAGATGACGGCGACGGTGTTCCACCTGTTGGTGTGGATGTAGGACAGCTCCTTGTCCTTGTTGATCGCCTTGCACGGCTCTGCCACACCTGGGGTGTACCAGATGGCGAAGTCGCTGAAGTCCCTGACCGCGCACTTCGGGACGATCTCGATCTTGCCCTCGTAGAACGGGTGGTAGATCATCGCGAGCCTCGCTGGCTCGTAAGCCTTCTTCAGAAGCTGATCGACGGTCATCTTCTGGGCGGGCGCAGCCTTCGGCTTCGCCGCCTTCTTGACGATCTTCCTAACAGGTGCTTTCTTCGCTGGCGCTTTTCTCATGACGGCCTTCTTCTTGGCCGGCTTGGATTTCTTTGCCATTCGATTCTACCCCTTTGTTTTCGCTTTAAGTCGAAAGTCGTTGTCCGGATTTCCCAATTCGAACAACAACATGAGCGTTCACTTACGCTTCTTGCTACCAGGAGGAGATAAATTCGCCGCATTAATAGGTTGCCATCGTACACGGACGAATGACCGGAACGCCTGGCCCGCGGGGGCAACGAAAACGGAACATCTTATCACATGAAACCGATTACCAACGACGATGAGAGCCCTAGTCCTTGACGGGTACACCGACGAGCCCGCCTGCCTCGGGGTCCCCCCGTACATCTCGCCCCACGCCAGGCTCGCCTATGGCGCGCTCAGGAGTGCGCGCGCGCAGGTCACGTACGCGACGATAGACCAGCTCAGGGAAGGGGGTGTCGACCTCTCCAAGTTCGACCTCCTGGCTGTGATCAGGAACGTTGCCGTGCCCGGGAAGTATCTGAGGGGCATGCCGGCGAGCGACCGCGAGCTCGTCGAGATAGGCTCCTCGTTCAGAGGGACGAGCGTGGTGAGCCTGGGGGTCGGGAAGGACAAGGTACCCGACCGCCTGAGGGAGACGCTTCGGGCATGTCGGCACCGCGGACCTCGATGCGGGCCTCCACGACCTCGTCCTCCGCGGGCGCTTCGAGGACCGCAGGAGGACCGTCGACGAGTGGAACGCGTGGCTCCTGCTAGGGGCCGAGGCGTGCCTGTCGCATCCCGACCGCTGGGGCCCGCTGATCGCCGAGGTGCAGATGTACAGGGGGTGCGTGAGGTACATCTCCGGGGGCTGCAGGTTCTGCGTCGAGCCGCTCTTCGGGGGCGTGGTCTTCAGGCAGCCCGAGGACATCGTCGCGGAGGTGGAGGCGCTCGCGCGTGCGGGCGTGCGCAACTACAGACTGGGCGCGCAGTCGTGCGTGTACTGCTACATGTCAGACGAGACCGGGAAGAGCGAGACGCCGAGGCCGAACCCGGAGGCGGTCGAGAAGCTCCTCAAGGGGGTCAGAGGAGGCCGCGAGGCCCGATGTGTTCCACCTGGACAACGCGAACCCCGCGGTCATCGCGTCGCACCCGAAGGAGGCCAGAGAGGTCACCAAATCGATCGTGGAGCACTGCACCAGCGGCAACGTGCTCGCGTTCGGGCTCGAGTCGCGCGGACCCGAAGGTCGCGAAGGCGAACAACCTCAACGCCACGGCGGAGCAGACGCTCGAGGCCGTCAGGATAGTCAACGAGGTCGGGGCCGGGAGGGGGCCGTCCGGGCTGCCGCACGTGCTGCCCGGCATCAATTTCGTCTGCGGGCTCGAGGGCGAGAGCAAGGAGACATACGCGCTCAACCTGGAGTTCCTGATGCGGCTGCTGGACGAGGGGCTGCTAGTGCGGAGGATCAACATACGCCAGGTCATGCCGGTGCGGGGGGAGCACCCGGGCGTGAGGCACAAGGCCGAGTTCATGAGCTTCAAGAGGAAGGTGCGGGAGCAGGTCGACCTGCCCATGCTGGACAAGGTCATGCCCGACGGGACGGTGCTCCGATCGGTCTACACGGAGCTGCGCGAGGGCGGGCGGACCTTCGGGAGGCAGGTCGGGGCGTATCCGATACTGGTCGACATCCCGTACCCCGTCGACACGGGGAAGAAGGTGGATGTCGCGATAGTCGGGCGAGGCTTCAGGAGCGTCACCGGCATCCTGCACCCGACGGATGCGAACACGGCCACGATGTCCATGCTCGAGTCCGTGCCGGGGATCGGCAGGAAGCGGGCGATGGCGATCGTCAGGAAGCGACCGTTCGGCGACCCCGCGCAGCTGTGGCAGCTGTTCGACGAGCCCGGGGCGCTCAGGTCGGCGCAGTTTCACCTGACCTTGGGCAAGGTAAATCAACCGTAGTAGGCAGTTTATTGTATGCATCGCCCGATTTTGGGGCGGACAGGGGAGAGGAAGACGATGGATGTCAGGCTCGCGGCGAAGTACCCGTTCCTCAAGGATTCGGGGAAGTACCTGAAGGAGTCAGGCATCACCCTGGACAAGCTCATATCGTCCGTCGCGTACGAGCGCGCGCGCATGCTCGGCAAGGAGCGCGTGATGGAGGCCATCGAGAACGGCCTCGTGGAGGACCATCCGATGGCCTCGGAGATAGACGCGGGGCTCGAGCTGATGAGCTACCCCGTCGCGAGGATGATCGTCTCCGCCGCCGCGGACCCGATGCTGATCAAGAGGTACGCGATCGCGGAGGCGAAGAAGGCCGACGAGCGCCTCAGGAAGGAGGAGGTGCCGTTCATCAGGTCCGTCGCCGAGGAGATGGGGCTCGCGGTCTCCCAGGAGGACGAGGATATTGCCATCAACTTCGCGGACTTCCTCAGGTTCTCGGCGACCATGAGGAGCAAGGACTGGAAGCTCGTGAACCAGAGGATGGCGGACGGGAACGTCCTCGTCACGAAGATAAGGCTCGTGAGGCTCGTGCAGCAGATGCTGACGGACAAGATATCGTCCGAGCTCCCGCTGCCCGTGAACGACGAGATACTCGCCGCGTTCGACCCCGAGGTCCAGGAGATAAGGAGGATCTACGAGGAGAAGCGCGCCGCGCAGAAGGCGAAGGACATGGGGAAGGTCAGCATCGTCAGGTTCCCGCCGTGCATGAGGAAGCTCCTCGGGATGATGCAGGCGGGCGAGAACGTGCCGCACTCCGGCAGGTTCGCCCTGGTGGCCTTCCTGCACAAGCTCGGCATGAACTCGGACGAGATCCTGGAGACCTTCTCGACCGCCCCCGACTTCGACGAGAGCAAGAGCAGGTACCAGATACAGCACATCACGGGCGAGATCTCCGGCACGGAGTACACCCCGCCCGAGTGCAGCACGATGAAGAGCTACGGCATCTGCTTCGAGCCCGACTCGCTCTGCGAGAAGGACTGGATGAACCACCCGCTCACGTACTACAAGACGAAGGGCAAGCGGTTCAGGTCAAAGAAGTGACTTCCAGATCATGCGAGCCCGCTGGAGGGCGGTGATGTTCCCGGCGATGCCGAAGTACACCATCATCCAGGTGAGCAGCGAGTAGCCGAAGATGTCGTTGGCCCAGTCGGCATTCGCGAGCCACAGGCCGTACTGGACCAGGGGCACGATGATGAGTAGCGCGAGCCTGTCCGCCCTGCCCAGTATGCCCCTGTACTCCCTCCTGAGCCCGAGCGCCTGCGCCTGGGTGCCCATGTAGCTCGAGAGCATCACGCCTATGACGGCGAACAGGCCGACGAACACCGGACAGTACGAGCCGAGGGCGATGCCGCCGAGGATGAACACGTCCGAGTACCTGTCGATGACATGGTCGACGAAGTCGCCCTTCTTGGACTCCTTCGCCATGAGCCTCGCGACCTTGCCGTCGAGCGCGTCGAACAGGCCGTTCAGCGCGACCATGATTGCGCCGAGCATCAGGAAATGCTCGAACTCCAGCGCGAAGAACAGGCCGGCGAACATCGCGAACGCGAGCGAGGCTATCGAGAGGTGGTGAGGGTTGATCTTGCTGAGCCTCTTCGCGGCGGGCGAGAGCATCTTGTCTGCTTCCGTCCGATAGCTGTCTAGAACCAGCTCAAAACCTCCTGGCTCCAGTCAACATTGCCAACTGGATATTTCTCACTTTCCCCGGCGACAATCCTCTCGATCGCGCGGGCCACCTGCTTCGGCGTCTTCCGGGTCGTGTCGATCTCGCACACCGTGTCGACGTTCTCCAGGGTCTCGACGAGGATCGACATCCACCGCCTCGGCCTCGATGTTCTCCCTGATCTTCTTCTCCGGCCAGCGCTTCTTCCTCAGGCGCTTGTCGAGGACCTTCGGAGAGCACCTGAGAACGATGGCGGAATCGACCCCGAGCATGTGCGAGAAATGCCCCTCGAAAATCGCATCGCCGTCCATCTTTGCGACGGCCTTCGCGAGCTTCTTCACATCCACTTCCTTCGTCCTGCGCTTCCGGTCGTATCCCGACACGACGCCCAGCTCGTCGACGAGGTCGTTCACGTGCACCACGCGCAGCGAACTGACCAGCGCACAAGCGCTGGTCTTCCCCACCCCAGGCGTCCCCGTGACCGCTATCTTCATCCGTCACCGTTACCAGGTTGCGCGCTTATCTAGTTTCAGCAGACCCGCGAGCTGCCGCAGCCGAACGCGTGCCTCATCGCGTCTTGGCGGATCCGCCTCTCGAGCCCCCTCGATATGCCCATCGCCGCGTGCGCATCGATCGGGAAGTCGACGCCGCAGTCGATGTCCATCAGCACCAGGAACTCCGGAGGCGCGAGCCCGACCCTGACCGGTTTCTTCTTCGCTTCAGGCCCGATGGTGTCCAACGGCATCCGGCCAGAGCTGCCCTCGTTCATCATCCAGACTATGCGCCGGACCATGTTCCACAGGAAGCTCTCGGCCCTGAAGTCGATCGCGTGGAAGAGCCCCTCATCCGACACGTCGATCGAGTCGATCTTCCTCATCGGGTTCCTGTCGTCCTTGCGCGAGTATCCGGAGAAATCGTGCACGCCGACGAACCTCTTCGCGATGTCCTTCATGAGCTTCAGGTCTTGTCCACTCTTGGCGAGATAGTATCTGTACCATCGCTGACGGGCGCCTCTGGGGTTGAATTCGTCCAGGACCTCAACCGCGGAATACGCCCAGATATCCTCCATCTCGGAGTTGATCGCAGGACAGACGTTCCTCACAGGGAACGCGGTCCGCACGGAGATCAGGTTCCCGAGAGCGCTCACGCCCCTGTCCGTCCTGCTGGAGCTGCGGTATCCGCACTCCCTCGAGGACTTGATCACCCCGACCTTGACGAGCGCGTTGACGAGCTCGCCCTCGACGGTGATGTTCGCGGGCTGTCTCTGGAAGCCGAAGAACCTCGAGCCGTCGTACGCGAACTTGATGGCCACCCTGACTTCCTGGTCCACGGTCCGACTATTCTGCTACACGGTTATATATCTAAGTCATCCGTGCTGGTCCCGTGCCTCACTTCAGGGTAGTCCTCATCGAGCCGCTCCACGACGGCAACATCGGGGCGATCGCGAGGGCGATGAAGAACTTCGGGCTCGAGGAGCTCGTGCTGGTCAGACCGTGCGCTGTCGGCGAGGAGGCGACCAAGCGCGCGATGCACGGGATAGACGTCCTGAAGAATGCGAGGACCGTGTTCACAGACGAGGAGGCGTTCGAGGGCATGGACTTCGTCGCCGCGACCTCGGGCGTGGACACGGCCAACGAGAAGCACTTCGCGCGCATATCGATGACCCCGCGGGAGTTCTCGGAGAAGGTCAAGAACCTCGAGGGCAGGATCGCGATCCTCTTCGGCAGGGAGGACTTCGGGCTCGACAAGAAGCTCATCAGGCGCTGCGATTTCCTGATCACCATCCCGGCGCACCCGGACTACAGCATCCTGAACATCAGCCACGCGGCCGCCATCGTCTTCTACGAGATGTTCGCGAGCGGCGTGGAGAAGTGGAAGCCCAGGGACGCCGAGAAGCTCGAGACGGAGAAGCTGAACGAGTACTTCGCGATGCTCCTGGACGTGATCGACTACCCCGAGCACAAGAAGACCAAGACGAAGGTCATGTTCAGGAGGATCGTCGCGAGGTCCGTCCCGTCGCTGTGGGAGTTCCACACGCTCATGGGGGTGCTCGACGGCGCGATAAAGAAGGGCTCTCAGAACGAGCTGCCCAAGAGACAAAAGAAAAACTTAGCGCGCCCCCCGAAGTTACGGTAGGGGGCGCATTTTTCTGGGTTGTTGTGTTTCTGGGGGGAGGATATATGTTTATCCTGATTCTTCCGCGAGGCCCGAGTAGCGCCTCGAAGGCATCGCGAGCTCTTCGATCTCGAACAGCCTGCTGCCTTCGACCTGCACCTCGGGAGATTTGATGCCGGTCACTATCGCCATGAGCTTGATCTTGTCTCCGAAATCCGGGTTGATCCGCGCGCCCAGCTTGACGTACGCGCTGTCGCTGAGCTCGCGCGTGATCCCGTTGAAGACCTGGTAGGCCTTCTTCAGGGAGAGGGAGGGGCCGCCCGTGATGTGTATCAGGGCGCCCGAAGCTCCCTCAAAGTCGACATCGAGCAAGGGGTTGTTGAGCGCCTCGAGCACCACCTTCTCTGGATCTTCGCTCTCACCGTACAGTACGGTCGATCGCTCCGCCATGAAGCATCATGGTCCGGAAGTCGGCGAAGTCCAGGTTGATCATGCTGGTCTGACAGATCGTCTCTGTGACGCCTCTGATCACTTCTGCGATGAGCTGGTCCATCACCATGAAGGCCTGCTCGACGGGCAGCTTCGGCACCATCTCGAGCAACCTGTTGTTGTCGAGGATTATCGTGCTGTGCGCCCGCTCTCTCAGTTTCGCGATGCCTCTGAAGGCCGTGTTCAACCTGCTCTTCTCGATGTCGAATGGAAGTGTGACGAGCGCGACCGACGATCGCGCCGTGCTTGCGAGCGGCCTCCGCGACCACGGGCGCGGCCGCCGTGCCCGTGCCGCCGCCCATGCCAGCGGTGATGAAGACGATGTCGTACTCGCGGACGATCGCCTCGATCTTGTCCATGGATTCATACGCGAGCTTCTCGCCCAGGGCCGCATCCCCGCCCGTGCCGTAGCCGCAGGTCGCGTTGTCCCCGATGAGCATCCGTCTGCCAGCGGTGATCCTCGCGAGGTGGAACTTGTCCGTGTTCATCGCGATCGTGTCGACGCCCTCGAGACCGACCTTGCTCAGCCTGTGGACGCTGTTGGAACCGCCGCCTCCGCAGCCGATGACGCACATCTTCGGGGCGAGGTGAGCCTCGAAATCGCGCTCGCTCTCGAGGGCATCCTGGATAAGCTTGTTGAGCAAGCTAATCGCCCTCCAGCGAGCGCTGTCGCTCACGCCCGTACACGTGTGTGGCCATCTTTGTTCCCATCCTGCGCTTTCAGTTCGAGAGGTTCACCTTGACATCTCTTCGTTCGCTTTGGAGACCCTCTTCCGTATGTATTCGCGCACAGCGTTCCTGATGGCATCGTCCACAGAAACGGAGTCGCCCTCTTGCACCAGCTCCTTCAGGTTCACTACATTGCCCTTCGGGAGTTCCACGGTGATCTTTTCGATGTACTCCGGGGTGAACTCACCCTCGACGAACTTGTCTATGGCCGCCCTGATAGCGTCGGATATGGTGGAGAATCTGCCCTGCTCGACCAGTGCCTGGAGAGCTTCTATCCTCTCGTTCGGCAGCCTTATCGTCACGCGTTCAGACTCCACCATGGGCGGCCCTCGCATGTCCGACGATATTAGCTGTTTCGTCAGACAAATGTCAGTATGAACTCGTGAGTATTTATAATTTTCTTGGCTCCGGTTCTGGTGCATTAGCGGGTGCTGGCCGTCTGCTGTTTGTCTGCTGTTTCATTTCGGGTGGTGGCGAGCTTCAGCAGCTCGTGCCACTTGAACCCTGCAGAGGACGGAATGTCGGCAGCCTCGGCGGGTGTCTTGCCGAGTGCTCTGATGAGTCCGAATCATGTCGTAGTGCACCCTCCACCCGTCCATGAGGGCGGCTGCGCCCGTCTCTCCGGTCGAAGGCTCTCATGACCTTGGTCCGGCACTTCTCGGTGCCGTGAAGCCTCTCGATGCGGTTGTTCGATTCCTCAGCGCGGATGCTCGGCACGACCTTGTGCGGCGAGTGCCTTCCCTTCATTTCACCACCCGACTTGTGACAGAACCCTTGCCCGAGAAAATCGCCGCCCGAGGACGTCTGGCTCGCCCCGAGAGAGGAGAAAAAGTGTCCGGAGAGGGAGTGTCGCACTCCCTCTGGATGTGATGTTTGACGCTCAGGCGTTGTACGCAGCCAAGAACGTGTACCAGTCCATGTCCACGGCATAGGCGACGTCCAGGTACGCGGCTCTGTATGTCGTCCAGTCTCCGCCTACGCCCCACCAGAGCGTGAGCCCGTGGCAAGGCGCTGCACCCGGCCCGTTGTCGAACGCAAGCACCGAGGAGTCTATCGCGGCTATCATGGCCGATGTCGCCGACCTCAGCACCGTGTCCTTGATCTTCGTGTCAGCCAGCAGCCACTCGCCGAGGTCCGCCATGTCCACGTGCTCCGATGTCGCCCAGGCGCAGTACGCGTTGCTCAGCGCGGTCTTGTAGTTCTTCTTGTAGATGCTCAGGTCGGTGTACATCCTGGCACTCCACGCATCGAACACCGATGCCTGCGCGCCGATGCTCGCAACGTCCACGGCCGAGAGAGCGACAGTCTGCGCCCAGTTCAGCGGGTCGTAGTACGCGGCCCATCCGTTCACCATGTCGACGGCGACCTGGTCCGGGGTCCTGAGAGCGTTGTTCGCGAGCGGCGTGAACATCAGGTCGTACGGGAAGCCGTTCATCGGGATGGTTTCCTCCGACGCGACCATGTTGTCGACCATGCCCGTGAGCGACGTCTGGTACACGACCTCGATTGCGGCCATGTTGCAGCAGTCGAACGACATGACGTCGATGTACACGCCAGCGCTCACCAGCGCCGCCCGGTACTCGGGCATCGTGATCTTGTCACCCGACGTCTGGTCGTTGCTGAAGTACCTCCACGCGTAGCCGTGGTCGGATGCCGTGACGACAAGGTTGTCGGACGGGTAGAGCGTCGACACCTCAGTCAGGAACCAGGCGAACGTCGCGCCGTCCCCGAAGTTCATCTCGGGATACGTGTTCACGACCGTCGCCGTCCCGCCCTCGATCTCGATGAGCTCGATGCCCTGCGTGCTCATCCTGTCCAGCATGACGACGATCTCGAAGTCATCGCTGGCCGGGATGTTCAGTAGCGCCGGAAGGCTGTAGTCGTCGTAGTACTTCTCCAGGTCGTTGTCCCCGTTGTAGAACACGGCCAACGTCCACGGAACCGGTTCGGCCGCTCTCGCGTTGCCCGCGAGCATCATGCCCGGAGCGACGAGAGCTGATGCGATCAAAATACCTAGGCACATCTTCGCTAAGTGTCCCCTCATGTCTGCACCCCCTCTAGAGAACCCAGTTCAAACAGTCGTAAGGTCCCCGCTAGCGGGGCGTATCGACGACGGACTACATCAACCTATCACATACTGGCGGAGGCTACAGCGGGCGCTCAGTTTTCGAAGACAAGCAGGTCGTGTTCTTTGAGGGAATGCGTGTGCCCGTCCTCTCGCTCGAGTGCGAGCACAGAGCGAGCATGAGGCTCGGAAGAGACGAGCGGGCCGAGATGATCGGCGAGCACTTGAGGCGGGGAGAGCTTCGCTGATGAATTCGCTCAAGAGCGATTCCGCATGAACACGCCGATAGCTTGTGAAAGAAAAGGGGGGAGGAAGCTCTGCGCGGTCCCCGGTAAACATCCGGAGACCACGGTGTGAGATGCTGATGCAGACACACGAACCTTCAACAAGATTCCGCGAGGGAGACTCGTTGAGATTCTTGGGGGAGTTTCCAGTTTCCTCCTTGTGGATAACATGACAGTCCCGCCCTATTTAACATTGCTATATACGATTCTCAAGCCGATGTAACTCCTCGGATGGATTTCGAAACGCGATTCGACAATAGACGATGATGCAGCCAGCATCGGTCGGAGAGCCTCGGGACGACGGATTGTCCGCAGAACGTCCACTCTGAGATACGGCAATGACAGAATCCAGATGGCACAGGAATGGGCACGGTCAGTCACGAGAAAATCAAGAAAACTTTTTAAATACCTATTTAAATACCCTCAGGGCCGGTGAGGTTTTATGGCAGTCATGAAGATTGAGAATGTTGTCGCTTCAACGTCTCTCGGGGGAGAGCTAGACCTCCAGGCGATCGCTCTCGCGCTTGACGGCGCGGAGTACGAGCCGGAGCAGTTCCCGGGACTGATATACAGGCTGAAGGAACCGAAGACCGCGACCCTCCTTTTCAGGAGCGGCAAGGTCGTCTGCACGGGCGCGAAGAGCCTCGAGCAGGTGAAGACCGCGATCAGCAAGGTCGCGAAGCAGATCGAGGCTGCGGGTATCGTGATCAAGGGAGAGCCCAAGATCGAGGTGCAGAACATAGTCGCGTCGAGCGACCTCGGGGCGAAGATCAACCTGAACGCGATCGCGATCAGCCTCGGGCTCGAGAAGGTCGAGTACGAGCCCGAGCAGTTCCCCGGTCTCGTCTACAGGATCGACGTCCCGAAGGTAGTCGTGCTCCTGTTCGGCAGCGGGAAGCTCGTCTGCACTGGCGCGAGGAAGCCCGAGGACGTCGAGGCCGCGGTCGACAAGATCACCGAAGAGCTCAAGGCCGCGGGCCTTCTGAAGTGATCCGGGGAACGCATGCATGGCAACCCCCGTTCTGGACAACCACGTCCATCTCGAACCAGTCCGGGGACGCCACGTCGATTCTGCGAAGGAGTTCGAGAGGAGCGGGGGCACGCACCTCATCATCTCGCACCTGCCGTACGAGGAGATCCCGGTCAGGAGCGTCGAGGATTTCAGAAGGGGCTTCGACCAGACCGTCGCGGTCAAGGACAGGGTGAACAGGGAGACCGGGGTCAAGGCATACGCCACGGTCGGGCCCTACCCGGTCGAGCTGCTGAAGCTGGAGAAGGTGCACGGCTTGGAGAGGGCCAAAGAGATCATGCTCTCCGCGATGGAGCTCGCGGCCGAGTTCGTGCGCGAGGACAAGGCGCTCGCGATCGGAGAGGTCGGCAGGCCGCACTTCCCCGTGCCGACCGATGTGTGGACGGCTTCGAACGAGATCATGATGCACGGCATGAGGCTCGCCAAGGAGACGGACTGCGCGATCGTCCTGCACACCGAGAGCGCCACCGTCGCGTCCATGAACGAGATCGCGATCATGGCGGACAGGGCCGGGCTCGACAGGTCGAGGGTAGTGAAGCACTACTCCCCACCGCTCGTGCTGCCCGAGGAGAACTCCGGGCTCATGCCGTCCGTGCTCGCGGGCAAGGACGCGGTGAGGACCGCGCTCTCGAAAGGCTCGAGGTTCCTGATGGAGACCGACTTCCTGGACGACCCGAGGAGGCCGGGGGCGGTCATGGCGATCACGACCGTGCCCAAGAGGACGATGGCGTTCCTCGAGAAGGGGCTGATGACGGACGAGCAGGCCCACAAGATACATGTAGACAATCCGCGTGCGACCTACGGGTCCGCGTTCGCGTGAGGCGGGACCCGCGCCACGGATGATCACGATGGTCGCTCCTGCGGATTTCAGAGGATATTTCTCCGGCCTCGCCCAGAGACACGGGGCGCTGGTCATCTCTCAGACCATAGTCGCGATCGCGAACACGACCGCGAACGCCTTCGCGATGATCTACCTACTGCGCGAAGGGCTCAGCTACATCGAGTGCTCCGTTTTCCTGCTCGTCGGCTTCGTCACCGCCGCGCTGTTCGCGACGGTCGGCTCCAACATCGTGGCCCGGGACTTCATGAGGTCGATGAAGGTCGGGATGATCGCGATGGCCTTGTACTACATCTCGCTGGTGCTGCTGTCCGGCTACTCGCTCATCTTCGTCCCGCCGCTGTTCCTGGGCACATACATCGTGATGTTCTGGGTGCCGTACAACTCCATCATCTCGCACGTCACCTCCGAGGAGAAGAGGGGAGCCGGGGTCGGCGCCTACTTCCTCGTGTTCCCTGCGGTCTCCACGGTCGGCCCGCTCGCGGGGGGCCTGATGATCACGCTCGGCTCCTACGACCTGCTGCTCGCCTTCGGGGCCGCCGTGATACTCGCGAACCTCGCGTATCTCTCGACGTCGAAGGCCTTCCCGACCCGGAAGGACGAACCGCCGGTTGGCGCGCCGGGAAAGAACGGCCGTGCGTTCGGCCTCTCGGGCATAAACAGGCGCGTGGCCCGGGGCATCCTCGCGGAGGGAGTCCAGGAGGGGGTCTTCTGGATGGCGCTCCCGATCCTCAGCTTCGAGTATGCGACCGATGAGGTGGAGCTCGGCGGCTACCTCTCGTTGTTCGCGTTCTGGGGTGCGCTGATGACTGTCGCCCTCGGATACCTGTCCGATCGGATCAAGGACAGGGTGAGGATCCTCCGGATCAGCGCGGCCTTCACGGCCGCCAGCCTGCTCGTGTGCGCATTCGCCATGAACGCGGAGAGCTATCTCACCGGGATGAGCGTCGCGAACTTCTGGCTGGCAGTGGTCCCCGCATTCCTCTTCACGATGATGATCGACAGGACCGAGAGCAACAAGACGAAGGGGATGATGGCACGCGAGTTCCTGCTCAACGCGGGCAGGATCGGCGGGGCGTCCTTGACCATCCTGCTCCTGCTCTTCGATTTCGACCTGTCCATCTCGATGCTCGTGGCGGCCGCCGCGATCGCAACGGTTGTCGCGGTCAAGTGACGGACTACGGCACGATGCTGAACGTTTCGAACTCGCCCTTGTACTCCGAGAACTCGACTCTTTTCGACCTCACCTGTGCGTAAGGCTGTCTCGTCGCGCACCAGTCTATGGCCTGCCTGACCGCCTCCTCCTCCCCTTCGAACACCGCCTCCACCCTGCCGTCCGCCGTGTTCCTGACCCAACCGGTCAGGCCCAGCTTCTCGGCGCAGCGCTGCGTGTTGGCCCTGAAGAAGACCCCCTGGACAAGCCCTTCGAAGAGGACTTGCGCCCGCGTTCTCATCGACGGCGGATGCCCGTGCACTCGCAAGAAGATTCCCCTCAAAACGGCCAGTACGAAGATATTTATACCCACACTACGATTTTATAATGCGCGCCGCGTGCGCGCGGGATGCACGATTAGCGGCACCTCGAGTGCCTCTCATCCAACCCCTCACGGAAGGTGACCCGGAATGATGAAATCGCTTGTGGAGGACGCGCTTGCAAGGGAACAGACCGCCGGATCGGCGGTAGACACCATGGCCTACGGCCCGGACCAGCGTGTGGACGCTGAGCTCGAACAGATACTACGCAGCCTGAAGACCAACATCAAGATCATCGGCGTCGGTGGCGGCGGCACGAACACCGTGGCGCGCATCTACGACGAGGGGATCGTCGGGGCGGAGCTGTACGCGGCCAACACGGACGCGCAGCACCTCCTGGTACTGAGGGCGCCTCACAAGCTTCTGCTCGGAAGGAGGGTCACCAGAGGGCTCGGCGCTGGCGCGCTCCCGCAGATAGGCGAGGAGGCCGCGAGGGAGGCCGAGGAGGAGCTGAAGAAGATACTCGCCGACACCCACATCTGCTTCGTGACATGCGGCCTCGGAGGAGGCACTGGCACGGGCGGCGCGGCGGTCGTCGCGAGGCTCGCCAAGGAGATGGGCGCGCTGACCATCGCGGTCGCGACGCTCCCGTTCAAGGGCGAGGGGAAGATGAGGATGGAGAACGCGGAGTGGGGCCTCGAGAGGCTCAGGGACGCCGCGGACACCGTCATCGTGATCCCGAACGACAAGCTGCTCGAAGTGGTCCCGAGACTTTCATTGAACGCGGCGTTCAAGGTCGCGGACGAGGTCCTGATGAGGTCGATCAAGGGCCTGACAGAGGTCATCACAAGGCCTGGGCTGGTCAACCTGGACTTCAACGATGTCAAGACGATCATGAAGGGCGCGGGCGTGGCGATGATAGGCCTCGGAGAATCGGACGCTCCCGGCGACGAGAGGATCCAGGAGGCCATCGAACAGGCCCTCAACTCGCCGCTGCTCGAGGTGGACATCAGCGAGGCCAACGGGGTGCTCGTGGACGTCATCGGAGGCACGGACATGACCATATCAGAGGCGGAGAGGGCCGCGGAGGAGATCCAGGCGAGGGTCGGTCCGAACGCCAGGATCATCTGGGGCGCCGCCGTGGACCCAGCGATGGACAAGACCGTCAGGGTCATGATCGTGGCGACGGGCGTGAAGTCGAAGCAGATACTCGGGAAGCCCAGCAGCGAGAAGAGGTACAAGGGCGTCGGCGGAATGGATTTGGTCCGCTGACCACCCTCCCGGTGCTCCGAAACGTTTAAGAGACCTAATCAGCTACGGTGGAACCAATCGGCGAGCGTGGCTCGCCGCTATACTTTGTCACGTTATCACACGTGCGGAGACCACGGAGGCTCGAGATGAAGTCCCTCGTCGAAGGCGCACTCACCGCGGCCGAGCAGGAACAGGAGAAGAGACCCGAGGGTCTGAGGCCATTCACGGCCGAGGACGAAGAACTGCAGAAGATACTTCTGGGTCTGAAGACCAACATCAAGATCATCGGCTGCGGAGGCGGCGGCTCCAACACCATCAACAGGCTGGCTGAGGCCGGCATCGTCGGCGCAGAGCTGTACGCGGCCAACACGGACGCGCAGCACCTGCTGATGACGAGGGCGCCGCACAAGATACTTCTAGGAAGAAGGGTCACCAGAGGCCTGGGCGCGGGCGCGCTCCCACAGGTGGGCGAAGAGGCCGCGAGAGAGGCCGAAGAGGAGATCAAGAAGGCGCTCGACCAGTCCGACATCGTGTTCGTCACATGCGGGCTCGGGGGCGGAACTGGCACGGGCTCCGCGCCGTTCGTCGCGCAGATTGCGAAGGAGAAGGGCGCGCTGACGATCGCGATATGCACATACCCGTTCGCAGCCGAAGGGGCCGTAAGGGCGGAGAACGCCGAGTGGGGCCTCGAGAAGCTGAGGAACGTCGCCGACACGGTCATAGTGATACCGAACGACAAGCTGATAGAGCTCGTACCCAAGCTGTCCCTGAACGCCGCGTTCAAGGTCGCGGACGAGGTCCTGATGAGGTCGATCAAGGGGATAACCGAGATCGTCACCAAGCCGGGCCTGGTCAATCTTGACTTCAACGACATCAAGACGATCATGAAGTCCGGAGGCGTCGCGATGATCGGCCTGGGAGAGTCGGACGACGACGACAGGGCGGTCGTGGCTGTCATGGAGGCCATCAACTCTCCGCTGATCGAGCTGGACATCACCGAGGCCACGGCGGCGCTGGTGAACGTCACTGGCGGGCCGGACATGACCGTCACGGAGGCCGAGAAGGTCGCCGAGGTCATACAGTCCAAGATCAGCCCCGGCGCGAGGATCATCTGGGGCGCGGCGGTCGACGAGACCCTCGAGCGCACGATCAGGGTCATGGTAGTGATCACCGGGGTCAAGTCCAGGCACATCCTGGGCCCGAAGAAGGACAAGAAGGGAAAGGAGCTCGGACTGGACTTCATAAAGTAGTTGACGTTCAAGGAAAGGAAGCAGAATGGCAGACATATTGGACAAGTCCTGGGAACTCCAAAGGAAGATCGAGGAGAAGACCAAGCACGTGGGCAAGGGCAAGTACGGCCGAGTCCTGAAGATGGCCCGGAAGCCCACGAGTGACGAGTACATCAAGACCGCGCAGATCGTCTCGATCGGGCTGGTGCTGATCGGAGGGCTCGGGTTCCTGATATACTGGCTGTTCGAGTACGGCTCGGACATGATAACGAAGGCGTTCAGCTGAACGTTTCATGATCGGACGCATGAATGAACATGAGAAATGAGGGATCGTTTTGGGACTGTTTGACATAGAGCCGAAGAAGCAAGAACCGAAGAAGGACGCGCAGGCTCCGCAGGTGGGAGCGAAGGCTCTGCAGTTCATGATTCAAGGCGAGACCAAGCGCATGATGGCTTCGGGGGACGCAGCCGAGTTCGAGATGACCCTGAAGGTCCCGGAAGACGGGCAGGCGCACCAGGTCGCCGTCAAGGTCGACACCATATTCTCGGCGACCGAGGAGGGCGCTCCCGAGTGGTTCGTGAAGCTCTACGACCCCGTCGGGGTCGTGTGGGAGAACACGCCGTCCGCGGACCAGACCAGCGAGCGCGTGTTCGACGTCATGCCCGGCCACGAGAAGACCTTCACGCTCAAGATCACATCGCCCACGGGCGCGAGGTACGGCGACAAGATCACCGTGCTCATCAACTCGTTCCTGAAGGAGAACCCGAGCGTCGCGGACGTCGCGACCCTGCAGGCGACCGCCAGGCAGTCGGTGCTCGCGGTGAAGACCTCGATAGGCCACGAGAAGACCGTGGCCGACTCGATCGCCTCCAGGGCGAAGCCTAAGCCCATCGGGGTGTTCGCGATCCTGTCCCCTGCGACGATCAGGGGCTACGTGTTCGTCGAGGCGATGAACACCGACACATTGAGGGACGTCGTGAAGGGCGTCCGGAGGACCAGGGGCATAGTCAAGGGAGAGACCTCGTTCGCGGAGATCGAGCACTTCCTGACGCCGAAGCCCATCGTGTCCGGCATCGTCGAGGGTGACATCGTCGAGCTCATCGCCGGGCCGTTCAAGGGCGAGAAGGCCAGGGTGCAGCAGATAGACGAGAGCAAGGAAGAGATCACGGTCGAACTGTTCGAGGCGATGGTCCCGATACCTGTGACGATCAGAGGGGACCACGTCAGAGTACTTGAAAAGGAGAGATGAACACAATGACAGACAAGCTCGAAGTCCTGGTGGACGGCGGAAAGGCGACCCCGGGCCCGCCGCTCGGTCCGGCGCTCGGCCCGATGGGAGTGAACGTCATCCAGGTCGTGAACGCGATCAACGAGAAGACGAAGGCGTTCGCGGGAATGAAGGTGCCAGTCACGCTGCTGGTCGACCCGAAGAACAAGTCGTTCGAGATCAAGGTGGGCACGCCGCCCACGACCGCGCTCATCATGAAGGAGCTGGGCGTGGAGAAGGGCAGCGGGAGCCCGAAGAGCACCAAGGTCGGCAACCTGAAGGTCGAGCAGGCGCTCAAGATCGCCGAGATGAAGAAGGACTCGATGCTCGGGAAGACGAAGAAGGAGAGGCTCAAGGAGGTCTGCGGCGCCTGCGTGTCGATGGGCGTGACCGTGGACGGCAAGGACCCCAAGGTCGTCATCAAGGAGATCGAGGCCGGCGGATACAAGGGATTGTTCTAGGCCCCGTTCCGCATCGCCCGAGTGACGCGCAATCTCACAATGACGCTGGGCGCTGTGCCCTGGCGCAGCTTCAGCCTTGCGGCCTCGCACGCGATTGTTATGACGTCCATCGTCGGCGCCGCCGGCGGGCAGTAGGCCGTCTCCAGCTTCGCGAGGTCGTGGACCGTCATGCCTGCCTGTATCGCCACCGCGTACGCGTTCACCCTCATGTGCACCCTTTCCTCGCCCACGATCTGCGCCCCGAGTATCCTCCCGTCGGCGGGATGAGCGAGCACCTTGACGAATATCTCCTTCCTGCCAGGGTAGTAGTCCGGAAGGGTGAACCCTCTGACCTTTCCCACGACGGGCTTGATGCCGGCAACCTCGAGCTGAGCGCTCGTCGGCCCCACCGCCGCCACCTGGCATCCGAACGGTTCCGTGGCCCTGGTCTGTAGAAAACCTTTGGGCAGCCGCTCGTCGCCTCCGGCCGCGTTGACCCCGGCGACCATCGCCATCTTGACTGCGATAGTCCCCAGGCCGCTCACCGTGGGCTTCCCGGTCACGATCTCCGGGTACTCCGTGCAGTCCCCGACCGCGAACACCCCTGGAACGCACGTCTCGCACCTGTCGTTCACGACTATCTGCTTGGTCGCACCGACGCTGCACCCGATCTGTTTGGCGAGCTCGGTCTCCCCGCGCTGTCCCGTGGCGACCACGATCAGGTCGGCGTAGAACTCCCGCTCCTCGCCGGTCTTCCTGTCCTTCGCGACCACCCCGTTCGCCCTGTCCTCCCCCAGCAGCTCGGTGACCTGGTACTCGGTGAACATCTTGACCCCGTGCTTGGCTATGGCGTCGGCCATCATCTGGGCCATGTCGTCGTCCACCATCGCGAGTATGCAGTTCGGCAGGTACTCGACGATCGTGACCTTGCACCCTCTGATCATCAGGGCCTCGGCCACCTCGAGCCCCACGAGCCCGGCACCGACGACCACCGCGCGCTTCCCCTTGTATCCGAGCGACTGTATCCCGCGCGCGTCGTCGATGGTGCGGAGAACGAACACGCCGGTCTTCAGCTCGCCCGGCCTCCCGCCCTCCTTGGTCACGCCCTTGATCGGGGGCACGGAGGCCTTCGCGCCAGTCGCGAGCACGAGGGTGTCGTACTGGAACTCGTGCTTCCTGCCATCCGACGATTCGGCGTGGACCACCTTCTTCTCCTGGTCGACCTTGGTCACGCTCGTCCCCAGGAGCAGGCCGATCCTGCTCTTCTTCAGGCGCTCCTCGGATGCCTCGATGAGGTTGGTCAGCTCGGGTATGATGCCGGATATGCCGTACGGGAGGCCGCACCTCGAGTACTGCGGGTAGGTCTCCCGCTCTATCATGACTATCTCCGCGTCCCTGTCCGTCTTCCTGGCGAACTGGGCAGCCGTCCCTCCGCCGCAACCGGCCCCTACGATGACTATCCTCCTGACCAAACACCACACTCTCCGAACGCTGCCACGAATCTACTCGCATCGGTTAAGTAGTTTCCATGCCTTGCGCGCTCCCGGGCCTTTGCGAGAGCCGAACCGATGTGCCAGGCATCCGTCCGGGGCCTACAAAAGGCTTATAAACCCTTTCTGCATTCGCTGACCTCCCTAGGCATGTAGGAGAGCCACAAGCTCGCCTGTACTACATCGGAGGGATCACATTGGTAGACCAACACCTCGTCGACATCGTGAAGAAGCTTCAAGCCGAGTCGAAGCAGAGGAAGTTTTTGGAGTCAGTCGAACTGGCTGTCAATCTCAAGGACATCGACCTCACGAACCCGAAGAACAGGATACAGGAGGATTTCATCCTCCCGCACGGCCGCGGCAGGCCCGTCAGAATCGGCCTGTTCGGCGGTTCCGAGATGGCCATGAAGGCGAAGGGTTTCGCCGACGTCGTAGTGCTCCCTGAGGAGCTCGAGGAGC
Organism: Thermoplasmatota archaeon; assembly: GCA_963818745.1. Lineage (GTDB taxonomy): Archaea > Thermoplasmatota > Thermoplasmata > UBA10834 > UBA10834 > CAWBDD01. The sequence continues at coordinate 598,300 of CAWFTI010000001.1, read as the reverse complement.
TCGCGAAGGACAAGGTGAAGGCGAAGAAGTTCGCGAGGACCGGGGACTTCTTCATCGCGGAGGCGCCCCTGATGCCCACGATCGGTAAGAGGCTCGGTGTCGTGCTTGCCCCCAGGGGCAAGATGCCGAAGCCCATCCCGCCAGGCTCGGACCCGAAGGCGGCGATAGAGAAGCTCAGGTCGAGCATCACCATGAGGACAAGGGACAAGAAGACCTTCCACATGCCCATAGGGACCAAGGAGATGCCCCCGGAGAAGCTCGCGGAGAACCTGGACGCAGTCCTCAAGAGGCTGATGTCCAAGCTCGAGAGGGGCAAGTTGAACATCCAGTCGGCCTACGTCAAGACCACGATGGGCCCTTCATTCAAGGTGATGTGAGATGACGGCGCACGTGGCATCCTGGAAGAAGGACGCGGTGGCCGAGCTCGTCACCCGCATGAGCAAGTGCAAGGTCATCGGGGTCATAGACATCAGGGGAGTCCCCGCGCCAGCCTTCCAGACCATGAGGACGAACCTCAGGGGGAAGGCGGAAATCGTCATGCTCAAGAACACTCTCCTGAAGATCGCGATCCAGAATGTCTCCAAGAACCGCAAGGGCATGGAGAAGCTGGTCGACCAGGTGGACGGCCAGTGCGCGATCGTGACATCCGACCTCAACCCGTTCAAGCTCTTCAAGCAGCTCGACTCGACGAAGACCAAGATGCCGGCCAGGGGCGGGGAGATCGCGCCTGACGACATCGAGATCAAGGCGGGCGACACGCCGTTCAAGCCCGGCCCGGTCGTCGGCGAGCTCCAGAAGGCCGGCCTGCCCGCTGCGATAGAGCAGGGCAAGGTCGTGATCAAGAAGGACAAGGTCCTGGTCAAGAAGGGGGACAAGATCCCGAGGGAGGTCGCGCTCGTGCTCTCGAAGCTGGAGATATTCCCGCTCACGGTGGGGCTCAACCTGCACGCGGCGTTCGAGGACGGCATGCTGTACAACAAGGACGTCCTGGCGGTTGACGATGCCGAGTACCTCGGCAGGATCCAGAAGGCCGCGTCCGGCGCCATGAACCTGTCCGTGTTCATCGCATTCCCGACGAAGCAGTCGATCAGGCTGCTGGTGTCGAAGGCGCACATGAACGCGCTCAACCTCGCCGTCAACGGCGACATCGCCAACGAGGAGACGATCAAGATCATGCTCTCGAAAGCGAATGTTCAGATGCTCTCTCTGGCGTCTAAGGTGCCGGCCGCACTCGACGACGAACTGAAGAGCGCACTGAGCAACGTCCCGAAGCCCTCGCAGGGCCCGAAGGGCGGAGAGGGCAAGAAGGAAGATAAGAAAGAGGAGAAGAAGGAAGAGAAGGTCTCCGAGGAAGAGGCTGCGGCCGGTCTTGGAGCACTGTTCGGATAATCAATCAAAGGAGGCAGAAGAATGGAATATGTGTACAGCGCGATGGTCCTGCACGCGGCCAAGAAGCCCGTAACCGAGGAGAGCATCACGAACGTCCTGAAGGCGGCCGGCGTCCAAGCGGATGCCGCCCGTGTCAAGGCGCTCACTGCGGCCCTCGAGGGCGTCGACATCGACGAGGCGATCGCAACCGCGGTCGCAGCGCCAGTGGCAGCCGCCCCGGCAGCCGGACCCGCCGAGAAGAAGGAAGAGAAGAAAGAGGAGAAGAAGGAAGAGAAGGGAGTCTCGGAAGCCGAGGCCGCGGCCGGTCTCAGCGCGCTCTTCGGTTGAACACCCATCCTCTTTTTTCAAACCTCTTCCCATCGGATATCTTTGAAGGAAGCACCGAGGCAGAGACCCGGTCATAAGACGAGTGAGAAGGTCACGGCCCGAGCGGCAGCGATGCGGGTCCGATACCAGACGCGCATGGCGTTTGCACGGCGCGATTGCTATAATCCGACATCACAATAGACGAACACTATTTATACAGCGCCCGATAATGATATTCTGTTATGACAATCGATCACTACGATCTCCACCAGTTCAAGCCGAAAGGATATCCCGTCCGTCACAAGAGGAAGGTCCCCTTCGACCCGAGGATAGAATCGCCCCGTGATTTCGCTCGGAGGGCCGGAAGGATCAAGGAACTGGACCTCGAACTCGACAGGTTCGTGCTCAGCGAGAAGGACTACCTCGACCTGGTGATCGACGCATATTCCTCGAACGTGCATTGGTCCACGAAGATCGAGGGGAACCCGCTCTCCGAGGCGGAGGTCAGGACGGTGACGACGTCCACATTCAGAGGGCAGTTCGACGAGAAGGCACCAGGACCCAGGCAGGAGATTGTTAACCATCTCGTGTGCCTCGTGTTCCCAGAGGAGTTCCACCTCCCGTGGGACGATGAGCTCGTGCGGCGTGTCCACAGGTATCTCCTGAAAGGCGTCGTGCGCGGATGGAAGCCGGGGACGTACCGGACTGAAAGGGCGTCTATCCAGAGCAGCGAGGGACAGGAGCTGTTCGTGCCAGCACCTCCGACCAGTGTCGCGGAGGAGATGCTGTCCCTCCTGGATTGGGTGAACCGGCGCGCACCCGCGTACGATCCTGTCGTGGCGGCCACCGTGATGTTCCACGAGTTCGAGAGCATACACCCGTTCGGGGACGGCAACGGCCGGGTGGGCCGGTCCCTCTTCCACCTCTTCCTGCAGAACTCGGGGCTGCACTACTCCCATCTCTGCAAGATCGACCGCGACCTGCTCTCGCAGGGAGAACTGTACTACCAGCTGCTGGCGTACACCGACGACACCGGTTCGTACCGGGAACTGGTGGACCTCGTGTCCGAGTCCGTACTGAAGAGCTACGAGGACGCACACAGGCGCCTCTCGGAGAAGGACCTGCTCAGCTCGGACTTGGACGAGGCTGCGAAGAGGCTCTTGAGAATGGCCAGGCGCCATACGGCGTGGTTCTCCGTGGCCGAAGCGACGGGCTGGATAGGGAGCGTTGGCGAGCAGACCGTGAGGAAGAGACTGAACCAGCTTGAGGAGATCGGGGCGCTGGAGAAGAAGGGCAGAACGAAGTCCTGCAGATTCAGGATGAGCAGACCCCTTGCGGAGATCAGGGAACGCTTACAACCGCTTCGGGACGAGGCATTGCAGGGTCGGTAAGACCCCGAGCGGATTGGAGATCACTGGCTCTGCTCCAGCATCTTCCCGACTTCCTTCTCGAGCAAAGAGACGAGCTCCTGCCCGATCTCCTTCCGCAGCTCGGGAGGGACCATTGAAATGCCGAGCTTCGCGCCGCACTTGCCTATCTTCAGAACGGCGAAGGCCTCGTGCAGCTTGGCCTCTATGAGCTCCTGGACGGCGGCACGCAGCTCCTTCCTGAGCTCCGGGTCTGCATCCAGTTTCTCCCGGATGTGCCTCTTGACCTCGTCCTTGACGAGGTCCTGGACGGCCTCTATGAGCAAGGTCTCCGAGTTCAGCATGGACTTGGTGCTCTTCAGAACGGAACTGATGATGTCTTCCTCTGGCGCCATTCTCTCACCCGGGCATCGACCGCAGTCGGAGGATAAATCGTTTGTCCCGCGGGCGCGGGTTTCGGCGAGGCCTTGCATATCCCTCTAAATATGCCAAAGTAGATAGCCAGCCCCGCACCCAGGCTGAGCAAAATGTGGGACACAATAGGTAAGAGCGTCTTCAAGGACCAGCGCACACTGTCTTTCGACTACGTCCCCCAGAAACTGGTCCACAGGGACGCCCAGATGAAGAGGCTGGCCATGATCTACAGGCCAGTGGCCGAGTCGAACGTATCGCAGAACGCAGTCCTGATCGGGAGCGTGGGCACAGGCAAGACCGCCACAGCCAAGAGGTTCTGCATGGACCTCAAGGAGTTCGGCGAGAAGCAGCAGAAGGCCATAGACTGGACCCTGGTGAACTGCAGGCAGAGGAACAGCGAGTCCGCGGTCGTGCTCCAGATAGTCAACCACTTCCAGCCCAACTTCCCCGACAGGGGTTTCTCGATCACGGAGATGCTGAGGATCCTCAGGAAGGACCTCGAGAAGCGCAAGGTGCACCTGGTCGTCGTGCTGGACGAGGCGGACGTGCTCCTGAAGAAGGCCGGCCCGGACATCATCTACAAGTTCACCAGGTTCGGCGAGGAGAAGGTCGACAGCAAGGAGCTCGTCTCGGTCATTCTGGTGTCCCAGAAGAACGTGTTCGATCTGCTGGACACCGCCTCGGCGAGCACGTTCAAGCGGACGAACCTGGTCGAGTTCGGCAAGTACTCGTGCGAGGAGCTGAGGGACGTCGTGGACCAGAGGGCCCGGCTCGCGCTGCACGAGGGTGCGATAGACGCCGATCCCATCGACCTCATCGCCGAGGTGTCGGCCGAGTGGGGGGATGCCAGGTTCGCGATCGAGATCCTGGAGAAGGCCGGCATGCTCGCGGACGAGGAGGGCGCCGGGAAGGTCACGGTCGAGCACGTCCGGGGCGCGAAGGCGGAGGCTTACAGTTCCATAACCGAATCGAAGCTGGTCGGGCTGGACAAACACCAGAAGCTGGTGCTCCTGGCCATCGCCAGGGCCTCGAAGGGCAAGGCATATATAACGACCAAGGACGCCGAGTCGGGCTACGCGGTCGCGTGCGAGGAGTACGACGAGAAGCCCCGGGCGCACACCGCCTTCTGGGGCCTCATGAAGGATCTGGACACGCTCGGGGTGGTCAGCGCCAAGAAGAGCGGGCCCGGCATCTCCGGCAAGACCACAGTTATAACACTTTTGGATATCCCGGCCAAGGTCCTGGAAGGCAAGGTCTTGCAGATGCTGGATGCGGGGATTTGAGCATACCCCCGCTTATATGGCTTCCTGACTGAAAAGCAACCTATTTATATAGCTGGGCCAGTGTCCTCTATCCAAGGGGGAAGGCGCACGAACAAGGACGAGAAACCAGCCCTTGACCTGATAAGGCCCGAAGAGGGCCTCTGTTATGTCGTCAGGGAGCGCAAGCCTTTCCTCGCGTACAGGCTTTTCGAGAGCCTGCTCGCGGATGCGGTGCCCGGCCTGTGCGTGACCCGCCAGTTCCCCGACAAGGTCCGCGAAGGGTTCGAGCTCAAGGACACGCGCGTGCTCTGGCTCAGCCACACCCCGGGCAAGGACCACCACAACCCGACCAGCATAGGCACGCTCGCGACGATCATCTCGTCGTTCATCGAGAGGTACGACAGGTGCGTCGTACTCATAGACGGGCTCGAGTACCTCGTAATAAACAACGGCTTCCAGCAGGTGCTCAGGTTCGCGGAGCACATCAACGAGCAGGTCATGCAGAGCCGTTCGACCGTGCTCACGCCGATCAGCCCGAACGCCTTCAGCGAGAAGGAGCTTGCTCTTCTCGAGAGGAACGTCGAGGTCATAGAGGCCCCCACGCTCAGCCTGGGCCTCGAGAAGGACATGATGAGCCTGATCGACCAGTACAGATGATAGACGCGCCCGATCCACTCGACCACGCTTCTTAAGGGGTAATTGCCTAAAGCTTTAGGACAGAAAACCGCATGCGGCCTGCATGCACAAGACTCCGATGCGCGACCAACACGCGGCCCTCGGGGCAAAGATGGTTTTCTTCGCCGGCTGGGACATGCCCATCCAGTACACATCGATCATCGACGAGCACATGGCCGTCAGGACCCATTCCGGCGCGTTCGACGTGTCCCACATGGGCGACTTCATCATAAGGGGCAGGGACGCGGGGGCGCTGATGAACACCCTCATGACGAACGAGGTGAGGTCGGCGCCCGTCGGGAGGTGCGTCTACTGCCACATACTGGACGACCGGGGCAGGATCCTGGACGACACGATCGTCACCCCGCTCGGCAAGGACGAGTACTTCATGGTGCCTAACGCGGCCACGACCGGGAAGATCAGGAAATGGGTCGAGCAGCACCTCCGGGGCGAGGAGCTCGTGGACATGTCCATGGACCTCGCGGCGATAGCCGTCCAGGGACCGACCGCGAAGGACGTCCTCGCGACGGCTCACATCGGTCGACCTCAGCCCTCTCAAATTCTTCTGGGGACAGTTCGTGAACCTGGACAAGGTCCCGGCTGCCCCTTCGGCCCCGAAGACCGCCCTCCTCAAGGGCAGGACGCCGGTGAACGCGGGGGGCAGAGGCATCGCGGCCTACGTGTCAAGGACGGGATACACGGGCGAGGACGGGTTCGAGATCATCGTGGAGAACGCGGACGCGCCTGCCGTCTGGAGCGCGGTGATCGACCGGGGGAAGGAGTTCGGGCTCAAGCCGATCGGGCTCGGGGCCAGGGACACGCTCAGGCTCGAGAAGTCCCTGCTGCTCTCGGGCACGGATTTCGACGGCACCCAGACCTCGCTCCAGACCGGCCCCGGCTGGGTCGTGGACTGGAACCACGAGTTCATCGGCAAGAGGGCGCTCGAGGAGCAGAGGGCGGCCGGCGGATACAGCAGGCTCGTGTGCATGACCGCGAAGGACAAGGGGATACCCAGGCACGGGTACGACATCGAGCGGGACGGCGCCAAGGTCGGCACGGTCACGAGCGGCACGATGTCCCCGGTCCTGAAGAAGGGCATCGCGATGGGGTACGTGCCCCTCGAGATGGCCAAGGCGGGCACCGAGGTGCAGATAAAGGTCAGAGACACGCTCGTGGCGGCGGAGATCGTGAAGCCGCCTTTCGTCAGGAGGGGTTGAATTGAGGAAGGAGTTGGAGGAACTGATCAAGGTGCCCGGCGTCTCCGGGTTCGAGGAGGATGTGCGGGAGTTCATCAGGGGCAAGGTAGAGGCGATGGGGGTCAAGACCCGCGAGGACAACATAGGCAACCTGATCGCGGTCGTCGGTGACTCCGGCCCCAGCGTGGTGCTCGTAGCGCACATGGATGAGCTCGGCCTCATAGTCACCAAGCTCGAGAAGGACGGCTCGCTCAGGATACGGAAGGCGGGAGGGATAGACGACCGCTCGCTGGTCGGGCGCGTCATGGAGATCAAGACCCGGAAGGGCATCGTGACGGGGGTGCTCGGGCTGAAGCCCCCGCACCTGATGACCGAGAGCGACGACAGGAAGAAGGTCGTCAGCTGGGAGGATGTCAGGGTGGATGTCGGGACGAGGTCGAAGGCCGAGACCGAGAAGCTCGGCATCAGGGTCCTCGACGCGATGGTCTGGAAGAAGGACATATCATACATAGGCTCCGACCTCATATGCGCGCGCGGCGTGGACGACAGGGCCGGGTGCGCCGTGCTCATCGACGCGCTCGGGAAGCTGAAGGACAAGAAGCTGCCGATCAGGCTGATATTCGTGTGGAGCGTCCAGGAGGAGATAGGGCTCAGGGGCGCCACGGTCATAGGCGCGACCATGAAGCCCGACTACGTCTTCGCGATTGACACGATGACCACGACCGACGGGCCGATGCAGGGGGAGACCTACGAGAGGGTCCCGCTCGGGGACGGGCCGGCGCTGCGCATGTTCGACAGCCTGGCCGTCGCGTCGCCCAAGCTCAGGAAGATGCTCGAGGAGGTCGCGGCTGCGAACAGGATACCGCTCCAGTACGGCACCGCCGGAGGGTCGACGGACGCCGCCGCCATACAGGACCATGGCGCGCTCATGATGCCCATCGGCATACCGATGCGGTACACGCACTCGCCGACCGAATGCGCGAGCATCAGGGACATCGAGAACGCCGCCAGGCTCGTGATCAAGGCGGCCGAGCGCATAGCGAAGGACTCCAAGAAAAGGTGAACCTGTGCTGGCCAAGGCGGAGCGGACACTCACCGACCTAGTCCTGATGAGAAGCACGTCCGAGGACGATGTCGGACCGATCGTGGACCACGTCTCGCAGAAGCTCAAGAAGCTCGGGCTCGAGCTGAGGTACCACGGGGTCAAGGAGCGCCCGGCGATAGTGGCGCAGCACAAGACCGGCGGCGTCCTGCTGTCCGGGCATCTGGACACGGTCCCCTCCGGGACCGGGTGGACGCACGCGCCCGCCGAGATCGTCCGCGGCATGATGTACGGCAGGGGCACGTGCGACATGAAGGGCGGCTGCGCGGCGATGCTGCTTGCGGCTGAGGAGCTGGTGCTGGCAGATGTGCCCTTTTCGCTGCTATTCACGACCGATGAGGAGACCACTATGGAGGGAGCGAAGGACGCGGCGAAGGACAGGGCCGTCGCATCCGCGCCCGCGGTGCTCATCACGGAGCCCAGCAACTTCGACATAGTCGTCAAGGAGAAGGGACTGCTTCAGTTCTCCATAGCCACCAAGGGCAAGGCGGCCCACGCCAGCATGCCGCACCTCGGCGACAATGCGATAGTCAAGATGGCCGACATCATCCACCGGCTGGGCGACCTGCAGGCGATCCCTGCGGACCCGACCAGCCAGATGACACTCTGCGTCAACACGATAAGCGGAGGGACGAGGATCAACGTCATCCCGGATGGCTGCGCGGTGGAGATCGACGTCCGGTACCCCCCGGACATGAACATGCAGTCGGTGCTGGGACTCGTGAGGAATAGGCTGGGGGACGACGGCTACACAGCTCGATATCCTCCACGCGCTGGACCCGGTGGAGACCGACCCCTCGGCTCGCCCGGTGAGAGCGCTCAAGGATGTCCTGGGCGAGGGCGCCCGCGTGATATCCGTACCGTACGCCACCGAGATGGTCATGCTCAAGCCCAGCAACCCGATCGTGATGGTCTGCGGGCCCGGCGACCCGCAGGGCTGCCACATAGTGGACGAGAAGATCGAGCTGGCGCAGGTCGTCAAGGCCGCTGAGGTCTATTCGGAGTTCTGCTCGAGGATCGCAAAGGACTGAAGGCGTTCGCGACCCCGGCGCCTACGGATACACCCTGGCGACCGTGCGCGGGTACGCGATGGCGTCGCGGATGTGGTCGAGCTTGCAGACCCAGGTGACGATCCTCTCCATGCCCATCCCGAAACCGGAGTGCGGCACGGAGCCGTACTTCCTGAGGTCCATGTACCAGCCGTAGTTCTCGGGGCCCTCGCCCTTCTCCGCCAGACGCTCCAGTATGAGCTTGTGGTCCGTCTCCCTCTCGCTCCCGCCGATGATCTCGCCGAAGCCCTCGGGGGCCAGGAGGTCCGTGTTCTTGTAGGTCCTCGGGTCGTCCGGGTTCTCCTTCATGTAGAACGGCTTCAGCTCCTTCGGGTAGTTGACGACGAACAACGGGATGTCCCTGTCCTTCGTGAGTTCCCTCTCCTCGACGGCGCCAAGGTCGGAGCCCCAGGACACGTTCAGGCCCTTCTCCTGGAGGTAGTCCATGGCCTCTGCGTACTTCATGCGGTCGAACGGCGGCTCGATCTTCTTCAGAGTGGCCGGGTCCCGCTTCAGCATCTTGAGCTCGTCCGCGCACTCGTCGGCCGCGTTGTGGAGCATCGCGGTCAGAAGCTGCTCCTGGACCTCCATGTTCTGCTTCGTTCGTCGAGCCAGGCGGCCTCCATCTCGAGCATGCCAGAACTCGGCGAGGTGCCTCGGGCGTCCTCGACTTCTCGGCCCTGAAGGACGGCGTGAGCGACCAGACCTTCTCGCAGGAGAATATCAGCGACTCGAGGTAGAACTGCGCGCTCTGGGAAAGGTACGCGATCCTGTCGAAGTACTTCACCTGGAACAGCTGGGTGCTGTCCTCGGGCGCGACCCCGGTGATTATCGGGGGTGTGACCTCGGTGTACCCGTTCTCATGGAACCACTCCCTTGCCCCCCTGAGCAGGGCCGCCTTCGTCCTCATGATGGCGGTCTGCTCCCTGGACCTGATCCAGAGATGTCTGAGGTCGAGCAGGAGCTCGGTGCTCTGGTATTCTGTGATTGGGAACGGCTCGGCGAGTCCGACCAGCTGGAACCTGGAGGCCTGTATCTCGAACCCTCCGGGCGCGCGCTTGTCCTCCGCCAAGGTCCCCTCGATCATGACCGACGATTCGATGCCTGCCCTGGTCGCGGATTCGAACTCGGCGTCGGGGACGTTGCCCTTCTTCACGGTGACCTGGACTATCCCCGTGGAGTCCCTGAGAACGGCGAACACAATCCCGCCGCTGCTCCTGGTGCGGTAGATCCAACCCCTGACCTGAACAGCCTTGCCGACCATGTCCTGCGACATGACCTGTCTGATGGCTAGCATCCAGATGCGGAAGACCCATTGCGAATATAAGCCCTTCGGACGCTCGGAGGGCAACGGACATATCGCTCCGTCGGCGATACGCCCGATGTGAAGGTGCGCCTTGCGGAACCCGTCGGAACTGCCCCGAGTGATGGAGATAGAGCACGCGTGCTTCGGCAGCGAAAGGTTCAGCGCGAACACCGTCAGGGCGTTTCTCGAGCGGGACGACGCGTTCGTGATCCTGGCGACCGTCGGAGACCGCGCCGTAGGGGCCGCGATGTGCATGTTCTCCACGAGGTGCGGGGAAGGGCGCATCGCTTCGATCGCGGTCATCCCCGAGTTCAGGCGGCGCGGGATAGGGGCGAGGCTGTTGGGCGAGTGCGAGAAGAGGTTCCTCTCGAAAGGGGTCGCCAAGTTCGGGCTCGAGGTCGAGACCAACAACGAACCCGCGATAGACCTGTACGCGTCCAGAGGATACGTCCTCAGGGGCATGGCGAGGAACTACTACTCGGACGGCCGGGACGCCTACTACATGGAGAAGGACGGCTCTCCCCCGAAGAGGAAGGTAAGGGTCAAGCCTTCCTGACCATCAGTCCGAGGGGCATCTTGTTGACCGTCCACTTCGTGCAGCCCTGGGCGTCCTCCGTCTTCTTGATGCTCCGCGCGTGGGTCTCGGCCCTGATGTGACTCCCGAAGGCGGAGAACACAATGTCGAAATCGTGGTGCCCCGAGTATTCGATGTCGATCGGGTCCTCGAACGCCAGCTTCTGCTCCTTCCTCATGTGCTGGATCCTTCTGATGACCTCTCTCGTGAGGCCTTCGAGCTTGAGCTTCTGGGAGATGTCAAGGGAGACGTACACGTGTGTGTCCGCGACCTGGGCGTGGGAATATCCGGTCTTCTCGCGCTCCGCGATGATGACGTCCTCCTCGTAGAGGTCGAATCCTCCGAGACGTATCCTGCCCTTCGACTTCAGATGCTTCGCCAGGTCGTTCCCGTCCATCTTCTCCAGGAGCTTGGAGACCTCGGCCGCGCCCTCCTTCAGCCTGGGCCCGAGCGTCCTCAGGTTGGGGAGGACCGAGTACTCGACCATCCTCTCCCTGCTCTCGACGCACTCGACCTGCTTGACGTTGAGCTCTTCTGAGAGCATCCTCTCGTACTTGCGCAGAATCCAGACCTTGTCCGGGCTGGAGGTCACGACGGCCGTCTCGAGAGGCTGCCTCAGCTTCACATCGACCTTCTGTCTCGCGAGGCGGCCTGCCTCGACGGCCTCCCGGACGCAGGCCATCTGCGCCTCCAGCGAACCGTCGATGGCGTCCTTGACCGCCACGGGATAGGGCTCGAGGTGCACGCTCTCGAGAGGCCCCTTGAGGTTCCTGTACATCCAGTCCGAGAAGAACGGCGTCAGAGGGGCCATGGCCCTGCACAGGGTCATGAGGCATTCGTGCAGGGTCCAGTGCGCGGAGAACCGGTCCTCGGGATCGTTCTCCTGCCAGAACCTCCTCCTCGACCTGCGGACGTACCAGTTGCTCAGGTCCTCGATGAACGACCTGACGGCGCGGACCGCGAGGTGCACCTCCATGGACTCGAAGCCCTGACGCACTCATCCACCGTGCCGTTCATCCTCGACACGATCCACCGGTCCAGGTCATGTGTCCTGCTGGACCCGGCCTGGCCGCTGTATCCGTATGCGTTCGCGTTCGACGCGAAGAACGAGTAGACGTTCAGGAGTGTCGTGAGCGTTCCGACCATGTTCTTGCGCACGTTCTCCTGGGAGAACTGGACGGACTGCCAGACCGGGCTGCCGAGCAGGAACAGCCTCGACGCGTCCGCTCCGACGCTTGAAAACTCCTCGTCCCAGTAGACGATGTTCCCGCTGTCGGGCCTCATCTTCGAACCGTGCTCGTCCAGGACGTTGCCCATGACCAGGACGGACTTGAACGCGGGGGCGTCGAACAGGAGGGTGCTGATCGCGTGCTGGGTGTAGAACCAGCCCCTGGTCTGTTCGACGGACTCGCTGATGAAGTCGACCGACCTGTGCGTGTCGAACTCCTCCATGTTCTCGAAAGGATAGTGATACTGCGCGAACGGGGCGCAGCCGGAATCGTACCAGCAATCGAGGACGTACTCCTCGCGTTTCATGGGGCCGCCGCAGTCGGGGCACTTCAGGACGATCGCGTCGACGTACGGCCGGTGCAGGTCGACCGGTTCCGGGAGCGTCCCTCCCGCGGCCTTCCGCAGCTCGTCGATGCTACCTACGCAGAGCTCGTGGCCGTGCGCGCAGCGCCAGATGGGCATGGGGGTGCCCCAGTACCTGGACCGGCTGATGGACCAATCCTTGGCATCGGACAGGAAGTTACCGAACCTGCCCTCCTTGAACGATTCGGGGACCCACCTGATGTCGTTGTTGAGAGAGATCATCCTGTCCTTGGCGGCGGACGCGCGGACGAACCACGACTCGCGGGGCTTGTAGATCAGCGGGGAATCGCACCTCCAGCAGAACGGGTACGAATGCTTCCACAGGCCCCATCTGAACAGGAGCCCGCGGGATTCCAGCATGCGCATGACCTCGGCGCTGGAATCGTGTGCGAGCCTGCCCGCGAGGCCGGGAACGCTTGAAAGGAACCTGCCTGCGTCGTCCACGGGGTCGAACGGCTCGACCCCCTCGGCCATGCCCAGCTCGAAATCGAGCGAGCCGTGGGCAGGGGAGATCTGCATCGCGCCCGTGCCCTCATCCTTGGAGACCACGGGCGAATGGACTATCCTGAAGGCCTTGGCCCTGGACATGCCGAGGTCGAACAGGGGCTCGTACTCCTTCCCTAGCAGGTCGCTCCCAGGCATCCGCGACACCGGTCTAGCGCCCGGCAGCACGGCCTCGAGCCTGGCCTCGGACACGATCAGGCGTTCGCCCGAGGATTCCACGACCACGTACGTCTGGTCCCTGTCGACCGCCACGAGGACGTTGCCGACGAGCGACCACGGGGTCGCCGTGTACACCAGGATGCTAGCGCCCAGGTCTTTGACCCGCGCACGCGCGATGACGACCCGGTCCTCCGTCTCCCTGAACCCGAGCGCGACCTCGTGCGTGCTCAGGGTCGTGCCGCATCTCGGGCAGTAGGGGAGTACCTGGAACCCCCTGGTGACCAGCCCGTCCGAGTGCAGACGCTTCACCGACCACCAGACGCTCTCGATGTAGTCGTTGCTCATGGTCAGGTAGGCGTTCTCGAAATCCAGCCAATACCCGATCCGCTTGCTCATCTGCTCCCATTCGGCCTTGTACCTGACCACGCTCTCCCGGCAGAGGGCGTTGAACCTTTCCACGCCCATCGCCTCGATGTCCTTCTTGCTGTGGAGGCCGAGGGAGCGTTCGACCTCGAGCTCGACGGGCAGGCCGTGACAGTCCCAGCCGCCGATGTAGGGGACGACCTTGCGGCCGTTCATGACATGATACCGAAGGAACGCGTCCTTGACGGCGCGCGTGAGCGCGTGCCCTATGTGGGGGCGGCTGTTCGCTGTGGGAGGGCCTTCGCAGAACACCAGCGGCGCCCCGCCCCGCATCCGCTCCTTGACCTTCCCAAGGATGCCCTGGACCTCCCACAGCCGGAGGATCTCCTCCTCCAGCTGGGGGAAGGTCTCGGCGGCGGGTTCCCGATAGTACTTCGTCATCGCAACAGACTCCTCCAGAGGGACTCCATCACAGACTCGGCATTGAAGGCTAGAATCAGCTAATGAGGATTATAAATGGCCGGCCTGCTGAGCTCATCGAGGGCAGCCTAGGACGGCGTCGATATTTAATGTTTGGTCGGAGAGGGAGCCAGTGCCCTGACATCCGGCTAGATGGCGACGAACAGAATTGTGCGTTGGAGAGGACTGAACCGCTTCGTTCGTTGGAGGTGGCGTGGCAGGAAGACACACGGTGTCGCCGCGAGCCAAGGCGCGACGGACGTCCCGATTGTGCCTGCTGGCCAACCAGGGTCGGCCGCAAGTCATTTAAGAAAGGTCTATATAATAGAGGAAGTATAGCGCCGCACCGTGCATCCATGGCCCAGGGGTGGTACCTGAGGCCGCATGGGGTGAACACGAATGGAAGAGCCCTTGTGCAACGTGGAATTTCTGAAGAGCAACGCTACCTTCGTGGCTAGAGTACAGAGCGACCTCGGAGGAGTGCGTGAGTACAGGAGCAACAGCTTGGAAGAAATCCTGGAGCAGGTGATCATAGACCTCCAGGAGGAATTCGAAGGGGCCCGCCTCTAGGGAGACCGCGCTACACTCCGGCATGCCCGGCTCTCTGAAGGTTCCGTTCGCCCGGATGCGTTTCCGACCACCACAAGACACAACTACGACTAACGGACTCCGGTCATTGGGGGATTCGAGATGGAAGAGAAGGACAAGAAGGAGTACGAAGAGGTCATATCGTCTTACTACGGGGATGAGCAGGTCGCGGCCCTGGTCACGTTCAAGATAGACACGAAGGGCTCCGACCAGGTCGCCCAGAAGATCGCCTCGTTCGACCATGTCGAGGACGTGTTCCTCGTCACGGGCGACACGGACATCATCGCCAAGGCCAGGTTCCCGAACTACGCCGCCCTGAAGAAGTTCATAGTGGACGACGTCGCGGACATCGACGGGGTCAAGGAGACCAGGACTTTCATGGTGGTCACGACCTTCAAGGAGAGAGGGGTCGTGAAGAAGGAGAGCGACGAGGAGTCGAAGAAGTGACCGGCCCGGAAGTACGGTTCATGAGATACGACAGGGGTGTTTACGATGGATATGGATACGAGACTGAAGCAGATCATGGGGGTGCTCGACCAGCTAGCTGAGGACACGTCTGTCCCGAGGAACATAAGGAGAGGCGCGACGGAGGCCAAGGAGAGGCTCTCGAGGAAGGTAGAGGCCTTGGATGTCCGGAGCGCCAGCGCGATAATGATTTTGGACGAACTTGCCAACGACCCCAACATACCCCTGCACGGCAGGACCCTCATCTGGAACATCATAAGCCAGCTTGAGACGGTGAAGTGATACCGCGCCAGCGCACACTTTAAATCGCTTCTCGGCCAATCAGCCCGACGAGCGGATGTAGTCTAGCGGTTAGGACTGAAGCTTCCCAAGCTTCAAGCCCGGGTTCGAATCCCGGCATCCGCACTCCATCAGATGCTGTCAGCCGATGCGAAGCACGCCCACCTTCTTCTCTGGGTCGAGGATCCTAGCTGACCTGTGGCCCTCCAATCGCAAGAAGCCTATCTCGTTGCTCATCCAGGCGCGTCCTGACAGGAGGTGCCCTCCGAAGGCTTCGTGATCCCTGTCCGCGACGGTCAGGTGCACGTGCACCCTGGGCTCTCCCTCGACGGACACGGAGCCCTGCATGGACAGCAGCTCGTGAGGCTCCTGGAACTTCTTCCTGATGTACCTGCCCCTGTCGAAGTATCCGATCTCGAAATCGTGGATCATCCCTATGCCGAGAACCAGCATGAGCGTCGATTTCTCCGGAGCCACGGCCTTGGATATCGATTCCAGGATGTCCTCGTCGTGGTCCAGCCTCAGCATCAGCACGTTGCCTGCGCTCGCCCTCTCCATCGGTCTTCCCTCCGTGCGCGGAATCGCGCTAGGGGCAGATAATGGCACCCTGAGGAGGTGACCGCCGAAAAAGCCATGTCGGGGCAAGGCGTTCGCAATCGCGTACGACATGACGAAGGAACCGAAGGACCGGCTCAAGGCATGGCACGGGGAGGACTGGCACACCCCCAGGGGCAGGATGATACGGGATGTGGTGTACGCCATAGACACCGGGCTGATCACGACCGTGGCGTTCCTCGCGGGGGCGTCGGTCATCCTGAGCGACAACGAGAGGATACTGCTCGCTGGCGCCGCCCAGATCGTGGCCGGAGCCGTGGCCATCTTCTTCGGCGCGTTCATATCGACGAAGGCCCAGAAGGATTTCTTCGAGAACCAGATACAGCGGGAGAAGCAGGAGATCGAGATGCTCCCCGAGAAGGAGACTCAGGAGATCAGGGACATATTCCAGGAGTACGGGTTCGACAAGGACGAGCAGGAGGCGGCGGTGAAGCGCATAACCGCGAACAAGGAACTGTGGCTGAAGTTCATGGTCCAGGAGGAGATCGGCATCTCCCCGAACGCGATCGACGATCCGCTCACGATCGGGACGATATCGTCCCTCTCATTCCTGGTCGGCACGGTACCCGCGATCATGCCGTACGTGCTCATCCACGACCCGGGCCTGGCGCTGCTCGCGAGCGCCGTCTCGATAATGTCCTTCCTGTTCGTGCTCGGCGTGTTCAAGACGCGCCTGACGCGCATCCACTGGCTTCGGAGCGGCATCGAGACCCTGGCGATCGGCGGCATCTCCTGCGGGCTGGGGTTCCTGTTCGGAAGGATCGTCAACGCCCTCATCGGCTGAACGAGGATCTCAGGCCTTCTCGAAGACCTCTTTGATCTGTACCATCGCCCAGTCGATGTCTTCCTTCGTGATGACCAGTGGGGGCGCGAACCTGATGGTCTTCTCGTGGGTGTCCTTCGCAAGGATGCCTTTCTCCATCAGCTTCTCGCAGATCGGCCGTACGGTCTCCTTCGGGCCGAGCTGGAACTCGACGCCTATCAGCAGGCCCTTCTGCCGTATCTCCTTGATCTTCCTGCAGTTGAGCTCCTTGATGCGCTTCACGAAGTACGCGCCCATCTCGTTCGCCCTGTCCGCGAGCTTCTCCTCTTCAAGGACATCTAGGGACGCCAGCGCGATCGCGCTCGCGAGCGGGTTCCCGCCGAACGTGCTCCCGTGGGAGCCCGGGGAGAAGACGCTCATGATATCCCTGGTCGATATGGCCGCCGAGACCGGGTAGAGGCCTCCGCCCAACGCCTTGCCGACGCACAGGATGTCGGGCTTGATGCCCTCGTGCATGTAGGCGAACATCTTGCCCGTCCTGCAGAAGCCGGTCTGGATCTCGTCCAGTATGAACAGGATGCCCTTCTCGTCGCACGCCTTCCTGATCTCCTTCAGATAGCCGGGGGACGGGATGTTGATCCCCGCCTCGCCCTGGATGGGCTCGACCAGTATGCCTATCGTCTTCTGGTTGATCGCCTTCCTCAGTGCGGGTATGTCGTTGTACGGGATCGTGACGAAGCCGGGCGTGAAAGGCCCGAAGCCCTTCTTCGAGTCAGGGTCGGACGAGAAGCTGATGATGGTGGTCGTGCGGCCGTGGAAGTTGTTCTCGCACACGATGATCTCACCCTCGTTCTCCGGGATGCCCTTCTTCATGTGCGCATAGCGCCTTGCCAGCTTGATCGACGTCTCGACGGCCTCGGCACCGGTGTTCATCGGGAGGGCCATCTCCAGCCCGCTGACCTCGCACAGCCTCTTCAGGAACAGGCCCATCTTGTCGTTCGAGAACGCCCTCGACGTGAGCGAAACGCTCTCGAGCTGGTCCTTCGCGGCCTTCACTATCTTCGGGTGCAGGTGCCCCTGGTTTATGGCGGAGTACGAGCTGAGCATGTCGAGGTACTTCTTCCCCTCGACGTCCCAGACCCAGACGCCCTTCGCCTTGGATATGACGACCGGCAGCGGGTGATAGTTGTGCGCGCCGTACTTTCCTTCTAGCTCGATGTAGTCCTTGGCCTTCACGTTCATCTACCTCTTTCCCGCCCGCCGACGGGCGGGCGTTCTCGTATATGGGCAATGCTCACGTCCTCAAAAAGCGTTGCGGGCGACATCCGAAAGCGTATGGCGGCCCATCAGCCGTCGCGAAGGGAGAAGCAGGAGGGTGCTGGATATGATCGACCCCCATGCGAGGGCGACCAGCACCGCCAGCGTCTCCGTGAACGGATTCCCGCCTGCCGCCACCAATATCACGCCGATGGCAAAGGACACGGAGGATGCAGTCACCCCGACCCTGCCGAGCGTCTTCGTCCTGTGGAACGCGACTGCGAGCACTCCGATGGCCGCGAGGAGGACCAGGAAGAACGAGTAGGATATCACCGTGTGCAGGTCCCCGTAGTCCTCCGTGAACACGCCTATGTTGAACAGGAGGATGCCAGAGAGGACCAGGAGCACCACCCCCGCGAGGGTGAGCGGATCCTTGGGGACCGTCCTCCGGAGCCCGAGATAGGCGAAGAGCGCGATCGACGCGCCGGCCAGCATGAGCCCGGAGTTGAACGCCCAGGCGCCGGACCCGACCCCCAGGTCGCTCAGGTAGTCCTCGAAGAAGACGTAGTCTGGATCAGTGACGACGGCCACGAGATACAGCGGCACGAAACAAAGGACTGCTATCAGCCCGAAAGCGGGCCCAAGGGAGATTGGCAGGGACCTCATCAGGTCCGGTGAAAGGAGGTGCGGGAAGAAGAATCTGTTGCGGCGTGACGGGCCTCTGCCTGATTCCGCAACAGAACCAGATGAGCACGTGGGCAGAGGACTACAAGAGAGGCCGACCCCAGCAAGATGAGGTGGATCAGAGCCGTACCTCGCCCGGTACGGGTGCCGCACGGATCACATTGTACACGGGCTTGGGCACATCGGGGAGAAAGTCGTCCGATTGGTCGTCCACCCCTGGGGGCCTCGGGAAGCCGAACACCTTCTGAGGGGAGTCCGTGCCCTCCGAGTACAGTGCCTTGAACGACCACCTCATGGTCAACGCCAAGAACGCGACGTATGCCGCCGCGGCGAGCAGGGACACCTGCCAGATGTATTCCCACGTCGAGACGATGAACAGCACCGACGCGACGGCGCCGAGCACCACGCCCGAGACCAGATTGACCACGACCCTCCTGTCATTCGTGGCCACGCCTATGTTGGCGTAGTTCACGTGCCGGGCTATCTCGGAGACCTCGTACCTGATGGCGTAGTACAGGGCGGCCATGAAGACGACCCCGACCAGTATCAGGAGCATGTGGAGGAGCGATTCGGTGAGCAGTATGGACACGCAGACCATGGCGAACAATATCAGGAGCGTGCCTGTGAACCTCGCACCCTTGAACAGCTTGACAGAGGCCGGCATGACCGCCTTGCCGAGCGTGCGGGAGACGACCGCGCCCGAGAACTTCAGGGACCTCGGGATCAGCCTGGACAGGGCGTTCGCGAACTTGGAGGAGTGCTTCACGAGGGCGGGCGTTATCGCGCTCATGCCGAAGCAGAACGCGCCCGCGAACGGGTTGAGCTGCGCCCCCATGGTCGCCCCTTGGACGTTGCTCCCGACGCTGGCGTACAGGATCGATTCGACCCCTCTGCCGCACATGCTCGTGCCGATCGTGGTGGACGCCTTCGACGAGAAGCCCATGAAGTAGGATATCGCGGACATCACGAAGGCCTCGTACAGGACCACGATGATTATCGCGAGCAGGACGAGCCACATCACCGTGCCGAACATCGCGGGGTCGATCATCATGCCGAAGGATGTGAAGAATATGGCGACGAAAGCGTCCTTGAACGATTCCAGCTTAGACTGGACCCTGATGGAGACCTTGCTCTCGGCCAGTATCATCCCTATGAAGAACGCCCCGATTATCGGCGGGACGTTCATCACCTGCGCGAGGCCCGAGGTCAGGAAGACGATCCCGAGCACGAACAGGATGAACAGCTCGTCGTTATCTATGCTGTTGAAGAACGCGACCACCCTGGGGACCGCGGCCATGGCGACCCAGACGAAGAACCCATAGAACGCCGCGAGGGCCAGGAGCAGCTCGCCGAACTCCCACGCGTTCGCGTCCGGCCGGACGATCATGCCGCTTGCGACGGTCAGGATCAGCATCGCGATGAACGTCTCGACGACCACGAGCCCTATCAGGAACTCGACCTCCGGGCTGGACATCCTCTTCAGGTCGAACAGGATCTTCATCGCGATGCTCGTGCTGCTCATCGCGATCACGCCCGCGAGGAATATCGAGTCGATCAGTGGCCAGCCGAGGAACGATGCGAACACGAACCCGACGAACAGCCCGACGCTCGTGTCTATCACCGCAAGGATGATCGCAGGGGTCCTGGTCTTCTTGAGCTTCGAGAACGAGAACTCGAGCCCGACGAAGAACATGAGCATGATGAGCCCGACGAAGGAGAGTATCTCGATCAGGCTCGTGTCGGAGATGAGCCCGTGGTACTCGAACCCGAGGAACTCGAGGCTGATCTTGGGGCCTATGAGGATCCCAATCACGATGTAGCCGATCATGACGGACTGGTTCACTCTGCCCGCGATGGTCGCAGCTACGAAGGCGAGCAGCATGATGGCGCCCAGTTGAAACAGCAGTTCCGCCTCTGCAATCATGAGTCCAGCTCTTCTCAGGCTTGGTCGAAGATGCCGCCTGACTCAACGAGAATCGGCTCGCATCCCATCCGAGCCGTTAATTGACACGGTCCGTACTTATAGATTTTCAGTCGCGCGCACGAGCCAGGCTCCCGAAAACGCTAGTAGCGTAGCTACTAGGACGCTGAGCCAGGGAACAGCAAGAGCAGGATGATGTACAGCACGTACAGAGAGCCCGAGAGAAGCATCGTCCTGTAGCTGATCCTCTTGTGGACCCTGACGTTGTAGTACATCCAGCCGGCGGCTGCGAGTGCGATGACGATGCTCGCGATGTTGATCGGCTGCAGCTCCCAGTGGGTGAACAGGAGGCCGATGCTGACGGGTATGCTGCTCTGGAAGACCATGGCGCCCGTTATGTTGCCAAAGGCGAGCGTGTCCTTCGAGCGCAGGTACCAGATGACGCTGTTGAACTTCTCCGGGAGCTCTGTGGCGATCGGAGCGATCAGGAACGCGAGTATCATGACAGGTATCCCGACCGAGGTAGAGACCGTCTCGACCTCCTCGACGAAGAACTTCGCGCCGATGATTATGAGGAGGAGCGCGGCCGCGACCTGGAACACAATGAGTGCGAAGCCGAGCTTCCCCCTGGTCGGAGGGATCCTGCATATCCTCGAGGTGTACAGCATGGGGCAGCTGGATTCCTGGACCGCGCAGGTGTCCTTGATTGTCCGACGAACGTAGAATGCATATGCGAGCAACAGCACGCCGGCGATGCCGAAGTTCATGAAGCGCAGGTCGGCCCAATCCTGGGTCCCGATCACCCCGGCCACGAACGCGAGCGAGTACGCAACCATGAAGTAGAGCAGGTCGCGCTCAGCGTGGTCCTGGTGCAGCTTCAGGTGGTCGCTCCTCTTCCCTTTGCGTGACGCGTACAGCACGGTCACGCCACCGATGAACATCGCGAGCGTGCCGAGCATGAAAGGCGCGCCCAGGATGGCCCCCTCGCCGATCTCCTCGCCCTGACCGTTGGTGCCGAGGAATATGGCTATCAAGGGGATGATGGTCTCGGGCATCGCAGTGCCGACGGCCGCCAGGATGCTCCCCGTAGCGGTCTCCGCCAGGCCGAGCCTGGCGCCGAGCCATTCGATCCCGTTCGTGAATATCTCGCAGCTTAGGAGAATCAGCAGTAGGGCTGCGATCAGTATCACGATGCTCAGGATTTCAACTGCCAATGGAGCACCGGCTCCGGCTATCACCGTGGCCTACTTAAAGGATTCCGAAGGACTGCCTGCCCGGGCTTTCCGAGGGGCCGGCGGATACGACCCGGCCCATAAGGATTAAGTAATCACACAAACTCACATCGATGACCATGTTCGAAGTGCTCAAGGGAAGGGGGTTCAGGACCCCCTGGCACCTGAGGGTCCTCTACATCTCGACCTTTCTCCTCCGGACGGCGTTCGGGGCCCTCCTGCTGCTGATAGCAGACTATGTGCCCGGGACTGACGATTACTCGCTCCTGCTGAACGTCGCGATCATCGCCGTGCCCTATCCCTTTGCGGAGATGGTGACCGCGAACTACTTCGGGATGGTGAGCGACAGGATAGGCCGGAAGCCGATCATCGTGATGGGGACCGCGTTGGCGGCAGTCATCGTGCTGTTCTACACGCTGTCCAACAACGTCTGGTACCTCGCGTTCATGCATGGCATACACGGCATAGGAGCCGCTGCCACCATCGCTCCCGCGATCGCGATGATAGCGGACCACGCGGACAAATGCGACCGCGGCCGTCAGATGGGATGGTTCGACTACTCCACGTTCCTCGGATACATCGTCGGGGCCGTGGTCGGGGGCTTCCTCATAGATCTCATGGGCTCGGGGGCGGGGTTCATACTCATCGCGAGCCTACTCGCGGCCTCCGCTGCGATGCTCTTCGTGTTCGTCAAGAAGGAGCCTGCGAGGATCAAGTCGGAGCAGTTCTCGGGGTTCAAGACCCTGAAGAAGGTGTTCCGGATACGCGAGATCAGGCTGATGTTCCCCATATGGCTCATAATCGCGACCCTGCTCGGGATCGCCATAACCTACCTTCCGCGGATCATGATGAGCAGGGACATCAGCGGCACCACGATCGGCATCATGTTCGGCCTCGCGGGGATCGCGCTCGGGCTGCTGCAGCCGTTCTGGGGCAAGGTCTCGGACATAGTCGGGAGGATCCCGGTGATGGCCTATGGCGTGTTCAGCATCTTCGGTATAGTCGTCATGATGCTGTTCTTTTCCGAGTATGCCTTCGAGGTGACCGACCAAGGTATCGATTTCAAACTCCTCGGGATGATCCCGCTCGCGATACTCGGGTTGGGGGCAGGTGCGTTCGTGCCGGCGGCACTGGCGCTCATGGCGGATTCCTCCTCTGAGGAAAGCTACGGGGCGACGATGGGGCTGTATTCCTTCGCGCTCGGGTTCGGGGCGTTCCTGGCGGAGGGGCTCGGCCTCCTGATCATACTCGCGAACAAGAGCCAGCCCGACAGGGCGGACACCGCGCCCATGTGGCTCCTGTACTTCGCAGCTGTCCTGATAGCCCTGGCGGTCGTCATGATGGTGCTGTTCTTCGTGTCGAACATGTTCAAGAACAGGCGCGACAAGATGCAGGCTGAGAAGTCATGATAGACATCGACGGGTCGTTCGGGGAGGGCGGGGGACAGATCCTCAGGACAGCCCTGTCCATGTCCGCGGTGAAGACCGAGCCGGTGCGGATCTTCAACATCAGGGCGGGAAGGCCCAACCCGGGGCTGTCCCCCCAGCATGTCACGAGCATCGAGGCGGTCGCCGAGCTTGCGGGGGCCGAGGTCGACGGGCTGCATCAAGGGTCCAAGGAGATAGTGTTCAGACCGAGCCAGCTGACGGGCGGCCGGTTCGAGTTCGACGTCGGCACCGCCGGGAGCATCTCCCTGGTCGTGCAGAGCTGCCTCCTGCCGGCGGTCATGTCGAAGTCCAGGGTGGAGATGACCGTCAAGGGGGGAACGGATGTCAGGTGGTCCCCGCCGATCGACTACATGTCGATGGTACATCTTCCGTTGCTGCGCATGTTCGGCGCCGGATGCGATGTCGAGGTGGTGAACAGGGGATTCTATCCCGAGGGAGGGGGAGAGGTCAAGGTCGACGTCTCGCCGTCCGGAGGGCTCAGGGGATTGGACCTGGGCTCTCGAGGGGATGTGGTCAGGGTGGAAGGCGTGGCCTTCGCCCAGAACCTGCCCGAGCACGTGGTCTCGAGGATGAAACACTCCGCGATGAAGGACCTCATACATCTCAGGAATGTGAAGATACAGTCTGACCTGAGGTCCGGCCACAGCACGGGCGCGGGCATCGTCCTTGCGGCCGTGTGCAAGAACACCGTTCTCGGCGCCTCCGCCCTCGGCCAGAAAGGCATGCGGTCCGAGGTCCTGGGAGAGCAGTGCGCGGCGGACCTGGTCGAATCCATCGCCTCCGGCGTCACCGTCGACGAGCACATGACTGACCAGATACTCCCATACATGGCGCTGGCGGACGGCGCCTCGAGGATCCTGACCGACGAACTCTCGGGCCACGCCAGGACGAACATCTGGGTGCTGGAGAAGTTCGTGGGCAAGAGGTTCATCGAGAGCAAGCGGGACGGGCTGCTGGAACTGGGCACCGCCTAGCCGTACATCTCCGGTCTGGGGGGGCCCTTGTCGTCCTTCTTCGTGACTGCCTGCTTGCGTATCTCGCGGATGTGCTCCTCGATCCTCTGAGCCTCTTCGAACAGCGGCTTCGCGTCGAAATCGATGCCCAGGAGCATGTCGTCAATCGCCTCGAGCACGAGCGCCGCGGCCTTGGCGTCGGGGAAGTCAGGATGGGCCTCGGCCAGAAGAGTGATCACGTCGAAATCGCGCTTCCTGCCCTCGTTGAGCAACACGCCAGCGACGCCCGAAATCACGCCCTCCTCGAACGACCTGATGCCGTGCTGCTTCAGCATCTCCCTCGAGCGCTGGGTGCTCGCGATCCCGAACACCACATCGGATATCTCGGCGCTGTCCCTGAGCTCCGGGTCGACGACCAAACCCTCGGGGGACACGATCATCCTGCACCGCTGTTCCTGGGCCCATGCCACCAGAGTGTGGGATATCGGCCTGATCAGGTTGGGCGGCGCCTGGAACTCTGATATGAAGGCGACGATCTGGTCCCCGCTCTTGCCCTTCTCGCCCGCATAGATGCGCACGGGGCTGAGCGGTTTCGCGTCGCGGATCAACGAGACCGTTGGGAAATGACTGGAGTCCATTATGCCTATGTGCTCCATGTCGAGGACTTTGATCAGGTAGTTCGCTGCGATCGAGCTGACGAGACCGACGCTGGGGAAGCCGTCGATTATCGTGGCACCCTTGAGGTCCCGTTTCTTGAGCTCGTAGATCTTGATGTCGTCTCCGTCCATCGGATGCCCAAATGAGATAGACCGCTTATAAGTCTTCGGAGGACTGCGTGGCCATCCAGAAGACTGCTGGCACGGGACACACGTGTCACACACACGCGCCAGTATCTCGCTCTGAATCCGAGACGCAGCATGCGGGCGCACCCGAGGGCCGCCCACGGACTGGGTTCAGGCCGTGCGTACTGGCCTAAGAATCCGAAAGGTTCTTACCGATGATGGCGCTCCCCATACGTCGGGTTCAAAGTGAAAATCACAATCAACTGCGCCATGTCCGCAGACGGCAAGATCGCCCTGAGGACCAGGGAGCAGACGAGGATATCCAACGAAGAGGACAAGAAACGTGTCCACCGACTGAGGAACTCAGTGGATGCCATCCTCGTGGGCGTTGAGACCGTCCTCGCAGACGACCCGAAGCTGACCGTGAACGAGAAGTACGTGAAGCGCCCGAGGAACCCGATCAGAATAGTCCTGGACTCGAGAGGGCGCACCCCCCGGAAGGCGCTGGTCCTTAACGGTGCGGCAAGGACCCTCATCGTCACATCGGACGAATGCAAGAAGACCTTCCCGGCCGCTGACACCATAAGGTGCGGCAAGAAGGAGGTCGACATACGGAAGCTGGTGCCATTGCTCGAGAAGCTCGGCATCCGCACGCTGCTCGTCGAAGGCGGCTCGAAGGTGATATGGTCGTTCCTGAGGACGAAGCTTGCAGACGAGGTCAACATCTTCATCGGCAGCATGGTGATAGGAGGAGAGGAGTCCCCGACCCCCGCTGGCGGAGAGGGGGCGGCGGTGGAGAAGGAGATAGTCCAGCTCAAACTCACCAGCTCGAAGGCGCTGGGCAACGGGATCCTGCTCAGGTACGAGGTGGTGAAGTGACAGACCAGGGTGCATCCCCGCGATTCGTCGCCGATCACATGCTCGGGTCCCTCGCCAGATGGCTCCGCATGATGGGCTACGACACGGTCTACAACAAGACCCTGGACGACGGCCAGCTGGCCACGCTTGCCAAGGCCGAGAGCAGGTTCATACTGACAAGAGACAAGGAGCTCGCGAAGGAGCCGGGGGCGCTGCTTGTTGAGAGCGACGAACTCGAAGCACAGCTCGCAGCGGTCTGTCAGAAGTACGGGCTGAGGTTCCGCGAGGATCTCATCAGGTGCTCGACCTGCAACGGGGCGCTGGCGGATCTCCCGAAGGAGAGCGCAAAGGCGGAGGTCCCCGAGGGCGCCTACGCGGGCAACGAAAAGTTCTGGAAATGCTCTGGCTGCGGCAAGGTCTTCTGGAAGGGCAGCCACTGGCTCGGCATCATGGAGCGCCTCAAGAAGCTCAGCCTTGTCTAGATTCCGCGCTGTGCAGGTGCTCGCTGATTATCTTCCCGCTGGACGAGTTGACTATCATCGCGCCGCCCTTACCTTCGATGCACCAGACGGGCAGGTACACGAGCCCCTTCGACTCGATCAGGATCGGGTCCTCGGAGGGCTTCGTCCTCTCGATGATCTCCGAGTGGCCGAAGTCCTTGACCGTCTCGACATGGGCCCTGTACTCCTTCGTGATGACGTCGTGGGCCAGCTCCTTCGCCTTGTCGTGGTCCAGCTTCGGCTCGCGCTTCGAGTGCGGGATGTCGATGGTGTCGACGAGCTCGAAACCCCAGCGCCAGGTGTCGACCTGGAGCGTCAGCGCGTTGACGGCCACTATGCCCGCCCGCTGCTTCCCCTTGTCGAGGTTGAGGATGTAGTGGAACAGATAGTGAGGGACGAGCTCGAGGTCGAATCTGTGCCCCTGGACCTCGTGCCTGGCGATGTACTTCACTTCATCCAAGAGGAAGTTCGGCTTCACGATCCGCTCGGACCGCTCGACCGCACTCTCGACTATGAAGGGGATCGCCTGATCCGAGGGCTCGGAGGGTTTCTGCGGGATGTCATCGGAGATCACCTCGTCCAACAGGCTCTTTCCCTTCTCCTCGGAGGCCGTCTCCAGCTGAAGGCTTCCGATCTCGTGCTCTATCTCCTCCCTGCCCCAGTAATGCACCCCGTTCTTCTGGAGGAGCGACTGGACGCTGTCGTCGATCTTTCCCAACGACGCGACGACCTTCCTCCCGGGGAAATCGGACACGTTGGTGATGAAATCGTGGACGTCGTCCAGCAGAAGGTCGCTTGCGGCCATCACGACCACCGAGATGTCTTCCCTCCGGCCGTAGAGGTACCCCTCATTCTCATCCACCTTGAAATCGCGGGATGAGAGTATCTGGATGAGGTGGTCCTTCAAAGTCGTCAACTGGCGCCCCCGAACCAAGAATGCGGGAGCCAGATAAAAGACTTGTCAGGCGCTGGCCGAACGGGTAAGGTAGATATGCATCGCCGACAGTTCCAGTATGGTCGGTGCATACATGCGTCCCAGGCTGCTGGTGCCAATCGTCCTGTTCGTGGGCGGGATCGCCCTCATCTCCCTAGCGGTGGCGTCGGGCGAGGCGGATGTGTCGTTGTTCCTCATATTCCCGGTGTTCTCTGGCTCCAGCGCATTGTTCGTGCTCGGAACGGTCCTGATCCTGCTGAGCTTCGTGGCCGGTTTCGCCTTCCTGGCGCTCGGGCAGCACGAACTGGTAGTCTCGTCCCTACCGTGGGCCGACAAGACCGCAGGCGGGGGCGAGCCTCAGACGAAGACCAAGTACGGGGGCGTCGTCCTCATAGGCCCCATCCCCGTCGCGTTCGGTTCGGACAAGAAGATCGCATGGACCATGCTAGCCGTCGGGATCGCGGTGGCCGTCGCGCTGCTAGTGCTGATCCTTCTCTCCCTCTAGAAGCTCGGCCATCACATCGTCGATCGACTGCTTTCGGCTCTCCGCGAGCTTCCTGAGTTCCGACACCAACCGCAAGTACCTCTGAAAATCCAGCCCCCGTCTTCTGACGGTGCGCCCGATGGCACGCTCGACGGGTTCCTTTCGAAACCTCGTGTCCCGCGCTTCCCTGAGGAGGGCAAGGCTCTCGGGGTCCATCGGCTACGCCTTCTTCTGGGCCCCGCACACATCGATGAAGGCCTGGAAGATCTCGTACCCGTTGTCCGTGTGCTCCACCTCCGGGTGGAACTGCAGGCCGAACAACGGCTTCGAGCTGTGTCTCATCGCCTGCACCTGGCAGTTGTCGGAATGAGCGAGTGATTTGAAGTCTGGGGGAAGCTGGGTGACCTCGTCGTTGTGGGACTCCCAAGCGACCAGCGTGTCCGGGAGGCCTTTGAACAGGTCGTCCTCGTCGTCTATCGAGACGAGCACCTTGCCGAACTCCGGGACCTTCGAAGGTCCGGCCTTCCCGCCCAGGTGCGTCGCCATGAACTGGTGCCCTGCGCATATGCCGAGGACTGGCACCCCGACCTTGTCGATGTAATCTCCGCACAGGCCCATCGCCTCCGCGTTGAGTCCCACCCGGGGCGAGCCGCCCGACAGGACAAGGCCGTCGGCCTTGATATTGTCCAAGGGCGTCTTGTTGGGCACTATCTCCGTCTCGACGCCCAGGTCCCTCAGGACCCTCCATTCCCTGTGCGTCCATTGACCGCCGTTGTCAATGACCAAGATGCGCATGGTGGAGGGAACGGCCGCGGGATATAAATCATCTGCTGAGGGGTAGGCGGACGACGACGAATGTACGTCGAACGCGGCACGTCCAGCATCCCATCTGCGGTCGTCACTGACTTATATATAGCATTAAAGGGCGGCCTGCCCGGGTGAAGGACTTTCTCTCCCCCGAGGAGGCTCATTCCCACTCGATCGTTCCCGGCGGTTTGTTGGTCACATCGTACACGACGCGGTTGACCTTGTCCTTCATCTCGTTGGTGATCTTGATGGATATGGTCTCGAGCACGTCGTGGGGTATCTTGCAGTAGTTCGCCGACATCGCGTCGAGCGACTCCACCGCACGGACGACTATCGTGAACCCGTACGCCCTGATGTCCCCCTGCACGCCAACGCTCCTGACCGGGAGCAGCACCGCGAAGTACTGCCACGGGATCTTCATCTTGCCCGCGGCTGCTGCCTTCTCGATCTCCTCCTCGACGATGGCGCAGGCCTCACGGACGATCTCGACCGACTCCCTGGTGGGCTCGCCCATGACCCTGATCGCCAGCGCGGGCCCGGGGAACGGCTGCTTCTCGGCGACCTCCACCTTGAGCGCGCGCGCGACCTTCCGGACCTCGTCCTTGTACAGGTCCCTGAGAGGCTCGACGAGCTTCAGGTTCATGTCCTCCGGCAGCCCGCCGACGTTGTGATGCGACTTGATCGTGTCCCTGAGTCCTCCGCCGCTCTCTATCCAATCAGGAGCTATGGTCCCCTGGACGAGGCTTTCGGCCCCGAACTTCTTCGCCTCGCGCTCGAACACGCGTATGAACTTCTCCCCGATGATCTTCCTCTTCCTCTCGGGGTCCGTGACGCCCTTCAGGGCGGCGAAGTACTCGTCGCTCGCGTCGACCACTATGTGGCTCACGCCTAGCCTCCGGAGCATCTTGTCCACTTTCTCGGTCTCGCCCTTCCTCATGAAGCCAGTGTCGACGTAGACCGCCAGCAGCCTGTCTCCGATCGCTCTGCTTACGAGCGCGGCACACACGGTGCTGTCGACGCCTCCGGATGCCGCTATGATCGCCTTTCCCTTGACGTCGCGCTTGAGCTTCTCGATCTGCTCCTCGACGAAATTCTCGGCCTTGAACATCTAGACCTCAACTTCCTTGGAGTCCTGAAGCACCTTGGCCCTCAGCTTCTTCCTGTATCGGACGAGCGCCTTCCCTATCCTCTCGTCCTTGAGCGCGAGTATCTGGGCGGCCAGTATCGCCGCGTTCTCTCCCCTGTCCAAGCCCACGCCCGCGACGGGTATCCCCGGGGGCATCTGGACCACCGACAGGATGGCGTCCAGGTTCACGGTCCCGCTCACGGGGACGCCTATGACCGGCTTCATCGTCCTCGCGGCGATCACGCCCGGCAGCGCGGCCGAGAGGCCCGCGATCGCGATGAACACTTCCGCGTCGGCCTCTTTCACCAGCTTGTCGACGATGTCGGGCGTCCTGTGAGCGCTGGCGACCTTGAGCCGGTACCTGATGCCCAGCTCCTTCAGAACATCGATCGCCTTCTCGGCGACCTTCATGTCACTCTTGCTGCCCAAGACTATCTGGACACTCATCAGAAAAGGTAGAAGGATAGTTTGTAGAAAAAGGTTTGCGTGCTCACGACTTCATGATAGCGACGAGGAACACACCGATCGCGGCCAGCGCGCCGAGGACTCCGGCGGCGATGTACAGGAACGCGTCCCAGATGACCTTGCCGAGATCGACATCGATCATCCCGTCCTCTCCGAGGGACAGGACCGCCCACAGTACGCCGACGACGAGGCCGACGACCAACAGTGCCACGCCGATCATTCTGCTCTTCCCGCTTCCGAAGTACGCTGTGAATATGCCCGCAAGGAGCATGAACAGCGCGAACACTAGTATGAGTACGGTCAAGAACTCCATCAGTTCCATTTAGCTCACCACTCTAAATCGACGGCTCAGAACTTTATCCCAGTCAGGGTCTTCGTGTCAATCACACCGGGGATCGAGCGGACCTTGTCCACGACAACCTGTCCGAGCAGGTTGAAGTCCTCTGCCTCGATCTTAGCGATCAGGTCATACTCTCCGAAGAGA
Source organism: Thermoplasmatota archaeon (assembly GCA_963818745.1). Classification (GTDB taxonomy): domain Archaea; phylum Thermoplasmatota; class Thermoplasmata; order UBA10834; family UBA10834; genus CAWBDD01. The sequence continues at coordinate 567,937 of CAWFTI010000001.1, read as the reverse complement.
GGGTGCAGCTCCACCACTTCCTTGACTTTAAGGAGCTCGTTGTAGACCTCATGCTCTTTTGCAGGCGCAGTGCTTATGAGTATAAAACCCACGGCCATCTGGTCCTCACCGATTCGGTATAATGGGGTGTCCTATCATAAACCTTTCGGGGAACGAGTGAAGAGTTTCCAAATCTCTGGCAACACCTCTCCCGCGCGCCCGAAACACGACGCGTCCGCGTACGACGTGATATCCGTGGGCTCGAGATTGACCTCGATCACGAGCCCTCCCGAGTTCTTAGTGATGGCGGGCAGAGCGGCCGCGGGGTAGACGACGGCCGATGTGCCGACGACGAACATCACCTCGCTCTCGCGCGCGATCTCCGACGCCTGCTCGAGGGATTCCGAGGAGAGCTGTTCGCCGAACCATACCACATCTGGCCTCATCATGCTCCCGCATTGGCACAGGGGCGGTATCTCCTCGACCGGCGCGTCGATGTCGATGACGGTGCCGTCCCTCGTGCACCTCATGCGCCATATGCTCCCGTGCAGCTCGATGATGCGCCTGCTGCCCGCGTGTCCTGTGGAGACCGTCGATGTTCTGCGTGATGACCGCGAATGAACTGAAGTGGCGCTCCATCTCGGCGATGACGATGTGCGCGGGGTTCGGCCGTGCCTTCTTCATCTCCCGCTGGCGCAGCTGATACCATTCCCACACCAGGCGCGGGTCCTCGCGGAAACCCATCGGGGTCGCGAGCTTCATGAAATCGTACTTCTCCCAGACCCCGCCCGCCCCGCGGAAGGTAGGCACGCCGCTGTCGGCAGAGACACCCGCACCGGTCAGGACGCAAGCGCGGGTCGAGCGTCTCAAACGAGCGAGCAGTTCCTCCGGGATCGCGACCGCGTGTTGATTGACCATGTCAGCGTTCACGCCGAGGAAACGCAGAGCCACAGCCTCATAAAGATTTATTGCTGGGCATGCGATGGACCATCCGATGCCTCCCCCTGAACACCGGCACCCGACCGAGGCGGACCTGGTCGCGACGCGCTTCAAGCATCCCACCGAGTCCGACGCCGAAACCATCGCCCGCGTGTGGAACGACTCAAGGGGGGACCTGCCCACGCAGAAGACCATCACAGCCCGCGAGGTAAGGGCGGAGACCTTCGAAGACGAGGACTACGACCCGGAAGGGGCGTGGATAGCGTTCGACGGGGACGAGCCCATCGGCTATGCGGACGCCTTCGTCGACAAGGTGAGGCTCGAGTACGGCAAGAACGATGGATATGTCGGGATCGAGGTCGTCCACGCCGCGAGAGGCAGCGGCCTCGAGAGGGACCTTCTCGACAAGGCGCTCGCGAGCCTGAGATCAAGAGGGATACAGGAGGCACAGAGCTGGTCCCACGCGCACGAGGAGTGGAAGAACAGTCTGATGCTGGGCGCCGGCTTCAAGGAGGTCAGAAGGTTCTACCTCATGAATCGGAGGAGAACAGGGCCGGTCGACAAGCCGACATTCCCCGATGGGACGGACCTCGAGAAGACAGCGCTCAACGGCGCGCAGGACAGGGATCTGCAGACGCTCGTTGACGCCCGCAACGAGGCTTTCGTGGACCATTTCAACTTCTCGCCTTCGACCGTAGCCAGATGGAGAAGCGGGATCGAGTCCAGCGAGGAGGTGCTCTCCGTGACCTTCGCGAGGGATCGGGCAAAGGTCGTGGGCTTCGTCGTGAGCGAGGACAGGGTCGCCTACAGCAGGGAGAAGGGGTTCAGGGAGGGCTGGGTGGCGACCCTGGGCGTCGTCAAGTCGCACAGGCGGCGCGGCCTCGGAAGGGCGCTCCTACTGGAAAGCATCGGCTGGCTCTCGGACAGGGGAGTCGAGATGATCAGGCTCGGGGTGGATGCGGAGAACAGGAAGGCCCTGGGACTGTACGCCTCGGTCGGGTTCGAGGTCGAATCGGAATCCGTGGTATTGGTCAAGAACCTCAAGGACTAGCCAAGACACCTGGTCCGGCTCACACGCGCTTCCTTCTCGCGGCCCGCCTTTGGACCATGTCCCACGTCGGCAGCGAGCTCTGCGCCCCGACGCTCTCGACCACGAACGACGCGGTCGCCGCCCCGACACAAGCGCACTCCTCGATCGCCAACGACCTGCTCAGGCCAGCGTAGAAGCCCGCCCTGAACCCGTCGCCCGCACCCGTCGTGTCGACCACGTTGTCCGGCTGGATCGCGCCGACGAGTATGTCGTCGTCCTGCGTCAGTATGCGGCTACCCTCCCCACCCTTGGTGTTCACGACCATCTTGACGTACGAGAGGAGCTCCGCATCCTCCTTCAGGTTGAGGTACGACTTCGCCCTATCCAGCTCAGACGAGTTGACGAAGAGAATGTCGCAGTGCTCCATCACCGCCTTGAAGCTCTCGGGAGTGTACACGTAGTGAAGCTCCTGGGCGGGGTCGAAGCACACCGTCTTCTTCCTCCACTTGGCCCTCTTGGCCACCTTCATGGCGTACGACGGCCTGCCGGTCCCCACATGTACGAACACCGACGAGTCGACCGTGTGCGTCCGGACCGGGAGCCTGTCCTGTTCTTTGACCGCCCCCTGGTCGACGAAGCCTATCTGGTTGTGGTCCTTGTCCGAGATCATGATGATGAACGGCGTGCGCTGGCCACGAACCTTGACCACGTCGGTCACGTCCACGCCGCACTCCTTGAGGGCGTCCATGAAAGGCTGCGGGAAGTCCTGCCCGACATGGCTCGCGAGCGCGGTCCTCACGTCCAGGGACGCGGCGATCCTGGCTATGTTCGCCCCCGTGCCCCCGAAGTGCTCGTGCCGGCCCTTCATCTCGACGCATGTATTGGGCTGCGGGAACTCGTCGGACGAGTAGATGATGTCCAATGCCGTGTGACCGTATACTCCCAGAAAGTTGGACTTGCGCAAAGGCCCCTCAGCTCCTATACCTCCCCGTATGACGATGAGCGTACTTGAAAAATCGGATTGGGGGGCCGCGCCCCGATGTCCGATTATGTGCCTTCGCGCCAGCTGCGGACGTAGGCCCGCTGGTCCTTCGACAGCTTGTCTATCTTGACGCCCATCGTCTCCAGCTTCAGGCGGGCGACCATCTCGTCCAGGTGGTCCGGGACGTCGTACACCTCCGGGAGCAGGGACTGGGCGCTGAAGTCCAGGTACTCGAGGCACAGGGCCTGTATCGCGAAGCTCATGTCCATGATCTCGACCGGATGACCCTGGCCCGCGGCAAGGTTGACCAGCCTGCCCTCGGCCAGCAGATACACCGTCCGGCCGTTCTTCAGCACGTACGCCTCGACCGACTCCCGCACCTTCGAATGCTTCTTGGACATCTTCGTGAGCGCTGGCTTCGAGATCTCGTTGTCGAAGTGCCCGGAGTTGGCGAGGACGCACCCGTCCTTCATGGCCATGATGTCACGGGCGGTCACGACATCCTTGCAGCCGGTCGCGGAGACCACGAAGTCGGCGTCCTTCACGGCCTCGTTCATCGGCATGACCGCGAACCCGTCCAGCTTCGCCTCGATCGCCCTGATAGGATCGACCTCGGTCACGGCGACATCGGCCCCCATGCCCTTGGCGCGCATGGCGATGCCCCTCCCGCACCAGCCGTACCCGGCGACGACGAAGTTCTTGCCCGCGAGCACGAGGTTCGTGGCGTTCATGATGCCGTCCATGGTCGACTGGCCGGTGCCGTACCGGTTGTCGAACAGGTACTTCATGTACGCGTCGTTGACCGAGATCACCGGGAACTTCAGGGCGCCCTCCTGGGCCATCGACCTCAACCTCATGATGCCGGTCGTGGTCTCCTCGTTCGCGCCCTTGATCTTCGGCAGCAGCTCCTTCCGCTTCGTGTGGAGCAGGAATATGAGGTCCGCGCCGTCGTCTATGACGTAGTCTGGCTTCATGTCCAGGACCTTGTTCAGCGATTCGTAGTAGTCCTTGGAGTTCTGGCCCTTCTTCGCGTATGTCTCGAGCCCGTACTCCTCGTTCAGAGCGTAGGCGACGGAATCGTCGGTCGACAGGGGGTTGCAGCTCGTGAGCCGCACTTCGGCCCCCGCCTCCTGGATGGTCAATGCCAGCACGGCGGTCTTCGCCTCCGTGTGCAGGGCCATGCCGACCTTGAGGCCCTCGAAGACTTTCTCCTTCACCATGCGCTCGCGGATCTCGCCCAGGACCTTCATGTGAGTCCTGGCCCACTCGATCCTGTTCACGCCCTTCTCGAGCAGTTGCTTGTTGGCCATTTTATCGCACGTCGAATCGAGTGCTCGCTCAAAAAGGTATTGCAGGTGCGCGGCTCACGCCTTGCCGAGGTTCCCCGACATCCTCTCCATGACCGAGCGGAGGTTCTCGTCCCGGTCGTACTTCGATAGGGCGCGCCTGACCTCCTCCTTGTCGTCCTCGAGGTCTTCGACGTACCTCGTCACCTCGGGGAGGGCCTTCGAGACCTCGTCCACTATCGTCACCGTGGCGGCGCGCGCGGTCCTGGACATGGGGTTGAGGTCCACCGCGATGGTCTTCTTGCCCATCTTCGACAGGGCTTCTGCCCTGTCGCCATCCTCGAGCGGCACGAGCACGACGTCGGCGGAGAAGATGCCCTCCCTGCAGCACAGCCCGCGCTTGCTCTCGAGCCCGGGTATGCGCGCATCGGGCAGGAAGCCGAGCACGTCCTTCGCGCCCGCGCGCTCGAGCACCTTCTCGATCTTCGAGACACGCTCGTCCGAGCGGTGGAACAGGCCGACCTCGATCCTCGCGCCCGAGGCTTCCGCGAGGCTCACGACCTCCTCGGGGCAGAGAGCTACGACGTTGCCGTTCACCGAGATCACGGGCCTCTTCGCTCTGAGCATGAGAGCGGCCGCCGCCTTCTCGGCAGTTCGCGCCTCCTTCGTCGTCCTCTCGCCTAGGAGGTAGTAGAACATCTCCCCTCTACCATGCGCAATCAGGCCTTGGGGGACGACGTATCCCTGCCGGAAACCCTCGACCAAACGCTCCCTCAGCACGAGGGACGTATAGCGAGGATGTGACTTGGGAATCTCAGTCATGACATCATATCTCACGGCTGGCCCTCTATATATATGGGGGTCGGCGCCGAGGTACTGGATGGAGGCTCAAGCCTTAAATACATTGAGAAAAACATTATATATAACATCGTACATAGGGCGCTCAGCACAAAATATAAAAACAATTCGGTGAGCACGGTGCAGCTTCTCGGTGTTGTACAGGACATATCGCATGACGGGAAGCTCATCGTGAAGGCGAGATTCGCCCCGAATCCCAAGGCGCTTGTGAGAGACAACCTCAAGGGGGAGGTTGGAAGGATATCCAAGGTGTTCGGCCCCACGCGCTCACCCTACGTTGCGGTGACGCCGCGAAGAGAACTAAAGACCCTTGCTGTGCTCGGCAAGGAGGTCTACGTTCAGGAGGAGAGGGACCATGGCAAAGGTAAGAGAAGAGACTGAACAGATCGAGCGGTGCCCTGAGTGCAACAGTTCTCACCTGGTGAAAGACTACGAACGCGGAGAACTCGTGTGCGAGGACTGCGGCATAGTCCTCGACGACCAGCTCATAGACCAGGGCCCCGAGTGGAGGGCCTTCGATGTGGAGCAGGGGGAGAAGAGGGCCAGGACAGGCGCCCCGATGACCTACACGATACACGACAAGGGGCTGTCCACCGAGATCTCCTGGAAGAACAAGGACTCGTACGGGAAGAGCATCCCGACCAGGAACAGGGCCCAGCTGTACAGGCTGAGGAAGTGGCAGCGCAGGATAAGGGTGTCGAACGCGACCGAGCGCAACCTCGCGTTCGCCCTGAGCGAGCTCGACAGGATGGCGTCATCGATGGGGCTGCCCAGGAACGTCAGGGAGACGGCGGCCATGACCTACAGGAAGGCCGTGAACAAGAACCTGATCAGGGGCAGGAGCATAGAGGGCGTCGTCGCAGCGTCACTGTACGCCGCCTGCAGGCAGTGCAACGTGCCCAGGACCCTGGACGAGGTCGCGAACTCCTCGAGGGTCGGCAGGAAGGAGATCGGCAGGACTTACAGGTTCATGACCAGGGAGCTCAAGCTCAAGCTGATGCCCACGAAGCCACAGGACTATGTGTCCAGGTTCTGCTCGGAGCTCAAGCTGTCCGGAGAGGTGCAGTCGAAGGCGGCCGAGATCCTGAAGGACGCCGCGAAGAAGGAGCTCACATCCGGCAGGGGCCCGACGGGGGTCGCCGCGGCCGCGATATACATCTCGAGCATCCTGTGCAACGAGCGCAGGACCCAGCGCGAGGTCGCGGACATAGCGGGCGTGACCGAGGTCACGATCAGGAACCGCTACAAGGAGCTCACGGAGAAGCTGGGCATAGAGGTCCAGCTCTGAGCGGGCCCAGGGCCGACCCAAACCGATTCCCTTTTCATATATCCGTCCGACTTACGACGCAGTCAGAACCTCAGTCGTCAAGGAAGGCGAGGAGGGCTACGAGAACAACCATGTCATATGGTTCAGCGGCAGGAGGACCGTCCGCGGACGCGCAGGATCGACCCGGACATATGCGCCGTCGGAGCCATGGGGCCCGTCGACGCAGCCAGCGAATACGATCACGATGCAGTTCGGCGGGCACGAGCATGGCCGCGCCCGTTGATCTCAGGCATGGTCGCGCTCCTGTACCAGGCGTTCCTAGGAGAAGAACGGCGTCGCCCCGACGACCGACGAGATCGAAGACGATCCTGATGGGCACCGCGCTCGACATGGGCTACGGGCCCGAACGAACAGGGTCCAGGGAGTGCAGACGCGCTTCGCCGCGTACGACGCGATCAGTGGCCGGATGGCAAGCGCCAGGCGCTCCATGCCTTCATTCGCCCTGGACATCGATGCTGGCGCATCTGCCAGTATCGCGTTCGAGGATGGCACCGTCCTAGGCTCGAAGACCATCGTCCCGAGCGGAACGGGACGACTGGGAGTTCTCCGACACGTGCCACCAATGGCGTCGACCAGTGGTTCGCCTTCACGGTGACCGACGGCGAGGAGTACGTCACCGTGGACCTCGCGTTCGACCAGAAGGCGATCTTCTCGAACGATGTGCACACGCTGTACAGCACCGGAGGGTACAACGACAACCACATCAACGTCGTGCTCTACCGCCTCGACGAGAACGACGAGCGCACGCTGGTGAACTACGCGTACGCCACTCGAACACGCAGGAGCTGAACGCCAAGGTGACCCCTGGGAAGTACGAGCTCGAGGGTGTCCCCGATGATCTACACCCGTGATGTACGTCCCATACGACGTCGGCGTCAAGTTCTTCAAGACCGTCGAGTGGAACTGGTTCACCGCGGCCGGTTCGACGGCGACGATATCGGTCCCCGCGGACGCTACGCCTGGCGTCCACTCTGCGTTCGTCACGACGAGCTACGACGGAGTCGAATCGCTCGTGCCAGTGGCGGTCAACGTGCCGGTGACGGTAGGCGTTCCGTTCGACGACGTCGCAGATGTCGGCCACAAGGTCTCGTACTTCAACGAAGGCGACTGGAAGTACTACTCGATGCCCAGTGCCGGAAGACGGATCGATGGCCGCCCTGACCACGGTGGTCACCTGGACCGACTACAACACCGACATCGACCAGTACCTGATCAGCCCGTCCGGAGTGGCCGATCGTGATGTCCACGACGCCCTACCTCGGTGTCGGCATATTCGGTCCTTGGACCACATCGAGCGGGACGACGGCTGATGTGCTGACGGTGCTCGACCCCGAGCCCGGCGAGCTGGCAGCTCGCGACGCCACGTGGTGCTCATGGGCAGGATCCTCGAGGAGCAGGTCGACGTGGTCGTCGCTACCGTACACGGCCGCTGAGTTCACGATCCGAGAGGATATGCGTCAAGCCGGGAGGGATGTTCGTGCCCGTACACGCTCGAGAACAACCTCGACTGCCCGGTGAATGTCGGGCTCAGGCCCGTGATGACCACCACGACGACCACGAGCACGGTGTACTCGGACAGCATCTCATCGATAGACCAAGGTGGCACTGGCGCGCTGGAGATCCTCTTCGACGTCCAGCCTCTGACGCTGTCGATGACCGTGGACATAGAGTGGTCCGATGTGGCCGCGGACTTCGATGTCGTGATCTACGGGGCGGACTGGTCGAACCGGGCGATCCTCTGGGAGAGCGGCGACAGCCTGACCATCGACGAGCCGTTGTGCGGGGAATGGGATGCTGCGGTCGCTCTCAAGAACAGCGCGAGCGACGCCGAGTTCGTCCTGACGGTGACGACCACGAGCTACACCCCGTGGAGCGAGCTGAAGCTGAGCGCGTACTCCCTTGCCTTGAGCCCGGATGGGTCCGGGACCGTGACGGCCTCGATGAAGGCGTCGGTCACGTGCTTCAAGGGCATGATCATAGCGTACGACCTCGTGACCGGGTGCGAGTACGACCGGCTGCTCGTGAACGGCAAGCAGTGAGCGCGGAGCCAGTGAGCGGTGTAAACCCCTTCCACAAACCCTCTAACCTCCTTTTCCAGCTTCTGCCACACCGCGGGACCGTCCTCGGGCGGATCATCGTCTGGCGCAGGCAAAGTACGAGAGTGAGATTTTTATGCAGTCCGACCCTTAGCCGTCACGGGGAAGACCTTGATCAAGATCGGGATCAACGGGTTCGGACGGATCGGAAGGAATGTCTACAGGGCGGCGCTCGACAGCAAGGGCATGGGCAAGGAGTTCGAGATCGTCGCGGTCAACGACATCGTGCCCGTGGATTCGCTCGCGTACCTTCTGAAGTACGACTCGATATACGGCAAGCTGGACATGGAGTGCAAGGCCGACGGGACCGGCGTCAGGGCGGGGCCGCACAGGTTCGAGGTGACCCAGTGCAAGGACCCCGCGGAGATCCCCTGGAGGAAGTTCGGGGCGGACGTGGTCATCGAGTCGACCGGGCTGTTCACCGAGAGGGAGAAGGCCGCGAAGCACCTGACCGCTGGCGCGAGGAAGGTCATCATCTCCGCGCCCGCGAAGGAGCCGGACATCACCGTCGTACTCGGGGTCAACTTCGACATGTACGACAAGGCGAAGCACAACATCATATCCATGGCATCGTGCACCACGGGCAGCCTCGCGCCGCCCGCGAAGGTCATCAACGACAGGTTCGGCATCGAGAAGGGCATGATGACCACCATCCACGCGTACACCGGTGATCAGAAGCTCGTCGACACGCCGCACAAGGATTTCAGGCGGTCGAGGGCGGCGGCTCTGTCCATCATCCCGACCTCCACGGGTGCCGCGAAGGCCATCGGAGAGGTCGTGCCCGCGCTCAAGGGCAGGATGAACGGCTTCGCGCTCAGGGTGCCCACGCCAGTCGGCTCGGTCACGGACCTGAGCTTCACGACCAAGAACGAGGTCACGCCCGAGGAGATCAACAAGGCCCTGAAGGAGGCCGCTGACGGACCCATGAAGGGCATCATGGAGTACTGCACGGACCCGATCGTCTCGGCGGACATCGTGGGCAACACGCACTCCAGCATCATCGACTCGCTCTCGACGATGGTCATCGGCGGCAAGGGCAACTTCGCCAAGATACTCTCCTGGTACGACAACGAATGGGGCTACGCGAACAGGCTGGTGGAGCTCGCCCCGAAGGTGCTCTGAGGAGACGGCACTCCCGACGGGGCAGCGCAAGTCCGGCGGGAAGTCCAGGCCGTGATCAGGGCCTGTACCTGCTGAGGCTGACGTATTCCACTTCCTTCTCGCTCGACCCTGCCCAGCAGTATCTCCTTCTTGACCCCGTGGGCGAGCCTGACCGCCCGGCTGACCTCGGGCCACATCGTCGTGTACTTCTCAGGCACCGCGTGCACCAGATAGCGCGCGTGCTGCTTGCCGGGGTCGCCCTCGTACGCCCTGAAGTGAGAACCGTACTTGAACCCGGTCTTCACGACCAGGCCCTTGCCCTTCATGTCCTTGAACGCGCTGAGCCGCAGATCGAAATCCGGCTGTATCTCACGCGCGCGCTTCTTCAGCGAGGCGAGGACGACCGGCCTGCTGGTCTTGGCGTCCTTCAGCTTGAGCGCGCCCAGCTCCACGAGGAACGCGGCCTCTATCAACGACAGCTGCAGGAGCGGCCCTACCGTCTTCCCGAAGAAATGGCCGCCGTGCAACGCCTTCGCGCCCGATTCATCGTTCACGAGGACGCGGTCGCCCATGAGGAGAGCCTCCGCGGGCGCGCTCAGGTCCACGGCGCTGACCCTTCCCTTGGGCACCATCCGCCTTACATCGTAATAAGTGACATCGCTCTCCTCGTCGACAACGGCCAGCAACAGCTTCTTGCGCACATCGGTCGTGTGGTCGAGGTTGACGAGCAACTCCCCGAGGTCGAATGTGGAGCGCTCCGAGATGGCGGAGACCCACCACTTGCTAGGGGTCTTGGTCGGGCTCCCGCCCCTCGGGAAAACGCGGAAGTCGAGAGGGGGCTGCCCCAGCTTGACGATGTATCCCCGCTGTCTGAGCTCCCTGTACACCAGATACCTTATCTCGAACCCCTCGGAGCCCCTGTGCGCAAGTCGGAGCAGCTCGGTCGCGCTCTTCGCCTCTCCCTCGGAGAGGACCTCGAGCCTGGCGGACTCGACGAGGTAGATCGCCTCCATGATGTCCAGCTTGAGGATTCCGCCCGTCTGCGGCACGCCGTAGTACCCTTTGTTGTGGATCTGGCTCGCCTCGGCTTGGTCCTCGACGATCACCTGGCTGCCGACCAGCTTCCCGCTCATCAGTCCCGCGTATGGCAATCGATGGTTAATTAGCATGTGCCTCGTCTGGAGACCGTACCGGCGACCTGCCAGACAAACCGCCCGATAGCTGGAGCCCCCTGACGGCTAGGCATAAATTCTATATAGAAGTCCTAACATAGTTGAACCCGCAACCTAAGACTGGGATCGAACCCGGAGGTGAGCAACTTGATTAGAAGGAAGGACAGACGCGAAGGACTCGTCCCCAAGGACTACTGGGGGCCGGCTCTGGTGAGCCCTGTGACCATGTTGAACGACATGGACAGGATGTTCGACGACTTCAGGTCGGAGTGGGAGAACGCATTCCTGGTCCCGCGCGCGTTCGCGGCGGAGACCACGAGGCAGCCGCTCGTCGATCTGGCAGATACTGGCAAGGAATACGTCGTCAAGGCCGAGATTCCAGGCATCCAGAAGGAGGACCTCAACATCGACGTGACCGAGGACTCCGTCGAGATCTCCGGAGAGACGAAGTCCGAGGAGAAGGAGGAGGACAAGGAGAGGGGATACCTGAGAAGGGAGAGACGCTACGCGAGATTCTACAGGTCGATCCCGTTACCAGACAGGGTGGTGGCCGACAAGGTCGACGCCCAGCTGAAGGACGGCATCCTCACGGTCAGGCTGCCGAAGGCCGCTCCTCCGGAGAAGAAGACCAAGAAGATACAGGTCAAGTGAAGAGGCTGCCGTCACGGCGGCCTCCAAACCCCTTAGCCCTTGTGTATTTCCCGCAAATCCATTCGCATCAACTCACATTCACCGGTGTTACCATGGAGAAGAAGGACAAGATCCTGAGGGTCGTCCAGGCCAAGTCCGGGGACGACGGCAAAGGCATAGCCAGGATAGATCCGGCGCTCATGCGCATCCTCGAGCTGAACCAGGGAGACACGGTCATCGTCGAAGGGACGAGGACGACCGCCGTGACCGTTTACACTGGCTATCCCGAGGACGAGAACAGAGGCATAATCAGGATAGACGGGGCGATCAGGAAGAACGCGGGCGTCGGCCTCGACGAGAAGGTCGGCATCAGGAAGATAGTCCCGAAGCCGGCGACGAAGGTCACGCTCGCGCCCACGCAGGCGTTGAAGATACTAGGCGGCGAGGAGTACCTGTCGCAGGCGCTCGACGGCAGGCCCATCGTCAAGGGGGACCTGCTAGAAGTGAGCGTCATGGGCAGGAAGTTCGACCTCGTCGTGCAGGGTTACCAGCCTTCGGCCGAGGCGGCGGTCATCCAGAACTTCACCAAGATAAAGCTCAGCGAGAAGCCGGCCAAGGAGGAGGTCGCGAAGGGGCCCAAGGTCGCCTACGAGGACATAGGCGGCCTGTCGGGCGAGGTGAACAGGGTCCGGGAGATGATCGAGCTGCCGCTCAGGCACCCGGAGCTGTTCGAGAAGCTGGGGGTCGAGGCGCCGAAGGGCGTGCTCCTGCACGGCCCGCCAGGGACCGGCAAGACACTCCTGGCGAAGGCCGTCGCCTCGGAGACGAGCGCGAACTTCACCTCCATCGGCGGCCCCGAGATCATGAGCAAGTTCTACGGCGAGAGCGAGGAGCGGCTGAGGGAGATATTCAAGGAGGCCGCCGAGAACGCTCCCAGCATCATATTCATCGACGAGATAGACTCGATCGCCCCGAAGAGGGACGAGGTCACCGGGGAGACCGAGCGCAGGGTCGTCGCGCAGATACTGGCCCTGATGGACGGGCTCGAATCGCGCGGAAAGGTCGTCGTGATAGGCGCGACGAACCGGCCCAACGCCCTGGACCCGGCCATACGCAGGCCCGGGCAGGTTCGACAGGGAGATAGAGATAGGCATCCCCGACAGGGCGGGCAGGTTCGAGATACTCCAGATACACACGAAGGGCATGCCGCTGGCGGACGATGTTGACCTCGCGCAGCTGGCGAACATGACCCACGGCTACGTCGGTGCGGACCTGGCCGCTCTCACCAGGGAGGCGGCGATGCGCGCCCTGAGGGTGGTGCTGCCCAGCATCGACCTCGAGGCGGACACCATCCCCATCGAGGTGCTGAACAGCCTCGAGGTCAAGATGGAGGACTTCATGGGCGCCTACAGGGAGATGCAGCCTTCGACCCTGCGGGAGGTCCTGCTCGAGAGCCCGAACGTGAAGTGGGAGGACATCGGCGGCCTGGAGGAGCCCAAGCAGGAGCTGATGGAGTCCGTCGAGTGGCCGCTCAGGTACGCGCCGCTCTACAAGCACATGAACGCCGTCCCGCCGAAGGGCATCCTGCTCTACGGCCCCCCGGGGACCGGCAAGACCCTGCTGGCCAAGGCCGTCGCGACCGAGTCGCAGGCCAACTTCATCAGCGTGAAGGGGCCGGAGTTCCTGTCCAAGTGGGTAGGCGAGAGCGAGAAGGCCGTGAGGGAGACCTTCAGGAAGGCCAGGCAGGCGGCCCCGTGCGTCGTGTTCATGGACGAGATCGACGCCATAGCCCCCGTGAGGGGCAGGTCTTCGGACTCCGGGGTCACGGAGAGGGTCATCAGCCAGCTCCTGACGGAGATGGACGGGCTCGAGACGCTCCACAACGTGGTCGTCATCGCGGCCACGAACCGGCCGGACATAATCGACCCGGCACTGCTCCGCCCGGGCAGGTTCGACCGGCTGGTGTTCATATCCACGCCCGACCTCGAGGCCAGGAAGGAGATACTCAAGATCCACACGAAGGGAAAGCCGATCGACAAGGACGTCGACCTGGACAAGCTCGCCGCGCAAGATGGAGAACTACACGGGCGCGGAGATCGCGGCCGTGTGCAACGAGGCCGTGATGCTGGCCATCAGGGACTACGTCCTCGACGGCGGGGACGTCGAAGAGGACAAGATCAAGGGGCGCAAGGTCGGCATGAAGTACTTCGAGCGGGCGATGCAGAACGTCGAGCCGATGAGCGCGGTCGAGCTCAAGAAGTACGAGAAGCTGGGGCCGAACGCGATGTACGGCTGAGCCCGCTGAGAGATGGTTTAAAATCGCAAGAGCAGGATAGGAGAATGACGAAACAGGGAGCTTCGGTGGCTATCAACAGGGAGCAACTGACGGCGGACATCCGACAGATTCTGTCCGAGTGCGGATTCTATGTCTCTGACCCGCACCACTTGAGGAGCATCAGCTTCGACATCGTTGCCAGGAAGGACAAGCAGCTGCTGATCATCAAGGTGCTCTCGAACATCGACTCGCTCTCGAGCGACGACGCCGACCAGCTGAAGGTCCTTGCGTCCATGCTCGGTGGGAGCCCGCTCGTCATAGGGGCGCACTCGAGCGCATCCGAGCTCGAGGACGGCATCCTGTACTCCAGGTTCGGCATACCGATCGTCTCGGAAGGCACGTTCAAGGAGCTGACGCAGGATGGTGTCCCCCCGTTCGTGTACGCCGCCCCAGGCGGGCTGTACGTCAGGATAGACGGCGAAATGCTCAGGAGCGTCAGGCAGGCCAGGAACATGTCCTTGGGCACGCTGGCGGAGGCCGCCGGGGTGTCCAGGAAGGCCATACAGATGTACGAGGGCGGCATGGGCGCGATGATCGACATCGCGGCCAAGATGGAGGAGTTCCTGAACGAGCCCATCGTGCTCCCGCTCGACCCGTTCACCTACACGTCAAAGGTCGCGGAGACCCTGAAGACCTTCGAGGAGTTCGACACGCAGAGGAAGGACATCTTCGAGATGCTCCGGGAGATCGGATACTCCGTCGTGCCGACCAGGAAGTGCCCGTTCGATGCCCTGGCCAGGGAGGAGGAGATGCTCCTGCTCACGGGCATAGGCGACGACCCGCTCACGACCGAGCGGAAGGCGAAGATCGTGGGGAACATATCCAGGGTCACGGAGAAGAAGTCGGTCATAATCATCCAGCGGAAGGGCAGCTTCGAGGCGATAGGCGGCACCCCGCTGATAACGACGGACGAGCTGAGGAGGGCGGACCACGCCGACGACCTGATGGAGCTCATCCTGAAACGCGAGAGGAGGCCCAGGCAGTGATCGCCGTGAGGGACATACGTGTGGGCGACTCTGTCGTCCATCTACTGCCCGTCATAAAGGGCCTGAAGTCGGAGGCGAAGAAGGTCCAGGACGCCTTCGACAGCGTCCGACCGGACAAGGTCGCGATATCGCTCTCCAAGGAGGAGCTGGAAGGGCTCAGGAACATCCCGGATGACTACGAGCCCGAGCTGTCGCGGTACGACGAGATGTACGCCGAGGGACTGAGCAGGTTCGGGGAGGTCGCCGCGCCCCCGCCGTGCCATGTCGCGGCGGTGGAGCTTGCGGACCACAGAGGAGTGCCCATAGTCCCGATCGACCTGGACGAGAAGAGCTTCACCGAGCTTTACTGCGCCGCCGTGTCCGGAGGCGCCCTGTTCAGGCACTCGACGAGGACCTGGCTCCTGAAGAGGAAGCACTTCAAGGCGGAGAACGCGGAGCAGTTCGTGCTCTCGTGGGACAGGGCCGTCAACAACCTCGAGGGGTTCAGGACGATAGAGGCGAAGCGCTCGGAGACGATCGCGAACGGCATCAGGAGCGAGGCGAAGAGCGCAGGGAGCCTGCTGGCGATAGTCGAGCTCGAGCGGGCCGCCGATGTCCTGAAGAGACTCGAGGATGGCTCCCGATGACTTCCGGGTGTGGGATCAGAAAACGACAAAGGGTTTTTGGGAAGGAGTTTGAGTCGAGCCACCTACGTGCCGAGTTCCGTCATCTTCGCCGCCAGCACCACGTCGATTATCGGCGGGGACATGTTCTGGCCGGCGTTGCCGGTGACGATCCATGACCGTGCCCATGTAGTAACGCCAGGACTGCACTCCGCCGCCGGTGTACAGGTTCAAGTAGAGCCCGACGTACGAGGTGCTCACCATGCTGATGCCGCTGCCCGTTATCGTGTAGTTGCACACGAGCAGGTCTTCGTACCCATCGCCGTTCATGTCGATGAGGTCGAACATGGTCGACGCCGTGTTGTCGAACTCGTTGATGTCGGCGTGCGCGTCCGGGTGGAAGCTGGAGGAGCTGATGGACAGGTAGCCGGCCATCTGGGCCCACGCGGAGCCGGAGTACCTCCAGACCTGCCACGTGGTGTCCTTGGCTATGGCCACCTCCATGTACGTGCCGGTTCCAGTCTCACCGTCGACGCTGCCGCCTCGGACGGTCGTGTAGGTGGTGTCCGATGTCACGAGAGAGGCCGTGTATCCACCGAACGTCCCGGTGTACACCGCCACATGGTCGATGTACAGCTGGTCCTGCACGCTCGAGCTGGCCGTGGCAGTCAGCGAGTCGGTGAACTTCAGGTACACCGTCGACTTCCCCATCGCGCTCTGCGGGAGCGTGTAGTTGTAGTACTTCCATGTGGTGTTGGAGATGGTCTTCACGGGGACGATAGTATGTCCCGTCCAACGAGAACCACATGTAGAAGACCTCCTGCGGGGTCGCTCCGCCAGCGGCGCCTATCTTGGCGTACACTCTGAGCTCCTGGTCGGGGACGATCTGGAGAGGTGTTGAACTTCACGATCGCCGTCATCTTGCCCTGCGAAACGCCAGATGTGCTCTCGTTCAGCAGAACGTAGCTGCCATCAAGATCGTTCGTGCGCGTGGTCATCGGGTCTCGGGATACGCAGTGCCGTTTATCATCTGGGGGTCGTACGGTGCGGCCGTGTTAGAGGTTCGTCTCGGTGCCCGTCTGCAGCGTGTAGTAGTTGACGTTGACGCCAGAGCGCTGCGTGTGCGCACCCGTCGTCAGGATGTCCATCCGACCGTCGTTGTTCATGTCCTCGATGTCGAAGTCGTATATCCATCCGCTCCCCGAGGTCGGGAAGTAGCTGAAGCGCTCGTTCGTCGCGCGCAGGGTGGAGAGGCTCGAATCGTAGGCGTACTTGAGGTCGTAGACATAGAGCTTGGCGCTGGTCGTGCCTCCGAGAACGATAAGGTCCGCCCTGCCGTCGCCGGTCATATCCTCAAGGGCGATCTTCTGGACCGGGGTGCCCCAGCCCAGGCCCGTATACGGGTAGTATATCCAGCCTCTCGAACCGTAGGTCGTGTTGTATATCACGATCTGGTTGTTGGAGTTGGCATACGCGAAGTCGTCGTGGCCGTCGCCGGTCACGTCGCCGAATGCGAGCCATATGACCGGATAGGTCGCTCCGTCCGGCCTGGTGAGCGTGCTCCCGCTCTGCCAGATGCCGTACGAGTTCAGCGTGTTCTCGTACATGGTCAGCGCGTTGCTCATCTTCTGGCCCATGACGGCGTCCTTGTCGCCGTCGCCGTCCATGTCGCCTACCGCAAGCGCGGTGCAGGCGTAGTCGGTCGACGCGCTGGGCGTGCTGTCCGACCAGGCCATCAGCTTGGATGTGAAGAAGTTGTTGTTCTGGACATAGTACAGGTACTCCCTCGTGTTGAAGTTGTTGTTACCAGAGGCCATGCCGGCAGTGCCCACGAACATGTCCGCCCTGCCACTGGAACCCGTCACGAACAACATCTTGGACATGGTGTAGAAGCCCTCGTTGGTGTCGTTGAACTTGGATATCCACATGGCGTAGGCGCTCGTGCCTCCGGACCACTGGTCACCGTTGTTCAACCTCAGGTTGACCGTGAAGTTGTAGTAGTACGTGCCGTTGGTCCACTTCCACACCTTGGAGATCATTGCCCCAGCGGGCGATGATCCGTACACCATCGAGTTGCCCGCGCTGTCCTTGATCCTCAGCTCGGTCATGGTCGGGTGCGGAGGAGTGACCTGGGCGTTCAGGACCTTCAGCGTCGCGTACACGACGAAGCGGTCGCTGGATGCGACCGCATACGGGCTGCTCTGAGTTCCCCAGGGTATCGTGTGCGCGCTGTCCTTGTAGAGCTGCACGGTCGGTATGAAGGCCTCATCGATGGACGAGCCCTCCTGGAGGATGGTGAGAGTCACGGCCTCGTCCGCCTTCAGGGCGTTGCTCCCGATCGCGGGCTGGTCCGACAGGAAGAAGTTGCATGTGTAGGCACCCGGTGGCAGGCCGGTCGTGTTGAACTTGCACTCGAACACGTACGCGCCGCCGCCCGTCGGATACGCGTAGAACGGGTCGGTCGAGGTGCTCGAAGGACAGTATGACGGGGTGTAGGCGATCCCGGTCCTGACATCGTAGACGACCATGTCGTTCTGGCCGAGGACGTTCGTCATGACCATGCTCGCGAACCGTATGAACACCATCTCGTCCTTGTAGAACACGAGCCTGTTATCGCTGACATCGGCCTCTCCGGTCGCAGTGTCATTTGTGAACAGCTCACCGTATACCCCGTACCCCTGCTGGTTGCCGTTGTCAGGCCAGCTGAGGTAGCTCGGCAGGCCGCTGGGGCCAAGGGGCGGGAAAGTGTAATCGCTCTCGTACCAGTCGATGTCCGTCGGCAGGATGGTGATATCGATGGTATGGCTCGATATGGTCTCGTGGTGAGCCAGATCGAAGGCGTGTATGATCGAGGAGCTTGCCATCGGTCGCGTTCGCGTCCTCCGCCTTGTCGACGAAGTCCCACCTGTACCAGCCGTCCACTTCCACGCTGGGGGCAAGAGACGCGCCGGCACTGATGCTGCTCGCATCGAGATACACGCTGTCGACATCGAGATCGTTGTCGAGGTCGACTATCCTGACGAACAGCGAGAAGTCGTCCATCTCCTTCACCGGGTCAGGTGTGGGGGTCGATGGGTTGGAGTCGAGGTATCTCTGGAGTATCGTCGGCGGGCTGCCCCCCAGGCCGCCCGTGACCTGGCTCGTCCACACCGCCGTGTGCTTCTCGTTGTCTATGACCGTGACTGTGACGGAACTCGCAAGAGTGATGCCAGTAAGGTATTTCGTCCATTGAACGCCTGTGTTCCATGTGTCGGCTTCGAAATCGGGGTCCGTCTCCATCTGATACACGCGAAGCTGGCCGTCGACCTCAAGCAGCACACCGACATTCCTGGGCAGCAATGCCGCGCCGCCGATGTGCGTGACGGTCAGGTTGGCCGCGGTTCCGGATTCCGTGAACGATATGCCCGCGGCGAAATCGGCCTTCGTCTGCAGCTCCGGCACCGGCATCTGGTTCACGAACGCCATGATGCTGCTGAACAGGACGACGGTTATCATCAGGATCAGAATGTTGCCGATGATCTCGGAAACACCGCTTTCGTTAGACCAAGACTTCCTCTTGCGTAGTTCGAAACTCATAATCGCTTCCTCCGGGGGAGAGAAAGACCACTCTCGACTGATGTGTCAAAAACGCCGACGTGCGTATTTAAACGTGTTGCGGTCATTACCAATTACCAGCCGTGCTTATCATCTGGTGTCAGAGATGCCCTGGCAAGGCCGATTCGAAGGTCGTCGCAGCAGTACGATTATATAAGCACAGGGGCATTTCGCGAAGCGATGGGAGAACCTGGCCAGCTGAGCGTCAACGACAGGGTGATTCTTCACATATCCAGATTCGCGGCCGATGTGCCCCCCGAGGAGCATCCTCCGGACATCACACAGGCAGGCATAGCTGCTGCGGTCGGCATATCGCGCACGCACGTGCCGCGCGCGGTGAAGGGACTGATAAAGGACGGCTTGGTGGAGGAGGTCAGGGGACGGGTGCAGGGGCACGAGCGCAAGATGAGCGTCTATGTCGTCACCCCCGAGGGGCTCAGGGTGGCGGAGCAGGCTTGGAAGACGCTCCTGAACGCGCGGTTCTCCGTCCTGAGCGACGGGAAATCGACCTCGCTGACAGGCAAGGACCTCGAGGACCTGGTGGGCAAGAAGAGGGCCGTCGCGGCCGTCTCGCAGATGAGGGACGGCTTCGTCGAGATCGGCAGGAGGCGAAAGGCGCTCGTCAGGGACCTGACCAAGGCCCCCTCAGTCGAGGGGTTCTATGGCAGGGACCAAGAGCTGAAGGCCATGGGCTCTTTCATGGATTCCGAAGCGAAGATCATGGTCGTGCTGGGAAGCAGGGGGAATGGCACCTCGACCCTCGCGCGCAAGTTCGTCGACGAGCAGGAGGACACCGACGTCCTCTGGGTGCCGCTCAGGCCAGACATTGAGGTGGACGAACTCCAGGAAGATCTGTGCTCCTTCGCTACGAAGGTGTCCCCCTCCGCGGTCGGGCTGTTCGACGCCTTGAACCTGCCCAACGCGCTCGTTGTCTTCGACGACTACCATTCTTTCAGCGAGGAGGTGGTGGAGTTCTTCGCGTCGGTCGTCGAGAGCGCCGGAGACACGAAGATGATCATCACGGCGCGCGAGGAGACCCCGGCTTACAACTGGTTCTATCACAAGAAGCATGTCGATTCGGGGACCGTCGAGGTCCTCAGGGTCCGGGGCCTGGACGAGGACAGCGCCAGGAAGCTCCTGGGCGACGAACGGATCGAGGAGGACACGTTCAGGAGGATATTCATGATGACCCGCGGACAGCCGATGGCGCTCAAGATGCTGAGGAACGGCGATTATGCGGGCCTCAAGAGGGACACGGTCTTCACATCCGAGGAGATAAGGTACATGCTGTTCCTCAAGGACAAGGCCAAGTGAGCCCTCACCACTCGATGCCTTTCCGAGCCTTCTGACCCCTGTCGAACGGGTGCTTCACGTTGTCTATGTAAGATACATAGTCCGCGTGGTCGAGGAACTCCGCGGGCGCGTTCCTGCCTGTCAACACGACCTCCGTCCCGCCCCTCGATGCGACCATCGACAGCACCTCCTCTGGTTCCAGGAGATCGAAATGGACCGCCGTGTTGATCTCGTCGAGTATCAGCAGGTCGCACTTTCCCGAGGACAGACGGGTCTTGGCGTGTTCGAGGGCCTCCCTCGCGCATGCCCTGTCGTCCTCGGTCGGCCCTCCGGGGCCGATGAACCTGACCCGTGCCGAACTGACTGACCTCGATGTCCTTCAGGTTCTTCGCCGATGACACCTCGCCGGTCGTCTCCCCGGTCTTCATGAACTGGACTATGCACACCCTGAGGCCGTGGCCCGAGGCCCGCATCGCGAGCCCGAACGCCGCGGTCGTCTTGCCCTTCCCCGGGCCCGTGATGACATGCACCCGTCCGAGTTCCGAACCGCTGCTCATCGCACCTGATAGGGGCTGCAACTAGAAAAACGGTGCCTGCCGGCGCGGGTCCTCAGCCCGGATTCATGTGGTTCCCCGGGAGCGAGAACTCCCGCTCGAGGTATCCGAGCTGCTGCGTCTCGAGCGTGCGCGGGTCTATGGGCACCAGGAGGAACGCCCCTGACATCGCGACCTCCTCGTTGGTCAGCTGGACCGCCTTCATGACCGGCCCGAAGCCGTTCTCGGTGATGAGGTATTCGAGCCCGTCCAGGAGGACGACCGCGCCCTGGTTGGCCTTGATGAAGTCCGACACCGTGCTGTGGATCTTCATCAGCCGCGTGGGCTCGAGGCTCATGACGCCGGTCGAGGATTTGATGTTCTTCGCGATCCACATCACCGGGCAGTCCAAGCTGTACAGCTGTTGCACCCGGGTAGGATGGGTGCGGGTTATGACAAGACCGCGTCTGCCCTCGGCCACGAGCCGCTTGAAGGCCTCGTAAGCGCGAGCGACCCCTTTCTCGGTGAACAGGTACGAACTCCCGCTCCTGAGGGCAGGCTCCTCATCTCCGTTCATTCAATCGCTTTACCTCAGACCAGCTTGGACCGCGAGGCCCTCGTCGGTTATGTCGATGAGCTGCCGCCCGGTGGTGTGCTTCGTACCTCTCATCTTGAGCACCTCGAGGAACTTGCGCCTGACCTTCTCCTCCTCGGGGTACGACAGCATGACGACTCCGTCGACCATGTACGCTTCCTGGCTGTGGGATATGTCGTCGTAGGACAGCTCGGCGGTGATCATTGCGAGGCAGTTGAACGCCTTCAGGTACGCGAAGAGCTCGTGCATGAACTCCCTGGTCTCGCCCCGCCACTGCAGCATGTCCGTCATCGGGGTGATGGGGTCGATCACTATCCTGAGCGGCTGGTACTGCTCGATCTTCTTCTTGATGATGTTGAGCATGTCGCTCGGGTTCTTCGTCAGCGTCGGGCCGATGTCTATGAAGTTGACGATGTTCTTCTCGACCAGCTCCTGGTTGTAGAACGAGAACGAGGACAGGAACTTCTGCACCAGCCACTGTGGCTCCGATATGGCGGTTATGTAGAGTCCTTTCTCCCCTTCGCTCGCCCCGTGGAACAGGCTCTGGACGGCCAGCGTGGTCTTGCCGGTACCCGGCTCCCCCGCGACGAGTATCGCGGACGGGAACGGGAACCCTCCCTGGAGCATGCCGTCGAGCCCCGGGATGCCCGTGGTCTTCCTTGTCATCTCAGAGCACCTCTGTGTCGATCACGAACACGCATTTCTCGTCTCCCTTCGAGACGCACTTCCTCTCGTGACAGTACACATCCTTGCCCGTCCGCTCCTCGAACAGCTTCGCGAGGATCCCCCTCAGCATGTGACATGTCGGTGAATCCGAGTTCGACACTTCGATTGAGCCGGTGACGGTCACGGTGTCGCCCTCGAAGATGATATCGGTCGCCCAGCCCTCCTTGATCAGGGCCTCGCGCAGCCTGTTCAGGTCCGTGCCCACGACCCTGATCAAACGGTCTCCCATTATCCTGCCGCTCCTGTAGAACATGCCGTGGGAAGCGAAGGTCATGACGGTTTCGTACAGCTTCTTTATCTCGACAAGCTCGTCCTTCCGGAGCCTGATAGCCCTCTCTGAATGCTCCATCTCGTCCACCTTACCCAGGGGAGCCTTCTATCAGTAAGTCGTGACTTATACCTTTTGGTCTGAGAGCCCGTGCCCATCACGCTGGCCCCAGTCAGGTTAATCTACCGAGAAGTTCTACTGGGGTTCCGTGCTCGAGGTCGAGTCAAAGTTCCGCTCCCCGGGGAACGCGAAGGTCGAGAAGGCCCTGGCGGACCTTGGCGCAAAGAAGGTCTTCGACGGGATGATCGAGGATGTTTACTTCGCCCATCCTAGCAGGGATTTCGGCAAGACGGACGAGGCGCTGAGGCTCAGGAAGAAGGAGGGATCCGCGGAGCTCACATACAAGGGCCCGAGGATGAAGATGGAGCACACGAAGGCGAGGGAGGAGGTCACGCTGAAGGTCGAGGACGCCCTCGCCGCGCAGAGGATCGTCGAGAGGCTCGGATTCGAGGAGAAGCACGTGGTCCGGAAGCACAGGAGCGCATACCTCCTCGACAAGCTCAGGGTGGAGGTGGACGAGGTCGAGGGGCTCGGGGAGTTCGTGGAGCTCGAGCTGATCACGGAGGAGCCGAACCGGGCAGAGAGCCTGATGCAGTCCGCCAAGAAGGACCTGCAGCTGGAGCGGCTCGAGCCGAGGACGTATCTTGAGATGATCCTCGAGAAACAAGCGTCTGGCAGGCACGACTGAGGAAATGGATAGGCCGGGGGCACGCCCCCGCCTGCGAACCGTCGATCTTTCGTCGACGCTACAGTTTGTTGATCTTCTCGGTCACGAACGCCTTGATGCTCGGGTCGTCCGGGATCGTAATGGATTTCTTGTACTTCTCGCTGCCATCCGGCAGGAAGTATCCCCTGGATACTGAGATGAACTCGCTGTCCCCCTCGTCAGTTATGGCCTTCTTCCTCGCCACTTCCAGGAAGTTGTTCTTTCCAAAAGGAATCTTTTCAGCGCTCAATGTTTCAAAACGCACCTTTGTGTCCTTCTCATCATCCATTTGGTTGCCTCCGCAAAGTAGGCGGGCATTGAACATTATCATCTCATATAAACGTTCCTTGAGTGTGGCCCTCCGATCCCCTCTGGAGGTCTATGGTAGTACCGAACGGCCCGAGCACGCCCTTGACCCACGGTGTTTGCGCCGTGAAGCGTGCGTAGCTCGATAGAGTAATATAGAGTGAATTGGGTTTGGCGGGCTTGTGACAGGCGACTTACCAGCAGCGCCATCACGTCCTTCTGACGAGACATGCACCATATGTGGGGCGACCATCCCAGGACAGGGCTCGTTCTGCCCGGGCTGCGGAGCCATCAAGCCCTCCTTGAGAATGCCGGCCGCACAGCCTGCACCGGTCCCCTGGGCCGCGCCTTTCCCCGCATACCATCCATATCCCCCTCGTGCCAGGCGCGGGCCTTCATGGCGCGTGACGGTCAAGGCGGTCCTCGCCTTCACGATGATCACATTCGTCGCCCAGCTCATCGTCTCATTGTTCACGCTGGTCTGGGGGGTTCAGATCGTCCTCCCTGAGATAGTCGGACACAGCTTCTGGCTCTATCTGGCCCTGCCGATGCTGATAGACTTCGTCAAGTTGTCTGGGACGATTCTCGGGACATACTACATCGCCCTCGTCCTGGCCATCCTGGCAAGCGCGACATGGCTGTTCCTGAAGAGCTGGAAGGGCTTCGTGCTTGAGCTGGGGATGAAGGGAAAATCGAGAGAGCACAGCGCTCTGTTCGACCTGTGCGGGCTCATGTTCGCGGTGCTCTTCCTGAACATCGTGATCGTGCTGTTCATGGGAGCGACTGGTGGGCTGCCAACTGACCCCATTTCCAGCACGGACCTGTGGGAGCTTCTGTTCCTGCTCGCGAACGCCTCCGTCTGGGAGGAACTCGTGACGCGCGTCCTCCTGATAGGCATCCCCCTCATAGCCATCGATGCGATCCGCGGGAGGTTCAGGAACAAGAAGCTCGCGTACATCCTGGGCGGAGGGTTCACCTTCGGCGCCCTGGAGGTCGCGCTCGTCCTGATCTCCTCGATCGTATTCGGCTTCGCGCACTACGAAGGCTGGGGGTCCTGGAAGGTGTTCCCCGCGTCCGTTGCCGGTCTGGCGTTCGGATACATGTTCATGAGGCACGGCCTGGCATCGGCGATAATGCTCCATTTCAGCTTCGACTACCTCTCACTGCCCCTTGAGGTGTTCGATGCCAACCTCGCCCTCGAGCTCGCCATGAGCATCGGCATCCTGCTGTGGGTGGGGCTCGGATTCGTGTTCTTCGCGTACTTCGTCCTGAGGATGACCGAGTTCATCACCGGGCTGAGGTTCGCCGAGGAGAAACCGCAGCTGGCTGGCGTGCCCACGGTGTTCTATCCACCGCCTGTGTACCGCAGCAACGAGGTCCCGTACGTGCCCGCGCCTCCCGATTCGCAGGTCGGGTCCCCGGCGACCCTCCGGAGCACCGCTGCCCCCGGGTTCGGCGGCGTGTACGTGTGCCCGTATTGTGGATACACCGAGGCCAGATGGACCGATGGCAGGTTCCAATGCCTGAGATGCGGGCGCCTAGCCTAGCAGCTTCTCCAGACGATTCCTGCTCTCGACGCCGCTCTCGAGGTCCGTCGATTCGATCACTATGTTGCCCTTGTACGAACTCTTCAGAACAGACACGACCTTTCGCACGTCCGCGGACCCTTCGTCTATGACGTTGTGCTGGTCCCATTGGCCTTCGTTGTTGTGAAGATGGACGTTCCTGAACCTGCCGACCTCCCGGAGGAAATCATCCAGCTGGCCGGCCGTGTTCGCGTGGCCCATATCGAAGCATATCCCGAGCCCGGTGCCTTCGACGACGTACAGGAGGTCCTTCAGGTGGGTGCATGTGGCGTTGATGTTGGAAGGGAGGTTCTCGACGGCGACCGTGACCGACTGCTCGCGCGCGAACGATGCGACCTCCGCAACAGACCGCTTCGTCATCTCCAGCGCCCTGGACCTGTCCAGGAACGCGATCCCGTTCACGAACCCCGGATGGACGGTCACCAGAGGTATCTCCATCCTGTGGCACATCATGATCGTCTGCTTGACCTCGTTGATCGCAGCGACGCGCATCGGCTCGTAGACGCTGCCCAGGTTCACATCGCTCATCGGAGCGTGGACCTGGAAGCGCATGCCCAGGGAGTCACGCCCGTACGCGACCCCGTCCTGGATCGTCTCGAGCCTGTGCTCGCCCTCGGAGAGTATCTCCCACAGCCCGAAGTGCTCCGAGATGCTCTCGAGCATGCTCATGAACGGCGTCTGGCAGAACGCGGGCGATGCGACCCCGATCATCCCCGGACCTCCAGATGCCTGGTGTCCGGCGCGATCGAGGATATCAGCGCTTCGATATCCTCCGATTCGACGGTCACCTCGATGTCACCGAGCGCGTGGCTCTCCTCGGAGAAGGACACCTTCCCGACGCATGCGACCTGCTTGTTCAACCTGAAAGATGTCGAGTTGTCGATGATGCCTCGGCGCATCGCGGCGCGGGCGGAGTCCCTGATGTGCTGCTTCTTGAGCCGTTCCCCGAATGCTTCGACGGATTCTGCGGTGCCCACAATGGGGTCGTCCCCCGTGAGAACCGCATCGGGGAAAAGCTCGCTCATAGCCCGGACGATTCTGTCCCGATCCTCCGTCGGAAAACACCTGGCTCTGAGAGCGATCTTGGCCATCTGCCAGCCATCTTTGCGAGGCTATTTAACCCTGCGCCCGCAGGCAAGCGATCGTGCACAGGAGCAGCCCTCCGGCTACAAAGTTTTTTAAGCATGTCAGTGCTAGGATTCGACGGATGAGGAAACGCATTCTCAGCATGTTCGCGGACAAGGGGGTACTCGCTGACCCAGATGCGATAGACGCGCTCTCCGCGTTGCCCGATCCCCTGAGATGCGCCGAGACCATACTCGCGGACGGGGAGAACCGGCCCCTCGTGCTGACGAAGCAGGACGTGTTCGACTACGCGATTTGCGCGCCCGGTTGCGACGCGGCGCCGTCGGAGCGGGAAGCGCGCGCGCCGGAGCAGCCCGTTGCACACCAGCCGCAAGCGCCTGGCGTGAAGGTCCTGAAGGACATTACTGGCAACTCGACCTGCGTCGGGAACGTGATCGATTTCGTCAAGCTGTTCAACGACAGGTTCTCGACCCTCAAGAAGATCCTCTCCAAGCGCAGGGAGCTCGCGGGCCTGATCCCCATATCGCGGGCCAAGAAGACCCAACGCGACCTGAGGTTCGCTGGCATGGTCAACGACGTCAGGACCACGAAGAACGGCCACACGCTCCTCGAGCTCGAGGACGAGACGGACAAGGTGCAGGTGCTCGTGATGAAGGGCACGAGGAAGATCACGGAGGCCTTCCTGAAGGACGAGGTCCTCGGCATAGTCGGGGCGTTCAGCAAAGACGGCGAGATAGTCATCGCAAAGGAGATAATCAGGCCCGAGGTGCCGATGAACTGCGCGATGGCGCCGAACGGCTCAGATTCCGTCGTGGCGTTCGTATCCGACATCCATGTGGGCAGCAACACCTTCCTCCCGGACGAGTGGAACCGGTTCATGGCGTGGCTCAAGAAGGATCCGGTCGCGAAGGACATCAAGTACATGGTCGTCCCGGGGGACCTCGTGGACGGCATCGGCATATACCCGGGGCAAGAGGACGAGCTGACGATCGAGGATGTCTACGGCCAGTACGAGGAGCTCTCCAGACTCACCAAGATGATACCCGACTGGATCAAGATAATCATGGCTCCGGGGAACCACGACGCGGTCAGGCTCGCGGAGCCGCAGCCGGCCCTGCCGAAGGATGTCACCAAGATGTTCGACTCGAACATCATGTTCGTCGGCAACCCGTGCTATCTGGAGATCGAAGGCAGGTCGATACTCGCGTACCATGGGAGGAGCATGGATGATTTCGTCGCGAGCGCCAGGAACCTCAGCTACTCCGCACCCGGGGACATCATGAAGGAGATGCTGAGGAGGAGGCACCTCGCGCCCATCTACGGGGAAAGGACGGCTCTCGCGCCGGAGCAGAAGGACTACCTGGTGATAGACCGCGTCCCCAACATCTTCGTCACCGGGCACGTGCACGCGTGCAGCGTCGGGGAGTACAGGGGGATCAAGCTCATCAACGCGTCCACATGGCAATCGCAGACCGCCTTCCAGAGGATGCACAACCAGAACCCCGACCCTGCCAAGGTGCCCATGATCCACCTGGGCACGGGCGAGACCTGGATCGAGGATTTCTCCGCGTGATCAAGGGCGGACAAGAGTTGATATCGGCCTAGGGGGATTGCAGCTCATGCGCGGCCTCGACCCGTTCTTCAAGCCGAAGTCCATCGCAGTCATCGGAGCCACCCCCACGCCGGGAAAGGTCGGGAACATAGTGATCGAGAACCTCCTGGGGGACGGATACCGCGGGAAGATATTCCTCGTGAACCCGAACCACAAGGACATACTGAGCATCCCGTGCTACCCGACCATCCTGGACTGCCCAGGCGATGTGGACCTCGCCGTGGTCGTCGTCCCCGCGAAGCTCGTCCCCGAGGTGCTGGACCAGACCGGGCGGAAGGGGACGAAGGCGGCCGTGGTGATATCGGCCGGGTTCTCCGAGGGAGGAGAGGATGGCAAGGCGAGAGAGAAGGCGATGATAGACACAGCCTCGAAATACGGCATGAGGCTCGTCGGCCCGAACTCGCTCGGGGTGATCTCTCCGCACATCGACATGAACGCCTCCTTCGCGAGGACCTCGCCGTTGAAAGGCTCCATCGCGTTCTTCTCCCAGAGCGGCGCGTTCTGCACGGCGGCGATCGAGTACTCGGTCAGGGAGCTTCTGGGGTTCTCGGCCTTCGTGAGCTCCGGCAACAAGGCGGACATCGACGATTCCGATCTGATAGACTACTTCGCGCAGGACCCGAAGACCAAGTGCATCGCGGCATACATGGAATCGACCAGGGACGGGGCGGCCCTGTTCAAGTCGCTCGAGAAGGCCTCCAAGAAGAAGCCCATCGTCATCCTGAAGGCCGGGAGGACCGAGAGGGGAGCGCGGGCTGCCAAGTCGCACACCGGCGCGATCGCCGGCTCCGACGCAGCGTACGACGCGGTGTTCAGGCAGACCGGCGTGTACAGGGCCAAGACCATGTTCGAGCTCTTCGACGCCGCCCAGGCGCTCGCGCATCAGCCGCCGATGAACGGCGACGGGATAGCGATCGTGACCAACGCGGGAGGCATGGGAGTGATCGCGACGGACACCGCGAACGACCTCGGCCTCGCGCTCGCGGACCTGTCCAAGGAGACCCTGGACGACATAGGCAGGTCGTGCCCGCCGACCTGGAGCTGGGGGAATCCCGTCGACATCATCGGGGACGCGGACACCGCGCGCTACGCGAACGTCCTCACGGCCGTGGGCAAGGCGCCCGAGGTGAAGGGGATACTCGTCATAGCCGCGAGGCAGGCGGCGACGAACATATTCGAGATCGCGAAGTGGATCTCCATAACGGCGAAGGTGAGCGGAAAGCCGACCGTGGCGTGCTTCGCGGGGATATTCGACCCTGAGTCCGAGCAGTTCCTCGATTCCAAGGGCATACCCGTGATGTCCGTGCCCGAGAGGTCTATCACCGCCCTGCATGCGCTGTCGATCAGGGGAAAATACCTCTTGAAGAAGGGGCTGGACTTCCCGGCGCCCGCTAACCGAGCAAGTCCTTGATGATGATGGCGAACCCGATCGCCATCATGACGATCCCCCCCAGAAGCCGATCAGGAACAGCTTCATGAGGAAGGCCTTGTCCTGGAGCAGGTCCATCAGCGCCACGGCCTCAGGCACCTGCCTTCGCGGACTTGTTCTTGATCCTCTTGAGCCTGAAGATGTTGTCCCGCTCCATCTCCTCCAGCCTGAACCTGATGAACCGCTCGATATCCTCGAGCTCGGGCAGCACCTTGAACTCGAGCGCGTTCACCCTGCGCTTGGTCCTCTCGATCTCGTCCAGCAGCTTCTTCATCGTGGTCTCCAGCTCCGCGGCCTTGACCACGGTCTCGACCAGCTTCTCGTAGGCGTCCGCGGCCTCGTCTATCCTCGGGGATGTCCCGATGACGCCGTATCCTCGCTCGTCCAGGGGAGCGACTATCCTCCCGGCCCGTATCTCGGGCACGACCACGCCCATCAGGTTCTTGCTGCTGAGCTGAATCTCCGGGTGGATCGTCAGGGCGTACGCGGCCGACCGGACGGCGATCACGCCGTCCACGGCCTTCGCGATGGCGATCTTCTCCTGGGCATCCTTGTACCTCTTCGCGATCTCCGTCCTGAGGTCCTTCGCCTGGTCGAGTATCTTGAAGAACTCGAGTATGAGGCCGTCCCTCTTCAGCTTCAGGATCTTGTGGCCGTTCTTGGTCAGCCTGATCTTCCTCGTGACCTCGAGCAGCTCTGACCTCGTTGGCTGGATCTCGCGCACTGCCATGCTATGCTCACTTCTTCCTGTATGTCGGGTGGTACTTCTCGATGACCTTCCGGTCGATCTTGGTCAGCGAGTCCATCGGCAGCGCCGACAGCAGCTCCCAGCCGAGGTCCAGGGTCTGGTCTATGGTCCTGTCCTCGTCCTTGGCCTGCCTGACGAACCTGTCCTCGAAGGCGTCCGCGAAGTCCAGGAACTTCCTGTCCCGCTCCGAGAGCGCCTCCTTGCCGACGATCGCCACGAGCCCTCTGAGGTCCCTGCCCTCGGCGTAGGACGCGTACAGCTGGTCCGAGACCGCCCTGTGGTCCTCCCTGGTGCGCCCTGGTCCGATGCCCTGGCCCATCAGCCTCGACAGGGACCGCTCGACCGCGACCGGGGGATAGATGCCCTGCCTGTGCAGGTCCCTCGACGCGACGATCTGCCCCTCCGTGATGTACCCCGTGAGGTCCGGGATCGGGTGCGTGATGTCGTCCCCGGGCATGGACAGGATCGGGAACTGCGTGATCGAGCCGCGCTTCTCCTTGATCCTGCCAGCGCGCTCGTACAGGCTCGCGAGGTCGGTGTACATGTATCCCGGGTACCCTCTCCTCGCGGGCACCTCCTCCCTCGCCGCGCCTATCTGCCTCAGGGCCTCGCAGTAGTTCGTGATGTCCGTGAGTATGACGAGCACATGCATGCCCAGGTCGAACGCGAGGTACTCCGCCGTCGTCAGAGCCAGCCTGGGCGTCAGCAGCCTCTCGATCGCGGGGTCGTCCGCGAGGTTGAGGAACACGACCGCGCGCTTGAGCGCGCCCGTGCGCTCGAAGTCCTTCATGAAGTACTGGGCCTCCTCGCTCGTGATGCCCATGGCCGCGAACACGACCGCGAAGTCCTCCTTCTCGCCCAGCACCTTCGCCTGCCTCGCGATCTGCAGCGCGATGTCGTTGTGCGGCAGGCCGGAGCCGGAGAATATCGGGAGCTTCTGCCCCCTGACGAGCGTGTTCATGCCGTCGATGGACGATATGCCGGTCTGGATGAACTCCTGGGGGTTGTCCCTCGCCCAGGGGTTGATAGCGGCTCCGATGATCTCGAGCTTCTTCTCGGGGATGATCGGCGGGCCCTTGTCGAGCGGGTCCCCGGACCCCGACAGTATCCTGCCGAGCATGTCCTTGCACACCGGCATCTTGACCGTCTCGCCCAGGAACTTGACGCCCGAGGCCTTGTCTATGCCCCCGGTCCCTTCGAAGACCTGCACGACGACGACCTCGTCCGAAGTGTCCAGGACCTGGCCCCTCTTGGTCGATCCGTCGGGCAGCGCGATCGTGACGAGCTCGCCGAATCCCACGGGCTCGGTCCTCTCGACGAACACCAGCGGTCCGGCGATCTGGTTTATCGTGTGGTATTCCTTGGCCATCTACATCACACCCCCAGCTCCGAGAACTGCTTGTCCATCGTCGCGACGATGGTCTTCAGGTCCCTGTCGATGCTCTCCTCGAACTTGAGCTTGCCCAGCTCCGCCCTCACGGGCAGGGAGGCTATCCTGTCGAGCGGCACCTCGAGCGATATGGCCTTCTTGGAGAGCTCGGAGAAGCGCTTGATGGCGTTCATGTACTCGTACTGCCGCTTGAGCGGGCTGTAGGTGTCCACGGGATGGTACGCGCTCTGCTGGAGGAAGAACTCGCGGATCATCCTCGCGACCTCGAGCGTGAGCCTCTGCTCCTCGGGGAGCGCGTCGGAGCCGACCAGCTGGACTATCTCCTGGAGCTCCGCCTCCTTCTGGAGGGTCTCCATGGCCCAGAGCCTCACGGCGTTCCAGTCCTCGGCAACGTTCTTCCGGTACCACTCCTCGAGCATCGGGCTGTAGAGGCTGTACGATGTGAGCCAGTTGATCGCCGGGAAGTGCCTCCTCTCCCTGAGCTTCGAATCGAGCGCCCAGAAGACCTTCACGATCCTGAGGGTGTTCTGGGTCACGGGCTCGCTGAAGTCCCCTCCGGACGGGGAGACCGCGCCTATGACCGATATGGAGCCCGTCGGGCCCGCCAGGGTCTTCACGCGGCCGCACCTCTCGTAGAACTCCGATAGCCTGGACGCGAGGTACGCGGGATACCCTTCCTCGCCTGGCATCTCCTCGAGCCTGGACGATATCTCCCTCATCGCCTCCGCCCAGCGGGATGTCGAGTCGGCCATCAGGGACACGTCGTATCCCATGTCCCTGTAGTACTCCGCGATCGTGATGCCCGTGTACACCGAAGCCTCTCGGGCCGCGACGGGCATGTTGGAGGTGTTCGCTATCAGCACGGTCCTCCCCATGAGCGGCTTGCCCGTCTTCGGGTCCTCGAGCTCGGGGAATGTGGTGAGCACCTCCGTCATCTCGTTCCCGCGCTCCCCGCAGCCGACGTAGACGACTATCTGGGCGTCGCTCCACTTGGAGAGCTGCTGGGACGTGACCGTCTTGCCCGTCCCGAACCCTCCGGGGATCGCGGCGGTCCCGCCCTTGGCGAGCGGGAAGAGCGTGTCGAGCACCCTCTGGCCGGTGACCAGCGGTATGTCCGGCAGGAGCTTGTCCTCGTACGGCCGCGGACGCCTGACGGGCCATCTCTGGAGCATGGTTATCTTGTGCCCGGAGTCGAGCTCGCCTATGGTGTCCTCGATGGTGAACTCCCCCTCCGAGATGCTCTTGACCTTGCCTCCGACGTTCGGAGGCAGCATGATCCTGTGAGTGATGTTCCCCTCGGGGACCTCTCCGACGAACATCCCGCCCTTCAGGTCGTCGCCCTTCTTGACCGAGGGCTTGAACTTCCACTTCCTGGTCCTGTCGAGCCCGGGCGCGGAGACGCCTCTTGACACGAAGTCGCCCTGCTTGCTCTTAAGGACCGGCAGCGGCCTCTGGACGCCGTCGTATATGCTCGACAGCAGCCCGGGACCGAGCTCGACCTGCAGGGGCGCGCCTGTGTTGACGACCTCCTCCCCCGGCCTCATGCCGGACGTGTCCTCGTAGACCTGGATGACGGTCCTGTCCCCCACGAGCTTGATGACCTCGCCCATGAGCTTCAGGTCGCCCACGAGGACCACATCGTACATCCTCGGTGCGATGCCTTCGGCCGTCACGACCGGCCCCGCCACTCTGTTGACCCTGCCCTTCTTCTGCTCCGCCATGACCTTCGCGCCTCCTTCTCACTTCGACTTGTAAAGGTCGATACCCATCGCCCTTCGGACCTTGTCCCTCATGTCGCCCTCGTCCAGGCCCACCGGGATGACGACCGGGTCGACGCTGGCCATCATCCGCGTCCTCAGCTGGCTCGGGAGCTTCTCGAGGTCCGCCGTGTGGACCGCGAGTATGCCCACCTCTGCGTCCTCCATCAGCTCGAGGATGGCCTCCTGCAGCTTCTCAGGTGGCACGCCGACCACCTTCTTGATACCCGCGAGCCTGAAGCCCACGACGAACTCCTCCGAACCGACGACCGCTATCTCCATGTCAGACCACCAGCAGATCCTCGATCACCTTGTTCGGAAGACCGCTCTCCTTCCCGCGGGTGATTATCCTGATGTTGTCCACTTCCACCTTCTTCCGGATCATGTAGTTCACGATCGGCAGCACCGAGAGAGGGTAGAGGTGCGCGAACTTGTCGCTCGTGCCTATCAGCGCCTTGTCGAGCGCGATCGTGAGCCCTGACAGCCTCTGGTCGTCCTTGAACCGATCGAGCGCCGGCTTGATGGTCTCGTACATCGAGGACTTCTCCAGGGCCTCTACCACCGGCAGAAGGCCCTCCGCCTGCGCCATGCTCCTGAGCGACTCGAGGCCGTACTCCGCGCCCCCTGGCACGAGGTATTTCATTATCCTGTCCTCCGGTATCCGCTCGGCCTTGAGCTTGAGCATGACCTTGAGATTGGCCACATCGATCTCGCGGCGCACGAAGTCCCTGAGCACCTTGTCCGGGCTGCTCGTGGGCTTGAGCACCCTGAGCAGGTCGTAGTAGAGGACCTTGTCGAGGTGGTCCTCGAGCGGCGCGAGCTTCCCGGCATCGACGACCTCGCGCGCCATGTCCTGAGGGATCCTCAGCATCGGCTCCTGGGTGAGCACGTCCATGACCTCCTGGACGGATGGGGTCGACACGAGCGACCGCAGGAAATCCTCGGAGTACGAGCCCGCAGGGACGAGCGTCTCCATCACCTCGACGTCCCCCGCCTTCGCGATCTTCCCCCTGAGGACGGTCTTCACGTTGAACGTGTCCCACCTCCTGAGGTAGTTCCCGACCATCTCGCGGAGGTGCCCTGTCGTGAACCCCAGGATGGCCGAATACGTGGCCGCCAGGTTCCTTGTGACCGCGACCTCGACCAGGTTGGCCCCCGAGTACCGGGCGCCGTACCGGGTCATCTCGTCCCTGTACTGCGTCTCCCCGAGGAACCTGCCGATCTCATAGACGTCCATCGCGAGCAGCCTGGAGTACGTGTCCCGGGACAGGAGGAACGCCTTGCGTGCCTTGACGCGAGTGCACGCGTATGCGTAGTTCCCTCCTCCTCCCATGGGCCACATCGACTATCTCACCCGAAGAACCTCGAATATATCTCCTGCATGTTCTTGTTCCATACATCGTCCAGCATGCTCTCGAACCGGAAATCCAGCCTGACGCTCCTGTCCTTGCTCTCGAACACGAGCCCGCCGACGCACTCGACCGTCCCGCCTTCGGACATGCCCGGAGGGAGCTTCAGGAGGCTCTTGTCGGCCTTGTTGGAGTACACGTAGCAGTCGCCCAGCTGGCTCTTCGCCTTCGCGAGCAGCTTCGTATACAGCCTCTTGCGCTGGTCCGCAGGATAGCCCGCCAGCGCTGAGAGCACCTGCGCCCGGAGGTCCTCGAGCACCTGCCTCTGGGCCGCGAGCAGGGTCCTCTTGGACTCCAGCTCGGCGCTCGACAGCTCCTGCTGCTCCATCTGCGTCAAGGAGGACTGCGCCCGCTTCTCCAGCCGTGCCCTGTCCTGCTCTATCTGCCTGTCCGCGAGCAGGACCTGCTCGTCGCGCTCCTTCTCGCCCTGATGGACGATCTCCAGCTTGCGCTCCTCGCCCTTCCTGAGGATCTCCTGCACTACCTTCTCCAAGCTCATGGCTCGTCAGCTCCTCGATACCCTCGTCGGGCTGTTCCCCGTATCCGATCCGCCTATGCCTTGCCGAGCAGCATGATGGCGATCACGAACCCGAATATGACGAGAGTCTCGGGAAGGACCATCAGCACCAGGCCCCTTCCGAACATCTTCGGGTTCTCTGCGGTCGCACCAACAGCTGCTGCACCGATCTGCGACTGCGCCACACCGGTGCCGAGGGCCGCGATGCCGACCGCGACGCCCGCACCGATGAGGGCAAGTCCCGTTCCAGTATCCATTCTTTTCCGCCTCCTCATTTCGTTACGACTGAATGCTTCCTCTCGTACTTCAGGGGAGAGAAGTCCGTGCCTCCGCCCTCGAAGAACTTGAGGAAGAACTCCACATAGTTCAACCTGATAGCCTGGATCCCCGCCGAGAGTGACCCGATGAAGAACACGAAGAACGCCTGAGTGATGAACAGGAGCACCGCACCGACGATGATCAGGAATATGTTGCCGCTGTCGAATATGAGCGGGAAGAACATCGTGTTGAACGCCAGAGCCATGCCGCCCTTGCCGACCGCGAGCGCCGCCAGCCTGGTGTACGACACCAGGTTCGTGAGTACGCCAGCCACCTCCGTGAGCGCCAGCGCGCCCTCTGTGACCGGCAGTATGATCACTCCGACCACGATGAACACCAATGCAGCATAGGACGCCTGGATCCCCGCGATCTCCGTGGACGCGGT
Source organism: Thermoplasmatota archaeon (assembly GCA_963818745.1). Classification (GTDB taxonomy): domain Archaea; phylum Thermoplasmatota; class Thermoplasmata; order UBA10834; family UBA10834; genus CAWBDD01. Next base: position 532,296 of record CAWFTI010000001.1, on the reverse strand, counting down.
CGGGATGGGGCTGAGGATGGTGGAATTGATCGTTTCGCTGGTGATGGTTGCGTCCCCGGCGATCAGCATGACCTCGACGAACAGACCGAAGAGCACGAGAATCCAAGCGCACTTCGCGATGGCGTGCTTGATGTTGTGGCGATATGTGTTCACGATGCCCAGGATGTAGCCCAGCATGAGATGCAGCCAGCCCGCGAGCAGAGACAGCGCGAGCATCTCCGTCACGTCGTGCATCTTCTCTATCATCGGGTGGATGGGTATGTTCGCGACGGACTCCCATGAGTGCTCGTCCGGGCTCTCCTCCGGAGGATGGAACGGTACCCCGAACGCCTCGGCGAACACGAACAGGCCGAACAGGCTGGCCATGATCCCGGCGGCGATGATTATCGCGCCGAGCTTCTTGGCATCAGAGGATCCGCCGAACTTGGCCCGGATGAATATCCCGAGCGCTACCAAGCTGGCGCCGAACCCGAGGTCGCCGACCATGAACGCGAGGAACAGAGGGAATGTGATGAACAGAATGGTCGTGGGGTCGATCTCATTGTACTTGGGCGTCGAGACCAGATCGATGAAGAACTCGAATGGTCTCACGGGCTTCGGGTTCTTCAGCTTCACGGGAGGCTCGTCGTGCTTCTCAGCGGGGAGCGTCTCGACGAACGCGAGCCCACAGCACAAAGAGTCGAGAGCCATCTGGAGCTCGCCCGCCCGCGCGGTCGGTATCCAACCGTCGATCACGAACGAGTTCGCGGAGGCCGCGATCCTCAGAGGGGTTTCGGCCTTCAAGACCTCGATCGCCAGGTGCTCCTCGGACGCGACGATGAAATCGGCGAAGTGCTTCCTGATGGATTCGAGGTCGGCCTCGATTCTCTTCAGGTCCTTTTCGAGGTCGTCGATGGCAGACCCTGTGCTTCGAGATGATCTCCGCGGGATCGCCCTTGAGCTTGGGGAGCTTGATCTCCTGGAACCCGTGCTCGGCCAGTATCCTTCCGGCCTCGAGCCGCTCCTCGCTCCTCGCGAACAGCGCGACCGCGAAATCGGTCTTGCGGGCGTTCATCTGCAACTCGTAATCGTGCAGCCGCGATCTCAGAGCGGGCTCCGGGTCGGTCTTGCACACGCCCGTGAAGACGGACATGGAATCGTATCCCTCGTAATCCTCCACCGGGATGACGAACATCCTGAACGGCTCGAGGGCTTTGATCTCAGATTCCTTCTCCCTGATGAGTGCTTGTATCTTCTGCCTCGACTCAGCCTTGGCAGAGGTGTTCATGTCGAGGGTGACGAGGGCCTGCTCGATCTTCGCCTGGATCTCCCTGACGTCCACGCGCGCCGCGGGCTTGTGCGATTCGATCTCGAGCGAGCGGATCATGGCCCTGAGCTTCAGAAGTTTCTGCGAAGTGCCCGAGGCCCGTCTGAGCGGCTGCCCGAGCTTGAACTCCTCGTCCTGCTCCGTGAAGTCTATCAGGTGCAGTATGCCAAGCTCGTACAGGCACTCGATGGTCACATCGAGGCTGTCGATCGAACCGACGACGACCGCGCGGGTCATCTCCTCGGGCCTAAGCATCGGCTGCCCTCTCGAACTCCGAAAGAACGAACTCCTTCACCTTGGTCGACCTGCTCCGGGCATTGGCCGTGAGCGCCTCCGCCTTCCGGGCACCCTCGTCCAGAATCGCCTTCTTCCGCCTCTCGACCTGGGAGCGGGCCTCCACGGCCTTTGAATCCAACTGCTTCCTCAGGGCGGCGTCCGCGGCCTCGACCTTCTCGAGCGCGCGGCGCTTCCCCTCGGCCTGGAGCTGCTTGCGCCTCTCCTCGGCCGCCTTCGTCATCGCGCGGACCTGCTCCTCCGCCCCCTTTATCTGGTGAAGGATCTCGACCTTCCCCATATCTGACACGTCCAGCTTGCTGATGCTGATTTCGATATAAATAGACTGCGAGATTCCCGTTTCCTGACCTTGCGCCAAACCGAGAGAGAATGGACGGAGAACAAATTCCGCGGGCAGGCACGGCCTCGAAGGCCAGGGCTCAGTGCTTGAGCTTCTCCGCGAACCGCTTCTTGTCGAGCCGGGTGAGCTTGGTCCCCGCCTGCTTCAGCAGCTCGACCCCCGTGAGGTCCGAGTAGTCGTCTATGTACACCACCCTCGCGACCTGCGCGTTCAGGATCATCCGGGCGCATATCGGGCAGGGGACTATCGTGGAATAGAGCGTCGACCCGCGCGCGTAAATGCCCGCCTGTATGAGCGCGTTCTGCTCCGCGTGCACGGCGGTGCACGTCTCGAGCCTCGTGCCCGAGGGTATGTTCAGCTTGTCCCTGATGCAGCCTATCTCATGGCAGTGAGGGAGCCCCCGGGGGTTGCCGTTGTACCCCGTGCTCTTGATCTCGCCCACATCACTGACGATGATCGCGCCTATCTGCCTGCGCGTGCACGTGCTCCTGCGCGAGACCTCGATCGCGATGTTCATGAAGTACTCGTCCTTCGAGATCCTGCTGTTCCCGTGCTCTGACACGCGGACCATCCTCAGCCGCATGAAAAGCCTTTGGCCATTTCTACCTTTCTGTCACAGGCCCTGTGGGTGCTGCCCGGGCCGCGCCAAAAGCATAGAAATAGGCAACGGATACTTATGGCTCCACAGGCTACAGCGACAGGCGAGGTACCCGGATGACGAAGTGGACCAAGATCGCCGCGGCAGTGCTTGCAGGCGTCGCAGTCGTACTGCTCTTGTATGCAATCTTCGCACCGGAACCCACCACGACTGACACCGACCACATGGGCATGTGGGACAGTCGGACCTACAGCTCGACGAACCTCGGCCTCATGCTCTTCGCCTCGTTCCTGATAGCCATCGCGGTGATGTTCATCCTCCTCAAGGAGGAGTATGTGCCCCTCCCGCCGACCATGGAGCCGAGGCGGCTGCCGCCCCCGCCGCCGGCGGATGAACCGAAGCCCGAGATCATCGTGACGAAGGTCCCCGAGAGTCGCACTCGCACCGCAGGCGAGGATCGAGGATGAGAGGACCAAGGACAGCTACCTCGTTCTCAGGCTATTGACGGGGGATGAGCGGGTCATGTTCAAGGCGGTCATGGACTCGGGAGGGGAGGCGCTGCAGAAGGACCTGATACAACGTACAAAGATGTCCAACGCGAAGGTCTCGAGGCTCCTTGACCGGCTCGAGGAGAAGGGCGTCATCACCAAGGACAGGCACGGCTCGACGAACAAGGTGAAGATCAAGCTAGAATAGGCCGGAGGAGGCACTTTTCAGGGCACTTTTCACTTATGTGAAAACGTTTCCTGGACTTTTCAGGATACATCCAAATACCCTTTCACCCAAACTATGATACAGAAGCTTCGGGCACGGCGAAGGCCGGGACCTGGGGCAAGAAGAGAGGTGAACAAGAGATGAGCACTGCGATGATAGTCGCGATCGTAGGGGCGATGTCGATGCTAGGCGTCGGCGGCGCCGCCATAGCGTCTGAGGACGTGGGCAAGATGCTCGGCATGGGTCCGGGAGCCGAGGACGGGTCCGGTAACATGCACCAGTGGAACCATCAGCACCAGTGGAACCACGAGGGCAACTGCACGGCCCCATACAGCTACGATTACAACTACTCATATTCGTACGACTACGACTGTGAGACCTGCCCGTGCGCCTGAAGGCGCTCGGGAATCGTACCCCCCAAACTCCTTAACTTCATGGTTTTTCATTTCCTTCGACCCACGAGCGTGAGCGTTAGGCCGAACGCGGACGACATCGCGCGCATCCTGGTCGATAGCCGCGGGATGTCCGACCATATTCATTTTATACCTCCCTTTCACTGTACGCGTCGTGGCTAAGGACAAGGCCGAGCCAGACAAACCAAAGGAGAAGCTGAAGCCCGCGCTTCTGTTCCTGCGGGATGCGGGCATCGCGATGGCGTTCGTCGCATCGATTCTCTTGGCGATGTACGCGTACACCGGGCTTTGGCCGCCGCTCGTCGTCGTGGAATCCGACAGCATGATGCACAGCGACGACAACATCAGTTACATAGGCGCGATAGACACGGGAGACCTCGTGCTCGTCAAGGACGTCGACTCGGTCGGCGACATCGAGACATACATGGAGGGCGTGTCCTCGAGGCACAAGACCTACGGAGACTTCGGGGATGTCGTCATCTACAAGAAGTACGGCTCGGACGCCTACACGCCGATCATACACAGAGCGATGGTCTACCTGGAATGGAACCCCGACACGGACGGCTACATGTGCGAGGCGCTGCAGCGGGCCCCCTCGGACAAGTGGAGCACGTCCGATCCCGACGACACCTGGGACCACCTCACGAGCACTCTGACGATCTTCAACGTGGGCTACCGGAGCCAATCGGTCTACATAGACATCGGACGCATAATCTCGGACTACAGAGGGACGACCCCGGGGGACGGGTTCGTAACGAAGGGCGACCACAACATCGCGATCGACCAATCCCAAGGGGGCACGCTCGGCTCGAGGCCCGTTGACATAACGTGGGTCGTGGGCAAGGCGAGGGGGGAGATCCCCTGGTTCGGCCTCCTCAAGCTCTGGTTCACCGACTCGTTGGTCAGCGAGGCGCCTGCCAACAGCGTGAGGAACCTGTACATATCCCTCGCGCTCATCATCGTCGCCCCGATCGCCGCGGATGTCTTGCTCACCTACAGGATCAGGAAGAAGATCGCCAAGAGGCGCGCGCAGGCGGAGGAGGAGCTGCGGAAGGAGAAGGAGCTGGCCGCGAAGGCCGCTCCTGTGGCTCCCGATTCGCCGGTTCCCGGAGAACCTCCGAAGACCGCCTGACCTTCACATCAGGGTCGTCTGATAGCGCAGCTTGTAGTTCTTCAGCTGGTTGAGGATCTCGTCCTCTTCGAGTATCCTCCGGCCCTCGGACAGCGGCACGCTGAGCTCGATCTCCTTTGTCCTGCCGCCCCTGCCGAACGACTTGACCCTAGCGTGTATCAGCCCGAGCATGTCCAGCTCGGACACGAGGTCCGTGATCCTGCGCTGGGTGAGTATGGCCATCGATGTGCACTGACAGAGCTCCTTGTAGGTCTCGTACAGGTCGCCCGTGGTCAGCTTGCTGCTCTCCTGCGCCTCGTTGAGCACGACGCCCATGAGCACGAGCTTCGACTGCACGGGCAGCGTGCGGATGGCCTCGTTCACGCAGTCCAGCTCGATCTTGTTCTTCGCCTTCGCGACATCCGAATCGGTCACGATCGACAGATGGTTCCTCTCGGCGATCTCGGCGGCGACCCTGAGCAGGTCCAGCGCGCGCCTCGCATCGCCGTGCTCCTGCGCAGCAAGGGCCGAGCAGAGCGGGATGACCGACGGCTCGAGGACTCCGTCCTCGAACGCCAGCTTCGAGCGCTGGTTCAGGATGTCCCTGAGCTGCTCCGCGTTGTACGGCGGGAAGACCATCTTCTCCTCGCTCAGTGAGCTCCTGACCCTCGGGTCGAGGAACTCCGTGAACTTGAGGTCGTTCGAGATGCCGATCACGCTCACCTTCGCGTTCTTCAGGTCGTCGTTGATCCTGCAGAGGTGGTAGAGCACGTCGTCGCCGCTCTTGGACACGAGCTTGTCTATCTCGTCGAGGGCGATGACTATCACGCGCCTCTCCTCGTCTATCTTCTCCCTCAGGATGTTGTACACGCGCTCGGTGCTCCATCCGGTGAAGGGTATGCGCTGCTCGAAGTCCTCGATGAACACGTTGCCGATGTTCTGCAGTACCCCGTACTGCGTGTCGACGATCTCGCAGTTCATGTAGATGAAATGCACGTTCCTCAGGTCGGTGTTTGCCCGCTCGATCTCCTTGCCGATGTACTTGATCGTGGCGGTCTTGCCCGTACCCGTCTTGCCGAATATCAGGACGTTCGAGGGCCGCTGACCCTCGAGGGCCGTCACGAGCACGGAGGCCAGCTGGTTGATCTGGTCCTCTCTATGAGGCAGGACGTCCGGTATGTATGATGGCCTGAGCACGTCCCTGTCGCCCTTGAAAAGGGACTTCGCTCTGATGTACTGTTGGAATATCGTGTCCTGCATCTAACTCCCCCGTCCTTTTAAAAAGGAACCTTCCCCTCCCCCCGAACTTCCGGTGGAAGCCGCTCTCGGAATCCACATGAAACAGAGGGATTGGTGAATGACAGCGAGTCTACTTAAGCGTTAATATTATCGAGGAAACTCATTTTTCCCGCAGCGGCGGAATTTTGCGGAATTGCCTGAGCCAGCGAATGAGGAGAATGTTGCGGTACGAATAAAAAATTTACGGGCGAACATCGGAGCGCGGCGTCGAGAGGGACCCCTTCATTTCCTGTGGAAGTGTTTCCGGGGTGCGCATCTGCGGGAGCCATGCACCCTTCCATAGGAATCGCAGGTTTTGATACCATCGTTTCACGTCGAAAGTCGTCGAAAAGTAACATTACCCTGCACGACGTCCGTGTATCGGATGACGACAAAGAAGGCGATCATCATCTCCTTGGATGAGGACCTATCAGAGATGCGCTCGCTCCTGGACACTCTTGACATCGGAATCGTCAGGGAGTACGTACAGAAGAGATCATCTGCCGACAGGAGCAGCTATGTGGGATCTGGCAAGATGGAGGAGATATTCGAGGACTCCAAGACTCTCGAATTCGATTTCGTGGTCATGAACGGCCCTCTGAAACCTTCACAGCATCACTCTCTCGAGATGAAGTTCCAAAAGGAATGTCTGGATAGGACAGGAGTGATACTCAAGATATTCTCAGAGCACGCACACACTCCAGAAGCCCTTGCTCAGGTGACCTTGGCGAGGCTGAGATACGAACAGCCGTTCCTGAGGGAATGGATCCACAAGGCGAAGAGCGGGGAAAGACCCGGGTTCCTTTCCGGTGGTGCGTATGCGACAGACGTGTATTATGAGCATGCTAAGAGTCATGCAAGAAAGATAGAGCAGGATCTCTCTGAAATAGCTAAGCAGAGAGAAGTGAGACGGGAGAAGCGCAGGGTGAAAGGTTATACGCTCATCTCCCTCGCCGGATACACCAACGCTGGAAAATCCTCTCTGATGAATGCACTCTGTGGGTCAGAGGTCGAAGTTGATCGACATCTCTTCTCTACACTGTCAACTACCACTCGCAAGGTGAAAGGTATCAAGGGCCATGTTCTGATGACGGACACGGTCGGGTTCATCAGCAAGCTCCCGACGGACCTCGTTAATGCCTTCAGGTCGACGCTGGAGGAGATATTCTTCGCAGACCTGATTGCGATTGTATTCGATGCCAGTGATTCCATTGATGTGATCAGACAGAAGCTCCAGGTCTCTCTCGACATAGTCCTTCCCAAAATCGAAGACCGGTCTCTCATCATCATCGGCAACAAGATCGACCTCCTGTCCGACTCGAACATGCAGGATGTGAGGGATGCGGTCAAGCAACTGGTCGCACCGTATGAGGTGTTCATGGTCTCAGCCGGGACGAAAGATAATTTGGAGTCGTTCAAGGATAGGATAGAACGTGCTCAGGGTCAATCATACATCATCACCGCGGACATCCCTATCACCGACAAGTCCCACAGCCTGATTTCGAAGCTGCACGAGATCGCATCGGTGGAGCACACCACCGGTGCAAATCACATACATCTGACCGTCAGATGCAATCCCGAGGATGCCGAGAAGATAAAGGGCTGGCTCAGTTCGATCGGCGCGACGGGGATCAACGGAGTGAACGATGCCGGCGAGAACGCCCATACGGCCTCGGAGAGCTCCACAGGAAGCGAAGGGGCCCCCCCTCGGTGACGGTCACTGCATCCCGAACTCTTTCTTCTTCGCCAAGACTTGGTTCTCGAACCTCTGCGGGAGCGACCACGCGAGGTATTCGATGTCGTCGAGGTTGCGCACGAACTTCGCCCTGCTCGGCGTGTCGATCAGCTTCGCGAGATCCCTCGTCTTCTTCACGTAGTCATAGAGCCACCATATGCACGCGATGAGCCCGACCGGCCCGACGACGACCATCCAGTAGTCCCAGCTGCCGAACGGGTCCGCGAGGTCCTCCAGCACCGAGATGGCCGAAGGCAGCCTGCCCACGAGGAAAACGCCGATGACTCCGATGACCGTGAGGAAGGCGAAAAGCGTGCTCAGGAAGCTGCTCAGTTCGAGTCTGTATTCCGTTAGAATGCTCTTCGTCGTGGTTTCACCCTTTCCACCGATAGACGAACCCCTTTTAATATGGTTCTCTCGCCCGGGGCCTGCCTATTACATGCATACATAGAGCGTATGAACGGGCCGGGGCATCGTCGGGCTCATGGCTGTACTCCGTCCCGCGTTCGACCCGAAGCTGACCGCGTCTCTTCTCGCTTGCCTCCTGGGGTCCATGCTGGTCCTGGCCGGGGTCTCAAACCCCCCGCACGTCGAGATATCTTCTCTGAACGCGATCGAAGAGGGCACGACCGTGTACGTGTCGGGGCTGCTAGTCTCTCTGTGGAGGTACGACACCGGGACCGAATCCCTCCTCCTGGCTGATCCCTCCGACGGGTCCACCCTGAAGGTCATCTGCGCCCAAGGCGTCGCCGCGTTCCCGGGGACGTACCTGTGCATCGGGGACGAGGTGCTCGTGAAGGGGGAAGTGATGGAGGCCCGGCCCCAGCCGGTTCTTTTGAGCCGCACAGACGACATCGAGAGGCTGCAGCCGTCCGAGTTCGCCTTGACCGTGAAGACGGTCTGCCACCACTGGCTGTTGTTCGAGGGAGACAGGTTCAACGTCACTGGGGCCATCTCCACGGACGACGGGCTGAGGCTGCAGGACCTCGAGTCGGAGTACAGCATATCCCTCAGGCTGGCAGTCGGGGCTGCGGCCCCATCTCCCGGCAGGGACGTGCGCGCGGACTGCACGCTCTGCCTCGACGAGTCTCAGATGGTCATCTACCTGCTTGCCTGGAGCCTGTCTCCCCTATGACGACAATCCTTTTCTGGGCTGGGCGCGTTGGGCTACGCCGTGCCCGGGACATTGGTCGCGTTCGACGACACTGACTCCCCAGACGGGATGTGCACCACATACCTGGCCGTCCTGGCCGCGAAGTCGCTCGGGGGGTACGACCTGATCGGGCTCCCCAGGCTCGTCAGGCTGAACCCGAACATCCCATGGAAGACGAGGGGGAACGCGGCGATATGCCTCTCGGTAGGTAGAGGTGCAGGGCCCGCGGAGAAGTGCGGTGAGATCGACGGCAGGGCGGTCATGTACTATCGAAGAGGCTCCCCGGCCGATCCTCGCGAGGTCCTCGACATCGTTGCCTCGCTGATCGAGAGCAAGGCCGAGTTCGACTGTGAGAACACGAACCCCGGCGTGGTCGCAACCAATAGACGTCCCTCTCCCTCTCTCTACTGGCGCGCGGTGAGGGGCGTGGTCCCTCTGCAGGATGTCGAGAGGGAGCTCAGGGGCTGCGGCGCGGTGTGGCGCAAGTTCAAGAACGGTAGGGGGGTGATCGGCGCCGCGTCTGCCATCTCGTGGCGCCCGAGGGACAGGACCTGGGAGGTGATCGCCTACAGGTCCGAGGGACGGTTCGGCACCCCTCGCTCGGTGGACCCAGAGAGCGTGATCGAGATGGACAAGGCGACGAAGGCGACGTTCAACAACTACGACTACGAGAACGGCCACGTGGCCATATCGCCGGGGTCTCCCTGCCCGATCCTATTCGGCATCAGGGGGGATTCCGCAGAGGAGCTTCTGGCTGCGAGGACGATGATCCGTGGGGAGGAGCAGGCCAGTTGGATGCTGTTCCTCACGAACCAGGGCACCGAGGAGCATCTGGTCGACAGGAGCATAGCCTCTCTGTCCTCGGGAGATTCCGCCAGGGTCAGGGTCAGGGTCGTCTCTCCTCCCGCCACGATCCACGGCGGGCATGTGATCGTCCGCGTCTCCGACGGGGACGAGATCGACGCGGCGTTCTACGAGCCTTCCGGGGGGTTCCGAGAGATCGCACGGTCCCTCCTGCCAGGTGACGGGCTCGTCCTCAGCGGGTCCGTAAGGGGTGAGCCCAGGGCCTTGAACGTCGAGAAGGTGAAGGTCGAGCACCTGGTCGACGACATCCGCAAGGTGCGCAACCCTGTGTGCAAGAAGTGCGGGAAGAGCATGGGATCGATGGGCTCGGGGCAGGGTTTCAGATGCAAGAAGTGCGGCGCGAAGGCCGCGTCGGCCGATGCGGTCATCGAGACCGTTCGGCGGAAGATCGCACCCGGGTGGTACGAGCCGCCGGTCTCATCCAGACGGCACCTTCACAAGCCATTACGGCGAATGTCGAGGGTTACCATCAACAAAATATAAATACGCTCAGGGGAATCAACGCGGGTGCGGACAGCACTCGGAGCCGTCCGGGTGCTGGATGTGTGATTTCAGATGAGGCAACCTGTCATAGTGAGCGCCACCAGGACTCCCGTGGGCAAGTTCGGCGGCGCCATGAAGGACCTGAGCGCGACCAAGATCGGCGCGATCGCCGTCAGGGAGGCCGTGCGCAGGTCGGGGATGGAGCCGAAGGAGATCGAGGAATGCATAATGGGCAATGTCTTGCCCGCCGGGCTCGGTCAGAACCCCGCGAGGCAGGCCGCCCTGTGGGGCGGGCTGCCCGACGAAGTGTCCGCGCTGACGATCAACAAGGTGTGCGGGTCCGGCATGAAGGCTGTCATGCTCGCCTCGGACGCCATACTCGCGGGCAAGGAGCGCGTCGTCGTGGCCGGCGGCATGGAGTGCATGTCCAACGCGCCCTATCTGCTCGAGAAGGCCAGGTTCGGGTACAAGCTGTTCGACTCGCAGCTGGTGGACTCCATGGTCCGGGACGGCCTCTGGGACGTCTTCAACAACTTCCACATGGGCAACACGGGCGAGATAATCGCGCAGAGGAACAACGTCACCCGCGCGGACGCCGACAAGTTCTCCCTATGGAGCCATCAGAAGGCGGTCCAGGCGATCAAGTCGGGTGCGTTCAAGGCCGAGATCGTGGATGTCGAGCTCCCGGGCAAGACCAAGACAGTGTTCTCGCAGGACGAGGGACCGCGCGAGGACACCACGCTCGAGGCGCTCTCCAAGCTGAAGCCAGTGTTCCGCCCCGACGGCATACTGACTGCAGGCAACTCTTCCAGCATCAACGACGGTGCATCCGCGCTCGTCGTGACCGATTCGGATTACGCCAAGGAGAAGGGGCTCAAGCCGCTCGCCAGGATCGTCGACTATGTGACGACGGGTACTAAGCCGGAGCTGCTCATGGAGGCGCCGATAAGCGCCACGAAGAAGCTGCTGGACAGGAACGGTCTCAAGGTGACCGACATCGACCTGTTCGAGCACAACGAGGCGTTCTCGACGGCCTCCGTAGCGGTGATGAGGGTCCTCGGGGTGCCGGAGGACAGGTTCAATGTGAACGGCGGCGCGATATCTCTCGGGCACCCGATCGGGTGCAGCGGCGCCAGGGTGCTGACGACGATGCTGTACGCCATGCAGTCCCGCGGGTCGAAACGCGGTCTGGCGACCCTGTGCCTCGGCGGCGGGAACGCCGTCGCGATGTTGGTCGAGCGCTGAGCGCCCGGCTGAAAAGACAGATATCTCGGCAGCCGATATCCAGAGCGGTTTGCGTCTTCAGGAGGCTCAGCTATGGACTCGAAGGGATTGATGGAATCGGTAGCGGCCGACGAGAAGCACATGGTCGACAACTTCTGCGCCATGCTCAGGATCAAGGCGATCGGCCCGGAGAACGGCGGAGCAGGTGAGTGGGACCGCGCGAAGTTCCTCATAGCCCTCGCGAAGGAGTTCGGCTTTCCGTCCGTCGAGGTGATCGAGTCCCCGGATCCGAGGGCACCGAGCGGGACGAGGCCGAACATCGTCCTGAGGGTCAAAGGGACCACCGACCGGGACCTTTGGGTCGTGACTCACATGGACGTCGTCCCCGAAGGCGACATCTCCGCCTGGAGGACGCCGCCGTTCGACCCGACGATAATCGACGGGAAGATATTCGCCCGCGGTGCGGAGGACAACGGTCAGGAGCTGTTCGCGTCCCTGTACGGCATGCGGGCGCTTCTCAAGTCGGGCATCAAGCCAGAGCTGAACGTGGGGCTCGTGTTCGTCTCCGATGAGGAGCACGGGAACACCCACGGGATCGAATTCCTGATCTCGAAGAAGCTCTTCAAGAAGGGGGATATCGCCGTCGTGCCGGACCACGGTCACCCCGACGGGTCGCTCATATGCGTTGTCGAGAAGGGCATCGCGTGGATCAACGTCGAGGTCATCGGAAGGCAGACCCATGCCAGCACACCGGCCAAAGGCATCAACGCCCTCGAGGTCGCCGCCAAGTTCATGCTCGCGGCCGTCGAAAGTCTCAGGGCGAAGTTCTCTTCGTGCGACGCTCTCTTCGACCCGCCCTGCAGCACATTCGAGCCGACCAAGTGCGATTCCAACGGACCCAATGTCAACACCGTGCCGGGCAGGCAGCAGTTCGCTTTCGACTTCAGGGTACTGCCCGACTACAGGCTGGACGATGTCATGGCCGAGCTCCAGGAGGTCGCTCGCGAGCACGAGAAGGCGTCGGGGGCCCGGATCAACCTCAGTTACATCCAGAGGTCGAACTCCGCCCCGAAGACCAGCGTCGACTCCGAGGTCGTGAAGCGCCTCGCGAAGGCCATCGAGACCGTGCGCGGCGTGAAGCCGAAGCCCGTGGGCATCGGAGGGGGCACATGCGCCAACCCGTTCAGGCGCGAAGGCATCGAGGCGGCCGTCTGGTCCACGGTCTATGAGACGGCACACGATGCGAACGAGTACTGCGTGATATCCGACCTGGTCTCGGATGCGAAGGTGTACGCCCTGCTGTTCGCAGGGAAGAACGCGGGGAGCCCCTAGAGGTCTCCCGACCCTTTGGCCTGGTCGTCGCCGAATATGTGTGCGACCATCCAGTCGGCGTCGAACTTCCGGAACTGGTCGTACTCCTGGCCCAGGCTGACATAGATTATGGGCTTTCCGATGGCCTTCGCTATCGAGAGCGCCGCGCCGCCCTTGGCGTCGGCATCTATCTTCGTCAGAATCACTCCGTCGATGCCCACAGCCTCATCGAACCGCTTGGCCTGCTCGACGGCGTCGGAGCCCGCCAGCGAATCCCCGACGAACACGACGATGTCGGGCTTCGCGACGCGCTTGATCTTCTTCATCTCATCCATGAGGTTCGTGTTGGTCTGCATCCTGCCGGCCGTGTCTATCAGAACCACATCCCTCTTCCTGGCCTTCGCGTGCTCGACGGCATCGTAGGCCACCGCAGCTGGGTCGCCTCCCGCCTGGTGCTTGATGATCTTGCAGCCGAGCTTCTCCGAGTGGATGGTCAGCTGCTCGATCGCTCCCGCCCTGAAGGTGTCGCTCGCAGCCAGCACGCAGCTGTAGCCGTGCTTCTGCAGGCGGCTCGCGAGCTTCGCGATCACCGTCGTCTTGCCCGTCCCGTTTATCCCGACGAACATGATCACGAGGGGGGAGGGCTTCGACTTGATCCTCTCCGCGAGGGATATCCCCTTGATGGAGAGCACGTCCCTGACCGCGGCCTTCAGGGCGAGCTCGACGGCCTCGTCGATCTTGAAGCCCCGGTCGATCCTCTTGCCGGAGAGCGATGCTCGCACGTTCTTCGTCAGCTCCTCAGCGACGGGGAGCGCGACATCTGCTTCGAGGAGGCCGATTTCGAGGTCGTGAAGCAGATCGTCCAGGACGCTGTCCTTGAGCCTCCTTCCAGAATCACCCGCGACCTCGGATATGTCCTCGATCGATTTCGTCGTCGCCGCCTTTGACGCTGCCGAAAACCTCTCCCTCAGCGCGCGGAACATGGATCGTCCTCAGACACTCTGAGCCGACTGCATCTTCGCGTACATGTCCTCCAACTTGGCGGACAGCTCCTCTATCATGGCCTCCGTCTGCGACGCCCTGTCGGCCACCTTCTTGAAAACCTGTGTGAGCTCGTCGATCTTGCCGTCGAGGGACTTCTCCGCGTCCTCCGGCTTCCTCTGTATGGAGACGCCCGAGCCAACGCCCACGACGCCGTCCCTCTTGTCGGAGATCTTCGCGTAGATGTACGAGTCCGCCCCGATCGGGATCAGGATGTCATCTCCAGGAGCGCCCACCGTGACCTTCTTTATGGTCTCCCTGGCGCGGACATGCTCCTCGATCGCCAGCTGGATCAGCTGCTGCTGCTTGGCGAGAGCTTCGAGCTGCGCCTTGGCGTTCTCCAGCATCGCCATGCCGTCTCTCAGCTCGGCCTCAGTCACTTCTTCGCCTCCAAGAGGTACTTCACGGCGTGGTCGGAGACCTCTTCGGGCTTCAGAGCCTTCAAACCCTCGATCTTGACGAATCTGCGCTTCACCCTGTGTCTGCTCCCTATGAGGGCCAGGGTCTTCTCGATCGCCGCATTGTCATCTGCCGAAGCGACCTCTATCGTGAAGGGTTGCCACTCCCTGAGAGAGATCCTGTACTGTCCCTTGACTTCGAATGCCTTCATCGTGACCAGCAGGGGGCCTAGAGAGGGGGTTTCAGATAAACCTTTTGCCAAGGCGCGTTTCGTCGCGCCAAAGTATGAATACGAGCGCCGGCAATGATATCGAATCGTGCAGAAGTCAATCGAATGCTTCTACCCAGGGGCGGGCTTCCCGTCGATATCCACCACCGGCAGCGCGTGCGCTTTGAACTGCAAGCACTGCGCGAAGAAGCACCTCGAAGGGATGATCCCCGCGACGACCCCGGAAGAGCTGCTTCAGGTCGCGGATGCGCTCGCGGAGAGGGGTGCTAGCGGTTTCCTCCTCAGCGGCGGCCTCGACCCCTCGGGAAGGATGAGGCTCGACGCCTTCGAAGACGCGATCCGCGAGATCAAGTCGACGACGGAACTCAGGATAAACGCCCATATCGGACTCACACCGAAGCGCGACATCGAACGTCTCGTCGGCTGCGGCATCGACTCGTTCTCCGTCGACGTGTACGGCAGCGATGAGACGATCCGCGAGGTGCTCGGCCTGGACGCGACGGTCGCCGACTACATCGGGGTCGTGCGGGACTTGATCGATTCGAACGCCGAGAACGTCGCCCCGCACATATGCGTCGGCATTCACGGCGGCTCGCTCAAGGGCGAGTCGGACGCGATCGAGCAGCTCAGGAAGGTCGGGCCCTCGACCCTGGTGTTCATCGCCCTTATACCGACGAGAGGGACGGCATATCAGGGCCTGAACCCCGCGACGGGAGCGGACATGGTGTCCGTGATTTCGAAGGCGCGATCGGAGCTGCCCGATACCAGGCTGCTGCTCGGCTGCATGCGCCCGAAGCGCGACCGGTCGTGGGAGCCCGCGGCGGTGAAGGCCGGCCTCGACGGGATAGTCCTGCCATCGGAATCGACCTTGGCCGCGCTGAGGGGCGAAGGCTACACCATGAAGAAGCGGTCTGTCTGCTGCGCGCTCCCCTGAATCATCTGTATATCGAACCGACCGAGTACTTGCGCTCGATGGGGGTCAGGTACGCGATCCACGCGATGTTGGCCACCACGAGCGCGAGGGTCATGAGCGAGACGATGCCGGTGAAAGCCTCCGAGATGGACTTCGACAGCGTCACGGTCGCGATGGTGCCGGGGTTGTCGATGTCGTTGAGCACGAGCCTGAACTCCTTGAGGTCCGCCGCGGGCACCTCGATGACGAGCTCCTCGTCCTCGGGCACGATGTAGCTGTCCTTGTTTATCCTCAGGAAGTACATCTGCGACAGGCTGCTTCCGTACTCCTCGAAGACCGACTCCAACACCAGATATATCTCGACCGAGTCGGTGGCCGTGGCGCGCGCCTCTGAGACCCTTTGGAACGCCAGCGGGTCCCTCGACCAGAACGTGAGGTCGGCGCCCGCCGTGAGCGCCACCGTCTTCTCGCCGGCGTTCGTGAGCGCCGAGAGCACGGGAGGCGCGATCAGAGTGACGGCCACTATGCCGCTGATTATGGTGATGACTATCGCGAACTTGATCGAGTTCTTCGCCATCAGGTGGCGCGCGCTCGAGCTCCTGGCGAACCTGACCTCCATGATCCTGAAGAAGAAGCTCTCGAGACATATCACGAGCAGAAGGAGGACCATGACCGCCGCGAAGGAGTCGACCGGAAGGTAGAACACGGGCGTGATCTGCGCCCCGCCCATCACGAAGATTACGAGGAACGCGAGCGCGAACATCATCACTGCTTGGACCGCGTACAATGTCATCTTGATGTGTCGTATCCTCGCCAGTCTGATCGAGTCCTCGAGCACCTTCCCGGAGGCGGGCATTGCCTTTTTAAATGAATCAGTGCTGATAAATAGTTTTGGCTCTAGCTCTCAATCCGGGCCAGTTTCCTGCACACGAGGTACACGGCCAGGTATTCGGGCACATCGTTCTTCCCTTCGCCGAGCGAGAACCTCCTCTCCTTGAGCGTGACCTCCACTGGCTTCTCGCAGTGTACATCGACCCCGGCCTCTCCGAACGACCGGGAGACCGCGTCAGCGAACGGGTTGAAGGTGTTCAGCTTCTCCCGCGACATCGGGACCACCTCGAACCCTGTCTTGCCGTGGAGCGAGCTGGGGAGCCTGATCAGCCTCTTGATGTCGGATGTGACGGGCTCGTCCGTCTCGCCCTTCATCCTCCCCTTGACCCGCATCTCGACGAGCTCGATGAACGCGTCCCCGTGCCTCTTCTCGGAGAACACCTCGAAGTTGTCCTCCGAGCGCATCCTGTCCGCCCCCCGCTTCCTCTTCTCCCCCACGAACAGGTCCTTGTAGAGTCCTTCGATGGTCTTCTTCCCTATGTCCATCCTCGAGTTCGCGACCATGTCGACGAGGCGCGCCTGCGCCTCGGCCGGCGCAAGCGCTTCCAGCTCGGTGAGCAGGTCGTCGATGCCGATCCTGATCCGCCGCCTCCAGCCGCCGTCCTCCTGCTTGGGCATGGCACGCCTGTACGAGACCCCCACCCTGTCCTTGAACCTGCTCGATTCGAAAGGGCTCATCGGGAATATCCAGTCCATGTCGAGATCGGTCCCGGTGACGTAGTCGACGATCTCCCTCCGCTCGTGGCTGGTCAGCTTGATCACGCGCGGGCTGTTGATGTGCACGTGATACCCCCTGCCCCCTGAGAAGACAATCTTGAGCTCCTCCTCTTCGAACCCGAGGTCTCCGAGCAGGAACTCGTCTATCAACCTCACGACCTCCTCCTTGACCCTCTCGAGCATCTGCTCGTACGGCAGCCCCTTCGTGCCCTCGACGTGGTCCGCGTCCAGGTCGAATATCAGGTCGGCCCCGAGCCATTTCTTCTCCACCAT
Source organism: Thermoplasmatota archaeon (assembly GCA_963818745.1). GTDB lineage: Archaea > Thermoplasmatota > Thermoplasmata > UBA10834 > UBA10834 > CAWBDD01. The sequence goes on along the minus strand of CAWFTI010000001.1, from coordinate 515,009 downwards.
CGTGGGCGCGTCAGGCGTCTCGTAGTACGCGCACGAGTGGTACGCGTGCGCGGGCACCTGCTCGACGAGGTACTTCTTCAGCGAGGCCCTCGTCGGGAACCCGAGATGACGCATGACGAACTGGCGGTCGAAGAACATGAACCCGAACTCCCTCCTGGCGAACCTCTCGGGCATGGCCAGGGGCACCTCCTTGTAGTGCCTCGAGAACATGGTCATCAGGAAACGCGCGGACGGGTCTGCGGGCATCGCGCCAGTGTCATCCGGTTGACTTGTATATTAAGGGCTCTGTTGCAGAACTCCAGCGACTGAAGTCTCTCATTCAGAGCCAGCCGAACGAGGACGGGCAATCGGTGCCTGATCCTTGCACCGTTTTCCGCCCTGTGTCTTACCGCATCTTTTCCGACCCTCCTATCAGGGTGCTGATTATGCGGTAGGACCGTCTGCCGAGAATGCTCGTTCCGCGGTCAGGACAACGCGGCAGGTCGATTTCTCGAGGCATTTGGCGCTCTCTACGGATGCCCTCGGAACGTCCCCGAGGCCGCAGGGGCCTTCCGAGGAGGGCGTGAAGGGGCAGATGCTACATGCAGTGGATGATAAGAAGTACCACGACCGCCTAGGAACATCCGATGCTCGTCAAGGCGGTGTCTTTTCGTCTCGAGGACGAGCTGCCCGTCCAGGCCAGGTTCCTTCTCGAGGACTTCCGCCTTGCCGTGAATTGCGCCATAAGGGCGGGGCTGCAGACGCGCGCGACATCCAGGTACGCCCTACACAAGCTCGCATACAAGGACTTCAGGACCGAGCACCCTGGCATGTACGCTCAGCACCTCCTCTCGGTGTTCGAGGTCGCTGCGAGTGTCCTCAAGAACCATCGGAGGAATGTCAGGAAGGGGAAGGCCGGCCAGACCCCGTTTGTCAAGCGGCTGTTCATGAAGACGGTGAACCAAGCGTACAAGCTCGATCGTGCTAATGGCGTGGTCGACCTCCCGATAAGGGCCGGGTGCCATGTCGAACTCAGATTGGTCCTGAGCGAGTATCACAGGAGCTTCCTGGACGACCCCTCCCTCTCCCTCGGCTCCCTGACGCTCTTCCCGGACAGGGTCGTGATCGCCTTCAGGAAGACGGAGCCGCGACCGTATGTCCCTGAGACGGTGGTCTCCCTCGACACGAACGAGAGGAGCCTCGATGGGGTGTTCGTCAGTGAAGGGAAAGGCGCTCCCGTGAAAGCCCACTTCCCGCAAGTGGCCATGATACAACGGAGGCACCATGACAGGCGGAAGCGCCTCCAGAAGAAGAAGTCCCACGACCGCCGGACCTCCAGAAGGCTCTGCAAGAGAGAGGGGAAGAGGGAGCATGACCGGGTCGAGTACCGGATGCACCAGGTGGCGAATGCCGTGCTCGACTTCGCCGAGGAGGAGAAGGCCGCAGTCGTGCTCGAGGACCTGAAGGGGGTCTTCAAGCCGAAGGAGGACAAGGCACTCAACAGGCGGTTGAGCATGTGGCCGAGGAGGAAGCTCCACCAGTTCATCGAGTACAAGGCCAGTGGAGAGGAATACCGGTCCACAAGGTGGACCCGAGGAACAGCAGCAGGAAGTGCCCGGTGTGTGGGAGATTACAGGATTCCCGAAAGGGCACGGAGTTCGGGTGCGAGTGCGGCTGGCGGTTGGACAGGCACATCAACGCCAGCCTGAACCTGCTGCAGACAGCCGTCTCGAAAGAGATGGTGGGGGGTTTACGGTTCGACCCCGGCGCGCTCCAGCATGACGTGATGATGATCCTCTACGACCCTGAGAAGGGCGCACGGTCGGAGCCGAATGGAGCGAGTTGCGAGGAGGCTGCGGCGTGAAGAGCCGCCGCCTAATTTCGCAACAGAACCATTAAGCTCACATCTACCGTCTCACTGCGTGTAGCGATATTGTTAGAAAGCATAAAAACCCCCGAGCACAATGCGGCAGAGAGTCTGGGTATCGCGATGATTAAGACCTACATCCGAGTGGAGCTCAGCAGCGAGGGCGAATCGCCGAAGCAGGTCATCGAGCGCATGAGGCGCATTGACGCCCTCCCGGTGGTCGGCGACTACGATTTCGAGCTCGACCTCGGAGACGACGAGAGGCTCTTCGACAAGCTCGAGGAAATCCATCACACGCTCCGCGGGTCCAGCGTGAGGTACACCGTCACGACGAGGACCGACATAGAGGAAGAGGAGGCCATCCTCGGCAAGAACGAGCGGTCGGTCACACAGATCGTGGACCAGAAACCCTCGGAGCTCAAGAAGAAGGTTTACAAGGCCAAGCTCGACCGCTGGCGCGAGATGGGCCTCGATGTGTCAGAGCTCGATGCGTTGCTCGAGGAGGATATCGAGCACTTCAAGGATGCCAGCAAGGAGTTCCTGAGGACGCACCTGGACAGCATGTCGGTGGTCAAGGACACGCACATGCCTGAGAACGTCGTCGATGGCGAGGTGCTCGCGCTCCTCGATGAGGCGGGTAAGTCAATCGACGACATCAAGTCGCTGACTGGGTACTCCGAGGATAGGGTGACTCTCTCTCTCGGCAGGCTCATATCGGCCGGAAGCGCGACGAGGTGCCAGAGGAACTCGAGCGAGGTCTACTGCATGGTGCCTCCGCCAGCTCCCCCGACCAGGACACCGCTCAAGATCATCCAGGCGGAGACCCCGGAGGAGGCCGAGGAGCGGATATGCATGGCGATACCCTCGGAAGGGGCCACCAGGGAGCAGGTGTCGAGGTCCTCGAGGCTCCCCCAGGAGCAGATATCCGCCGCTCTCGCATCCCTGTCCAAGAAGGGCAGCGTGCGCGTGGTGCGCAAGGGTAAGAAGGCCACCTTCTACCGCACGTGAACCTGTTTGCGGGCGGAATCTGGCCTGGCCGACACGATGTTACAAAGGTTTAATACAGAACCCCTCGATTGAGCGGGCGTTCGGGAAGGCATCAGATGCGAGCGCTCCAGATGCGCGATGTGTGTTTCACATATGAGGGCTCCGAGAAGCCAGCGCTCTCGGGGGTCGACCTCGACGTCGAGCAGGGGGAGTTCGTGACGCTCCTGGGCAGGAACGGCTCGGGGAAGTCCACCATCTGCATGCTCGCGAACGGGCTCATCCCGCACGCGATCCCGGGTAAGCTCGATGGCAGGACGGAGGTGTTCGGGCTCGACATCGGGGACCATTCTGTCGCGTCCCTCTCCACGAGGGTGGGCATCGTGTTCCAGGAACCCGAGAGCCAGCTGTTCTGCATGAGCGTGGAGGAGGAGGTGGCCTTCGGGCCGGAGAACCTCGCTGTCCCACGGGAGGAGATCGTCGAGCGTGTGGAATGGGCCCTGTCGCTCGTCGGCATGAAGGGTTCGAACGAACGTTCACCCTACACCCTGTCCGGGGGCGAGAAGCAGAGAGTCGCGATCGCTGCTGCGCTCTCGATGCGCCCGAGCATGCTCATACTGGATGAACCCGCATATGCGCTCGACCCAGCGGGCAGGGTCGATCTTTACTCGATGCTGCGGAGCCTGAAGGACAAGCTCGGGATGGCGGTGCTCCTGGCTGAGAGAGATGCGGAGGACGCTGCTGAATTCTCCGACAGGATCGTCCTGATGGAGCAGGGGAAGATCCTTCGCAACGGCCCGCCAAGGGAAGTCCTATCGGACCCCGAGATGCTCGACAGGATAGGCCTCGAACCGACCCAGCTCGGAGAGGTGGCCAGCCTTCTGGAGAAGAGGTTGCCGGGAAAGCGCTTCTCGTTCTTGACTGTGGAGGAGGCAGAGGCCGCAATCGTGCGCGAATTGCTGTCAGGGAGGGGAGGGGTGAGGAGATGATCCCCCGACCCGTGACCGACCGCGGCGAACGGATCATATCGACCCGCGACATCAAATTCACCTACGAGGACGGCCCCGAGGCTCTGCGTGGCATCAACCTGGACATTCGGAGCGGAGAATACGTCGCCCTCGTCGGAGGCAACGGCTCCGGGAAGACCACGCTCGCCAAGCACATGAACGGCCTGCTGAGGCCTTCGAGCGGCAGCGTCGAGGTCATGGGCAAGCCGACTCACGATCGAACCGTCGCAGAACTCTCCAGGATAGTCGGATACGCGTTCCAGAACCCGGACCACCAGCTTTTCTGTTCCACCGTCGACGACGAGCTGGCGTTCGGCCCGCGGAACCGCGAATGCCCGCCGGAGGAAGTCGCCAGGAGGGTCGAGTTCGCCCTTGACATCATGGGCCTGCGGGATGTCCGGGGAGAACCGCCTCTCTCGCTCAGCCTGGGCGAGAGGCGCAAGGTGTCCATAGGCTCGATCATCGCGATGGACCCGAAGGTGCTGATCCTGGACGAGCCGACCATGGGCTTGGACGCTGCGCAGTCCAGGGACCTGATGGCAGCAATACGCAAGCTCAACGATGACGGGCACACCATCATCCTGATCACGCACGAGATGAAGCTGGTGGCGGAGCACGTGGACAGGGTCATAATAATGGCGAACGGGAGGACGATGCTCGATGCCGACGTGAAGGGGGCGTTCACGGACCTCGCGATACTTGGGCTCAGCAAACTCGTTCCGCCACCGGTGTCGAAGCTCGCCCACAGGCTCGCCGAACGCGGAGTGTCCAAGGACATACTGTCGCCAGAGGAGCTCGTGTTCGAGCTCATGAGGCTCAGGGGTGGTCCCTGATGGCGGGTTTCATCGACCTCTATACCGAGGGCAACACATTCCTTCACAGGATGGACCCGAGGGTCAAGATCGCGTCCGTGCTGCTCCTGAGCGTCCTCGGCCTCATGCTATCCAGCATGTACTCGCTGCTTCTCCTGCTGGGTTTCATTTTCCTGCTCCTGTTCCTCGCGAGGGCCAGTCTCGGCAAGACGACCCTGGCCCTCAAGGCGCTCCTGAGGATCATGATCCTGATAGTCGCCCTTTGGCCGATATTCGACCCGTCGGGAACGCCGGTGCTCGCATCCCTCGGGCCGGTGAAGATAACGGAACCGGCCCTCTGGCGTGGTGTCACATCCGCCGTGCGCGTGGGCTGCCTCGCGACCGTGTGGTACATCCTCATGCTGACGACCTCACAGAGGGACATGGTGAGAGCCCTCGTGAAGCTCGGCCTCCGTTTCGACTTCGGGCTCGCGCTGTCCATATCCCTGCGGTTCCTGCCGACCTTCGGGCTCACGATCGAATCGATCAAGGACGCCCAGAGGGCGAGGGGTCTGGAGCTCGACCGGGGAGGCATACTGAAGCGCGCGAGGAACTACGTCGCTGTGCTCGTCCCCACGATAGTCTCCGCCCTCAGGACCGCGGAGACCCTTTCCCTGGCGCTGCAGTCCCGCGCGTACGGTGCGAGGGCGGACAGGACATACCTTCGCGACCTCTCGATGCGCAGGTCGGACGCCGTCGCGATCGCGGCGGTGGTGACGGCCCTAGTCGTCCCCGCCGTCATGAAGTACATGCTCGGCTACGAGCTCTGAAATCGTCATGCCGCTACTCGTTTCGACCGGCCCTGTTCGCGGGTTTAATAACCAACCCCTGACATGTGGTACTGAAATGGCAACCAATCCAGGCACAGAGCAGAAGCCTCCGGGACCACCGAAACCAGCGGGGTTCGTGTCCCCGAGAACAGTGGCTCTCTACGGGATATTGGCGGCTCTGACCACGGCAATAACCTGCGCATCCTACACCCCGTTCTCTCCGACGAAGGGATACTTCAACCTGGGCGAATCGATGGTGTTCTTCTCGGCGCTCATGTTCGGATGGCGCGCGGGCGCGATCTGCGGTGGGATCGGTAGCGCCGCCGCCGACATACTCCTCGGCTGGGGGATGTTCGCCCCGCTCACGCTTGTTGCGAAGGGTGCCGAAGGACTCATCGCAGGCACGATAGGCAGGATGAAGGGGAGCTGGGTGATGTCAGCATCGATCGCCCTGCTGGCCGGCCTGCTCGTGGCGATGGGGCTCTCCTACCTCACAGGCGCGGATGGCATACGGGATGGACGAGCTCCTGTTCCTCATCATGGTCTTCCTCGCCGTCTCCGCAACGCTGCTGCTGGTCATGTACCTGCTCGGGGAGAAGGTCCACAAGGCGACCCCGATCGTCCTCGGCATCGCAATCGGCGGCACCGTGATGGTGATCACTTACTTCCTCGGCGAGTGGCTGGTGCTCGACGTGGGCCTCGGCAAGGCGCTGCTCGAGGTGCCGATCAACGTGCTCCAGGTCACCCTCGGCGGGACGATAGGCGCGCTGCTGTCCTACTACGTGAAGAAGTCCTACCCGCGCATCACCAGGATGTGAGTCGCCCGGGAAGAGGTCAGTGCTTCTTGAGCTTCGACAGTTCCTTCTCCCCGATCTTGTCCCTCGGCATCAGCCGCTTCATCCCGGCCATCATGTTCATGCCGAAGTTCATCAGGAACGCGGGCATCGAGATGCCCCATCTGGTCCCCGTCTCGACCATCTTCCCCGGGTTCATGATCCCGTTCGGGTCGAGCAGGTCCTTGATGCCCCTGATCAGGTTCGCGCCGTCCTTGCCCCTGTACTTGGCGAGGTTCCCGGCGAAGAATATGCCCAGCCCGACGGGCCTCCCACCGTACTCGAACGCGATGTCCCCGAGCTTCTTCCCGAACCCCATGGCCGCCGTGGTCCTCAGGAAGTTGTGCTCGTCGGTGAGGTAGTAAGGCATCAGCATGACCGTGTTGTTGTCCGGCGACGGTCCCGATGACGGGCGCCTTCAGCTTCATGCCCTTGGTCAGCTCCGTCCGTCTCCCTGAGCACCTTCTCGAAGTTCTCGATAGGCACGAGTATCTCGCCGGGTATGGCCCCCGCGCCCATCTCGCGCACCCTGAACTCGTAGCTGCGCTCCTCCCACTCATGCTCCGCGGTCTCCTTCGGCTCCTTCTTGCCGCCTGCGGACGCCATGATCTCGTCGAGTGCCTTCTCCTCGAGGTCGACCGCAGCCTTGGAGCCGGTGAGCGCGCACGTTATCATGCACCCGACCTCGGGCGCGTGCTTCCCTATCGCCCTCAGGTACTCGAAGTGCAGCCTGTCGCCGAACATGATGTGCATCGGCGTCACGCCGCTCCTGACGAGCCTCTTGAGCGCGGGCGAGAACTTGGACAGGTCGTCGAAGGAATATGCGACGGGCCTGAGCTCCTCAGGCTTCGGCAGGATGCTGAAGGTGACCTCGGTCACGATGCCGTAGGTGCCCTCCGAGCCGACGAACAGCCAGTTCAGGTTCGGCCCTCCGCCGCTGGCAGGGACATGCTTGTCTCCCGTGTGGATCATGATGCCCGTCGGCAGCACGACCTCCATGTCCCTGATCAGGTCGCCAGCGCTGCCGTACTTGTACGCGCCGATGCCGGTCCCGCCGGTCGCGATCCATCCGCCGAGCGTGGCGGACGGCGCGCTGCTGGGGTAGCACGGCAGGAAGTATCCCTTGGAATCGAGGAAATCCGCCAGCGCCTTCCAGGTTATGCCTGGCTGGACGGTGACGGACAGGTTCTTCTCGTCGAGCGTGAGGACCTTGTTCATCGCGGTCATGTCGAGGACATAGCCTCCCTTGACCGGGACGGAACCTCCCAGGCCCCATGTGCCCGCTCCCCTGGGCACGATCGGCTTCATCGTGGCGTTCGCCTTCACGACCATCTGGGCGACCTCCTGGGCGTACCCTGGCCTGACGACCTGGTCGGGCATGGTCTTGAAGATAACATCCATCTCTTTCGGCAACGGGGCTAGGTCATGGCTGTAGAGCCTTCTCTCGAGTTTGTCATCCGAAGTCTCCATGATGAACACCTGCTCGCGGCGACCTCTTTCTAGGCGGCCTTCGGCCGCCCACAGATGGTAAGCGGTCATCCCCAATAAATCTATATGTCCTATCGGCCGGACCGGCCACCCAGGCTGTTCAGGATTCGTCGGGGCGCATAGGACTCACGTCGAAACCTTCTTATCTCCCGTTCGCGTGGGTAGAATGTCGATTTCAAGGACGCTTCTGCGTCCGGGGAGAGGATAGGAATGCATTCGACACTCAGGACGATAGCCCTGTTCGGCGTGCTGATGCTGCTGTTCACGGGGATAGGATACGTCGTCGGCTCGTACTTCGCGGGCGATTGGATGCTCGGCAGCCTGTTCTTCCTCGGCATCGCCGCGGCCATGAACCTGATCAGCTACTTCTTCAGCGGGAAGATAGTGCTCTGGTCGTACAGGGCCAAGATAGTGTCCGAGGCGGAGGCCCCGAGGGTGCACAGGATAGTCAAAGGCATCTGCATGAAGGCCGACCTGCCCATGCCGAGGATCGCGGTGGTGCCGTCCCAGAACCCGAACGCTTTCGCCACAGGGAGGAACCCGAAGAACGCGGTCGTAGCCGTGACCGAGGGCATCGTGATGCTGCTCAAGGACGACGAACTCGAGGGAGTGCTGGCCCACGAGATGGCCCACGTCAAGGACAGGGACATACTCGTGATGACCATCGCAGCCACCATCGCGGGCGCGATATCCTTCGCCGCACGGATGATCTGGTGGAACTCCCTGTTCGGCGGCAGGCGGGGCAACAACAACGCCGTCCTTCTCCTGATCGTGGCCATCACGGCGCCGCTCGCAGCCCTGCTGCTTCAGCTCGCGATCTCCCGGAACCGCGAGTACAAGGCCGACAGGGAGGGCTCGCTCATGATCCAGAGGCCGCTGTCGCTCGCACGCGCGCTCGAGAAGCTCGAGGAGGGCAACAGGCGGAAGCCGATCGAGAGGGGCAACCCCGCGACATCGACCCTGTTCATAGTGAACCCGTTCAGGGGCAGCGGCTTCATCACCCTGTTCATGACCCACCCGCCGATCAAGACCAGGATACGCAGGCTCGAAGAGCTGGCCCAGCAGACCGGCTTCATCGGGTGAAGGCGTCCGAGAACATCAGCCGACCTTTTCCCATTTCTCCAGCTTCAGGACGTCCGAGAGGGTGCCGCCGCGCTTTATCTCCTCCCTGATCCTGTTCTCTCGCTCGAACACATCCAGGGCCCTGTTCGCCACCTCGACCGCGTGCTCCTGGGGGACGACCACGACGCCGCTCTCGTCGCCGACCAACCAGTCCCCCGTCCGGACGGTCACGCCGCCGCACACGATCTCGTGCCCGATGCCGCCGTACCCCTTGGGCTCCCCGGCGTTGGACGCGACGTGCCTCGAGAAGCACGGGAACCCCATCTCGATGATCGAGTCGATGTCCCTGGCCGCGCCGTCTATCACGACGCCCGCGACCTCCTTGGTCTTGCAGCTCCACGACGCGAGCTCTCCCCAGACCGCGATCTCGCCGCTGCAGGCGTCTATGACTATCACGTCCCCCGGCCTCGCCTTGTCGATCGCCTCGACCGGCTTCGCCCAGTCCCCGTTCACCGTGTGCACCGTGAGCGCCCTGCCGACCATCTTCGCGTTGTGGCTGATCCTGGGGAGTATGCCCTTCATCGCGCCCTTCTTGTGCTGGGCATCCGCGACATTGGGTGAGGAGACCTTCGAGAACGCCTTGAAGAGTTCCGTCTCCGAGTACTTCTTGAACAGCTCCGTCTTCACCTTCTTCTTCGTGGTGATGGCCTTCTTGACGTTCTTGGTAGCTGCAGTCACGTCCTTCGCCTTGATGATGGCCCCGCCGACGATGATGATCGAGGCCCCGGCCGCGAGGACATCGGGTGCCGTCTCGCTGTTGATGCCTCCCGCGGCCGCGACCGGGATGAGGATCGCCTCCGACAATCCCTCGAGCTCCGCCAGGGGCGACCCGCCGACCATCTGCTCGTCGACCCCCACGTGCACGCACACGAAGTCGGCGCCCATCTTCTCGACCTGCTTCGCCCTCGCGACCTTGTCCTTCACGTTGAACAGGTCGACCATGATCCTCGCGCCGTATTGTCGTGCGCTCAGGATGGCCTCGGTGATGGTAGGGTCGGAGGAGATCCCGAGGACGACGACGACATCCGCTCCGGACTTCGCGGCTATCTCCACCTCGGCCCCGCCGACATCGATGGTCTTCATGTCGGCGACGATGGTCTTCCCCGGGAACTTCTTCTTCATCTGCCGGACGATCTCCATGCCCTCGCTCTTGATGAGCGGGGTGCCGACCTCGATCCAGTCCGCCCCGCCCTTCACCGCTTCGGCTGCGATGGCGAGGGCTCTGTCGCCGTGGACCAGGTCGAGCGCGACCTGAAGTACGGGCTTCATCGGCTCGAAGACCTCCCTACGCCGATAAATACGTGTCGTAGTGACGTACTGACCGACCGCGGCGATGCTGGAAACCGCTCTCCCGCACGCGCCCGCAACCACAAAGAAACAATAATATGCGGTCCACAGCATTCTCAGCGGATGATGGTGCAGAGGACGGGCGACCGGGAGAGATGCATCACGGGCATCGAGGGCCTAGACACCATCCTGTACGGCGGCATACCGAGGGCGAACACCATCCTCCTCACGGGCAGCTGCGGCACGGGCAAGACATCGCTCGCGCTCGAGTTCCTCATCCACGGGGCGCTCAAGGGCGAGAACTCCCTTTTCATATCCGTCACGGAGAACTCCGAGAAGCTCCTGGCCAACATCATCCCGTACAAGTTCTTCGACAAGGGGCTGGTCAAGTCGGGCAAGCTCGTCCTCGTGGACCTCCCGGTCATGTACGAGCGTTTGGGGCTGACCAAGGCCGAGCTCTCCATGGAGGAGATAGACCTCCTGGTCGCCGCCATAACCGACCTGGTCAAGGAGCTGGAGACCAAGCGCCTGGTGATGGACTCCATCACATCGGTGTGCTACAAGCTGAAGACGTCCGAGAAGATCAGGGACTTCATACTCAAGCTGAGCAAGGCGCTCTCCGACGCCGACTGCACATCCATACTCGTGAGCGAGATGGCCGGGCAGTCGTTCTCGTACTCGATGTTCGGGGTCGAGGAGGCCATCGCCGACGGCATAGTCTACATGGCCAACATGGAGCGCAGGGGGGACCTGCTCAGGACGCTGCAGGTGATCAAGATGCGCGGCACGATGCACTCGAGGGCGAAGTACGTCCTGGACCTCACGCCCGTGGGCGTGCTCCTCGTGCCGCTGCTGAAAGGAGGGAGCGCGGGCACATGACCGATTCCAGGACCGCACAAAATATAGCGGACCAGCTCAACGAGCTGCCGCCGTCCTCCGCGGTCTCGCTCCAGATGAGCGTCGACAACTACCTCGATGTCATGCGCGGGGTCCTCGACCTGTTCGCGAACAGGCGGGATATGGACATCATCTACGTGACCGCCACGATATCGTTCGAGGCGATCAAGAGGGTGCTCCAGGCCCTTGACATAGACACCTCCAGGGTGTACTTCGTCGACTGCATATCGCACATCATGATGGGCGCCTCCGCGGCACAGCATGACGAGCACACGACCCTGGTCGAGAGCCCGACCATGCTCGAGAACCTGATGCTCAAGGTCGAGTACCTCATCAGGCAATCGCAGTCCCCGAACAAGCTCGTCGTCATCGACTCCATCAACTCCCTGGCCATACACAACAACAACTGGATCCTGTCGGAGTTCCTGCACATACTGGTCTCGGGCCTGAGGGCCAGGGAGGCGTACACGATCATCCTCTCCGTCGAGGAGCACTCGACGCCCGAGATAAACAACATGGTCAACCTCGTGTGCGACCAGGGGATACGCGTCGACAAGGGCGGAGGGAGCCCGTGAAGCTGACGAGCATAGGCATACCCGCGCTCGACGAGCACATCGGCGGTGGCATCCAGAAGGGCTCGACCATCCTCGTCATGGGCACCCCGGGCTCAGGGACCGAGTTCTTCGCGAAGCAGTTCGCCTCCGCGGGCCTGGAGCAGGTCACGTACTTCACATCGACCGAGCGGGACGAGGATGTGCTCAGCCTCATGCGCGAGTACGGATGGCGCACGGACCTGAGCATAGTGAACATAGGTTCGAAGTACTACGAGCGCGTGCTCGCGAAGAAGCTGGAGGTCAGCAGGTTCAGGCAGGAGGGCATAACCCTGGGCGACATCCGGCGCTTCAGGGAGCAGGACTCGATGAAGGAGGAGAACTTCCTCACGTTCCTCGCGTACGAGATATCGAAGCTGAACCCGCCGTTCAGGGTCGTGATCAACTCCCTGGACTTCTTCCTCGAGAACTACGACAGCGCCGAGGTCCTCATGGCCATGCGCACGATCAAGGCGCACACGCAGCACTCGGAGAGCGTGACCCTCATGACCATGCTGAAGGGAGTGCACGACTCCAGGATACAGAGCAGCATCGAGGACCTCTCGGACGTGATACTCGAGCTCGACAGGGAGAAGGTCGGGCACGAGTTCAAGAAGTACATGATCGTGCAGAAGGTCAGGAACCGCCCCGCGATGGTCGGGATCATCCCCTGCATGTTCGACAAGTCGGGCATCCGGCCCGTCTGATTCTCTCAGTTCTGATAATCCTCCGGGCGGCTCATGAGCTCAGTCGCAGTTTCGGCAAAAGGCGACGTTTTCATAACGTTATATAAATGTAAGAAGACGAAGTCTTCTTCTGACTCTTAGGACTGCGACATAGCCAGATGTCGTGATTCGGCAATCGCCGCAACCAACAACGCCCATCTCTGATAACCATCGGCAAAGCTATATAAACTCGGCTCGGGCGTATTCATCATCATGCGGGCCGAAAGGTCTGCAGGAGGACATAACATGAAGAAGAATTGGGCATTCCGCAAGGATGCCGAGGCGGTGTCCCCGGTCATCGCGACCATCCTGATGGTCGCCATCACCGTGGTCCTAGCGGCCGTGTTGTACGTCATGGTCCTGGGATTCGGAGGCAATACCGACGTAACACCGACGGTCAGCATAACGAAGACGTCGATAACGGCGGGATATCAGTTCGCGCCGACAACCCCGACTGAGACAGCGGCTTGGGGCGATGTCACGATCGTGCTCGAGGCTGTGGGTTACACGCCCATCAGCTGGAGCAACGTGACGACCGCTCTGCTGACGTCAGCGACGGGAGCGCCGATGGTATGGCACTACGGTAGCGCCAAGACCCTCAGCGGTGTCAGCGTGTGGCTGAACATCACCGACGTCGGTGGTAACGGCCAGGTCAACGGCGGAGACTACATCTCCGTGACCTACGGCGGTGCGACCGCTTGGGTCTCGGGTGTGACATACACCCTGAAGATGATCTACGAGCCGTCCGATTCGCAGATGGGCTCTTCGAGCTTCATCGGGTAAGCCAGGCATCAGTCTTGCGGAACTGGAAACCTCAAAACCCCTTTATCTTCTATATTTTTCTTCATTGCGTCCGGCTCATGCTGGAGCGAAGTGGCTCAAAAGAGCTATCAGCCGGGCACACCTACGCTCCCTCGTGACCGAGCACCGCGCGATCATGGAGATGGCTCCTGCCGCCGCCGAGAGCTTCGTCGTGGGACTCCTGAGGCGGGAGGGCCCCCTCAGCACGATGGAGGTCGAGAAGCGTGCGAGGACGGAGGGCAAGCGCTGCCCGGACCAGACCGTCCTGTTCCTCGCGAAGATGAAGCGCAGAGGCCTCATCAAGGGCGAGGCCTCGCTCGAGAAGAAGGGCTGGGTCTGGTGGGTGCAATGACCGTACCCTATCAGGTCCCGCCCGATCGGCCGTAGACTATGACGGACGTGTGCGCGATCTGGTCGGTCCACTTCTGCCTCGGGTCCCTGGTGTCCACGGCCATCCCGATTATCCAATCGAGGAGCAGGAGCACGGGGAACACCTTCGAGACGTTCCTCATGAGCGCCTGCGCGAAGGACATGCGCCCGGAGATCGGGACCGATTTCATGCTCATGACCAGCTTGCCTACGGTCCCTCCGATGGATGAATCGAGCACCGTGGCATACATGAACAGTAGGATCCCGGACAGGAACCCTGGGAACAGCCACGGCTCCCCGATGAGCACGAACAGCAGCCAGATGGGCGTGTACACGATTGCGAAGTCTATGACTATCGCGACGAACCTCCTCAGCCAGTGCTCCTGGAGGACCTTGTCTTGGCTCAGATAGTCGAACCCGGTCACCATGTTCCCGACCTCCATCCTCTCGCGCCCGCCCTCGGCATGCCGCCTTCCGCGGGCGGAGGGAGGGCTTGCCACTCAGATCGCCCGTCTCTCATCACTTTGTCAGCGTCGGTATTCTCTTCATCGTGGCGGACACATATCTGCAGAGCACCCTTAAGAACCCTTCCAGATTCGCCCCTCCCCGGGCGCACGGCTAAATACCAGGCCGCTCAGTGTTGGCTCTGATGGCGGAGATAAGGCTCTACGCGCTGATGGAGCACCAGGACGACCCGAAGAAGTGCACGGCCGCCAAGCTCGTCCAGTCGGGAGACCTCAGGCCCGCCCGGGACGTCATGAAGATACCAGGGGGCGCGCTCGTGCTCAACCCAGAGGTCGAGAAGGCGCTGTCGGCCGAGGACCGGGAGGCCGCGTCCAAGTTCGGCCTCCTGGTGCTCGACTGCTCGTGGGAGAAGCTGTCCAGGTTCCCGAGGCTGAAGTATGGCCTGAGGCACAGGGCCCTCCCGTTCCTGCTCGCGGCGAACCCCACCAACTTCGGCAAGGCCCAGAAGCTGAGCAGCGCGGAGGCTCTGGCCGCCGCCGTGTACATCCTCGGCGAGAAGGCGCAGGCCGAGAGGCTCATGTCGAGGTTCAAGTGGGGGCCGACCTTCATCGACATCAACAGGGAGCGCCTCGAGGCCTATTCCGGGGCGAGGACCAGCGCCGAGGTCGTGGCCGCGCAGAGCCGCATGTTAGATGTAGTGGGAAGTGATGACCCCTGACCTACCTATCACCTTTTGTATCTCATAACCGATTCCCGTTACCCTTTTGCCCCGGAACGCGCGAAGGGTAGGGCATCGAGGCTGAGGAGGGGAGAGAGATGCCGAAAGAGTACACTCCTGAGGACCTGGTCACCATCTGGGAGGAGTTCCTGGGTGGGGAAGAGCGGAGGCACCAGGTCTCGGCCATAGCGGACCTGTACCCGGATGTCAGGAGCATATACATCGACTTCCTCGAGGTCGAGAAGTTCGATCCCGACCTGGCCAACTACACCCTCGTGAACCCCGCCCTGTCGATACGCTCCGCCGAGGACGCCATCAAGCGGATGGTGTCGCACGCGCTCACGAACCCCTTCATCCACTTCAGGATCAAGAACCTGCCCCGGGACTCGCGGGTGGAGATCCGCAAGCTCAGGGCGAAGCACCTGGGCACGTTCGTGTCCGTCGAAGGGCTCGTGAGGAAGGCCACGGAGGTCAGGCCGAAGGTGACCGTCGCGGAGTTCGAGTGCGTCCGTTGCCGCCACAGGACATCCGTCGAGCAGGAGGGCATGCTGTTCCACGAACCCCTGGAGTGCTCCAAGGACGATGGCGGGTGCGGCCGCGGCAGCGGGTCGACCAAGTTCAAGCTCCTGACGGACCCGTCGCGGTTCGTCGACACGCAGAAGATCGAGATACAGGAGGCGCCCGAAGGCCTCAGGGGAGGCGCTCAGCCCGAGAGGCTCGTGGGATACGTGGAGGACGACATCGCGGGCAAGATATCCCCCGGCGACAGGATCATCATCAACGGAGTCCTCAAGAGCCAGCAGAAGGGCAGCCAGGTCAAGTCGACCCTGTTCGACATCAGCCTGGACATCAACTCCGTCGAGTACGAGGAGCACGAGTACGAGGAGATCGTCATCACCCCCGAGGACGAGCTGAAGATACGCGAGTTCGCGAACTCCGCGGACGTCTTCGACAGGATCATCAAATCCATCTCGCCGACCATATTCGGCTACGAGCAGGAGAAGGAGGCGCTGTCCCTGCAGCTGTTCGGAGGCGTCTCCAAGCTGATGGACGACGGGACGAGGATCAGGGGGGACATACACATCGCCATGATCGGCGACCCCGGCACCGCCAAGTCGCAGATACTCAGGTACATGGCCCTCCTGGCGCCCAGGGGCATATACACCTCCGGGAAATCGTCGTCCGCGGCGGGCCTGACGGCGGCCGCGGTCAAGGACGAGTTCGGGGAGGGCAGGTGGACGCTCGAGGCGGGCGCGCTGGTGCTCGCGGACAAGGGCCTGTGTTGCATCGACGAGCTGGACAAGATGAACGACCAGGACAGGTCGAGCATACACGAGAGCCTCGAGCAGGGCACCATCTCCGTGGCCAAGGCCGGGATAACCGCGACCCTGCAGTCCAGGTGCGCGGTCCTCGGGGCCGCGAACCCCAAGTACGGCAGGTTCGACGAGAGCAGGAACATCGCGGAGCAGATCGACCTGCCCCCCGCGCTCCTGTCCAGGTTCGATGCGATATTCACCCTGACGGACAGGCCGAACTCCGAGGCCGACCGGAACATAGCGGCACACATACTCAAGGTCCACAGGCGTGGCGAGATACGGCTCCACGAGGCCCCTGACAAGATAAAGGGCATGGACGTGGCCGAGATCATGCGCGAGAGCGACACGCTCGTGCCCTCCATGGACCGGGACTTCCTTCGGAAGTACGTCGCTTTCAGCAAGCGCATCATCCCGGTCATGAGCGACGAGGCGATGCGCACGATCGAGACCTACTATGTGTCCATCAGGAAGCTGGGCGAGGGCGAGGAGGCATCCGTCCCGATAACCGCGAGGCAGCTCGAGGCATTGATTCGTCTCTCGGAGGCGAGCGCCAGGGCGCGACTGAACCCGCTAGTGACCGCGGACGACTGCGAACCGCGCGATCAGGATAGTCGAGTACTACCTGGGCAAGGTCGCGAGCGAGGGCGGGAGGAGGGACATAGACCTGATAGCGACCGGCACGAGCAAGAGCCAGCGCGAGCAGATATACGTGCTGAGGAGCCTGGTCCAGCAGCTGTCGGACGAGCGCAGGGGCGTCAGCGCCGAGGAGCTGATCCAGAAGGCCGCCTCGGAGAACATCCCGGAGGACCGAGTCCGGGCGCTCCTCAAGCGCCTGAGCGACGCGGGCGAGGTGTATTCGCCGCAGCCGGGGTACTTCAAGCTGGCGAGCGAGGAGCGTATCGGATGATCAGCATGAAGCTCCACGAGCGCGAGGGCGAGCTGCTCGTGGCGGCCTGCGACTCCGACATACTCGGCAAGACGTTCAGAGGCGGGGGCCTCAGGATCGAGGTCTCCGAGATCCTTCTACGGCGGCGAGGAGGGCGACGAGGAGATGCTCGTGGCCCGGCTCGGGATGGCGACGATAGCCAACCTCGTCGGCAAGAAGACAGTTGACATAGCGGTCAAGCACGGTTTCGTCGACAGGGCATGCGTGCTGACGATAGGTGGCGTGCCCCACGCCCAGATAGCGAGGATGATGTGATTGTTCTGCGTCGAGTGCGGCCGCGAGGATGAGGCGCTCGTCGGCTCGCTGTGTAAGGAGTGCTTCTCGAAGAAACACGTCTGGGTCACGCTCCCGGACCATGTCGATGTGACCCTGTGCGCCCACTGCTCCTCGATGCTTTCCGACGACCACTGGGTCGATGTGGGCTCTGTGAAGGAGGCGGCGGAGGCGGCAATAAAATCGGGGCTCAAGGTCCTGAAGGGCACGGTCTGCTCCAACATGCGCGTCGTCCTGGCCGAGAAGGACGAGCGCAACCTCGACGCGCAGGTCAAGGTCGTGCTCACGGCCCAAGGGGTCGAGGTCGAGCGGGAGCTCGGGACCATCGTCAGGCTCAAGCGCGGGTCGTGCACCGAGTGCTCGAAGCAGCAGGGGAGCTACTACGAATCGCTCCTCCAGGTCAGGGGCGGCGACCGCTCCATGGACCCCGAGGTCGCGCGCTCGATCGAGGCCAGGGTACGGGACAGGGCCGCCGGGATGCGGAAGACCTCCAGGAGCGTGTTCATCAGCAAGATCGAGCACGTCAAGGGCGGCATCGACTTCTTCTTCGGCTCGACCCATGCCGCGAGGAACATCGCGAGGGAGCTCCAGGAATCCTTGTGCGCCGACTTCAAGGAGTCCTCCAGCCTCTGGGGCAAGAGGGACGGGGAGGAGATCTACCGCATGACGTTCCTGGTGAGGCTCCCGTCGTTCGGCCCGGGGGACATCATCGAGATCGGCGGGAAGGACCACTACATCTCCAGGATGTCGAAGGGCGTGCTCCGTGTGGTCGATCTAGAGAGGGGCGAGGAGAGGTCCATCAGGCTCAAGGACGCGGGCGAGTGCGCGGTCGCCCGGCCAGCATCCGAGATCCCTAGGGCGGTGGTGCTGTCGGAGACCCCGACCGAGCTCCAGCTGCTCGACCCCGAGACGATGACCACCCTGGAAGTCAGGAAGCCAGCCGGGTTCCGTCGGAACGGGGACCAGATAAGGCTCGCGAAGACGAAGCTCGGGACTTACGTGCTCAGCGATGACTGGTAGTCGTCCGGTCCGTGTCCGGTCCCAACAAAAGGCATTAATTCTATCGTCGCCTTCCCAGGCCGAGAGGTAGTCGTGATGGTCACCGAGGTCGACATCCAGAATGCGATAGTCGAGCTGCTCAGGAAGACCGTCGTGAAGCTCCCGGCGGACATAGAGCGCAGGATCAGGCAGGCGTACGCCGAGGAGACCGACGAGGTCCCCAGGATGCAGCTCAAGGCGATAGTGGACAACATAGAGCTCGCGGAGAAGGGCAACACGCCCATGTGTCAGGACACGGGCGTGACGATATTCTACGTGACCCTTCCGCGCGAGTGCAAGGTGAACGTCGAGAAGGGCATAGTGGAAGGCGTCAGGAAGGCGACCAAGGAGGTGCCCCTCAGGCCCAACGCCGTCCACCCGCTCACGAGGAAGAACCCGGGGGACAACGTCGGCGAGAGGATGCCCTACATCAACTGGAAGGTCGCGGACCAGGACTACATCGAGATCACGGTCATGACGAAGGGCGCGGGCTCGGAGAACATGTCCCAGCTCGCGATGCTGACCCCGAGCGCGGGCCTGAAGGGCATCAAGGAGTTCGCCCTGAACACGGTCCTGAGGGCCGGGAGCAACCCATGCCCGCCGACGGTCATAGGGATGGGCATAGGCGGCTCGGCGGACATCTGCATGAAGCTCGCGAAGGAGGCGCTCCTGAGGCCGATCGACCAGAGGCACAAGGACCCTGAGATCGCGAAGCTCGAGACCGAGCTGCTCGAGTCGATGAACATGCTCGGCATCGGCCCCATGGGCCTGGGCGGGAAGACCACGATGCTCGGCCTGAACATAGAATACGCCTACTGCCACACCGCCAGCCTGCCCGTTGCGATAAACGTCCAGTGCTGGGCCGCCAGGCGCGGCACGGTGAGGATATACCCGGACGGGAAGCTCAAGTTCCCGACCCACGAGAGGTGAGCAAGATGCCGAAGAGGTTGAAGACCCCGATTTCCGAGAGCGATTCGCGCGCGCTCAAGGCCGGAGAGACGATCTACCTGGATGGCGTGGTGTACACCGGCAGGGACGAGGTGCACATACACGCGCTCGAGCACCTCGAGAAGGGCCAGAAGATACCGGTGGACTTCAAGGGCGCGGCCCTGTTCCACTGCGGCCCGATCATGAAGAAGGTCGGCGACAAGTGGGAGGTCGTCGCCGCAGGCCCCACGACTTCCTCGAGGATGAACTCGCTGGAGCCGCAGTTCATCGAGAAGTTCAGGCCGGGCGCCATCATCGGCAAGGGAGGCATGTCCCAGCCGACGATCGACGCGATGAAGAAGTTCGGGTGCGTCTACCTTGCGATCACGGGCGGTGCCGCGGTGCTCGCGGCGAAGGGCATCAAGAGCGTGTCCGGCGTCGAGTGGTTCGAGCTGGGGATGCCCGAGGCGATCTGGATCATGAACGCCGACAACTTCGGCCCGCTGACCGTGGCGATAGACGCCCACGGGAACAGCCTGTTCGCCGACGTGAACACCAAGGTCAAGGAGAACGAGCAGAAGGTCAGGGCGAAGCTCGGGCTCAAGTGAAACCCCGATTCCTAATGGGTCGGGCGAGCGCGCCCGGCCGCCCTCATTTCACATCTTCCTTCTCAGGCTTCCTTCTCCGTCCCGGAAGCTCCTCTGGCCCATTCTCCAGCTGCTCCTCGGCCTGGTCGTAGACCGCGGGCGACTTCTCGGGCGCCTCGAAGGTCTTGATCCTCAGGATGACCGCCAGCGCCAGGATGACGATCGTGAGGAACAGCGCCAGGATCATCATCGAGTGGGCGAGGTCGAACCCGAAGATGAATCCTCCGAAACCTTCACGGACTGGCTCAAGCAGCACCTGGTTCAGGGTGACGGTCCCCTCAGGGTCGACCAGGAACGGCCCCATCTCCATAGGCTTGAAACCGTCGAGCTCGAAGTAGACTGTGTAATTACCCTCCATGAGGCCCGTGAACTCGAATTCCCCGTTGATGTTCGTCGTTGTGGTGCTCCGGTCGTTGCTGGGGTCAAGGATCGTTACGGTGACTCCTGCGAGCGGGAGCCCGGGGTCGTAGCTGGCGTACACGACCCCTCTCAGGGCGCCAGGGAGGCCTACCAGCTCTATGTTCTGGACCATCTCCCCTCCCAGCGGGACGACGACGCCGACGACCGTTGTCGAGATGTACCCTCCCTTCGTCACGAGGAGCGAATATGTCCCTGCGGGTATGTCCTTGATCTCGTACTCGCCCTCGATCGATGACATCGCATAGTAGCTCCGTGCCTACGACGGAGATGTTCACGTCCTGGCAGCAGGAGACGTGCCGGCCTTGACGACCCCGTACAGCCGCGTGGGTCGCTCCTCGAGGGCGAAGTCCACATCCTCGGTCTCGACACCTTTGACGACCGTGATGCCAGTGAGAGTCGTCGAGTTGAATCCTGCGAGTGAAGCGGCGAGGGAGTATGTGCCTCCCGGCAGACTGGGTATCCTGTAGGAGCCGTTGTAGTCCGACCCGACCGTCACCGTGACGTCCCCCACCTTGATCGATATGTTCGCTCCGCTCAGCGGTTCGAGAGTGGCCGCGTGAACCACGGTGCCGGATATGGAGCCGGTCTTAGACAAGAGCAGGAAATCCACACGGACGACGTCCCCCGTCTGGACCACGACCTCTTTGGTCTGATTGTCGTATCCGACCGCGCTGGCGGTCACCGAGTGGGTGACTCCTCCGGGTATCTCATACAGCCAGTAGCTCCCGTCCGCCCCCGTCAGGTTCGAGTAGCCCAGCGTGACGATGGACACCGTGGCGCCGGCGATGGGGCCATCCGAGTCCGTCACCGTCCCCAGAACCACTCCCCCGTGTATCTCGAGATCGGCGTACGAGGTGTTCGCAGGGTTCACGTTCACATACATCAAGGAGGAGTTGTCGTACCCCGTCTTCCCGGCCCACAGGGTGTAGATGGTCCCGTTGACATCTGCGAGGAGCCCCGATATCTGGAGCGATCCCAGAGCGTCGGTGACCGGGAAGTTCGTCGTGTTCCCGTAAATCCAGACCGTCGCGCCCGCTATGGGCCTCCCCACCTCGTCGGTGACGTTCACCACGATCGTGCCGCTGTAGTACGCCTCCAGAGCGGACGCCGCGCGCTCCCCTCCGTCCGAGGGCCTCCATGCGCCGACCGAGATCGCGGCCGCTACCGACAGCACAAGCACGAAGAGAGCGACGGCTTTCATTCCTGGGAAGCATCTCCTGGCCATGGGGGATCCGCAGTTCGAGCCAATCACATAGTGCGGATAAATACATTTGCCGCGAAGCGCCAGCATCTCGTTTCGGGCACCCGTTCCTAAAACGTATTTATACGGACACCTGATAACGGAGACGAATTCACGGTCTTGGCCCGATGATCACAAGAGTGGATGAACGGATGAGCAGCGAGAGGGTGCTGTCCCTGATGCACCCGGTGGTCTCCGAATGGTTCAAGGACAAGTTCGGGGAGGTCACCGAGGCCCAGGCCTTGGCCGTGCCCGTCATACACGCGAGGAGGAATGTCCTCGTCTCCTCCCCCACGGGCTCCGGCAAGACCCTGACCGCCTTCCTGTCCATACTCAACGAGCTCATACTCTCCGCCGAGAAGGGGGAGCTCGAGGACAGGATATACGCGGTCTATGTGTCTCCTCTCAAAGCTCTTGCGAACGACATAAACGAGAACCTCCTCAAGCCCCTGCGGGAGATATCCTCGCTGTTCGAGTCCAAAGGACTCGCCCCGCCCGGGATCAAGGTGGCGGTGAGGACCGGCGACACCCTCCCTTCCGAGAGGCAGAAGCAGGCGAGGTCCCCCCCGCACATCTTCATCACGACCCCCGAATCCCTCTCCCTGGTCCTCTCCACCCCCGTCTTCAGGCAGAAGTTCGCGGGCGTCGACTACGTGATAGTCGACGAGGTCCACGAGATCTGCGATTCCAAGAGGGGCGTGGCGCTCTCATTGTCGCTCGAACGGCTCCAGAGCTTCTGCCCACGCGAGCTCGTGCGCATCGGCCTCTCCGCCACCGTCGCTCCCATTGATCAGGTGGCGGAGTTCCTGGGCGGCCTGAGGGACGGAACCCCGAGGGATGTCAGCATCGTCGAGGTGTACGGCCAGCGAGACCTCGACCTGAAGGTCATCTGTCCCGCCAACGACATGACCTCCCTATCGTTCGAGGTCGTCAACTCGAAGATGTACGACCTGCTGAAGACCATGATAGATGGGCATCGGACCACCCTGGTGTTCACGAACACCAGGAGCGGGACCGAGAGCGTCGTGTACAAGCTGAAGGAACGCGGCCTCGAGAATGTCGGCGCCCATCACGGCAGCCTTAGCAGGGAGACGCGTCTGGACGTGGAGCAGGGGCTCAGGGCGGGCGACCTGAAGTCCGTCGTGTCCTCGACCTCCCTCGAGCTGGGCATCGACATCGGCTCGATCGACCTCGTCGTCCAGATAGGCTCCCCGAAATCGGTCGCGAAAGGCCTTCAGAGGGTGGGCAGGGCGGGGCATCAGTACGGGGGGACCTCGAAGGGCAGGATCGTCGTGTTCGAGAGCGACGACCTGGTCGAGTGCGCGGTGCTCTGCAGGGCCGCGCACAGGAAGATCATAGACAGGGTCACGATACCGGTGAACTCCCTGGACGTGCTGGCCCAGGTGATCGTCGGGCTGTCCATCGAGCGCCCGTGGGGCGTGGCCGAGGCGTACGACCTCGTCAGGCGCTCGTACTGCTACAAGGACCTCACCATCGAGCAGTTCAGGAGCGTCCTCCGGTACCTCGGAGGCAAGGACGAGTTCGAAGGCGTCTACTCGAAGATATGGTACGACGACGGCCCTGGCATGTTCGGAAAGAAGCGCGGGTCGAGGATGATCTACTATCTGAACCAGGGCACGATCCCGGAGGAGGCCGACTACCAGGTCTACTCGGAGCGCGGATCCCCCGTGGGCTCGCTCTCCGAGAAGTTCGTCGAGCGGCTCTCGGCCGGAGACATCTTCGTCCTCGGGGGGAGGAGCTACGAGTTCCTCAAGACGAAGGGCACGAAGGCCTTCGTCAAGAGCGCCAGCGGGAGGAAGCCGACGGTGCCATCCTGGACGGGCGAGATGATGCCCCGGAGCTTCGACTTCTCGGTGCTCGTGGGCCGGTTCAGGGGCGAGATGGACGAGAAGCTGGGGCGGGTGCCCGACGGCGAGATCCGCGACTGGCTGATGGAGGAGTTCGACGTCGATGACGGATCCGCGACGACCATCACGAACTACTTCAAAGAACAGAAGATGTTCGCGAGTATCCCCACCGACACGCGGCTCGTGATCGAGGGGTATATCGACCAATCTGGCAGGAGGAGCGCCATCTTCCACTACCCGTTCGGTAGGAGGGTGAACGACGCCCTCAGCAGGGCGTACGCGCACGCCCTCTCGCAGAAGCTGGGATGCAACGTGACCGTCTCGGTGACGGACGACAACTTCATGCTCACGGCCCCCAAGAACTTCGAGCTCGAGACGCTCGGCGGCTTGGTCGATTCGGGATCGCTCGAATCGACCCTCCGCAAGGCGGTCAGGGACTCCGAGCTGTTCTCCCAGAGGTTCAGGCACGTCGCCACCCGGAGCTTCATGGTCCTCAGGAACTACAAGGGCAAGGAGCTCTCGGTCTCCCGGCAGCAGCTGAGGTCCCAGAGGCTGCTCGACGCCCTGCACGAGCTCGAGGACTTCCCCGTCATGGCAGAGGCGTATGTCGAGATACTCACCGAGGTCATGGATCTGGAGCATGCCAGGGAGGTGCTCTCGGGGATAGAGTCAGGGGACCGTCGGGTCGAGTACATCCCGTTCACGGGGGTCCCGTCGCCGTTCGCGCACAACGTGATACTCGTGGGCGTCTCGGACATCGTGCTGATGGAGGACAGGAGCATGCTCCTGCGGGAGCTCCACAGGAAGGTGCTCTCGCGCGTCCTCGAGGACGAAGCAGTCACGGGGTTCCAGTTCGACGCCGACCAAGTGGCGGAGTACTTCGACAAGAAGTTCCCCAGGATATCCTCCAAGCAGGACATCGTCAAAGCCCTGAGGGCGGTGGGCCCGATGAACCTGTTCAGGGAGAAGGGGGAGAGCGTGTTCTCGCGCTCGAAAGCGTCCTTCGAGAGGCTGAGGGCCTGGTCATCCGAGCTGCTCAGAGACGGCAAGGTCAGGTCTGTCTGGATAGGCGAGGACGTGTACGTGGCGGTCGAAGACTGGCCGGCGTACGCGTGCCTGCATCACAGGATGCACGAGCTCAGCGACGGCGAGGCCCGCGTCCTCGGTGTCCTCGGCAAGCGCGGCATGACCGCGGCCGAGGTCGCCGAGGAGCTGCATCTGGAGAGGGACGATGCGAGGAACCTCCTGAGGAAGCTGGAGACATCGGGCGATATCTCCAGGGTCGAGCTGAAGGGGGACGCGTACCGATACGGACGGAACGAGCACTCGGCTCCCCCGAGGGCGGAGTGCCTCCGGGAAGCCGTGGTCAGGCACCTGGCATACCACGCACCGATCACGGTCGAAGACCTCGCGTACGAGGTGGGCGTCGCGGAGCCCGAGGCCGAGGCGACCCTGCACGCCCTGCTGGCCTCCGAAGAGGTCGTCTCGGGCATGTTCATCATCGGCGAGCAGCAGCAGTACATGCTCGCCAAGGACTACCTGCGGCTTCGCTCCAAGGGGGAACGCGTCTACGACAGGGAGACCGTGAGGGCGTTCTCCGAGCGGAAGCAGTTCACGAAAGCCTCCTCGATCCAGGACTTCTTCGAAAGGTTCGGCCAGGCCGGGATGATCTACGACATCTTCCAGAGGGTCTCCGGGTTCAGGATGTCCGACTTCGGCGAGCTGAGGAACAGCGGGCAGATAGTCCTGGGCAGGTTCGTCCGGGGAAGGCTGAGGTACTTGCCGGTCGCAGACGTCCCCAACTACCTCGGCGTCTACCGTCGGGAGGACCCGAACAAGTACGAGTCCGTCATCCTCAGGACGGTCAGAACGCTGGGCTCCGGGACATACCAGGAGATCGCAGGCGCGGCCGGGCTCCCTCCCGACATCATGAGGGAGAACTTCGATTCCTTGGATAGGAAAGGATACCTCGTGAGGCTGTACGACGAGGCGGAGTCCTGGAGCTCGAGGAACGTCTACTCGGCGTGCGAGATCGAGCCGAACCACGACGACCCCTTCACGCCGGTCATCGTGAAGTACCTGAGGTTCCTCGGGCCGGTGACGGCCATCCAGGCTGCGGTCTACCTCGACATGGACCCGGACGATGCCAGGAAGCTCCTGCTGCGGGCGGGGGCGACCTCGATCACGGTCGGGCTCGAGCGGACGCAGATGTTCCTGCTCCCCGACGAGATCGAGGACCTGGACTCGGTCGGACCGGCCGGGGACCGCGTGCACATACTGTCCCTCTACGACCCGTTCCTGAGCGACAAATGGACCGAGATAACATCCAGGTACGGGGAGGGCTGGATATTCCCGATCGTGCACCGCGGCAAGATCGTCGGCATGATCGAGAAATGGCTCATGGCAGGCTCGGTCGAGGTGAGGGAGATACTCCTCGACGACAGGGAGCTCCTGGGCCAGCTCATAGACGCCATCGACGCCATGATGGAGTTCTACAACGGCCTGAACGTGGACATCGTGCGCGTCAGGAGCGTCTTCGGGACAGATGTCGGCGGGATGGACGGCGACCTGAAGCGGGAGTTCCTCAGCCGCGGGTACGCCGAATCGAACGGGATGCTGGTCAAGGGGAGGCTCGTGACCGAATGCTTCAGCCTCGAGGAGATGCTCGAGACCGTGTTCTCCCTGCAGAACCTCGGGCAGGACCACAAGCTCTCGGACATGTCGGAAGCACTCGCGAGGTACGGTGGTCTCCACTCGGACATCGAGGCGATGCACCGGGTCGACAGATTCGAATCGATCCGGAGACTGCACGGCCGCGGAGAGGTCATGAGAGGTCATCTGGTCCCCGACAGGATGGGGTACTGCACGCCCAGGGACGCGGGGCTGTGCATGTCCGCCAGGCAGCACACGCTCACCGAGAACGAGAAACTCGTGCTCAAGATCATCAGGGACCAGCAGCCGCTGAAGAGGAGCAGGTTGCTGGACCTCTCCCCTCTGGGGCACAGCGACACCGTCGACGGCCTCCGCTCCCTCTTCAGGACGTTCCACTGCGGTCTCGACTCGAACATCGCGTTCGTGGTCACCCCGAGGAGCAAGCTCTCGAGGAAGAACGCGTGGCTCAGGATATTCAAGAGGTTCTTCGAGACCTGCGGCTGCTCGACCGCGGAATCCCTTGCGCTGTACTTCGGGCACGAGCTTCCGATGCGCGAGATTCGCAGGTCGCTCAGGACTCTGGAGGACGAGGGATTCCTGGTGAAGGGGTACATGCTCCGGGGCTCGAGCACCCTGTACTGGGCCAGCGTGACTGCGTACAAGATGCTAGGGAAGGCCAGGTTCGGGGAGACGTTCGTACTTCCGCCCGAGGACCACCTGACCATGTACCTGCGCGCGAGCTTCAGGAACGTCCTCCCAGAGACCGGCCGGTTCGTCATATTCACGGGCCCGAGGGTGATAGGTTCGTTCATCGGAAAGGTCTCCAAGGGCAAGCTCGAGGTCCGGGAGCTGGTCGGCGAGCCAGGATGCGACGAGATCGTGGCCAGGTTCGCGCACACGGTCGGACTGGCCCTCGTGGACAGAGGGGAAGGGCGCATCTCCGAATGGGAGATCATGGAGTTCTACCGGAAGAGCCATCCAGGGCTCTGACGAGACCGGCGAGTGTTCTTAGCATGCCATCAACAAAACCTTAGTACTCTCGCGACCTTAACGTGGTCGTGGTAGACCTCACGGTGTTGGCCGACGATCCATATCCCGCCGTCTCGTTGATCGTGGCGGGGCTCCTGTCGCTCCTGGTCGCCATCTATGGCCGCAGGGACGATTCGTACCTGGACGAGGTCGGGACGTTCTTCGCGTTCGTCATCGGGGGCTTCATGTTCGTGATGGCCTTCTTCGCCGGCACCGAGGGTGCGGTCGGATGGTTCACGATAGTCGTGATGGTCGCCCTCGGGATGACCATGTTCCTGAAGCCGCTCAAGGAGATCCCGTGGTCCGCCCTCCTCGGAGCGATCGTGGGCGGAGTAGCCGCGCTGGTCGCATCGCTCGTGCTCCCCTCGACCGTGTTCGGGATCGACGAGTGGATCATACTCCTGTTGATCTTCTTCATCGTGGGCGCGATCATACACGGCATATTCCACTTCATGGAGGACGTGCTTACCCTGGCGACCGTCGTCCTGAGCTGGAAGCCGTTCACAATCCTGATCGCGCTCGTCGCGGTGGCCGAGGGCGTCATGCTGTATTTGGACAGCTCGCTCATGTCATTCTTGTGAGAACGCGCACACCCCGGCCGATGCGTATCTCCTCTCGTTGAAGTAGAGGTACTCCTGGGCGTACCCTGCGTATGGACCGAACCGATCGGCGGCGAACCTCCTCAGCTTTTCGTACGACCCTTTCTGGCCGTACAGTCTCCAGAGGGCCCGCTCCATCCACACGTCTATCGGGAAGGCTTCGAGCCGCCCGAACCCGAACAGCGACACGCAGTCCGCGACCTTGTCCCCAACCCCGGGGAGGGATTTCAGCTCCCGCCTCAGCTCCTCGGTGCCGAGCCGCTTCATCCGTGCCAGGTCGGTCTCATCCAGGGCCTCGCACACCGCGTGCACGTACCTCGCCCTGTAGCCGAGCCCGCAGCGCCTCAGCTCCTCCTCGGGGACCTTCCTCAGGCAGGCGATGCTCGGGAACGCGTTCGTCTCGTCCGTGATCCTCTCGCCGAACCTCGCCGATATCGTCTCTATCATCTTGGATATGCGCGGGATGTTGGCATAGGTCGCCAGCATGAAACTGACCAGACACTCCCACTCGTCCGTCTTGACGATCCTCAGCCCTCTCATGCTCCTGATCCCCGGAGCGAGGACCGGGTCCTTGGAGAGCGCCCTCTGTATCGCTCCGACATCATCCCCGACCCTCAGATGTTGGGCGACGGCATCTACCGGTCCCCCTGCGGCCGGGGAACGCCTCCACCTCTACGCCGGCCCTGCTCTTCCTCAGCGTGACCATCTGGTCTCCGAGCGGGCCGCGCCAAGCCCCGTCCTGCTGCGACCTCCACCTGAAGGTCTGGCCGCAGCCGAGCGTCTGACCGAGGTCCAGAGGCCCGATCCTGAGCTCGAATCTCATCAGAAGCGACATCCCCCGTCCGATCATCGCTTGTAGCCGATCTTCCTCAGGAATGCCTTTCTCTCTTCCGCGTCCTGGGCGGTCTCGACGCCCTTTGGCTTCTCCCCGTCGATTACCCCGACGATGCCGCGCCCGCGCGCGTTCTCGGCGACGATGACCTCCACCGGGTTCGCGGTCGCGCAGAATATCGTGCAGACCTCGTGGACCTCCTTGATCCTGTTGAGGAGATTGATGGGATAGGCGTTCTCGACCAGCACGACGAAGGTGTGCCCCGCCCCGATCCTCATCGCGTTCTCGGCAGCCAGTTCCTTGAGCCCGTCGTCGTTCCCCTCGACCCTGACCAGGCAGGGCCCGGAAGCCTCACAGAATGCGAGGCCGAACCTCGCCTGAGGGACGGAGCCTATGATGGCCTCGTACAGGTCCTCCGCGGTCTTGATGAAGTGGCTCTGGCCTATGATGACGTTCGCATGCTCCGGAAGATTGACCTTGACTGACTCGAGCTCCAATCTGACCCCCGACGCAACATCACTGACCGTATGGAAAAACCTTTCTTCGTTCGGTTGCCCGCGGACCGTCCAGGGGCGAAGTCGTTATCACAGGCAGAAATCAAAATGGTTAACTATTTATCCAGGCATATCGTAGGCGCGTAACACAAGATAAGGAGGCCCTGCCACTTGCCAGATTCTAGCGGGGAGAAGCTTTGCCCCATCTGCGATTCTCCGCTCCAGCCAGGTTCTAAGAAATGCAGTTTCTGCGGCACAGACCTCACCATATTCGACATCGAGGTCGAAGCCCCGAAGAAGGCTCCTGAGCCCTCCAAATACACATCGAGATCACAGATGGATTCCAGGGTGAGCGAGGTCCTTTCGAGGCTCCCGTCGCGCGAGGCTCCTTCGCCCTTCAGAGAGGCGCCGATCCCGTCTCCTCCGATTCAGCCCCAGAAGGCGCCAGAACCGGTCATGGCAGAGCCTGTCAAGCCGGAGGAGGAGGTGGAGGCCGAGGAGATGCCCGTCCCCAAGGTCGAGCCCCCTCAGGCCGCCGCGAAGGAATACTTCGAATGCCCCGAGTGCGGCGCGATGATCGAGACCACAGCGACCGCGTGCCCGAAGTGCGGCGTCCTTTTCGCCGAGGAAGGCGCCGAGATGTTCCAGTGCCCCGCGTGCAGCACACTGGTCAGCATGGATGCGAAGAGCTGCCCAGGGTGCGGCGCGATGTTCATCGAGCCGGGCGAGGCGGAGGCCGCGCAGCCCGAAGCCGAGCCAGCCGAGGTCAAGGCCGAGCTCGAGCCGCCTCTCGACGAGGTCAAGCCCGCCCCGGCATCGATCAGAATCCTCAAGGAGTCCAAGGCCGCGCCCGCCCCCTCTCCGAAAGAGAAGAAGGTCGAGGATGAGGCGAAGGACCGGAAGGGCCCCCTCGGATGGCTCCGCCGGAAGAAGAAGGAGGAGAAGGAAGAAGAGGAAGAGGAGGTCGAGGCCGAGCCGGAGGAGGAGCGGAAGCCTGCGAAGGCACCTGTCATCCCGGGCCTTGCGCACGGACCCTCCCTCGAACACGAGCCGGAGGCACCTCCCGCTCCGAAACCCGTTGTGGAAGAGATACCTGTCAAGAAGCCCGAGCCAGTCAGACCGGCGGCTCCTGCGCCCGAGGTCAAGGACAAGGGCAAGGACCTCGCGCGGATGTTCGCGGAGATGAAGCCGATGCTGTCCCTCGCCCTGGAGAACGATGTTGACATCGCGGAGAGCAAGCAGCTCATCGAGGATGCGGCCGCGGTCGCCAGGGAGAGGCAGCTGGACAAGGCCACCGAGCTCGTGCAGAAGTCGAGGGAGCTGCTCATGGGCAAGGTGGATGCGAACATCTCCGAGACCCTCCTGCAGCTCAAGGACGAGCTCCAGGTCGCCTCCGAGCTCGGAGGAGACGTCTCGAGGCCGACCACGTACTTCCAGGAGATCGAGAAGGCCAAGTCATCCGGCGACTTCGAAGCCGCCTACGTCTACGCGGACAAGGTGAAGAAGGAGCTCCTTCCCATCACGGGACGGTACAACGAGTCGAAGAAGAAGATATCGTCCCTGAAGGCGCTGATATCCGATTCCGAGACCTTCATCGTCGACACCAAGGAGGCCAGGAACCTCCTGATCGAGGCGAGCAAGGCCTTCGAGTCGAGGGACTTCGACCGTGTGGAATTCACCGTGAGGAACGCCGAGGAGAAGCTGTTCAAGGCCATCCCCGCGAGGATGAACGAGGAGATGAAGAAGGCCAAGGAGCAGCTCGTCGAGGCGAAGGTGAAGAACGTCAACATCACGCCGATGATCACGCTGCTCAAGTCGGCGACGTCGCTCATGAAGGGCGGAGAATACGGCCAGGCCATGAAGGAGATGCGCGAGTTCAGAGAGATGGTGAAGAAGGTTCTGTAGCCGACCGGGCTCAGGTCATGTTGAGCACTTCCATCTCCCTCTCGAGGATCGAGATCTCCTGAGGTTTCATGGTCTCAGGGCTCAGCGAGATCGTGAAGATGCACCTGGACTCCGACACCTCGTCTATCAGGCTCCTGAGGAACCTGAGCACCGCCTCGAAGTTGGTGCTGCTTGCCAGATACTGGATGCCGTCCAGGACGATCATCCCGGGGCCCTCCCCCTCCATGAACTCCTGGATCTTGTGGATGATGGTCTCGAGGGACGGCGGGACCGTGACCTCCTGCGAGCTCTGCTTGTCCGTGAGCCACAGTATCTCCGGCTGGGTCTCGAACTCTCCCCTTATCCTGCCCGGGTTCATGCGCGTGATGACCAGTCCCCTGTGCCCCTCGCCCATCTTCCTGGCGAGCAGGACGTTGCTGTACATGGGCTTCTCCTCTTCTATGAGGTAGCAGTGCCCGGGCGCGACCTTGACCTCCTTCATTATCTCCTTCCTGGTCTCCTGGACCGGGGCCAGGGGCTTCAGTATGTCGGAGATGAGGTTCAGGTCGACGTCCATCTTCATGATGGTCGAGAACGCCACTATCTTGGACAGGGTGCTCTCGAGGTCCCGCACGTTCGCGGTCACGCGCTCCGCGATGTACGAGATTATCTCGTCGCTCATCTTGAGCCTCTTCTCCTGCGCCTTGACCTTCAGTATCTTGACCCTCGTGTCCAGGTCGGGCGGCTGGAGGTCCACCGTGAGGCCCTTCTGTATCCTCGCGTTCAGCCGGTCGCTGAACCCCGGTATCTGCGCGGGGAGCCGGTCGCTCGCGAGCACGACCTGCTTCTTGCCGTCTATCAGATGGTCCAGCACATGGACCATCTCGGCCTGCGCGGGCTCGCTGGCGCCGAGGAACTGCATGTCGTCCACCAGCAGCAGGTCGGCCTTCTTCAGGTCCTCCCGTATCCTGCGGGCGAGGTCGGTGCCCTTGGACTGCTCTATCGCCTCCACGAGCCGGTCGGACGGGACATAGAGCATCGCGATGCCCTTGTTCTTGTCCGCGAGATGGTGTCCTATGGCGGACAGCAGATGGGTCTTCCCCAGGCCGGACCCTCCGAAGATCAGGAGCGGGTTGTAGGTCTTGCTGGGGTTCTCCGCGACGGACAGCGCGGCCGCGGTCGGGAACTTGGATCCAGGGCCGACCACGAAGTTGGCGAACCTCATGTCCGCGGGAAGCGGCTTGGTGAACGATGGGGCGGCGACGGCCTCCGCGGAGCATCTCCTGCACGCTCCGGTGGCGTCGAGGCCCCCTCCGCACCTGGGGCACACGGCCGCCTCGGGCTCCTCAGCGGTCTCGGGGGCCGTCTGGTACTTCAGTATCAGGTCGTAGACGTCCGCGGACTTCTCCTCGCGCTTCTTCTTCTCCATCTCCTGCTTGATCGAGTCCTCGTCCGCCTTCCTCTTCTGTATCTTCCTCTTGACCTTCTCCTGGAGGAACTCGATGTCGGACTCGATCTCCGCTATCCTCGTCCTGTCGTCCAGCTTCGTCCTGATCTCGTTGATCTCCGGTTCGTGTCCGAGGATAGGGAAGTTGTTGAGGATCGTCTCGAACTGCTTCAGCTTCTGCGCGTCCTGCTCGAAGGCGGGGAGCTCCTTGGCGATGACGTGCGGCCCCTTCTTCAGGGCGTCCTCGAGCGTGTCGACCTTGAACCCCTTCCTCCGCCACTGCTCGACCTTATCGACGTAGGGGTCGACCGGCGGCTCCTCCGGGGCCTGCTCCTCGGGGGCGGGCGGTTCGGGCATCGCGGGAGCCTTCGAGGGGGCCTTGGTCCCCGCGATCCACGAGTCCGGGAACCTCCTCTCGAACTCCTCCCTGGGCACCCTGCTGTGGAGCTCGATGTTCGAGGTCTTGTCCTGGGAGTCCTCCAGTATGAACCTGAGCGATTTCTCTCCAGTGTATATCCTCTTGAGCTCCCTCGGCTTGGACTTCTCGAACTCGTATATCGCCATGGCAGGCGAGCCCTGTTCCACGACGATGTAGCCTATGGAGCTCATTATGTCCTTCTCAAGGGTGACCCTGATGTAGCCAGTGAAGCCGTACTGCTTCAGGTCCGCGAGGATCGCCTTGAGGGAATCCGGTCCCCCTTTGGCCGTGCGGACGACGATGCCCTCTGGAATGCGAAGGTCTGTAACCATGGCTGGTACTGCGGCAGGAATGCTTCGGTACCCTAAAAAAACTACTGCACTCCGTGACGGTGCTGGTCCGCGTCCTCCGAAATCGTAAGATGTGAAAAGGCTTAACTATGAAGACAATCTTCCCAACAGTCCGCATGCCACTGTAGCTCAGCGGTTGCACATGGGTCCGCCCGTGTGCCGCGAAAGAGCGGCGGTTTCGTAAACCGCAGGCCGGGGGTTCAATACCCTCCAGTGGCTCCATCTCTTCTTCTCGGACCGGTCCGCGCAAGGTCCGGGCGCCGACGGCCGCCCGGCTGAGCAACGCTAATATCCTCACTAGCCAATCGGCACCCCGATGGTTCCCGGGGTCAGTAGTCCACTCTCACACGATCACCTGTCCTTCGTGCAACCTGCGCGCATCCGGGTATCTGCAGGTCACTCCGGAAGGGAGGGGCCTGGCCATCTGCCCCCGGTGCGGTGCGACCATCGTCCAGGAGCTGGGACCGGGGCACATCGCACAGGTCCCTCCTCCGAGCTACTCCCCTCCAGGATACGCCAACGCGCACGCGAGCCACTATCCTGGGCTCTACATGCAGCCGAAGCACGCTCCCAGGTTCGCACTCACCGAACTCCTGCGCGCGGTGTATTCGCCCACGAGAGCGTTCACCACGCTCTATCTATCGACCAGCGTCAACCGGGCGCTCATCCTCGTGGTCCTCTTCGCGACCATATCGACCTTGTTCAGTACCGCGGTCACGGAGGACATGGCCGACGTCATAGGGTACAGCGCGAGCGACGCGCTCGGGCTGGTCCTCCAGGGGCTCGTTAGCTGGATTGTCATCCTCGTGTCGTTCCTGATATTCGGCATGGTCGCCGCGCTGGTGTCTCACGAGGTGTTCAACGGGAGAGGGGACAAGGGTTCGACGATAGCCCTCGTCGGCTACTGCTATCCGTGGTTCGTCCTCCTCACGATCGTGCTGCTCACGATATTCAACGTGGGGTTCGAAGGGCTCGACCTATCAGGCGTGCAGCAGTGGACGAATGCCGAGATGGACCGCGCGATCGCGTGGGGGGCGTTGCTGCTCGTCGTCGCACTGGTCGGAGTCGTGTGGTTGCTCGTGATGGTCAGCAAGGCCATCGGGGTCGCGAACGATGTGTCCACGGTCGCGGGGGCGCTCTCGGCGATCCTCGCCGCGGTCGCCGCCGGCATAATCTCGCTGATCGTGAGAGCCGTCATGAGCCTCCCGATCGGGATCAGCTTCTGACCGGTCAGTCCCTGAGCATCTCATCGACGAGCTTCATCGCGCACAGGTCCCCGCACATCGAGCAGACCCTGGGGCTCTTGGACTTCCGGCGGTTCCTGTACCGTCTCGCCTTCTCCGGGTCGACCGAGAGCATGAACATGGTGTCCCAGTCGAAGGCCTTCCGGGCCTTCGACATGTCGATGTCCCATTCGGCCCCTCTGCCCCTCGCGAGGTCGGCCGCGTGAGCCGCGATCCTGCTCGCGACGACGCCCTCCCTCACATCCTCCACCGTCGGCAGGCCGAGATGCTCCGCCGGGGTCACGTAGCAGAGGAAGTCCGCGCCGTAGTAGGCCGCGAGGGCGCCGCCTATCGCTCCCGCGATGTGGTCGTACCCGGCCGCGACGTCGCATACAAGGGGCCCGAGGACGTAGAACGGTGCGCCCTTGCAGACCGCCTTCTCGATCCGTACGTTCGCCTCTATCTGGTTCATGGGGACATGTCCAGGCCCCTCCACCATGGCCTGCACCCCGGCCTTCCTCGCCCTCTCGACCAGCTTCCCCAGCACCAGGAGCTCGTGTATCTGCGGCACGTCCGTGGCGTCGGCGGTGCTGCCGGGCCGGAGGCCGTCTCCCAGGCTCAGCGTGAACTCGTGCTCCTTCGCGAGGTCGAGCAGGTGATCGAAATCCTTGTACAGGGGGTTCTCCTCGTCGTTGTGCCGCATCCAGGCGACCAGCATGGCCCCTCCCCTGGACACCACCCCGGTGACGCGCCTGTGCTTCTTCAGGGACGCCGAGGTCTGCCTGGTGACCCCGCAGTGGACCGTCATGAAGTCAACGCCATCCTTGGCGTGCCTCTCGATGGTCTTGAACAGGTCGTCGGCAGTCATGTTCGCGAGGCCGCCCTTGCCAGATGTGCTGCAGACCGCCTCGTAGATGGGCACCGTGCCCAAAGGCAGGGTGCATTCGCGGAGGATCCTGCGACGTATGCTGGCGATGTCGCCGCCCGTGCTCAGGTCCATGATCGCGTCCGCGCCGCACTCAGTGGCCATCCTGACCTTCGCCAGCTCCTCGGCGACATTCACATGGTCCTTGGAGGTGCCTATGTTGGCGTTGACCTTGACCCTCGTCCCTTCTCCGATCGCGACCGGTCGGAGGTTCCTGTGCCGGGGGTTCGAAGGGATCACGATCCTTCCGGCGCGGAAGAGCCTGGCCATCGTGTCCGGCTGCATTCCCTCGGTCCTCGAAATCCCCTTCATTTCCTGTGGAAACCGCGTTCTCTGGCGAGCTGCCATCTGATACCTTCGCTACTAATTGCCTACTCCCTATAAAGCCTTTGATTTGAACAGCTGTCTTGATGAGCGGTGAGATCTCGCCTGGCATATGTCGGGGATCATGACCGCCGCCGCATCCGACGACCCCGCTGCCGGGTCCCGCGGTGTCCTTCGGAAAAACGGGATTCCAGGGTCATCGTCATGTGACGATATTTCGAGTGGAAATCGCGCCGGAAAATCGGCGTCTTTTCCAGTGGAAACGGAGGGGTATTTTCCGGGGCAGCCAGACGGTATTCTCAAAGCATTTATATATCGGGCTTCCATTGAAGAACCAGAGGGCCAAATAAAGCGCCGAAAAACCGGATGGGATGCGGTTGCGAGCGGTCGCTGTGTGAGCCCGCCTCCTAGGGGCTGAAATCTCATGGAAGATAGCACATATGATGCAGAGAGAATCCAAGTCCTCGAGGGTCTGGAAGCCGTTCGGAAGCGGCCGAGCATGTACATCGGCAGCACGGACTTCCACGGCCTGCACCACCTTGTCTACGAGGTCGTTGACAACAGCATAGACGAGGCGATGGCGGGCTTCTGCACGCAGATCACGATCACGCTCAACGACGACGGCAGCGCCACCATAGAGGACAACGGCCGTGGCATCCCCGTCGGCATGCACAAGAAGTACAAGCAGGACGCCCTGGAGCTGGTGCTCACGAAGCTCCACTCCGGCGGCAAGTTCGACAGGAAGACATACAAGGTCTCGGGCGGCCTCCACGGTGTCGGCCTGAGCGTGGTCAACGCGCTTTCCGAGTGGCTCGAGGTGCGCGTGAGCAGGGGCGGGAAGATCAACTTCCAGAGGTACGAGCGCGGCGCCCCAGCCTCGCCGATAAAGGTCGTTGGCGAAACTGAGTCGACGGGGACGGTTGTCACCTTCAAGCCGGATGCGCAGATATTCGAAGACGTCATTTTCAACTACGAGACGCTGTCCGGGAGGCTCCGGGAGATCGCGTTCCTGAACAAGGGCCTTAAGGTCGTCGTATCGGAGCCGAAGACGAGCCAGGCCAACACGTACAAGTTCGACGGCGGGCTGGTCGAGTACGTTCAGTTCATCAACAGGAACAAGGCGTGCCTGCACGAGAAGCCGATATACATATTCGTCGAGAAGAACGGCCTCTCCGTGGAACTGGGCATGCAGTACACCGACAGCTACGCGGAGAACATACACACCTTCGCGAACAACATCAACACGATCGAGGGCGGGACGCACCTGATCGGGTTCCGGGCAGCGCTCACGAGGACCGTGAACGACTACGCGAAGAAGTACGGCTTCATGAAGGGCAACGGCGACCCCCTCAGCGGCGAGGACGTGAGGGAAGGTCTCACCGCCGTCGTCAGCGTGAAGCTGCCCGAGCCGCAGTTCGAGGGGCAGACTAAGACGAAGCTCGGCAACAGCGACGTGCGGGGGATCGTCGAGTCCGCCGTGAGCGAGAAGCTGTTCGAGTACCTCGAGGAGAACCCGAAGGTCGCGCAGGCGTGCATCAGCAAGGCGATCCTGGCCTCGCAGGCCAGGGAGGCCGCGAGGAAGGCGAGGGAGCTCACCCGCAGGAAGGGCCTGCTCGACGTCGGCAACCTGCCGGGCAAGCTGGCCGACTGCACCGAGAAGGACCCTTCGAAGTGCGAGCTGTTCCTCGTCGAGGGCGATTCCGCGGGCGGCAGCGCCAAGCAGGCCAGGGACAGGACCTTCCAGGCGATCCTGCCGCTCAGGGGCAAGATCCTGAACGTGGAGAAGGCCAGGCTCGACAAGATGCTCAAGAACGCCGAGATAAGGACGATCATAACCGCGCTGGGGACCAGCATCGACTCCGAGTTCGACGTATCCAAGGCGAGGTATCACAGGATATGCATCATGACGGATGCGGACGTGGACGGCGCGCACATACGGACGCTCCTGCTCACGTTCTTCTACAGGCACATGGAGGAGCTGATCAGGCGGGGATACCTCTACATCGCGCAGCCCCCGCTGTACAGGGTCAAGAAGGGCAAGAACGAGCGGTACGTGTTCACCGACAAGGAGCTCAGCGACGCCGTGCAGGAGTTCGGCCAGGGGTCCGAGGTACAGAGGTACAAGGGCCTGGGAGAGATGAACGCGGACCAGCTGAGGGAGACCACCATGAGCCTCCACACGCGCCTGCTCAAGCGCGTGACGATCGAGGACGCCGTCGAGGCGAACAACCTGTTCGACATCCTCATGGGGGATGCGGTGGAGCCCAGGCGGAGGTTCATCCAGGACCACGCGAGGGAAGTCGAGTTCCTGGATGTGTAGGTGATTCCCGATGCCTGAAGGTTCCGATGACAGTTCACAGCAGATCGCGGGGAAGCTCGTCCAGAGGCCGATCGAGACGGAGATGAAGAAGTCCTACATCGACTACGCGATGAGCGTCATCGTCGGGCGCGCGCTGCCCGATGTCAGCGACGGCCTGAAGCCCGTCCACAGGCGCATCCTGTTCGCGATGAACGAGATGGGCCTCGCGCACAACAAGGCCCAGAAGAAGTCTGCCAGGGTGGTCGGTGAGGTGCTCGGCAAATATCACCCGCACGGCGACTCCGCCATCTACGACACGCTCGTCCGGATGGCCCAGGAGTTCTCCCTGCGCTACCCGCTGGTGGACGGCCAGGGCAACTTCGGCAGCGTGGACGGCGATTCCGCGGCAGCCATGAGGTACACGGAGTGCAGGCTCTCGGCCATCGCGGCCGAGATGCTCGCGGACGTCGACGAGGAGACGGTCGACTTCGTGGACAACTTCGACGGCTCCCTCAAGGAGCCGCTCGTGCTCCCGGCGAAGCTGCCGAACCTGCTCGTCAACGGCTCCCAGGGCATCGCGGTCGGCATGGCGACCAACATCCCGCCCCACAACCTGGACGAGGTCGTGGACGCCCTCGGGCTCATGATCGACCGGCAGATCGCCGGGCAGGACGTCGACCTGAAGGACCTGATGGACATCGTCAAAGGGCCGGACTTCCCGACCGGGGGCGTCATATACGGCGCCCAGGGGATCGTGGAGGCCTACGCATCGGGCAAGGGCCGCATACGCGTGCGCGCCCGCTACACCATAGAGCACGACGAGGACTCGGGCAGAGCGCAGGTCATCGTCACCGAGATTCCCTACATGGTCAACAAGTCCACCCTCATGGAGGCGATCGCCAACCTGGTCAAGGAGAAGCGGATCGAAGGGATCTCCGACCTCAGGGACGAATCCGACAAGGATGGCATGAGGATAGTCATCGAGCTGAAGAGGGACGCGATCGAGGACGTCGTCCTGAACCAGCTCTTCGCGCACTCGCAGCTCCAGACCACCTTCGGCATCATCAACCTCGCGCTCGTCAACAACCAGCCCAGGGTGCTCTCGCTCAAGGAGATGCTCGAGTACCACATAGAGCACAGGTTCGACGTCGTCAAGAGGCGCACCGAGTTCAGGCTCAGGCAGGCCGAGAAGCGCGCGCACATACTGTCCGGGCTCATGATCGCCCTGGACCACCTCGACGACGTCATCAAGATCATCCGGAAGGCGAAGACCAGGGACGAGGCGAAGAGCGCCCTGATGGCGAAGTACCTGCTCTCGGAGGAGCAGACCAAGGCGATACTGGAGATGCAGCTCCAGAGGCTCACTGGGATGGAGATGCAGGCCGTCAGGGAGGAGTTCGACTCCGTGAAGAAGCTCATCGACGAGCTCAAGTCGATCCTCAAGGACGAGAAGAGGATCCTGGGCATCATCAAGTCCGAGGCGATGGGCCTGAAGGAGAAGTTCGGCAACCCGCGCAGGACCTCCATCGAGGCCCAGGGCGCGGACATGGACATCGAGGACCTGATCCCGGTCGAGGACGTCGTGATCATGATCAGCAACACCGGCTACATCAAGCGCCTCCCGCTCGACACATACACATCACAGAAGCGCGGGGGCATGGGCCTGATGGGCATGGAGACGAAGGAGGAGGACTACGTGGTCGACCTGTTCGTCACCTGCTCCCACGACTACATCATGTACTTCACGAACAGGGGCCGCGTCTACTGGCTGAAGGCGTACAGGATACCGGTCGGCGGTAGGCACGCGAAGGGCAAGCCCATCGTCAACCTGCTCGAGCACCTGGAGGACGGGGAGCACGTCATGAGCACCATCCCCGTGAAGCTGTTCGACGAGGACAGGTACCTCGTGTTCTCCACCAAGAAGGGGCTTTTCAAGAAGACGAAGCTCGTGGCCTACTCCCATGTCCGCCAGAGCGGCATAATCGCCATCAAGCTCGAGGACGACGACGAGCTCGTCGAGACCGCCATCACCGACGGCACCAAGGAGATCCTGCTCGCCACGAAGAAGGGCTTCGCTGCCAGGTTCAAGGAGGGCGACGCGAGGTCCACGGGCCGCGCGACATTCGGGGTCAGGGGCATCAGGCTGCGGAAGGGGGACGAGGTCGTCAGCATGGCCGTCGTCGACTCCAAGGACCAGCTGCTGACCGTCACCGAGACCGGCTACGGCAAGCGCTCGCTCGTCGAGGACTACAGGAAGATCCGCAGGGGCGGGAAAGGGGTCATCACGATCAAGACCGGCGGCAGGAACGGCGATGTCAAGAGCGTCAAGACGGTCGCCGAAGACGACGAGCTCATAGTCACGAGCGTGAACGGCATGGTCATACGCATGCCCGTGGGCGGGATCAGGCTCCAGGGCAGGGCGACCATGGGCGTGAGGCTGATGAGGCTCAAGGGGAAGGACAGGATCACCGCGGTCGCCAGGCTGGTAGGCCTACAGGAGGAGGCGGCGGTCGTGGAGGCTGGCAGGACGATCACCACATGCCCGGCCGAGAACGGTGACGCAGTCGACGAGAACGGGGGCGGGTCAGAGGACGAGGACGGCGACGCCGGGAACGGCGGGGACGACCCGAAGTGATGACTGACTCGCCCATCTGGCCAATCGTCTCAGCCATGATAACGATTGAGAAAGGTTTATTAGCAGACAATCTATTGAAATCCTAGGCGACCGCCCCCAATCGCCTTCTGAGGAGGTCTCGGATTGTTCAAGGACTCTATACCGGGCTTGGATAAGGTGTTCAAGAACGACGTCGAGAGGCCGAAGATCATCCTCGTCACCGGTCCCCCGGGATCGATGAAGACGAGCTTCTGCTACTCTCTCATGTCCCACTATCTCAAGGACAAGAACGAGTTCGGGCTCTACGCGACCCTCGAGGAGACCGTCGACAGCCACCTGAGCAACATGGAGAGCATGGGCGTGAAGCTCTCCGCGAAGATGCAGATCTCCGACATGACCGACCTGCGCGAGATCGACCAGATAGACGAGGTCATCGGGCAGGAGGCGGGGACCGACTACGTGTTGTTCATAGAGAAGATGATACAGCGCTTCAGGCGCACGCACGGGGACAAGTTCTCGATACTGGTGCTGGACTCGTTGGGCGCCCTGTACTCCCTCATGGAGAACGTCCAGGACATGCGCAAGAAGATGTTCTACTTCTTCAAGATGCTCAGGGACAACAACCTCACCGCGTTCATCATCATGGAGCGCTCCCTCAGCGGGGAGTCGCAGCTCCTGGGGAACGAGGGCTTCCTCGCGGACGGCATCATAATGCTCGGGCTCGACAGGCAGCGCGGGAAGCTCGTCAGGTACCTGCAGGTGGAGAAGATGAGGGCCGCCGAGCACAGCATGGAGAAGCACGCGATCGAGGTCGCCAAGAGCGGGATGACCGTCCTCGGACCGCTGCTGAGCACCTGACCTGCGCGAAGTGGGCCACATGAACAATCTTTTGTATCGCGGATGCTATTATGTGCGAGCCGGCGCAATCGGCACAGCCATCCCTCCGGGGAACATCCGCATCCAGCTCGTTGAGTGATCACAGATGACCGAAGACGCGACAATATCCCAGATAATCGAAGACGCAGTCAAGAGGCTGAAGGCTCAGGAGGCCGAGGTGCGCAAGCGGGACCAGGAGCTGAGGTCCCAGCAGGACGAGCTCAGGAGCCAGAAAACCGAGCTCGAGGGCCTCGAGCAGCGTCTCCGGGAGAGGGAGGATTCGCTCAGGGAGAAGGAGTCCACGCTCGACCGCAAGGACCAGGAACTCAAGGACCGCGAGGCGGAGGCGCAGGAGCGGACCTCCCAGCTCGACGCCAAGGGTCAGGAGGTCGCGAAGATGGACCAGAGCGCCAAGGCGGCGCTCCGCTCGGCCGAGGAGAGGGAGAAGGAATCCTCCGAGAGGCTCGAGGAGCTCTCGAAGAACCTGTCCGAGCTCGCCGACAAGCGCAAAGGCATCCTCGACAGGGAGGAGCAGATCAAGAAGTCCGAGGATGAGCTCCAGAGGATGGTCGAGCAGGTCGCGGGCAGGCGCGACGCCCTCATCGCACGCGAGCGCGCGCTCGCGGAAGAGGAGGAGACAGTTCGAAAGGACAGGGAGAGGGTCGCGGAGGACGCCAGGAAACTGCTCCAGAGGCAGCAGGAGATACTGACGGCTGG
This sequence comes from Thermoplasmatota archaeon, assembly GCA_963818745.1. Classification (GTDB taxonomy): domain Archaea; phylum Thermoplasmatota; class Thermoplasmata; order UBA10834; family UBA10834; genus CAWBDD01. The sequence continues at coordinate 472,898 of CAWFTI010000001.1, read as the reverse complement.
GCCGACGATCTCCTCGACAGCCGATGGAAAGGCTGGCCCGCAGCAGCCCATAGCGGAGGACGAGATGGCTTGTCCGAACTGCCGCACGGTCATCAGCAGGGACGCGATCATGTGCTACGCCTGCGGTCAGAAGATCAAGGCGGAGGAGGAGGCAGCCGAAGCTCCCCAGGAGGAGAGCGCGGCCTCGGAAGAGGACGAGACGCCCTGCCCCAACTGCAGGACGATGATAAGCAGGGGCGCGGTCATGTGCTACGCCTGCGGCGTCAACCTCAAGGATGCCCTCGCGGCGGCGGAGGCGAAGGGTGAGTCAGTAGATGGAGAGAAGGCCCCCGAGACGAAGAAACCGCAGATATTCGTCAAGAAAATCGTGAAGAAGAAAACGGCGTAGCCAGATGGTGCGGGAAACCCTGCCTCGACATGAAAATCTGGCAAATAGCTTTTTATATGGCCGAACTGCTTACTTCTTTTCGCAATACCCAGCTTCTGGGTGGGTGAACTTATGAATGGCAGAGCTGGCCCTCTTCTGGCCAACCGATCTCTTAGTGCTCTAATCGTCGTGTCTCTTGTGATGTCCGCCTTCGCGGGATTCCTGTTCCTGAGCGATTCGGCACCGACCGAAGCTCAGGCCATCGGTGACCTCGTCGTCATCGACGGCACGTACACCATCGAAGGCATAACGCAGCCCGTCGACGGCAACGTGACGGTAGGATCCGGCGGCGAGCTGATCATCCGGGACGGCACGCTCAGCGTGATAAGCAACGGCGATCCAGCGCTCAGGCACAGGGTGATCGTGGAGGACGACGGGCTCCTCACCCTCGAGCACGGGACGCTGACCACATACCTCGACCAGATCGACCCGTGGCCGTTCCTCGACCTGATAGTGCAGAACGGCGGACAGGTCGTCGCGACCGAGGGGTCCGTGTTCATGTTCCCCGGTTCGATGTCGTTGGCCAGTGCCGCGGAGGTCTCGCTCTGGGACAGCACGATCACATGCCTGCCCGAGGACCTCGTGAACGAGTTCGTTGTCGGTGGTGCGCTCGGCATCGAGGTCGATGACGCCAACGACGGTCCGTCCATGGATATCGTGGATTCCGACCTGATGTTGTTCGACTCGTCCATCGACGCTCTGCCGGAGTATGAGGACATGGCGGCCGGCAACCTGACGCTCTCCGGGAGCGCGTCTCTGTTGGCCGTGAACAGCTACCTGAGCGTCGATTTCGGTCCGGCGATGGTGCCGGAAGATTGGTATGTTCACAACTGCCTGGCGCTTCAGGACACTGCTCGCGCCCATCTCTATGGCACGACGTTCGAGGAGTATGGCGGCACACTTGCAGACAGGGCAAGTGCCATCGTGGCGACCGGCGAAAGTTATGTGGCGATTCCCACGGCATCCATAGTTGGTGTGACACAACAGGGGAGCCCATTGAAGATATCCAGTTCAGTAATGATGGTCAGTCATATCACGTCGCTCCAGGGGAAGTTCTGGGGATTGATGAGTTCGGATGCGGGTACCCTTGGCGATGGAAGTTGATGGGGCGACACTCTATGTGAGATATGCCGTCGATCCAGGATATGACGGAACTCAGTCAATAATGTGGAATGTTGAGGCTCGGAACACCTGACACCACTGGAATCACTCCAATGAGCAAGCGAGACCGCCTATGTGGACCGTTCCTTTGACCTGTTCGGTGCTGGCGTGACAAACACTGATGATTTGGCCACTCTTGATGTCACCTTTGAGCACGACGGTGCATCATCGGATGTTCAGTTTGACAGCATGTCTATTGTAATCTCAATCGGCCCGGAGGCCTACCTGTACCGCTGGCTCAATGTCACTGTGGGTGATGAGTATGGAGTTCCTATACCGGGGGCTCAGATTTCCTCGTCATTCACAGGCTCAACTACATTCGGTGGGCAACCTTCCTTCTACTTCGGGTTGGATGGTGGAATCGATTCGCTGCCTCCAGCTCCGATTCTTGAGTATATAGGGAAGAATGCATCCACATTTGGCGTTACCGAATCTAATGGGATTACGAAAATGCCATTCCTGACCGACCTGATTTCTGGTGGTCAGTATCCCAACGCTCATCTTTGTTGGTTCTTTCGACATAACAGGCAGTGCCACAATCGATTTAGTGGTCTATAGCTCAACGGCCAAGTTCTCATTCCCTGCATATCCAGCAATGACGGGCGCCGATCAGAGCTTCGACTTCACTGTCGAAGTCATGGACGTTGTGGCCGACAGTCCTGACCCGTCCAGATGGTTGGTCGTGACTCAGGGTGAAGTCGTCATCGAGGACATGACGTTCTATCACGCTGGAGATGTCATAGTGGCTGGCAACGGCACGCTCATCTTCAGGAACGCCGAGCTAGTGCTCGTCCAGTCTCAGGAATACGAGAGGACTGTGTATGTCGATGGCGATGCCAGGCTCGTATTCGAGAACAGCGTGGTGCTGAGCGAGCTGCCAATCAACTTCGTGACCCTGGGCAATGGTGTACTTGAGACCTAGACTCTCAGTTCGAAGGCGTCGATATAGTGGCGCTGGAGAATTCTCTGGTGTATCTCAACGGTGCCACATTGGATGGAACCATCACGAACGCCTGGGATTCACATGCCATCATTGAGGTCTACGACTCTGAACTCGACGTGTCTCCGGTCCTGTCGGGATATGCGGTCGGTTCATTCACGAACACAAGCCTTCCATCCGTGTTGGTGGAGGGCGACGCAGTCGGACTCATCTACAGATGGATCCATGTGACTGTGTACGACGGCGCGAACCACACGCTCCCGGGAGCGCTGGTGTCGGCCAGGTGGATGTTCAACGACACCTACATGGCCTCCGCGACGACCGATTCGACCGGGGTCGCGCTGATCAATTCCCTGGCGAGCATCATCACTGTCGACAACCCGAATGGCAAGTTCGTTGGCACATACACAGTCAACGCGACCTACTGGTACGCCGGCACTCCGTATGAGTCGGATGACGAGGTCGATCTGAGCGTGCTTCCGTACAGTGAACCCCTCGGATCGAACGCAACCTATTCAACGCTGGCCATATCGAGCACATTGCCGGATCTGGCTATCGACATGGTAGGCGATGTCGTGGCGTCTCCGGAGTCGCCAAAGAAGGGTCAGGAGACCACAATCACGGCCTTCGTGAGGAATGACGGTGTAGTGGGAGCATACGATGTCCTGGTCGAGTTCTACCACGAGGTCTACGGCCTCGTCGATATGATCGGAACAGTCACGGTGCCTCTGATTGGTCCTGGCGAGACGATGGAAGTCTCGGCAGTATGGATCGCGGTCGAACCGTTGGACTATCCACACAACATATCGGTGGTCATCGACCCGCTGAACACCATCCCGGAGCTTGATGAGACACTGGCGACGGGCTATGTGCTGGTCGTCGTCCAGAAGCTGCCGGACATAATGATCGAACCGACGGAGATAGTGACCGACAACGTGCCCGTCATAGGCAGGCTCTCCAACCTGATGGTGACGGTCAGGAATGCTGGCGATGCATACGCCTACGATGTCTGGGTCGATTTCTACAACGGATCAGTCTCTCCGTCGAACCTTATCGGGACCGCCCTCGTCGACCAGATTGCGCCTGGCGGGTCGTATATTGCAGGCGTGCCATGGACTCCCACTCTCGCTATTCCGCACACGATATGGGTCACCACGAACGGGAATGCAACATTCGACGAGATAACGTTCGACAACAACAACAGGTCGAGGAGCATAACCGTCCTCGACCGTCCGGACCTCGCCCTCAGTGGGATGTACTTCTCGAACACCTCCGCAGCCGTCGAGGGCGGCAGGACGATAATCGCGATGGCGGAACTCATCAACATCGAGCCCGCACCATTCCCCTATCCTGTCGTCGCCGTGTACATCGATGAAGGCGCCGGACTCGAGGAGGTCGACACGATCGAGATCCCCGACACCTTGACCGATGCTTCTCAGCCAATCGTTGTGCAGTGGGTGTACTCCGCGCCTATCGTGGACGAGACGACCGTGATCGAGATATACTTCGAGGTCAACCCGGACCAGGTGCCGGAGGAGCAGAACTACAGCAACAACATGGTTCATGCGACCTTGACGATCCTTGATGTCAGAGAGGACTTCGCGGTCGATTCCACGGGCCTTTCGGTCCAAAGCGTCGGCGTCGGTGTGACCACCGAAGTGTTCGGAAAGACGGTGGCGTTCAACGCCAACGTGTCGAACCTCGGGGCCAGAGGCGTGGAAGCGTTCAGCGTCGTGTTCGGTGTCCTGTACGCGGGCAACAACTGGACGATCGATTCGATCACCCCCGACCTGGCCGGCGGCACGACCGAGATGTTCACCGTCAACTGGACGGTCAACATAACGGTGGCCGGCGACGTGGTCCTGTGGGTCTCTCTGGATGTCGAGAACGCCTATCTGGAGCAGAACGAGAGCAACAACTTTGCATCCATGGCTTTCACGATCGGCCAGCTGTCGCTCGTGTTCGAGGTCCTGATTGGAGACCTGGAGTACAAGGCCGGAGAGATGATGGTCGTGGAAGGGCATGTGTCATACTCTTCGGGCGGCATGGTTCCGAACCTGGTTGGTCTGCAGGCCGAGCTGAGGGACGCCGACGATAACGTCGTCGAAGGGACCGATCTCGAGACTGCTGTGATCCGCTCGGACGCGGGTGGATACTTCGCGGTCCAGTTCACAATACCTGCAGAACTCGAGAGCGGCGACTACACCATCGTGATGTCGCACCCAGATGCCATAGGCGAGGGCGAGTCCGACCCAGTGCTCATCACAGGCGTGGTTGCCGGCAGAGGCATCCCGCCGATCCTGTGGATAATCGTCATTGCCGCGATCGTCGCGGTGGTGGCCGGGTTCACGATATACACCTACGTCTACGGCCTCGGCAAGTTGGTCGAATGCGGCGAGTGCGGTGCGTTCATCCCGGCTGCCAGCAAGAGGTGCCCGAAGTGTGGCGTCGAGTTCGAGGCCAACACGATGAAGTGCTCTGAGTGCGGAGCATGGGTTCCTGCTGATTCGACCGAGTGTCTCAACTGCGGCGTGAAGTTCGTTGGCGAGGGGATCGGCGAGGACGAGGGCGACTACCTCGAGCGCATGAGGAAGGAATACGACGAGATGGTCTCCAAGTACCGCGAGCTCGCCAAGGCCGAGCTGGGCAAGAAGTTCAGCGACAAGAAGTTCGACGAGTGGTGGAGACTGCAGCCGACCTTCATCACGTTCGACGACTGGCTCGCGAAGGAAGAGGAGAAGCGCAAGGAAGGCCCGGTCCCGTGTCCGGTCTGCGGCACGCTGAACCCGAAGGAGGCGACGGTATGCCACAAGTGCGGCACCGTGTTCGGCGAGAGGAAGGAGGAGCCCCCGAGCAGGGGAGCACCCCCAGCGGCCCCGGAATCACATTCCGCGGAGCTGGCTTCCGCTGAGGCCCCACAGGCCGAGCTCACTCAGGCGCAGGTCGTACCGGCAGCTGCCCCGAGGATGGTCATCAGGAGGCCCATCGACCGGAAGGTCGTGCCCAAGAAGATCATCAAGACGCCCGTTGGCGGGACAGAGGAGAAGTCCGAGAACGGCAGCGGCGGGGACGAGAGCCAGTGAGCAAGCGGTAACCGCGCAAACCCTCTAAACCCATTCCCGGTTTTCATTCTTCATTGCGGGGGACCCGCTGGCTGTGATCATCCTTCCTTCCATGTTCTGAACGACATGGTCAGGAGCCTGTCTGCGATTCTTGCCTTCGCGGGTGTGATCCCTGGCCCCATGGGCAGGAGCATGCTCGCAATCATAACAACGCAGGAGACCCAGGCCAACGCGTAACCGTACATCGGCTCTATGGTCGCCCCCAGCTCGTTCGCGCGCACGAGACAGAAGGCGAGCAGCCCCATCTCCCCGACCCATGCGAGGGGTGTGAGGATTCCCAGCAGGACAAACGGGTAAAGGAACCAAAAGTAATTCCACTCTATGGAGACGCCTATTCTGTGTTCGACCACGAGCCATGCCGTTGAGAATGATACCAGCGCAATCAGGGCCCCTGCGAATGCCACCAGGTTGATTCTCACGGTCACCATTCCTCTCCGCTCTGCGGAGAGAAGTAGAAGGGCCACGATCGTCCAAATGGCGATGGGCAGAACCCAGGCAACGATCAAGACTGTCGGATACTCCGCTTCAACCACCTACTGTGGTTGTAACCGTGGGGCGTCTATAAATAGCTGTCGTAACCGATGACCGGGAAGTCAACTGGACAGGATTGCTGGCCTAGGCCTGCTTCATCGCTATCGGGGTCGTCTCCGCGAGCTTCGCCCGGACCTCTCTCATGACCTTCTCGGGGTCCTTGTAGTACGCGGAGATGATCGTCGCGACCTTCCTGTGGCTGTCGATCCCGACCTTCTTCATGTACTCCAGGATGTCCACGCGTCTCTTGATCTCCCGCTCCATCTCCCGGGGGGTCCAGTTCCTGGCCATCCTGACCTTCTCGTACACGTAGCTGTGGCCGCTGTAGTTGAAAGTGTCATCCGCCGGGTTCCATGTGTACACGGAGTTGGTGATCAGCTCGTTCGTCTCGGGGTCTATCCCGACGATCTCGGTGAGCGACTTGACCCGCCTGGTCATCTTCGTGCCGACCTTGACCTGCGCCTGGAGCAGCACGATGTTCAGCGCGGTGATGAGCGCCCTGGGCAGGTTGATCGGGTCGTTCTCCATCCTGTGCACCATCGCCTGGACGTCCTCCGCGTGGAACGTGGAGTAGCAGGTCTTGCCGGTGGCCATGGCCTGGAAGACGACGTACGCCTCCTTGCCTCTGACCTCACCGACCATCAGGTACTGGGGCCGCTGCCTCATCGCGGCCGTGAGCAGGTCGAACATGTCGATCTCGCCCGCGGACTTGCCGGTGACCATGCTCTTGCCGCCGAACCCCTCCCTGGTCAGCCCGGGGACCCAGTTCTCGTGGGGCAGGTTGAGCTCCCTGGTGTCCTCGATGGACACGATCTTCATCTGGGGCGGGATGAACAGCAGGACCGCGTTGAGCGTGGTCGTCTTGCCGCTCGCGGTGCCGCCGCACACGAGCATCGACTGGCCGTGCTCTATGGATATCCACAGGTACGACATCATCTCGGTGCTCATGGTCTTGAACTTGAGCAGGTCCAGGGGGGTGAACGGGTTCTCCTTGAACCGCCTGATCGTGAACGAGGAGCCTCTCTTGGTCACGTGCTTTCCCAGGGTGGCCTGCAGCCTCGACCCGTCCGGGATCGTGGCGTCCAGGAGCGGGCTGGCGACCGAGATGTGCTTCCCGCACTTCTGGGCCAGCCGAACGACGAACCCGTCGAGCTCCGGCTCCTTGCTGAACCTCAGGTTGGACCTGATCGAGCCGTACTTCCTGTGGTAGATGTACAGCGGGACGTCGACGCCGTCGCACGAGCAGTCCTCGACGTTCGGGTCGGTCATCATGGCGTCGATCACGCCGTATCCGATGAAGTCCCTGAGCAGGAAGTACATCACGCGCTCCTTCGAGACCGGGGTGAGCGTGATGCCGAGCTTCGCCATCAGCTCCTCGATGATCCGCCTCAGGTACTTCTCCTTCTCGGCGGACTTCTCCTCGATCGTGTGCTCGACCGAGGCGACCAGGGTCTCCTTCAGGAGCGCGAGCACGTCCCTCTCGTCGTCGGAGAGCTTCGGCTCGATGACCTCGTATGTGTACTCGTTCGCCTTGTTGTCGTACCTTATGCGGACGTACGAGTAGTTCTGCTTGACCGGGAGGAGCTCGACCTCGTCGATGTTCGGCTCGGCGATCTTGGGTATCTCGGTGATCTGGCTCATGTCGACCTTCGCCTCGTCCTTGGAGATGGTTATCTTGACGGGCTTCGGCTTCAGCTTGAACAGGAGGCTGTAGTAAGCCGACAAGATGCCAGGGCCCTTGCTCTTCTCCTCGACCGCCGGCACCGGTTGCTCTATCTTGGCCTGTTCTGTCTCTGTCATGGGAATCACGTGAACAACAGTCTGAGCATGATGAATCCAGTCAACAGCATGATGATGCTGTGCCTCATTCCTATCGGTATGCTTCCCTTCTGTATGACGCCTGCCAGTATGCCGTCGCCCGCGGCGTGGACTATGACCGACAGCAGGAAAATGAACGACACTGTCCCGATGATCTCCACCTTGATGCTTACGCCAGGTATCTCCTCGAGCCCCTGTTCCTCCGCCTGCTCGCTGACCGTCCTACCGGCCTCCTCCATCTTGGGCAGGAACTGCAGCTGCAGGATCAGGATCGTCGCGATGAACACGAAGAACGAGATGTAGACGACCATGACGTAGGTCTGCATGGTCACGCTCCTCTCCTCCTGGGTCAGGATGGTCTCCTTCGCGTCGTGAGACACCATCGTGAGCACGTCCGCGACGTTGCCGCCAGCGTCGTTCGCCTTCATGATGATGGATGCCATCCTGGTCACGAGCGGGGTCTTCACCCTCTCCGCGAACAGCCTGATGGCCTCCGAGGCCGGAACGCCCCACTCGATCTGCGCCGCCATCCTCTTTATCTCGGGCGTGAGCCTGCCGTACCTTCCGGAGGAAGCGATGACGATGGCGTCGGCGAGGGTCATGCCGAACCTGCCAGCCTCTGCGACATCTCTCAGGAAATCGGGGAGCCTCGTCTCGATCTCCCTCACGTGCTTCTCCTTCGTGCTCATGTAGAACCCGTACGGGCCGAAGATGGCGATCATGGCGAATATGACCCAGTCGATCGGCTCGAAAGGCACGTTCAGGCTCCCGATGTAGTCCAGGAATGCGACGAACACCAGGCCTGCCATGACCGCGATCGAGCCGAAGATGATCGGCATGGTCCTGTCAGACTTCTCCGTCGCCAGGATCTTCTTGTAGCGCCTTCTCCGTCTCGGCCTTCGACATCTGTGTGGCGGCCATCTACATCGCACTCTCCTTGGACATGTTCCAGATGACGAATATGAATCCGAACTGAGAGATCGGGATCATCCCGAGGACCACCATGTAGAGCAGCATTATCGTGAATTCCGGGTCCCCGCCGCCGACGATCGCCATGATTGCCATGATGAGCACGAGGAACAGCGGGAACGCGACGACGACCGTCACGAACGACTCTGCCAGCATCCCCAGGGTCTCCATCTGGGACTTGAGCGCCAGCTTGTTCTCCTTCTGGTACTCCTCCGCCTTGAGCAGGAAGTACGGCTTCAGCTGCCCGCCAGAGGTCGAGGTCGTGACCACTCCCTGGAGGAAGTCCTGGAACTTCGCCGACGGGGATCTCTTCGAGGCTTTCTTGATGGCCGTCAGTATGTCGGACCCCAGCAGCTCCGTGTCCCTGGTTATCCAGGAGGCCTCGGCGGCTATCTCCCCGTAGACCTTCTGTCTGGACAGTTCCTTGAATATGACATCGATGTTGACGTCCGCGGACGCCATGGCCGATATGAAGCTCATCGCCGCGGCGATCCTCTTATCGATGTCCCTGCCTCGGGACTTGGCCTTCGACGCAGGACTGCCGCTCAGGATGAAATAGGTCATCACCGGCAACAGCACTATCGCGAGGACCGCGATCATTATCCTAATCATGATGGCAACGCCGAGCAGTCCGAATATGACGAACCCCACGACGATGCCGATGATCGCGCCCACGATCCCGGTCACGATGGTCGTCATCAGAACGAACGCCAGGTACTCTTCCGGCCTGATCTTCATGTGGGCCTTGAGGAGGGACTCATCCAGCGCCTGGTTCGCGGAGACCCTCTCGGAGGCGTAGCGGCCCATGGTCCTCCAGCAGAAGTCCTGGTACGATGAGAGCTTCACATAGTCGGGCATCGCGCCCTTCGCCATGCGCACGGTGTGCGGGCCGATCTTCTCGGCGCCCGCTCCGCTGGTCTTCAGGTACTCGGACTTCTTGGCCTCGACCCTCTTGAAGACATCGGATATCTCAGGCAGGCGGGGCACCCCCTGCGAGCGGCTTCGGCTCCACCCTTGCGGGCGCCTGCATGTCCTTCCTGGCGCGGTCGGCGGTGGCCTTCGGGTCCTTGTAGTACGATCTGATCAGGTCCCAGATGTCCCTGAAGTCAGACATGTCCTTGATCACCATGTACTTCACGATGTCCACCCTGCGCTCGAACTCCTGCAGGAGCTCCTCGTGGGTGAGGTTCTTCATCTCCATGATCTTGTCGAACAGGAAGCTGTGGCCCTTGAACACGAACTTGTCCGTCGCCTGGTCCCACTCGTAGACGGTGTTGCTGATGAGCTCGTTGGTCTCCGGCTCGAAACCGACGATCTCTATGAGCTGCTTGATCCTCCTGACCATGTCCATCCCGACCCTCGCGTGGGTCTGGATGATCACGTTCCTGAGCGCGGTGAGCAGTATCCTGGGACAGTTGATGGGCGGGTTCTCGAGCCTGTTGACCATGCTCTTGACGGAGTCGGCGTGCATGGTGGAGAAAGTCGTGTGGCCAGTGGCCATCGCCTGGAACATCGTGTAGGTCTCCTTGCCCCTGACCTCACCGACGATGATGTAGTTCGGCCTCTGCCTCAACGCCGCCCTGACGAGGTCGTACATGTCGATCTCCCCGGCGGTCTTGCCGTCGGCGCCCCTCTCGCCGCTGCCGGACCTGGTGGTGCCAGGGATCCAGTTCTCGTGGGGCAGGTTGATCTCCCTGGTGTCCTCCATGGTGACGATCTTCGCCCCAGGAGGGATGAACAGGGCCATCGCGTTCAGGGTGGCCGTCTTCCCGCTCGCGGTCCCGCCGCAGATGATCGCCGACTCGCCGTGCTCCACGCTGAGCCACAGGTACGCGACTATCTCCGGGGAGGCCGTCCCGTACTTTATCAGCTCCACGGGCGTGAAAGGCTTCTCCTTGTACCGTCTGATGGTGAACGACGCGCCCCTCGTCGTGACCTCCCTGGCATAGGTCGCCTGTACCCTGTGCCCCTCGACGGTCGTGCCGTCGAGGATCGGGTTGGACACCGAGAGCTGCTTGCCGCACCTCTGGCCGAGGCTGATGACGAACGAGTTGAGCGTGTTCTCGTCGGCGAACACTACGTTCGTCCTGATCGATTCGTACTTGTTGTGGAACAGGAAGAGCGGGATGCCCACGCCGTCGCACGAGACGTCCTCGACATGCGGGTCGTTTATGAGCGCGTCTATGGGCCCGAATCCAACGAAGTCCCTCGCGATGTAGTACTTTATCTTGTCCTCCGAGATAGGTTCTATCCTGATGCCCCTGGACTTGATGTAGCTGTCCACGCTCTTCTCAAGGTAGGACTTCTTGTTGGTCATGTCGATCTTGTCCCACTCGTAGTCAAGGGTCTTCTCGAAGGTGTCTTTGATGGTCTTCAGGAGCTCCTCCTCTTCCTCCGTCATCCCGGGCTCTATGACGCTCATGAGGTAGTCGCTCACGGTTGAATTGTACGTGACCCTGATGTAGCTGAACGGCTCCGTGACCCCGTAGAATCCTATCTCCTGTATCGCGGGGTCGGTGATGGGCGGTATCTCGGTGTAGACAGACCCCCTGCCGTGCTTCCACTGGCGTCTCCTCGCGGCAGCGCCTTTGGCCTGCTTGACCTTGATGGGTTCCGACCGAAGCCTGCTCAGCGCGCCGTAATATCCACGCTTGATCTTCGTGGTGAACGGCTCCTTCGGAGCCCTGTCCGGCAGCGAATTGTTGATCTTATGTTCCGCCTTCGGTTCAGTTTCGGTCATTCCATCACCCCTATACGCCCAGCTCCCCGATCGAAACCTGGATCGTGGCGTGCGTGTGGTCGAAGACATTGACATCCATGATTGTCACTGTCGTCACATAGTAATCGTACGCGTAGCCCGTGAAATCATGGAAGATCCTTGAGACCGTGAAGTCGGTTCCGTAGGTCAAGTCCGCGAGCGAATTGTTGAGGCTGTTCTCGAAGAACGTCCCCCACGCGGAACCGTGCTTGGAAACTATGGTTATGACGATATCCGCCCCTCCGGTGCTGTTGTAGACGGACGTGTCAGCATAGAGGACGTCGGCGCTGATGCCCTTCGAACCCATGCCGCCGACGGTCTTGTTCTGGCCCATGAGGGAGACCTGGGTCAGCTTGACGACCCTGCTCGTGTCCGAGCCCGCGATGTAGTTGCTCACCGATAGCTGGATCCCCGCGATGATGAACTCCCCGTCCGACTGGTTGATGATGACCGCCCCGTTCTCGTACACTACGTGCTGTTCGACGTAGTATCTGTTCGGGCAGTAGAGGTCGATGTCCCCACCGGAGTGTCCGTCGTTCAGCGGGCCGAGGCTGTAGTCGTCGGCCTCGAACGAGACGTTGAAGGACGGCCTCATGTAGGTGCTCTTGGGGTGGAACGCCAGGATGCCTGCGGTCGGGCCGGCGAACACCGGGATGCCAGCCGCGCTCAGCGTGATAGGCACGAAGAGCGGAGTTGGTGCGACCAGGCTGTTGGCGCTGTCCGCTATGACGCCGTCGATCTGCGACTTGAGCGTGACGAACTGCTGGATGGCCAGTGGACATGTGTGCGCTCTCGTTGTCGCTCATCCAGACGGGCACGAACTGGTTGGTGAACATGCCCATGGCAGTGAGGAAGACCATCAGCGCCATTATGGTTCCGACGGTGGAGGCGACACCCTCCTCGTCATCCCACCGGGGTGACTTCTTGATGCGGCCGGAGGTTGAGTTTCTAGAACATCCAAAGTGCAGGGGGGACAAATCCATCCTACCACCGAAACAACTGTGCTGAAGCAACCTAATCAGCGCCTAGTACATATTTAAGTCTGTCGTCTTTGATATCGTCTGGGAGACACCTTTCTGGAGCCTCGAAAAGTCGTTTCCGACGGACTCATTTTCGGCGGTCATTCCGCCTCGTCTATTCGATTAGGCTCGTCTCGGAATCGCTGCCGAATCCCGTCATCGTCCGCTAGTTTTCCTGCTCGCCCGTTCGCCAAAAACCCCCAACGTTTAATACGAAGTTCCGCCTAACTGCCCATCTGCGCCCAACAAGCCGTGGTAACTCAGCTGGGAGAGTGCAAGACTGAAGATCTTGAAGTCGCTGGTTCAAGTCCGGCCCACGGCACCATCTTTGTCCTTGCCCTGTTCATCATCGGCCGCATGCCCGCGCGTGTTGTGGATGGATTGGTTCTGTTGATGGTATGCCTCAACAGAGCATAGATTAAAGCCGCGGGACGCTCTTCGCGCGTCCGAGAGAGAGGACTGCTGCAGATGCCTATCAAATCGTTCGAACTCATATCGATGGACGCGAAGAGGTTCTCCAAGCTCGGCGAGAGGATACCCCATCTCCGGGTCGATCACAACACCGCGGTGACGAGCATCACGACCGCCTCGGAAAAGGACGCCCTCATCGACTTCAGGTTCACTGTGAACTACGTCGGCGTCGGAATGATCAAGATCGAGGGGCGAGTGGCGTGGGAGGGCGAGGCCAAGGCCATAGCCACGCAATGGTCCCAGACGAACTCGCTCCCCAACGAGGTCTTCAACCCGATCCTCGCGGCGATCTTCGCGAACTGCATGCCCGCCTCCGTTGTCGTCGCCCGCGACCTGGGACTGCCGCCGCCGCTGCCGCCCCCGCAGGTGCAGATGAGGAAAGAGGCGAAGGCCCCCGGGGCGAAGGACTACAAGTCCTCGATGGAAGTGGCCTGACCGCCGGACGGTTCTCCGGCTCACCTGATGTGGTCCAGCGAGAACGAACCGATCGTCACGCCGGCCTTGGTCGAAGAATATCTTATGTAGGCGCGCGACTGGACATCGCATATGCCCTTGATCGACAGGAAGGTGTTCAGGTTCTCCAACTTGAACTCGATCATGCCGTCCATGAGCGACCCGAGCATCTGGATCTCCTGATCGCCGTGGACGCCCTTCTCGATGGTGTACATCCCGACGGACCGGTCCCTCTTCCTCCTGCCGACGATGGGGCTGAGGAACCTGAAGGCAGTGTTCGGGTCCAGGTAGGCGATCATGGTCGAGATCGACCTGAAGGCGAACCTGTAGTATTCATGCGAGGCCTTGAACTCCTTCGTTATCTCCTCGACGGCCTTCTGTACGGACTCGTAGTCGGTGGGTGACTCGACGTACACCGTGTAGGGGTCCTGAGACTCGTCCCCCATGCTCCTCGAGTACGAATCGACGTATCTCACGAGTCCGCGCTTCTCGTACTCCTCGTAGCCCGAGAGGACGAACATCATCTCCTCCCTGATCTCCTTCGAGGCCTTCTCCGTGATGACCCAGAGGACCGGTATGCCTTTCTTCAGCCCCTCGGCGACGAATGAGTTGACGAGCACCTCCTTCCCTGCGAACGGCGGGCCGTAGATGAGCACGTTCGAGCCGAACGGCATGCCTCCCAGGAGCAGGTCGTCCAGCCTCGAGGTGCCCGTCTTGACCTTCTCCTGCTTGATCTCGATCATCCTGTCTGCTTCGCGCTTCTCGATCTCGTCCCCGATCAAGCCCTGTTCCCTGGTCCTCAGCTCCTCCTCCTTCATGCCGAGGTACTTCTCCTTGCTCCTGATCTCCTCTTCCTTCGCCGTGACGTCCGCCTGGAGTTCCTCCAGGCGCTTCTTGAGCGTGAGTTCGTCCGTGGATGTGAGCTCCGCCTGCGTGCGGGCGACCTTCTTCTGCTCCTCCATCAGGAGCTTCTCGCGGAACATCAGGTCCTCCTCGCGCCTGAGCATCTCCTCCTCCTTGTACCTGAGGGGCTCCTTGAGCTTGGTCATCTCCTCGTCCCGGATCCTGAGCTCCTCCCGCAGCTTGTCGACTTCCTGCTGGCGCAGCGAGACCGTCCGCTCGAGCCGTTGCGCGTCCTCGAGCCTGCTCTTGATGGCGGGGTCAAGGGCCTTCCCGGCACCTCCTGACAGCTTGAGCATCTCCTCCTTCTGCTTGATGCCAAGCTCGGCCTGGGACAGCTTCACCTCGAGGTCGTGTATTCGGTCCACGTATTCCTTCTCTTTGCTGGCGGACTCCTCGGTCACCTTCAATAGCTGGTCGCTGATCTCCATCTTGCCCTGGTCCTGCCTGCCGTAGTTGATCAGGCCCTCCTTGAGGGCGTCCTCCTTCGCCGCCAGCTGTTTCTCCATCGCCTCGAGCTGGAGGGCCTTTTCCGCGACCGCCATCTCCTGGCGCCTCAGCTCCTGCTGGTCCGCGGGCAGCTCCGACAGGCCCTTCTCGGTCTTCTCCTTGAGGACGCTGACCAGGCCTTCGAGCTCCATGATCTTGAGCTCGAGGTTCTCCCTGAGGGCCATCTCGGAAGCGAGCCTGTCCTCCAGGTTCTCGCCCTCCGCCGACGTCCCCTTCTGACCTTTGATGAACTTGATGACCGCGATGCTTCCCCGCTTGACATTCTCCAGCTCCTCCTCGAGCCGGACGCGCCTGCTCCTCTCGGCCTCCATCTCGGTCTTGATCCTCGCGAGCTCCTCGATGGTGGCCTGGGGGTCGAACTCCCCGCTCTCGAACTGCCTCAGCTTCTCGCTGATCGTCTCCCGGAGCTGGATGAGCTCGGCCTCCTTCTCGAGGAGCTCCTGCGGATGGACCTTCTCATCGGCCCTGGGCACGGCCTTAGATTCCTCCAGCCACGAGTCGATGTCGTCCTCCTTCCCCGAGAGCCATCTTGCCAGCGAGTCGGTGGGCGTCATGTGGCTGTTCGCGACGGTGGCGGCGGGCTGCTCCTGCCGCTCGTCCCCCGACAGCCAGCTGGACAGTCCGTTGTCCTCTCCGGAGAGCCAGTCGGCCAGTCCTTTGTCCTGCGGAGCGGAGATCGCCCTCGCCCTGGTGATTATCTTGCTCGCGAGCTTCTCGCCGATGCCCTTGATGCTCGCGAGGTCCTCCACCTTCGCCTCCTGGAGGTCCTTTATGCACTTGTACCCGGCCTCGTGTAGCACCTCGGCCTTGGCATGCCCGACACCTGGTACGCTCAGAAGTTCCTGCAGCTCTCCCCCGCCCTCAACCGGCTTGTCGCCCGCGCCATCGTCGCCTTCGCTGACGGGCCCGAGCGTGTGATAGCAGTTGTCGCACCTCTCGGAGCCCGCGGGCGATTCAAAGCCGCAGATGGGGCATGTGACCTTCGCTTCGCGGGACGGGTCGTTCTTTGGCATCTAGGCTCTCCTGAGATGTTCCTCACAAACCCTTCGAGGGAAATGCTTTTTGGGGGAGCGCGCACCAATCCCCGGCCCGCCGTTTCATACGCGCATCCCTGCGCATCAGCGGCTCATGCCAGGCATTGTCAATCTCAATAGTCAGGTCGGGATATTTAAAGTCTCGGGAGGTAAAATCGATGGTGGATGGAGGCCAGTCACCTCGCTCCGTGGCCCCGGTCTGCCTTCGCCCCGGGTGGGGTTCCCGGGGCCCGGACCCACGCCTGCCGTGCGCTCACCAAAAGACCCAATTACCTACCTAGGCATTCCTTGACATTCTTATGGCCGAGGATGTGGGCAAGAAGAAGGGTGAGGAGAAGAAGGAGCGCGTCGGCGTCTACGTGTGCCACTGCGGTACGAACATCGCGGGCACCGTCGACTGCAAGTCCGTCTCAGAGTACGCCCAAGGGATCGAGGGCGTGGTCGTCAGCAGGGACAGCACATACACCTGCTCGGAGCCGGGCCAGAACCAGATCGTCGAGGACATCAAGAAGTACAACCTCACGAAGGTCGTCGTCGCGTCGTGCTCGCCCAAGATGCACGAGAAGACCTTCAGGAAGACCATCGAGGACGCGGGGCTCAACCCGTATGTGCTCGAGATGGTGAACCTGAGGGAGCAGTGCTCGTGGGTGCACAAGGACAAGGTCGAGGCGACGAAGAAGGCGAAGGACCTCGTCCGGGGAGGGGTCTTCAGGGCGTCCCGGCTCGAAGGCCTCCAATCCAAGGAGATATCCGTCTCCCGGGATGTGCTCGTCATCGGCGGGGGGATCGCCGGCATATCGGCGGCACTCCAGCTCGCCAACTGCGGCTTCAAGGTGTTCATGGTCGAGAGGAACGCCAGCATCGGCGGCAGGATGGCCCAGCTGAGCAAGACTTTCCCCACCCTGGACTGCGCCCCGTGCATCCTCAGCCCGCGGATGGTCGAGGTGGCCGCGAACCCGAACGTGGCGCTGTACACGGGAGCCGAGGTCGCGGAGGTTTCTGGGTCCCCGGGGAACTACAAGGTCAGGGTGCGGATCGGCCCGAAAGGGGTCGACCCGAAGAAGTGCATCGGATGCGCGAAGTGCGAGAAGGTCTGCCCGGTCAAGATCCCGAACGAGTTCGAGGAGTGCCTCTACGAGCGGAAGGCGATCAGCAAGCCGTTCCCGCAGGCGGTCCCCGCATCATACGTGGTCGACTTCGAGAACTGCAAGAAGTGCGGCGCATGCGTCAAGGTGTGCTCCGCGAAGGCGATCGACATGGAGGACAAGGAGCGGTTCGAGGACCTCGACGTCGGGGCGATCATCATGGCCACGGGCTTCGACATGTTCGATGTCAGGAAGCTCCACGAGTACGACACCTCCATCCCGGACGTGATCACTGCGACCCAGATGGAGAGGCTGATGATCAACGAGTGCGGCGCGGGCATGGTGCTCAAGCGCAAGGCGGACGGGAACAGGGTGAAGAAGGTCGCGTACGTCCTGTGCGCCGGCTCGAGGACGAGGAAGGTCGGGATGCCCTACTGCAGCAAGATATGCTGCAACTACGCGATCAAGCAGTCCATCATACTGAGGAAGACCTTCCCGTACATGCAGGTGTACATCTACTACATCGACATCCGCGCGGCCGGCCGCGGGTTCGAGGAGTTCTACTTGCGCTCCCAGGAGGAGTTCGGTGTCAAGTACATCCACGGAAAGGTGGCGGAGGTTCAGAAGGGCGCGAACGGCATCCTCGTGAGAGCGGAGGACGTCACCCTGGGGGAGATCATCGAGAACGAGTTCGACATGGTCGTCCTGTGCACGGCCATGATGCCCTCCAAGGGGACGGCGGAGCTCGCCAAGGCGCTCAAGGTCCCCCTGGGCGAGGACGGCTTCGTGTCCGAGAAGCACCCCAAACTGGACCCGGTATCGACCCACAGGAGCGGGGTGTTCGCCGCGGGCGTGTCTATCGGGCCCAAGGATGTGAGGGACAGCGTGGTCGACGGGCGGAGCACGGCCGCGCACGCGATGGAGTTCCTCGGCTCTGGGAAGATGCTGATAGACCCGGTCAAGGCGTACATAGTGGACGCCACCAGGTGCACCAAGTGCAGGGCCTGCGAGGTCGTGTGCCCCGTCAGGGCGATAGCCGTCGGTGACATGCCCCAGATAGACCAGATCGCGTGCATCGGGTGCGGGGCGTGCGTGTCGGAATGTCCGGTGGACGTCTTCGACCTCGCTCACTACACGGATCCCCAGATCGATGCCGAGATGAGGGGCCTTCTGTCGGAGGAGAGTCCCGACGTGCGCATCCTCGGATTGTTCGGCGATGTGCTCGCATACGTCGCCGCGGACACCGCGGGAACCGCGAGGATGGAGTACCCCGCCAGCATCAGGGTCATGCGGGTGCCTTCGGCGGGCAGGATCGCCAGGAGGGAGATGCTGAGGGCGTTCGCGTACGGCGCGGACGGCGTCCTGCTCTCGGACGAGGAGGGCGGGGAGATGGCGCATGTCACCGAGGAGCGCATCAAGTCCATCGCTCCCGAGCTGGACGCATTGGGGATCGGGAAGGAGAGGGTGACGTTCGTGCCGATGCTGCTCCCGGTGTACAAGGTCCTCCCCAAGATGATCGACACATTCGACAAGAAGATCAAGCAGCTAGGGAAGCTTCCGAGGGAGGCGAGGGCGAGAGCGCTCGATGCCTCCGACAAGCAGGCGGAACCCGTTTTCGCGCCCAAGGGTTGACGGTTCTTTCGCGCGCGTCAGTTGCATGCGCGCGCCTGCGCACACGCTTGCATGCGTGGCTTCCGCCCTGTGTAAATGTATTTATATCGTGAGGTCCAATAAGAAGTACCATTTGTATCCTGGCTCGGGAAGGGATGCGTGATGCAGAAGCAGGTCATCGTCAAGATCCGGAAGGACACCACGGAGCTGAGCCTCCGCGAGGTCTTGGACAAGATCAAGGAGCTTCAGGATCAGCATCCGGACCTCGACATCTTCTTCGACGGGGACGAGTACGCGATATGCAGCAGGCCGCGCAAGGCCTAGCCGCGAGTACAGTTCTTTAACCTCGGACCATGATGGGCCCCTCGGTCGAGCTGATGCCTGGTAGAGTGACAATCGGTCTGTACAACTCCTACGACCCGATCAAGTTCCACGAGTCCCACCGCAGGGCCCTCGCGAGGGCCGGCCCGCTCGCGCTCGCGTTCGACTGCAACCTCGCGACGTTCGGTTTCCCCTACGACAAGGAGCTCTCCACGCCCATCGAGATCGCCAACTGGATATCCACCACGACGAGCATCGGCGAGAGCGGCAGGTACCTCATCGAGCTGTCCGAGAAGGGCAGGTTCTCGTGCTTCGATTTCCCCAACAAGGGATTCCCGCCTCAGCTCGGCGAGGCGGTCGTGACGACGCGGAAGCCTTCCTCGGGCCGCGCGGCCACAGCCTCCGATGTCCGGTCCACGTTGAAGTCCGGCAAGTCGGTGCTGCTCGTCTTCGGCCTCGGCCCCCGCGGGCTGCCGAAGGAGGTCTTTCAGATGTCCCAGAAGCATCTCGATGTCACGGGCCGCGGCCTTTCCCTGGAGACGTGCACGGCCCTGGGCGCGGTCGTCGGCTCTCTGCTCGGGAAGTGACCATCCTTCAGTAGCGCGTGTAGTCGAGGCCGAGCTCCGGCACCCTTATGCCCTCTTTCTTGACCGCGCGGCCGACGACCTTCGCGCCCGCGGCCTTGGCGAGCTCATCGGCTTCCTTCCCGGGGACCACCATCGAGAATCCCATGCCCATGTTGAAGGTCTGATACATCTCCTCGTCGGAGACGTTCCCGAGCTCCTGCAGCACCTTGAAGACCGCCTGAGGCTTGATCGGGTCGTCTATCTCGAACCCGGTGCCCTTCTTCAGCCTGAGCAGGTTCCTGAGTCCGCCTCCAGTGATGTTCGCCATCCCGCGCACGTCGAACTCGTCGAGCAGCTCCATCACCTGCCGCACGTATATCGTCGTGGGCGTGAGCAGCTCCAGCCCGACGCTCTTCCTGAGCCCCTTCACCCTGTCCCTGTATCCGATGTCGTTCTTATCGAGAATCTTCCTTACGAGCGTCATGCCGTTCGAGTGCATGCCCGAGCTGGGCAGCGCGACCAGCGCGTCCCCCGGCTCTATCCTCTGACCCGTGATGATCCTCTTCTTGTCGACGGCGCCGAGGCATGTGCCCGCCAGGTCGAAGCCCTTGACCAGCTCCGGGAGCACTGCGATCTCGCCCCCGACGATGGTCATGTTGGACAGCCTCGCGCCCTCCTCGAGCCCCTTCCCGACCTCGGAGGTGAGCCTCTCGTCCGGCTTGTCTATCGCGATGTAGTCCACGAACGCGATCGGCTCTGCGCCGACGCATATCGTGTCGTTCACGTTCATGGCGATGCAGTCTATGCCCACCGTGTCCCACTTCTGGAGCGCGTCCGCGACGAGCAGCTTGGTCCCCACGCCGTCCGTGCACAGGGTGAGGGCCATGTCCCCGAAATCGATGAGCCCCGTGAAATGCCCCGGGAGATCGATCGGCTTGCCGATCCCCTTCCGTCTGAACCGGAGGTGCTCCACGAGTGCCGCGATGCTCGCCGACTTCCGGTCGATGTCCACACCGGCCTTCGCGTAGGTCATTCCCTTGGGCATGAGATCGTCATCCTTCGGCTGGGCGATTGCATACGCTGCCTATACCTTTTGCTCCCAATGGCGAAACAATATCTGGAAGCTCGTGATTAGCTTGTCCTGTGACCAGGCGGTTCAGGGCCGAGCGCAAGAAGGAGTACTACTACCGCAAGGCCAAGACGGACAACTACAGGAGCCGCGCCTCTTTCAAGCTGAAGCAGCTGGACCACAGGTTCGACCTGATACAGTGAGGGGGACACGGTGGTCGACCTCGGGGCTTCCCCCGGAGGCTGGTCCCAGGTGGCTGCAGAGCTGGTCGGTCCGGGGGCGAAGGTCATCGCCCTTGACATCGACAGGTTCTCCCCCTTAGAAGGGGTCACCTTCATCCGCGGGGACATCAGGGAGGACGCGGTCGTGGCCCGCGTGATGGAGCTGGTGCCCGACGGCGCCGATGTGGTGCTCTCGGACATGTCCCCGAACATCAGCGGCAACTACCCGTACGACCACGCGCGCTCGATCGAGCTCTGCGAACACGCGCTCGGCTTCGCGTCGCGCGTCCTGAAGAACGGGGGCAACATCGTCGTCAAGATGTTCTACGGGGACATGAGCAAGGACTACGTGTCCTCGGTCAAAGGACTCTTCCGAGAAGTGTACGTGCACCATCCTCCGGCGTCCAGGTCGACGAGCTCGGAGATGTACGTCATCGGCATAGGGTTCCGCGGTTGAAGGCGTCAGTCCCAGAACTTCTTCGTCCTGGCGTAGCTGACCTCGGCCGCCAGGATGTCCCTCAGGAGCTCGTCCTCCTCGAGATGGTACCTCGCCAGTATCCTGGCGGCGGTGTCCGGTCCCACGCCCCTCCCGACCAGCACCATCGCGGCCTTCTTGCCGTGCGCCATCACCAGGTTGGCGTTCTTGTAGACGCGCTTCAGGACCTTCTTGCCCTCCTCGTCGGAAGGGCCCTTCTTCAGCACGTCCAGCTCCGATTTCGCATACGGCTGGATGGCCGCCACGAGCACTCCGCCGCACTTCCCGCACTTCACCTTGTCGGGCATCCTGTCGATGGAGGTCTTCTTCTGCGTCCTGCAGTTCATGCATGCCAGGACGACGTCCTCCTTCGTGAGCCGCTCCTTGAGCGCGTTCAGGACGGTCTTGTCGGCCCTCTGCGGCTGCATCAGATCCTTCCTGGTGCCTATGGCCTGGGTGCCCATCGGGGACAGCCGCCCCAGCACGAGCTCGATCGTTCCCTCCTGCATCCTCCTGAGGACCGTTGCTGCGGTCTCCACATCCATGTTCTCCCAGAGGGTCTTCGCCACGGCCTCGTCGAAGATGGGCGAATGCTCGAACACATCGATCAGCTTCGATATGTTCAGCATCTTGTAGTCCGCATCCTTCCTCACGGCGCCGAACTTCTTGGCCACATGGACGAACTGCCATCTGAGGTAGGACGAGTTCCGGACTATGAGCCTCATGAACTGTGCCAGCGAGTCGGGGTCGGTCTCCTTCAGCGCCCTCACGACGTCCGCGGCCCTGATGTTCCTGGGCGTCTCGAGCACGATGGAGTACGGCTCCGTCTGCACCCCGATGCTCTCCCCGAACCGCGCCGCGAGCAGAGCCGTCACGAGCTTCGCCAGCGTCTCGTTCACCTTCGACCCGAAGCAGCAGTTGATCACGATGACGCCGTCGCCCTGCTCTATGGTCACGAGCTTGTCCGTCGGCACCGGGAAGTCCTTCTGGCCCGCGACCCACTCGCGCATCTGGGCCTTCTCGACCTCGCCGCACGGGTACAGGTCGAGCGCGAGCAGGCGCCTCATCGCCCCGACCTCCTGCGCGACCTCGTATGGGACCGGGATCTCCTCGCCGACCCACGACGGCGTCGCGCCTATCTCCCGGACCTGTTCGACCATCACCTCGTCCTCGCCCACCTCCACGACCCTCCACGTGCGCCCCCGGGCGACGAAGGTGGCGTACGGCTCGGCGTAGGTCGCGACGAAGCTCTCGTCCAGAGTGCCTATGACCGCCCTGGATGAAACGTCCCGGATCCTGTAGGTCCTCTCGTCGGGGATCATCGAGATGTTGTCGTAGAAGTACTTCATCCCGGTGGTCTTCCTGCGGAAGGTCGTCTCGTCGTTCCACAGTAGGTGCAGCTCGGCGAGCAGCCTAAGGACGTCCTCGAAATCCTTCCTGAGGAGGTTCCTGAACGGGTACGCTCTCGTGACGGTCGAGAATGCCCACTCCTTGTCCACCCTCGGCTCGGTGAGGGTCATGGCCACCAGCTGGTTCGCGAGGACGCTCAAAGGGTTCTCCCTGACGGAAAGCCGTTCGAGCTCCTCGATCATGGCCCTCCGGGCGATGACGATGCTCTCGGCGATCTCGCGGGGCTCGGTGGTCACGATCGCCCCGTACGAGACCGCGTCGTGCCTGTGCCCGGACCTGCCCACCCTCTGTATCAGCCTCGTGACCTGCCTCGGCGAGTTGAACTGGATCGTGAAGTCCGCGGAGCCGACGTCGATGCCCAGCTCGAGCGACGACGTGCAGATGATGGCCCTGAGCTGCTCGGACTTGAACTCGTCCTCCATCTGTATCCGCATATCCTTCGACAGGGAGCCGTGGTGGACGCCCACCTTGAACCCCTCGTCCCAGAGGTGGTACCGCACGCCCAGGGCCTCCGCGTAGTCCCTCGTGTTCACGAAGAACAGGGTCGACCGGTGCCCCTCGACCAGCTCCCTGCACCTCTTCATGCATGCGATGTGCTTGAGGTCTGTCTGCAGCTTGTCGGCCAGCTGCTTGTCCTTCTCGTCAACCGCAGGGCTCTCGACGACGACCCTCATGTCCTTGACCGCGGAGACCCGGAGCACGGACACGCTCCTCCCAGTTCCGGCAAGGTAGTTCGCGATCTCGTCTATCGACCCCACAGTGGCGGACAGACCGATCCGCTGGAACTCGCCCGCGAGCCGTGCGAGCCGCTCGAGGGCCACCGCGAGCTGCGCCCCGCGCTCGTCCTCCGCGAGCTCGTGTATCTCGTCGATGATCACATGCCTTACGCACGCCAGGTGCTTCCTGAGCACTTTCCCCGTGAACATGATCTGGAGCGTCTCAGGCGTGGTGATGAGGACGTCTGGCGGGTTCTTGGCCTGCGCTGTGCGCTCCGATTGAGAGGTGTCCCCGTGCCTCACGGCGACCTTGAGCCCGACCGCCTCTCCGAACTCCTTCAGACGCCTGAGAAGGTCCCTGTTGAGCGCCCGGAGAGGGGTGACGTACACGCACCTGATGCCCTCTCTCTTCGTCTTCGTCAGCGCATCAAGGATCGGCAGCATGGCCGCCTCGGTCTTCCCGATCCCCGTAGGCGCCACCAGCAGCACATGGTGCCCCGACATCACCGAAGGGATCGCCTTCTTCTGGGGCTCGGTCGGCTGCGTGATGCCTCTCCTCGAAAGGAGGTCCCTGATCCGTCTGTCTAGAAGGGCGAACTCGCTCATCTTGACCGACCAACGTTCCAGATTGGGTATAAATCCTTTCGGCCGGTCCGCGAACCTTCTATTATTGAACCAAAACACCTATTTAGCAGGATTTTGGATTGGATTGCAGAAGAAGGGGGAAGACTTCTCTGAGAAAAGCACTTGCAGGAATAGTAGTAATGGGAATGTTGCTTGTGACAGCGCTGACCGCCGCGAACGCTTTCGTGCTCGCGAAGCCGAGCGCGACCGCTGCTCCAGCGGTCTCCGCGGATGCGGACACGCCACTGCAGAACGCCGAGTGGACCATCATCGTCTATCTCGACGCTGACAACAGCCTACAGGCGGCTGGATTCGGCGACCTCCTGGAGATGGAGGCCGTGGGATCCGTCGGCGGCGTGAACGTCATCGTCCTTATGGACACGCTGGACGGGCTCGAGGGGACGCACTGGTACTTCATAGGCCAGGGCGAGACGCACATCGATCTTGCAGCGGGTCTCAACGACTGCGACTGCGAGAAGATTGCCGGTGGATGCCCGGGCGAGCTCAACATGGGTGACCCGGCCACGCTGACGTACTGCCTGGACACTGCCGCGGCCTACGCCCCGGCGAAGAACTACATGGTCGACCTCTGGGACCACGGAGGCGGCTGGTGGGGCGTGTGCTACGACGAGACCTCCATCCTGCCGAGCGGGAGCACGGACAGGCTCATAATGGACGAGGTCCAGAAGGGCATAGGGGCATCCTCGGTCGACCTCTCCATCATAGGCTACGATGCGTGCTTCATGGGCATGGTCGAGATCGCCTACGAGAACAGGGACCTGGCGGACTACATGGTGGCGTCGATAACGACTGTCCCCGGCGACGGCTGGGACTACACCGCGTGGCTGAACGGGATACAGGCCACCGACAAGAGCGCGCTGGCGATCAGCAAGGTCATAGTCGACACGTACGTCGACTTCTACTCGATGTGCGCGGGCGCGGGCCTGGGCGGGTTCCCGTACACGAGCATGGGAGTGTTCGACCTCTCGAAGGTCGGCGACCTCGTGCTTGGCGTCAATAACGACGTCGGAGGCATCGACGACATCGCCGAGGCGCTCATCCCGCTGACGGAAGACTACTCCTTGAGGGGGATAATCGAATCGTCCGAGTCCCAGACACCTCAGATACAGTTCCACGGCGAGGCTTTCCCGTTCACGGACATCGGCTGGTACATGACGCTTCTGGCCGAGAAGTACCCTGACCTGGCGGACATCGCCACGAGGACGTTCGACCTGCTCGATGCGACCGTCGTGTACTTCGACTACGTGACGCCTGATGCGGACATGTGCCTCAGGTCGTACGGGATGTCGATATACTACACCATAAGCGGCGACAAGCTGTACGACAACTACAGGACGAGCGGCCTGGACATGGTGGACGACACCGACTGGGACGAGTTCCTCTGGGCGCTGAACATGGCCAACTAGACGGCCGGAACGAAGCGCTGAAGCTCAAACACTGTGCGGGGCATAGCCCCGGAGGCGGTCCTTAGTCCTCCCTATTCCGCCACGGGGCGAAGCTCGGTCGGTGCGGATCCAGCCAGCCTGAGGCTGAGCGGGGCCCGTGCCGACCGTCGCTTTTTCTCGCAATTCCTTTTATCCTCACTTGCGATTCCGTCAACCGATAAGATGGCGAGGATAAAGTCCGTGAAGGCCAGGGAGATACTCGACTCGAGGGGAACGCCCACGGTCGAGGTCGACGTCGTACTCACGAACGGCAAGATCGGGAGAGCCGCGGTTCCGTCGGGCGCCTCCACAGGCACGAAGGAGGCCCTCGAGCTGAGGGACGGGGACAAGGGGAGGTACCACGGCAAGGGCGTGCAGAAGGCCGTCGCGAACGTCAACAAGCGGATTGCAAGAAGCCATCATCGGGAAGGACCCGGGCGATCAGAGGGCCATCGACGGGATCATGCTCGACTTGGACGGCTCGGACAACAAGTCCAAGCTGGGCGCGAACGCGATCCTCGGGACGTCCCTCGCGGTCGCGCACGCGGCCGCATCCGATTCCGGCCTTCCCTTGTACGAGTATCTCGGGGGCGCGCGCGCATGCGTTCTGCCCGTGCCGATGATGAACATCCTGAACGGCGGGGCGCATGCCGACAACAACCTCGATTTCCAGGAGTTCATGGTCGTCCCCGTCGGGAAGACCTTCAGGGAGTCGCTCAGGATGGGCTCCGAGATATTCCACTCGCTCAAAGCGAATCTTCGGGAGAAGAAGCTGAGCACCGCTGTCGGCGACGAGGGAGGGTTCGCGCCGAGGCTTGGGTCTCACGCCCAGGCGCTCGAACTCATCGTCGAAGCGGCCGAGTCCGCGGGACTGCGCCCGGGCAAGGACGTGTTCCTGGCGATGGATGTCGCGGCGAGCGAGTTCTACGACGGTGGGAAATACGTCTTCAAGAAGAGCACGATGGAGTCTCTCGCGCCCGAGGAGATGGTCGACCTGTACGTCGACATGGCGAAGTCGTTCCCGATCGTGTCGATAGAGGACCCCATGTCCGAGGAGGACTGGGTCGGGTGGCGCGAGGTCACGGCCCGTCTTGGGAAGAAGATGCAGCTCGTGGGCGACGACGTGTTCGTCACGAACAAAGCCATCCTTGCCGAAGGCGTCGAGCAGGGGATCGCCAACGCCATACTGATCAAGGTCAACCAGATCGGCACGCTGACCGAGACGCTCGACACCATGGAGTTCGCATCCGAGTCCGGATACAGCTGCGTCGTGTCGCACAGGTCCGGCGAGACAGAGGACACGACCATCAGCGACATCAGCGTGGCGACGAACGCGGGCCAGATCAAGACGGGCGCCCCGTCGAGGGGAGAGCGGACCGCGAAGTACAACAGGCTCCTGAGGATCGAGGAGGAGCTCGGCCGGAAGGCCAAGTTCCCCGGGAAGGCCGTCTTCTCGAGACGCTGACGGGACCGCTGGCACGCGCATTCGAAAGTCGTTCGAATGATAAATGTCAATAATATTGGTCATTTGACCATGTAAAAGAGTTTTCTATTGGGCAAATAGTCATAACACAGTCGCGAATTAGACACAATGATGATTATCCGCGTCGCGGTTCCGAGCTTGTCCGGGCACCACGGGGTCTTCGTCCGGGAAGCGTGGAACCCCATGGAGGCCGGGTCTTGAACGGTGGTGGAATGAACATCAAGAAGGGAGCGGCGAGGAAGACCACAGGATGCACTGTCGACGAGGTCGCGGGATTCGACCCGGTGTTCCACTCCGGCGTGCCCGTCCACTCGCTGGGCGAGGTACGGGTGGTCGACACCACGTGCAGGGACGGAGAGCAGATGCCCGGCATCTCGTTCACTGGGGACGAGAAGCTGGAGATCGCGCGGAGGTTGGAGGAGCTCGGCGTCGAACAGCTGGAGACCTTCGCGACATACAACGACAGCGACAGGAAGTGCGCGGGCAGGCTCAAGCAGCAGGCGGGGTCCATGTCGATCATGGGCTGGAACCGGATGGTGAAGGCCGACATCGAGGACTCCATCGGACAGGGCGTGGACGCGGTGTCGATATCGACGGATACTTCTGACATCGCGCTGACGCACAAGCTGAAGATCACCCGCGAACAGCAGATCGAGAAGCTCGTCGACTGCGTGGAGTTCGCGAAGGCCCACGGCGTGTACGTGTGCTTCAACGCGGGGGACGCCACGCGCACGCGTATCGACGACCTGGTGAGTTTCGCAGCCGCAGGGAAGGAAGCTGGTGGCGACAGGTTCCGGATGTGTGACACGATAGGCATCCTCACGCCGGCGACCTCTGCGCGGCTCGTCAGTGCGGTCATGTCCGAGGTGGACATCGACCTGGAGTTCCACGCGCACAACGACTTCGGGCTCGCCGTCGCGAACGCCCTCTCCGCATGCGAGGCGGCATCGGCCTTCGAGGGCCGACGGATCTGGATATCGACCACGGTGAACGGCCTGGGCGAACGGGCGGGAAACGTCCCCCTCGAGGTCTTCGTGATGAACCTGCATTCGCACTACGGCGTGGCGAAGTACAGGATGGAGCACGTTCTGCCCCTCTGCAAGCACGTGGAGAAGGCGTCCGGGCTGGGGATACCGCTGAACTACCCGGTCGTCGGAGGGAACATGTTCACCCACAAGTCCGGGATACACGTCGACGGGATCCTCAAGAACCCTAGCCTGTACGAGGCGTTCGATCCAGGCAAGATCGGTGCAGTGAGGCGATTCTCCCTGGGCAAACACTCGGGAAAAGCCTCGATCAAGCACAAGCTGGAGGTCATGGGCATCCCCGCCTCCCCGATCATGATAGAGCGCATGAGACAGGAGGTCAACAGAGTCGGCGAGCTCAAGAAGGGGGACCTCACGGACGAGGAGTTCGTATCCATCGTCAGAGGCCTCGAGGAGACGGGTGCCCCGAGCGTGGAGATTCCGAGGAACGACCCGAAGAGGATTGCAGCGATAGAGGCCAACATCCTATCTGGATCCTGAGGGGGTTCCAACATGGGCAAGACCATCGCGGAGAAAGTGCTCGCTGATCACTCTGGGACCGATTGCCACGCTGGTGACATCGTCATCGCCGCCGTGGACCTATGCATGTCCCAGGACGGGACGTCCACGATGATGATCCGTGAGCTCGAGGACTTGGGCTTCTCGCATCCGAGGACCAGGAAGGGCATGGCGATGGTCATCGACCACAGCGCTCCCTGTCCATCGCTCGAAGTCGCGAAGGTCCACGGTCTGATCAGGTCGTTCGCAAGAACGCGGGCCATCCCACTTTTCGATGTGGGCGACGGGGTCTGCCACCAGGTCATCCCCGAGGCGGGGCTGGTCGCTCCAGGTGATCTAGTGGTCGGCGCGGATTCGCACACGTGCACGTACGGAGCGCTCAATGCGTGCGCGACAGGGCTCGGGTCGACGGACGTCGCCGCAGCTGCGTTCACCGGCAAGCTGTGGCTGAAGGTTCCGATGACCCAGTCGATAGTCGTCGAGGGCGGGTTCGCTAGGAACGTGGGCCCCAAGGACCTGGCGCTGCATGTGACAGGAATTCTGGGAGCCGACGGTTCGACCTACAGGTCCGTCGAGTACTCCGGGGCGGCGATAGAGTCCATGGGCATCGACGGCCGGATGACTCTCGCGAACATGTCCGTCGAGATGGGCGCGAAGTTCTGCCCGTTCGAGTTCGATGAGACCACATCGGTCTGGCTGAGGTCCAAAGGCGTCGATGTCGACGACGGTGTGTCGAGCGACGACGATGCGGATATCGAGAGCTCGCTTGATGTGGATGTGTCCGACCTGGTACCGAAGGTCGCCAGGCCGCACAGGGTGGACGACGTCTGCGACGCATCCGACCTCGCGGGCATCAGGGTCGACCAGGTGTTCATAGGGACCTGCACCAACGGGAGGTCGAGCGACCTCAGGGCGGCTGCGTCCATCCTCAAGGGCAGGCATGTCAAGAAGGGCGTCAGGCTGATCGTGGCTCCGGCGTCAAGGGCCGTGCTGGCCGACGCACTCGAGAACGGGGTGGCCTCGGCGCTCGTTCGGTCCGGGGCGGTCATCGTCGCCCCCGGATGCGGGCCGTGCGTGGGGACGCACGCCGGCATCCCCTCGGACGGAGAGACCGTGCTATCGACCGCGAACAGGAATTTCAAGGGGAGGATGGGCAACAGCAACGACGTGAGCATCTTCCTGGCGTCCCCGGAGACCGCAGCGGCATCCGCGGTCAAAGGGGAGATAACCGATCCGAGGGAGGTGCGATGATGAAGCTCTCGGGCCGTGCGCACAGGTTCTCGCCGAACGACGACATCAACACCGACTACATCATCTCGGGCAGGTACAAGTTCCGGATCGACGACATGAACGAGCTGGCGAAGCATGTGATGGAGGACATCGCGCCGGACTTCGCAGCCAATGTGAGGCCGGGCGACATCGTCGTCGCGGGGAGGAACTTCGGGTGCGGGTCCAGCAGGGAGCAGGCCCCGAGGGCGCTGAAGGCGGCGGGCGTATCCGCGGTCCTGGCTGAATCGTATGCGCGCATCTTCTACAGAAACGCGTTCAATGTCGGCCTCCCGCTTGTCGAGTGCGAGACGGGGTGGATCCGGGACGGGGAGATCGTGTCAGTCGACCTCGATGAAGGAATCGTGTCGAGCCAGGAGAGGGACATGAGGGCTGCGACTGCGAAGCTTCCCAAGGCCATGCAGTTGCTGCTGGAGGACGGCGGCCTGGTCCCGCACCTGAAGAAACATGCTGGATTCGCGCGTGAGTTCACGGAGGGCTAGAGTCGTTATGGAAGACGTCATCGAAGATAATCACAATACCGTACATCGCGGGCGACGGGATCGGACCTGAGATTATGCATGCGACTCGCCCGGTTATCGATGCCGCGGTCAGCAAAGCCACGGGCGGTTCCGTCGGCTGCAGGTGGATCGAACTCGCAGCAGGAGCAGAGGCGTTCGAAAGGACGGGGCAATGGCTCCCTGTCGAAACACTGGATGCGATAAGGTCGCACGGCGTAGCTCTCAAGGGTCCGCTGACGACGCCAGTGGGCCGAGGGATCAGGAGCCTCAACGTCGCGTTGCGCCAGGCGCTCGACCTCTACGCATCGGTCAGACCGGTGCGGTATTTCGACGGAGTGCCCAGCCCGGTCAAGGACCCCGAGGGCATGGACATCGTGATCTTCAGGGAGAACACCGAGGACGTCTACCGCGGGATCGAGTGGAGGAGCGGCTCACCGGAGGCTCGTGAGGTGCTGGACTTCATGCGGGAGAAGCTGAACATCGAGGTTCCTCTGGACAGCGGGATCGGCCTGAAACCGATGTCCGAACGCGCTTCGAAGCGCCTCATCAGGGCGGCGATGGAGTTCGCGCTGAGGTCGAAGAGGAAGTCCGTCACGATGGTCCACAAGGGGAACATCATGAAGTTCACCGAGGGCGCGTTCCGAGACTGGGGGTACGAGCTAGCCGCGCGCGAGTATCGTGACCGTGTGGTGTTCGAGAGCGAGCTGGACGGTGGCGGTGACGTCTCCGGGAGGCTGGTCCTCAATGACAGGATCGCCGACAACATGTTCCAGCAGATACTCACTCGTCCGAGGGAGTACTCGGTCCTCGCGGCCCCGAACCTCAACGGGGACTATCTGGCCGATGCCTGCGCGGCCCAAGTGGGCGGCCTGGGCCTCGCGCCAGGTGCCAACATCGGGGACCGCGTCGCCGTGTTCGAACCGGTGCACGGGAGCGCTCCGAAGTACGCGGGGAAGGATGTGGCCAACCCTGCGGCGCTCATGCTTTCAGGCGCGATGATGCTCGAGCACATGGGGCTCGGGCGTGCAGGCGTGATGATATCGAAGGCCATCGAGGAGACCTATTCGGAGAAGACGATGACCGCGGACCTCGCGAGGCTGTGCGAGGGCAGCAGATGCGTCGGAACGAAGGAATTCGGCCGGGCGGTCCTCAGCAAGCTGGGCTAGACGTACTCACTCCATCAGGCGCTTCCTCACGGCCCGCCTGTTCCTCTGGTCGATGCCCTTCTCGGTGGCGAAGCTGAAGATAGTAGCCAGGGCCGTCGTGCCGAGTATAACAAGCAGGGTCACGTTGAGGAAGAGCGGGCCGTAGTCGTCATGCCACACGGCAGTACCTGCGAGCGCGACCGCGGGCAGGGTCGCGAGCACGGCGGCCGAGAGCCCCTTCGGCATCATCGAGAACACGGCATTCGCTTCCTCCTTCTCCAGGTCTCCTATCTTCCACGTCATCAGGGATGTGATGCGCCTCGCCAGGACGATGATGCTTATGACCAGGAGCCCTGCCACCAGGTGCACATCGGTGAACGTGCCGAACCTGAAGGACATCCCGAGATACACGAAGAAGAAGGTCCTCACGAAGAAGGTGATCTCCGTGTGGAAGTGGTGTATGTGCTCCTCCGTCAGCGTCGTCAGGGAGAGCGAGGACAGCCTGTTCCTCATGAATCTCCTGTTGCCTATGACGAGCCCGAAGAGCAGCGCAGCGACCGCCCCCGAGCTGCTGATCGGCGGTACCTCCACCAGGCCTGCGACCAGGAACAGGGCCGCGACCGTGATCATGTAGGACAGCGGCTGGTTGTGCAGCTTCTCAAGGACGAACAGCCACAGGATGCCGGCCACGAGCCCGACCCCGCCGCCGACCAGGAACTTGACCGCCAGCTCCCTGGTCACGGCGAGGAGGCTGACCTCGCCTATCTGGATCACGGAGATGATGGTCAGGGCGGTGACTATCACGAGAACGTCAGTGATCACGCTCTCCATGATGAGCATCGCCTTCGTCTGCGGCCTGATCCTCATCTTGTTGGCCAGGGGTATCACGACCACTCCGGTCGTGCCTCCGACGATCGAGCCTAGGACCAGGGACACCATGAAGTCGATGTCCATGATGAAGTGGAGCATCGCCGCGATCGCCACCATCTCGACGATGAACGTGAGCACGGACATGAACGCCGAGAGCCGCATCGATTCGAAGACGGTCCTCACATCGAGCGAGAGACCTCCGTCGAACAGGATGATGACAAGCGCGGCCGAGAGGAACAGGTCTTTGAAAGTGTCGAGGTCCAGCATCGTCTGGTCCGTGACGAGGCGGAACCTGTTGCCCAGGATGTCGGGCCCGATCACCATTCCTAGGAGGATGAGGATCAGGACATCTGGTATCTTGTACCTGTTGAAGAACACGTTACCGAAGAACCCGATGAATATGATGGAGCCGATTGCGACGAATGCAGTGATGGTCTCCAGTTCCATGTTCCAGCACACCTCGCCCGGCCGCCTGGCCGCACGCGCCCCGAATAGTGCCCAGCTGGATATTTTATGCTATTGGCCTCGTCATCATCCCGAAGTCCGTGGGTCGGGCATCGGCCGGCCAAGCGTTTATACCCGTCCAGAAGATTCACCCACACGATGACGGTCGAAGGCATCGCGTCAGATCCAGCAGAGGAAGCCCCTGGAGAGTATGATGTCATCATCATCGGGGCCGGTCCTGCGGGGATCGCGGCCGGGATATACGCCCGGAGGGCCGGGCTCAACTGCATCATCCTTGAGAAGGGAGTCCCCGGTGGACAGGTCCTCACCAGTCCGCTGATCGAGAACTACCCTGGCTTCCCCGAGATACCGGGCATGAAGCTCATGGAGACCATGGCCGAGCACGCCCGACGCTATGTGGAGATCAGGGAGGGCGAGGAGGTCGTCAGGGTCAGGTCGGGCGAGCGGTTCGAACTGGCGACCAATTCTGGCAGGTACTACTCGAAGGCGTTGATACTCGCGACCGGCTCCTCACACAGGAAGCTCGAGGCCCCTGGGGAAGAGGAGATGGTCGGACGGGGCGTGAGCTACTGCGCGACGTGCGACGGCTTCTTCTACAAGAAGAAAGAGGTCATCGTTGTGGGGGGCGGGAACACCGCCCTGACGGACGCGCTGTACCTGCACTCCATCGAGTGCAAGGTGACGATCGTGCACAGGCGCGACTCGTTCCGCGCGGACAAGCATCTCCAGGAGAGCGTGCACAGCAGGAAGATGGAGGTCCTGTTGGACACGGTCGTCGACGAGATCATTGGCAAGGACGAGGTGACCGCAGTGAGGCTTAGGAGTCTCAAGACCGGTGTCGTCACCATCAAACCAGTCAACGGCGTGTTCGTGGCCGTCGGCGAAGTGCCGAGCAGTCAGTTGGCCTCCGAGCTGGGGCTGAACATGGACGCCGGTGGCTTCGTCATCGTCAACCAGTCCTTCAGGACGAGCGTGCCGTTCGTCTACGCCGCGGGCGACGTCTCCGGCGGCATAAGGCAGATCGTGGCCGCGGTCCACGGCGGGGCGGCCGCCGCCCTCTCGTGCTTCGAGGACCTGACGAACCCGTACTACAGGAGGACCGAGTGACGGTCATCCGGGTATGTGCTCGTCCAGGAACCTGGCGGACCGCGTGTACAGGTCCTTCAGGTTCTTCCTCTTTCGGGGCCAGTGACCTTCGTCCGGATACTCGTGATATTCGACCGATTTGCCCATCTTCCTGAGCTTCTCGACCACGGCCCTCGACTCCGTCGGAGGGCACCTCACGTCTCTGGACGACGCTGTCATGAGCAGGGGAGCCTGCAGCCGGTCGAGGAAGTGGGCCGGGGACCTGTCCCGGAAGAGTTCCGGGTTCTCCTTGGGGTCGCCCATCTTCTTGCGGTCGTACGCCTGCAGGTATCCGCGCTCGGTCGCGAATTCCGTCTCCCAATCGAAGAAGCCCACGATGGAGACGCCGGCAGCCCACATGCTCGGCTCCTTCGTGAGCGCCATCAGGCAGAGATATCCTCCGTAGCTCGCGCCCCAGAACCCGAGCTTGTCGTCGTCGGTCATCCCGGAGTCGACCATGTACTTCCCCGCGAAGAGCGTGTCCAGGAGGTCCCCGCCTCCGAGGTCCTTGTCGTGCAGGTGCAGGAACTCGCGGCCGTAGCCCGTGGAACCCCTGTAGTTCGGCTGAAGCACCGCGAATCCTTTCATGGCGAGCATCTGGGCCAGCTGGTCCCATTCGTTCAGGATCTGCATCTCGGGCCCGCCGTGCGGCATAACGATCCCGGCCCTCCGCCCCTCCTTCTTGGGGCGGAGCAGCAGGCCCGAGATCATGCGTCCGTCGAACGATTCGTATCTCACCAGCTGCGGAGTCACGAGCGAGCCCTCCGAGAACCTCTTGCGAAGGAGCCTCGTGACCTGCCTCGGTCGTCCAGCCTTGACCATGAACATCTCGTCAGGGCGCGTGGCCGACCCGTTGATGTACACGAGCCCCTCCCCCGATGGGAGCCATCTGACCGACCTGGTCAAGCCGTCCTCCGGAGACAGACGGATGGTCCTGCCTCCTCTCTTCAGCTTCAGCACCAGGTTGGGCTCGACCACTTCCAGGTACGCAACGGCGTCCCCTTTCGGGGAGTACTGCGGCGCGTACTTCTCGTTGGCCGACCTGACGATCCAGCGGGTCTTCCTGCGTGCGAGGTCCAGCTCCCCGACGTCCCGGGAGTCGTTCTCGTTGGAGGTGAACAGAAGCTTCTGTCCATCCGGGGACCACGGCGAGGTGGTCGACCCGTACTCCTGCATGAGCCCGTATTCGACGTCGCGTCTGGAGAGGACCTTCTTCGTTCTCCCCTTGCCCACGCGCGCAACGGATACGTAGTCCTCGTCCCCGATCCCCGTCCCGTAGGCGATCGTGCTCCCGTCCGGGGACCACGCGAAGCACCTCACGGGCAGCTCCTCGTCGGAGACCTTCTCGATCGGTCCTCCCGCGGAGCTCATCACGTAGACGTTCTCGATGTCCTTCTCCCTGTTCGATGTGAACGCGACCATGGTCCCGTCCGGGGAGAACTCCGGCTGCTGGTTGTCCGCGACACCGTCCGTCAGCTTCCTAGTCTTCTTGCCGTCGAGGCTCGCCACGAATATGTCGTGGTTCTCGTTCCCCTCGAAATCCGCATGATACGCGAGGCTGGCCCCGTTCGGCGAGAATGCCGGGGCCAGGAGGCTCTGCTCTCCGGCAAGGAACCTCCTGATGCCTCCTTTCCTGAAGTCTACGAATGCCAGCTCCCAGTTGGCCCCTCGGTTGATGGAGCAGGCGGCGAACCCGCCCTCCGGGTGGATGGCGAACCCGTTTATCTCGGTCGCGCTGAAAAGACGTGCGACGGGCACTCCCCTTGTTTTCCTCTTCGTCATAGTGTCACCGGTCCAGACCACCGAGATCGTCAGGTCACAGCCTCAGCTGCATGTGGTGTATCTCGGCCTTGTGCAGTTCCTCGGCGAGAAGCACTCCCTTGTCCTTGAACCCTTTCTCCTCGAACCAGCTCATGGGAGCTCGCCCTGCCTGGAGGGGATGCTCCCGGGGCGTGGTCCGGCACCTGCCAGCAGGGCTGGGACTGAGGACTTGGTGGCGGGCATCATATAATATACCCTGGGAAGTTCATCTGGGGAATGTTGGGCCTCAGCCAAGAGGGTCAACTATACTATAACGGAGGTAGTCCAAATGGACGACAGACCACGCAGGCAGGACCGCGGATTCGACTCCCGCCCAAGGGAGATGCATAACGTGAAGTGTTCTGACTGCGGCGCTGAGACACAGGTTCCGTTCAAGCCAACGGAAGGAAGACCTGTGTACTGCAGGGAATGTTATCAGAAGCACAGGCCGCCAAGACGCTTCTAAGCGCCAGGCCCGTGACTCGTAGATATTTCCAGCCTAAACCCTCTTGGTTCGTTCCGGTTTTAATTATCCTCTCAAGCTAGAGCGCATGCTCTCCGCCGATCTGTTTTGCGGGACAAGGGTTTAATCGCCCGTCGTCGTTCTTTCAGGGGAGGAGGAGGTGAATCTAGTTGGTCAAGGGGAAGCTCAACAAGACCTACCACTGCGACATATGCGGTCAGGAGGTCAAGGTCACCAAGGAAGGCGTCGGCATCCTGGTGTGCTGCAACAAGCCAATGCGGGAGATTTAGAGACCCTCGCACCTGCGCGTCAGATGGAAACCCCACTTCCAAACCCATTGAGAGGCTTGGAGGGAGTCTCCAGTGGGCCCGATCGGATTTGAACCGATGACCAACTGGTCCCTCAGGGAACATGGTTCCCATATGAGCCAATCGCTCCGCCGGACTAAGCTACGGGCCCTTGGGTCAACCTAAACAACCTTGGTCTTATTAGGATTTCTGTGCGCGGGACGGGGCTGGCTGGGCCACGGGATGTCAGTATCTGTAGGTCCTGGTCTTCCCCTCTTCGAGCTCCACGCCGAGCCCGA
The DNA here is from genome assembly GCA_963818745.1 of Thermoplasmatota archaeon. Classification (GTDB taxonomy): domain Archaea; phylum Thermoplasmatota; class Thermoplasmata; order UBA10834; family UBA10834; genus CAWBDD01. The sequence goes on along the minus strand of CAWFTI010000001.1, from coordinate 435,974 downwards.
GCGCGATCCTGTTCGAGAAGTTGAAGTAGCTCGCGATCAGGTTGGCCCTGAGTATCTCTGGGTCCGACAGTCCTGCGTCCTTGAGGTCCCTGATGTCGTCCTTCGTGATGTCCTTCGGGGTGACGGTGAGCTTGGCCGCGTACGCCAGGAGCGCCTTGTTCCGCGGGCTCTCGTTCTTCGTCAGGTACTCCTTGACCAGCTTGTTCAGGGCCAAGGGGTCCTTCTCGACGGTCTCCAGGGCCTCGGCGTGGTGGACCGCTCCGTAGGCGCACCTGTTCGCCGCTGAGACGATCACCGCGATCATTTCGCGCTCCTCCCTCGCGAGCGGTCCTGGTCCCATCATCAGGTCCACGTACAGCTCGAGGTGGTGGTCCAGTGTCTCGGGGTCCATGCCCTGCGCGAGGAAGATGTTGGCAAGGTGCCCTCTCTCCTTCAGGATCCGTCCGTAGACTTCCTTCGTCCTTCCCGTCGCCTTCTTCGCCTCTTCGGTCTTGATCCAGGACATGTGATGCCACCTCGTTCTCGGGGCTGGTCCCTCTGGCGAGGTACTAGAACGAGGGCTGTCTTAAGCCTTGCTGTGTCGGTCGCGGCCGTGGAACATGATGCCGGTCATTTCAGCTTCTTCAGGACGTCCAGTGCCTCGTTGATGTCCGGCTCGGTCCCCGGCTCGTAGAACCTCTTGTAGGCCACCCTGCCCTGCTTGTCGATGACGAAGACGGACCTCTTCGCGAACCCCTTGTCTGCGTAGAAGGAGCCATAGAGCGGCGCGACATCCTTCCTGAAGTCGCTCAGGATGGAGAACTTGGCGCCTATCTCCTTCGCGAAGGCCTTCTGGACCCATGTGCTGTCCACGCTCGATGCGAGTATCTCTGTATCCAGCTTCAGAATAGTCGGTTCCTTCTCCTTCAGCTCCCCGAGCTCGTTCGTGCACACCGGGCTGAACGAGAGCGGATAGAATGCCAGCAGTACGTTCTTCTTGCCCTTGTAGCTGCTCAGTCTAACCTTCTTGCCCTTCTGGTTCTCAAGCTCGAAATCGGGTGCGGTGTCTCCCACGTTCAACTCTGCCATTCAATTTCCTCCGACCTTGCGCACCTTCCAGGGGCTGTTCGATATATTGCATTGATGCCTGATATTGACGGGGTAGGGGGGTACCAACTATCCGGCATCCTGTCGGTCTGGGTGTTCTTCGGGGTCGTCAACGAGTTCAACGGGTACGTCGGCATGTCCGTCGTCGCGTTGTTCACGGCCTTGTTCATCGTCGACCTGATCAGGTGGAGCAAGGGCAAACGCCCGTTGACTCTGCTGAGAAGGTTCCCCACGCTCGCGGGATAGGGTGCGATGGCGCCGTCGAACGGTTTCGAACCGTTGACCTTCCGCTTAACAGGCGGACGCTCTACCAGACTGAGCTACGACGGCATGGTGGAAGCCGCAGGCGCAGTTAAACTGACCTGTTTAGATAAGCCTTTTGTAACGCTGGGCTTCGTGTTCGGTCACAAGAACGATGGGGCGGGAGCTCGCGAGTCTTACTCTATCGACTCCCGCAGCTCATTGACCGTATTGCTCATGGTCTCCAGGATCTCCTTCAGGTGGTCCAGGAAATCCTGTATCTTCTCCGTGGTCACTGCCCCGTCGGGCGAGGGCTCGATCAGCCCTTCCTGCTCCAGTATCCTGAGGGAGTACCTGACCTTGTGCTGCGGGTACTTCAGCATCTCGGACAGCCTTATGATGCCTATCGGCTCGTTGTCCATGATCGCCTTGAGCATCGCGACGTGTCTCTGGAGAAGCTCGATCTCGGTCTCGATCTTGCTCGTGAGGACGGATTTGCCAGACTTTCCCTTCATCTCGATTCCTTCTGGGGTTCTTCTGCGTCGGTTAGGCTATCGTGCTACATGATAGCACTTGGATATATTTAATCGGGGAGGGGGAACCAGCTCGCTGGTAAGGAAATCACCGACCAAGTTTGATATAACCACATGGGGATTGCTCTGGCCGCAATGGTCATTGTCGAAGCGAAGGACATAGTCAGGGATTTCAACGGGATGAAGGCCCTCAGCAACGTGACCATCACGGTCGACAAGGGCGACTTCTTCGGGTTCTTCGGTCCGAACGGTGCGGGCAAGACGACGCTGATCAGGATCCTAACGGGACAGCTGGAACCGACCTCTGGCACCGTCAACGTTCTGGGTGTGGATGTCGTCAAGGACCCCATGAAGGTCAAGGAGATCATCGGCATAGTGCCCGAGGTGGAGAGCCCCCCGACCTATCTCACGGGGTACGAGTACCTGTACTTCGTGGGAACGGTGAGGAGGCTGGACAAGATAGAACAGAGGATCGAGAAATGGCTCTCGTTCTTCGACCTCGAGAGCAAGAAGGGCACTATCTGCAAGGACATGTCGAAGGGGATGAGGCAGAAACTGATGCTCGCATCCGCGTTCATGGCAGAGCCAGAGTTACTGTTCCTCGACGAGCCGTTCATCAACCTCGACCCAATCTACCAGAGGATACTGAGGGAATACCTCGAGGAGTACGTTTCGAAGGGTGGCACGGTGTTCATGTGCTCCCACATACTGGAGATATCGGAGAAGCTCTGCAACCGGCTCGCTATCGTCAACCTGGGGCGCGTGGTCGTCCAGGGCAGGAAGGATGAGCTGATGAGGGACGGCGAGAACCTGGAAAGGCTCTTCATGCGCTCGGTCGGGAGGGAGCCGACACGAAGGTCCTCCTGAACCTGATGCTCAGGGAGGAGTACCGGACCCACACGAAGTACTCCGGCGAGGAGCGGTTCCTGACATTCCCCGTGTTCGTGTTCTTCCTGTGCGGCATCGTCGGCCTCACGCTCGACAAGCTCACCGAGACCGTCCCGCTGTCCGACCTGGCGACCTTCGCGCACCTGTCCGCGTTCATGTACGGCCTGAGCGTGGGCACGTTCGGCCTCATGGGCAGGCAGTACCTCGAGAGGAGGTACGGCAGGAGCAACTACCTCGTGGCCATGCCCTACCTGCTGCCCATATCCTTCAAGACGACCTTCCTCGGCATCTACCTCAGGGACGCGCTGTTCTACGTGGTGCTCCTGCTGGTGCCCGCGACCGCCGGCCTGCTCTTCGCCGCTCCGCTGGCCGGTTTCTCGTACCTCAGCATCGGTCTGTTCTTCGTCGCCTCGCTCACATCGTTCATGCTCGGCCTGTCCCTCAGCTTCCTGGCATCCGTCATATTCATCAGGAGCGTGAAGGCCTTCGTCGCCTTCGCGCTCTCCGTGTGCGCCCTGTTCCTCGCCTACGGCGCACTGGGCCTGCTCCCCCTCGAGGCGCTGATACCGTCCTACGGGTTCCAGCTGCAGGTCCAGCCGTTCGGGTCGGATACGGTCCAGGCGCTGCTATACTTCTCCGCCGCCTCCATCGCGATCCTGGCGCTGACCGCCCTCGCGTACTCCCTGGTCGAGGTGAGGATAAACATCACGTCGCAGACCTACCCCGACAAGCTGCCGATATACTTCGAGAAGCTGAAGTCGGTCAAGGGCCTGAGAAGGTCCCTCCTCGCGAAGGAGTTCGTCGACCTGCGAAGGAGCAACACCGTCGCCAAGATGTTCTTCTCGTTCGTGCTCCCGCTCCTGTTCCTGTCGTTCACCGTATGGTTCGTCAACTACGGCCTCGCCATCCCGGTCGGGTTCAACACGGTGTTCTACGCGGCGATGGTCGGGTTCGTGGGCACGCTCATGTACAGCTGGCTGAACAACATCGACCTCGTCGAGTACTACTCGATGCTGCCCGTCACTGTCCCGAACCTGATCAAGGTCCGCATAATCGTCTTCCTGGTCCTGACTCTGGGGATCTCGGCGTTCTTCGTGATCGGGATATCCATCGTGAACGGAGAGACGAACCTGCTCTGGCTGGCGCTCCTGGTCATGTTCGTGACCTCGCTTTACATGGTCGTCGTGATGGCCAACCTCACGGGCCTCAAGACCAACACCTTCCTGTTCGACACGAGCATCCTGGCCAAGTTCAGCGTCATGTCCTTCCTGCCGGACGTGTGCCTCACAATCCTCTCCTTCAGCCTGATGTCGGATTGGACGTTCGCGGCCGCCGGCCTCACTCTGGTCCTTGGGGTAATGCTCTTCGCGACATGGGTCCTTTACCGGGGGATAGAGAAGAAATGGTCTCGGACGCCGTTCACGGACTGAACACGGGGCAGGTCTTGTCTATGGTCGGTGCGTGATATGAGGAAGGAAGTCGTCGTGCGGAGGGCGGTCCACATGCTGATAGCCCTGACTCCGCTGTATTACCTCATACCTGTCGATGTTCCGTTCATCGGCGTGGAACGCTGGGTCCTCCTCATATGCTTCTTCCTCGCGGTCGTCCTGTTCGAATCGATCAGGCTTTGGAAAGGCTTCCCGTTGTTCGGGCTCCGGCCTCACGAGGCTCGCAGCATCGCGTCGTTCGTCTGGGCGGCTGCGTGGAGTCACCGTCGCCCTCTGGCTCTTCCCGCACGAGATCGCCGCCACGGCCCTGGTGGGCATGGCCCTGGTCGACCCGCTGGCCGGCGAGCTCAGGAGCAGGAGCAAGCAGAACCTGTTGACGATTGGCGCGCCGGTGGCCGTTTACTTTGCGATCGCAGCGACGATTCTGTACTGGCTCGGGGACCAGCCTCCGTTCTTCCTGGTGACAGTGAGCATAATCGGGGCGACCTCGGCGGTCGGCGCCGAACGGTTCAAAATCCCGCGGATCGACGATGACTTCCTCATGATCGTCGTGCCGTGCCTGATGATGGGCCTATTCTCGATCTAGGCCAAGCTAGGATGAGAAGAAATGAACGCCCTTCGGGCTCAGAGCACTTCGAGCTTCCCGTACTTGCCCGCGCTCACCTGGAGCTTGTTCTTGTACGAGGAGACCCAGCCGTTCGTGATCTTGATCTTCGAGTTGACATCGACCTTCTCGATGTCGTCGTTCCAGAGGGTGAGGTTGACGGTGTCGCCGTTCTCATCCTGTCCGGTCGCGTCGCAGACCCTGCCCGCAGACCCGCTCCAGGAGGATTTGAACTCCCTCTGCTCCTTCTTCTCGACAATCGTGACAATCAGCTCGTCGACTTTCGACTTGTCCTTAAGGTCCTTTGCCATCATCGGGACACGCTCTTCAAGATGAGCCTATAGTGTCTTCGTACTTAAAGCTCATGCCACCGGAAAACGTCGCTTTTCCAGTGGAAACGCGGCTTTTCGGAATGCAGTTCCGAACCTAGCCAGTATCCCGGAAACCTCCATTTCGATTCCAATTAGCCTTATATGTATGCACTCAGATAGGGGCCGTCCATGTCGAGGATCAAGGTCATAACCGAACCGGCAGAACTCGTTCCGATGTTCCGGGCGGTTGACACGAAGGTAAAGAGGGAAGTCCTCAAGCTCGTGACCCTCGAATGGCACACAATACGCGACATAGAGAAGCAGTTCGGGCCTGCCGGCAAGGACGCCCTGCTGTTCTTCGAGAAGATGAAGCTCGTCGAGACCCGGTGGCAGACCTCCGCCGAGCTGCAGCAGCCGGAGAAGGCGTATCACACCTACTACACCTCGTTCCATATCAACGCCTCGTGGCCAGTCTACGAGATCAGCGATGTCCTCGCGGCGGCGGTCATGGATGAGAAGGAATACCTGAAGATAGAGAAGCAGATCCACGAGCTCGTGGGCCCGACTGGCAAGTTCGCGGGTGACGTCGCCGAGGTGCTGGGAGTGACGTTCACCATGCTCAAGAGCCTGGTCAAGAGGAGCACCAAGCTCGACTACAGGGGCCACAGGATCGAGCGCGTGAAGGAGTAGAGCACTGGCTCCCCGGATGTGAACATGATAGTGATTATGAGGCTGGGCCATCGTCCAAGCAGGGACCAACGCGTGACGACGCATGTCGCTCTCACCGCCAGGGCTCTGGGCGCTGACGCCGTCTGGGTCTCCACCGAGGACGAGTCGCTCGAGAAGACCGTCCGGAGCGTGGTCGGCAGGTTCGGCGGCAAGTTCGACATCAGGACCGGGGTCGACTGGCGCAAGGCGATCAAGGCCTGGAAGGGCGAGGTCGTCCACCTGACCATGTACGGCGAGCAGCTCTCGAAGGCGCTGCCGACGATCGATGCGAAGGACCTGATGATCGTCGTCGGTGCCGAGAAGGTCCCCAGGGAGGTCTACGACCTGGCCGACAGGAACGTGTCCGTGGGGAACCAGCCGCATTCCGAAGTCGCCGCGCTCGCTATATTCCTTGACAGACATACCGGTGGGAAGGCCCTGGAGAAGGACCTCAAGGGTAGGCTCAGGATAGTCCCGAACCCTAGGGGGAAGACGGTCATTGACAGGAAAAGGCCCAAGGCACTCAAGGCCCGCAAGGCTGCCGACAAGGGATGAGTGCATCAAGCTCCTGCGCGAGAACGGCTGCGACGACGAGGTCATCAGGCACTGCGAGGCCGTGTCCGCACTCGCGGTGAAGATCGCGAGGAAGTGCGGCGCGGACGTCGGCCTGGTCGAGGTGGGCGGGCTCCTGCACGACCTAGGCAGATGCAGGACGCACGAGATCGCCCACGCGGTCGAAGGCGCCAGGGTGGCCCAGGAGCTGGACCTTCCGGACCCGCTGGTCAAGATAATCGAGAGGCACATCGGGGCGGGGATATCGAGCGCGGATGCGAAGCGCCTTGGACTGCCCAAGAAGGATTACACGCCGCGCACGGTCGAGGAGATGATCGTGGCCCACGCGGACAACCTGATGGCGGGCTCGAGGCGCACTTCCGTCAAAGAGGCCGTGGGGTACCTGGCCAGGAAAGGGCAGCACGAGCCGGCGATCAAGATCGTCAAGCTGCACGAGAAGCTCTCGCGCCTCTGCGGGCTCGACCTGGACGACATACCCTGAGACGGGCTACCATTTCTGGAAGTGGACGATCTCCTTCATGTCCTTCCTGTTCGCACTTCCGACCGCGGCCTTCAGAAGCTTCGCCCTCACGCCCTCCTTGCCTGCCGGATACCCGATCGGGATCAGGGCGACGACCTTGATGTTCTGCGGGATGCCCAGGGCCTTCTGGACCCTGTCCTCCTTGAACGCTCCGACCCAGACCGTGCCGAGGCCCTGCTCGACGGCCTCGAGCACCAGGTGCTCGGCCGCTATCGCCACGTCGACCATGTAGTACGGCTTCCCGTCGATGTTGCCGCTCTTCTCGGGGTCGCCGCAAGCCACCACCAGCGCAGGTGTGTTCTTGATGTGCGCGGGAATCAGGCCGAGCTCCTCGACCTCCCGTTTCCCTGTCACGAGTATGAAGTGCCAGCACTGCTTGTTCGCCCATGAGGGAGCGAGCCGCGCCGCCTCGAGGCACTTCATCAGCTTCTCCTTCTCGACGGGCGCGTCCTCGAAATTCCTCACGCTCTTCCTTGACGCGATCGCATCGGAAACGCCTACCACTTCCTCTGACATGAGACGGCAATCGGGCCGGCGTGCCTTAAGTGATTCCCCGACCGAGTGCGTGCCCAGTCATGGAATGTATCTCTTGGTTCTGTTGCGAAATTGGACAGCGGCTCTTCACGCAGCAGCCCCCTCGCAACTCGCTCCATTCGGCTCCGACCGTGCGCCCTTCTCAGGGTCGTAGAGGATCATCATCACGTCATGCTGGAGCGCGCCGGGGTCGAACCGTAAACCCCCTACCATCTCTTTCGAGACGGCTGTCTGCAGCAGGTTGAGGCTGGCGTTGATGTGCCTGTCGAGACGCCAGCCGCACTCGCACGCGAACTCCGTGCCCTTTCGGGAATCCTGTAATCTCCCACATGCCGGGCACTTCCTGCTGCTGTTCCTCGGGTCCACCTTCAGGACCGGTATTCCTCTCCACTGTGCCTTGTACTCTATGAACTGGTGGAGCTTCCTCCTCGGCCACACGCTCAACCGTCTGTTGAGGCGCTTGTCCTCCCTCGGCTTGAAGACCCCCCTGAGGTCCTCGAGCACTATCGCCGCCGTTTTCTCCTCGACGAAGTCGAGCACGGCGTTGGCTACCTGATGCATCCGGTACTCGACCCGGTCGTGCTCCCTCTTACCCTCTCTCCTGCACAGGCGCCTCGAAGTCCGGCGGTCGTTGGACTTCTTCGTCTGGAGGCGCTTCCGTCGGTCGTGGTGCCTCTGCTGTATCACTGCCACTTCCGGGAAGTGGGCTTTCACGGGGACGCCTTTCCCTTCACTGACGAACACCCCGTCGAGACTCCTCTCGTTCGTGTCGAGGGAGACCACCGATTCCGGGACGTACGGTCGCGGCTCCGTCTTCCTGAAGGCGATCACGACCCTGTCCGGGAAGATCGTCAGGGAGCCGAGAGAGAGTGATGGGTCGTCCAGGAATCTCCTGTGATACTCGCTCAGCACCAGCCTGAGTTCGACATGGCACCCTGCCCGTATGGGCAGATCGACCACGCCTCTCTCGAGGTCGAGCTTGTACGCCTGGTTCTCCGTCTTCATGAACAGACCCTTGACATAGGGAACCCGGTCCACCTTCCCTTTCCTGACCTTCCTCCGATGGTTCTTGAGTATGCTTGCGGCGACCTCGAACACAGACACGAGGTGCTGGGAGTACATGCCAGGGTGCTCGGTCCTGAAGTCCTTGTACGCGAGCTTGCACAGGGAGTATTTCGATGCCTGAAAGCCCCGTTCTTGTGCGCGTCCCTCAGCTTGTGATACTCCTCCGCGTTCCTCTTCGCTGCTTCGCGGAGCGAAGGGTCCCCTTCCTTGACGATCTTCCCAGGGACGCCGAGCACGAGGCTTCCCTCCGGGACCTTCATGCCGGACTTGACGAGGGCGTTCGCGCCTATGATCGACCCGGAGCCGACCTCAGCCTCATCGAGGGTGGTCGAGTTCATGCCCACGATGACGTAGTCGCCTATCTTGGCGGCATGTATGATGGCGCCGTGGCCAACGGAGACGTTCTTGCCTATGATCGTCGGCTTTCCGGGGTTCCCGTGGATCTGGCAGTGTTCCTGTATGCTCGATCCCTCGCCGATCCTGATCGGGGACATGTCGGCCCGTATGACCGCGTACGGCCAGATGCTGCATCCTTTATCGATGACGACATCTCCGATTATGATGGCCTCTGGTGCGACAAAACACGACGGGTCTACCTTGGGTTCGGACACGGACGCTTGAGCACCGCGGGACGATAAATGCTTTACTCAGATGCCGGCGGGGTCTTCTCTCCCTTCGGCTTTCCCCTCTTCAGGGCGACCCTCTTCGGGAAGTACTTCAGTATGATGACATCCCCGATGGCCGATATCCACCTGAAAGGCACGTTGACGGATTTCGACCCTTCGACCAGCAGTGGGTTCGTGCTGGTCACGAACAGACCCTGCACCTTGTTCTCGTCTACTTCCACCACCAGGTTCGAAACGTTGCCCAGGAACATTCCTTGGTTAGTGTAAACCTGCAGTCCAATCATGTTAGAAGCTTCTTCGAGCATCCTGCATCCCTGCGACCGTATCGCAATCTGTTCCTTAAAAAGGTTGCCGTATCCAGCATCCCCCGTCTCAAGACTATGTCTTGAGGGCCTTCCTGAGAGTTTCGTCGCAATTCTTAAGTACAGCCGCAGGCATCGGTAATGCGACGATAAGGCACAAGCGTGCAAATCCGGTGAAACGAATGACATCAGAGATCGAGGAAATAAGGCAGAAGAAACTGGCTGAGATGATGAGGACGACGCAGGCTGGCGGTTCTGGCGGCAACGGATATCCAGATTCACCGTAACGGTCACGGACTCGACGTTCGAGGAGACCGTCAAGAAGTACCCGACCGTCGTGGTCGACTGCTGGGCCCCCTGGTGCGGTCCCTGCAGGATGCTGTCGCCGACCATCGATGCGATGGCGAAGGACTACAAGGGCAAGGCCGTGTTCCTCAAGCTCAACACGGACGAGAACTTCGGCACCGCCTCGAAGCACAGGATCATGAGCATACCCACGCTCCTATTCTTCAAGAACGGGCAGCTGGTCGACAAGACCGTCGGCGCTCTGCCGAGGCCGATGCTCGAATCGCAGATGAAGAAGCTGTTCCCCTGAAACTCAGAATAACCACCGACAGTCTTCCCCGACTGTCCCCATTTTTTCTTTTTCTGTTCTCCAGCCAGGCGTGGCCCTGGAGCAGGCGCTGTGCAAGGCTTAAATCCGGAGACATTGGTTGCGAGGAGGATCACGATGGACTTCGAGACTACGGTGGAATGGACGGGCAAGTTCCCAGGCTCAATGCTCGGCCAGAACGGCTTGAGGGTCGAGTATTCACCGCCGGTGGAGCTGGAAGGCATGAAGGGGCCGATGACCCCGGAAGATGCGTTCGTCGGTGCGGCGAACATGTGCTTCCAGATAGTGTTCCAGTATGTCTCCGCAGGCCTCGGCCTGAAGGTCCTTGAGTACAGGTGCAGAGCGGTCGGGGACCTGCAGACCGTGGACGGAGCGAAGAAGTTCGTCAAGCTGACGCTCTACCCTGAGATGAGGTTCGCACCGGGTGCGAACCTGGCGAACCTGGACAAGGCGTTGACAACGACCAAGCGCAAGTGCTTGGTCACCAATTCGATGGCCTTGGAAGTGGCAATCGTCCCCAAAGTGCTCGAGTGAGCCAGTCGAGGAAGGTCGTTCACATGTGCAGGATGGTCGGAGTCGTGTTCAAGGGCAAGTTCCCAGTCGAGGCGTTGGTAGACCTCCAGCACGTTGCCGAGATCGGCAAGGTGCCCGAGGAGGAAGTCGATGGGCACATGGACGGCTGGGGCATCGTGTCGTTCATGAACCGCTCTCCCAAGCTGGTCGGCAAGAGCGAGCGGCCAGCATACATGGATCCGTCGTTCGATTCTGCAGTGAGGACCGTTCCAGAACTCGAATCCCCGAACATACTGATCGCACACGTGAGGAGGGCATCCAGGGGCGACATCTCCCTGAAGAACACGCATCCATTCATTTGCGAGGGCATCGTCTTCGCTCACAACGGCACGGTCGACGGCCTGCGCTCGGATACGACCAGGAAGCCGAAGGGGGAGACGGACAGCGAGAGGCTGTTGATGCTCCTCGCAGACAAGTTCGACGAGACGGGGGACCTGGAATCCGCCCTCAAGCGTCTGATCAAGGAGGATATCCGGACCAAGGAGACATACACGGCCATGATGCTGGTCTCCGACGGCAAGAGGCTCTTCGGATACCGCGGGTTCACGAGACAGGACCGCGAATGGTACTACAAGCTAAAGAGTCGCGCAGTGTGCAGGGACTACGTCGCGATATTCCAGGAATCGATCAACGAAGCCGACATTCTGGGCGAGGTCTCGGAACTGGAGAACGGTGAACTCGTGTCCATCGGTCTCGAGCTCGATGTCAAGCGGGAGATGGTGCGCTAACCCTTCGCTTTTCTGGCCGCGAGCTTGATGGCCTCGGTGACCGAGTCGCGGGGCATTATCGTGGCGATCGGGATGTCGACCACCTTCTCGATGGTCGAGCTGACGATGGGAGCGCACACGACCGCGATCGCGCCGTCCCTCTCCGCCCTTATCGCCGCGACGATGGCATCCTCGACGGTCGCTGCCGGATATTCGCGGACCTTGCGGACCTCGCCCCCGATGTCCACGGACCTCTCGACCACTTCGTCGAGGACGTGCCGCGCTGCGATCACCGCGATGAAGTTGCCCGCCCTCCGCCCCTCCGCTTCGCGGATGGTGCCGAGCACCTTCCTCAGGATGTCGAGGCTCGGGGACCTGCCCTCGTTGGTGATCTTGTACAGGGTGCTAGGCGACACGCCCGACCTCCTGGCCAGGTCCTGAACCGTCATCCCGAGCTTCTCCAGGATCTCCCGCAGGTTCGTGCTGAGGGCCGCGTCTGAATCGAGGGCCGCGTTGATGAGTCTCCTAGAATCGTCCATTAATGTCCTCGAAGTGATGATGTCAGGGCGGATATTTATACAATTGTATCGTCCTATCGTCACATATGTGAAAAGGCTTATTATCGTCCGGGCCATCATCATGACGGGGAGCTCAGATGGACAAGAAGATCCTGATAGCAATAGTTGTTGCAGCAGTGGTTGTAGTGGCCGTCGTCGCGGCCGCGTTCATCCTCAGACCGGAGGGCAGGACCGGGACCGTGTACTACGATACTTCAATCACCGTGCCCAACATGAAGGTGGCCTTGTCGACTGGACTGATAGACGGGTTCATCTCGTGGGAGCCGTTCGTGTCGGAGGCCTCGATGGACGACACGGGCGAGGTCCTGATGTGGAGCAGCGAGATGATGCCCAATCACCCTTGCTGCGTCGTGGTGGCGTCCACCAACTTCCTCGAGACCGAGGACGGGCCCGAGCTGACGAAGCGTTTCCTGAAGGCCCACATGGAAGCGACGGAGTGGATGCTGACCGCAAACCAGGACCACGACAGCGCGGAGTACACGCTCCTTGTCACGCTCGCCCAGGAATTCACCCTGAGGAACAGCAGCGTAGTGTCGGCTGCCATGTCCCATTTGGAGTACAAGTACGAGATGGACAGCTCGTTCACGACCGCCCTGGAGGAGTTCACGAACATGTACATCGATCTCAACATAACTACGAACGAGACCATCGCCGACATGGGGTATGACTCCGTGAGCGATTTCGTGGACAGCTACGCCAACGAGACTCTTCTCGCTGAAGCGGTCGACATAGAGCCGAGCGACACGATCCTTGGTACGGTCAGGCTCGGGTACCTCGTCGGCGACATCCACCAGATGGCCCAGTTCGTGGCCAACGACCCGAGGGCCCTCGACGGAGAGAAGAGCATATTCGAGAAGTACGGGCTCGAGGTCGTAGCAGCTGAGGGCGCGCCGTTCTCGAGCGGAGGCGCGGAGATGGACGCTTTCGTCGCTGGCGATGTCGACATCGGATACCTCGGCGCCCCACCAGCGATCGTCAAACACCTCAACGGGGGTGCCAAGACGACGATCGTGGCGCAGGCGAACATCGAGGGGAGCGGGCTCGTCGTCGCGAAGAACTCGGGGATCGAGAGCCTGGACGACCTCGTGAACAAGACCATCGCCGTGCCCAACACGAGCTCGATACAGTTCCTCCTGCTGAAGATCGCGCTCGAGGAGAGGGGATACGACTTCGTCGTGAAGTCCTCGTAACCCTCTCCCCAAACCTCTATCTTCACCCCGATGCATGGAGGGGACAGGCGGTACTGAATGGTCGACTTCGCTAAGGAACTGCGCCGGTACTTCCAGGATCACTGGCGCAATCTCCTGTTAGGTCTGTTTTCAGTATCCGCGTTCGTTGTCGCATGGCATCTGTATTCGTACTACCTAGACTCCACCGACTCGGATTTCGCGAAGTACGTGCCTGCTCCAGGGGTCGTCGCTGATGCGTTCATGGGTTGGTTCAGCGGCCCTGACCCAGGTACCGGCGTGTGGGTGGATGTGCATGTGGTCGCGAGCCTGAAGAGAATCTTCCTCGGGTTCGTGCTGGCGCTCGCAGTCGCCATACCGACCGGTCTCCTGATGGGCAGCCTGCGGATGGCGGATGCCCTGGGCAAGCCGATCGTGGAGATATTCCGCCCGATCCCGCCTCTCGCGTGGATCCCGATATTCCTGGTCGTGTTCGGGAACTGGGGCGCGGTGGCGATAGTGTTCCTGGGAATATTCTTCCCAATCCTGCTGAATGTCCAGCTCGGGGTCAGAAGCGTCGACCCAGTCCTGATAGACGCTGCGCGCACCCTCGGGGCGAACCGCGGGCAGGTCTTCACCAAGGTGATCATTCCTTTCCTTGTTCCATACCTGATGACCGGGATCAAGGTCGGGCTCGGCATCGGCTGGATGTGCATCGTCGCTGCGGAGATGGTCGGAGGGAGCACAGGGCTCGGCTCCTTGATCCGAATATCCTCCGACCTCAGCCTGTTCCCCCACATGTATGCTGCGATGGTCCTGATTGGCATCCTCAGTGTTCTCACGACCGGGGTAGCCGCACTCTTCGAAAGGAGGTTGTCCAAGTGGATGGGCATGAGATGATCATCGACATCCGCGGGCTCGGGAAGGTCTTCTCGGAAGGGAAGAAGGCCGTCACAGCCATCCACGGCTTCGATCTTCAGGTCGAAGAGGGCGAATTCGTGTGCCTGCTCGGACCATCAGGCTGCGGGAAGACCACAGTACTCAGGATAGTGGCGGGATTGGAGGAGAAGAGCGACGGCTCCGTGGAGATCCACGAGAAAGCTGTCGTCGGTGCAGGCCCGGAGAGGGGCATGGTGTTCCAGGAGTTCGCACTGTTCCCCTGGCGGACCGCCAGGAGGAATATCGAGTTCGGACTCGAGCTCAAAGGCGTCCCAGAAGTCGAACGCAGGAGGATATCATCCAAGCTCATAGACCTGGTCGGCCTGCAGGGGTTCGAGGACGCTCACCCGAAGGAGCTCTCAGGCGGGATGAAGCAGAGGGTCGGCATCGCACGCGCGCTGGCTAACGACCCGGCGGTGCTGCTGATGGACGAGCCGTTCGGTGCCCTGGACGCTCAGACGAGGAATCTGATGCAGAAGGAGCTGCTCAGGGTATGGTCTGCGACGAAGAAGACCGTCCTGTTCGTTACGCACTCGGTAGACGAGGCCGTGTTCCTTGCGGACAGGATTGTTGTCATGACCGCCAGGCCGGGGAAGGTCAGGGAGATCATACCGGTCGGTCTCCCGAGGCCAAGGGACCGCACGAGCGGGGAGTTCATCGCCGTCAGGGGTAAGGTGCTGGCGGAGCTCGACGAGGAGTTCGAGAAGGCCAGGTCGAAGGAGCTCTCGCCGGATTGAAGGCTCTCGTGTCCGCAGAGTTTGAAGCATAATGCTTAACTAATCTCAAGCCACTTACGACGGATATGAGCTTCGAGCTAAATGTCGTGAGCAACACGCCCCTGACTCCACTCAGCGACATCGACGAAGTCGCGATCCTCTTCCTCAATCAGGTCGGATACTTCCCGAAAGGGTACGACCCCAAGACGGACGTCACGGATATCAGGGACAGCGTGCCGTACAGGCTGATGGTCGATTTCTTCCTCGAGCGGATGGACAAGGCGTGGGTCGTCGAGGACCTGGCGGTCGCTCTGGGCACCACCAAGGCCACGGTGTACAGGCACATCAACAAGCTCAAGGGATTCGACATCCTCGAGGAGATGAACGTCGAGCAGACGGACGGTGGCTCCAGGAAAGGCTACCGGATCAGGTACGGCAACCTCAGCAAGGCCTGGAACTTCACTGAGGCGCACGTCCAGGTCGCGATGGAGAACTACCGCAAGACCGTTGACCACCTCCAGGAACTCGCAACCAAGAAAGGTGACAAGCATGGCAAGAAAAGATGAAGCGATCGTGCTGACTCCCGGCTCGCTCTACAGGATCAAGAGCCTCGAGTCCAAGGACAAGCCGATGGAGACCGTGGGGATATTCAAGGGCTATGCGGCCGTAGCCCACGACACCGCTATCGTGATGGATATCGAGAAGGAGCTGGGGAAGGAGCACGGCATGCTGAGGCTGATACCGTCGCACATGATCATCTCGATCGACGTCCTCAAGGCCGAGAAGGAGAAGGAAGAGAAGGAGACCGAATCGAACGCGGTGTACTTCGGCTGAGCAGTGAACCATGCAGATACGGCTCAACGAGCACGAGAAGAGGATCGTGGACATCCTGATGGACTGGTATCCTATCACGGTCGAGGAGCTCAGGGACGAGCTGTCGATGCGCATGGACACGCTCGAGCGGACCCTCAAAGGGCTCGTCCTCAAAGGCGTCATGGCCCTCGAGCCGCTTCCAGACAAGACATACATCCGGCTGCTGGTGCATGACGCGGGCGTTTTCAAGAAGAAGGGCAAGAGGCCCAAGACCGGTGACGAGCCCGAGGACGTGTACGACGCGCTGATGTACCAGTGAGCCGACGCGATGCTCCGATAACTAGATATCGGGACGGACTTCTAGGAGCTGGTCGTGGATTATTACGAGGACTTCGTGCGTGCGATAGTCGTCGGGGAGGTGACGACGAGGCCGGAAGTGCTCCGGCTCAAGGCGAAGCTGTGCAAGAAGCACGGGCTCGCCAGGGTCCCGACCAACCACGAGATTCTCGAGCGGGTTCCAGAGGAGTACCGCGACATCGTCGAGCCACTTCTGAAGAACAAGCCCATAAGGACGCTCAGCGGGGTCGCGCCCGTCGCCGTCATGACGAGCCCGTTCGACTGCCCTCACGGGAGGTGCTCGTACTGCCCCGGGGGCGTGTCGAACAACAGCCCCCAGTCGTACACCGGCCGCGAGCCCGCAGCGATGCGCGCGTCCCAGAACGAGTTCGACCCGTTCAGACAGACCAAGGCGAGGCTCGTGCAGTTCAAGGCCATAGGCCACCGGACGGACAAGGTCGACCTCATCATCATGGGCGGCACTTTCACCTCCAGGCCGGAGGAGTATCAGGACTGGTTCGTGAAGCGGTGCTATGACGCGATGAACGGGCTGGAGGCCCTCGACCTGGTGTCAGCCCAGAGCGCGAACGAATCCGCCCAGTCGAGGTGCGTCGGCCTCACCGTGGAGACCCGTCCCGACTGGTTCAATCAGCATCAACTGGAGCACTCCATGATGCTCGGCGCGACCAAGGTCGAGTTCGGGGTGCAGATCCTGGACGACATGGTCCTGGACGGCGTGAACCGGGGACACCATGTCAAGGACGTGGCGGACGCCACCAAGCGTGCGAAGGACGCCGGGCTGAAGGTCTGCTATCACATCATGCCATCCTTGCCCGGCAGCAGCATCGAGAAGGACCTCGATTCCTTCCGAAGGCTGTTCGACGACGAGCGGTTCAGGCCAGACATGCTGAAGATATACCCGACCCTGGTCGTGAAGGGGACCCCGCTGTTCGATCATGTGGGAGCAAGGGTCGTACTCCCCACCGTCCCTCGACGAGACCGTGAACCTCGTCGCCGAGGCCAAGCGGATCGTTCCTCCGTGGGTTCGGATACTCCGCATACAGCGGGACATACCGGTGCAGCTGATCGAGGCGGGAGTCAGGAAGAGCCATCTCAGGGAGCTGGTGCAGCAGCGGCTGCGCGAGCAGGGGTCCGCCTGCAGATGCATCCGGTGCAGGGAGATCGGGCATGTCCCGACCGCGAAGGAGCTGCCGGAAGACGTCGCGGTCGAACTCAGGGAGACGGTCTACAAGGCCTCCGGTGGCACGGAGGTCTTCCTATCCTACGAGGTCCCGTCGATAGACTCCCTCATAGGCTATGCGAGGCTGAGGCTCCCAGGAACCGGGTCCGAGGACTGCGCGCTGCTGAGGGAGCTCCATGTGTACGGCCAGATGGTGCCGATAGACGAAAAGGGCGGAAGGCACTGGCAGCACAGGGGGTTCGGGGAGAAGCTCCTGGCCGAGTGCGAGCGGAAGGCCGCAGCGGAAGGGTATCGGAAGATGATGGTCACGAGCGGGGTCGGCGCCAGGAACTACTACCGCAAGTTCGGGTACGAGAGGGACGGCCTCTACATGTCCAAGCTGGTGGAGCGGAAAAACCATTCGACGGTATGATTATATCAGTCAATCCGTATCTGATGGAATATGGGGGATATCGCTTGCCCTGCCTGAAATGTGGTGGCTCGTCAGAGGACGAAGCGCTCCTGTGCGACAGCTGCGCCGAGTCATGCTTCAAGGAGTCGAGGTTCCTCCTCGGGCCCGTGCTCATCGGCCAGAGCGTGTTCTCCACCATGAGGTCAGAGGGGTCCGCCGCAGCCCTCCTCGGCCCCACCGCGTCCGGCGATGTCGTGCGTATGACGTCTGCCGACTTCGAGAACGTCCTGAAGGACCTGGTGGTCGGGGGGGTGAAACACGAGGAACTGAGGGCGATACACGAGATCTGCAACACGCTCCTGGCCCACCTCGGGATCCCGGTCAACCTCGACCAGTCGAAGATACTGCTCACCGAGGACTCCGCGGAGACGATATCCGTCGTCATCCAGAAGGTCGATGCGCTCGAGCAGATGTACCCGTTGGAGGCGATGAGCGACCTCTACATCAGGGTCGGCGTCGCGTACTGGAGCGCCTCGAAGGGGATACTGCTCAGGACGACTTCCAGGAAATGGCAGGAGGGGAAGAAGAAGCTCCTCATGTCAAAGGCAAAGGACTACTTCTCGAAGGTCTCCGCCAAGGACGACCTCTACTCCATCGCTCTCCGGGATCTCGGGATGCTCTGTCTGGAGTCCCAGGAATGGTCGGATGCGGAGACGCATCTCACGAACGCGCTCAGGCACTTCCCGAACGACTCGAGGATCGCGGAATCGTTGGCCAAGGCGCATCTTGCGCTCGGCAACCAGATGGACGCCCTCGGGAGGGTCGACGACACGCTCGCTCAGGTCGAGACCCCCCAGCTTTGGGTCCTGAAGGGCAGGATACTCAGGGACATGGGCAGGAGCGAGGACGCCCTGGAGTGCTTCAGCCGCGCCCTCACGCTGGATCCGAAGTTCATGGACGCGCACGACATGGTCGTTCTGGTGTTCAGGGAACTTGGCAGGCGGGAGGAAGCGGCTCTCGCTGAGCGCCAGAGGGCCTTGTCCAGGACGCCGGATCTGGATCAGAAGGTCTCGGACCTCATATGCGAGCTGAGGAAGAGCGCATCCGAGGTTCCGCCCGTCCCGAAGACCCCGGCTCCGGCCGCGCACCCCGCCAAGGTCGTGCCAGCCATCCAAGAGGCGGTCACTGTCAACGCCCTCGAACAGGCGAAGATATCCTACGGGGAGAAGGATTTCGACAATGCGATACAGCACGCGGAACACTTCCTGAAGGAGAATGCCGATTCACGGGACGCCACCCTGATACTCATCGGATCACTCGTCGCGAAATGCGACATGAACGCCGCCTCTGCCAGAGCGCACGCGTTCTACGAGCACAACCGGAACGACCCCATAGCATGGTACTGGCGCGGGGTCATATCCGACAAGGAGGGCAAGTGGGGCGCCGCGGTCCAGTACCTCAGCAAAGCGGTCACCCTCGACCCGAAGCTGGTCGATGCGTGGATCGCGATGGGCGAGACGCTCCTGAGCAACGACAAGGTGAGCGGGGCGGACGAGAGCTTCTCGAGGGCGCTGCAGATCGACGGAGAGAACCCCCGCGCGTGGCTCGGCAAGGCGAAGGCGATGAAGGGCCTTGGCAGGTGGGGGGCCGCCATACAGTGCCTCGACAAGTACAACATGCTCGTTCCCAAGGACAGGAGCGCGTGGCTCATGAAGGCGGACCTGCTCTTCGAGAAGCAGAAGCACAGACGGGCCGCCGATTCCTATGACAAGTACCTGGAGCTGGACCAGGACGATTCTTACGCCCTGGGAAGGAAGGGCATAGCGCTCAACGCCCTCGGGCTGACCGACGACGCCAAGAAGTGTCTCGAGGAGAGCGTCAGGTTGGACCCCAACAACAAGGAAGCGGCCAAGTGGCTCAAGGCGCTGTCCTCGGGAGGCGGTCGCTGATGGTCGAGCTGGACAAGATCCTGAGCGAGCGCTCGGACGACCGCATCCTGCTCGCTGTCAAGGAGATCTCCGAGCACGATTTCAGCCGCCTCGTGGAGAGCATACTCGGCTATCTGGAGCTCAAGATACTGCGCAGCAGGCCGAGGGAGAGCTTCGTGATAGCGGACTGCGTGCACCGTCCGGACTCCAATAAGTACACCGTATTCTTCTCGAGGCGCGACGAGCCCGTGACCCGGGCGGACATCGAGAGCCTCGCATCGTACATGGAGCGGGCCGACACCCAGAACGCGCTGGTACTCACCACCTCATCGATCATGGCAGACGCCATCCCTCTGGCCGACAGCAAGAAGATCGGGACCGCCGACGGCGTCAAGCTCTCGGCGCTCATGCGCAGGTTCGACCTCGATAAGGAGGTCATCAGGGCTGCGGACGCGAGGAAGGAGAAGACGAAGGTCGTCGCCGTGCCGGGCATGGACAAGAGGCTGGGAGCCGCGATGGCGGCCGGATACGAGGCGATGGCCGACAAGGATCTCATGAAGGCCCTCGACGCGTTCGACCGCGCCATCCTCGTGGACGACTCGTACGATGTGCCCTGGCGCATGAAGGGCAATGTGCTCGACGAGATGGGCTATCACGAGCAGGCCCTGGAATGCTACAGGCACGCTCTGGAGCTCCTGCCGGAGAGCGGCGAGACCTGGTTCTCGCTGGGGAACTGCTTCTTCGCCCTCGGGAGGTTCAACGAGGAGCTGATGTGCTACGACCGCGCGCTGTTCTACAACCCCTCCATGCAGAAGGCCCTGATCAACAAGGGCTCGACCCTGCACAGGCTCGGGAGGTTCAAGGAGGCGCTGGACTCCTTCGACAAGGTGCTGAAGCTCAACTACAGGCTCGAGAAGGTGCACAGCAACCGGGGGGCGACGCTCCACAGCCTCGGACGGGGCGATGAGGCGCTTGATTCCTACAACCGCGCGCTGGAGCTCAAGCACGATTATGTGGAAGGCCACACGAACAAGGGCAACCTCCTTTTCGAGATGGGAAGGTACGAGGACGCCCTGGAATCCTTCACCAGGATAACGCAGATAAGGCCCGAGAACTCGAGGGGATGGTACCTCAAAGGCATCGCCTCCAAGAAGCTCGGGAAGAACGCCCAGGCCAAGAACGCCTTCGAGCAGGCCATGAGGCTCGACCCGGAGTTCGCGGACGCGAGGAAGGCCCTCGACGAGGAGACCAGGAAGATGGCCGACCAGATGGTCGAGGTGCCTCGGATAGTCGAGGACATCTTCGCGACGGAGGCCTCGAGGGGCAGGGGAGCGGTGTCTCCGGCGGCCATGCCCTCAACCCTTCCCGAAGACGTGGTCGCGAGGGTCAAGGAGGAGAATGTCGAGAAGCTCGCCGAGGAGATATACGGCGACAGGGCCGAACTGCTCATGCTGATGGGCCGGCTGGACGAGGCCCTGGAGTTCCTCGGGAAGTCCCTGAGGCTCGAGGGCGAGAGCCCGTACCTTCTGACGGCCGCAGGCAACGTGCTGTACCGCATCGGCAAGCGCGAGGCGGCGATCAAGAGCTACGAGCACGCCCTCGCGTCCGACCCGTCCTACGTCCCCGCGCTGTTCAACCTCCACACCGTGCTCATGGACACTCGCGACCCTGAGGGCGCATCCAAGCTCAGCGACGCCCTGCGGAAGACATCCTCCGGTTGGCAGGGCAGAGCGGTCGCCGCGATGGATGCCTGCAGGCAAGGCGACCACAGGCAGGCGCTCGAGGACCTCGAGTTCGCGCTGGCGATAGAGAACCTATCGATGCTGCACAATTACAAGGGGCTCGTGAAGCTCGCGTCGGATGACTTCGCCGGAGCGGCGGAATCGTTCGAGCGCAACCAGGCCGCCTCCTTGGATGTGTCCGAGGCCCACAACAACGCGGGGATCTCCCTCTTCAAGAAGGGCGACCTCGAGAGGGCCAGCCTGGAGATAGACAAGGCCATCAGGATCCTCAAGATCAACCCCGCGGCGTGGAACAACCGGGGTTGCATACTCTACAGAGGCGAGCGGATGAGGGAGGCGATCGCATGCTTCGAGGAGTCTCTGGTCATATCCCCCACGACCGTCGCCATGAACAACAAAGGGTTCTGCCAGCTGTCGATAGACATGCTCCCCGAGGCCCTGCAGACCTTCGAGCAGTCAGTGAAGATAGCCGAGACCGCCGAAGCATACAATGACAAAGGCCTTGTGCTGCGCAGGATGGGCCGGATGCCGGAGGCGCAGGTCGCGTTCAACGAGTCATTGAGGGTCGCCCCGCAGTTCAAGGACGCGGCGGCCAATTCGAAGCTGCCGGCGGAGGATGGCAAGAAGTCCGAGCCCGCTCCTGACCCGACGCCGCAGCCGGCCCCTCCGCCGCCCCCTCAGCCAGTTGTGGTGGGCGGGGAAGCTCCGGAGAGGATGCCGTTGGCAGAGGTCACCGCGGTCTATCTCAGGGAGATGCGGAAGATCGAGCTCGAAGCGTTGTGCGATTCGCTGGGGCTCAACTCGAGAGGGACGAAGAACGAGCTGATCTCCAGGATACTCCGCGCGAAGGAGAAGGCGCGGAGGAAGTGAGGGCGTGCGCTGACACCGTTGCACTCTCAAGAACCATCGAGGAGGGCCGCCCGACTACGCGATGTTCATCACGACGACGTCCCGGACCGCCTTCATCTCGCTGAACGGGAGCACGAGCCTTCCCTGAGCGTCCGTCTTGAACAGGCGTGGCTCGACCTCTTCAGCAGGTATCACGAGCACGTTCTGTAGCTCGCCGGTCTTCGTATCGATCATGAAGTTCTCTATCATCCCGAGTATCTGGCCGTCGTTGGTCATCACGGTCTTGCCCTTCAGCTCGGTTATGAACTTGCGCATGCTCATCCCATCTCCAGCTATCTGTAATAGCCTAGGCTATTATCATCTTTGCTCTTCTTAGACGTTGCGGTCTTCATCTCCCGCGACTGAGATTCATAGAATCTCACGGTCTCTGGGTCGGTCGAAGGCCTGACGGACTCAAGGGCCTTCTCGAAGTGCGCCGCGGTCACCTTGCCCGCCGCTCTGTCCTCTCGCAGGGCGGCGAGGGCGGCCTCCCTGCACAGGTTCTCGATGTCCGCACCGACGTATCCGTCCAGCCTCTTCGCCATCGCGCTGATGTCCACGTCGCTTCCGAGAGGCATTGCTTTAGAGTGCACCTTCAGTATCTTCAGCCGGCTCGCCTCGTCCGGGACAGGGAGCAGGAGCAACTTGTCGAACCTGCCGGGTCTGAGCAGGGCAGGGTCGACTATGTCCGGCCTGTTGGTCGCCGCGATCACGAACACGTTCACGAGGTCCTCGAGCCCGTCCATGGATGTCAGGAGCTGGTTCACGACCCTCTCCGTGGCGCCGGAGTCGTGATGCCCGCCCCTCCTGGGGGCGATGGCGTCTATCTCGTCGAGGAATATGATCGCGGGCGAGACCTGCTTCGCCTTCTTGAATATCATGCGCACGGCCTTCTCGCTCTCCCCGACCCACTTCGACATTATCTCGGGGCCTTTGATGGAGATGAAGTTCGCCTTGGACTCCGTCGCGATGGCCCTCGCGATGAGAGTCTTGCCCGTCCCGGGCGCGCCGAACAGCAGCACCCCGGACGGGGGCTTTATCCCCAGCCTCTTGAACGACGCGGGGTCAGTGAGCGGGAGCTCGATCGCCTCATGTAGCTGCTTCTTCACATCCTCCAGCCCGCCGACGTCGTCCCAGGTGACCCTCGGTATCTCGATCAGCACCTCTCTCATGGCGCTGGGTTCGATGTCCTTGAGGGCATCCGCGAAGTCCTGTGCGGAGACTCTCATCCTCTCCAGGATCTCCGCGGGGATCGGCTTTCCCAGCTCGATGTCCGGCAGGTACCTCCTCAGGGCCCTCATGGCGGACTCCCTGGCAAGGGCGGCCACATCCGCTCCGACGAACCCGTGCGTGACCTCTGCGATACGGACGAGGTTGACGTCCTCCTCGAGGGGCATGCCCCTCGTGTGGATCTGCAGTATCTCCAGTCTCCCTTCCACGGTCGGGACGCCTATCTCTATCTCCCTGTCGAACCTCCCCGGCCTCCTCAGGGCTGGGTCGATCGCTTCCTCACGGTTCGTGGCCGCGATCACGATGACGCACCCTCGGCTGGTCAGGCCGTCCATCAGCGTCAGGAGCTGGGCCACGACCCTTCTCTCGACCTCTCCCTGCACCTCGTCCCTCTTGGGGGCGATGGAGTCGAGCTCGTCGATGAATATCACGGACGGGGCGTTCTTCTCCGCCTCGATGAATATCCCCCTGAGGCGCTCCTCGCTCTGGCCGTAGAACTTGGACATTATCTCCGGGCCCTGGATGGCGTAGAAGTTCGCCCCGGCCTCGCTCGCCACGGCCCGCGCGATCAGGGTCTTGCCCGTCCCGGGAGGGCCGTACAGCAGCACGCCCTTGGGAGGGTCGATCCCGAGCCTCGTGAAAATCTCCGGATGCTTGAGCGGGAACTCGATCGTCTCCCGGATCCTCTGGAGCTCCCCCTCCAGGCCTCCGATGTCCTCGTATGTGACCGAAGGCCTCGTGAGCTCCGTGACCTCCACCGGCTCGGTCTTGACCGAGAGGTCGGTGTGTTCCGTCACCTGGACGATCCCGCTGGGGGTCGTCGATGCGACGACGAACGGGAGGAACCCTCCCATGAGCGCGATGTTGGGTATGATTATCTCGTCACCCTTGACGAGGGCCCTGTTCAGCAGCCCCTTCTTGAACAGCCCCTCGACACCCTGTCCGAACCGGACCCTCTTCCCCTGGGCTATCTTCGGGGCCACGATGACCTTCTGGGCCTGGCTGGCATCGGCCTTCTTGACGATGACGGTCTCGCCTATCGAGACCCCTGCGTTCCCTCTTATCATCCCGTCGACCCTTATGATCCCCTTGCTCTCGTCCTCGTGGGCAGCCCTGAACACCTTGGCCGCGGTCTTCTTCTTGCCAGTGATCTCGATGATCTCTCCCACGTCGACATTCGAGCTCCTTCCTGGTCACGGAGTCTATGCGTGCCCGTCCGAGGCCGACCTCGGATTGGTGATGCGCCCTTGCGACCTTGAGGGGAACGCCGTCGGTCTGCTTCTTTGTCATCCGCTGCCAAATCCCCCACTTCATGCAAAAACGTTTGGGCGTCGTTTCCTGTGCGCCCCGTGTCCTCGAGGCCCGTGTCCGGTTCCTGACTAATGTGCCCTCCGGTTCGACGCGGGTCGAGACGGGAGGCCCGACGAAGTTCCGATTTCGGACTAAAGGCACGTTTCTGGCCCCTGGCCAGAGGTCTGCGCGGGTTGCTACGAAAGCATTAAAATAGCCCTTCCCATACGAAACAACAGCGAGGCTCAAGGATGTACGAGGTACGATTCCATGGCCGCGGCGGACAAGGCGCGGTCATGGCTGCTCAGGCACTCGCGAGCGCCGCCAACCAGGAAGGTGGCTATGCGACCGCATTCCCGTTTTTCGGAGCCGAGAGGAGGGGTGCGCCGGTGCTCGCGTTCACGAGGATCGACACGAAGAGGATATACCGCAAGACCCAGGTCTACGAACCTGATCACGTCGTCGTGCTCGATGAGGGTCTCATCGACACGGTCAACGTCGTCGAGGGCCTGAAGAAGGGCGGCATGGTGATAGTCAACACCGCCCGCAAGGCCGCGGAGATAGACGTGGGCATCGATGTGAAGATGGCGACCGTGGACGCAACCACCGTCGCCCTCGAGATACTCAAGCAGCCAGCGACGAACTCGGCTATACTGGGTGCGATCGCAAAGGCGACTGGGCTCGTCAAGATCGAGTCCATCGAGAAAGGTATCATGCAGGTGTTCGGGGACAGGCTCGGACCCAAGGTCGGCGAGCTGAATGCGAAGGCTGCCAGGGCGGCCTACGACAGGACCGTGATCGGCGAATCCCACGGACACAGGGCCCTGAAGGCGTCCAAGAAATGGCTCCCGACGGTCAGCGAGTTGCCGCTGGGTGCGGCGGCCATCCCGATGAAGACCGATGCAGGCATGGTCGGCCCGGGCTCGTTCCTCGAGAACAAGACCGGCAGCTGGAGGGTCTTCAGGCCTGAATACAGCCAGGACAAGTGCACGATGTGCAACTTCTGCTGGTTCTACTGCCCCGAGGGATGCATCTACAGGAAGGGCGACAGGATGGAGTTCGACATGGATTACTGCAAGGGCTGCGGGATATGCGCCAACGAGTGCCCCGCCGAGGCCATCAAGATGGTGAGGTGAGAAGGATGGTCAAGAAGGTCGTAACAGGGAACTACGCGGCGGCATACGGCTCGATGAGGAGCCGGGTCAGGACGGTGGCGGCATACCCGATCACCCCTCAGACGTTCATAGTCGAGCACATCTCGGAGTTCGTCAACAACGGCGAGATGGACTGCGCGTACATGGAGGTCGAGAGCGAGCACTCCGCCATGAGCGCGTGCGTGTCCGCGAGCGCGACAGGAATCAGGACTTTCACTGCGACCTCGTCCCAGGGGCTCGCGCTCATGCACGAGATACTGCCTATCGCATCCGGGCTGAGGCTCCCGGTCGTCATGGCCGTGGTCAACAGGTCCATAGCTGCCCCGATAAACATCTGGGTCGAGCACAACGACATCATGCCCGAGAGGGACTCTGGCTGGCTGCAGGTGTTCTGCGACAACAACCAGGAGGTCCAGGATATGGTTCTCCAGGCGTTCAAGATCGCAGAGGACAAGCGCGTGGCCCTGCCGATGACCGTCGGACTCGACGCGTTCATACTGTCCCACACGGTCGAACCCGTCGACCTGATGGACCAGGAGGCAGCGGACAAGTTCCTTCCGAAGTACTCCCCGCCGAGCCCAACGCTGGACACGAACGATCCGAAGGGCGTCGGAGTGTTCGTGCCCCCGGAGTACATGATGGAGGTCAGGTGAAGCGAGGACAAGGCCATGAGGGATGCTCCCAAGGTCATCGAGGAGGTCAACGCGGCCTTCGCGAAGCAGTTCGGAAGGAACCACGGCGGCATGATCGACCCGTACATGGTCGACGACGCCGATGTCGTGCTGGTGACAATGGGTACGGTGAGCTCAACCGCCCATGAGATCGTGGACGACCTCCGGAAGGAGGGCAAGAAGGTCGGCCTGGTCAAGCTGAGGTTCTGGAGGCCGTACCCGACCGAGCAGATGAGGAAGATCGCCCAGAAGGTGAAGGCCGTCGGAGTCTTCGACAGGGCGGTATCGTACGGAGTCGCCGGTCCTTCGTTCATCGAGTTCAGGAACGCCGCCTACGGGCTCAGTGTGCCCATCATGGACTTCATCGGGGGCCTGGGCGGCAGGGACGTGTCGGGCCAGGATGTCAGGTTCATGTACGAACGCCTGCTGGAGGCCGCCAAGACGGGCAAGGTGAGGCGCGAGATCACATGGTTGAACACCAGGGGGGTCGAGCAATGAAGCTGAAGGAGATGCCGGACGAAGAACTCTTCACCAGGGGACACACCGCCTGCGCTGGCTGCGGAGCCGCCACGGCCGTCAGGAACTTCATGAAGGTCCTGGGCAAGGACACGATCGTGGTGAACCCCGCGTGCTGCATGCTCATCTTCGGGGCCACTTATCCGTTGGCCGCGTGGAAGGTCCCGTTCCACCATGTCGCGTTCGAGAACACGGCCGTGTGCGCCGCCGGAGTATCGAGGGCGCTGAGGATCCAGGGCAACGACCACACGACCGTGGTCGCGATCGCCGGCGACGGCGGCACCGCGGACATCGGCATCCAGTCGCTGTCAGGATGCGCCGAGAGGAACGAGGACATGATCTATGTCATGTACGACAACGAGGCGTACATGAACACCGGGATCCAGAGGTCCGGTTCGACACCCTTCGGCGCGTGGACCACCACCACTCCGGTGGGGAAGGTCAAGGCCGGCAAGTCGAACTTCAAGAAGGACATGCCGCAGATCATGATGGCCCACAACGTGCCCTATGTCGCGACGGCATCAATCGGCCACATACAGGATTTCATCAACAAGTTCGAGAAGGCCAAGAAGATCAAGGGCTTCAGGTACATCCAGGTCTTCACGCCGTGCCCGACCGGATGGAGGCACGACACGTCGAAGACCATCGAGATGTGCAAGCTCGCGGTCGACACCGGGATGTGGACCCTGTACGAGTCCGAGAACGGCAAGGTGACCATCAACAGGAAGCCGAAGATGACCCCCGTCTCAGAGTACCTGAAGCTCCAGGGGAGGTTCAGGCACATGGGCGAGGCGGACATCAAGACGCTCCAGGACTGGGTCACCAAGAAGTGGGAAGCCGACGAGAAGTTCGCCCAGTGCAAGCAATGAGGCTCTGGAATCCTTCAAACCTCTTCGACAAAACCTTTCTGTTCCTGATTCTCTGCGCCAAGGTCACAGGGTCTTCTTCATCTCGATCTGCTTCAGCGTGACGGCGAAATCGAACTTGTCCAGCATCCGCATGGTCTGGACGTCCTCGTTCACGTTGTACACGGTGACCTTGAACACCCCAAGGTCGTACAACCTGCTGAGCGCGAACTTGGCGAGCGAAGTCCCTATGCCGGTCCGCCTCTTCTCAGGCACCACCCCGAGGAACGGGATGAACCCGTTCGTCTCGATCCTCCGGACCACGACGAACCCCCCGTCCACCTTGTAGGATTCCGACGCCCTCGCCGACTGGACGATCGCAGGCAGTTTCCTCCTCTGCCAGCACGTGTGCGCGTACGATCTCTCGTGGAGCGAGAGCACATCGGCCGTGGACGCCTTCTTCGGAGAGAGCTGGAACCCCTCGAACTTGATCGGCCTGCCCTCGGCGGTCAGGTAGACGATCGTCTCGGAATACCCGAGACTCTTGTACAGCTTGTACGCCCGGTCGTTCCCGACGATGACCTCGAGCGAGACCTCGTCGACCCCTTTGTCCCTGCACGCGTCCTCCGCAGCGACCATCAGCTTCTTCGCGATCCCTCTTCCGCGGTGCGTGGGGACGACGCCGACCCCGCCTATCCAAGCCTCCCCTCCGTAGATGACTGGGTTCACGTATCCGACCATCTTTCCCCCGTCTGTCGCGACGAGGATGTTGGACATGCTCCCTCCCACGGACCTGAGGAACTCCAGGAAGAACTCCGGGGACGACCTGATGGGGATGAGGTAGTCCGAGAATATCTCGTTCTGAGCCTCGATCAACGACTCGAGCTCGTCCGTCTCGATCCTCCGTATGTCGACCTCGGCCGCCATATCAGGACCTTCTACACCGACTCGGGCTTCATGTGCGGGAACAACAGCACCTCTTTTATGGAAGGTGCATTGGTCACTATCATGGCGAACCGGTCTATGCCTATCCCCAGGCCGCCGGTCGGCGGAAGGCCGTACTCGAGCGCCCGGATGTAGTCCTCATCGATCGGGTGCGCTTCGTCGTCGCCCTCCTCCTTGTGCCTCTCCTGCTCCCTGAACCTCCGCCCCTGCTCCACGGGGTCGTTGAGCTCCGAGAAGGCGTTCGCGAACTCCCAGCCGTTGATGAACAGCTCGAACCTCTCGACCAGGCTCGGGTCGCCTCTCTTGACCTTCGCGAGCGGCGATACCTCGATCGGATGGTCTATCACGAACGTCGGGTTGATCAGGTGCGGCTGCGTCTTCTGGTCGAATATCTCGGCCACGATCTTCCCGAGCTCCTGGCAATCCTGGATGTCCCTCACGCCCAGCTGTATCGCGGCGTCCCTCGCATCGTCCACGTTCTTGAGGGCCGAGATGTCCAGCCCAGTGTATTTCTGGATCGCGTCGTGCATCGTGATCCTGGGCCAGGGCTTGGCGAAGTCTATGACCTTGTCACCGTACGGTATCTTGTCAGTGCCCAGGATGTGCATCGCGGCGTCGTACATCAGCGACTCCGTCAGGTCCATGATGTCGTTGTAGTCCGCGTACGCCTCGTACAGCTCCAAGGATGTGTACTCAGGATAGTGCTGCGCGTCGATGTCCTCGTTCCTGAAGTTCTTGCCTATCTCGTAGACCTTCTCGAGGTCCCCGACTATGCATCTCTTGTGGTACAGCTCGGGCGCGATCCTCAGGTAGAGGTCCATGTCGAGGTAGTTGTGGTGGGTCACGAAAGGCCTCGCGAGCGCGCCCCCGTACAGCGGCTGGAGGATCGGCGTCTCGACCTCTATGAATCCCTTGGCGTTCAGCCAGTCCCTCATGAACGCGATCATCCTGCTCCTGTTGATGAACCTGCGGCGGACGTCCTCGTTCATGATCATGTCGAGGTACCTCTGCCTGTACCTCATCTGGACGTCCTGGAGCCCGTGGAACTTCTCCGGATACGGCATCAGCGCCTTGGAGAGCACCTCGAGGCCCTTGACCGCCACTGTGGTCTCGCCCATCTTGGTGCGGAAAACATGGCCCTTGACCCCGACCATGTCTCCCCTGTCGAGAAGCCCGAAGACCTCCCAGGCTTCCTCCCCGATCTCGTCCTTCCTGAAGTACAGCTGGATCTTCCCGTCCCTGTCGGACAAGTCGGCGAACCCGGCCTTGCCGTGGACCCTCATGGCCATTATCCTGCCCGCGGTGGAAACCTCCTCGGGGCTCTTCTCCTGCCCTATGGTTTCGAACTGT
The DNA here is from genome assembly GCA_963818745.1 of Thermoplasmatota archaeon. GTDB lineage: Archaea > Thermoplasmatota > Thermoplasmata > UBA10834 > UBA10834 > CAWBDD01. Next base: position 405,944 of record CAWFTI010000001.1, on the reverse strand, counting down.
CTCCGGATGTCCGCGGTCCCGTGCGTCCGCACGTACTTGTACTTCTGATACGGGTCCAGGCCCCTGCCCTTCAAGAGCTCGAGCTTCCGTCTCATCTGGGCCTTAAGGTCGCTCTGTTCCTCTGCCATCAGGCATCCCCCACGTAGGGATGGGTCTCATATCGAGAGGCCATACTTAAATGTAAGCGGCCTCCCCGTCCGGGTTCCATACAATCCTCGTTCCCACTCATGCTATCACACATCACAATCGGTCGAAGCCAGCAGGTAGAATCGCACGGGCTTCGCTACTGCTTCTTCTTGCCCTTCTCGGCCTCGTTGATCGCGGCCAAGAGCTCTTCTATCCTGAAAGGTTTCAGAAGGAATCCCCTTGCTCCCGCTGCGAGCGCGTCCTTCTCTATGTGCAGGTCCGCGCTCCCGAAGAATATCATGGCTCCAGGATCCATGCTCAGGATCTCCTGGGTCGCGCTCACGCCGTCCTTCACGGGCATCCTCTGGTCCATGATGATGATCACCGGCTTCTCCTTCATCTCCTTGTACTTCCTGACAGCCTCTTCGCCGTCCGAGGCCACGCCTATCACCGTGTGACCATTGGCTTCGAGGATATCTCGGTACAGGTCTACGATGAACTTCTCATCGTCGACGAGGAAGACGGTCGCTATTCTACAACCTCCGGTGCCATCGTAGGCCATTACATAAGGCTCTATGCAACAACGACGCTGGATTGTCATCAATCCGCGCCGAGCCAGATGGGGGTGCGTCAATTATCTTGTTGGTTATATAATGGTTTTCATCACGTCGTCCTTCCTGGGAAGTGTTCGACGGAAGGCTCCCAGTCGTCGTAAAGTCTTATATAGAGAGTCTCTCAATAGGCCATTCCGAGAGCCATGGCAAAGAAGAAGAACGAAGGCTTCCACTCGGCCGCCGGTCTGATCAGATATTTCGATTCTGAGGACGACAAGGCGCTCAAGGTGAACCCTTGGCTGGTCGTCGCCCTCTGCATAGCGACGTCAGTGGTCGTCCTCGTGCTCGGCGCGCTGTACCCGACCTGAGCCGGCGTTCCCGGTCGACAGGTCCCGTGTTTCTGTTCGTTTAAGGTGGAGGGCAATCCTTCGGGCCATTTGACGACGTTAAGTGTACTCCGGTCGGCCCGCTGATGTACATCCTTCAGCAGGGAAAGCCGCTCCTCAGACAGAAGCGATAAATACGGCCCCCGTGTTCGCTCGGCAGCGCGAGGCGCAGGCACATGGCAACTAAAACGGTCGTGTCGGATTGCCTTCACGGGTAGATTCACCCGTATCAGCCCTCGCTCCAGTTTTGTGAAAACTCCGAACTCTCCCCAGAACGCTCTCTCCTGTCGCGAGGCGCGGTCCGGTAAGGGTTCCGGGAAGGTGATTGGATGAACACACTCAGGATAGCCCTTCCGAACAAGGGCAGGCTGAACCAGAGCGCGATCAAGCTCATGAACCGCATAGGCTTCTCGATGCCTGACACCAACAGCAGGACGCTGCTTGCGGAGTTCGGGAAGGGGAAGTACCAGGTGCTGATGGCCAGGGCCCAGGACATCCCCGAGTTCGTGGAGATGGGCGCCGCCGACCTGGGCATCACGGGCCTGGACCTGGTGCTCGAGACCGGGAGGGCCATCGACAAGGTCATGGACCTCGACTTCGGCGCGTGCCGCCTGGTCGTCGCGGTCCCCGACGAGTCCCCCGTGGGCTCGGCCGAGGACGTCGTCGACGGATGCACCGTCGCGACGACCTTCCCGAACCTGACGAGGGAGTACTTCTCCAAGATGGGGAAGACCATCAAGATCGCTGAGGTCTCGGGCGCGACCGAGGTCGCTCCTCAGATCGGCCTCGCTGATGTGATCACCGATCTGACCGAGACGGGGTCGACCCTCAAGCTGAACCACTTGAAGGAGGTGGGCGTGGTGCTGGAATCGAGGGCGGTGCTCGTGGCGAACCCGGGGGCGTTGAGGGACAAGCGCATCAGGATCGAGGAGATCACCAGCGCCATCGAGAGCGTCATGAACGCCTCCAGGAAGAGGTACCTTATGGCCAACGTGCCGAAGGACAAGCTCTCGAGCCTCGGGACTCTTCTTCCCGGGGTCTCGGGCCCGACCATCATGAACATCATGGGCAGGGACGACCTCGTCGCAGTCCACGCGGTGGCGAACGAGGACGAGGTCAACGGCGTGATCGCGATCATGAAGAGCATCGGCGCGACTGGCATACTCGTCGTCCCCATCGAAAGGATGGTACTCTGAATGAAGACGTACGACGCGAGACGGACGGGCATCGCCGAGCTGGGGGTTCTTCTCAGGAAGACCAGCGTAGACACCGCAGCCGTGGTGAAGAAGGCTCGGAAGATAGTTGACGCCGTCCGGAGCAGGGGCGACCCCGCCCTGAGGGAAATGGCGGCTCGGTACGACGGTTTCGAGGGCGGCGACCTTCGCGTCCCGAAGCGGGCGCTTCTAGAAGCCTCCGAGAGGCTCCCCCCAGAGGTCGTCGAGGCCCTGCGTCTGTCGAAATCGAGGATCGAGGAGTATCACTCCCGACAGGGGATGTCGCCCTTCGAGTACAAGGACGGGTGCGGCGTGTACGGCCAGAAGGTGGTCCCCCTCGAGAGGATAGGGGTCTACGCACCCGGGGGGACGGCGGCATACGGGTCATCTGTCCTGATGGCGTGCATTCCCGCACGCATCGCAGGTGTCAGGGAGATCGCATTGTGCTCCCCGCCGACCGGCGGCCGCGCTGAGCGACCTGGTCCTGGCCGCCGCGAACATGTGTGGGGTGGACGAGGTCTATGCCGTTGGTGGCGCGCAGTCCATTGCCGCGATGGCCTACGGGACCGAGACGATACCGAAGGTGCAGAAGATCGTCGGCCCAGGCGGCGTGTTCGTCAGCGCGGCAAAACTCCTGGTCAGGGACGGCTGCGAGATCGATTTCCTCGCAGGCCCTTCGGAGATACTGATCATTGCGGACTCTGACGCGTCTCCAGAATTCCTCGCAGCCGACATGGTCGCGCAGTTGGAGCACGACCGCTACGCGCGCGCGATATTGATGTCCGACTCGCTCGGTGTGATTGAGTCTGCGCGCAAAGAGCTGTCAAGGATGGTGTCCCGGGCGGGCCGACGCGAAATAGTAGCGTCCTCATATGCCGACGGGGCGGCCTTCGTACTTGTCAGGGATCTCACGGATGCGATGAGTCTCTCGAACGCGATCGCGCCGGAGCACCTGCTCCTGGATGTGGCAAAGCCAAGAGCGTTGCTGGCGAAGGTCAGGAATGCCGGTTCGGTGTTCCTCGGGAAGTGGTCGTCTGTCGCATTCGGCGACTACTGTGCAGGCACGAATCACATACTGCCGACGAACGGCGTGGCTGCGATGAAGTCTGCTCTCTCGGTGTATGATTTCCAGAAGATCATCCCGTACCAGAGCCTGAGCAGCAGGGGCGCTTCCGAGCTCGCCGGTGTCGTGGGTTCGCTCGCCATTTCGGAGGGGCTGCCGTGCCACGCCCGAGCCGCGCTCATGCGCGCGGAGAAGGTGAGCAGATGACGTCCGCCGGAGAGCTCAGGAGGCGGACGCTCGACACGCTCACTCGTCCGTCCTATTCGATCTTCAACAAAGACATGATGAAGTTGAACGACAACGCGAACCTCTTCGGGGTCAACCCCGCGGTTCTGGAGGTCGCTGAAACCTTCGACTTCGCGAGGCTGTGGGCCTATCCGAGCGAGAACTCCGACGCGCTCAGGGACAGGCTCGCCTCCGAATTCGGCGTCTCTCCAGCGGAGGTCATCGTGGGGAACGGTTCGGACGAGCTGCTAGACGTCACCGCGAAATGTTTCATCAACCCAGACGACGTTTTCTGCTCGCCCACCCCGACCTTCGGGATGTACAGGTTCTACGCACGGGTCAACCTGGCCACTGTCCGAGAGGTACCCCTGAAGCCGGACTTCTCGCTGGACGCAGAGGCAGTCTTGGACCAGCGTGCCAAGCTGACGGCGATCTGCCAGCCCAACAACCCGACTGGCAACCTCTTCGAGTTCGACGCGGTCGAGCGGGTGCTTTCGGAGAGCGGAGGGATGGTCCTTATCGATGAGGCATATGCAGACTTCTGCGGTTCGAACATGCTCGACGCGGTTCTCTCTCGAGAGAACGGGGTTGATGTTCGGACCTTCTCGAAGGCATACGGGATGGCTGGCCTGAGGGCGGGGTTCGCCATCGCAAGGAAGGAGACGATCGACGAGCTGAGGAGGGTGCGGACTCCGTTCGGCCTGAACTCGTTCACGGAGGCCGCAGCCATCGGCGCCCTCGACAACCGTGGTTGGATCGAAGACGGTGTCAGCCAGATGCGGCTCCAGCGCGAGTTCCTGTTGAAGCGTATGGAGGGCCTTGGGTTCGAAGTCCTCCCTTCGGTGTGCAACTTCGTCACGGCCAAATGCCCGGTGAACGGCCCGAGGCTGGTTCTTGCGCTCAAAGAGCGGGGAGTGGCTGTGAGGGACTGCAGTTCGTTCCCTATGCTCGAAGACCACATCCGGGTGACTGTAGGGCCGAGGCCGATGATGGAACGGTTCCTCGAAGCTGCCGCTCGATCGATCGAGGAGGTGTCGCCTTGAAGGCGGCCATCGTAGACTATGGCGTTGGGAAACCTGCACAGCATCTCGAAGGCCCTCGAGCGGGCCGGGGCCGATGTGAGGGTCGTGTCGGACCCGAGACAGCTGGTCGGCTCCGAGTGCCTCGTCTTCCCCGGCGTCGGGGCGTTCGGGGCAGCTATGGAAATCCTGCGGCCCGCGTCTCTCGGGCTGAAGGACATGATTGCGCAGGGCACCCCCGTCCTGGGTATCTGCCTGGGCATGCAGGTCCTCTTCGAGAGGAGCGAGGAATCACCAGGCGAGGGCCTCTCGGTGATCCTCGGAGATGTTCGGAAGCTCAGGGCAGAGAGGGTCCCTCACATGGGCTGGAACACGGTGGAGTTCTCGGATGATCCGCTGTTCGAGGGGATACCTGTCGGGTCGCGGTTCTACTTCGCCAATTCGTACGTGTGCGTTCCGAACGAGGACGTCGGGACAGCGACCACGGACTATGGTCAGAGGTTCACATCGTCGGTCAGGAAGGGGCGTGTTTGTGGCGTCCAGTTCCACCCCGAGAAGAGCGGGCCCCAAGGGCTCAGGGTGCTGGAGAACTTCGTGAAGATGGCGGAGGGAACGCGATGAAGGTCCTCCCTGCAATCGACATCAAGGGCGGCAAGTGCGTGCAGCTGGTCGGCGGAAGGCCTGGCACGGAGAAGGTGGAGATAGATGATGTCGTCGGCGTCGCCCTCAGATGGCAGGAGGAGGGGGCCGAGATGGTGCACATCGTGGACCTCGACTCGGCCCTCGGATCGGGCGACAACGACCGTCTGATAGAGCGCCTCATCGGCGAGCTGGATGTCCCTGTCCAGGTCGGTGGAGGCGTGAGGTCGGTCGCGAAGGTCGACAGGCTGTTCGACCTCGGCTCAGAGAGGGTCGTGATCGGCACGAAGGCGATCCAGGACAGGGAGTTCGCGAAGGAAGTCTCCGAGAGGCACCGGGATGCGGTGGTGATCTCGGTCGACTCCGCTGCCGACCAAGTGCTCGTCAAGGGGTGGCAGGAAACGTCTGGACGCGGGACACTGTCCGTCGCGAAGGATCTGGAGGGACTGCCGGTCTGGGGGTTCCTTTACACCAACGTCGACTTGGAGGGCAGGCTCCGAGGGATAGATCCGAGGCCGGTGGCCGAACTCGTCAAAGCCGTTCGGAAGCCGGTCATCGCGTCTGGGGGGATCACGACGATCAGCGACCTGGAGTCCCTCCGGACGATCGGCGCCCACTCGGCGGTGGTCGGCATGGCGATATACACAGGTATGATGGATTTCAAGAAGGTAGTGAGGGAGTTCGCATGAGCGGAAAGCGCGCAGCAAGGAAGGCTACGGTGTCGAGAGTGACGAAGGAGACGGATGTCCAGGTGAGGCTGAACCTGGACGGGTCCGGAAAGGCCGAGTGCAAGGTGGATGACCAGTTCCTGAGGCACATGGTCGAGACGTTGGCGAGATACTCCGGCGTCGACCTCGAGGTCTCGGGCTCGGGGGACATCGACCACCACCTCGTGGAGGACGTGGCCATTGCGCTGGGACGAGCCTACAGAGACGCGATCGGCGAGACGCCCGTCAGGAGGATAGCCAGCGCGACCGTTCCGATGGACGAGGCCTTGGTGCAGGTCACGGTCGACCTGATCGACCGCCCGTACGTGCACCTTGAGCTGCCGGACATGATGTACGAGCACTTCGTCCGGTCGTTCGTCATGGAGCTCCGCGCGACGGTCCACACGATGGTGCTCAGGGGCAAGGACACTCACCACATCGTGGAAGCCACCTTCAAGGCGCTCGGGCTTGCCCTGAAGGACGCGACGACCCCTGCCAGTAAGGCCCTGTCCACGAAGTCGAAGGTCGAGTGGAGGACCTCCTGATGTCGCTCGCGAAAAGGGTGATACCGTGCCTCGATGTCAAAGATGGCGTCGTGGTCAAGGGTGTGTGTTTCAAGGACCTGAAAGGGGTGGGCGACCCGCCGACCCTCGCGGTCGAATACCAAGACCAAGGAGCAGACGAGATAGTGTTCCTTGACGTGAAAGCCACGGTCTCAGGGTCAGAGACCCTCCGGACGGCCGTCCAGAAGACGGCCGAGAGGCTCTTCATACCGCTCACGGTGGGCGGAGGGATCAGGTCGTACGAGGATGTCAGGAAGACCCTGAAGGTCGGCGCTGACAAGATATCGGTCAACTCGGCTGCGGTCGACGACCCTGTGCTCATATCGAGGTGCGCGGAGTCGTTCGGAAGCCAATGCGTGGTCCTTGCGATAGATGCGAAGCGGGAGGGGGACTCGTGGAAGGTCTACACGCACTCAGGCACGAAGTCCACCGGTCTCGACGCGATCGAGTGGGCCAAAGAGGGTTGCGAGAGGGGTGCGGGGGAGATACTCCTCACGAGCATGGATGCGGACGGGACGAAGACGGGCTACGATGTGGAGCTCACCAGAGCCGTCGTCAGGTCGGTCAGCGTCCCTGTGATCGCGTCGGGCGGCTGCGGTACCATCGAACACATCGTCGAAGTGCTCACGAAGGGGGAGGCGGACGCCGCTCTCGCAGCGTCCATATTCCACTACGGTCAGCACACGGTGTCCGAGGTCAAACAGGTTCTCGAATCGAGAGGGGTGTCGGTGAGATGGTGAGAGAGGATGCGAAGGGACTGCTTCCTGTGGTCGTGCAGGATGTGCGGAACAACAACGTGCTCATGCTCGCGTACATGAACGATGAGGCCATCGAGCTGACGAAGAAGACCGGGTACATGCATTACTGGAGCCGGTCTCGGAACGCGATCTGGAAGAAGGGCGAGACGTCGGGGAACACCCAGAAGGCGATCGAACTCTTGACCGACTGCGACTGTGACGCCCTCCTGGCAAGGGTCGAGCAGACAGGGGTCGCCTGTCACACCGGGAGCTACTCATGCTTCTCGGAGAAGCCTCTCCCTTCCGAGGACATCGTGTCGCAGCTGTGGCGCGTCTTCGACGAGCGTAAGCGATCCTCCTCGGAGTCGTCCTACACTCGCAAGCTGCTGGACAACAGGAACCTGCTCCTGAAGAAGATCGCGGAAGAGAGCTCCGAGGTCATCATCGCCGCGAAGGACCGGCAGAAAGGGGAGGTAATATACGAGGCCGCCGACCTTCTGTACCATCTGATGGTCCTTCTGTACGACGAAGGCATCACGATGGATGATGTTCACAAGGAACTGGAGGGGCGAAGGAAATGAGAGCAAGGAGATGCGATTTCCACACACACACCACGCTGAGCGACGGCGAGCTTCTGCCGATGGAACTGATCAGACGCGCGGCCGCTGCGGACCACAGGGCCGTGGCGCTGACCGATCATGCGTCGTTCTCGAACATCGAGTCCGTGGTCGACAGCCTCGTGCGCGACTGCGAGAAGGCCGATGCTTGGGGGATAGAGGCGATCCCGGGCGTCGAGCTGACCCATGTCCCTGTCAGGTACATCGACCAGGCGGTCAGGAAATCGAGGAAGGCGGGTGCGGAGATAGTCGTCATCCACGGCGAGACGCTCGTTGAACCCGTCGAGCGGGGCACCGATCACGAGGCCGTGACGAACCCGGACGTCGACATCCTCGCCCATCCAGGCATGATATCCATCGACGATGTCGAACTGGCCGCGAAGAACGATGTGTTCCTGGAGATCACCTGCAGGAAGGGTCACTCGCTCTCGAACGGACATGTCGCATCCCTCGCGCGGGAAGCGGGCGCGAAGCTGCTGGTCAACACGGACACCCACGCTCCGGGGGATCTGAGTACGATGGAGTTCGCCAACACGGTGGCCCGGGGCGCGGGGATGACCCCCGACGAGGTCCGGGACGCGCTCGTCGACAACGCCGAGGAACTGCTCAAACGGTTCGGCCGGCTATGAGGCCGATTATTAGCATCGTCCTAGATTGTTAATAATCCTGAAATATCACGACGAACATCAGGATTCGGTGTCGCCATGACGATCGTCAGCGTGTCTCTGCCAGAGGAGTTGCTGAAGCGGTTCGACGAGGTCTCGTCCGCCAAGGGGTTCAGGTCCAGGTCGGATGCCGTCAAGGAGATGATGAGGACATTCGTCGACGAGACCGAGTGGGACAGCGCGGACGGGGAGAACCAAGTGGTCATCACGATGGTCTACGACGAGCTCGGGCCTCGGGGGGAGCTCTCGGTGCTGCAGCACAGGTACGAGGAGATCCAGATGATGCTGCACCTCCACCTCGAGAAGGGCCAGTGCATGGAGGTCTTCATCGCCCGGGGCCCCAACAGCGTCCTGAGGGAGATACTAGGCAAGATCAGGAAGGTCAAAGGCGTCAGGTCGATCAGGTTCATCTCGACCCCGAGGGCCGTGGGATGATTCGGCAAAGCCTACAACTATCGTCAGGTCGATAGTGATTGCCGTGCCTCCTAGGTCGTTCCTGTTGGTGGAGTTCGGGACAGTCAAGGCAGCGGACCTTGTGGAAGTGCATCTGGCCGAGCTGTTCGGCCTTTTCGCGACCACGGTGAGGGCGGGGACACCCGAGGTCAGGAAGAAGGCCTGGCAGCTGAATGCCGAAGACCTCCTGTCCGAGGTCCTCAGGCTGCGCGCCGAGCACTCGAAGGATTTCGCCCTCGGGATCTCAGAGGACGACCTGTACATCCCTCAGCTGAACTTCGTGTTCGGCCTGGCCTCTCACGACGGGCGGTCGGCCGTGGTCTCCACCCATAGGCTGAGGTCGGACGATCCGTCGCTGTACAGAGAGCGGCTGCTGAAAGAGGCGGTCCACGAGATGGGGCACGCTTTCGGGATGGGGCACTGCGACGACACCCGCTGTGTGATGCACTTCTCCAATTCCCTCCAGGAGACCGACCATAAGCGCAAGGAGCTGTGCGGACGGTGCGGGTTGACCCTGAGTTCCATCATTCGGTGAATCAGGGAATTGACTCGATGGAGATGTGCCCCGCGCGGAAGACGGTCGTGGGTCGCGGACAGAAACCTAGTTCTGTCCATGATGCCATCTGACATTTGAGGTGGTGTGCAATGGACGAATGCCCGAACATGAGCAAGTGCACCTTCTTCATGGCTTATGGGAGCGGTGATGGTCGCAGGGCTGCGGTGGCGGGCTTCATCAGGCTCTATTGCAGGGGCGAGAGGCAGCAGGATTGCATCCGGAAGCAGGTGAGCAAGGCCTGCGGCGGCGCGGAGAATGTGCCCCCCAACATGCTTCCTAACGGTGTGCCCGTCAGCGGGACGGATTCGTCATCATGGTCCGAGGAAGTCAAGCGCGTCATCCGTAGATGATCGGGATATTCTCTCAGGTGCAAGCCGTCGTAAAGTCCGACCCCAGGACAGGATGTGCTAGACAATAGGGTTGCAGGGGTGCGCTCGCGTGGCTTCCCCTTGCCCAGGCATGGTCCCCTGCAAGGCGGCATTAGCCGCCAGAGATACGGTAGCTAGATTCCCCTCGATGGAATGCCGTTGGGTGCCCTCCTCCAGAGTGCAACCACTTCAGCTGCGAATCGTAACAACGCTATATAATCTGCAAGATGAAATAACGGTGCTAACGCGGGTCTATGAATGAAATGAATGGTGGGCCTCACGGCCCACCGTTGTGGTTTCTGCTCAGGCGTTGTATGCGTCCAGGAACTTCCACCAGCAGGAGTCCGCGGGGAACGATATCGTCGAGTAGGCGTCCGAGTTGAAGACCCAGTAGTTCCTGACACCCCAGTAGATCGATATGCCCCCGCATGCTGCAGACCTTGCCGTGTTGTCCACCTTGATGACGGCACCATCAATCGCCGCAATCATCAGCTCGGTGGCCGTCCTGAGGGCGGCATCGGTCACTGCCGGGTCTGCCAGCAGGTGGTTCCCGATGTCCACGAGGTCCGTCTGGTACTGCGAGTTGCTGACATAGTAGCTGTCCCTGAGCGCAATCCTGTAGTTCCAGTAGTAATCCGACAGGTCCGCGTACATGGCATCGCACCATGCCATGATGGTCGGCATCGATTCAGTCAGGGCGCCTATGTCTATCGCGCTCAGCGTGGCATACCACGCCCAGGCGAGCGGGTCGTAGTACTGCGCCCACCCCTTCACCATGTCACAGGCGACGTCTCGCGGGCACCTCGTCACATCGTTCGCCAGCGGTGTGAACATCAGGTCGTAGGGGAAGCCGTTCCCCGGTACGAGCTCCTCGGACGCGACCATGTATCTGACCAGTCCGGTCAGGGATGCCTGGTACGATGCCTCGATGCTCCCGACTGCGCACGCGTCGAACGCCAGGATGTCGATGGTCACGCCTGCGTCGACGATAGCGGTCTGCATCTCCGCGAGAGTGATCTTGTCCCCTCCGGATGTGTCGTCCGTGCAGAACCCTCCCCACGCGCTGCCGTGGTCCCATGCGATCACTGCCATGAAGTCGGTCTCGTAGCGGGCGTACGCGTCCGTCAGGAACCAGCTGAAGGTGGCCCCATCGCCGAAGTTCTTCTCCTCGTAAGTGTCCAGGACGGTTACAGTCCCGCCGGATATCTCCTGTACCTCGGTCCCCTCTACGCTCAGCCTGTCGACATAGCCGAGTATGTGGAGCCCCTCCCTCGCGGGCAGGTTGAGGAACATCAGGCGGCTCAAGTCCTCCCAGTACGTGTCGAAGTTGTTGTCCGCATCGACATATACCGCGATGGTCCAGGTCTTGACTTCATCATCCCCACCCGCTATGGTAAGCCCAGGGACCATCATCATGGTCGCAATCAGAACGCACAGCGCACAGCCTTGATATCTCCTGTTCAGAGTAAACCCCCCTCACGCCCACTTTCCGCAGACACGAGTCTGCCATCCCCGAATGTCGGCACCGCGATTAAAAACCTCTGGAACAGAAATAGAAGAAAGGGGCGCACTGGCGCCCGTGTTTACAGCGTTTAACCCCTCAGGCGTTGTACAGGCTCAGGAACGCCCACCAGTTCATGTTGATGGCGAAGGCCACATCGTGGTAGGCCACGGAGTAGGTCTTCCAGTCGCTCCTGACGCCCCACCAGATGGTCACGCCTCTGGCATCTCCCGCCCCGGAGCCGCTCTGGACATCCAGGACCGCGTTGTCTATCAGCGCGATCATGTTGGCGGTCGCGGTCCTCAGAGCCGCGTCCTTGATTCCAGAGTCTGCTAGAAGCGCATCTCCCAGGTCCGCAAGATCTGGGTGGTAGTACGTCGCCCACGCGATGTAGCAGTTGGACAGGGCGTTCTTGTAGTTCTTCTTGTAGAGGCCCATGTCGGAGTACATCAGGTTGCACCAGGTCTGCAGGGTGCCCGACGACTGCCCGATCATGACTACATCTATGGCCGCGAGGTTCACGGTCGTCGCCCAGCTGAGCGGGTCGTAGTACATCGCCCATCCCTCGACCATGTCGACAGCGACCTGCTGCGGCGTCCTCGTCGGGTCGTTCGCGACCGGCGTCAGCATCAGGTCGTACGGGAAGCCGTTCATCGGGATGGTCTCCTCCGATCCCACGAGCAGCCCGACCAGGTTCGTCAGCGACGCCTGGTAGATGACCTCTATGCTCGCCATGTTGCAGCAGTCGAACGCGAGTATGTCGATGTAGACGCCCGCGTTCTGTATCGCGCTCTGCATCTCAGGCATGGTGATCCTGTCCCCGGATGTCTGGTCGTTGCTGAAGTACCTCCACGCGTATCCGTGGTCCCACGCGCTGACCGCGAGGTTGTCCGCAGGGTACCGCGTGTTGATCTCCGTGATGAACCAGCTGAAGGTCGCGCCGTCGCCGAAGTTCATCTCGGGATAGGTGTTCACGACCTGCCACGAGCCACCAGAGATCTCTATCAGCTCCGTCCCCTGGGTGCTCATCCTGTCCATCATCGCGACTATCTTAACGCCGGATGACGCGGGGATGTTGAGCAGTGCAGGAAGGCTGTACTCTTCCCAGTACCTCTCGAGATCGTTGTCTCCGTTCACAAACAGGGCGTATGTCCAAGCGGTGGGCGTGGTCTCCCCGCGGACCTGCTTTGCCAGGACGAGTCCAGGCACGAGCATGATCGCAGCGACGACCACAGCCATAGCTAGTCTGCTGAGTTTTGTTCGCATGTTCCGATTCCCCTCCGGTGAGAACTCCTGCTCCCCCTCCGAAAAGCTGAGTCCCCGCCTGACTGGGTATCGAGATTTTGGTATTTGAATGCTTATTCGCCAGTGCTCAGGCCGACCTATTAGCCTTTTCGCAATTCGAAGGCTCCTAATGGTGATTTTCGCCATTCCGTTGGATTCGTTCAATACTGTTCCAGAATGGATTTCTACCCTGTGTGCTCATACAGGTGCGACTCCGCCGACTGACCGGCGGGGAGGGCGCTTGAGGGGGGTAGAAGATTGGATAACAGGATGCCGAAGCTTATTCTCTCGGCCTTCTTGGCTATGGTGCTGGCAGTGCCGATATCCGCACTTGCCGCGGATCCCAAGCAGGTCGACTGGAACACCGAGGTCGTGGACAACCTCGACATGGAGTATGCGCAGGACATAATCGGGACCGTGTGCGCGATGGGCGACAGTCCTCTGGGCTTCAGAGGCACGGGCGGTCCGGCCGACTGGCAGGTCGCGGACTACATCTCGACCGAGATGAAGAAGATAGGGCTCTCGGATGTCGAGAAAGAGGTCGTCCCAGTCGACGCATGGCAGTTCAGGTCCGCGTACCTGGACGTCCCGGGCATTGGGAAGATGACGGCCGCGTCGTTCGGCGGCTTCCCAGGCACGGACGACCAGACGACCAAGAAGCAGCACGAATCCATAGTCTCCGAGATAGTCTGGGTGAACAACGGGTACGACAGCGACTACATCGGCAAGGACGTCTGGGGCAAGATCGTGCTCGCCAACTGGATCGGGTACGACTACTGGGTCGACTCGATGGCGTACGGCGCGTGGGAGCACGGCGCTGCGGGCATCGTCGTGACCACGATAGACAGCAATGTCGGGCAGCAGGACTTCGCGTTATCCTGCCACGACGGCCTGTACGTTCCGGGATGGCCGCCCCTGATATCCATCTGCAAGGAGGACGCGCTCAGCATCATCTCGAAGCTGGACGCCGGGGAGAGCCTCACGGTGACGATGTACAGCGACATCGTGAAGACCCCGATGGAGCTCGGGGGCAAGGCGTACAACGTCGTGGGCTTCCTCCCGGGCAAGAACTACGGCCAGCCGAAGATGAATACGTCATCTTCGGGCCGCACCATGATGCGTGGTTCCAGGGCGCGATGGACGACACCTCCGGCATCGCGGCGATGCTCGTGCTCGCCAAGGCGATGCAGAAGGTCGTCAAGGAGAACCACATAGCGCCCGAGAGGACGGTCATATTCACGTCCCACACGGCCGAGGAGTACGGCCTGGACGACACATACTACGACTGGTGCTGGGGGGCGAACTACCAGATCACGGTGGAGCATCCCGAATGGGTGGGGAAGAGCGTCGCATACGTCTGCATGGAGCTGATGGGCATGGCCGGGGAGCCTGTGTACATCAACTGCGTCCCCGAGATGTACAGCTTCGTGAAGCAGGTGCTGGCGGCCAACAAGGAATACCTGCCGTACGGGGCGTCCGCGGACAACAACGCGCACACGTGGGCGGACCACTGGACCTTCTCGGCTGCAGGCGTCCCGGGGATCGAGTTCGAGACCACCTCCGAGGACTGGGAGACCAACTACTACCACACCCAGTTCGACGCTCCTGCGATCATCGACTACGCCTACTTGGGGCAGCTGTTCGCGGTGATATCCGACATGACCGTCAGGCTCGTGACCTATCCGATAGTGCCGTACAACTTCAACACGCTCGCGACCGACCTTAACGAACACATCCTGGGCGAGAACCTGTGGGGCGTGATGGCCCTGGACGAGATATACGACCACTACGGGATGTCGCTCGATAACAGGGACCGGCTGGTCGCCGAGGCCGCCAGGTTCGCGGAGGACGTCCTGCTGCTGAAGGAGAAGCTCGCGTTGGCCGATCCCGCACAGGCATCGGAGATCAACAGGCAGCTGATGTCGATCGTCGGGACGCTGGACCGGGCCCTCGTCGCCATAGGCGTGTGGGAGCAGGACTGGTATCCCTACCAGCAGCCGATAAACGATGTGTACCACATGTGGTGGGGCCTGCAGAAGCTCTGGGCCGGGCCGTCCGAGGACAACGTCGAGCACGCCATCGGCACCCTCAACTGGGTCGGGATGACGTGGTACTACGCGTACGACTCGTACGGGAACTACCTGGACCAGCGGGACAGGCTCACCGGCGACAGGGTGGCGTCCTGGGGACTCCAGACACACCTCCAGCTGTCCGTTGACATCTGGTGGGAGTACGACGCGCTGATGCAGATGAAGGGCGCCTCGGACCTCACCTTCGCGGACATCGAGTGGGTCGTCGGCTCGTTGGAGGAGACGCTGGGGGAAGTGTCCATGGCCCAGCTCGAGGACTCGTTCGTCCTGATGTGGACGGCGCTCGATGACGCCAACGGACAGGTGGAATCCCTCGTCGGAAGCCTCTGACCAGGCCGGGCAAACCTCTTCTCACAAACCCTTTTTCCTGAGTTTTCCACTCTTCGCGACCATTTGAAAACGAGATGAGTGCTCCCGCCGGGATTTGAACCCGGGTATCGAGCTTTCACCGGCCTGCCGCGAACAGCGGCCACGAGAGGCTCGAATGATTGACCGGACTACACTACAGGAGCCTGGTGTCTCCAAGCAAACGAAAGGTTTTACATAAACGTTTGGTACGCAACCAGGGTGAACAAGCTATATCTCGCCAGTCGCTGCTCCGGAGGCCGGTTGGTGCCTCCTTGAGGGTCCTCAGCTCGCGGAATGCCGTGTACGAGTTCAGCAGCCGCAACAAACCCGCCTACAGGGCAGAGCCAGGCGAGAAGTTTGTTGTCGAGACGAAGGATGCCTTCTCCGGCCACGTCAAGACCTCGCGGACGCTCTTCGAGGACCTGGATATGTCGGATGTCAACCCGGCGACGGGCCCCATCGAGATCGAGGGGCTCCTTCCGGGGGAGGTGCTTGCCGTATCGATAGATAGGATCGAGTGCGGCGAGAAAGGCGTCCTCATGTGCTCTCCAGAGCTCGGGATCCTATCCAAGGATGTCCGCAGGTCTAGGACCAAGATCGTGCGCGTGAAGGGCGGGAAGGCCGTCCTCGGGGACGGTCTGGAGATCGACCTGAACCCTCATGTCGGCGTCATCGGGGTCTCGCCTGCCAAGGGTAGCTTCCCGAGCTACTATCCAGGGGACTACGGAGGCAACATGGACACCGTCGAGGCCTGCGCGGGCTCGACCGTGTATCTGCCCGTGTTCGTGAGAGGCGCGATGCTGGCGATGGGAGACGTGCACGCCGCCATGGGCGACGGCGAGGTGTGCGGCACGGGCGTGGAGGTCCCCGCGAGGGTCACGGTCACGGTGTCCAAGGCGGAAGGCCTGGATCTCAAGAGACCGATGATCGAGACCAGGACGAGCTGGCTGAGCTATGCAGCCGCCGAGACTCTGGATGAGGCTGCGAAGCTCGCGACCGGCGACCTCGTCCGGTTCATCTCGAACAGGCGGGGCATCGATTTCGAGGAGGCCTACATGATCGCCAGCGCTGCCGCGCATCTGAGGATCTCGCAGGTCGTCGACCCGCTCATGGCGGCCAAGATGGTCATCTCGAAAAGATATGTCTGAGCCCGGTCATGCTCTCCTCTGGCTCAGATGTCCTCGTCGCCCTCTCTCCAGTCGAGCCCCGGCGTCCTGAGGCCTATCTTTGGTGCGGGAGGGAACTTGCGCTTGTGGGATGACATCCTCACCATCTTCTCCACCCTCTCGACCTCCTTGACGGTCGTCTCGGCCCTCTTCGCGATCTCCGGAACGTCCAGCCCCTGCTCGATCCCGAGCAGGATCGAATCGAGCCTGTCGTACGTTATGCCCATCTCGCCCTCGTCGGTCTGCCCCTTCCAGAGGCCCGCGGAGGGGGCCTTCCTGATGATCTTGTTGGGTATGCCCATCCCAGCGGCCAGCTGGCGTACCTCGGTCTTGTAGAGGTCTCCTAGGGGTTCTATGTCCGCGGCCCCGTCTCCGAACTTCGTGAAGTATCCCACCAGGAGCTCGCTCTTGTTGCTGGTTCCGACGACCAGCCGTCCTTCGGTGTTCGCGTGATGATAGAGCACGATCATCCTCGCCCGCGCCTTGATGTTCGCGAGGGAGTTCCTCTCCGACCTTCCCTCCGATGCGCGCGCACATTCGTCGACCACGCCAGTGATGTCGACGACCTTGTGGTCTCACGCCCTCGAGTGCGCACAGCTCCACGGAATCAGCCAGGTCTTCTCTTCGGGGAGTCGCGCTCAGGCATCATGATCGCGAGGACCTTGTCCTTTCCCACCGCCCGTGCACAGAGCCTCATAACGACCGCGGAGTCGATGCCTCCGCTCAGGCCGAGCACGTACCCCTTTGCCCGGACCTTCCGGAGCTTCTCGGCCAGGAACTTCTCAATGACCTTCTCGGTGCCGTCCTTCAGCTTGGGCAGGATCATCATCGCTCGGATGGCTGGGACCGGATATATCCGTTATGGTCGCGTGGGCACGGGGGTTGCCTGTAAAGCATAATCTACGCGGAATCCGATGTTCCGTCAGATGACGGACATCACGCTGGCCCAGGTCACCTGCCAGCTACACGACAAGGAGGCCAACCTCCGCACGATGAAGCGCATCGTCAAGGGCACGAAAGGGCGGATTGTGGTGTTCCCGGAGCTGAACATCACTGGATACATGCCCCGGGACGACCTGTTCAGGCAGGCGGAGACCATGTCCGGAGCTTCTGTGAAGGCGGTCTCCAAGCTTGGCGAAGGATGCCAAGAAGGACATCGTCTTCGGAGCCCCGATCAGGGACGATAAGGTGCACGGGCTCGTCTACAACTCGTCGATATTGGCCTCCGGGGACGGCCGCGTGTTCAGGTACGACAAGATGTATCTCCCCACCTTCGGCCCCTTCGAGGAGAAGGTGTTCTTCGCTCAGGGTAACTCGGCGGTGGTGGCCCAGGGGATGCACGCACGCATCGGCCTGATGGTCTGCTACGACATGTTCTTCCCTGAGCTCGCGAAGCTCGAGGCCCTGATGGGCGCCCAGATGCTCGTCAACATATCGGCTGCGCCCACCACGTCCCGCCCGAACTTCGAGAAGGTCATGCCCGCGAGGGCCGTCGAGAACGGCGTCTTCCTCGCGTACGCGAACATGGTTGGCGTGCACGGGTCGTTGGTGTTCGGCGGGGGCAGCGTGCTCTACAACCCTCGGGGGGATGTCTTGGCAAGGGCGAAGGACCTCGAGGAGGACATCGTGGTGCAATCGGTCGACCTGAAGGAAATAGAGATCGCGAGGCGGTTCCGGCCACTTGTGCGCGATACCAGGCCGGAGGTGCTTGACGAGATAGGCACGATCATGAGGCTGGGCAGACAGGGCTGACCTCTTTCCCTTCGCGGGACTGCTGGCCCGGACTCGGCAGGGGCTGCCCTCCTCGGATATTCTTAAATACGGACAGTCTTTTGGTGGTACCCGAGCTGAGGTGGCCCAGCCCGGGAAGGCGCGAGCCTGGAACCGGTGGCATTTCTGCCAGTAAGCTCGTGGCGCTTTGCGCCTCGGGAGTTCAAATCTCCCCCTCAGCGCTTTTCTCTCAGGCGGAGGACCATGATCTCCTCATCCGAGTACACATCGCCCTCCTTGACCGAGTCTGGTATTCTTCCGACACGCACGAATCCAAGTTTCTTGTAGAGCGCGAGTGCGCGTTTGTTGTATCTGAACGCCGCGAGGTCGAGCATCTCGAGCCCGCGCATCCGTTTCGCAGCGAGCTCCATGGTCTTCCTCATGAGGGCCTCCCCTACGCCCTTCCCCCTCATCTCCCTGCTGAGCGCTATGCCGATATTGCCCTTGTGCGACTCCTTCCATCGGCGTCGGTTCACGGCGCAGCTGCCTCTAACCCTGCCCCCGACCTCGACGAAAAGCATCACGGTCTCGGCATCCGCTATCTCCTTCAGCCTGTCCTTCAACCACTTCCGCTCCTGCTTGAGGGTCACAGGTTTGTTCATGAGCAGGCCGGACATGGGCTCATCGATTATCTCGTTGATGAATTCCATGAGCTGAGCGGCGTCATCGGGCCGCGGTTCTCTGAAGACCGCCTTCGTGCCGTCTGACGCCACGAACCGGGATTTGGCCATGGCAGCGAATTCCTCTCCGGATATGAAAGGCCATCGCACATCCAATCCGACGGACACGGTTGGGGCGGCTGATCCCAACGCAACGCGCACGCCAGAGGTCGGGGAACGACACCAGTATAACAGCCCAGTATGACAGCCAATAAATAGTGAGGTCGTTGTTCTATGGTTCGGGCTCGGTCAAGGGTCCCGGATGGTTCGATGAAGACTAGGGTCTTGCTCGTTGACGACGAAGAGCCTTTCCTTGAGATAACCAAGTTCTTCCTCGAGCGTGAGCGCGGTATTGTCGTGGACACGGCAATCACTGTGAGGATGGCGTTGGACAAGCTTTCGACCGGGGAATACGACGCGGTGATCTCCGATTTTCAAATGCCAGACATGGACGGGATCGAATTCCTCAAGATCCTGAGGGCCCAAGGTCGAGACATCGTTTTCATTCTGCTCACGGGCAGAGGCAGGGAGGACGTGGCGATCCAGGCATTGAACAACGGGGCGGACTTCTACCTGCAGAAGGGCGGGGATGCGAAGGTCCAGTTCGCCGAGCTGGCGAACATGCTGGAGATCGGCGTGGGTCGACGGTCTGCGGAGAGGAACGTCAGGGACCGGGAGCGATTCCTGGCGAACATGTTCGCAAGCATTCAGGACGGCATCAGTGTTCTCAGTCCCGACATGACTATCATGCAGGTCAATCCGGCCATGGAACGTTGGTACCAACACGCGATGCCTCTGGTCGGCAAGAAGTGTTTTTTGGCGTACCAAGGCCGTGACTCTCCCTGCGAAGCATGCCCGGCCATTGGAAACGATCGACAAGAAGGCTTATGCTCATCGGATCGTGCCACTCAGGGGAGAGAAAGCTGAGCAGGTCGGATGGCTGGACCTCTACACGTTCCCGATGCTCGATGATTCCAGCGGAGAACTCCGGGGGATAATCGAGTATGTCCGTGATGCGACAGATCGCACGAGGGCCGAGCTGTCCCTCAAGGAGAGCGAGGAGAAGTACAGGGAGCTGGTGGACAGGCTGACCAGCATCGTCATGCGGGTCGACAAGGACGGCCGGATAAGATTCCTCAACAAATTCGGGCTGAGGTTCTTCGGATACGACGAAGAGGAACTCATAGGAAAACCCATCATCGGGACGATCATGCCCTCCGATGAGGTCCCTCAGGCGCTCATCAAGGATTTCGCCCAAGGCATACTCTCCGACCCCGGGAAGGAGTACTCCCACGACCAGGAGTGCGTATGCAAGGACGGGAGGAGGGTCTGTGTGTCCTGGACCGGGAAAGCCGTGCTCTCGCCCTCCGGGAGCGTCGATGAGATTCTCTCCGTGGGGAACGACATCACCGCGCAGAAGCGCCAGAACGACTACCTCGCGCAGGCCAATCGGAAGATGAACCTGCTCGGCCATCTGACCCGACATGATGCCCTGAACCAGCTGTCCGTGTTGGTGGGCTGGCTGGATATCGCGAACGACTCGGAGACGAACGAGAATGCCGGACGGCACCTTGCGAAGGTCAGGGAGTCGGCCGAATCCATCATCGCGCTCCTGGAGTTCACGGGCGAGTATGAGAGGATGGGTTCATCGAATCCGGAGTGGATAGACGCCAAGAAGGCGATGCGCGAGGGGACGCAAGGCCTCCCACTGGAGGGGATCGAACTCGATTGCGGCATCGAAGGCGTCGAGATACTCAGCGACCCGATGCTGCCCAGGGTTTTCAGGAATCTCATTGACAATTCGGTAAGGCACGGTCAGAAGGTGTCCAGGATATCGTGCAGGTACAGCATCGAGGGTTCGGACCTGGTCCTGGTCTACGAGGACGACGGGGTGGGCCTGTCGGACGCCTCGCGCGCGCGGGTCTTTGAGCGCGGCATGGGGATTCACACGGGCTTCGGCCTCTTCATGGTCAGGGAGATACTCGGCATGACCGGGATCACCATCTCCGAGACCGGATCCGCGGGCAAAGGCGTCAGGTTCGAGATCAGGGTGCCGAAGGGCGGATACCGGCTGAAGCCCAAGGACAATCGTTAATATCACACAGGTTCTCAACCACCGCGTTGTGGCCAGATGGAGGATGAGAAGTCAGGACAGCCCGCAGAACCGGCCCCGGTCCAGGAGACAGATGATCGAGGCCCAGCTATCGTGGGTCACGAGCCTGATCCTGTTCTTCTCCACAGTCTACGTCACGCTCAGACTCGACTTCCTGTGGATGGCGTTTGGAATCGTGTCGCTGTCGCTGTACGTGCTCCCGATCGTGACAACCAGGGATCCGTTCAAGGCGATACCCTGGGAGATGACAGCCCTCGTATCCTCGCCCATTCTCCTCCACATATCCGAGGGCTCTCGGGCGCTCAGCGAGAACCTCGCATGGTGGGACGACCTGACCGCCCTTGCGTTCGCATTCTCTCTTTCCACGATCGGGTTCCTGCTCACGGTCGAGCTGCAGATGTACACGACCGTCCGGATGAACGGCGCGTTCGCATCGTTCTTCGTGGTCATGTTCACGATGGCGGTCTCGGGATTCTGGCAGGTCGGAGAATACATCGGCGGCCTCGTCACCGGTAACATGCTGATAGATACCAACGGCGAGGCGATGGGCGTTCTCATCTACGCCTCGGCGGGCGGCATCATGATTGGATTTGGGTACGGCGCATACCTCAAGGTCATGGGCAGGGAGAGGCGCTAGATGTTCGAGCTCGTGCATCTCTGGGAGGTGACCAGACGGAGAAGAGGCTGAAGGTCGTCTCCCGGCTGATGCAGCTCGGGATGGTCGCGGTGGCCATTGGCGGCATCGTCACCGCGAACCACACATGGGTGCCAGCTGCTCTGGCGTCGCTCCTCATGAGCGCGGTCCCGGCGATCCTGCGGAGGGACCTGAGGGTGGTGCTCCCCGCAGGGCTCAACTTCTGGATAGTCCTGGCCCTGTTCCTTCATGTCGTCGGGGGCTACTCCGGGTTCTACGACACGCTCCCGGGCTGGGACCACCTGACGCATGCCATGTCGGCCTCGCTGGTTGCCGCGATCGGGTTCGTTGTCGTCGTCGCCCTCGACAAGTACGTCGAGAGCATCTTCCTCCCCCCGCTCTTCCTGGCGTTCTTCATCGTCATGTTCACGATGTCGGTGGGGGTCGTCTGGGAGCTGATGGAGTACGCAATCGACCAGCTGACCGGGAGCATGCTCCAGTACTCGCTGAACGACTCGATGATAGACCTGCTGTTCGATCTGTTCGGCGGGTTCATGGTGGCGATCGTAGGGACATACTACCTGCGACACACGACGCAGGAACACTTCGTGGAATCGCTCCAACTGGACGAGGCGAAAGGCCGGATAGGTCGCGTGGTTAGGAAGAGGAGATGGCCCTACAAGTGATGTGCCTCTTCTCGGTCATTTCCCGCTCGGACCGGTGCGCAGCCTCTCCTTCGCTCCTTCGAGGTCATCGGGCGAGTTGAGGTTCCAAAAGCTCTCCAGGTCCGGGTCCAGCTCCCTGAGCCTCCTCTCATCGACAAACGCCAGGTCTAGTCCGGGATAGGCATCCACTGGCTTGCGTTTCCCTCTCTCGATGGCCGTCCTGAAGGCCTCCAGGCAGACGGTCCTCGAGTACGCTCCGTGGAGCGGCTCCAGGAAACCGCCCACGCGTGGAACGGCTCCGTCTCTTCCCTTTGACCGCTCGACTATCTCGCGGCACACGGCGGTTCTCAGGAACGGCGTGTCGCATGGGCTCACGAGCGCATATTCCCCGCGCGCAGTCTCGAACGCCCTCACCAATCCCTCGAGCGGCCCGACCCCTTCCCTCTCGTCCTCGACTATGATGACCTCCGGGCCCAGCAGCCCTCGGTAGAGCGGAGTCTTCCCCTTCGCAACGGCCACGATGGTCTCATCGGCGACATCATCCAGAATCCCAACAACGCGGGCTGCGAGGGGCTTTCCGCCGAGCCGGACAAGCCCCTTCTCCTGCCCCATCCTCGTCCCGGATCCTCCGGCAAGGACCACTCCAGAGAGCATCCTTCGAGGGTATCGGATATTTCCTAATCAAGGTATCCCGTCCCGTGGGCGGTTCTGACGGTCAGGGTTGCCAAAAAGGTTATAATCGGTCAGCTTCTTCGAGCACCCCTGGATGGTCCCGATGGCGAAAATCACTCTGGCCCAAGGCGCGGGAGGCGAACGGATGCAGGAGTTCATCCGCGATTTCGTGCTCAAGGAGCTCGAACACGATTTCGGAGAGATTCCTCTCGGCGCGCTCGACGACGCCGCGATAGTCGACGGGATAGCCTTCACGACTGATTCGTACACCGTGAAGCCGCTCTTCTTCCCAGGCGGTGACATCGGCACCATCGCAGTCGCAGGGACCGTGAACGACCTCTCAGTGATGGGTGCGAAGCCCGTTAGCGCTCTCATGCGCGATGATAATCGAGGAAGGGTTCCCGGGCGATGACCTTCACAAGATCCTGAAGAGCGCGAGCGCGACCGCGAAGAAGGCAGGCGTGAGGATCGTCACAGGGGACACCAAGGTCGTCGAGAAGGGTGCCGCTGACCGCCTGTTCGTCAACACGAGCGGCATAGGCAGGCGCTCGGAGCACCTCGACCACAACATCAAGAAGTCCGGAGCGTCGCGCAAGTTCAAGTACAACTGGCCGAACGATTCCGCCGTATCGGACGGAGATGTGATCATCGTGTCGGGGTCGATCGGCAACCACGGCGTCTCGCTGCTTTCGTTCCGCGAAGGCTACGGCTTCGAGACCGTCGTGAAGAGCGATGCGGCCCCGCTGAACTGGATGATCGAGAAGGCGCTGAAGGTAGGCGGCATAACCGCGATGAAGGACCCCACCAGGGGCGGCGTCGCGAACCTGCTCAACGAATGGGCGGACAAGTCCAAGGTGGGGATAAGGATACGCGAAGAGGACCTGCCGATCGACGATCCGGTCATATCGGCGTGCGAGATGCTCGGGATAGACCCGCTCGAGGTCGGCAACGAGGGCAAGGTCGTGATCGCGGTCGTGCCCGAGCTGGCGGAGCGCGTGCTCAAGGCAGTGAGGTCGTCGCCCGAGGGCAAGAAGGCCAGGATCGTCGGCGAGGCCTCGAAGTCGCTCAGGGGCGTCATGATGGAGACCCACACCGGGGGCAAGAGGGTGGTCGAACCGCCCGTCGGCGACCCGGTGCCTAGGATATGCTAGGGCGGACGATCCCGCGGACCTGCCTGACCACTTCCGGGAGCGCTCTCTCGACCTCGGCCGTCATACTCTCCGAGACCTCGACCAGTTCTTTCGCCTCCACGGCTATGAAGTGCACCTCGCGGGGCATCTGCTCGGGGACGATCTTCCTTCCGAGCGCGAGAGCGGTGGCGATGTTGATCCCGTGGGGGGAGGACCCGTGCACGGCCCTCTCGAAGTCCTTCTCCTCGAGCCTGTATATGTCCCCGGGTTTCCCGTCCCTGGTCTGGATGGCGTCGATGATCACGACGAGGTCGTACCCCCTGACGAGGTCAAGAAGCTCGAGCCCGCTCGCGGCGAGCTCCTCGACCTCCACTCCTGGCAGCCCCTCCTCCTTCAGCAATCTCGCAGCGTGTATCCCGACCCCGTCGTCCGACAGGATGGGGTTCCCGACGCCCAGGACCAGCGTTCTCACGGTGCTCCGAAGGGACTGTGCCATAATAATCCTGCCTCGAATGCGCGGATAGAAATATGGGGTCCGAGGGGCAGGGCCCCTCGATGGAAAGATCTCAGAAGTTTCTCTGGCGCGAGACCTCTGTGCCGTCCCTGCGCCTGACGGTCACTTCGAGCGCCGGCCCGCCGTCCAGCGAGTGCGTGCCGCACGAGTTGCACGGGTCGTAGCACCTGAAGGCCATCTCGACCTTGTTCAGGAGCCCCTGCGACACCTCGCCGTTCTTGATCAGCGCCTTCGCGGCCTGCATCACGCTCGTGTTGATCGCCGCGTAGTTGTTGGTCGTCGCCACGATCATGTTGATCTTGGTGCACAGGCCGTCCTTGTCCGAGGCGTAGTGGTGTATCAGCGTGCCCCTGGGGGCCTCGACTATGCCCACGCCCTCCGTGGGCGGGTTCCACTTGCCCCTGGTGTCGTCGCTCGTGATGGTCTTGTCGCTCGCCAGCTCGAGCATGCGCTCGGTGGCGTGCTGCAGCTCGATGACCCTGGCCCAGTGGAACGCCAGCGTGTGGTGCACCGGCCCGGTGACCCCGAGGTCCTTCATGGTCTTCCTGAAGAGCTCGTACTCCGCCTGCGCCAGCGGGGTCGTGTACCCCGTGCACACGTTGATCCTGCCGAGCGGGCCGACCCTGTATATGCCGCTCGACGGGCCGGTCACGAACCCCTTCCACCCGACCTTCTTCAGGTAGGGCATCTTCATGTAGGTCCAGGGCTCGACATGCTCCGCGATGACGTCCAGGTACTCGCTGGGCTTGAACTTCACGACCTCCTTCCCGGTCTGGTCGACCACGCGTATGTCCCCGTCGTAGAAGTTGCTCTTGTTGTTCTTGTCGACCATGCCCATGTAGTATGTCTCGAGGTAGTACGCGTCCTGGTTCAGGATGAGCCCGAGGTAGTCCTTGTTCGCCAGCACGACGTCCTTGAACAGCTTCACGGTGAACTTGCCGAACTCGACGCACGACTTTGCCATCTCCTCCATCTGGGCGCGCTCCTCCTCGCTGATCTGCTTGGAGACGCCCCCTGGGAGCCCGAACACCGGGTGCGTGGCCCTGCCGCCGATGATCTCCTGCACCTTCTGACCGTAAGACCTGTGCTTGATGACCTCGGCTCCGATCGGCACGCCCACGGCGTCCACGACGCCCAGGACGTTCCTCTTGTTCGAGGGCGCGGACGGCCCCAGGACGAAGTCGGGCGCCGCGAGGGCGTAGAAGTGCGCGATGTGGCTGTGGGTGTACTGGCCCATGTAGAAGAGCTCCCTGAGCTTCTTCGCGGTCGGGGTGGGCTCGGCGTTGAACACCGCGTCCAGGGCCTTGGTCGAGGCCATGTGGTGGGCCGCCGGGCACACGCCGCACAGCCTGTTGGTCAGCACCGGCAGCTCCTGCACGTGCCTGCCTATGCAGAACCGCTCGAACCCTCTCAGTTCGGGGACCTGCAGGTAGGCGTTCTCCACGTTGCCGGCTTCGTTGAGGAATATCTCGATCTTGCCGTGCCCCTCCAGCCTGGTGATCGGGTCTATTGTGATCCTCCTTTCCTTGGTCTTCGTCGTCGCATCGTTGATGATAGGTCCGGCCATCGTGCTCACTCCTTCTTCTTGCGCTTCTCGGTCATGACCCGCTTGAACGGGGACTTCGGCAGCGTGAACGCGTAGAAGGTCCCGAGCGGGTCTTTGACCTGCATCATGAGTTCCATTATCTGCCCCTCACTTAGCTTTGACTCCGAATCCGTGATGTTCAGGAGGGAGGACAGCGCGCTCAGCATGCTCGCGCCCTGGTCCGTGACGCCCTTGGTCGGGCCCATGCAGCCCCTGCAGGGCATGTTGGCGTTCGGGCACATCGCGCCGCAGCCGGCCCTGGTGGCCGGCCCGATGCATATGATGCCCTGGTCCAGGAGGCACTTCTTCGGGTCCGCCTTGATCTCGTAGGACTGGTAGATCCTCTCGATCCTGCGGTTCTTCTCGACCCTCTCCCTCTTGCATTCGTCGCACAGGGTCTTGTCGCTCGCTATGATCGTCCCCTTCGGGGGCAGCGGCGCCCCGGTGGTCACGTGCTTCGCGACCGCGTCCACCGCCAGCGCGATCAGGTTGACCGTCGGCGGGCACCCGGGCATGAAGTAGTCCACGTCGACCACTTCGTCGAGCGTCTTGACGGTGTCCCAGAACTCCGGCAGCTCCAGCTCCCCCTCCTTCACCTTCGTGTGCGTCTGCGGCGTGACGAAGTTCGGGTTGTCCGTCGACTGCGTGTTCTTGTAGACGGTCTCGAAGACCTCCTTCCTGTTCGTGACGTTGCCCAGGCCGGGCGTGCCTCCGAAGCACGCGCACGAGCCGAAGGATATCAGCACGACCGACTTCTGCCTCAGGACCTTCGCGACGTGCTCGTTCTCGCTGTTCCTGATGGCCCCGTTGTAGAACGACACCGTGATGGACTTGTCGGGCATCTGCTCGATCTCGTGCAGCTTGCCGTCGAACCCGATCGGCCAGAAGACGACCTCGGCGATCGCGTGCACGTCCAGAATCTTTGCGTCAATGTCCAGGAGGGCGACGTCGCAGCCGCCGCATCCCGCTCCCCAGTACTGTGCGATCTTGATCTTGTCTGCCATGTCAGTTCACTCTCCCTTCGCTGTCTCGGCCTTTCTCGGGACGGCCATGTACTGCGGCGACTGGCCCTTCATGCCGACCTGCTCCACCAGCCTCCACTTCTTGAGGGCTATCATGTGCCGGACTATCTCCGGCTTCGGGAGGCATGTGGACTCGTGCAGCTCGTGCACGGTCCTCGGTCCGGACTCCATCTCGAGCAGGAGCATGTTCCTCTCCAGCTCCACGCCCGCAGCCTTCTGCAGTATGAAGCTGTACCTCGCGTCCGTGATCGTCTCCCCGAACACGTTCCCCGAGGTCGTCAGCTGCCCCTTCTTCCCGAGGAGCCACCTGACCCTCTCGCCCTCGACGGTCCTCAGCGCCGCGTTGATCCTGGCCTCCCTCAGCGACATCTTCATTCACCACCTCGCATGGGTGATGGTCCGAGCTCTTGTATCGTGTTCGTGAACGCGACCATGGTCTTCTGGAACTTCTCGCCCTCGCCTGCGGAGACCCACTCCAGCTTGAGCCTCTCGGGGTCGAACCCGAACTGCTGTATCAGCATCTTCAGGAGGGCGATCCTCCTGCGGGTCCTGTAGTTGCCTCCTATGTAGTGGCAGTCCGCCGGGTGGCAGCCCGCGACCAGTATCGCCGTCGGCGCCCTCTCTTGAACGCCCGGAGCACGAACTCGGGGTCGACCCTCGCGGAGCACATGACCCTGATGACCCTGAAGTTGGGTGGCATCTGGAGCCTGCTCACGCCCGCGAGGTCCGCGCCCGCGTACGAGCACCAGTTGCAGCAGAAGACGAGTATCTTCGGCTCGAACCCGTCGCCTCCCTCGTGTCCGTGGGAGCCTGCGTGCTTGACCTCTGAGCTCATTGCTTCACCTCCTGCTTCTTGTGGGTTTCCTCAAGCGCAGCGTCGATCATCGCGTAGATCTGGTCGTCCTTGAAGCCCTTCTGGGTCAGCGCGCCGGCCGGGCACGCGCCCACGCACGCGCCGCAGCCCTTGCACAGGCCCACGTTGATGTCCACGATCTTCTTCTTCGGGTCCTTCTTGTCGGGGACGATCTCCATCGCCTTGTACTCGCAGATCGGCACGCATATGCCGCAGCCGTCGCACAGCGTCTCGTCGACGCTGGCGACGATGCCCTCGGCCTCGAGCGTGGTCTTGGACAGCACGGTCATCGCGCGCGAGACCGCGCCCAGCGCCTGGGCGATGCTCTCGTCCACGAACTTCGGCCCGTGCGCCAGCCCCGCGAGGTACACGCCCTCGGTGGCGAAGTCGACCGGCCTGAGCTTCATGTGCGCCTCCAGGAAGAACCCTTCCTTCGTCAGCGGCACCTTGAGCATCGGCGCGAGCTCCTCGGCGTCGTGCTGCGGCCTGGTCCCGGACGCGAGCACGAGGTAGTCCGGCCTGAGCACGACGACCTTGCCCGTGTCGTCCTCCTTGACCGTCACCTCCAGCTTCCCGCCCTTCTCCTCGACCTTGGGCTTGTCGTCGTCCTCGAACCTGATGAAGGTCACGCCCTTCTGGGACGCCTCCTTGTAGTACTTCTCCCTGAACCCGTAGGTCCTGATGTCCCTGTAGAGCACGTACACCTTCGCGTTCGGGTCCTTCTCCTTGATCTTGATCGCGGCGGTCATCGTGCCCGTGCAGCACACGCGCGAGCAGTTCGGGTGCTTGTCCTCCCTCGAGCCGACGCACTGGATGAACACGTACTCGTTGCCCTTCGCCTCGCCCTTGGACAGCTTCTCCTTGAACTCGAGCAGGGTCAGCACGTTCTTGTTCTTGCCGTACAGGTACTCGCCCTCGGGCTTGTACTCCTGGCCTCCGATGGCGAGTATCACGACGCCGTGCTCCATCTCCTGGCCGTTCTCGAGCTTCGTCTTGAAGTTCCCCACGTACCCGTCTATGCTCTTGACCTTGGTGCCCATGTGCACCTTGATGTTCGGGTTCGAGGTGACCTCCTTGACCATGCTCCTTCAGGTGCTCGGCCGGGTCGTCGCCCGACGGCAGGTAGTGCAGCTTCGCGAGGTTGCCCCCGAGCTGCTTCTCCTTCTCGACCAGGTGCACCTTGACGCCCTGCTTGGCCAGCTCGAGCGCCGCCGTCATGCCGGAGGCCCCTCCTCCGATCACGAGGGCCTGCTGGTTCACATTGATGGTCAGGTTCTCGAGTGGCTCGAGGAGCCTGGACTTCGCGACCGCCATCCTGACGAGGTCCTTGGACTTCCTGGTGGCCGCCTTGGGCTCGTGCATGTGTATCCACGAGCACTGGTCCCTGATGTTGGCCATCTCGAACAGGTACGCGTTGAGCCCGGCCTCCCTGATGGTGTTCTGGAAGAGCGGCTCGTGGGTCCTGGGCGTGCAGCGACGCCACCACTACCCTGTTCAGCTTGTGCTCCTTGATCTTTTCCTTGATCTTCTCCTGTGTGTCCTGCGAGCAGGTGTAGAGGTTCTGCTCGGCGATGATCACGTTCGGGAGGGTCTTCGCGTACTCCATGACCTCGGGGACCTTGACGACGCCCCCGATGTTGATGCCGCAGTGGCAGACGAACACGCCGATCCTGGGCTCCTGCCCCTCGACGCTCATCTCCTTCGGGTACTCCTTCTTGGTCACGAGCGTGTCCCTCTCCGAGGCTATCTCGGTCGCGGCCTTCGCGGCCGCCCCGGACGCCTCAGCGACGGTCATCGGTATGTCCTTGGGCGCGGAGAACGCGCCGCTGACGAATATCCCCGGCCTCGAGGTCTCGACGGGCGTGAACACGCTCGTCTGGCAGAAGCCGTCGTCGTTCAGCCTGAACTTCATGATCCTGCTCAGGGTCTCGGCGTCCGCCGGTGGCCTCAGGCCGACCGCGAGCACGACCAGGTTGAACTCCTCCTCCTTGGGCTCGCCGTTCTCGGTGTACTTGAGCACCAGGTTCTTGGTCTTCGGGTCCTCGGCCACCGAGGCGATCCTGGACCGGACGAACCTGATCCCGTACTCCTTCTGGGCGCGGTTGTAGTACTCGTCGAACTCCTTGCCGAACGCCCTCATGTCCATGAAGAATATCGAGGGCTTGATGTTCCCGCCGTGCTCCTTGGCGATGATCGCTTCCTTGATCGAGTACATGCAGCACACGCTGGAGCAGTACTCGTTCCCGCAGTGCTCGTCCCTGGAGCCGACGCACTGTATGAACGCGACCTTCTCGGGTATGTCGCCGTCGGAGGGCCTCAGGACCGTCCCGAAGTACGGGCCGGTCGCGCTCAGCATCCTCTCGAACTCGATGCTCGTGACGACGTTCTGGTACGCGCCGTAGCCGTACTCGGTCTTCAGGCGCGCGTTGAACTCGTCGAACCCGGGCGACAGGATGATCGACCCGACCTTGATCTCGAGGATCTTCTCCTTCTGGTCGTACTCGACCGCCTTCGCCTTGCACTCCTCGGCGCATATGCCGCAGCCTATGCACTTCTCGGGGTCGATGGAGTAGATCAGCGGGACCGCCTGCGGGTACCGGACGAATATGGCCTTCCTGACCTTCGTCCCCTCGTTGTACTCGTCCACGGCCTCGATCGGGCACTTCTGGGCGCAGCTCCCGCAGCCGGTGCACTTCGAGGGGTCCACCCTGAATGCCCGCTGCTTCACCGTGACCGTGAAGTTGCCCGCCTGCCCGTCGACTATGGCTATGTCGGCGTTCGTTATCAGCTGTATGTTGTGGTGCCTGCCCGTCGCGACGAGCTTGGGCGCCATTATGCACATGGCGCAGTCGTTCGTCGGGAAGGTCTTGTCGAGCTGGGCCATCACGCCGCCTATGCTCGGCTGCTTCTCGACGAGGTACACCTTGAACCCCTGGTCCGCCAGGTCGAGCGCGCTCTGCATCCCTGAGATGCCGCCGCCGACGACCATGACCGCGCCGATCTTGTCAGTAGTAGCCATCACTGCTCACCTCCTATCTCTATGGTCTTGTACGTGGGGGTGAACCCCTCCGGGTGCTCCATGGCTATCATGCTCTTCTGCCTGAGCACCACGATGTGCCTCAGGACCCTGTCCGTGGGCACATCCATGATCTGTCCCAGCTCCTTGACCGACCTCGGCTTCGTCCTGGACAGCTCGAGTATCAGGCTCCTCTCGAACTCGTCCTCGGTCGCCGCGTCGATCAGCTTCTCGAGGTCCTTCGGGTCGAGCTTGTTCTCGTACACGTTGCCCTTCTGGACCAGGTTGAGCTCCTTGCCGACCAGCGCCTTGAGCCTGAACTCCTCGGACGCGGCGTCCGCGGCCGCGACCTTGGACTTCTGGACGGCGTCGGACTTGACCTTGCTCGGGCCGAGCTTCCTCACCTGCTCCGTGAACTCCGACACGACCTTGGAGAACTTCTCCCCCTCGGACGCGGAGACCCACTCGAGCCTGAGCCTCTCCGGCTCCAGGCCCGACTCCTCGAGCAGCTTCTTCATCAGCCTGACGCGCTTCTCGGTGTAGTAGTTCCCGCTGATGTAGTGGCAGTCGCCTATGTGGCACCCGCCCAGCAGGATGCCGTCCGCGCCGGCCTTGAATATGTCCAGCACTATGTGCGGGCTTATCCTCGTCGAGCACATGACCCTGACCGAGCGTATGTTGGTCGGGTACTGGTACCTGCTCACGCCGCACAGGTCCGCGCCGGCGTACGAGCACCAGTTGCACAGGAACCCTATGATCTTCGGGTCCCAGGCGCCCTCCATCTTCTCATGCGGTTGGTGTGCGTCTGTCATGGCTCACACCTCCTCCTGGAGCGCGGCCTTCGCCTCTGCGAGCAGCTGCGCGTCCGTGTAGTTGGTCATGGTGATCGCACCCTCGGGGCAGGTCGCGCCGCAGCACCCGCAGCCCTTGCAGGCGGCGACTATGACCTCCGCGAAGCCCTTCTCGCCCTTCCTCAGCGCGCCGTACGGGCACACCGCGATGCACGTCCCGCACCCGGTGCACTTGTTCTCGTCGACGACCGATGTGAGCGCCTCCGCCTGCACGTACCCCTTGGCCATCGGTATGGCGGCCCTGGAGGCCGCCGCCGCGCCCTGGTACGCGCACTCGGTGATGTCCGCGGGCCCCTTGCAGGTGCCCGCGCAGTATATCCCGTCCGTGGCGAAGTCGACCGGCCTGAGCTTCACGTGCGCCTCGAGGAAGAACCCTTCCTGGCCCAGGGGCACCTTCAGCATCTTCGACAATGTCTCGGCGTCCGGCTGGCCCACCAGGGGCGTCGCCAGGACGACCATGTCGACCGGCATGGTCCTCTCGAGCTTCAGGGTCTCGTGGAAGTAGGTCAGCATCAGCTGGTTGCCCTCCATGAACACCTTGGGGGCGTTGTCAGGCAGGTACCTCACGAACTTGACCCTCTTCTCCCTGGCCTTGTTGTAGATCAGCTCGTGCTCCACGCCGTAGGCCATGACGTCCCTGTTGAACACCGTGACCTCGATCTTCTCGGACGGGCCCAGCTTGACCTCCTCCGCGGCGCCCTCCTCTCCTCCCCGGCCGCGCCTCCGGCGCCGCCTCTCGAGGATCTCCTCGGGCACCTTCTGCTCGACCGGCACCTTGTCTATGACCGTGCCGTTCTTCTCCATCAGGCCGAGCATGTTCTCGTAGTTGTCCACGATGTTGATGGCGTTCTTGATCGACACGTTGCAGCATATCCTGGAGCAGTACGACTTGACCTGGCCCCTCGATCCGACGCACTGGATGAATGCCACGTTCTTCAGCTTCGGCAGGGTCTTCTTCCTGCAGAGCATCTCGAACTCCGTCAGCGTGACCACGTTCGGGTACTGGTTGTAGCCGTACAGTCCCTCGGGGACGAACTCGAGCGCCCCGGTCGCGACCACGATCGTCCCGACCTTCGCCTTGACGTCCTCCGCGCCCTTCTTGCCGATCACGACCTCGTAGTTCCCGATGAACCCCTCGACGCTCTTGAGGGTCGACCCGAGGTGGACCTTGATGTTCTTCTGGGCCTTGACCTTGTTGATCAGGGGCTTGATGGTGTCCGCAGCGCTCTTCTCGGTGACGTAGAGGCTGTTCAGGAGCCTGACGAACCCTCCGAGCTCGTTCTCCCTCTCCACCAGGTGCACCGGGAAGCCCATGTTGGCCATGGACAGCGCGGCCGTCATGCCGGACACGCCTCCTCCGATGACCAGGCCCACGGACGTCACTTCCACCTTCGCCTCCTGCTGTGCCTGCAGCAGCCTGGCCCTGGCGACCCCCATCCGTGATGAGGTCCTTCGCCTTGACCGTGGCCCTGTCCTTCTCCTTCATGTGCACCCAGGAGCAGTGCTCCCTGATGTTCACGAAGGTGAACAGGTACTTGTTGAGGCCCGCGGACTCGCAGGTCGCCTGGAACAGCGGCGCGTGCGTCCTCGGGGTGCAAGATGCGACTATGACCCTGTTCAGGTCGTGCTTCCTTATGCCCTCCCTGATGGCGTTCAGGCCGTCCTCGGCGCAGGTGTACAGGTTGTCGGTCGCGTAGACCACGTCGGGGAGCGTCTTCGCGTACTCTGCGACCGAGGGGACGTCGACGAACCCCCCGATGTTGCTGCCGCAGTGGCACACGAACACGCCGATCCTGGGCTTATCCTTGCTGTTGTCGTTCTTGTTCTCGGCCATGTGTAATCACGCCCCTCCAGACTGCGCGATCGCCTCGACGGCCTTGGCCGCGGCGTTCGAGCCCTGGGCGACGGACTCGGGTATGTCCGCCGGTCCGGCGGCGTATCCGGCCAGGTATATGCCTGGCACGACGGTCGTCCCGGGCCCGAGTATCCTGTCGGCGGATTCGAGGAACCCGAACTCGTCGACCTTGAGGCCCAGCAGCTTGGCGAGCTCGAGGGTCTCCTTCCTCGGCACCAGCGTCGTCGCGAGCACGACCATGTCGAACTCCTCCGACTGCTGCCTGCCCCCGACATCGTACACCACGATCGGGTTGTGCGATTCGGGGTTCTCCTGGACGGTGGCGTCGGAGTTGATGTACCTGACGCCGTAGTCCCTCTTCGCCCTCTCCACGTACTCGTAGAATCCCTTGGCGCAGGCCCTCATGTCCTTGTAGAATATGGTGGATTCGATGTCGTCGTAGTGCTCCCTCGCCAGCATCGCCTCCTTGGTGGAGTGCATGCAGCAGACCGCGCAGCAGTAGGGGCGCCCGATCTGCGGGTTCCTGGAGCCCACGCACTGTATGAATGCCATCTTCATCGGGCGCTTGCCGTCCGAGCGCCTCTTGATGTGCCCGTGGGTCGGCCCGGCGGCGTTGATCATCCGCTCGTACTCCATCGCGGTGAACACGTTCGGGTACCTGCCGTAGCCGTACTCCGTGGACGTCGTCGGGTCCCAGACATCGTACCCTGTCGCGACGATGATCGACCCGACCTCTATCTCGAGTATCTGGTCCTTCATCTCGTAGTTGATGGCCTCCCTCTTGCAGGCCTTCTTGCAGTTGCCGCACTTGCCCTTCGTGAGCATTATGCAGTCTCCTTGTCGATCGTCATGACCCTCGGGACGGCCTGCATGAACGGGATGTATATCGCCTTCCTGTTCGCCAGGCCCATCTCGAACTCGCTCGGGACCTTGCTCGGGCACTTCTCGAGGCACTCGCCGCAGCCCGTGCACTTGGTCTCGTCCACGAACCTGGCCTTCTTCAGCACCTTGACCGTGAATCTGCCGACCTTCCCCTCGATCCCGACGACCTCGGAGTAGGTGAGGACGTTCGTGTTCGGGTGGCTGAAGCAATCGGCCATCTTAGGCGCCAGTATGCATATCGAGCAGTCGTTCGTCGGGAACGTCTTGTCCAGCTGCGCCATCCTCCCGCCTATGCTGGGAGACTTCTCCACCAGATGGACGATCATCCCCTTGTCCGCAAGGTCTAGCGCGGCCTGGATGCCTGCCACGCCTCCCCCGATCACCATAACAGACTTTTCCATTCAAAGACCTCCAAGACTCCGTGTTCGCTCCTTTGATCCTAACATGCGCTCCTGCGGTTCCTTGTGCAACGGTGTTTCTCGCAAGGCTAGGGTGTTCTTTCCGTAACCTCTCCATCGCTTTATCTGTTTCGTTGATTGCCCGACGATTCCTGTCGTCCCCAGCCCCCCGGACGCATCGCATCCGTATTCGGCCCCCGGGGACGGGTCGTCCCCGGGCATCACTTCTTCAAGAGGCTCTTGACCTCCGACCCCTTCTCGATCTCGGTCACCTTGACCTTGAACGGGGCCTTCTTCTTGCCCTGCATCGCCTCTCTCGCGTACCTCTGGCAGTTCGGGTACGTGCACGGCGAGCATTTCTCGTCCTTGCATGAGAGCTCGATGAGCACCAGCCTCTCCCTGGTGTCCTCGGCCTTCATGGGCTTCTTCACTTCGAACATCTTTGTCATTCTGGTCTCGAAGGGCTTCTTCTTCGGGGCCGTCCTGACGTATCTCTGGCAGTTCGGGTACGTGCACGGCGAGCATTTCGTGTCCTTGCACGAGAGCTCTATGAGCACGAACCTCTCGTCCGTCTTGTCCTGAATCTTCTGTGCCGTCATTCTAACATTCCCTTGTGTTTCTTGACATTCATTCCAGCATGTCCGCGACCACGGTCACGAGGTCCCTGACCGGTATGTCTATCTGCTCCTTCGGGGTCTGCGTCTTGTTCTCCTGGACGCAGCTCAGGTGTATCATGCACTTGTAGCAGCCCGTGACGAGGCACTCGGCCCCCGTCTTCTTCGCCTCCTTGAGCCTGTCGACCTGGAGCTTCCTGGAGACCTCGTCGCATGTGGCCCACGCGCTGACGCCGCAGCACAGCGCCTTGTCGCGGGTGTTCTCCATCTCGACTATCTGCGTGCCCTCGGACCCCTTGAGGGCGTTCCTGGGCTGGTCGTATATCCCCAGGTGCCTCCCGAGCCTGCAGGAGTCCTGGTACGTCAGCTTCCTGGAGCCCTTCTTGAGCTTGATCTTGCCCTCCTTGAGGAGGTCGTCGATGAGCTCCGAGATGTGCACGATCTCGAACTCGAAGTCGCCCATCAGGTCCTGGTAGTCCAGGTTGAAGGTCCTCATGCACTCGGGGCACGAGAACACGACCTTCTTGGCCCCCGAGGCCTTGATGAGGTCCACGTTCTTCTTCATCAGCTTCTGAAGGCTGGCCTCGTCCCCCGTCCAGTTCAGGTCGTGCCCGCAGCAGACCTCGTCGTTGCTGACGACCGGGATAATGCCCCCCCTGTTCATTATCTTTACCGCCGCCTGGGGTATGCCAGACAGCTTGAGCCCGTCCCTCTCCCGGAAGATGGAATCGAAGTACGAGACGCACCCCGTGAAGAAGAACACGTCCCCCTTCTCGGCGACCTTGAGGTCCGGCGTGAGCCACGAGAGCCTGTTCTGCTTGAAGTCGCCGTCCGCCTGTATCCTCATGACCCCCTGGATGAGCCCTCCCTGGGAGCAGACAGGGATGTTGTCGAGCGCGCTCGCCTCCGTCCTCAAGCCCCTTATGAACCCTGAGTAGTCGACCTTGTACGGGCACATGGAGTTGCACTGCTCGCACGTGATGCATGTCCAGATGTCCTTGTCCGAGGAGAGGTTCTTGACCTGCCCCTCGGTCGCCCTGAGGACGATCGTCCTGGGGGCGAAGTTCGGATTGTACTTGGCAACGGGGCAGACCGTGGTGCACTTGCCGCACTCGACGCAGTCGAACGCGCCCGTGTCCTCGATCAGCTGGTCGATCTTCTTCTTGAGGTCCCCGGCCGGCTTCTTGGCAGCCTTGTTCTTCGGCATCGGGTTCGGGCCCAGCGCCCGTATCTGCTCGGTGAACTCCTTCATCGTGGCCGCGAACTTCTGGCCCTCCGACGCGGATATCCACTCGAGCCGCATCCTGTCCTTGCCGATCCCGAGCTTGTCCAGGATCTCCTTCGTGGCGGCCATGCGCTTCTCCGCCTCCACGTTCCCGGATATGTAGTGGCAGTCCCCGATGTGGCACCCGGCCACGAGCACACCGTCGGCGCCCAGCTCGAGCGCCCTCAGGATGAAGTATGGCTCGACCCTCCCCGAGCACATGACCCTGATGATCCTGGCGTTCGGGGGATACTGCATCCTCGACACGCCCGCGAGGTCGGCACCGGCGTACGAGCACCAGTTGCAGCAGAAGGCGACTATGTTCGGCTCGAACTTCGCTTCGGTCATGCCTTCGCCTCCTCCTTCTCGAGGTCCTTCTTGAGCGCAGCCTCGAGCATCACCATGATCTGGTCCGTCCTGAAGTGCTTGGGGCTGATAGCCCTCGAGCAGCAGCGCGACCGCGCAGGACCCGCAGCCCTTGCACAGCGCCTCGTTGATCCTCGACTTGAACACGCCAGGCGAGACCTCCTCGATCCTGGGCGCGCCGTACTGGCAGATATCCTCGCACCTGCCGCACGCGATGCACTTCTCGGGGTCGACCGCGCTCACGACGCCCTCGGCCTCGATGAACTCCTTGGACAGGACCGTGTTGACCCTCGCGGCGGCCGCGAGCGCCTGCGCGATGCTCTCGTCTATGAGCCTGGGCGAGTGCGCGAGCCCGCACAGGAAGATGCCGTCCGTCGCGAAGTCGACCGGCCTGAGCTTCATGTGCGCCTCGAGGAAGAACCCCTCCTTGTTCAGGGGGACCTTGAGCAGCTGCGCCAGCTCCTTGTTGTCCGGGTTGGGGCGCACGGCCGCGTTGAGCACCAGGTAATCGGGCCGTATCCTGACGGTCTGCTCGATGAACTGCTCGTCGATCTCGACGACGATCTCGCCGTCCTCCTCCGTGACCTTGGGCGGGTCGGACGGGTCGTACCTCAGGAAAGTGACGCCGAGCCTGGCGGCCTCGTTGTAGTTCTCCTCCGCGAACCCGTAGGTCCTGATGTCCCTGTAGAGGACGTACACGTTCGTCGTCGGGTGCTCCTTCTTGATCTTGAGGGCGTTGGCCATCGCGGTCGAGCAGCATATCCTGGAACAGTTGGGATGCTCCTCGTCCCTCGACCCCACGCACTGTATGATGACTATGTCCTTCGCGTCGAAGTCCTTCTTGGCGATCATCTCGCCCAGGTCCGTCTGGCGGATGACCTTCGGGTTCTTGCCGTACAGGTACTGCGTCGGCTCGTGCTCGACCGCGCCCGTCGCGACGACCACTGCGCCGTGCTTGACCTTCTCGCCGTTCGAGAGCGTGGTCTCGAAGTTGCCGATGTACCCCTTGACCTCCTTGGCGGTCTGGCCCAGATGCACCTTGATCTTGTCGTGCGACTGCACGTCCGCCTTGAGCTTCCTGAGGGTGTCCTGCGGGTCGACCCCCGCGAGGGTGTGGTGTATCCGCCTGATGTGCCCCCCGAGCTCCTTGTCCTTCTCGACCAGGTGGACCTCGAACCCTGAGTTCGCGATGTCCAGCGCGGCGGTCATGCCGCTCAATCCGCCGCCGATCACGAGCGCTGCCCGGGTCACAGGTATCTTGGGCTGCGGCAGCGGTTCAAGGGTCGCGGCCTTCGCCACCGCCATGCGCACGAGGTCCTTCGCCTTCTCGGTGGCCTTCGCGGGCTCGAGCCTGTGGACCCACGAGCACTGGTCCCTGATGTTGGCCATCTCGAACAGGTACTTGTTCAGCCCGGCCTCCTTGACGGTGTTCTGGAAGAGCGGCTCGTGCGTCCTCGGGGTGCACGATGCGACCACGACCCTGTTCAGGTCGTGCTTCTCGATCATCTCCCTGATCTTCTTCTGGGTGTCCTGGGAGCACGTGTACAGGTTGCGCTCCGTGTAGACAACGTTCGGGAGCTTCGAAGCGTACTCTATGACCTCGGGGACGTTCACGACCGAGCCGATGTTGATGCCGCAGTGGCACACGAACACGCCGATCCTGGGCTCCTTGCCCGAGACGTCCTTCTCCTTGGGGTACTCCTTCTTGGTGACCAGCTTCCCCCTCTCCTTGGAGAGCAGGGCCGCCACCTGTCCGGCGGCGCCGCTGGCCTGTGCCACGGAGTCCGGGATGTCCTTCGGGCCGGAGAACGCCCCGCAGACGTATATCCCGGGGACCGATGTGTCGACCGGCGTGAGGTCGTCGGTGTCGCAGAACCCGAACTTGTTGAGCTTGATCCCCATGGCCTTCGCGAGCGCGTCGGCAGATTCCGGGGGCCTTGCACCGGCCGAGAGCACGACGATGTCGAACACCTCCTCCTTGATGTCCGCGCCGTCGATGTAGCTCAGGATCAGGTCCTTGGTCTTCTCGTCCTCCTGCACCTTGGGGATCCTGTTGTTCCTGCATATCCTGACGCCGTACTCGTTCTCTGCGCGCGCCAGGTACTCCTCGAACTCCTTCCCGAAGGCCCTGGTGTCCATGAAGAATATGGTGGTCTTCAGGCCGGGCACGTGCTCCTGGCCTATGACCGCCTGCTTCAGCGCGGCCATGCAGCAGTACGACGAGCAGTATGTGTTCGCCGTCTGCGCGTCCCTGGAGCCGACGCACTGTATGAAAGCTATCTTCTTGGGCACGTCCCCGTCCGAGGGCCTCATCACGTGCCCCTCGGTCGGCCCCGACGCGCTCAGCATCCTCTCGAACTCGATGTTGGTCAGTACGTTGAGGAAGCTCCCGTGCCCGTACTGTATCTTCTTCGAGGCGTCGTACACCTCGTACCCGGGGCTCAGGATGATGGCGCCGACCTCGATGGTCTCCTCCTTGTCGGGCTCGGAGTCGTACTTGATCGCCTTCGCCTCGCAGAACTTCTCGCACACGCCGCAGCCGATGCACAGCCCGCGGTCGATGGTGTATAGCAGAGGGACGGCCTGCGGGAACGGCACGTATATGGCCTTGTTGGGGGCCATGTCCCTGTCGAAGGCGTTCGTCCCTTCGACCGGGCAGTGCTCCGCGCACACGCCGCAGCCCGTGCACTTCTCCTCTATGATGTACCTGGAACGTCTGGAGAGCGTGACCTTGAAATCCCCCGCCTTGCCCTCGACCTTCTTCAGCTCGGCGTTGGTGAGCATGGTGATGTTCTCGTGCCTGCCCGTGGCCACCAGCTTTGGGGATATGATGCACATCGAGCAGTCGTTCGTCGGGAATGTCTTGTCGAGCTGTGCCATCGTGCCCCCGATGCTCAGCCCGCTCTCGAGTATGTAGACCTTGAACCCGGAGTCCGCCAGGTCCAGCGCGGCCTGCATGCCCGCTGGGCCGCCCCCGACGACGAGCACGGCCCCCACGGTCCTCTCCCCGGCCATCCTAGGCACCCTCCCCGGCGACCGGGCCGAGCTTCTCGAGCTCGGCGACCATCTGCTTGACCACCTGCGCGAACTTCGCCCCTTCCGAGCCCGCGATCCACTCGACCCTGAACCTCTGTGGCTCGATGCCCGCGTCCTCCAGGAAGGAGGACAGGAAGTCGCCTCTCAGGGCGGTCTTCTCGTTCCCGTTGATGTAGTGGCAGTCCGCCGGATGGCAGCCGGCGACTATGACCCCGTCCGCGCCCAGCGCGAACGCCTTCAGGATGAAGGACGGGTCGACCCTGCCCGAGCACATGACCCTGATGATCCTCACGTTCGTTGGATACTGCAGCCTCGTGGTGCCCGCGAGGTCCGCCCCCGCGTACGAGCACCAGTTGCAGCAGAACGCCACGATCCTCGGCTCGTAGGAGTGTTCGTGCTCCGGGTCCGGAGCGCTCTGCGCCTCGGTCTTCATGTTCAGACCCCCCTGAGCTTCCTGAGGAACGAGTGAGCGGACACGTGGTGCGTGTCGAACCCGAGCGAGATCGGGTCGATGCCCATCGCTAGCGCCTGCAGCTGGGATATGTGCATGACCGGTATGCCGTCCTTGGAGAACGCCTTCTGGGCGTTGTCGAACTGGAGGAGGCAGAACGGGCAGCCGGTGACGATGCAGTCCGCGCCCGCGGCCGCGATGTTGGTGCACTTGTCCTGCGTGAGCGAGTTGGCCAGCTCGATCACGTGCGATCTGACGCCCCCGCCAGCGCCGCAGCAGTCGAGCTTGTCCTCGTAGTCGACGCTGGTCGCGCCGCACGCCTCGACCATCCTGTCGATGAGCACGGGGTCGTTGGGGTCGTCGAAGGTCTGGTGCTCGGTCGGCCTCAGGTAGTGGCAGCCGTAGTGCACTGCGACCTTGATGTTCTTCAGCGGACGCTTGGCCTTGGCAGCGATGGCCTCAAGGCCGATGTCCTTGGTCATCACCTCGACGTAGTGCCTGACCTTGACCGGCTCGAAGACCTTCCTCTTGCCCTCGCTCTTCTTGGCCACGCCCGTGTACTTCTTGCCGATCTGCGCCAGCACCCTGTTGACCTTGCCCATGTTCTTGGGGTCCTGCAGGTACTCGGTCGCTTTGAGGAGCGATGTCAGGCAGCCGTTGCAGACCGTGAGTATCTCCCTGCGCTCGTCCTGGGCGAGCGTCAGGTTCCTGGTCGCGAGCAGCAGCCACGTGTCCTTGTCGGTCGAGTAGAATATCCCGGGCACGGGGCAGCATGAGAAGTCCTTGATGTCCGCGACATCGAGGTCGAACCCCTCCTTGCCGCAGACCCATCTGACGGAGTACTCGACGCCAGGGTACCTGTTCGGTATGACGCATCCGAAGAAGTAGGCGTAGGGGCTCACACCTTCACCTCCTCCTCGATGCCTATGAGCTTGTCGTACTTCGACGCGTGGACAAGCACGGCGATCTCCCTGAGCACATGCCTGTAGTCCGCGTGCTTGGAGTGCACCTCGCCCAGGCCCAGCTCCTTCCTGATCTTGTCGATCTCGGGGTCGGGCTTGACGCTCTGACCGTACTTGACCAGGTTGGTCGCGGCGACCTTCACGAACGGAGGTATCACGCCTTCGCGGACGGCGATGTGCCTGAGCGCGATCATGACCTCCGCGGGGTTGATGTCCGCGGGACAGTGCTCGTAGCACCTGTAGCATGTGGCGCACACCCAGCGGGTGCC
This sequence comes from Thermoplasmatota archaeon, assembly GCA_963818745.1. Taxonomy (GTDB): domain Archaea; phylum Thermoplasmatota; class Thermoplasmata; order UBA10834; family UBA10834; genus CAWBDD01. Next base: position 364,082 of record CAWFTI010000001.1, on the reverse strand, counting down.
GAGCGTGTACTTCTTGAGCCCGAACTGGCAGAACTTGATGATGCTCCTGGTCTTGTAGTCGATCTTGAGGCTGATGGGACACACGCCGGTGCAGTTGCCGCACTGGAGGCATGTCATGACGTCCTTGCCGCCGTACTTCTGGATCTCCTTCGCGAAGCCAGGCTCGAGCTGGGACTCGTCTATGACCTTGTCCTCGATGAGCGTCTCGTGCAGGCCGCCGATGAAGGTCTTCTCCGCCTCTTCCATCATCACACCTCCGCCTCGGCCTTCTTCTTGTGGCCGGCCCTGTGCGCGTGCGTCTTTCCGTCGAACACGAGCGCGGACTCCAGCTCCGAGTATATCTGCTCGTCCGTGAACTGCTTCGCCACGATCGCCTTCTGCGGGCACGACGCTGCGCAGGTCCCGCACCCGTGGCACAGCGCCTCGATGACCCTGGCCTTGGTCCCTCCCTTCTCGCTCTGGACCAGCTCGGGGGCGCCGTACGGACACAGCTCGGTGCACAGGCCGCAGCCCACGCACAGCTCCTCCGACACGGTCACGGTCAGCGGCTCGATCCTGACCTTCTTCGCCATCATGGGCGCGGCCGCGGACGACGCTGCCGCCTTCGCCTGGGCGACAGAGTCAGGGATGTCCTTCGGGCCCTGGGCGCATCCCGCGAGGTATATGCCGTCCATCGCGGTGTCGACCGGCCTGAGCTTCGGATGTGCCTCCGCGAAGAACCCGTCCGGGCTCACCGTGAGGCTCAGCGTCTTGCCGATCTTCTTGCTCCCCTCGGACGGGACGAGCCCGGTCGAGAGCACGACGAGGTCGAACTCCCTCTCCGTGATCTTGTTGAGCAGGGTCTCCTCGGCCCTTATCTTGATCGTCTTGTTGTTCGGGTTCAGGCTCAGCTTCGCCGGCCTGCCCCTGATGAACTCGACCCCGTAGTCCTCCCTGATGCGGTGGTAGAGCTCCTCGAAGCCCTTCCCGAACGCGCGGATGTCGTTGTAGTAGATCGCGATCTCGGTGTCCGGCTCGTGCTCCTTGATGATCTGCGCGTTCTTGATGGCGTACATGCAGCAAACGCGCGAGCAGTAGTTGTTGCCGATCTTCTTGTTCCTGGAGCCGACGCACTGTATGAACGCTATCTTCTTCGGCGTCTGGCCGTCGGAGGGCTTGATAAGGTGTCCTCCGGTCGGCCCCGAGGCGTTCAGGAGCCTCTCGAGCTCGAGTCCGGTGATGACGTTGTCGTACTCCCAGTACTTGTACACGCCGTTCTTCTTGGGGATGTAGGTCTCGAACCCAGTCGCGACTATGATCGTGCCGACCTTGAGGCTCAGCACCTCGTCCTTCATCTCGTGGTCTACCGCCTTGTTGGAGCACGCCTTGACGCAGAGCATGCACTTGCCGGTCTTGAAGTGCAGGCACCTCTCCTTGTCGACGGTGTACTTCAGGGGCACTGCCTGCGGGAACGGGATGTATATCGCCTTCCTCTGGCCGAACCCCAGGTCGAACTCGTTGTCTATCTTGACCGGGCAGACCTCGGCGCACAGGCCGCATCCGACGCACTTGTCCTCGTGCACGTACCTGGCCTTGCGCCTGACCTTGACCTCGAAGTTGCCTATGAACCCCTTGACCTCCTCGACCTCGGAGTATGAGAGCAATGTGATGTTCGGGTTCCTGGCGAGCTCGACCATCTTGGGGGCGAGTATGCATATCGCGCAGTCGCCCGTCGGGAAGGTCTTGTCCAGCTGCGCCATGACTCCGCCGATGCTCGGCTGCTTCTCGACGAGGTAGACCTTGAACCCCATGTTGGCGAGGTCCAGCGCAGCCTGGATGCCGGCGACCCCTCCTCCTATGACGAGCGATGTGGGCTCGACCGGGACCTCCCTGGCCTCGAGCGGCTCCAGCCTTGCTGGCCTTGGACACCCCCATGCGCACTAGGTCGACCGCCTTCTCAGTGGCCTTCTCCTTCTCGTGCGAGTGCACCCACGAGCACTGCTCGCGCAGGTTGACCATGTGGAGGAGGTACGGGTTCAGGCCGGCCTGCTTGATGCAGTTCCTGAAGGTGGGCTCGTGCAGCCTCGGCGAGCAGGATGCGACGACGACCTTCTCGACGCCGTGCTCCTTGATGGCTTTGATGATCTCTTCCTGGCCGAGGTCGGAGCAGGTGTACTTGTTCTCCTTCGCCACGACCACGCCCGGGAGCTTCTCGGCGGCCTCCCTGACCTTCCCGCAGTCGACGACTCCTGCGATGTTGCTGCCGCAGTGACAGATGAAAACACCTATCTTCGGTCCGGCAGTTCCAAGCGCCTTCGACGGCGCGCTATCCAGGGACTCTTTTCCTGGCGGTTCGGGCGAGGTCATCATCCCCCTCCTTGGCTCAGGCTAGTCGAAATCTCGATCGGCCCGAGTGACACCGCGGAAGAGGCCATTTCCTGACCATCTGGCGCATCCACTCGGCCTTATGATTTTGACGAGGCATGGGTAATCGACAGGTCGTTAATATAGGTTTCGATAATTGAAGTTTCGAATAACGCAGGTTCCCAGGCGATAATTGTTAACCCTCGCCTTCGAAGAAGGCAGTTTCCCTTTCAGATAAATAGCTCGAAATTCGAAATTCGATTAATCGCCGTTTCTCGATACCGTCGAATTCGATGCCCCTCGGCTCGAAAGAGCGCAGTTCTTGGCTCCAGGGCTTTTCTGGTTCGGTGCCTGGGAGGGCGCCCCCGCTCAGCAGTTTCTTCCGATCGTTAATCAGAATCGTCGTCCAGGTTGTGTTTCGCCTTGTACGCTCAGCGCTTGAGATACCTGTACGATATGTAGCAGCTACCTTCCCTGGACACCATGCATGGTCCTATCGGCGTGTTTGGAGTGCACTTCTTTCCGAAGAGCGGGCACTGCTCACTGGTGAGGATCCCGCGCAACATCTCGCCGCATCTGCATCCCTTTGCCTCGCGGTACTCGCGCCGGTGAACCGCCTCCAGGAGGTCCTCGTATCTCTTCCTCGCGTCGTGCTCCTCCAGCTTCCTCCTTATCGAGAGGCCGCTCCCTGGGATCACGGGGAACCCCCTCCAGAGGGAGTCAGACGGCTCGAACGCATCCTTCATCGCCTTCAGGGCGGCCAGGTTCCCCTCGGGGTGCACGACCCTCGAGTACTCGTTCTGGACGAAGGCACGCGATTCCTTCTTCTGCACCGCGAGCATGTACACGCCCATCATCAGGTCGAGCGGCTCGAACCCCGCCACGACCTGGGGCATCTTGAACTTCTTCGAGAGGAACTCGTACGGTCTCGTCCCTATGATCGCGCTGACATGGCCCGGCTGGATCATCCCGTCGAGCCTGATCTCGCCCATGCCCGCGATGGCCTTGAGCGCCGGCGGCACCGTCCTGTGACAGCTGAGGACGGAGAAGTTCGGAGGCGGGTCCGAGAGCAGCGCGGATGCCGTCGTCGGGGCGGTCGTCTCGAACCCTATCCCCATGAAGACGACCTCCTTCTTCGACCTCCTCGCGAGCGCCACGGCGTCGTCGACGCCGAACACGACCCTCACATCGGCGCCTTCAGCCTTCGCGTCGTTGAGCGAGCCCTTCTCTCCGGGCACCTTCATGACGTCCCCGAAGACCGCGACCGTGAGCCCTCCCCTTGCCAGCGCGATTGTCTCCTCGATCTCCCGGGGAGGTGTGACGCACACGGGGCAGCCCGGTCCCTGCCTTATGTCGATGCCCACGCGCTTGAACTCGCTGTCGAGGCCGAACCTTATGAGCGTGTCCTGGTGAGTGCCGCAGACGTGCATCAGGGTCAGGTCGAGGTCCATGTCCTCGAGCTTCGCCATGATCTCCCTGGACATCCCCTTGTCCCTGAGCCTAAACATCGGGCACCACCATCCTGATGTTCCTGACGACGCACTCCCGTCCCTCGGTGATCTCGGCCGCTCCCTTGCATACGGGGCACTCGAGCACCGGGACCATCTTGTGAGGTGAATCTGGGGACGGCGACATCGCCCCTGCGAACCCGCATTTGCACTTGATCTTGCCACTTATGTGTTTGACAGAGAGCATCGAGCCCTGCATGATGGTGTCCTTGGTCAGGACCTCGTATGCGAACCTCAGCTGCTCCTCGCCGAGCATCGTGAAGTCGCCGAGGTCGAGCACGACCTCCTCCACCTTGCTGGCGTTGTGCCTCTTCGCCTCCTCGAGGATGCCATCGACCATCTGGCTCATGACTGAGAACTCGTGCATCCTCTACGCCCCGGCATCATCCAGCGCCAGCATCTCTCTGAATAGGTCCAGCGTCTTCTCGGCCTCTTCCTTGTCCAAGACCTGTATGGCGTAACCCGCGTGGACGATGACGTAGTCCCCCACCTTGGCGTCCACGAGCGATAAGTTCGCGGTCCTCTTGACGCCTCCGAAATCGACCGTGGCCGTGTGGCCTTCGACCGACTTGATCTCACCGGGAACGGCTAGGCACATCGGGGCCTCAGTATGTGGGATTCGGTAATAAAGTTTCACCCGAGCTTATCGCCAGCGATGGCGTTCTGGCCCGTGGATATCCCGCCGTCGCCGCAGCATATCCGCTCGTGCCCTACGAACTCGAGGCCGCGCTTCGTGACCGTCTCCTTCACCCACGCCGTGACGGGCCCGCTGTACGAGACCCCCCCGCTGAGGCCCACTTGACGGATGCCAGCGTCCGAGGCGTGGTCGCACGCACGGTCCGCGACTGCCCGGACCAGAGCCCTCACGAAGGAAGTTGCCGTGTCGGCTCTCTGGGCATCGGTCTCGATCTTCATGTCCATCAGCTGGTCGAACATCGGCAGGGTCTTCGCGTACTCCAGGCTGCCTCTCTTGCCGAACTCGACCTCGAACGGGACCGTCGGCGACCCGCGCTCGAGCCATCTCTCGAGCTTGATCGCGGGCTCGCCCTCGTAAGTCCTCTTGCAGCAGATGCCGAGTATGCACGAGACCGCGTCCAGGACCCGGCCCATGCTCGATGCCTTGACGCTCTTGTCGAGCATCTTCGAGTAGAGCTCAGCCTCGTCGGACCCGACGAACTGTCGGCTCCCGGTCGAGCATCAGTTCGAGGGCGGTGACCACCCTCTTAGGGTCGACCACTGCCCGGTCCCCTCCGAGGAGCGGGATCCCCTCCAGGGTCGCGAGCCTCTTGTACTCCGAGAAATCCGCGAGCAGCGTCTCCCCGCCCCAAGAGGTGCCGTCGTCCCCGAACCCGGTGCCGTCCCAGGTCAGGCACACGATGGGGCTCCGCACCCTTCTGTCGATCATGAGGGAGGCGGCGTGCGCATGATAGTGCTGCGTCTCGATCATCTCGCAGCCGTGCTCCTTCGCGAGCCTCCTTGCCGCTATCCTGGTGGAGTACCTCGGATGCCTGTCGAGGCCTATGGCCTCGACGTCCTTCGTACCCAGCAGTCCTCCCAGGTGATGGATCGCCTCGTCCAGGTACTGGAGCGTGGGATACTGCTGTGACTCTCCCACGTACTGCGTCAGGAATATCTCGCCGTTCCTGGAGATCGACGCGGTGACGTCCCACTGCGCCCCGACGCCGATGACGGTATGCTTGTGGTTCGCCTCGACCGGGACGGGCACGAACCCCCTCGACTTCCTCGTGAAGTTCGTGCTCCCCGAGTTGACCTTGACCACCGAGTCGTCGCAGCGGTGGATGATCCTCCTGTTGTGCATCAGGTAGTAGTCGAGGCCCAGGTCGAACGCCTTATCGTTCTCGATCACCATGGGCTCGCCCGGCGGGTTGGCCGAGGTCATGATCACGCCGTCCGCCTTGAGATGCCTGAACATGAGCAAGTGGGCCCCGGAGTACGGGAGCATCACCCCGATGTTCCCCAGGCCAGGCGACACCTTCTCGAGCGCGGAGAACGCATCCTCCCTCTTGTGCAGCAGCACGATCGGCCTCTGCGGAGAGGTGATCAGCGATTCCTCCTCCCTGGTCACCGCCGCGTACCTCTTGGCCGTGTCGAGGTCGCGCATCATCACCGCGTACGGCTTGTCGCCCCTCCGGTAGACCTTCCTCAGCCTCGAGGCGTTCGCGAAGGTGCATATGATGTGCATCCCGCCCCAGCCCTTGAGCAGGCCGACGTGCCCCTCGTCGATCTTCTCCGCGAATGTCTTGAAGGGGTCTCCTCGGATCTTCCGGTGCGCCTTATCATACAACGTGTACGTGGGCCCGCACGCAGGACACGATATCGTCTGCGCGTGGAACCTCCGGTCCTCGGGGGAGGAATACTCCCTGGTGCACGACGGGCACATCGGGAAGTCCGACATGCTCGTCCGGGACCGGTCGAAGGGTACGTCCGAGATGACGGTGAACCGCGCCCCGCACTCGGTGCAGTTGGTGAACGGGAACATGTGGCGCTTGTCCCTCGGCGTGTCGAAGTCCTTCGCGCACTGGCTGCAGATGGCGGTATCGGTCGGGATGAGCGAGACCCTCTTCCCCTCCCTGCTCTGGGCGATCGTGAAATCCGCGAGCTCCTCGCGCACATCCTCCAGGTCCGCCCTGTCGATCCTCGCGAGCGCCGGGAGCGCCTCCTTCAGCTTCCTCAGGAACTCCTCCGCGTCCCGGTCCACGTGGATCTCGACGTTGGAGCCGTTGTTGAGCACGAATCCCTTCAGGCCCATGGCCTTCGCGACCCTGTACACGGTCGGCCTGAACCCAACGCCCTGGACTATGCCGTATACGGTTATCTTCATCCGATACCTCTAGAGCCCGAGGGCGGCCATGAGCTCGTCCATGCCCTTGCCGCGTCTCGCATCCATCCTGATGATCCTCGCTGCGGGGTTGATCCTGACCGCGTCCCTCTCGAGTATCTTGGGATCGACCTCCATGGCCTCCGCGAGGTCTACCTTGTTGATGACGATGACGTCGCTGAAGGCGAATATCGGCGGGTGCTTCCGCACCATGTCGTCGCCCTCGGTGACGCTGATGACGACTATCCTCTTGTGCGACCCGAGGGGGAAGTCCACGGGACACACCAGGTTCCCCACGTTCTCGATGAACAGGTAGTCCAGCTTGTCCAGCGGGAGGTCCTCCAGGGCGTGGTCGACCAGGTGCGCGTCCAGGTGGCACTCCTTCCCGGTGTTGACGTTCGCGGCCGGCACCCCGTGGGCCACGAACCTCTGGTAGTCGTCGTCTCCGGACACGTCACCCGCGATCGCGGCGCATCTCTTGCCCTTCGCGTTGAGCCGGTCGACGAGCTTCTCGATGATCAACGTCTTCCCGGAGCCGATCCCGCCGAGGAAATCGAAGGCGACGACGCCGTGCTTGTCGAGGAGGGCTCTGTTCTCGTCGGCGAGCCTCCTGTTCTCCGCCAAGAAGTCCCTCTCCATGTCGACCGTGACCACCTTGTGCATGATGGTCGAGAAACAGGGGGTGCGCTTTAATGTTTTTGTCTGAAATGCTATCTCGGCCAGCTGCCGGTCGATTCAGCTGACATCCGTTTCGCTAGAAGCCCTCCGCTGAGTCGATGGTCAATACAGCTACGGTCGCCGCCCACTCTTCTCATCGAGAGGCGAGAGTTGTGTTCCCTCACTTCCTCCGGCGGACGATGGCGGCAGCGACAACGACCACTGCCACTATGATCAGCAACAGGACTATCAGTCCTGCCGCGTTGAACTCCTGGGCGTCGTCCCCGGTCTCTGCGATGTTCGTGTACGCCGTGTAGGTCGGGTCGTGGACTATCCTGTATCCGTCCCACTGGGGGAAGGATACCGCGTACCACAGGGGCTGCGCGTTGAACCCGTCCTCGTTCGCCGGGAGGAGGCTCCGGGTGGCGAGGTCCAGGGGTCCGTCGTAGTTGGCCTGGACGTAGTCGCTCAGGCCGTATGCGAACACGCTCATGCACCCAGCCGCGAACCCCAGCTGCCAGGCGACCAGCAGCAGGTCGACCGCCTGCACGCCGACGATCGCGTTGAAGGCGTCCTCGCCCTCGCGTACGGGCTCGTCCGTGCCCTCATCGATGAGGTCGAATGTGCCCCTCGTGCCTATCTTCATGGCCCTCTCGTCGTCCCCGACCTTGAGGACGATGTCCTCGTCGAGAGGCGCGGTGATGTCGGGGTTGAGGGCCACGCCGGTCGTGTTGCCGTCCGCGCCGACATAGTTGGACGTGAAGACGGTCACGAAGTGCACGACGCTGAGCCCGAAGTTGCTCGGTATTTCGCTGGGATCCACCGGTATCGGGATCCCGAGCACGAACAGCCAGAGGTCGGTCACCTGCCCGATGGTGTACCAGGTCTCCGCCTTGACCTCCCCTGTCTCGTTGTCTATGCTGACCTCGTACATCACGCTGAACTCGCTGAACTTCGCGAGCCAGCCGGTCTTGAAGAGCGCGCTGGCGATGTAGTTCGGGGTCACGATGGCGTATTGGTTCAGGTACTGGATGCCGAACCTGTAGTGCCCCTCTCCCAGCTTCTCCACGGGCATTACGTTCGTCTCGGGGACGTAGTCCGGGTCCACGAGAGACGCCACGCCGAAGGGTATGACATATGACACATCCTCGTTCCCGGGTCCGGAAGGCCGTTCTCCCCTGGTCCCGTGCCGTTGTATGTGTCGTTGAAGACCATCAGGAACGCGAGGATCGACGCGACGAAGACCTCCCTGTTCTCAGGGGTGTAGTAGTGCATCCCGAAGAGCTGGAACGGGATGGTCCCCAAGCCGTCCTCGTTGCTTACGTTGTTGAGGGCGAGCATGAACGCCTGCACGTTCTGGCTGTTCACGTAGGAGGCCGAGAAGGTCAGGTTGTCCCCCGCCTCGCTGGTCACCTGGACGGACTCGTTGGTCCAGTATTCCTCCTCGAAAGTGTGCCCGAACACCGCCAGCTCGTCCCCCTCGTTCCAGGTCGCTGGCGGGAACGCGCTCGCGCTCGAGACTAGAATCACGCACGACAACAGGCTCGCCACGATGGCAAGTATCCTCTTCACATGCACCACCTACCGGCCCAGTCAATGGCTCTTCAGGATATTTATCCCTTCCAACCTGCTTTCCATCATGAGCCATCCCTGGACGCGGGTTGTGAAGGAAAAGGAAAGAGTTTATCGGGTCTCGAATCAGCCCTTGCCGTGCCCCGTCCACGATGCCTCGGAGAGTATGGCCGCGGCGTCGAGCAGGGCGCTCCCCAGCTCATCCGCCAAGACATCGATGTTGGCATAGAGCGCGGCCACCTTCTGCACGATCGCGGAGATCTCGTCCGAGAAGTCGGTCACACCGTCCGCCAGCTTGTTGATAATGGAGTAGTATTCGCGGTGCACATCCGAGATCGGCGGCAGGAACCCCGCTCCCCAGAGCAGATGGTCGTCCTGGACGTAGTAGATGTGTCCAAGGACGTCGTAGTAGGTGTCGTAGTCCACGAACCTTCCCCATCTCATCGTGGCGACGTCGGCGAGCGAGTCGAGGGCGGCTTCCCCATCGCCCGTTGCCAGGGCCGCGACCGCGCTCTTCATGCAGGACAGGTCGTTCGCCGGGTTGTCGAATATCGATACTCCGGTCCATCCGGGTATCCATGACGTGAGGTCCCAGTCGAACATGATCGGGTTGAGCGCCACCGCGGCCTCCATCATCTTGGAGTTGACGAGGTCCGCATCGTACCTGCCGGACTCCACCAGGGCTGTCAGTTCCTCGACCTCCGCCGTGTATGACTCCAGCCCCATGGTCAGGACGGAAAGGTCCGTCTCTGTTGCAGCAGCAGGGTCCAGGGCGTACATGACGTCCACTCCCAGTTGGATAGCTTCGATGTTCTCCGGCAGGTCGTACGGAAGGACGTCCGCCTCGGACATCCTGATGGCCAAGAGCCCGTTGAAGACGATGTTCACGTGCAGGTAGAGCGGGTCGATCGTCTCCACCGTGTCCGCCGTCGTGTGGTACACTCTGTCGTACTCGGGACCCCACCAGAATATCTCGGTGCAGGGCACTCCGGCCATGTAGAACGGCCAATCGTCGAACGACGACGGGGGCCAGTAGATGTACGTCTGGACCCCCAGGTCCAGGAGTCCTGAATCGAAGGCCGCCTTGCGCACGAACTTCGTGACATCCGGCGTCGACTCGATGTACACGATGGTGTTCTTCGTTGCGATCACGTCCATGTTGAACATCGCGACGATTCGGCCCGGCAGGTCGGGGTTCAGCACGCTCCCGTCCAGTGTCTGGACGATGTGCGAGAACGAGCCGATGGTCCAGTCGTACCATGTGTCCGCCCATCCGCCCATCTCCTCCGCGTCGAACGCCGCGAACACTATGGACCTCGAGGGCTTCAGACCGGATTCGGTGATGGCCTTCGCGATCGCAAGCAGTGAACCCACGCCCGAGTTGTCGTCAGCAGCGCTCGTGAACCAGTGGTCGAAGTGCGCGCCGAGGTAGACGAACTCGTCCGGGTGCTCCGCCCCTCGGATGACGCCTATCACGTTGTGTCCGCTGAGGACGGGCTCCTCCGTCCAGTCGTTGTCCACGATCAGCCTCGCAGTCACGGGTCCTTCGGCCAGCAACCCTCTGATGTCTGCCGCGTCGTTGTTGCTGATGTACACCATCGGCAGGACCGCATCGCTCACATCGATCTTGAGCGCATCATCCGGGACTATCGGGAAGTGACATATCGCCCCGATGGCCCCCAGGTTCGCCGCCTGATACAGGACGGGGTTGCAGTAGAACATTAAGTCCGTTCTGCTGAACAGGACGATCTTCCCCTTCACGCCATCCTCCCCGAGCTTCCTGAAGTCGTTGAGCTTCCCCTCTCCGACGTCGACGATCTCGGCCTCGATCCCCTCTGGCCCTGTGCCGTCCCCCTTGTGACACTGGACCGCTGGGATGTCGACCCACTGCGTTCCCTCCAGCACGTTCAGGGATGTGTATCCGATGCTGTCCCCAGCAGTCGTCTCATCGAGCCTGACGCTGACGACCGGGAAGTCCTCGATCCACACGTTCTCCGGTGCGAGCCCGCACTCGTCGATCATCTGGCTCTCTATCCACCTGGCGGTGTCGAGCGCCTTCTCGGTTCCGGTCACGACTCTTCCTCCGTAGGTCAGGGTCTCCGTCACTTCGAACGCGTACTCGTCATCGATCGCGTCGATGAACGCCTTCTCGAAATCCGTGTACTTCGCCGGTGGTCCTTTTGCGATGGCCAATGACGGCGCGAAGGCCGAAACGGCCATCATTCCCAACACGATCGCCGCTATTGTCATCAGAACTATGCTTCTTCTGCTCCCTCTCAGCTTCCCCCCTCCACGGCCCAGCGCCGCGCTTCCGACGGGCGACCCCGCTCGGGTCGGTCCTGCAACGCTCGAGACTTCCCCCGAAATCAACGTGTCAGTTATAGAGTGATTGTGGTGCAATCCTTGAACTCACAAATGTCCGTCAGTTACATTTATCAGACATCCGTGCCTGCGCCTCCTCATGCTCCCCCGAGTGATAATGCACAATGCGATGAGCCTCGATGGCAGGATGGACTGGTTCTCTGCCGATGTCGGGCTCTACTACGACATCGCCTCCAGGTGGAAGGTCAACGCGATGCTGTCCGGAGCGGACACGATCATAGCCGGATCCGAGCAGATGGCCGCTCACCAGGGCGACCCGGGCCCTCCCTCTGAGAGCGGGAAGTACAGACGACCCCTGTTGGTGGTCACCGACAGCCAGGGCAGGGTGGCAGATTGGGGGCCTTGGCTCAAGGCGCCATATTGGAGCAGCATAATCGTCCTGTGCTCCTCGGCGACCCCGAAGAGCTACATATCGAAGCTCGAGAAGGCAGGCTTGGGACACATCATCGCCGGGAAGGACCGCGTGGATCTCAAAGCTTCATTGGAGAGACTCTGCAAGGACCACGGTGTCAAGACGGTGAGGCTGGACTGCGGTGGAAGGCTCAATGGTGCGATGTTTCGCGCGGGCCTCGTCGACGAGGTCAGCATCCTGATCCACCCAGCTCTGGTCGGAGGGACGTCACCGAGGTCCGTGTTCAACGCGCCCGACCTGAAGGATGAGAACGGTGTCGTCAAGCTGGATATCAAGCACATGGAGCGCGTGCGCGGCGGGTACGTTTGGCTGAGGTACAAGGTCGTTCGGTGACCCTCTCTCTCGGTTATATAAACGGGACGTCCTGGAACGTTCCCAAGTTTATCCATCCTGCCTGCGTGTGATGCTGCGGGAGGACCTAGCCTGCGGCACATTCTCGCGCTTGTAGTCATGTTGGTCTGTCTTCTGCTGTCTTCGTCATCGGTATCGGCGTACACCATCGTCGACGTTCCGAACAAGCATGTCAGCATCCAGATACCGTCCAGTTGGGAATATGCCAGGGACGTCTCGCATGACGGGACTATATACGACCTGGAGTTCACGGGGCCATCGTCTCTCGGTCTGAACCCGCACGGGGTATTGACCTCTTGGTTTTGGTCCGGCCCAGTGACCAACGAAGCGCTCCGAGAGGAGATGCAGGGATATCTGGATGACATAGCTAGTGATCCGGCGTACACGGACTTCTATCTCGAATATCCAGTCCAGAACAGAAGCCGGAACGGTGTGCCAGCGGTCGATGTCATGTTCTCCGTCGCCATTGGTGACCCGGAAGAAGACGGTTACTATGCGACCGAGCGGGTCATGATATTGGCCAGCGACGTGTGGGGGATGGCGTGGCTGCTGAACGTGTCGATGATCAGCGGCCTCTGGATGTCGTATTCGATCACGGTGAAGAACATAATCAACAGTCTCTCGGTCGATGAGAAGAGCTCCCCGGATGTCATCGTCCCAATAGTCGTCGGGGTCTGCGCAGTCGTCGCCGTCGCAGGGATTCTCCTGTGGAGACGAAGGGGCGTCAAGAAGACAGGGCTCGATCGAGGGGAGACATTGAATGCCTCATCGTCGGACCCTTCGTCTGTGCCCCTTCCCGGGAATCGATGACCATCATCCTCCATCTGGATCAGAATTGTCGCCCGCTCGTGCACCGTGAGTGCAGAAATGGTGGAGTGGGGGCAGAGGGATATGAACCTCTGCTGAGCCAGTATGTCCGAAGCCTGAGAGAATCAGTCGGGATTTCGTACCGGGGACAACCCCCTTCCCTTCTTGCCTATGACTTCCAGCCAAGTCGGGTGGTAGCAGTACCATCTCCCAGCGATATCGAGATATACAATCCCCGGTTCTACGGGAATAGGGGGTCTCTGGGTGGCGGGCCACGACGGAATCGACAAGCGGTTAGGCATGAGATCGAGTGCACTGGCTGGAATTGCGGCGCTGGTGGTAATTGTGTCTGTCGTCACATCCTTTGTGTTGTATTCCGCTGCGAAGGTTGAGTGGCAGGTTGACAGGATTGATGGGACATACGACGAAGTGCAATGGCCCTATGTAGCGACCGACGACACAGGCACCCTACACATGACCTATTATGTGAACGGCTCCTTGATTCACTCTGCCCTGACGGATGATGGTTGGGAGCACTCCAATATCGTTGAAGCGTCAATCTGGGGTCCCTCTCCTATCGTGTTCGATTCTGCGGGGACTCCACACATCTGTTACCAGGTTGAAGATGAAACATCTACATCCTCGCCCAATAACTACATCTTGATGCATGCGGAGGAGGTTGATGGCGAATGTACCTCATCAGTCGTCAGCAGCATGGCCCTCAAAGGGTCTCACTCGATGGCACTTGATGCGTCTGGCAATGCATATGTTGCATTCATTCGGTCAGGATACTTGTTCTGTGCGAATGACACGAGCGGTGATTGGCAAGAGACTCTGTTGGTGGGGCTGACATATGCCGACAATTATGGGATGACTTCTATCGCGATTGATGCATCTGGTCATCCACATGTGGCAGTTGGGAGTAACTATGGGTTCGTGGGGGTTTGCTCCGAAGTCGGTGGCAGCTGGAATCTCACGACCCTTTTCAACTGGGACATCACCTACAATTCGGTGTCGATAGATATCAGTGATGACGGCACGGTCCTTGTCTGTTACTGGGGATATCCAGTGGGCGAACCAGACCAACGAGGCGTGATGTTGGCTACTGAAGGTCCAGGAGGCTGGGCAATCGAGCCTGTGTATACACCGGAGTCTGACACTGATGAATTCAGATGTTCAATCAGTGCCGCCGATGGAGGAGTCGTTAAGATTGTAGCGGAGAGGTGTGACGATAGAGACTGCTGGCTGGCGGTAATCACCTCATGCGAAGGAGGTTGGGAGTACAGCGAGGTGATAGGTCCCTACGACAACCTCCCCTACTCTATGTGGCAGTCGCAACTATCAATCTGCTCAAGCGAAGATGGACACACGATAGTGCCGGTCACTCGAGGGTTCGCTGAGTATGCCACAGACTCACCTGACTTCTCAGACCGTCTATCCTCGGTGTCATTAATCGCATTGGCCGGTTACTCCATCGGATTAGTGGTCTGGGTCGTTGTGCTGAGAGTCGTGCGAGTCCTCTCAAACAGAGCCGAATGAAGCGCGAGAGATCGTTAGGTCGCCCCTGCCGAGGCAATGCAGTGATGGTCTGAATTGTGGGCAGAGGGATTTGAATCTCTGCCGAGCCAGTATGTCCAAAGCCTGAGATGATCAAGCATGATTTCGTATGCGCACCAACCCCTTTCTCTACTCTTGTTCGCCCTGTTGACCGGGCCGCTCAAGGGGACTGCGGATATGGCAGAATCGGACTCTGCTGGTTGCACTCCACACCCTGCATACAATGCGCACGCGGCACTCGACAGGTTCAATTTGCCCGACCGGAATCTTCTCGGTCATTACGAGAATAGCGCCTGATATGTGAGTGAGATGCATCTGCGGACGCCTTGTCGTCCTCGCCTCACGCACCGCCTCTGGCTGCCCTGCCCTGCGGGGTCAGCGAGTCCGTCAGGTAGTTCATGAACCTCACGACCGAGGGGTCATCCGTCCAGAAAGCCATCATGTCCTCTATACGGGTCTCGTCCTCATACTCGCTCGCAAACAGTATGGTCTTCCTGTCGAACCGGACGAACAACACCTTCGGAGAGCCCGCCTCATGCAGCTTCAAGCTGTGACTCGGACTTGCGATCTCCCCGTACTTCGAGAGGGCGGATATCCTCCCAGGCTCCGGGGTCGCGAACATCACCTTCATCCTCTTCGACCTGGCCTTCTTCCAGATCTCCGAGAACGCCAATATGTGTTCTGGGGTCCCGGCTACGAGGAGTTCCGACCTGGCCGAGTCCGCTATTTCCCGCAACCTCTCTAGGATCCTCATCCTCCCTCTGATGACCCAGATGCGGGCTTCCGAGGCCTCCTTGTGAGGTACGCTCGCGAGCTCCTCGAGACCATCCCTCGCATCCTTGGCCGCCCCCAGCAGCTCCGACTCTATCTTCGAGATTGCGACCTTGGGTGACATTGCCCTGAACTTCTTCGGCCGCCCTGTGGACGTCTCCACTATGCCTCTGCCCTCGAGCTTCTCCAGCGTGCCGTAGATGGCAGATCTGGGCACTTCGGCGATGGCGTGGATCTCGCCCACCCCTGCTTCGCCAAGCCCGGTGAGGGCGGAGAATACTTTAGCTTCGTATGTGGTCAAGCCCAGGGCGATGAGCCTGTCAACAACCTTCTGATGGGTCTTCATCGGAGTCCGTGCCTGTACGCGCACCGGATGCGACTCCGAAATAGATATATGTTAGTAGTCATTTAACGACATTCCTGTTAGTAGGACTGTAACAACAAAGATGGAGATGCTGACATGATATTCAAGAAGCTCGCCGACACGGTGGTCGATCACCACAAGCTGATACTGATCATCTGGATCGTCACTCTCCTGTGTATCTCTCCTGCGATAACGAAGGTCAACGAGGTGCTCGTCTACCAGGAGTCGGAGATGGTCGAGGGCGACACCGAATCGCTCATCGCCCAGAGGATCATAGACGAGCAGTTCCCCGTCGCGCTCGCAAACAGCACGCTCATGGTCGTCCTGGAGGGCCAGGATGTCGGCTCGGCGGAGGTAAGGGACTTCTGTCTGGACCTCGGAGACCGTGCGACCGCGGCCGACGGGCTCGCGTACCTCGAGGACTTCACCTCCGTCTATTCCGCATCCGAGGCGATGATATACGCGCTGGCGTCCGAGCTCGGCCCCGTCATGGTCGAGACGGAGTACCAGGTCAACATGACCGCCTCCCTGTTGTATGGCATACCATCGCTCTACCTCGGCAACTGGATGTACACGGACCCCGCCCTCAGCATACTGGAGCGGGACTACGCCGCGTATCAGACAACCGTTGCGTCGATGCCGTACCTCCTGGCATCCGCCGACGAGACGACTGCCCAGCTGTCGTATCAGTACCTGGGGGCGTTCTGCTACGCCTGGAACTCCACATACGACGATCCCGTCCTCACCTCGGACCCGCAGTCCCGGGCGGAGGCGGCCGTCGGCACGGCCGCACCTGCGTTCATCGCGCTCCTCGATTATCCAGATGACCAAAAGGCCATCATGTACGCGGTGCTCGCATCGTTCGATCTATCTTCGTTCACCAACCTCACGCTCATACACCAGTTCTCGGTCTCGACGGTCGCCGCCTTCGCCGGCGTGGACAACCTGACCTTCATGGAAGAGGTCTACGCGCTCGGCCCGGAATTCGCGCCCGAGGAGTTGGCTGCGTTCTCGCGTTCCGTGGTCGCCACAAGCACCCTTCCAGAGCTGCCGGTCCAGCTGCCTCCCGAATACCTCTCCAGTCTCGTGAGCCCCGACAACACCACGACCCTGATCGTCCTGAGCTTCTCGAAGGACTCCGGCTATGTCGAAGGCGGAGAGAAGCCGATAGTCAACAACGTCGTCGACCTCAGGGAGATGGTGTCGGAGTCGAGGGCCCTCTATCTGTCCTCGGAGTACAAGACGTACGTGACCGGGGACGCGGCGCTGACCGCGGACATGGAGGACTCCATGATGAGTGAGCTCTCGCTCATCGAGCCAGTCACCATCATAATGATCATCGTGCTCATGGGTATCTTCTTCCGGTCGGTGGTGGCGCAGTTCCTGCCCCTCGGAGGCGTCATGGTGGCCCTCGGGGTCAGCCAGGCGTTCGTGTTCGTCGTGGGCTCCCTCGTCGCGGACATACACTACTCCGTCGTCACGATGCTGTTCAGCATCCTGATGGGCGTCGGCACGGACTACGCCATCTTCATAGTCGCAAGGTACAGGGAGGAGCGCATCAAGGGACACAACCGGGAGGAGGCGGTCAGGACCTCGGTCACATGGGCCGGCGAGAGCATCTCGACGAGCGGCGCCACCGTCATGGTCTCGTTCTTCGCGCTCTCCATCGCCGACTTCTCCATGATACGGACCATGGGCCTGGTCCTGGGCGTGGCGATCGCCATATCGCTGCTCGTCGCCCTCACCCTGGTCCCGTCGCTCATCATGCTGTTCGGGAACAGGATATTCTGGCCCACCCGGGGGGCGCGCTGGTACAGGTTCGCAGAGAAGGTCATGGAGAGGAGGTCCCAGGGGCACCGCGGGTACTTCTTCAAGGCGGCGAACTTCTCCATCAAGCACGCCAAGACAGTGCTCCTGGCGGCGCTCCTCATCTCGGTCCCGACCACTTACGTCTTCCTGAACGCTGAGACGAGCTTCGACTTCATAGGCGGTATGTCGTCCGGTGTCGAGAGCAACGAAGGCATCATTGCGATGACCGACGCGTTCGGGGCGGGGCGGATCATGCCCACCCAGGTCGCGGTGGTCTTCGACACGCCAGTCTATTCCGACGGCAACTTCAGCCTGGACAAGCTGGAGACGGTCGACGACATCGCCGCCGTCATAGCGGCAACCGACAATGTGAAACAGGTCACCGGTCCGACGAACCCGAAGGGCGACCACATCGACTACGCGAACCTGAGCGAGATGGCTCCAGAGGTGAGTGCGAGCTACGAGGCCATGATGCTGCAGTTGGTAGGCGTCGACGGCCGCACGGTGCTCTTCACAGTCATCCTGGAGGCGGGGCCGATGACGCCCGAATCGCTCGATACGGTAGCGGTGCTCAGGGACGAGCTCGCCGCTCTGAAGGCCGCTGACGGGGCGATATCGTCCTCCACCATCTACGTGGGCGGCTCCTCTGCGGTCATATACGACCTCAAGATCGACCTGGACCAGCAGTTCAGGACGATGGAGATCATGGTGGTCATAGGCATATTCATCGTCTTGCTGATCGTCCTGGGTGCCGTAATCCTCTCCGCGTTCGCGATAGTGTCGATCATGCTCAGCATCACATGGGCCTTCGCGGCGACCGTAGGCATATTCAGCTACGGGCTGGGCGAGCCCATCCTGTGGATCATACCCCTGATCCTCTTCATCATGCTCATGGGGATAGGGATGGACTACAACGTGTTCATCCTCACCAGGATAAGGGAGGAGAAGCACAAGGGGAAGAGCGACAAGGACGCGGTCGTGGAGGCGCTCGACTGGACCGGCGGCATAATCACCGCCCTGGCCATAATCATGGGCACCGCCTTCAGCATGATGATGATCTCGAGCACGATGATGCTGAAGGAGATCGGGTTCGCGCTCGCGTTCGCCATACTCCTGGACGCGATGGTGGTCAGGACCTACATCGTCCCGGCGATGATGACCGTCCTGGGCAAGTGGGCCTGGTGGGCGCCCGGGCCTCTCCAGAGGGAGAAGGCGGAGAAGAAGTAGGGCTCGGGCGCGGAACGCCCCTCCCTCCAAACGGCCCCATACGAGGTTCGACCTGCATCAGAGGGATCTCAGGGTGATCCATGCGGCGGGCTCCCTAAACCATGAAGTGCTTCACGTTCCGCCTCACCCTCTTCACGACTTCTCGGATTCGCTTCCTCCTGGTCTCCTCTCTCTTCGCGGAGGCGACCCAGTGGATGTACGCGTGGCGGTAAGTCTTCGCCAAAGCCTGGAAGTTGCCCCAAGCCAACTCGTCTTGAGTCAAGGCGTCCTTGAGATCCTTCGGGATCCTTGGAGGGGCGCTCGGTCTGTATGCTTTGTCCCAATTGCCGCTCCTCTTCGCGTCCTCGACCCTGGCCATGCCGCGGGCGGTCATCCTCCCCTCCTTGATCAGCCTCTCCGCCCTTCTCCTATTGCTCAGGGACCAGATGCTGTCGGGCCTTCTCGGAGCGAACCTCCACGCATGTCGTTCATCATCTATGCGTCTCAGCCTGCTGTCGATCCATCCGTAGCAGATGGCCTCCTCGAGCGCCTCCTCGTAGCTGACGCTCTGTCTACCCAAGTGTCTCTTGAACGCGAGGATCCAGACTTCGGAGGACTTGTCGTGGTTCTTCTTGAGCCATCTTCGCCATGCGCCTCGGTCTTCAAAGAATATAGGCTCGGTACGCATGTCTGTCCCGATAGAGTTGGCTCAGGGAAAAGACTATCTGATGCGGCCGGAGAATGCCGTGATCCGGCAGGCAGAGGCGAAGAGTGATGCAGAGGGATTCAGACCTCTGCCGAGCTAGTATGTCTGGAGTTCGAGAGAATCAAGCAGGATTGTCCGCAGGGGACGGACACCCTCTCTTCTTCCAGTTTCTCGAATCAGATGGAGACTTCTTCGCAATGAGCTTGGGTCCGGGAAGTTATTTATAGGGAACATTATGTTATGTGGGTGGAGGTCCTCGGCATGAACGAGAGTCAGACCACGACGATGGACGTGGACCTCGCAGTGGAGATAGTTGATGCGAACGTGTCAGTCACGACAGCGGCGGGCACGTTCAACTGTTACAAGGTGGAGGTTACGGAGACTGTCGATGACCAGACAGTCCACACTCGTCTGCTACTATTCTGATGAGGTCGGGAACTGATCGTGAAGATGGTCGGAGCAGACGAGAGTCTCCTGTTCGGAATGCCGAACGTGGAGCTGAAGTCCTACTCGTACGGAGCAGGCGGCGAGAGCGCAGGCATCCTCGATGGGCCCACCACGCTGATTCTGATCATCGTGGTCATAGCAGCGGTGGTCATCATAGCGCTGGCACTCGTCATGAGGTCGAGGAAGAGGGCACAGATGCCCCCGACGATGCTGCCTCAGGAGATGCCTCCCCAGCCGCCGCAGGTGCCTCCACCGCCTCCGCCCGCTCAGTAGTTCGGAAACCCTTGGACGGCCAGGACCACTGTCCTGGCCCTTGTCATCTTTCATATTCTCTCATGCACCTGGGGACGCCACTCATCGCAACGGCATGTCACCCAACGCGTGCTCGGAGGCGAAGTTGTCACTGGTTATGGATAGGAGTGGGGGCAGAGGGATTTGAACCCCCATCAACGGGTTTCCTCCACGCGGAGAGCGACTCCGCGCGTTTCGGACTATGGGTCATCGCTCCAGTTAGTCATCACTGGTCAGCAAACCCAACGGAAATCATTCCCATAACTGGAGCCCGTAAGGATACCAGGTTACCCCATACCCCCTTGTGGTCGGCATCAGGGAATCTACTTCTTCCGCAGCTTCTGAGCCCTCTTCCTTCTTCTCATCTTCTTCTTGCGCCACTTCCAGCGCTGCTTGCCGCGTTTCTTCCAGGCTCTTGAGCTTCTCTTCATGCGTCAGACTCCCTTCGCCGTCTGGGCGTACATCGCTCCCTTTTTATATGTCTTTTGGAGGCCATGGCGGGCCGGTCGGGAATTTCGGGCGTTTCGCACGCCATTCGAACCCGAGACCACTGGCTGTCCTCGGCCCCGTTAGGGGCTTAGAAGGCCAGTGCTATATCCTAGCTAAGCCACCGGCCCATCTGGCCTCCCTCGACATGAAGCACGGCTGTATTAAAACCTTGGCGGTCCTTGGAAACCACCCCCGAACGGTTAAGTCCTACATCCTGCATTTCCTTAGAGGTTCGTCCATGGGCGAGATTGAGATATTCGAGCTGAGGCGGATAGACCTTAGAGACGCGGTCATCATCGACGGGTTCCCGAGCGTAGGGCTCGTGAGCTCGATCGTCGCGAACTACCTGATCGCATTGCTGAAGATGGAGTACATCGCTGTCATGGACTCCAACCTCTTCCCGACCGTGTCGCTCATCAGGGATTCAGAGCCCCTTGGTCCTGCGCGTGTGTACGCGAGGCCGAACCTGAAGCCGGGAGAGCAGCAGATAGTCGTGTTCTCGACCGAGCTACAGCCGTCCGCCAACCTGCTGAGGCCCTTGGGCACATCCATCATAGACTTCGCCCACGAGCAGAAGTGCAGGTTGGTCATCTCGGCCGGCGGGCTCATAGTCGAGAGAGGGGAGGAGGAGCCCGATGCGGAAGTGGGCGAGATCGCGGTATACGGCATCGGCAGCACCGACGAGGCCCAGAAGCTGCTCATGCAGGCGGATGCGGAGCCTTTCGTCGAAGGCGTGATCTCCGGCACGGCGGGCGTACTTCTCAACGAGGGCAAGCGGCGCGGGATGGACGTGATAACCCTCCTCGCCGAGGCGAGGCCGGAGATGGCCGACGCCAGGGCGGCCGCCCTCATACTCGTTGCGATAGACCAGATGGTCCTCCACATGCACCTCAACGTCGAGCCCCTGTGCAAGGAAGCGGAGAGGCTCGAGGCTCAGCTGAAGATCCTCCACAAGGACGCCCAGAAGAAGAGCAAGGGGCAGACCCCCGGGGTCGCGGGCTACTACTAGGTCCCGCCCATCGTTGCAGGCTGTTTTATATCGCTCCGTGGCCCTTCCCGAACCTGCTCTCTCGTCGCTCGGCGATTCCTGAGATGCAGCCAGCAGGGGGAGATGGTGCTTGGGCCGGTGAGATGAGTGTTGGACCTGTTCTACAACGGAATCCTCGTCGTCATCGTGTCCATCTGGGTCATCGGCCTCCGGTCTGCGGGCATGGGCAGGCTCGTGGCGGCCCTGAAGAAGCGCGCCACGCTGATCACTGTGCTCGCGTGGGTCGCGTTCATCGCGTTCGCCGTGTCCTTCGTCCTCTACTTCTCGTACTTCGAGGAGATACATGACATCGACGACGCCGTCGAGGCAGCCGTGACGAGCGTTGAGAACGGAGTGAACCCGTACGAGGAATACGTGGTTCCCAGGTTCAAGGGCAAGTACGCGCCCGACCCTGTGTGGTCCATGGGACCGTATAACTACCTCCCCCTTGACCTCATGGTGTATGTCGGCGCGCACGAGGTCCTGGGATTCGTGGACGCACCAGTCTGGTTCGTGGTTGCGAATCTCGTTTTCTCCGGTGCGGCCCTCTATCTCCTGCGGAGGATCATTGACGTCGGCTGGCTGTCCTTCGCGCCATTCGCTGGCATCGTGATGCTGTTCTATTCGTTCGACAACGCCTCTCTCACGCTCCTCCTGATGATCGCGTCCATCTACGCGAGGAATCGGCTGGAGTCTCATAAGGAGGCGGTCTCGATCATCATCATGTCCCTCGCCATGATGACGAAGATATATGCGATCCTCCCGTTCGCAGTTCTTGTCCTATTCGACCTCCAGGCCAACGTGGTGGCGAGGAATATCAGGAAGACGGCCGAGGTGCTCGTGGCCGTCGCGATCAGCGCGGCCATCGCGCTGTTGTTGATGTTGCCCTTCGGCGTGTCTAACGTTCTGGACGCGGCCGTGTTCTTCCACGGCAGCGAGGCGGCGCGGGTGGGGACGTCCACCGGCGGCACCCTCCTGAGCGAACTCGCGTTCGCATCGGATTACTATGTGGAGATTACCGTGGCTGCATTGGCTGCGGCGCTCTTCGCGGGATTGCTGTTGCGCAACATGAACGACCGCGTCCTCCTCGTCACCGTCGTCTTCCTTCTGGTGGCGATCAAGAGCAGCCTCGCACCGTTGACGGTCGCCGGTGTGTTCCTGGCGCTTCGGCTCTGGGACATCTCGTGTGCGCGCGCGGTGAAGGATGCAATATCGGACACGCCCCAGCCCGCCCCTCCGGATGCTGGTACTCCCAAGGAGAGCGCATCCTCGCCGTCCGGTGACTGAGCCGCAAGGTTGCGCCGCCCGTCTAAGGACGGGGTATTTGAGATTCTCCTAAAAGAATATCTATTATTTCAACCATGCACGACTTAGCACAGCATTGTTAGCATGAACTTCGAGGTGTGCAAATGGTAACGAAAAAAGCTTCAATCAAGACATCCGAGGTCCCCGGCCCCAAGTCGGTCGAGCTCGGAAAGCTGAGGGAGAGGTACATATCCAAGGCGGTCGGGATATCCTCGCCTGTATTCATCGAGAAGGCCGAAGAGTCCCTGTTCTACGACGTCGACGGGAACATCTTCATCGACATGGGCAGCGGGATAGGCGTCACGAACGTCGGCCACAGGCCGCCCGAGGTCGTGAAGGCGGTCAAGGACCAGGCGGACAAGTTCCTGCACCTGTGCTTCCAGGTCACGCCTTACGAGAACTACGTGAGGCTCGCTGAGAGGCTCGCAAGGACGGCCCCCCACCCTGGCCTCGTCAAGTCCGTGCTCTACAACTCTGGCGCGGAGGCCGTCGAGAACTCGGTCAAGATATCAAGGCACGCGACGAAGAGGCAGGCCGCCTTCTCGTTCGTGCACGCGTTCCACGGCAGGACCATGATGGCCATGGCCCTGACCTCGAAGGAGATGCCGTACAAGGCGGGCTTCGGCCCACTGCCGGAGACCTACAAGGTGGACTTCGCCTACTGCTACAGGTGTCCCCTGAACATGACCTACCCTTCCTGCGGAGTCGCGTGCGCTGACAAGATCGACGAGATATGGTCGAGCCCGCAGTTCCAGGGCAAGGTAGCATGCATCATCGGCGAGCCGATCCAAGGAGAGGGCGGCTTCATCGTCCCCCCGAAGGAGTTCTACCAGAAAGTCACGAAGATATGCAAGAAGCACGGGGTGGTGTACGTCGACGACGAGATCCAGACGGGCGCTGGCCGGACGGGCAAGATGTGGTGCGTCCAGCACTGGCCGGGGGTCGAACCGGACATACTCGTCAGCGGGAAGGGCATCGGGGGCGGGTTCCCCGTGTCCGCGACGACCGGAAGGCCGGAGATAATGGATGCCACCCACACGGGCGGCCTCGGGGGCACCTTCGGCGGCAACCCGGTGGGCTGCGCCGCGGCCCTTGCGCAGCTCGACATCATCGAGCGGGCACTGCCGAACGTGGCCAAGATCAACTCGTACATGACCAAGCGCCTGAAGGAGCTGCAGCAGAGGCACGCGATAGTCGGCGATGTCAGGGGCATGGGCGCGATGATGGCTCTCGAGCTGGTGAGCGACCCCAAGGCGAAGACCCCTGCTGCCAAGGAGACCAAGGAGATCAAGGCCTCCGCGCTCAAGAGAGGCATGATCATGCTGACCTGCGGGACGTACGACAACGTCATCAGGCTGCATCCGTCTATGATCATGCCCCAGGAGACCCTGGAGCAGGCCATGGACATCCTGGATGCGAGCTTCCAGGAAGTATGCAAGAAGTGAGCGGACCTAGAGGGCTGCTCCAAACACCTTATCTCCTCTTTTGATTGCACGGTGCCGAGCCCTGCTCCCGACCGTCGCGGTGCGATAGTTTAAAATACACTTTCAATATTTCAAGTGTGCTTTAAGGGTGCGGCAAGGGCGCGTTGCCCGGCCCGCCGAAGGACAAGATACGAACGGAGGCATGGACATGGAATCTCAGAAGGGCAGTGCGATGAACTGGAAGGTCTTGCTGGTGGTTGCGGTCGTCGCATCATCGGTGTTGGCATTCACGGCCGGAT
Organism: Thermoplasmatota archaeon; assembly: GCA_963818745.1. Lineage (GTDB taxonomy): Archaea > Thermoplasmatota > Thermoplasmata > UBA10834 > UBA10834 > CAWBDD01. Next base: position 339,516 of record CAWFTI010000001.1, on the reverse strand, counting down.
ATCTCCTGGCTGGCACGAACGAATCTCCCGTAGAGGAGGAGGACACCAGCGCCAAGGCCATCATCATAACCGATGAATGGGGTACGATCGTCAGCATGACGGTCGAGGATGACTACAACAGGACGATAGTCCTCGACGGCATCCCGGAGAGGATCGTGTCCGTCGCCCCGACCCCGACCGAGCTCCTGTTCGCCGTCGGCGCGGGAGGTCAGGTCGTGGGAGTGGACGACTACAGCGACTACCCGGTCGAGGCCCAGAGCCTCACCAAGGTCGGCTCGTTCACGCTCAACATCGAGGTCATCGTCGGGCTGGAACCCGACCTGGTGGTGTGCAGCGACCTCGTGCCCAAGGAGCAGCTGGACATGATCGAGGCCCAGGGCATCCAGTACTTCATATTCGCCACAAGGACCATGGACGACGTCTACAAGGATGTCAGGCTGGCCGGCCTGATAACCGGCCATGTCCAGGAGGCCGAATCCCTGGCAGCCGACCTCGAGGCCAGAGTCAAGGCCGTGACCGACCTCACGCTTGCGGACGGCGTGTCCAAGCCCAGGGTCTACATCGAGTACTATCCGCTCTGGACCTACGGTCCAGGATCGTTCGGGGACAACATGATCGAGCTTGCGGGCGGCGCCAACATCGCGCACAACGCGAGCGGCGAGTACCCGGAGCTCACGTCCGAGTTCATCATCGCTCAGGACCCTGAGATGATCATCTACACTGTGGGTGTGATGACGACGACCAACGCCACCGAGATATCCAGCCGGTCGGGCTGGGACCAGATCACGGCGGTCGAGGAAGGCGCCATCTACTCGATCGACGACAACCTGATGAGCAGGTACGGCCCGAGGGTGGTGGACGGCTTCGAGCAGCTCGCAGCCCTGATACACCCCGAGCTGTTCGCCTGAGAAAGGTGCGACTATGGGTTCGAGGGACCAGGACGGACGCGGGGCGCCCTTCTCCAGGGTGAGCAGGCCCCTGATCATAGTAGTGCTAGGCGTCCTGCTGTTCGCCTCGATCATGCTCGCCATGATGGTGGGCAGCCTCGGCCCCATAGGTCCAGGCGACCCGGTGAGGATATCCTTCTCCGAGGCCCTGGGCTCCATCTTCGGCGATTCAGAGTTCAGCTGGGTCTTCTGGGACGTGAGGATACCGAGGGTGCTCATGGCAGCCCTCGTCGGGGCGGCCCTCGCGTGCGCGGGCACGGCCATGCAGGCGATATTCAGGAACTCAATGGCCGACCCGTTCGTGATAGGCGTGTCCTCGGGCGCCGCTGTCGGCGCCTCCATCGCGAGCCTGATCGGTCTGAGCGCGCTCATAGGGACGTTCGCCTCCCCGATATTCGCGTTCCTGTCCGCATCGGCCGCGGCGTTCGCCGTGTACATGCTCGGCTCGGTCAAGGGGAAGGTCTACGTCGACACGCTGCTGCTCTCGGGAGTGGCGGTCGCGGCATTCCTCGGGGCCATGGTCTCCTTCCTGATCTACTTCGCGAGACAGCAGTATCATCAGCTGATCTTCTGGCTTCTGGGCAGCCTCGCGCTGGCGAGCTGGGACAAGGTGTTCGTGCTGGTGGTCCCGGTGCTCGCGGGTGCCGTGGTGATATTCCTGTACGGCAGGGACCTGGACGCGCTCCTGCTCGGCGAAGAGACCGCCCACAACCTCGGGACCAACCCGGAGTTCCTTAAGAAGCTCATGCTCATTGTGGCGACCCTTGTCACCGCAGCCGCGGTCGCTTTCAGCGGGGTCATCGGGTTCGTGGGGCTGATCATACCGCACATCACGAGGCTCTTGGTTGGGTCCAACCACCGCACATTGGTTCCCGCGGCGACACTGACGGGCGCGATATTCTTAGTCTGGGCGGATACGGCCGCCAGGAGCATCGTGGCCCCGACGGAGCTGCCCGTGGGCATCATCACCGCTCTGTGCGGGGGTCCGTTCTTCCTGTACCTCTTGAGGACCCGCAGCAAGGGGCGTGAGGATTGATGGAGGTCAGGATCGACGGGGTCTCCTTCGCATTCTCGGAGCGCATCAAGGTGCTCAAGGAGGTCTCTCTGGCAGTCGGGCACGGCGAGTTCCTGGGCATCATGGGCCCGAACGGGTCCGGGAAGACGACCCTGCTGAGGTGCCTGACCAACTTCCTGAGGCCCCAGGCGGGCTCGATACTGGTCGACTCGAGGCCCCTCGGGTCGTACAGCTCCCGGGAGCTCGCGCGCATGTTCGCCGTCGTGCCTCAGATATCCGCGACGGACTTCCCGTTCACAGCCTACGACATCGTCATGATGGGGAGGATACCGCACGCCGACAGCCGGCTGAAGGGGGAATCCGGTGCAGACGCCGAAGCCGTCCAGAAGGCGATGGAGCGGACGAGCACATGGGAGTTCGCCAAGAGGCCGTTCAACGCTCTCAGCGGCGGCGAGAGGCAGAGGGTCATCATCGCACGCGCGATCGCCCAGCATCCGAAGGCGCTCCTGCTCGACGAGCCGACCATATACCTGGACATCAGCGGCCAGATAGAGATCATGGACCTCCTGAAGGACCTCAACCGGAAGGAGGGCCTCACGGTCGTGGCCGTGCTCCACGACGTCAACCTCGCGGCGCGCTACTGCGACAGGATCGCGCTGCTCAGCAACGGACGATTAGAAGCCTTGGGGCCTCCAGGTGAGGTTCTTACCCCCGAGATGATACAGAGCGTCTACGGCGTGGATGTGATGGTCCGAAAGGACCCGTACACGAGCGCCGTCTACGTGATGCCTCGGTCCGTCACCTGGTCGCCCCACAGGCACGGCCCCAGGGTCCACCTGCTCTGCGGAGGGGGCATGGGAGGGCCGATCATGAAATCGCTCACGGACGCGGGCTACAACCTCTCCGCAGGCGTCCTGAACCTGCTCGATTCGGACTTCGAGAACGCCAAGGACCTGCACGTGCCAGTCGTCGCCGAGCCCCCGTTCTCGCCTATTGGGGTGGAGGCGCACGCGAACAACCTCAGATTCGTCGACGAGAGCTCGGTCCTTGTGGTCGCGCCGTTCCCCGTCGGCCCGGGGAACATAAGGAACCTCGAGGCCGCGGAGCACGCGCTTCGGACGGGCAAGAAGGTGTTCGTCGTCAGACCCGCGACGGGACAATCGATAGACTTCGCGGGCGGCAGGGCCGATGCTATCATCAAGGATTTGATTACCTCGGGCGCCATTGAGGTCTCTGGGCCGGAGGGCTTGGTCGCACTCCTGTCCAAGGGATGAGCGCCGATGAAGGGGCAACCGCTTCGAGACCTGAGAAGGAACACGGAACTCCTGATTCTCATAGAGCTGATAGAATCGCCCTCGGCCAGGCTGAAGGAGATCGCGGCCCGGTTGGGGATCACAGTTCAGGCGGTCAGCCAGTACATAGCCGCGATGAAGAAGGAGGGCCTGCTCAAGGAGCAGGCGGGGAAGCTCAGGCCCACGAGGAAGGGCATGCAGATCCTTCAGGAGCACTTCACCTCCCTGAAGCAGGAGGTCGACGCGACCCTCAGGCGGCTGAGGGTGATAGACACCTGCGTGGCAATAGCCGGGAAGGACGTCTCGAAGGGGCAGTCCGTCGGGCTGGTGATGGAGGACGGGATGCTGATGGCATATCCGGGCTCAGAATCCTCGTCGACCGGGGCGGCCCAGGAGGCGGCCTCCGAGGGCGACGATGTGCTGATCGGCCAGCTCGAAGGGATCGTCGACATGGAGCTGGGGGAGCTGCTCGTGATAGAGATCCCTCCGGAATCCGAAGGCGGCTCCAAGGCGGCGGACATCGCCAAGGCGAAGGGGAAGATCGAACAGCTCTCCCCTGGGCTACTGGTCGCGGGCGATATCGCCGGAGCCTCCCTTCTCTCGAAATCCACGGAGGAGTTCTTCACGATCCACGCACCGATAGAATCCTCCATGAGCGCCCTGAGCAAAGGGGTCGATGTCGCGTTCTGCGGGGGCAAGGAATCGACCGATCAGATGCTAGCGGCCGTTGCCGGCCTCAAGAGGGAGAGCGGGTACGAGATCAAGTGGCGGGTCGTGAAGACCTAAACCCTCGACAGTTCTCGCACGGTGCCAAACATAAATCGGCCTACCGCGCTCCATCCTCCGGTGTCGACATGGAAGTGGTCGAGGCGATAAGATCCAGGAGAGCGCGGCGGGCGTTCGAGGAGAGGCGGATCGAGGACGACAAGGTGCACGCCCTGGTGGAGGCCGCGAGGCTCTCCGCTTCGTGCTTCAACAACCAGCCGTGGAGGTTCGTGTTCTGTGTTGGGGATCAGTCGCTGCCTGCCGTGAAGACGACACTAGCAAAGGGCAACGTCTGGGCGACCAAGGCCCCGTTGATAATCGCGGTCGCGGCGAAGGAATCGGACGACTGCCAGCTGAGCGACAGGAGGAACTACTATCTGTTCGGCTGCGGCCTCGCGATCGGTCAGCTCGAGCTGCGGGCGACCGAGCTGGGGCTTATCGCGCACCCGATCGCCGGCTACGATCCGATGAAGGTGAAGGAAGTCCTGGGAATCCCCGAGGAGTTCGTCGTGATCACCCTGATCGTGTGCGGCTATCCCGGGACGGACGAATCTCTGCTCTCGGACAAGCAGAAGGCCGGGGAGAGGGAGCGTCCTGAGAGGAAACCCGTCGGAGAGAACTTCTTCAAGGACAGGTGGGGTGCGCCGTTGGCGTGAGGTCAGACGGCCTCCGCTGTCCGGATATGGTCGTCCCTGGCCCCGAGAAGACATATATCCAGGCTCAGACCATCCCGGGGAACGGACGGAGGCAGCCTCCATGATTCGCCTGTACAGCTCGAAGGACGGAGAACTAAAAGACGTCGACAGGACCAGACTCAAGGAGGCTCTCTGGGTCGACATGGTGGCCCCGTCTCCGGAAGAAGTCGAGATGATGCACGCGGAGTTCGGGGTCGCGCTGCAGGACGTCGCGGACTGCCTCGACCCGAACGAGCGCGCGAGGGTCGAGATCGAGGAGGGCTACGACCTCGTGGTCCTCAGATGCCTTCTCACGGATGACAAGGGCGACGCTCGGATCCAGATGATGCCCATCGGGATCATCATGACGTCAAGGAACGTCATCACCGTCCGGCTCGGGGCCACGTTCGCAGCGCACGAGCTGACCTCCGACATGAAGAGGAGGCCGAGGATCGACACGAAGGAGGACCTGTTCTTCGCGCTCATCAGAAAGGTCACCAAGGACATGGAGCGCAAGGTCAGGCCCATGGAGCGCATGATCGGCTCCATACAGGAGAGCATCCTGGCGGCGAAGAAGGCGGAGGGCGCCCACGAAGCGTTCGCACTGAGCAACGGGCTCATCCTTCTCAACACGGCCTTGCTGTCCAACCTGAACGCTGTCTCGATGCTACCGAGGGCCAAGCAGCTGAAGATGACGAAGGACAAGCTCGACGTGGCCGAGGACCTCGAGAACGACATCGCCCAGCTCTACGAGATGACCACGATATACCGGGAGATAATGTCCAACGTCCTCAACGCGTACGAGTCCGCCATCGCGAACAACCTGTCCACCGTGATGAAGACCTTGACCACCATCAGCCTGATCCTCATCCTGCCGATGCTCATCGCGAGCCTTTTCAGCATGAACGTCGGGCTCCCGGTCAGCGAAAGTGACCCCAAGACCTTCTGGTTCGTCATAAGTCTGTCCGCCGTCGCCGTGGCGGTTCTGTGGGCCTGGTTCAGGCTCAAGAGGATCCTCTGAACGGCATCGGGGAAAGGGCTTTGCCCCCGAGGCGCCTCTTGGTCCCCGGTTGTGTGCTCCAGTGCCTGATGTAAGGGAGTGGGACAGCCGCGCCGCGGGTGTGACGATAGACGTGGACTACGAGAAGTGCGCGGGACATGCGAAGTGCGTCGAGGTCTGCCCCGCAGGCGTGTACGAGCTGGCGGGCGGCAAGGCGACATGCCCGAACATAGACGGCTGCGTCCAGTGCTGCGCCTGCGTGGACGCCTGCCCCACGGGAGCAATAAGGCACAGTTCGTGCAGGTGACCGTCAGTGCCCTCTGGTCGGCGGGGGTGTGCGAGGGGCAGCTCTCTCGAGGCCCTCGTAGGGGCATGATTCCCCGCTCGAATGGTCTTCCGCAGCGAGGCGGGAACATGTCCCATTGCCGTCGGCCAGCACACTACTTATAGGCACGGACTGCATACTGAAATAAGGACATTCCATGTTCGCCCTTGGGGACATCACTCTAGGCATCCTGTTAGGCCTCTCGGCCTTCCTTCTCGTCATAGCCTTAACATCGTATCGTCGGAGCGGCTTGCGGTCCCTCATGCTGATGTCCGTGGGCCTCACCTTCCACATAGCCTTCACATTGTTCGTCATCATCGGCGTCCATGCGACCGATCTTCTGGAAGGGATAGACGGCATGCTCCTGCTCATCCTCGACGTCGTCATCCTGGCCGTCGCCATACTCATCGGCTTGAGAGGAGGGAAGATTGCTGCAAGACCCTCTTGAGCTGGAGAACCGGAAGAGGCTATTCGAGTGCGTCAGAATCAACCCAGGACTGCACTTCAGGGAGATCCAGCGCAGGACGAACATGCCGATAGGCGTGCTCGAGTACCATCTCAACTACCTCGTGGACAGGAACGTCCTCACCCTGGACAAGCAGGAGAGCTTCTCGAGGTACTACCCGGGCGGGCAGATCGGAGCCGACAAGCAGAGGATACTGTCAGCGCTGAGGCAGGAGATACCCCGGGGCATCATAATCTACCTCCTCAAGAACCCTGGGTGCACGCACGGTGCGCTGCTGCAGAACTTCACGATATCTGGAGGCACGCTCTCGTACCACGTGAAGAAGCTCGTCGGGAAGGGCGTCGTGAAGCTCGAGAAGGCGGGCAGGGAGTCGCGCATGACCGTGATCGACCCCGAGAAGGTCTCCGACCTTCTCATCGTCTACAGGCGCACGTTCTTCGACAAGCTCGTGGACGATTTCGTGTCTCTGTACGTCGAGCGCGGCCAACAGGCAACGGCTCCGTCGGAGACACCCCGAAAACCAGAGGACGTGCCGCCGCCTCAATAATAGAAACGAACCCGAGCCAGTCTACCTCTTGCGGTAGTATCTGTTCTTTTCCAGGACGACCAGGTCTACAGGGTCCTCATCGGCGTCCCTGGTGAACACCACATACGTCCCAGCGCCCGCAGCGGCCGCCAAGCCGATGACAAGCCCTATCGCGAGAGACATCGCGGACCTGCCGATGATAGATTCGTCCGGCAGCTCGATGATCCCTCCACCGCCGAGGCTCGAAGACCCCGACGCTCGGGTCATGGACGATGCGTGTCGTGGTCTCGTTCATCGGGGTGGTCAGGTAGACCCTGAGCGCGGCCCCGTCGGTCCTGTAGAACGTGGATATGTTCTCCAGGGCGTCCTCGGTCCCGGACCAGCTGAGCTGGGCCATCCTGGCCCACGAGAAGTATCCGAGGGCTTCCGAGCCCTCGACGAACTCGAATATCTGCTTGAACTCGCTCCTGTGCTGGAACGTGTGCATGAGGAGCGTCACGCCATCGGGCTCGGTCTCGTTGACCTCGGGGTCGCTGACCGAGACGCCGTCATCCTCGTATCCCTGGAGCACATAGGGCATGTCGTTGGCCGTCGGCCCGAACTCGTAGCCGTCCATCATCATGACTCCGATATCCAGCGCGGCGCTGTCCGCGGCCACTTCGATGTCAGTGCCGAGCAGGTCGATCTCGATGTCGAACTTGATCTCGGTCGAGCCGTTGACGAGGTAGTCCGGCGCAGTCGACGAGGTCGTAATTGGATGAGTAGTTGCCAGTCGTCACGACGAACTTCACGACGATGTTCGCCCAGTTCTCGATGACGAGGACTCCAGGACTGCCAGGGTCCGGGTTGCCGTCGTCCATGGTCAGGCGCTTGTTGATGTTCGTCGTTGCCGTCATCGTGACAGTCAGGCTCTCGCCTGCCTCAGGGTCGGATGACTCGACGATGTCGGCGACCGACCAGGTCGTGTGCTCGAGAGGCGCGTGATACATCACATCCTCCAGCACCAGCCCGCCGTCGGTCGACTCGTTGTAAGCGAATATCGATGAGAAGATGAATCCGTAGCCAGGCTCGGTCTCGTTGCCCGCGGACCTTATCACGGCCGAGGGCAGCACGGTCCAGATGCCGACCGTGGCGTCTGGCGTGTGAACGACGATCACATCGCCCACAGTCTCGTAGGTGATCTCGTCCTGACCCGCCAGCGCGCTTGCTGAAGGTACGAAGCCGAGGGCTCCGAGCAGCAAGAAGGCTGCAGCGAAAATGGCGGACAGGCTAGGAATCACTCGCATGCTAATCACAACATCATCATCGTCTTTATTAAGGAATTTGGTACACCAGTAGAACATCGGGCACTGACCCGTTCGATGTATCTTCACACTGTTCGGGCCCCGCCTTTTGTACCAGTCGCGTTTCGGGTACCGTGTTGTACCTTCCTGTCTAGGGCGGCCTCTCGCGGTGTCGTACTGACCCTGCACTATCACATCGTTATGAATGATTGTGTTCAGCAATAAATATTAGCCTGTTAATGAATGTAGAGGGCCGGATGCCTTCGGACGGCTTCCTAGGGAAGAATAAGGGGGAGGAACAAAGAGATGATGTGCAAGAGAGCAACCGCTGTGCTTTTCGTGGCTGCGCTGGCGTTTCTGCCAGCCGCTGCGATAGTTGGTGCCGAAGAGGAGCCCGCCGCGACAATCCCGTTCACGCCTGGGAGCGCGGCCGAGGGATACGGTGTGTACTTCGCTGACAACATGGCCTTCACTCCGCAGTGGAGGGTCGGCAACCTCGTGAGGATCGAGACCATGGTCCTCAAGGCGGGGGACAGCGACGGAGACGGACTGTTGGACGCCGCGTCGATACCGGTGGTCGTCAACACGAACATGACCTCAGGAGTTGTGAACACTCAGGCATCGTTGATGGCGAACCCGAACGACATCCTATACACGTGGATGGTCTCGGTTCCCCAGATCAAGATAACTGCGTCCAGCGCCACAACTGACGATGTCGTCGTGTTCCAGTCCAACTTCGCGGACGGTATCACCGACGCGGACACCGTGACGAGGGAGATCAACAAGATGGGCCACTTGATATACGGCCTGCTCTGGGACACTTCCGGAGTGGATGCTGGGGTGTACAAGATCTCCGTCGAAATCCCCGGTGAGTACCCTGTCGTGATGGCGCTGAGGAGCCTGCTCGTCGAAGAGGAGGCCGACCCGATCGGGTACGAGGTCCTTCCGGCAGATGTCGGCGGACTGTCCGGGCAGGGCGGTGTCGAACTGCCGAACAACGCGTACCTCTACCTCGGCAAGCTCATGACCAAGGGCGGCTCGAGCGGCGGAGGCAGCGGCAACCAGGGCGGCGGTGGCGGCGGCGGCCGCAAGTGATTGCACGGTGAAACCTCAACACTCGCCGCGGGCATCCGCGTGAGTCAAACACCTTTCTTTTCTTCCTTTCCGCTTCGATTGACCCTCCGTCATGGGGCCCATGCTCCGTCCGCGTGCGAGAGGCGCGTCGAAGCGCGATTTCACGGCGTTGATGATTCTCAAACCGTGGAAAACATCAAGGCGTTATATCGGGCTGCTGGCTACTTAAATCTAATATTGTGCTAGCCTTTGATTATTGAACCACAAACCACTTATCAGCTCCCCCCACCTCAATGACCTAGAAGCGGCCTAGGCTGCTTCGAGAAAACACGAAGAGAGGCTGAAAAACATGATCGCAAACGCGTGGATTGCAATGGCGCTCGGCGTCGCTCTGATGGCCGGCGGTGTAACCGCCGCTTCGGCGCTCGGAGGGAACGGCGACTGCACCCAGGACCAGGTAAAGGAGCAGCTCAAGGACGGCAGCTGTGAAGACTGTCCGGACGAGACGCTGACCCTCGATGGCACCTGCGACTCCTGCAACGACTATCTCTACGACTGGGACTACCTCTACGGCGAGGCGGGACCACACCAGTCCGGTGTTTGAACAGGAGTAAGCCAGTTCTCACTCTTGCACACAGAGTCTCCCCCCACACCATAGGACTCAACGCGAGGCTCTCCTGTTCAACAAACCCTTTTTCCAAACCCTGTTCTGTCAAGCCATCGGGTGTTACATGTAGTGCTAAGCATCAAGAGCCCTGTGCGCCGTTTCTGTCACGATGCCAAACACGGCACATGCTTGGGCCGTCGAGATCGGCCCGGACGATGGCAGCGGATCGCGCTCGACATGTGGGAGAAATCCATATTCCCGAATGGGCGCGTACGCATCATTCGCCTCCTCGGACAGGCCCATCCAGGCGCTGTCCGAAGGGGCGGGCCCGCTGCGACCAGCCGCCTGCGACAGGGCGGCAGGGGGCTTACGGTTCAGCCCCGGCGCGTCCCAGCATGACGTGATGATGGTCCTATACGACCCCGAGAGGGGCGCACGGCCGGAGCCGAATGGGACGAGTCTGCTGTCGAAGTGGTCCGAGGGATTACCACCCGACTTCAGACAGAACCCCAAACCCCATTTTTCTCAACACACTCCGAATCGTGATGTCAACGGCGCTGTTTCTCCGTGCCTGTCGGACTGACGTCCTAAAGCCCCTTCTCCGGTCTCTCCCGCGCGTGTCCGCGCAGCAAGGATGCTCATCGGCTGAGCGTCCTCTTGGAGGGAGTCAGTGCTCAGGATTATAAAGCTGCTTCACTATGCAGTGCTCCGAACCTCTTGCGGGGTTCTAACAGCATGGGGGAGATTGAAGCAAATGATGCCGAAGAGGATTTTGGGGATTGCGACAGCTGCGGTGCTTGTGGCGATATCGTTCGCCTCTCTCACCTCGGCCGAGGAGGAGCCTGCGTTACCGATACCGATCATGGTGCCGATGGATGGCCAGGGGTCGGTGCCCGTGGCGGTGTATTTCGCGGACAACATGGCGTTCGGACCGCAGTGGCGTGTGGGGAATCTGATCAGGATTGAGACTGCGGTCGTGAATCTCGACCCGGACTGGGATACGGACTTCGCTGACACGATTGCCGTGAGCGACCTGCCTGTGGACCTCGCCCAGAGCGTCAGCGGCCTCACTATGGTCGACCCGGTGACACTTCAGGAAGTCCCGAAGGTGTACACCCAGAGCGAGATAATGGCGGACCCGATGGTGCTCTATGACACATACATGGTGTCAGTTTCGGAGATCACTATCACGATCTACCTGACGACGGACGCGGAGAACTACTGTTGGTCATGGACCTCTGACTTCACCGATGGAGTCCAGGACACGGATACGGTCACCCGTGAGATCAACAAGGGCGGGCACCTGATATACGGATTCCTGTGGGAACACGTCCTTGGCCGTACCTGGCATCTACAAAGTCGATGTCAGCATACCTGGCCTGTGGAAGATCAACTGCGCCATCGAGACAGAGTACCCGGTCACCACCGAGGAAGTCACCGTGACCGAGGAGGATGTCGTCGTTGAGCCGACTGGCTTCGAAACGGTGCCTTCGGACAACGGCGGAGTCGTTTCTGAGACGAACACCGCATGGATCCAACTGGGCGACCTGATCGAGAAGGCCGACAGCGGGTCGACCGGAGGCGGAGATAACGGCGACCACGATGGCGGTGGAGACGGCGGCGACGGTAACATGAATGGCGGCGGTGGCGAGCTGAACGGTGGCAACGGCAACGGCCAGCTCGGCAGCCTCATGAGCAGGTACCTGAGGTAGGCGCACCCGTCCATCCGCGGACATGAAACCCTTTCTCTATCATCATATTCTGGGGACGATTGTACGTGTTCTGGACGTTGGCTGCTCGGGGATGTGCCTTCGACAGACGACGGGCAATTGCTTTCGGAGTCAATGGTATGCGCAGTCGTTGATGCAGAATTGTGGTCTACAAGTGCACCCCAAACCTCTGGACACCAGTCCATCCGCAATCACAAGTCATCGGGGATGTACCGAAGCGAGCATCAAGCTGGATTGCGGCCGCATGTTGTCTCTCTTCCATTGCGACGGGTCGTCGCCGAATCGAGCTGCCACTCATATTTCGCACACTGGATGGTTCTAAGAATGTTCCATCTTTTGATATTCGTACCACAATAGGTATAGTTAATGCAAGCCGCTTACTGGCTAAGACGCCAGTCTAGAGGCACCAGGGAGACAGTCAGCATTCACCTTGGCTCGATTGCGTTGCCTCCCGCAGTTGCACGCTGGAAGCAATTGCGCTCTCTAGACCGGGTCGAGATGACCGACGGCATGTCAAAGAGAGGTGAGGAAATGGAGAAGAGATTCGAAAGTGAGCTTGGGAAGCGCATCGCAGAGGGAAGCAGGCGCGGAGAGGGGAGAAAGGCGGCAGCGGTTGCCGTGGCTGTCATCTCCGCGGTCGCGTTCATCGGGACGGCTGCGTTTTCGTTGATGACATCGGCACAGTACGCTCCATACATGACGGATGAGATGCCGTTCGATCATCTCCAGAGCACGATTGACGATGAGGATGGATCAGTCGAGGTCAGCAGGGTCATGACGCTCATGACCCGTGCATATGACATCGATACCGGTGGCGGTGCCCACGTCGACTGCTTCAAGTTCATCTATGTGATGAACGTCGCCGTCGTGGGTTCCGACGGCGTGCTGGCCGAAGGCGCCCCAATCGGGGCCCTCAACCTGTCGTTCTCGGACCAGGTCGCTGTCTACTACAAGTGGTCCATCGAAGCCACCGTCTACGAAGCGGAAGCCGGAACCTCGACGACCTACAGCTACGACACTCTGTACGACGCGGATGAATCTGCGGTCGACTTCGTGACTGTGGCCTCGACCGATGTGACTGTAGGTGATGTCACGACGACCGACTACACCGTCAGTGTGGTCGCACCTGATGGAATATCTGGCTCGGGGGACACAATGAGGTTCTACTTCACCATGACGTTCTACTACGTCACGAACCTTGATGGCACCGCGTACGAGACCCCGTTCAGTGCTACTGTCCCGTTCAAGGCGGAGTTTTAACCGCAGCTCTGTGACCACACAAACCTCTACATGAAGAGGCCTTGTAGGCCTCTCTCACACCAATTTCCCTCTAAATTTCTCCTGGAGGCCAGAGGTTCGCACGCAGACCGCGCATGCCGGACGGGCCCACCATCCACGAAACTGATCACGAAGGTCTCCGGTCTTTCGTTCGTGGTCCCGTCGTTGGAGATATGCACTCTCCGTGCGTCTACCGCGGGCGCCTTACGGTGGGCGCATGCGCACTTAACGGCTGATGCGCCTCCAAGCATCTTCGCCCATGACCGTGGTGAGGACGGCGGTCACACAGTCTTGCCGGTCATATCCTCCGCTCATCATCCTTGTCGCCGTGATGATTCCACTGACAGATGAGCGCACGCCCTCTCCGAGCATCTATCGTCTAAGATTGAACCTTGTGCTAATGGTTGATTATCGTACCACAAACCACTTAATGAGTCATCACTCGTCCCGAAGACGGAGCGGCGAACCGTTCCATGACAGAAGAGAGATTGGTGAAGAAGATGATTGCGAAGACGTGGATGGCGTTGGCGCTTGGTACCGTCCTGTTGGTCGGCGGAGTCTCTGCGTTCTCGGCCTTGGGTGCTATGAACGGCACCTGCGACCAGATCCAGGACAAGCTGCAGCTCAAGGACGGCACCGGTGACAACTGTATCGACCCGGTCAGCCTACCTTCAGAGGGGTTGCCGACGGAGGAAACGAGCGAGGACAGCGCATCCGAAGTGGATGACTCTTCGGACTGCAACGAGACGGAGGAATGCGTCCTGTACGATTACCTGTACACCTGGGACTTCCTCTACAACGAGACCGACCTCGAGCCTCCGTATCAATCTGCATGTGGACAGGAGTAACCGAGATTCAAGTCTTGCACACAGAGTCTCCCCCAAATTCTTTGTGTCCAGGGAAGTCTCCTGTCCACACCAAACCCCTTGTCTCATATTCCTTCTGATTCCTTTCTGATAGTTCCGTCTCAATTTTTATCAACCCGCTCGCCGTTCACCTACACATGAGATTCGACCCCAGGTTCGTGAAGAAGGTCAGGAAGGAGTTCCTCGCGGCCGAGATGGACCCGATGGGCAAGGAGAGGGCGTTCCTGGACAACGGTGCGGGCACGCTCGTGTGCCGCATGAGCGCGGAGAGGGAGCAGCTCGCGAGGGTCGACTGGAGCGCGAACGTGGGGAACCTGTTCTGCGAGTCCCAGGGGGCCGAGCAGACCATCCTTGAGGGCAGGCAGGCTGTAGCCGACCTCCTGGGCGCGGAAGGGCCCGAGAACATCGTCTCTGGCGAGGCCGCGACGAGCCTGCTCTTCAGCCTCAGCTACGCGATCGGTCGGGATCTCACGGGCGAGGAGAACGTCGTCACGACGGGATACGAGCACTACGCGAACGTGAACCCGTGGGTCGAGCTCGGGCAACAACGGGAAGATAGAAGAGCTGCAGGTTCGCGGACTTCGACAGGGAGACCGGCGAGCTCGACCTGGCGAAGCTCGAGGAGCTCGTCGACGAGAACACCGTGGTGATCACCGCGACCGCCGCGTCGAACGTGCTGGGCACGAGGTCTGACCTGAAGAAGATCGGGAAGATCGCCAAGTCCGTCGGCGCGTACTTCGTCGTCGACGCAGTTCATCACGTCGCCCACGGGCTCACCGACGTGAAGGACATCGGCTGCGACTTCCTCGTGTTCTCCGGGTACAAGCTCTTCTCGAGGCACGGGAGCTTCATGTACATGAGCAAGAAGGCGATGGAGGAGCTGATGCCGTACAAGGTCCTCTCGTCGCCCTCCCACGGTCCGGAGAAGTGGGAATGGGGCACCAGGGACCAAGCGATGTTCGCTGCGATCACCGGTGCGGTGGACTACATCTCATGGCTCGGCAACCCCGCTGCGAAGGCTCCTCCGAAACCCGGGGCGCAGAGGCGTGCCCGGCTTGTGAAGGCGCTCGAGGACATCGAGAAGTACGAAGAGGGCCTCTCGGAGCTCGTCCTCGAGGGCGAGGGCAAGGTGCCAGGTCTCACCGAGATCCCCGGCATCACGATCTACGGGCCCAAGGATCTGAGCTCCGCAGTGGGAAGGGACCCCACATTCTCCTTCAAGGTGGAGGGAAGGGACGACCGTGAGCTCTCGAAGCTGCTGTACGACAAGTACTCCCTGGCCATAGGCGCGGAGGACTACTTCTCGAGGGTTCCCGCGCTGTACAACCAGAAGACGATGCTGAGGGCCACATTTGTGCACTACAACACCCGCGCGGAAGCCGTCTCGCTGTTAAAGGCTCTGGGGGACATCTCGAAGAGGAAACGCTGAGGCCAGAGCACGCGTCGGACGGTACCCAGTCGTCGCGGCGACCCTTTGCCGCTATAAGAACCATTCTACGATTTCCGAACTGCTGGACGGTTCTAATAACGTTCCATTTTTTGATACTTGCACCACAACGGGTATAGTCACAACGTGCCGGTGGGCCGTCTAGACGCGAGCTAAGAGGCACCATGGGGACAGCCGACACGAACCTCGGCTCGATTTCGTTGCCTCCGCAGTTGCGCGCATCAGACATGACGGCCCGCAGAAACGGATCGAGATGATGGGCCGGCGTGTCACAGAGAGGTGAAAAAATGGAGAAGAAGTTTGAAAGTGAGCTAGGAAAGCGCATCGTGGAGGGGAACAGGCGCAAATCCACCAAGAAGGTGGTGTTGGTGATTGCAGCCGTCAGCGTCATGACGTTGCTGGTCGGCGCCGCATCGTTCACGATGGCACAGATGGCATGCGCTGGCAACTCGCCAGTCGTCGACGAAGCAGTCTTGTTCGAGTCTCAGGAAGATTCGATCATGAGCACGGAGACATCCTTGACACGGCCGCTAAGAGGGTAATGAACCTGAAGTACAGGTCATCGGACCCACTGTCGGATGCTATTGACCTGGGACAGACCAAGTTCTCATACGCGGTCAACGTCCAGTTCAAAGAAGTGGTCGAGGATATTGGATTTGGGACCGCCGTCGGCAACCTCTTGATCGACTTCAAGGCCGATCGTAAGCACGACGACCTCGTCACGATACTTGGCTCTGCGACCGTGTACGACTCGGCTGGGCATCATTGTGACCTCGGTCGACAGTCTGGTCATTGCGGACATGAACGAAGCAGCCGACATGATTGACGTGACCGCGGCAATACCGACGTTCGAGGGATCGCTTGGTGCTGGGTATTCAGTCTCGATCAACATTCAGATCACGATCGACGATACCCCTGGCCTCAGCGGGACAGTCACCGAGCAGCCGTGGCCGACCCAGTTCACTGAATCGTACGTTGAAGAGTACGATGATGCCGACGTCATCGGGACTACCGTCGTCATCGACTATGACTTCGACAGCCGCTCGGCAGATTTCCCGGTTGCTGACGAATAGACAGTCGGCTCCTGAAACCTTTTAACAGGGCTCTCTTCCCGCTTTTCGGGAAGAGACCCAATTATGCTTTTCATGAAACGACCCCTCGACCACTCCGTCGCGGTCTGGTTTCTAATCGCAGAATCCTCGCGGTCGAAGAAGGGAAAGAATAAGGAAAGAGATTTGGAAGAAGCCGCGAGGGCCTCTTCACATAGAGGTTTGGGGAGGTTGGTGGGTGTGTGTGCTATCACTTCTTGTTATAGTACTTCGCCCAGTCGCTCGACTGGGAGCCCTTGCTCTTCTCGAAGCTGTTCTGGACTCCCTTGCCGGGCTTCTTGCCGTCAGATGCGACCACTACCACCGCGACCACTATGATCACGATGATCGCAGCCGCAAGGCCGATCAGCATTATGGGCAGCCCCGTGGAGCCGTCCGTGCTCACATCGACCAGCGCCTCCGATGTGAAGGTCGGGTCGTGCACGATCAGGTCGCCGCCTGGGAATATCAGTCCGCCCAGGGCGACGAAGCCCACGAAGTTCATGAAGTGCCCCGCGACTGTGCCTGTCGAGGCGACCATGTACGCCGCCATTATCTGGGCCCTCACGAGCTCCGGCTCGCCGTCAACGGTCACATCGTCGACCCATGTCAGGGCCCCGATGCTCGTCCAGTCCGTCCCGAAGGTCAGCCTGGTCTTGATGCGCTCCGCGAGCGGCAGCCTCTCGGTCGAGTCGTTGACCGCGAGGACATCTCCCTCGGTGGACTCGCAGTTCATGACGCCTACCGCGTTCATGTGGCGCAGCATCAAGGCGTTCATCCACGCGTTCGGGAAGCCGTTCATCGTGATCGCCTGGAACTCCATCATCAGCATGGGGTTCGTGTTCGCGGGGTCGTAGTCCCAGCCCTCGATCAGCTGGTCCCACTTGACATCGTAGCTCATGAGCTTGCCCGAGACGGCCATGTTCTCCAGCCTCTCGGCGGTCATGTATGTCCAGCCCGCGAGAGCGCCCGTCTGGACGGTTATGCGCCACTGGGGCATGCTCGCGTTGTCGACCTCCACCAGGGAGGCCTCGAGGTTGAACGTCAGCGTCAGGTTGTTCAGCCTGTTGTCGCCGACAACCGGCTCCGCGCCGACATCCAGCTGGCTGTAGGGCTCGTCGTTGGCCGTGAGGCCGAAGGTCCAGGCCCTCTTCTCGGCGTCGGTCGTCTCTATGACGTCCGTGGCGTTCCACGAGGTCTTGAGGTCTACCTTCTTGTACATGGGCTCGGTGGACACGTAGCTCGTGTACTCGCCGGTCTCCCTGTCGTAGAGCCTGTAGTACGGGAGCGTGCCGTCGTCGTTGACATCGTTGAACTCGAGCAGGTTGTCGAGCTTCACGGCGTAGATCGTGTAGATCTTGACCGTGTGGTTCTCGGCGAGCATCTCGCCGGTCCTGTCGTACACCTGCGCGAACCCGAGGTACCTCGCCTTTATCGCGACGAAGTACACGTTGTTCTCGACGTCGTCGTTGCCCCAGACTATGCCGAACGCGGCGTCGTTGCCGAAGCGCACGAAGAAGTGGTCGCCGCCCCCGAGTATGTCGATCGGGCCGGTCTCGGTCGTTATCTTGTCGCTCACGTCCACGGTCTCCGCGGATGCCGACGCCGGTATGGCCAGCGCGCTGAGCATCATCACGAACACCGCGGCCAGAGAGACGAACATCTTTGTCATGATCCTATTCATCTTGTTCTTGCCTCCTCTCTTTGCTCGATATGTGATGTCATTACCCCGTTCGTGAGTATATAAACCTCAAGCGGTGTTTTGCACTGGTTTTCTCAGGGCCATGGGAGGGTCGTTCCCCGTCCGATACCCTTTGCGAAAGTAGTATTAAGCGGTGCACTCGTTCGAGTGGTCGATGGCGCGCCTGGTCATATCCCAGAACGAGAGGATAATGCTCCACCTGGCCGAGTTCGACAGGTACAGGGACGAGGCGGAGGTGCCCATGGGGGTCAGCCAAGAGGGCATCTCGGAGCGCCTGCAGACGCAGGTGCACAACGCCTCCAGGGCCCTGGCCTCGCTGCAGGCCGAGGGGCTCGTGTTCGACAGGCTCTCACATGTCAGGGGCGCCCCGAAGAGGCGGAGGGCCTACTTCCTCACCGAGAAGGGCAGGCAGGCTGCCCAGACGATAAGGGCCGATGTCGGCAGGCGCAAGGTGGTTCTCGAGGACGAGGGGTCTGCCCAGGAGCTCCCCATCGACGATGTCATGAGGAGGGTCGCCAGCCTGACGGGGCAGGCCCCGAGCTTCTCGGAGATGCTCGACCTCCTGAGGCAGGAGGACACGATAAGGGTCCGGGACCTGAAATCGAGGTCCCGCGCACCTGAGGAGCCCGCGAAGTTCGTCGAGCGCGCCCACGGACGGCCGAAGGTGGAATCGTTCTTCGGCAGGGAGAAGGAGCTGCAGAAGGTCGAGGAGTCCCTATCGGCCAAGGAGGACTCGGTCATGCTCCTCTGGGGGATCCCCGGCATCGGGAAGAGCACCCTCGGGTCCAAGGTATTCGACCAGCACTCTGGGAAGAGGTCCATGTTCTGGTACACGTTCCGCGAGTGGGACACCGAAGGGTCGTTCATGAGCGCCCTGGTCGGCTTCCTCGGGTCCGCCGGCAGGAGCGAGACCTCGGAAGCGCTGAAGAGAGGGCACGTGACCGCCGACCTGTTCGTCCCGTTCGTGAACGACCTCGCCAATTCCGACTCGGTGATATTCCTCGACGACGTCCACAAGGCGGCGAAGCAGCTGGGGCTGCTCCTATCGGTCCTGGTCGATGCGGCCAAGGCGTCGAACTCCGCGAAGCTGGTACTCATGTCCAGATCCATCCCCCCGTTCTTCTCCAAGACCTCCCCGGGGAACATCGTGACGGAGCTCACGGGCCTCGAGAGGGAGGCCGCGAAGCAGATGGTGGCGGGCGCGAAGACACCGGAGGTGCTCCGCGCGGTGGACGAGAGCCACGGGCACCCGCTCCTGCTGAGGCTGATGGTCAGCAGCGGGATCGGCCAATCGAAGGGCGATGTCGTCGAGTTCATAGAACGCGAGGTATACCTGGCGGCGTCCCCCGAGGAGCGCTCCGTCCTCGAGCTGCTCTCGATCTTCCGGCACCCTGTGGGGGCGGACGCCATGGGCTCGATCGAGTACGAGACCGTGGCCAAGCTGAGGCAGAGGGCCCTGATAACCGAGCAGGAGGGCGGGATGTCCACGCACGACCTCCTCAAGGAGTTCTTCTCATCGCGCATATCCGCGGACAAGAAGGCCGAGCTCCACAGACGGGCGGCGTCTTATTGCGAGAACCACCCGCAGGTCGAGTGGAAGCTCGAGGCGCTGTTCCATGCTGCGGAGGCCGGGGACTGGCCCTCGGCCAGGCGGATGTCCGATGCCAGCGCGAGGGAGCTCGCGAAGGAGTTCCCCGGGGAGTTCCTCGCGCTGCTTTCGCGCATCCCTGTGGACAGCGGGACGAAGACGGAGCGCGCAGGGATCACGTTCATCCGAGGCCAGCTGAAGGAGCAGCTGGGCGATCACCCGGGGGCCATCAAGGACTACGAGGACAGCTCGTCCATGCTCGCGAGCGAGGATAACGCCGCCATGCGTGCGGCCATCCTCGAGACGACGGCGAAGCTGCAGGCGCAGGTCGAGAGATGGTCTGAGTCGTTCTCCGCACACGAGAAGGCCCTGGAGCTGTACGAGAAGGCCGGGGACAAGGCGGGGCAGGCTCGAGAGTGGATGAACATGGGCGGAGCGTACAGGAAGAAGGGGGACTACGCCAAGGCCCGCGAATCGTATTCCAAGGCCCTGTCGCTGGCATCGCTCGAGGAGAACAGGTCCGCCCAGGCCGCATGTCTGAACAACCTCAGCCTGCTCGACTGGGACGAGGGGCGCATGCGGGACGCCGAGGTGCGGCTGAAGGAGGCCATCAAGTTCGCACACATCGCGAAGGACCACGCGGGGGAGGCGAAAGGCCTGGAGAACCTCGCGGAGCTGTACCGGACCCAGTTCAAAACCAGCGAGATGACCACCCTGCTCTGGGAGTCCTCCGAGGCGTTCAGGCGCGCGGGCGAGATCGAGGAGTTCAAGCGTCTGCAGGCGGCCTGCGGCGAGTCGCTCGGGGCACAGGGGAGGATGTCCGACGGGATAGACCTCTGCAGGACGGCGCTGGAGAAGCCGGAGCTGAGGAGGCGTAAGGTCCTCTTCCAGAAGGGCCAAAGGTACGACATGGGCGATTTCGCGCTTTCGACGACGCTGGTCGGTCTGCTCAGGATGTCCGGGGACTTCAAGGGCGCCCTGAAGGAGACTCTCGAGGCTCGCGTCGATGGCGGATTCGATGAACGGCCAAACACTGCTGGCCAAGGTGAAGCTCGAGCTGGCGCTGACGCACGAAAGCGCGGGGGATCTGGATGCATCCCTCAAAGGCCCTGTCCGATGCGGAGAGCATCCTGAGGGGCGAAGGGGACCACGAGGGCCTGATCGCCGTCCACATGCGCAGAGGGATTATCGAAGAGAAGCGCGGCGACGAGGCATCCGCGATCAAGAGCTACACGGAGGCGATCAGACACGCCGAGTCCTCAGGGAACGACCGCGCCCGCTCCTTGGCCGAGGAGAACATCAAAGCTCTCAGGTCGGCCTGAGGCCCCATTGCGCTTTGAAAAATCGGCGTCAAGCTTTTGACACGTGACCAGGATTGCGGGCCGTGAACGGTCACTCCCATGCTAGAGATACGTCTGGGACGCTCTCCCGGCCACTGATTCTGGCACTGACGATAACAGCCTCATTCACCGTCATAGAGTTGATCGGCGGGATACTGAGCGACAGCCTCGCGCTGATGAGCGATGCGGGCCACATGTTCACGGACACCTTGGCCATCGGGCTGAGCCTCGCCGCGATGAAGGTCGCAATGCGTCCGGCGAACGCAGGGAAGACCTTCGGATACCTGAGGGCCGAGATACTCGCCGCCCTGGTCAACGGCGCCTCCCTCGTGTTCATATCCGTCCTCATCATCTACGAGTCCTGGCGCAGGCTGACCTCTCCGCCGGAGATCGATGCCAACCTGATGCTGATCGTCGCCTCTCTCGGGCTCGCGGCCAACGGTGCGGGCGTGTACCTCCTTCATGACCGGTCCAAGGCGACCCTCAACGAGCGCGGGGCGTTCCTGCACATGTTCGGGGACCTGTTGTCCTCCGTCGCTGTCATCGTGGGCGCGCTCGTCATGATCGTAGCCGATGTCTGGATCGTCGACCCCATCCTGAGCGTCATGATCAGCGTCGTCATACTTGCAGGGGCCTGGAAACTGGTGACGCAATCGACCTCGATCCTCTTGGAGTCCACTCCGAGCCACATCGACCTCGAAGATCTCAGCAAGGGCCTGATGGGAATCGATGGGGTGACCGGCATCCACGACCTTCACGTGTGGACTCTGTCCTCAGGCCTGCACGCAATGAGCGCGCATCTGGTCGTGAAGGACAGGATGCTGAGCGATTGCTCGGGCGTCGTCCAGATGGGCGAGTCGATGCTCAGGGAGAGGTTCGGTATCTCGCATACGACGATCCAGGTCGAATGCGACAGGTGCGAGGAAGCGGCCTGCGTGTTCGACCACCACAAGTAGGCCGGGACAAGGTCACTCGTCCACGTGCTCCACGACTTCGAAGTAAGGTAGCCGTTCCCCCAGCCTGTCTCTCGCCTTCCAGATTGGACCCTTGGTCTCCTCGATGATCATGAGCCGAAGGACCCACAACCTCCTGTCCATCGAGTCCCGCTCCTCCTTCTCCAGCTTGAACTCGTCGTAGAAAGACGGTATCTTCTCGAGGTTCCTGAGGACGGTGTGGTAGAGCCCCCAGTCCTGGGCGCACAGGTGGGCTATGTACCTCGCGTTGATCACTCCCTCCCGGTCGTCTATGCCCACCTTGTGGTCCCTGAAGATTGAGAACATGTCGTGGTAGTCCTTGCGGTCCAGCTTCACCACCTGGATCTTGGTCAGGAACAGGTCCGACAGCGAGATGGTGTAAGGGTCGATGTCCAGCCTGCCCCTGAAGTCCAGGGTGTGGTCCATCCGGAACATGTCCATGAAGACCTCCGCGTGCCTGTTGTTCACGTGGTCCTCGAACTTTAGCCTCTGAGCGCCGTGCAGGGCGTTGAACGCGAGGTCTGGAACGTACCCGAGGTCCTTGAACACCTTGACGATTATTCGGGCGACTCGGAGCTCAGGCCCACGAGATCCGTGTCAGAATAGGGCCTCTCGCAGAACGACGGCATGCTGCACTGCATCCTGACGGCCGAGCCCGCCCATGAGCCTGAGCTGGATTCCGGACGCGCGCGCGTGGTCCACGATGCGCTTCGCCTCCTCAGGCATGTCCTTCAACGGCACGCCCGGCCTCGTCTGCTCCGCCTCCGTCGCCATGTGGAAGCCTGACAAGTAGAATCGGGTCAGAGATTGAAATCAGTTCCTCTCCAATGAAGAACCCTACCTGCTGAACTCCCTGAAGAGAGGGCACCAGGCCTTCCCTTCGTTCACGTGTTTCTGGTAGTCCTCGCACAGGCGGCTGAACGGACAGCTCTCGTTGCACTCTATCGTGGATGTCGGCCCGTCCTCGCTCCCGAGCATCTTCCTCTGGTGCTCGACCGCCACCATCTTCCTCTGGAAGGTCGCCCTGTCGGCTTTTGCCATTATGATCTCCTTGCGGTCCGCTTCCAGAGCCTTGGCGACCTCCGGGGCGGGCGAGATCCCGGTGAGGAAAACGTTCTGCACCTCGATCCCGAGCGAGCCCGGGTCCTGATTCTGGCGCGCCCTCGCGAGCGCGGACTTGGCAAGCTGCGCTCTCCGCCTCAGGACACTCTCGAGTGGCAGCCGCTGCACCTCGATGTGCAGCGCTTCTTGGATCACGTGACCTATCCTCGAGGCGAGCTTGGCCGGGTCCTCCGTCCTGTACTTGCCTGATGCCGGATCTATCGTGAAATCGAGCCCCGCGGCGAGCTTCGCGGGCTCTGCAACACGGTACGAAGCCTGTCCCGATATGGTGACGGTCTGGAAATCCGAGGTGGCCTCGTCGAAGGCGAATTCGGTGTCGAGGGAGCTCAGGGGTATCGAGACGATGCTCGCGGTCGTGGGCATGTAGAAGAATCCCAGGCCCTTGCCTTCCCGGATCACGCGCCCGCGCACATGCTCTATGATGTATTCCGAAGGACCGCCCTTGAAGTACCTCAGCACCTGCGCTCACCCATGCCCTGTGGTCTTTTCGGCCTGCACCTGCGGCTCACCGATTCGTCCCCTTTCCGTCGAACTCGTATCTCCGATGGCTGCGGTCGCCTCGGGTCAGTCACCGCGTTAGCGCCGTGGTGATACGGCTTCGATATCGTCCCTATTCGCTAATTATAGTTTTCCGAACAGGCACGGGAAAGGCGCGTCTAGGATGGTGCGGGGCTTAAGTAGGACCTGTCGTCGACTGCGGTGCCGGCCCCTGTCGGTTCTAATGGTGTATCAAGACCGTTAACTACTCGTACACTGATTTCAGGCTCGCCTCGTCCCGTCGCCTGACGGCAGGGGGCGAGGGTCCGTTGAGGGGGAGAGATATCATGAGGATCAGCGCGGCTGGGCGAGCGAGAGGGTTGCTTCTGAGCGTGTGCATCTGCACAGTGGCTATGATGGTGTTCCCCGTCGCGGGCGCCGATACGCGGCCGGAGAGCGTGTTCATAGACGGCGTGCCGCTCTATCAGCAGATAGACGCGAAGGGCTGCGGGGCGGTGTCCCTGCAGATGGTCTTCGACTACTACGGGGAGTTCATCGACCAGAGGGAGATATACAACGCCGCGAGGAGCGGAGGCACCGCGCTTCCGGACATGGCCAGGGCCGCGCAGTTCAGCTCCATGAGCACAACCGCGGGCAGCAGGTGGCCGAACTCGATCGTGACGGGCTACACCGGAAGGGACATGGGCTATGCAGGGTTCTTCTACGCATCGAGCGAGCCGTGGCTGGAAGAGATGAAGTGCATACTCGCCCAGGGATACCCGGTCATCGTGCTCGTTTACTGGTTGCCAGAGTACTACAGCGGAGACCACTACAGAGTAGTGGTCGGATACGACGACGCCGAGGGCGTCCTCCTGATCAACGACGGATGGTCCAGGGAATTCAAGATGGACCACGACTACCAGGGTTCGACATCCCAGTCCGCCAGCGAGAACGCGTGGGACACCGACTTCGTGCCTCTGAAATGGAAGTACGAGGACTTCCTGGACACGTGGACGTGCGACACGACGAAATGGGGCGTTCCCGGCCTGATGTACGGGGGCGTGTTCGTGACGCCGTGGGAGGTGGACATATCCGCACCCGCGACAGTGGTGCCAGGAGAGAAGTTCACGGTCAGCGCGACCATCAGCTACCCGTGCATCGCGCCGTTCGGGTCCGATTCGTTCCCGAAGTTCACCGCGGACAGCTTCAGCGCGGTGCTGGAGACGACGACCGGGCTGAACATATGCAAGGCCCCGGACCTGTCTGCCATCGGGACGTTCGAGGCCGGGGAGACGGTCACGCTCTGCTGGGAGATGTGCGCCTGCAAGAACGAGGGCGTGTACTCCTTCGACATCACCGCGAGCGGGCTCGTATCCGGGTCCATGGATGCATGGAAGGACTACCCCGCCTACGACTATCAGGACCTCATAGGCGGGCAGGCTTCCTTCGTGGTCGAGGTGGCGTCCTAGGGGGCATCCGGGCCGCCCGCGGCCGTCGGTCAGAGGCATACTGACGCAAGCATAATGTAACCCTTTGTCAGTTCAAGGAGGGGGGAGTCTAACAGTGTATCTCAGGAAACGCGTGCTAGCAGGGACTATAGTTCTGGTCATGGTACTGTCGACCTCTCTGATCTCGTTGTCGGGGTCGGGGGCGAAGGTCACATACGAATACTACATCGCAGGTAGCTCCGAGGATGTCGTCACGGACACATCGCCGGGCCTTCTGCTCGCGGGCGGGAGCAACGACATCGCTGCCGCGATGCTCTGGATGATCGAGAAGTCCGGCGGAGGAGACTTCGTCATAATACGCTGCACGGGCACGGACGCCTACAACCCGTGGATATACAAGCAGCTCGGCGGCGTGGACTCGTGCGAGACCATCATATTCCTCGAGCCTGAGTCGTGCTATGACCCGTTCCTGATCGAACAGATAGAGAACGCCGAGGCGTTGTTCATCGCCGGTGGCGACCAGTGGGACTACATCAGCATGTGGAAGGACACCCCGGTCGAGGACGCCATACACTATGTCCTCGACAAGGGCGCGCCTATAGGTGGCACAAGCGCGGGCCTCGCCGTACTGAGCGAGTTCGCGTTCTCTGCGGAGAACGACACGGTCGAGTCCGACGACGCACTCAAGAACCCGTACAACCGCCGCGTCTGTCTCGCCAGGGACTTCCTGGTCATGCCCAACATGGAGGGCAAGATCACGGACAGCCACTTCGTCGCGAGGGACCGGATGGGCCGGCTCGTGACTTTCCTCGCGCGCATTGTCCAGGACGACTGGGCCCCGATGGCGAGGGGCATCGGGATAGACGAGAAGACCGCGCTGGGCGTAGAGCCGAACGGTGATGTCACGATTTTCGGGCTGTGCAAAGACGGTACCGCGGCGGCGTACTTCCTGGAGACGCCCGGATATGGGCCGGAGGTCTGCGAGCCCAAGACGCCTCTGACCTACACGGGCATATCCGTGTACAAGATGTCTCTCTCGACGACGTTCAACCTGGTGACCTGGACCGGCACAGGGGGCACATGGTACCACCTGTCCGCCGAGGACGGCGCGCTGGTCTCCGACCTGCCGGACGGAAGCATCTACTGAGCAGAACCGCATTCAAACCCCCAAACCCCACTTTTCCATTTCGGCGGTTGTCGGTCGAGGCACCCGACTGGCCCTCATTCGCCTGGGGATCCGCTCTTCCTGGCTCTCTTCCTGGTGATGAAGAACCCGCGTTTCTCGAGTTGCTCCATCAGCTCCGCCGGGTCCAGATGCCACTGGCCCCATTTCCTGCTGATGTGCTCCGTCCAGCTGTAGCTGTCATACGTGTAGGTCTCCTTCCTCGGCCCCTTCTCCAGGGATATCTTGGCCTTCTGGGCGCGGTAGTAATCCTGCGCGAGATATCCATCGTCCATCGCGGACATTGCCCTTGAGACCATGCCGTCATCCAGTTCAGGGTACGCGTCCTCGAAGAGCGTGAACTCCATCGGATAGCGAGGCCTCGGCGGAGGGTCCTCATCTGGGTAGCCCATCACTAGCTGCACCAGGGGGAAGACCCTCTCGGGCAGCTTGTAGCTCTTCGCGATGCGGTCCGCGCGATACATCGCGGACCCGAGGAGACAGCTCCCCAGCCCCAGGCTCCTCCCTGCCACTATCATGTTCTCAGCCATCAGGGAGGCATCTTGGATGCCGAAGAACATGAGCGTCAGGTCGTTCGTGACCGGCTTCCACTTCCTCTTGGCCATGATGAGGTCGAGCTTGTGATAGTCGACGCACAGCGTGAACAGCAGAGGGGCCCTGTAGGGATTCCGTGGTCTCCTGCGCGAGAGCAGAATGCTGTAGGCCTGCGATGCGAAAGGAGCCTGCTGACCCGCTCTGACGATCGTTTCGATGATGTCGTCGGAGGGCATGTCGTCTCTGTACTTCCGGATGGACTTGTGCTCCAACATAGCCTGGATTACCTGGTTGTTATTCACTAATGTCCCTTCGACGACTGGAATCGCGCTAGTCTCATTTGGCCTTTCCTCAGGGTCAGCAGTCTGAGCATGCTCAAAACCCTAGCTCATCCTCCAATCCGAGGACTATCGCGCCGGGCCGAACTCCTTTTTCTTAGAAGTGAGGGGACATGGGCGGATGACTCGGAGTCCGAGGGATCCGCATACTCGTTCAGGAGAGAGGTTTCTGGTACCATGTGTAATGCTTCACAATCCTGAACCCCATCCCCTCGTAGAGCCTCAGGGGATTGTGCGGGTTCTCGACCTCCATGCTCAGGGTCGCCTCGTCCATTCCGTGGTCTTTGAGGACCCGGAAGCTTCTGGCGAGCAGCGCGCGGGCCAGGCCCTTTCCCCTGTACTGCTCTCGGACGAAGACGTGTTCCGTATGCCCTCGCTTCTTCCCGAGCTGGCGGTTCTCCTCCTCGACGATGTAGTTCAGAATCATGCCGGCTAGCGTCTCGCCGCTCCACGCCACCTGCCAGAGATCCGGTTGGAATACGCTCGTCCTCATGAAAGTCTTGAAGTGCTCGTCATCCCACTTGTTCTCGGAGAAGTCCCAATCTAGCCGCGAGGATTCCCTGTCGGCCTCCCATATCTTGGCGTAGTGTTCGGGTCCCACGGGACATATCTCGATGCCATCGGGGAGCGGCATATCTGGGATACCATCCAGGCTTCGATCCATGTCGAGCACGTGCTGGGCTGGTCGATAGCCATTCTTCTCGATGATGGATTTCCACTCGTTATCCGAGTCGTTGGCCCACACATGGAGGAAGCTGGCTCCTTCTCTTCCGTCCTTCTTAGCGACTCTCCGTATGTGTCTCTCGTTGTGCTGGAACAGCTCTTCGCGGATCCCCCTGCCGCGCCATTCCTGCAGGAGTTCCACCGAGTGACCGTACACCTTCCTTCCGTCTTCTCTATCCTCCCGCCAGATCCTAGCGAGACCGACGATGTTGCCCTCTGCTTCCACGATGAGAATGTCCGCGTTGGGGTCGAAGTCGAGAGGGTTGTCGTATTCGGCGACCAGGTCTTCCATGGTTGTGACGAGATCCATGCCGTCGGCCTCTCTGCTCCGGGTCATCACCGTTGCCATTGCTGGGAGGTCATCCTTCCCTCGGTATCGGCGCAACTTCAGTCCCGGGATTGTGGGAATGTCTGCAGCATCGAGCTGGCCTGTCAATCTCTCTCTGTCCGTCATCTAGCATACCACATCGTCGAAAGCCCCGAGCGTCTCGGAATACCCTCTCGGAGCGAGGGACTGGCAGGCGGTTGCGTGTTTATCAACCTTCGGAACGATTCCTTGGCCAGTGATTCGGTGCCGTGGGAACCCCCGTGTCGGATTGAAGGAAATCCTGTCTGGCTGTGCGTGAACGTGGGTCGGGGGAAGATCGAACTCGCCCGAGCGGGGCGTTCATGAACTGTGCCTCACCTGTGGGGGACTGGGTTATGATCCGGAGCCCCCTTGATTCCTCCGCCTTCGCAGCATTCCCCTTACGGGGTCTTCTCGATGCTTGCCCTTCCGCTCTGGGTCTGCAAGTAGAAGAGCATCGGACCGACCAGCCCGATACCTGCGAAGACGAGGTAGTCTGCTGAGCTGAATCCCGTGTGTACGATTTCGGACACCTCGATTGACGCCATGAGTATGAAGAGTGCAAAGATCGCAACTGATGTGGTAACCAGTTCCTTCGGAAGGCTCGGCGGTATAGCCCAGTGTCTCGCGACCAGGGCCGATGCGACAACGATTGCCCCGGCTACTGCGCCCCAGACCAGAATGCTCGTCTTCTGTTCCCCGGAGTATCCAGGGCCGAACGCGCCTGTCAGTGTCGCAAGAACGATGATGAGCGCAACGTATGCAAGGGCGACATAGGCTATCCATGCCAGGTGCCCTGCTTTCGCATTTGTCACCGATTTTCGTGCCGAAGCGCCTTCATGCGCGACCGACAGAGCTCTGTGGCACTGGGTGCAATGCGAAGCCTGCCGAGGATTGTCCATCCCGCACGTGGGACACCTTTTCTTAATCGCTTCGGACCTGGGCTCCCTGACCCTTCCATCGAGTTCTACTTTCGACGCTCGAGATAGGAAGACCCAACCGATGACGAGCCCGATGACGATCAGGCCGAGTGCCATCTCCTCCCTGCTGAAGAGGAGGTACAGGCCGGCGAACACGAAGAAGAAGACCGAAATCACCAGACCCACTGCTGCCTGGGACGACATCCAGGGATGTGACGGATGCCTCACAGTGGCTGTCAGCAGCCTGTCATAGATGTCCGAGCCAGTGCGATTTCTGTGGAGCGCCTGCGGCCATATGATGCCTGCAATCATGACCACAAGGGAAACCCAAGCGATGACGTAGCCGTAGAGAGGCACTATGCTTGCATCTCGGCTCATTGCGAAGCCCATCACCCATAACAGCATGCCCGCCTGTCCGATCGCCGCTAGTGGGGTAAGGAGTGCCAACGAGTATGTGAAGACGAGGAAGATGGAGTAGCTGGTTCCAGCGCTCCAATCGTAGCCGCTCTCGATTGTGCCCCAGCAAGTCAATAGTGAGACAAAAGCGAGAATCGCTCCCGAGAAGGCCAATACATTGGTCTCGACTTTCAGTTTCCCGCGACGAGATAGTGCGTAGAGAAATGCATAAGCTGCGACCCAAATCAAGATTGGAGCTGACCACTCAACCATCCATTCGATTGGGTACGTGTGAACCACCCTCCGATCTGGTATCAATAACTCGTGCCCCAGCTTAAATCCCTTGTGGTCGCTAGAACCGATTTGCGCCCAATCGATCTCGGTGGTCTTGTCGTGTGGACCTTTGAAGGAGTGAAGACATGTTATGGACTCGCTTTCGTTTCAAGAAACGAAGTGAGTGTGGACCGGGCGAGATTTGAACTCGCGGCCTCTCGCATGCCAAGCGAGCGATCTTCCGCTGATCTACCGGCCCATCCGGGCGGTCGATGTATATGGTAGGCGTAGTTAAAACTTGCCCAGTCCGAATCACCGGATTCCGTCCCTCGGCCACCTCAGGTGGGCCGGGAAGGCCAGACTTATGAGAATAAGGGTTGCCCGCAGGAGACAGTCGTCCCCTGACGGGCCTCTGAATGGGTTTCGCCTGCATCAGTCGACGGTGTAGGTATCCGGACGGGTGCAGGCACTTGTGGTGTTCAGGCTACGTGCGTCAGATGTAAGCAGCCCTATACCGTGCAGCACGGGCAATCTACGCAGGTGCAGTCCTCGGCGCAGTCGCAGATTCCGTCTCCGTCGGTGTCGCAGTCACAGATGCCGTCGCCGTCGAGGTCAGGCACGCAGTCGCTGTCGGTGCACGAACCGTCCTGGAGCTTTTGCTGGATTGTGTCCTTGGTCCGGTCTTGGTCGTCTGCCGCGACGACCGTGACGGCCATCGCTCCGCTCATCAGTACGGCGGCACAGAGCGCCACCACGACCCAGGCCCTGCTGGATTTCTTCTTCCCTGCCACTCTCTTCGCCAACTCGCTCTCGAATTCCTTGTTCATGTCCTCACTTCCTTGGTTCTTGTCGGGCCCGTCGCAGTCCCCTCAGGCGTCGTCTTCGACCGCCGCGCGCCGAGCCAGTCCAATCTCTTGTATCCTGTCACCAGGGTGTATGGGGTAAGTGCTTTGTGGAACAAGCCTCAAAGAGTGGCACAATTGTAGAAACGTATCTGGCTGTTCAGAAGGACCCACCATGGTACCTGAGCGGACCTCGGCCCCGGGCGCCCTCAGACGAACGAGTCCAGCTTCTTCTGGTACCTGACCTTCTCGCCCGGCACGGGCATGGGATATTCCTCGGTGAGGCATCCCAGGCAAAGGTCCCCCGCGGGGTGCCCGATCGCCTCGACGAGCCCCTCGACGGATATGTATCCGAGGCTGTCCGCCGTGAGCATCTTCCCGATCTCCTCGACGGTCCTGCCCGTGGCCGCGAACTGCTCCCTCGTCTTCATGTCGATGCCGAAGTAGCAGGGGGCCCTGATGGGCGGGGAGCCTATCCGGACATGTACCTCCTTCGCTCCGGCGTTCCTCACGAGCTGCACGATCTGTCTCATGGTCGTGCCCCTGACGATCGAGTCGTCCACGAGGACGACCTTCTTGTCCTTGAGGACGCTCTTGAGCGGGTTGAGCTTGAGCATGACCGATCGTGGTCCTCTCCGACTGCTCGGGCATGATGAAAGTGCGCTCGACGTACCTGTTCTTCATGAGGCCCTCGGCGTACCTTATCCCGGAGGCCTCCGAATAGCCGTTGGCGTGCGACCTCCCCGAGTCGGGGATGGGAACGACGACGTCGGCGTTGACGGGCTGCTCCTTGGCCAGCCTCTGGCCTATCCTGTGCCTGACCTCGTACACGAGCTTCCCGTCGATGCACGAGTCGGCCCTCGCGATGTACACCCACTCGAACATGCAGTGCGCCCTGCCCCTCGAGAGGCCTGTCTTGACCGGCCTGACCTCCCCGGGAGTCAGCTCCACGATCTCCCCGGGCTCCACGTCCCGCAGGAACTCCCCCCCGAGCGTGTCGAACACGACGCTCTCGGAGGCGGCGGCGTAGCCCACCTTGGTCCTGCCTATGCAGAGAGGTCTGACGCCGAACGGGTCCCTGAGCGCGAAGATCCTGTTGTCTATCATGACCGTCATCGAGTACGAGCCCTGGAGCATCCCCATCAGGTTCTTGAGCGACCGGACGGGGTCGCCAGTGTTCGCGATGTCGTTGGCGAGCAGCCTCACGGCGATCTCGGAGTCGCTGGAAGTGATGAACGCCCAGCCCTTCTTCTTCAGGTCGTCCATGATCTTGTCGGCGTTGACTATCTCGCCGTTGTGCGCGAGCGCGATGTCGCCGTAGGTCGTGGACACGACTATAGGCTGAGCGTTCTCTATGGTGGATGATCCGAAGGTGGAGTATCTGACATGGCCTATGCCCAGGGTGCCCTTGAGGTTCTTGATGTCGTCCGGCTTCAGGGCCTGATGCGCGAGCCCCATGCCCTTGATGGCCTTGATGCCGTTGTTGTACACCGCGATGCCCGCGGACTCCTGGCCCCTGTGCTGCAAAACCCTGAGCGCGTAGAAGATGTCCACTGACACGTTCGAGATCGCAGCTATGGCGAAAACGCCGCACTCATCCTGCGGGTGCTCGGGTTCCACCGACCTTGACCTCCCCCTTGCTAGGAACGTGCTCATCAGTGCTGCTTCGCCCAGTTGTAGTTTCTCATCTTAGCCGTCGCGCCGAAGCCGCACGAAGCGCATGTCTTGTGCCTCACATGGTATGCGCGCCTTCCGCAGCGCCTGCACACTATGTGCGTCTTCTTGCTGCCTCGCTTTCCCATCGACGGGGTGCCCTTCGTCATAGTGCCCTACCTCACGGTGAGATGTATATCACATTGTCCCCGCGAACGATGATAGAGTCATGCTTGCGGGCGACCTGGTTGTCGAAGATCTCCTCGGCGCTCTTTAGCACCAAGTTCATGTGCGGGTCGTAGCCGTCGAGGGTTCCCCGGTACCCCCTCTTTCCCTTGAGCTCGACGATGACCTGCTGGTTTATCGCCTTGTTCAGAACAGCCAGGGGTTTCATCAATTAAATCACCTGATTCCAAGATAACAGGTACCGTACTTAAAGCTTTGCGGTTCCCGGAACCTCATTCCCGGGGGCACTGGCTCCCCTTCAGGTCCCCTTGACGGCCGGGCGCTTCAGGGGCTTCTTCTGCTGCATGCGCCTCCTCTCCTCCTCTTCTTCCTCCTGCGCTCTTATGCCGCGCACGCGCAGGAACATGAAGAGGACGAGCACGCCCGCCCCCACCCCTCCGGCTATGCCGGCTATGACCCATATCGTGAGCCAAGTGCCCTTGCCCTCGACCGTTATGTCGAAGTACGCCGAATCGCCCATGCTCGGGTCGCTGTTCGAGTAGAAGTCGGCGTACAGGCTGTACGTGCCCTCCGGGGTGCCCTCGGGCACGAGTATCGTCAGCATCAGGGTGGCCCTCTCGCCCGGCCCGAGGGGGATCGAGGGCACGACATCGGTCTCGAGATCGATCTCCTCCCCATCGACGAACACGCTCGAGACGTTGAACGATTCGGTGTAGACGTACGAGCTGAACGCGTCGAGCGAGTTGCCCGTGTTCTCGACCGTGATGTTCAGGTAGACCGTCGACCCCGCACGCACGACCGAGGACCCGTAGTCCACCGTCGCCTGCAGGTCGTAGAAGGGAAGGATGCTGACTCCCATGTCGAGGGTGCAGGAGACCCCTGGGTCGGACTCCGAGGTGACGCTCACGTTGAACTCGTAGACCCCGGCGAGCACCGCGCTCCCAGGGGTCATGTACAGGTAGACCGTCCTCGTCTCGGCAGGGTCCAGGAACACATACGATGTGTCCAGGACGGCCCAGAAGTCCTCGAGCCCCACCTGGCGCATCCTGTAGGTGTCGTTCGAGTTGCCCAGGTTGGTCACATCGATCCGGTATGCTATCTGCCTGAGCTCGGGGACCGAGAAGTTCATGAACGACTGGCCGACGATGTCCAGGTCCACCTCCCTGTGGTCCCCGACCACGCAGAGCAGGGTCCCCTCCCCTATGTTGGCAGTGACGTTCTGGGAGGTCAGCCTCAACGAGACCTCGTTGATCGCCCCGGGAGGGTCGTACCTGGCCGGGAGCACCTCCACGGATATCTCCTTGCTCTCGCCCGGTGCGAGGTCTATGATCGTCGCGGAAGGCGTGAGGACCCAGCCCAGGTCGTCAACGGCCTCGACCACGAAAGTCTCGTTGGCGTTGGCGACGTTGGCGACTGAGAACACGAACGTGGATGTGATGGTCGGTTCGACGGTCGCACCTGCGGGTGGCGTCACCGTGATGTCGCCCACCCTCAGCACGTCTACCATGAGCGTGAGGGTGCGGTTGACGCTCTCGCGCTCCGTGAACTCGACCGTGACATTGAACAACTGAGTCGAGGGCGCCGTGCCATCGGGGACCGTGATCCCGACCTGGGTCGTGTTCGCCCCTCCGGCCGGCACGAGGAAGTACCCCTCTGGCGTGCCTCCCATCACCACGCTCCATCCGTCGGGGACCCCGGACACGGCCATCTCGTATGCGAAGTCGTCGCTGCCGTCGTTCGAGATGGTCAGGTTGAACACTGCGGTGCCGCCAGGAACCACTGGCAGGCTCGTCTCTTCAGCGGCAGCATCAACTGCTGGGATGCGGACCGTGAGAGGCACCGAGGCCTGGTTGTTCGTCTCGTCTATCTCCCTGAGCGCCTGGTCGGGATCGACGACCAGCGTGAACCCTGTCTCGCCAGCGACGGCGACATGCGCGAACGATACATGTGCCGTGCCAGCGGAGGGTATCGAGCTGATGGATGCCTCGTCCAGGGTCTCAGCGCCCCCGAGGAGCCGTACGATCACTCCGGAGACCGCGTCCCCCTCGAGGTTGTGCACCGTGGCGTTCACCCACATCGTCTGGTCCACCAACGGCTGGCTGGTTGAGAGGGAGATGTCTCCCCCGAACAGCGCAGGATCCGGCCTGTGGGTCCTCTGGAAGAATATCTCGGTGTTGTCGAGCTCCCCGACGAAGAGGACGAAGGTGTTGTTGTCCCTGGCGCACATGACGACGGGCGCCGTGGCGTTCCCGAACGAATCGTCCGTGAGGGCCTGGTCGTAGACCTCGAGCGTGCCGTCGTAGGCCATCGCGGAGTAGTGTATCGCCCATGCGCCCGAGGCCTGGTCCTGCCAAGCCACGTCGATGGCGTTGGAATCCGAAAGGAACACCCTCGGAAGGCGCGACTCGGCCTCGTCCTTCGGGGAGATGTTGATGTCATCCTCGATGGTGATGCCGTCGTTGTCCAGGAGCGTGTAGAACACATCGAAGCTCGCGTATCTGTCGTCGTCGAACACGACATGCACATTCCCGTCCGTGTCGACGGCGATATCCGGCCTCGACGAGGGCGATGCGAATGTGACTCTCCGCTCTATCGTGTTCCCGGTCCCGTTGACCACCCACAGCTTCCGATAGAAGACCCCGTGGTTGACAACGATCCCGTTGTCCGAGTCCCTGAAATCGTACCATGTGATGTGCACCATGTTGGCAGAGTCGACATCCAGCCTGGGGTGTTCCGACTGGCCCACGTCGGTCGTCACCCTGACATCCGCGGTGATTGGGGTTCCGTCGTCGTCGAGGCGCTTGTAGTAGATCTCGAGGTTCCCGTCCCCGGCGTCGTCCCGATCGTCCGTCCAGACCATCGCTATGTTCCCTTCCATGTCCACTTCGATGTCCGGCTCGGTCGAGTTCCCGGGATCCGCGTCCGAGACCCGGAGGCCGTTCACCAGGAATGTGATGTTGCCGTCGTAGTACCAGAGCTTGGCGAAGTAGAGCTCCCACGAGCCGTCCCTCTGGTCCTCCCAGACCACATAGATGTGGCTCGACAGGTCGACCGCGACCGTCGGGTGTCTGGACGTGGTGGGGTCGTTGGTGATCTTCGCATCGTTCGTCAGCTTGTTCCCTTCGGGGTCGAGCTTGACGTAGTAGACATCCCCAGCCCCAGAACGGTAGTCCTCCCATACGACGTGCACATTGCCTGCATTGTCAACCGTAGAGGAGATGTTGACCGAGGTTGCGGGATCGAATGTGACCCTTATGCTGTCCCCGAAGTCATCGGTCGGAAATGCGTGGGCGGGCGATACGCTAGGTCCTTGGAGCAGGAGCATCAGCGTCATTGGTAGGAGCAGGACGCCTATAGTAAGAGCCGTGAGCGTCGCCCGTCCCACGGTGGCCATGCATTCAAACTGGGCTACTCGACTCATAAGGGTTGGTGCTCAATTCTCGGAGCTGACTATCATCGCTGCAAGACGCCCCGAAACACGGCCAGCATTTGAATTTACGGGCTTGAATAGAATCTCGGACGATTCTCAGCGTGGAGATTCCTGGACAAACGCTTATCAACGCTCATCAGGAATCCTCAGCTGAGCGTCTGTTGCAGGACCTCATGGGATGCCTCCAGACATGCGTAGTCCCTCCCAACGGGACGTGCGAAAAGGCGAAATCGGTGGCCAATCTTTTCGTCTGGCGGGTGACCAGAGGCCTTGCACGGGCGTCTCCCCCCTTCCCTTTTTCTGTTGCGGCTAACTGAGGCGGAGCATCTTCTCGAGCAGAAGCGTGGTCACGATGGCGGTCACGGTGCTGATCCATGTGATGATCGCGAAGTTGATGTAGAAGCTGTGCTTGTGGCCGCCTCCCGCGAAGGTCACGAGGTTCGCGGAGATCAGCGAGTGGACCATCACGATGAACAGGAATATCGCCTCCGCGAGGCTGAGGTCGAACGACTGCAGGGCGATCGGCAGGGAGATGGTCGTCTGCGACAGGGCGAACTGCGCGTTCATCTGGTTCAGCAACTGCATGAGGCTGAGCGCCGAGAACAGCGTGAAGGTGATGCCTATGGACATGCCGTAGAGGGTGCCGAGCATGTTGTCGGCGGACTGGTACCTCTTCCTCCTGACGTTCATCAGCTTCACGAAGTTCGTGCTGATGATCTCTATCACTTGGTCGACCTTGCCGCCGACCGAGAGCCCCACGACGTACATCTCTGTGAACTTCGAGATGAGGTTGCTGCCGCTGTCGGCAGCGAACAGGTTCCATGCCCGGACCTGGTCTATCCTGGTCAGGAGCCGCTTGTACAGGACGGTTATGCCGGATGTGAGCTCTCCGAAGTCGTGTTTGCGCAGCCTGCCGACTCCCTCCGTGACCGCGGCCCCGGAGGATGCGGAATATCCCGCGACGGCCCTCATGAACGAGTCGTAGTTCTCGTCCCTGGCGTGTATCTTCGCCTCCTCCCTCCGGATCAATATCCCAGGGTAGATCAGGGGGGTGACTATGAGCGCCACGATGGCGGTCAGCGGCAGGCTCACGAGTATCGAGAACACGCCGAGCGCGATGCATGCCGCGTACGTAGCCGGGAGCACCTGCTTCAGGGTCTTGTCGACCTGAGTCCTCTCCTCCATGTTGTGCCACACAGGGTCTGACGGGAGGAGAGACTTCACGGTATACACCACGAAAGCCTCGACGACGACGAAGCACAGGGCCACGGCCGGCAGCAGCATCGAGATCGAGATGTTCACGAACACCGGCAGCAGCGCGATGAACACGAGTATGAACATGAGCGCGATGAGCACGGCAACGAATATCTCCACGAGCAGGTCGAGGTCCTTGAGGGCGGTCTCGTACCTGTTGAGGTACGTGCTCATCGCGACCTCGCGCTCCTTCGCGAGGAAGCCCTCGAGGTCCTCGCCGGCGTCGGAGGAGTGGGCGAGCCTGTCCAAGAAGTCCGCAAGCAGGGGTGAAGGCGTCCTTCTCGCGACGGTCCTCGCGGCGTCCGACAGGCCCATGTTCCAGTAGTCCATCAGCTTGTAGATCTTCTCGATCTCCAAGCTGAGCGCCTCGTACTCCTTGACCTGCGAGAGTATCTCCAGCATCTTCTTCCTTGGGAGCTTCGAGGTCGCGAGCACGCTCATCCGTATGAGGAACAGGTGCATGTTGCGGTCTATCTGCATCTTCTTCCGCTCGCCCAGAATGAGAGGGAGGAGGATCGCGACGGCCGAGCATGTTACGGGCACCGCGAGGAACACGTATCGGAAGATCGGGTCGGTGACCAGCTCCGGGAACAGGACGACCATGGCCGCTGCCGCGACGATCCCCAGGATCACCATCGGCAGGGCGTACTTGGTGAAGTAAGTCTCGACGGGCATCTCGAGGGACTGGTACATCCTCTTGATCTTGTTGTCCGCCATGTCAGGCCTACACCGGGAACGGGAGGCCGTTCACCCCCTTCTTCTGGAATTCCTCGATTATGTGGTCCACCTGGGCGAACTTGAGTATGTTCCTCTTCACCATCTCTTCGAGGATCCTCGTCCTCAGGGCGAGGTCGTCGTATATCCTCCTCTTGTCAGCGTACCCCCTCTTGACCGCTATCTTCTCCTCGAGGATGTACGAGTTGTTCATCCCCTTGAACACGTGAGTGTCGTCCGCCGCGTTCCAGACGAAGATCGTCCTGGTCATGATGCCCCCGAGGGCCTCGTTGTATCCCACTATCTCGTCTATGAACAGGGTCCTCCGGAGGAACTTGCCTCCCCGGTAGATGCCTCCCTGGAAGAATGCGACGTTCAGGTTGTCTATGAATGTGATCGGGACGTTGATCGGGTCGCTGGTGAACCTCTGGATGAGCTTCCTGGTCGACGCCGCGTGGAATGTGGCGAGCACGGGATGGCCGGTCTGCATCGCCTGGAACGCAACGCCCCCCTCCTTGCCTCTGATCTCCCCGACGATGATGTAGTTCGGCCTGGACCTCAGGGCGGCCTTGAGGAGGGCGAAGGTGTCGACCTTGCTCTCCTCCGGCCCGAAGTCCCTCGTCGCGAGCCTCTGCCAGACCTTCTGAGGGACCTGCATCTCGATCGTGTCCTCTGCCGTGTAGACCTTGCTGTCGTGCTTGATGAACGACAGCGTGGCCCCCATGGTGGTCGTCTTCCCAGATGCGGTCTCCCCGCACAGGAACATGCTCATGCCGTCCTCGAGGCAGAGCCAGATGTATGCCGCCTCCTGGGCGCTTATCGTGTTCCACGCTATCAGCTGCGTGACGCTGATCGGCTCCTCCGCGAACTTCCTGATCGAGAAGCTCGGCCCCCGGACGCTCACATCGTCAGCGTAGATCAGGTTGATCCTGGAGCCGTCCTCGAGCGTGCCATCCACGATCGGCCTTGCCATGGACGCCGGCCTCCCTATCCTCTCGCTCATGGACCTGACGTAGTTGTCCAGCTCTTCCTCCGAGCTGAACTTCACGTTCGTGGGGACCGACTGGAATATCTTGTGGACCAAGGATATGTTCTGGGTCCCGATGCAGTGGATATCCTCAATGTACGGGTCCTTCAGGAGCGGCTCCAGGGGGCCGCTCAGGATGATGCTCTGCCTCGCGTGGTACTTGACGAGTTCGAGCTCCTCCTTGGTGACTGGCACCTTCGGTTCGGTGAACAGGTCCCCGAACAGGTTCTTCTTAGGCGACTTCCCGTCTGCGACGATGGTCGTCGAGGTTTCGATGAGCTTGAACAGGTTCTCCTCGAACTGCTTGACCGTCTCGTGGGGCTTCTCGTAGACCGCCTTGTTGTAGACCTGCTGTATGACGGTCTTGTACCTCGGGAGGAGTTCCTCGGTCAGGGGAGGCTGGATCGAGGTGTACTTGATCGGGATGCTCTTGGTGGAGTATATGTGGACGAACAGCGGGTCGCCGATGGGGTAGACGATGTTGATCTCTATGAGCGTGTCCATGTCCCTGGTCAGGGCCTTGTAGAACTTGGGAGGGGACTTGTTCAACCTGACGAACTCCTGGACGTAGGTCATCAGGTGCGGGTTCTTCCGCATGGCCTTCTTCAGGCCCGTTTCGTCAGGTTGCTGCATCCCTAGACCCCTTTCACTCGCGGTCGGGCGGATCGCGTGAGGCTCTCACACTCTCGTGAGGCCGCTCAGTCGGGCGGTCATACTGGCAGAGCGCATGCTCGGTGGCCTCGGTATGCCATCCCTGGGCTGCTCTATTAAGCGTTGGCGCTCAATTCTCATGCCTGACTATCACTGGCATGCACTCGGCGATGTCGGAACGGCAGGTCGTCAGAATCACTGCACGGAGAAGGGCAGTCCCGACACGCCCTCCTTCTGGAACGCCTTGATGGCGTCGTTCGCGGTCTTGTATGCCAAGAGGTTCGTCTCCATCATCTTCTCGATGATCTTGGTCCTCACGGCCAGCTCCTTGTAGATGTCCCTCTTGTCCTTGTACCCCCTCTTGACCGCGATCTTCTCCTCGAGGATGAAGGAGTTGTTCATGCCCCTGAACAGATGTTCGTCCGAGACGGGGTTCCAGACGAACACCGCCCTGGTCATCACCCCTCCCATGGAATGGCTGTATCCCAGGATCTCCTCGATGGACAGGGTGCGCCTGATCATCTTCCCGGCCCTGTAGACCCCTGCCTGGAACACCGCGACGTTAAGGTTGTCCATGCTCGTGATGGGCACGTTGATCGGGTCGCCCGTGAACCTCTGTATCATCCTCTTGACGGAAGCGGCGTGGAAGGTCGCCATGACAGGGATGCCAGTCTGCATGGCCTGGAAGGCGACGTTCCCCTCCTTCCCTCTGATCTCACCGACGATCACATAGTTCGGCCTTGACCTCAGGCCCGCTTTGAGCAGCGCGAATGTGTCGACCCTGCTCTCCTCGGGGCCGAACTCCCTGGTGGACAGCTGCTGCCAGACCTCCTGGGGCGGCTGGACCTCCAAGGTGTCCTCCGCGGAGAATATCTTCTGGTCGTACCTTATGAACGGGAAGATGGCGTTCAGCGTCGTCGTCTTGCCGGACGCCGTCTCGCCGCAGACGAACACGCTCATGCCGTTCTCGAGGCACAGCCACAGGTATGCGGCCTCCTGGGCGCTGAAGGTGTTCCACTTGGCCAGCTGCGGGGCCGAGATCGGTTCGGTCGCGAACTTCCTGATGGTGAATGTCGGTCCCTGGACGCTCACATCGTCCGCGTAGATGATGTTGATACGGGAGCCGTCCGGGAAGCGCGCCGTCGATGATCGGTCTCGATATGGACGCGGGCCTGCCCATCCGCTCGCTCATGCCCTTGGCGTACCGGTCGAGGTCGGCCGCTGAGTCGAACACGATGTTCGTCTCGACCATCCCGAAGACCTTGTGGATGATGTTGATCTCCCTGAGGCCGACGCAGTGGATGTCCTCGATGTACGGGTCTCTGAGGACCGGCTCGAGGATCCCGTTCTGCAGCACGTTCCTCTTGACATAGTACTCGACGATGCCGTAGTCGTCCTCCGCGATGTGGATCTTGTGGCTTGGCTTGAACATCTGGACGAGCTTCGAAGGGCTCGCCCGGCCTGTCACCTTGACTATGTCCGCCAGGAGCGCGTCGAGAACATCGTTGAACTCCTTGTCGTTCGTGTGGATCTTCTCGCCCCCCGCTTTGACGAAGATGCGGCTGACGACCTTCGTGTAGCTCTCCGCCAGCTCCGGGGTCAGTATCGGCTGCACGACGGTGTACTTGTACCCCTTGTCCTTCGACCCGTGCAGGTGGATGAATATGGGGTCGCCCACAGGGTAGAGTATGTCAGCGGCCCCACCCTTCGCGGCGTCCCTGGATACCGTCTCGACGAAGTTCGGGTTCTGCTTCGTCTTCTGGACGTAGTCCTGAAGGTACAGGCTGAGGTGCGGGTTCCGCTGCAAGACCTTGGCCATGTTGAAAGGCATCGATCCACCTCACACGACGGATGTTATCTCAATCACCATGCCTATGTTCGGTTCTATCCTGAATCCGATGATGGGGGCGACCCTGTAATTCGTGTTCGAGAATCTCTTCACCATGATGCTCCTTGATACGACCCCGCCTACCTGGGCGACCACCAGGCTCAGGTATATGTGGCTGTCGGACTGGAACGGCATCAGCACATCGCCCTTTATCTCCCCGGTGTCGACGGAGACGATGATGCTCTTGCCCATGCCCGCGAGCTTCTTGAAGAATGTCAGTATCCTGATGCTGTTCTCATCCTTGTCCAGGCTGTTGCTGACAAGGCTCGAAAACGTGTCTATGATTATGACATTGCTCCTGTACAGCTCCTTTGACTTCATCAGCATCCCGAGGAAGTCCTTCCTGTCGGCCGTCCTTCCAACTAGGGGGTACACCGGGATGAACAGCAATCGCCCCTCGAGCAACGGAGACGCGATCGGATAGTCGAGGGAATACATCTGGCTGACGAAGTCCTTCACGGTGAGCTCGGTGGAGATGTAGGTGACGCTGTGCTTGTTGTTGAGGAACCCGAAGACCATCCTCTGCAGGACCGCGCTCTTCCCAGCGCCCTGCGCGCCCTCCATGAGCGTGATCGTGCCCACTGGTATGCCCTGCCCCAGCTGGTCGTGCAGGTCGTCCCTTGTGATCTGGAGCTTGTATATGTCGCCCACGGAGGGTCAGCCCTCCTCATATGCGGAAGTCGAACTGGTCTGACGCGCCGTTCTCGGTCGTGACCGTGACCGTGTGGTCTCCGGAAGCCAGATTCTGGTTGATCGATACCGTGAGCACGCTCGTCGGCTCCCAGTACGATGTCTGGCTACCCGTCAGGGTCATCGTCGCGCCCGAGACTGCCACGCCATCCAGCATGACCGTCGTCAGGTTCTGGTTCAGGCTGCTCCTTCCAACGTTCTTCACGTAGATAAGCACGGGGTCGTTCGGGACGGCCGTCGGGTCGTTTATTATCTCTATCTCCGTGGACAGCTGGTCCTTCACTATCTCGCTACGGTCGTCGATGCCGTTCGATAGGTCGAACACGCTCCTCGAAGCTGTTGCGACCACTACCGACGACACGATGATCGCGGAGATGAAGAAGATCAGCTGCGTCGATGCTCCGCTTGCGCCCATGTGTTTTATACCCCCTTCTATAGCATGTCTATCTTCGAGACTCCGTTCTCCGCCACCACCTTGATGCTCGTGCCGAGGTTCTCGGTTACGAGCCCGTTCACTCCGTCCAGGACGAATATCTTCCCGGTGGCGTCGACGCCCCGGACGGAGCTGCTCAATCCATCATCCACTGAACCCTGATATGTGCCGCTCTCGTCGAACACGAGTATCTCGCGGCTGTTGTTGACAATGTACACGTAGGTGTCCTGCAGTCCTGCAGAGCTCGCGGAGATGTCTGTCGGATTCGCGAGCCTCGCAGAACCCACGATCATGGTCCCGCCGGTGCCGTCGAGGGCGTACCGGTCAACTTGGTACAGGCCAGACGCGCGGTCGATGACGAATATGTACGCGCCAACGGACATGTCCATCGGGGAGGTCATCGTGCCTCCGTTGGGTATCAACTGGTTCACGAACGTGCCTGCAGCGCGGTTGTACCTGTCTATGTGGTCGTAGTCGTCCACGACGTAGATGTAGCTGGAGTCGACCGCGATGGATCTAGGCGTCGGCGTGTTCACCGCGTCATATACTATACTATCCACCCAGACTCCGTCGAGCGTGAACCTGTCCACGTGCGATGCGTTGTCCATCACATAGAGGTAGTCCCCGTAGACCTTCACGTCCCCGGGGGTGGGTGTGTTGACAGTGTCTGTGATCGTGAATTCGTAAGTGCCGTCGAGGCTGAACACATCGATGCCAGTGCCGTCCACGATGTAGACCTTCTCGCCGGCGGTTATGTTCGTCGGAGAGGTCAGCTGGGCGTTGTTGGAGCCGTCCGTCCGGACGTACACATCGGATGAGAACCCTATGTCTGGGTTCGTGAGAGTGATGGTGAGCACTTCGTTCGGCTGCCAGATCTCGGTCGTCACTCCTTGTATCTGGAATGTCGCTGAGGATGTCAGGACCCCATCCACCAGAAGCTGTGTGCAGTTCACATCGAGTGAAGTCGTTCCGGTGTTCAGGACATCTATCACGAGCGAGTTGTCCTCCCTG
The DNA here is from genome assembly GCA_963818745.1 of Thermoplasmatota archaeon. Taxonomy (GTDB): domain Archaea; phylum Thermoplasmatota; class Thermoplasmata; order UBA10834; family UBA10834; genus CAWBDD01. The sequence continues at coordinate 295,990 of CAWFTI010000001.1, read as the reverse complement.
TAGTATGCCGTGTCGATGATACTCAGACTCGTGTCGGACCTGGCCTGGAGACCGTCGTATTTCTCGTCGAAGGCAGTCTGCATGTCGTCGAAAGCGCTGTTTACAGAAGAATAAAGAATAGAAAAAAGAATTAGAAAAGAGGCGAAGAATATCGCCATTGTTGCCGAGACACTAAACCCCATGAAAGCCCTCCAGGCTCTCCTTGAACTTCGATATGTTCTGTTCAAGTGAGTTCAGTCGATCCTTGTCGACTTCAAGCCCTGCGATCTTCTGTATGAAGAGCAAGGACTTGAGGTGGTCTTCAGCGGACAGACGCCAGTCCTCTACCTTCTTGTAGGGCGCGGCGGCTGGTACGGGCATATCGCGGAATACCTCTTCCCGAGTCTCCTCGGGCGCCATGTACTTCGTGATGTCCTGCATCTCGCCGCGGGCATAGGACATGACCTCTGATTTCACGTCCTCGCTGATCCATCCGACATCGACGTAGTAGTCAAGCACTAGAGAGATCTTGTCGCGCGTTACACGCTCGAACAGGAACTCTATCCAGCGCATGACCATCACGAGCGTGAGGTAGTCATGGGCGATGTAGGCTAGCAAGGGCTTCTTGTTGTGCTTGCTCTTAGCCGCGGCCCGGACCTCGCGTTCGTAGTTCACGTCTTGGGATGCTTTGTCCGTTGGTGGCGCTCTCTGTCTCGAGGACCCCGCTGGTCCCCTTTCCATGACCACAGTCGACGTCCCTGGCTCCCACGGGGGGGCGCCTCCTTTAGGTTCGGCGGGTTTCCTTGGCACGAAAGGCAGCTCCTCGGGCTCTCCATCCTGGAACGGACGGAACTCTGGAAGGTCTCCTCCGAGGTCTATCTCGGGGAGCTTCAGTTCCTCTCCCTTGCCAGGGGCGGCCGGGGCGGCCGCTCCGGGCTTGGAAGCGCCGTTGTCGGAGATCTCGATGAAGGGGTTGAACTTCGCCGAGACGACCTCGTAGACGGACAATAGCCTCCGGACGTCCTGCTCCGTCTGGTTCATGCGATCGCGGACCTGGATTGTATCGTTCCGCACCATGGTAAGCGCGGAATCGAGCCTTCCCAGCTTGTCTGCGACCTCATCCATACGGCCAAGGAGTTCGCTCATCTCCTTGACGCTGGACAGTCCGGCGCTGTCTTCGTCTACGCCGATAACCTCGTCTTCGACCTCTTCGTCCGCGTCCCGGGCGGGTTTTCCCTTGCCCTTGCGCGGCGAGACCTCTTCTTCGGACTCCTCTTCCGCCTCGAGAGCTTCCTCCTCTTCTTCGAAGTCTTTCAGCTTCCTTCGAGCGGAGGAACCATCTTTCGTTGGTTTCTTTCGGAACAGGCCGACCATTGTGTCACCCAATCCCCGTGCATTTGGACCAGGGGCTGTCCCTCAAAGGTCCTTTCCCGGAGGGAAAGGAGGGGTTTGAGGGATGCCCTGATCCGAGGGACTAGTTCGAGGCTAGTGTCTCTACTTGAGCACCACTACGCTGGCTGCTTCGAGCGTCGCAGGGCGCCGTTATCTCGAGGAAGGTCGGCACACCGTGCTTCGGCATCAGGAGGACAGATATCTGTTCCTGGACGTCGAGAGCCATGCTGAATCCCATCGGCTGCGTTCAGGTCGAGGTGGATCTCGAAGATGTCACCGGAAGTCATCATGCCCGCAGTGGTCGTCGGGGCCATGTCTCTCAGTTCCTCCATGCGCGAATTCCGTTGCGCTTGCGATCGCAGTACCGCGCTGGCATCGAGGGTTATCTCGTCAGCGTCCGTGCCTCCAATCGTCTGGACGACCTCGATCTTCGTGCTGTCGCAGGTTGATGCCAGGGCTGCCTGCGGTCAGGGCTATCTTCAGGTAGACGTCGTCGATGTGGCGCGTTAGCCGTCAGTCGTTCCCCAGACAGCGAGGACCTTGAACCCAGTTGCGACATCCTGCAGTGCTTCGTCGCCAGTCGCCTCAGCCTGCTGCTGCAACTTGTATGCGGTCTGCACCAGGACACCCGCAGCCACTGCGGCCACGAGGATCATGGCGATGAAGATGAGCAGGGTACCGACACCCATTTCACCTTCCTCTTCCATCTTTCTCTTCTTCCACGCTAGTTTCTGCATTTCTTTTGCCTCCACATTTCATCTCTTTTCCCGGGTTACGTACCCGAGGGACGTCCGGGACCTCTCCCGGCCAGAGGATCGTTCCGAGCCGATCCTGGCTCCCCTGCCTAATCGCAGGGCGTCGAGAGCTTTCGCTCACCGAAGGGCTTATCCAAATCGCACAGGTTTCCCGCCTCGAGTCGCGCTTGTTGAAAAACTCGATGGCGTCAATCTGCCGCTGGCGATGAACCAGCGTCACCGATCCTTCCCATGCTTCTCGTGCTCACCTCCGATCAGCGATCGCACTTTCTTTCCGCGGGGAGTGAGAGAGATGTGCCTCCCAAGGTTATGTTGAGAGGCACTATCCACAGGGCATGTAGACCTCTCTCATTCTGACTAACGGAGAATAATATCTTAAAGGGTCGGATACAAATATTGAAAGAGACAGCGAGAGATGATTCTCATGCCGTGATTCACGCTGGGGTGGAATCAGAAATATGGAAGAGGTTTGTACTGGCTCATCTGGATGTGTCCAGAACCGCATTACACCAGGTTGATGTACCTGTACGTCCCGAGGTACGGGATCATGCACTCCTCGATCGTCGGCTGCCCGAAGCTCGGGATGAACTTGATCATGAACGACGACTCCGCGTGCAGGTTCAGGCCGATCTCTCCCGCGTCGATGAATATCTTGACCAGGCCGCCGTCTGTGAGCGAATACGTGGTTGCGAACACACTGTCCGGGTCCCTCAGGATCTCGACGGAGAAGCTCGTGTTGGTGGCGCCCTCAGGGCCGTAGGTTCCGGCGTTGAACCGAAGCGTCGCGTCCCTCTCGCCGTCGGTGATCTCGATCATGAGGGAGGTGAAGACGATCGGGTCGCTCCCAGGAACGGTCTTCACCTTGATCTCGATCATCTGAATGGTGTTCGTGGCCACGACTGGCTGGGCGTAGTTGCCTGCGGAATCGACCGTCACGACCGTGTAGTAGTACAGTCTCCCGCTCGACCCAGAGTAATCATCGTAGCTGGTCGCATCGGCCCCCAGCATTGCGAGCGGGCTCATCGACAGCAGCTCCTCGATGCTGTCGAGCTCGGCTACGCTGGCCGCCCTGAACACACAGTATCCTCTGACATCCGTCTCCTCGTCCGAGCCGCTCGTCCATGTCAGGGAGACCGCCTGGAGGGACTGATGCATGCATAGGTCGGAAACGGGTGTCGGGGACCCGCTGTCCGCGACGGTGGCGGTGTACGTGAGCGAGCCGAGGTACGCCTGGTTGCCGGAGCTGTCCTCTGCGACGACGAAGTACGTGTAATCTCCGACTGCTGGCGGAGAATCGACGTAGCTCGAGACCGTCGCGTTGAATTCAGCCAGAAGCGTCGCATCGGGCATGACCAGCCTGGTCCTGCCATCAACGATCGACCGTCCCGGGGGCGGATACGGAAACCTCGCTCCTGTACAGGTACTGGGCATTGACGCCGCTCCCCGCGTCGGACGCGGGCACCCAGAAGAGGGCCACAGAGTAATCGTCGGGCTTGGCCGTGCTGGTCATCGAACCTCCGGAAGGCGCGGTCCTGTCTTCGTCCTGGGTCGTGTCGATAGTCGATGCCGAGCTGTCGATGGCCCCGTAGAGGACCCTGTTCCCGGCATTGTCGACACCCACGACGGCATAGGCGTACGATGTGGCATTATCGTCCCTTACCGAGTAGTCGGAGTATTGGACTGCCGGCCCGAAGCCGGAATCGAACCTGACCAGCTCGTAGCTGGAGTCGATCTGGTCGAGGGTCAGGAGCCTGTTCCTCGCGACCTGCTCATTGAACGATGACGGGTTGGTCGGGTCGTAGACCGAGGTCCTGTAGACTATCTCCTCGGACAGCCCCGAACCGTAGTCCGTCGCGGAGGACCAGTTCAGAACCATAACGAGGGGGGAGGTCCCGTCCCCGCTGGCCGTCACATTGTAGAGAACCCCTGCCAGAGGAGCCTGTTCGTCCGCCGACGGCATGTACGCGGAGACTATCACGGAATCCGCACCGGCCGGGTTCCTGTCACCCGCTATGTTGATCACCGCGAGCCCTCCGGACACCTCCGAAACGGATTCATCCACGGTCTTCTGGGCCTGCTGCTGGAGCAACGCTGCCGCGTACAATATGAGTGAGGCGGCGATGGCTGCGACCAGCACGATCGCGATGAATATGATCAGTGTACCGATACCGATGTCGCCTTCTTCGTCAGCATTCAGGTTCCGTTGCATCTTGTGCAGAGACATCCCAGACCGCTCCTTTTTCAGAGGGCATGGGACCGGCAGAGTCGATAGACGGCTCTCTCAGTCTCAAGACACTATCAGAATCGATGGACCCCGGTTCCGAGGTCACTGGTCTCGTCGTTGGGACGAGAGCCTACGGTCTACATGCCCTGTGGATAGTGCCCCGAGATGCGTGGAGGCTTCTCCATCTACTATCCCGCTCGTCAGTATATATGAACCTCAGCCGTGATTTTCATGCGCGACAATCACCGCTGGCGCTTCGGAAAATTAGAACATTGAAGGGGTTTGTTGTCCGGACCGAGGTCCCATCCAACCCTGGACGCTGCCCTGTGCTAAGTTCGCCTCTCACATCACGCTTGCCTGCCGAACGGTCCGCCGGTCATATCCTGTAGTACTCCTCTACGCTGAACTCGAAGCTGTCGATCCGGGTCTCGAGGTCGCACCAGAGGTTCTTGTCCACCGGCTCGCCCTTGATCTCCATCAGGAACGCCCAGGACTTGATGTGGTCCTCGGGCGTGAGCTGCCAGCCGGTCTCCTCCCTGAGTGCCTTCTTGGAGCCCTTGATGGGCTCCTTCGACAGCAGGAGGCTGTGGTCCTCGACGTCCTCGTCGATCACGATCTCCTCCTGGGGCGGCCTCTCCGAGGGCTTCGCCCCCTCGGACACCTGCACCAGCATGTTCTTGACCCGTTCGCTCATCCACCCGATCCGCTCGTAGTACCCGAACAGGTCGGGCAGTGCTTCCCGTTTGACCTTCTCAAGCAGGAACGTGAGCCAGCGCATCACGACTAGGTTGGTCCTGAAATCGACGCTCATGTACTCGAGCGCCGACCTCCTGTATTCTTCGTCCATGCTCTTGCCCTCCGTTCGTTCAGGTCATCCTCAGTCCAGCAGTTCGTATATGTTGGAGTACACAGACGGTGTCGTCAGCATCACGAATGTGGGTATGCCGTGCTTCGGTATGAGCAGGGCGTTCACATCCTGCTGCGTCCTCAGGTCCATGCCCTGGGCCGTCAGGTTGATGTGGATCAAGGCGATGTCGCCCTGGGTTATGCCCACATCCGTCGCGGTCCAGATATTGTACGGGTAGGTGTCTCTGATGGACGTCACGTTGAAATAGCCCGTCCCCGGCGTCGCCGAGTCCGTGTAGCTCAACGATGAGTCCGCTATCCCGGTGGATATCTCTATTATTAGATCATAGAGGTTGATCACCGGGCTGCCTGCCGACAGTGCGACCTTCATGTACAGGTCTGTGATGTAGGTCATGTTGCCGTCGGTCATCCCGTACAGCGCTAGTACCTTGAGGCCTGTGGACACCTCCTTTATCGCCTGATCGCCCGTCGCTTCCGCCTGCTGCTGAAGCGTGTATGCGGTTTGGACCAACACACCCGCGGCCACAGCGGATACTAGTATCAGGGCGATGAAAATGATCAAGGTCCCGATGCCCATATCGCCGCGGTCGTCCATCCGCACCCGTCTAGGTTCCATTATCTTCTTCATTTCTTTACCTCCTTCGGTGCGGCGGTACATAGGCCTGCGGAGGATCCGATGCCAACGACCTGAGAAGACCCTGGTGAGGCCCGTGGAGGGGGGCCTCATGGGTCTTCAAGCTGATCGGCAGGTCGTTGATGCCAGAACACTCCGCTGGCCTATCCGCCCGTTCTTCTTCTCTCGCTCACTCCCGAAAGAGGTCTACATGCCCTGTGGATAGTCCTAGCGTGGGTCTCAAGAGACGATTGTCGCCCCTGAGAGCAAGGAATGATTGTCACGCGCGATAAAATAAGCTTCCGCTGTGAAATCCAAAAAAGAAAATAACTGTGCGCGTTCGGCGTAAGCGTCTAAGGCGCTCGTCGAAGTCGGATGCGAGCTCAGGGCTCACGCTAGCTGGACAATCCTCTATAGGTGTCCACTAGCCTGCGCCCATCCTTCGCTGGTCAGCGGATATGTTGATCAAAGTTCCCTTGGCTTCGGAATCCCCATGTTCTGGACGATCTCCAGGGGGGCGGACCTATAGGCCATGTCCACTTTCATCCGCAAGGTTCCTTTGTCATACACAAGGGTCACACTGCCGATCCTCGATCTGTAGACCCTGTATCGCTTACCATCCGATGTGAGCTCGCTCCCTTCCTGTTCGATCAGTTCCGCCTCGCCGAGCTCCCGGAGTTTCCGGTAGCAGCTCGCCAAGGGGATGTCGAACATGAACGCGAGCTCTCGCGCACTCCTGGCCTTGTGGCTTGTGGCAGCCAGGATGTTCATGTTGTACTCGTCCGTGAGTATCTGCGCTATTCCCAACTCGGTGGCCGTAGTCTCCCTCGCTTGGGGAAAGGTGGATGATGCTCCGTCCTTCCCTCTTCTGGCGCATCTTATTTGTGGATATATATATTTGTGCTCTGGTTTTCATTCTGTGAAAATCACTCGTTGCTGCCAGACCCGTTTCTCTAGAACATCTGGAAGGAGCCTCTCGGATATCAGAATTGATACGGTGTCTCGGCAGTGATATTCGCGGTCTAGAATTGAGCCCGATGGTTTATGAGCACATACGTGAGATAGCGTCGTCGGAGGGCCCTCTCCGTTGAATGCGTACGAACTGTCGCGGCTGTTGATAGACGAATACTCGACCAAGATCCTCACATACGCCAGGGACAGGCCGAGGAGCGTCCAACAGATGTGCCATCAGCTGGACATACCCATGACCCTGGGATACAGGAGGGTCAACACCCTGCTCTCGGAAGGGCTGATCACGTGCGAGGGAAGGGCCCTGACGCAGCGGGGGAAATGGGAGCGGCTTTACGTTTCGCAGGTGAAACGGGCGTTCATCTACTTCGACGACTGCAAGGTGCGACTCAAGTTCGAGCTGAAGAACGGCCAGACTCGCTGGTCGGAGGACTACATGCCCTCCGTCGCCATATGATCCCGCGGCACCGAATCGGCGCAGAGATGATTATCAGGACCGAGATTTGACCGGAAACGTATTTCACACGTTTAACGGATTCACTCCCACGGTTTGCCTTCCGCGCGCAGAAGCTTGTGAGGCTCCAGCGGACGCCTGGCTGGTGCTGTCATGACGGACATCAAACAGGAACAAAAGGGTCGGATGCCATCCGACATAGACCTAGCGAACTACGCCAGGGCCTACGTCGGCGCATATCTCAGCGCAGTCCAGAGCGAGGGCTCCGAACATGTCCCGATGTTCGCCCGGAACCATCCGTACAGCGTCGAAGTCTGTTTCATGCCCAACGGCTGTTTCTGCATGCTCTTCGAGAAGGCGGAGAAGTCCACCATAGTCGTGGCGTCCCAGACGTGGGACTACGTGATGGGCAAAGTCATGTCTGGCATATCGTACCTCGTCACGGCCTATCCTCACGAGGGCTTCAAGGTCGATGATGCCGTCTCCAAGGGGAAGCGCGACGCGATCCGCGACATCCGGGCGCTGGAGAGCTCGGACCTTGTCGATTCCACCAGACAGCTGGAGAAGCTCCTGGACGATCTCAAGGACGTCTCCCAGTGGAACAAGAGCCCGGTCAGGATGGCGGAATCGGCCATGGCCAAGCTCGAGCCCATTCGGCAGGCCATCCTCAGGACGGGTCCGGGGGTGGACATGCTCTCCATGGTCGACTCGCTGAGGAGCTACCCGCCCTCCACGAACCAGATCGTGCTTGACGACAAGGGCCTGGAGGTATTCCAGTCGGTGGCGAAGGAGCTGAAGGCCCTCGGGGAGCTTGTGAAGAAGGTGGAGACGCAGGATGCCAGGATCGAGGAGCTCGAACGGACCCTCAGGGCGGACCTCGGGGAGTTCAAGGTCATGCTGGACAAGAAGATGGCCAAAGGCCTCGGCGTGATACTGGCGACCACTGACAGGAAGATAGACAAGGCGATCGGGTCCGCGAGCCTTGCCCCTCCTCAGCCGGAGGGCGAGGAAGAGGAGGAAGAGGACGACCCGAGGTTCGAAGTGCTTTCGGACGAGGTGACCGCGCTGAAGGAGATGTTGGCTCAGGTGCAGTCTTCGATCCCCGAGCCAGCCGCGCCCCCGATCGAGGTGGGGGTACCCGACGAGTTCGTTCAGACCGTGGGGCAGCTGGGGACCGACCTGGGCGCCCTCAACAAGCGCCTCAAGAGGATCGAGGACTATCTGGTCGCCCTCACGAAGTACAAGCAGAGCATGCGCTGATTGTGAGACAGTGCGAATGCGCCTGCAGCGACGTCCGGACTACAGCTGGACGGTCGTGTCTTCCTTCAGCCTCTCGAGGATCAGGTAGGTGTTGCTCCTCTCCACTTCCTCTATCTTGATGAACGAATCCACGATCTCCTTCAGCTCCTCCCTGGAGGAGGCTCTGAGGAGGACTGCGAAATCGATGTTGCCCAGGAGGAAGTACACGGCCCACACGCCGTTGATCTTCGCCATCTTCTCCCCGATCTTCTTCGAGTAGTCGGGGCCGTATCTCCCGGTCACGAGCGATATGGCCAGTATCTCCTTGCCGACCTTCAGCGGATCGACGCAGGCCTTGAAGCCGGTGATGACTTTCTCCTCCATGAGCCTGTTGACCCTGTAGTGGACCGTCGAGGACGACAGCCCGGTCTTCTCGCCGATCTTCTTCAGGCTCACGTTGCAGTCCTCTTGAAGCATTTTCAAGATGACCTTGTCGTTCTTGTCGAGCGTTGCTGGAGTTTGCTTATCTGTCACGGTGTCCCCCACCAAAACATTCGAAAACACTACATGAAAATCGGATAGATAACGCTTTCGATTGGAGTTGGTCGAATGAAAGAGAATCGATACGATTTCCATCAAACGGGGGGACCCCGCAATGTACGAATTCAGCCATGGGCCGTGGCGCCCGCCTCTTCGGGCGAAGGATGCCAGTCTAGATGAACGCCCCTATGGTCGGGAGGTCCAGGAGGTCCATGTCGTAGAATATCACTCCCTCCTTGATCTCCCTCGCCCCCAGGTCCTTCTTCCCTTCCGTCCTCGCCAGGAACGACGCCCTCCACCACAGGTCGAGGGCGTTGTTGGCGAGCGCGCCCAGATAGACCTGGGCGAAGTTGAACTCGTACCCTTCCATGTCGCACAGGTGGGCCGCGTGTCCCAGGAAGCAGTCCCTCGAGTTGACGACCGCCAGGTACTCCGAGACCGCCCTGGCGCCGTCTCCATTGATCGGCAGGAGTTCCGTGTCCGACGGGTCGGTCCTCGAGCATTCCTCGATGCCCCCGTCCTCGTCGAGGAGGTACCCCACGATCTCGTGCCCCTTCAGCTGGAATATCCTCCACTTGAGCGTCTCGTCGATGTATATCGGGAGGTGGCTCAGCTCCGGCAGGTCGAAGAGCTCCGTCCCGTCGATCAGGGCCCTCTCCTCCAGGTTCGCCTCCGCGTCGGTCCTCCGCACGAGCCTGACTATGTCCTGTACGGAAGAGTTCTGTCTCGTATTGCCGTGCTCCGCATAGGTCAGCACCCTGCTCAGGCCCAGACGGTCCACCATCTCCTCGGCCAATGCGGCGGCCGCCCCTCTGACCGATGCGAAGGACTGCGCGATCCGCGCATCCCTGGTGTTGTCCACGAACTCGCCGAACACCCTTCCGGCCTCCGCGACCTCGGACGAGAGCATCTCCTTCCCGAACCCCTCCGCCATCTTCCTGCCCGTCGCGAGTAGGTCCTCGCCTGGAAGCCCGATCCCCCTGCACGAGAGGTTGGCGTAGAGCTGCACCCTCCAGCCTACGAACACGTTCACGGGGAACGCCCTGCAGTAGTGCGGGCGGTCGCCGTAGATGCCGCATCTCCTGTTGTCGAGGAAGTAGCATGCGCCGTGCGAACCTTTGAGCCTGATGGCCACGCCCTCGACATCGGGGGAGATGTGCTCCGACGCGATGGCCTCCGACAGCCTGGAATCGTTCCTGAACCTCTCCTCCTCGTCTGGGAGGAGCTCGGGCTGGCAGAGGCAGCACAGCGCGCAGCCGTCGATGCAGTTGTAGGTCTTGGCTCGCAGCTCGGAGAAGTCGACCTCCGGCCAGCCCGGAGGCTGCTCATCTGGACGCATCAATGACTCCCCTTCCCCTCCGGTCCCCTGCGACCGAGCCGTTCTCGACGACTATCTCGCCCCGGAGGAAGACCGCCTTCGGGAAAACCGCCTGCATCCCCTCGAAGGCCGTCCAGCCGCATCTCGAGTGCAGCCTGTCCGCCCTTATCTCGCTCCCTTCCATCGGGTCTATCACGACGAGGTCGGCGTCGTACCCAGGCTCGATCCTCCCTTTCGGGACCCCGAATATCTGGCCCGGCCTCTCGCAGAGCCGCTTCACGAGGTCTTCCAAGGCGATGTGCCTGTCCCTGACGAGCTGCAGCATCAGCGGGAGCATCGTCTCCACGCCTGGCATGCCGGTCGGGGCGTACTCGAAGTCCTCATCCTTATCCTCGAGCGTGTGGGGCGCATGGTCGGAGGCGACGATGTCGAACTCCCCGTTCTTGAGCGCCTGGAACATGGCCTGCCGGTCCTCCCTCCTTCTCAGGGGCGGGTTGACCTTGCCCCTGGTCCCCAGGTTCGAGGCCCTGTCCAGCAGGAGGTGGTGAGGGGACACCTCGGTGGTGAGGTTCGCACCCTTCGGAAGGAGCGGGAGAGACTCCCTGGCCGAGACATGGCACACATGGAGCTTGCACGCGGACGCCGCCTGCCGGACCTTCCTGATCGCGCTCGTCTCGCATTCGTTGCCCCGGTTCTTGAGGTGGTCCCCGAGGTCCTTCTCAGGATCCTTCCTCCGGAGCGATTCGTCCTCCGCGTGTACCGCGAGCACCTTCCCTGACGCGGCGACCGCTGCGATCTCCTTCTTCACGGATTCGAGCGATGGAACGAGCAAGCCGCCAGTGGTCCCGGCCATGTAGATCTTGAAACCTATGCATTTCGGGGCGAGCGCCTGGACATCGACCCCCGGCAGCATGCCCGCGAACAGCCCGAAATCCACCATGCTCTTCGCGGACGCGATGCCCCTCTTCTCCTCGAGGGCCTCCATCGTCGTCGTGGCGGGCTTCGTGTTCGGCATGTCGAACACGCAGGTGACGCCGCCGTGCACGGCTGCGAGCGAGCCAGAGGCGAAATCCTCCTTCTGAGTCATGCCGGGGTCCCTGAAATGGACGTGGCAGTCGGTCGCCCCCGGGATGATGAGCTTGGAGCCGAAGTCGAACTTGCGGTCCCCTTCGAGGACTCTCGCTACCCTGACGATCCTTCCGTTCTCGATGCCTACGCAGCATCTCTCGATCCTGCCAGAGACGAAGCAGTTACCCTCAACGACAACTTCCATGGTCTTCACTGAGCTTCCTTCGTCTGATCTTCCCGCCGGGCTTGTCCTCCGAGAACACCTCTGCCTGGAACTTGAAGATCTTCGTCTCGTTCTGGAGCCAGCTGTCCGGGGGTAGCATGGCCTTGATGCAGGTCTGGCACAGGAATTCCTCGGCATCCCACTTCCATTCGACCGGCACCTGAGGGAGCAGGAGTCCCCTGGCCCATCCCTTCTGGACTATGAGGCCGTCGTCGCCGACCTTGACCATGCCTGGGAGGTCCGTGCGCTTCTTCGGCTGTATCTCCTGAGGCGGGGTCAGGAGGCTGACCTCCACCCTGGTCTTGCCAAGGTCGTCAGCGCGCACCGGGGGGAATCTCGGATCCCTCGAGCAAGCGCTGACTGCGGAATCCCTCAGGGCCTCGATCAGAGGGAGGAGGGGTTCCGGGTAGCCTATGCATCCCCTGAGGTCGTCCGAAGGGTATGTGGTGAGCGTGACGAACACCCCAGATTTCTCTTCGAACCTCTGCGGTACCTCGGAAGCCGGCGGCTTCTGTCGCCTTACGTGCGCCTCGACGACCGCCCTGGCTATCCTGACAGCCAATTCCCCTTCCTGTTCCGAGAACATCCTATCTGGTGCTGGAATAGGGTACCGCGATTAAAAGGCTTTCAACCGTCCCAGGGGGTCGGCCTCGTTCTTGGCATCCCCAGACTGGCGTGATTGCCGGGAACCAAACCTTAAATATGCTCGATATGAATCCACAGAGCGAGCCCATGAAGTTCGTCAAGCTCTCGCAGTCCGAGTTCGAGGAGATCAGGAAGCTCTACGAAGGCGTCATGTCCCAGGCCTGCTACGGCCTGTTCTTCAGGGAGGGCATGATACTGGGCGAGGAGATTTCAAAGATCGCCCTGCAGGAGCCTGAGAAGTACTTCGAGATTTGCGCCAACCTCCTCAGGGCCAGAGGTTGGGTCGACAACATCGTCTTCGAGGAATCCACTGCAGTGGCCGAAGGCTCGGTCGAGTCGTCCCAGGCGGACATCCCGACCTGTCACAGGCTCAGGGGCATCGTCCGAAAGGTCTTCGAGGCCAACTCGCACAGGCGGCTCCACTGCGAGGAGATCGAGTGCGTCAGCAAAGGGGACAAGCACTGCGTTTTCAAGACTGAACCGATAGGGGGGGAATGACACGGAGCTGAAACCCGCCTTAAGGTCGCTCAGGCAGAGCTGCGGAGCGGTCGCGTCCGCCATCATCAGCAGGGACGGGCTCATCATCGCCTCCGATGTGCCTGAGGGCGTCTCGGCCGAGACGTTCGCGATCATGTGCGCTACCCTTCTGGGGGCGGCCTCCACGGCCAACTCCGAGCTGCGCGTGGGGACCCCGCAGACCGTCGTCGTCGAGAGCGAGGACGCGAAGCTCATCGTGATAGGGGCCGGCCGCAAGGCGCTCATCGTCGCCGTCCTGCCGACCAGAGCGGACGTCGCGCTCGCCAAGAAGAAGCTGGACGAGCTCGCGGAGACCATGCGAGTGCTCTAGCCCGCACGCTCCTGAGATTGGATTATGGAAAAGGGAATCGGTTTGAAGAGGTCGTGAGACCTCTTCCGTTGAGTTTCACACCGCTCAGAGGTCGAGCTCCTTGAGCTTCTCCGGGCTCGGGACCCCTTCGCTGCTCCAGTTGCGGGCCTTCATGTAGTCGTCGAGCATCACGTTCATCTCCTCGACGGTTATCCTGCTGCCCTTGGAGGGTCCGTCGACGATCGGGTCCTCGGTGATCCTCGGAGGCAGGAGCCAGTCCTTCCTCGTGACGCCCTCCCTGGCGTTGAAGTCGCCCTTCATGTTGTGTATCCTCTCGCCTATCTTGAGCAGCTCGTCCTCGGTGAACTTGAGCCCGGTGATGGCCTCGATGACCTCCCTGAGCTTGTCTATCAGGAAGAACCCTCTCGAGAACTTGCACAGGCCGACGGAGTCGTAGACGCACATGAAGTTCTCCATCGTGGCGACCATGGCCCCCTTGCCCGCGGGGCTGAACCTGTCTATGCCCTCCCACTTCCAGAACTTGCCGACCAGCTCGGGTGCGTAGAACCCGGCCCTCAGGTGGCACGCGCCCCTGGTGGAGGTCATGTACGCCAGCCCGTGGCCCTTCATGCCCCTGACATCGTACGCGGGCGGCTCCATGCCCTTGGTGTGCACGGCGTACCTCTCGGCCCCCTTGCCGATCCTCTGCGCCGCGACCTTGACGCCGTCCGCGAGCACGTCCCCGAAGCCCTTCCCGCCTGCCCATCATGCCGCACATCTTCGGGACCAGCGTCCGGGGCGTTCTCCCAGGTGAGCTTGAAGCCGACATCCTTCTCCGTGATGATGCCCCTCTGGTACAGCTCCATCGCGAACCCTATCGTCACGCCCGCGGAGATGGTGTCGATGCCCACGAGGTCGCAGAGCTCGTTCGCCCTCGCGACGCTCTCGACGTCGGCGTTGCCGCACGCGCCCCCGAGCGAGTAGAGCGTCTCGTACTCGATCCCGTCGAGCGCAGTGCCGTCGAACCTGCCGCCCTTGACCTCGAACAGCTTCCCGCAGGGCTTGGTGCAGGCGAAGCACGCCTTGTTCTTCGTGACGTACTTCGGCGCCCAGTAGTACGGGTCGATCTGCTCCCTCTCCTTGAACACGCTCTCCTGCCAGTTCCTCGTCGGGAACACGCCCTTCTCCTTGTTGACCCAGCCCAGGAACTCGCCAGTGCCGTACTTCGTGTCCTCGATGAACGACGGAGCGGCCTCGCAGATCTTCTGGTACCTGAGGGCTATCTCGAGCAGCTTGCCCGGGTCCGCGGGCTCGAGGTCGTTCGTGCCCCTGATCACGATGGCCTTCAGGTTCTTGGACCCCATGACCGCGCCCAGGCCCGCCCTGCCGGCCTGCCTGTCGTCGCAGTCTATGCACGCCATCTTCGAGAGCTTCTCTCCTGCGACGCCTATGCACGCGACCTTGACGTCCCAGCCGTGCTTCTTCTTGAGCATCTCGGGGACCTCCCTGGTGTCCTTGCCCCAGAGGTCGGATGCGTCGTTGACCTCGACCTTCTCGTCCTCGATGAATATGTAAGATGGTCCGTCCGCCTTCCCGACGATCTCCAGCGCGTCGTACCCCGCGTGCCTGAGCTCGGCCCCGATCGAGCCGCCCATGATGCTCTCCGCGAGCGTGCCCGTGGCCGGGGACTTCGATGCGAACACCGTCTTGCCGCCCGTGCGCACCGGGAATCCGTCGAACACGCCGCCGGCCATCGCCAGGACGTTCTCGGGGGAGAGCGCGTCCGCGCCCTTCGGGACACCGTGGTACACGATCTCGACCGCGAACCCCTGGCCTCCCAGGTACTTCCTCGCGTGCTTCTCGTCGAGCGTCCTCGCGTGCGAGTGCCCGGTCGTCAGGTCCACCTTGAGGATCTTGCCTGTGTAACCCTTCATCTTCACTCCTCCCCTGAGCAGCTTCTTCACCTGCTCGTACTGCTCGGGCTTCGGCTCCTCGTACACTATCGCGCTCATCGGGCAGAACTTGACGCATGTGGGGTCGCCGCCGCACAGGTCGCAGTTGAAGGCCTTCTCCTCCATGCGCATGACGCCGAACGGGCAGACCTCGACGCACGTCCCGCACGCGGTGCACTCCTCCTCGTCCACGTACACGCGTCCGTCCTCCTTCTTGATCGCCTCGACGGGGCAGTGGAGGACGCAGCAGTCGTCGCCGCAGGACACGCAGTGCGTGCACACGGACGGGAAGTCTATCCTTATGTTCTTCCTGTGCACCTGCAGCCGCGCGTCGGCGTGGTTGACCTTTCCTTCGTGGTATATCGAACAGGCCATCTCGCAGAACCTGCAGCCAGTGCACTTGTCAGGGTACGGGACCAACATCTTAGTCATATGATCTGACCTCCCTAGTTTCCGCTAGGGTTCTGATGGGTAATGTGCTTCGTGTAAAAAAGCTGTGCCTAGGCGATATGCTCGCCCAGTCACTTCGACTTTCGGATTATCTCTACCTTCTTCAGCTCGGTCTTCTTCGGGATCTCCTTCTCGACCTCGAGCAGGATCGCGTCGATGAAGCTCCTGGTCGCGAGCAGGACCTCGCGCTCGGCCCTGTGGATCCTCAGCTTCGTCTCGTCCGGCACGTCCATGTGCTCGAGCGCGACGTTCGCGGCCTGGATGACCTCCATGCCCGCGTTCACGAAATGAGTCATGGTCTCCCTGCCGGTGACCTTCGACGCTATCTCCTCAAGATGCCTTTCGAGGCGCCTTGCCTCTTCCGCGCCCCTTTCCCGCTTTCCCTTTGCCAATCTCCTCACCCTCGAACCTGACCTTCAGCCACGCGCCGTCCATCTCCGCCCCCAGCACCTTCTTCCCTGTGAGGGCGTGCGGGAGGCTGATGGACCTCTTGAACGCGCCTAGCTGCAACGTCAGAACATCCTTGCGCGTATATAGCTCTAGTTTCTGCTCCATCGGGAACGGCAGCTTCACCGCGAGCACGCTCGCGCCCTGCTCGCCGTATATCCTCATGGGCGATTCCGTGGAGTGCACCTTCGCGGGGTCCTCGCTCCCGAACAGCTGATCGGCGAGCATCTCCAGCGCCTTGGTCCCCAGCACCTCCCGGGGCATCAGCTCCGCCCTGAAGGTCTTCAGGGGGTTGAACATCTCGTCTATGGTCTGCAGGTGCGTCCTCTGCTCTTCGAGCTTCTCCGCGAAGAACGGGTCGTGGACCTTCTCGGGTATGATCCTGTTCAGGACGAGGCTCTCGACCGTGTACCCGTACATGCACAGGTACGTGTACGCGCGCTGCGTCTCGGTGATCACCATCTTCTCGGGGTTCACGACGAGCCTCACGGAGGTGATCTCCGGGTCCGTCAGCAGGTCCCTGACGTACCGCAGCCTCTCCCTGAGGCCCTCGAGGTCGTCCAGGAACCTGTCCGAGGGCAGGGGGGTGGACACGAACTTGCCTACGGTCGCCCTCGCGATCTTGATGACGTTCTTCACCATGTGGAACAGGTGGTCGAAGTACCAGTTGGCGATGTCGGGGAAGGCGAGCAGCCGGAGCGTGTCCGCGGTCGGGGCGGTGTCCATGATGACGACATCGTATGTCTTCGCCTTGTGGAACTCCTCGACATAGAACAGCGCGGACATGAGCTCCATGCCCGGGAACACGGCCATCTCCTTCGCCGAGATGCCGTCCATGCCCTGCGACGCGAGGAAGTCGGAGAAGTACGATTGGATCTCCTTCCAGCGGGTCTCGAGCTCGAGCTGCATGTCGACCTCGAGCCCGTCCAGGTTCTTCGAGACGTTCTGGATGACGCCCGAGAGGGGCACCTCCAGCGAGTCGGACAGGCTGTGCGCGGCGTCCGTGCTTATGACGATGGTCCGGTGGCCCAGCTCGGCGCACCTGAGCGCGGTCGCGGCGGCGACCGAGGTCTTTCCTACGCCGCCCTTGCCGGTGTATATGATGATCCTAATGGCCCTCACGTCCGGTGCGTTCGCAGAATACGTTCTCCGCCGATAATGGTGTCGGGGACGGGATTTGAACCCGCGACCTCCGGATGTCCGAGGAGCATCTGGTCAGAAGAACTCCCTATGAGTCCGACGCTCCACCAGTCTGAGCCACCCCGACATTGCGCATGAACCGATGCAGGCCTTGGGACAGGCATGTCCGTGCCTTTCACTCAGGGCCCTTGTCCTCTGCAGGAGCCACAGGCGCGGGGGCTGCGGGCGCGGCCTCCGCGGGCGCTTCGCCCGTCGGTGCGGGAGCAGCCTCTTCGGCCTCCTCAGGCTGGGGCTCGCTCTCCAGCGGGGCGATTATGGGCGCCTCGCTTGGATCGGGCAACTTCCCGGCCATCTTGACCTCGCTCCTGCGGATCTCGATCCTCTTGATAGGGACTACTCTCTTGGACGCGTCAGAGACGGCCTTCGCGAGCTCCCCCATGATGAGCATCCTGACGAACTCGCCTATCGTGGCCTGGGCCGCGACCTGCTTGCTCGTCTCCTTCATGATGCGCCTGATCTCGGTCTCCTGGGAGGCCTGTATCCTCTGCTCGGACACGGCCATGGGCTTCACCCTGATCTCCCAGCCGTCCTTGGTCGTGACATCGACGACCGCGTCGGTCTTGGTCCTCTTCCTTCGGGTCAGCCTCCTGACATAGTCGCTGGTCAGGTCGTGCCCGTCGAACGTCGTGTGGGCGTCGAGGCCCACGACTTTGTTGACCCTGAACTTGATCTTGATGTGCATCTTGGAGAAGTCTCCGGTGAGGTCCTGCACCGTGGCCTCGGTCATCCTGTCCATGACGCCCTCCGGGGTTTCCGAAGGGGTCTCGCCGAGCAGCATCTTGCTGAACATGTCGGGGGCGTATATCTTGTACCATTCCTTCGCCCGCCACCTGTCCTTGACCTTCTTGGCCGTCGCCCTTACCTTCTGTGCCATCTGATACCTCTGATGAGTGCTAGGTAGGGCTCGATAACGGCATTCCGTATTTTAAGGTTGCTGTGGATAAGAAACAATGGATAAGGGGTTTTTCGGGCATCTGGTGCCCGCCTATCTCTTCCTCAGCTTCGGGTTCAGGACCTCGTCCATCGCGTACCCGATGAACGTGAACCCGAGCACCACGATCACGATGCACAGGCCGGGCATGATGATGAACGGGTACGGGCCCGTTCATGGCGGCGTTCGCGTTGTACGCGTCCTCCAGGATCCTGCCCCAGGTCTCGACGTCCTGCGGGCCCGAGCCCGAGGAAGCTGAGCGTGCTCTCCGACAGGATGGATATCGCGATGGTCAGGATGGCGTTCGCGAATATGAGCGGGACGACGTTGGGGAAGATGTGCTTCCTTATGATGTGCCAGTCGCCTGGAGCCGATGGCCTTCGCCCTCTCGACGAACTGCCTCGCTTTGAGGGACAGCACCTGCGACCTGACGATCCTCGCGGTGGTGGACCATCCGGTGACGCCGATGACGATGATGACCGACATCGAGGTCCCGTGTGCCGGAAGATGCGATGCGATGACTATCATCAGCACCAGCCACGGGATGGACAGGAACACATCGTTGACCCTCATGATGACCTCGTCCCTCCATCCGCCCCAGTAGCCCGAGGCCAACCCGACGAGGGTCCCGAGCCCCATGGACAACCCCATCGCGACGAACCCGACCGTGAGCGATGCCTTCGTCCCCTGGAGCAACCTTATCATGACATCTCTGCCCAGCTTGTCCGTGCCTAGAGGATGCTCCTCGGAGGGGAACCACAGGCTCTCAGACAGGTTGCTCACCTGCTGGTCAGGGTACACGATCTGCGCGAAGACGACCACGCCGAGGAAGAACACGATGATCAGCAGGCCGATCACGCCCATCCATGTCTTGAGGAATAGGTCCGTGGTCCTCCCGAAGTTCCTCATCGAAAGCCCCATCTTGTCTGCGAGGACGGGGTTGAATCCGAACAGTCTCTTTGCTCCGTTTTCGAGTGCCTTTTCGAACTTCATATCCCATCCCCCCTATGTGATCGACACCCTCGGATCGAGCTTGACCAGCATCAGGTCGGCCAAGAGATTGGCGATGACCACAGCGATCCCGCCTATGAGGAATATGCACTCCAGCAGCGGATAGTCCTGCTTGCCGATGGCCTCGATGGTCATGTACCCGAGCCCTTGGTAGCTGAAGACAACCTCGATCTGGAACGCGCCGCCCAGGATGAACGCGGTGTCCATCGCAAGCGTGGTGACGACTGGCAGGCGCGCGTTCGGGGTGGCGTGGCGCTTCATGACCTGTCGCTCGTCCAGGCCTTTCGCATATGCGGTGACTATGTACTCCTCGGTGAGCACATCCACGAGCGAGTTCCTCTGTATGAGCACTATGCCGGCGACGGACCCTATCGTCAGGGTCATGACCGGCAGCGTCATGTGCCAGATGATGTCGGAGACGGCTGCGACAGTCAGCTCAGGGACCATCCCCGAGCTCATGTAGCCGGATGACGGGAACCAGTTCAGCTGGGCGGCGAAGATGACCATCAGGATGATGCCGAACCAGAATATCGGCATGCCGTAGAAGAACAGGCCGAACCCGGTTATCATCACATCTACGGGCTTCCCCCTGCGTCTGGCGGCAATCTTTCCCAGGATTATGCCGGCGAGGAAGGTGAGTATGCTAGCGGTGCCCAGGAGCAGCACGGTCCATTTGATCGCGCCGCCGACTTCTTCAAGCACAGGTTTCTCGTTTAGATACGATATGCCCCAATCACCCGTGAACGTCCCGACGAAGTATTTGTACAGCTGGATGTAGAGCGGCTGGTCGAGCCCCATCATCTCGACGTTCTTCTCGTACGCCACTGGGGACGTGGTTGGGGACCTTGGGGTCATAAGCTGCGCCGGGTCCCCGGGCATGATCCTGAAGAGGAGGAAGTTGACGAGCATGATGAGCAGAATCGTCACGAACGCATTGAATATCCTCTTCGCCAGCACTTTCCTGAACGAACTCACTTTCACACCGTCCGTATGGTTCTATTCCGTAGGCTAGTCCGATGCACCTGCCTAACGCTCCCTGTCTCACAAAGGAGGTGGTTTGTAAGGGGTTTGGGAATGGTTTTCTTGAGTTTGACGTCTCCTCAGGTCGCTGGCGGCGGTGGCTCCGGGGGCGCCATGCCCTCCATGCCTCCTCCGCTCCCCCCGTCCGACTTCTTCCTCTTCTTCATCAGGAAGTACAGGGCGGCGATGATCACTATCGCCAAGATGGCGACTATGCCTCCGATGAGGGCCATGCTGATGCCGGTGGAGATCTTCTCGACCACTATGGTCCCGGGCGCCTCCTGCCAGTTCATGTCAGCGTGCAACACGTCGTCCATGACCGTCACGGTCCAGTCGTATGTCCCTGTCGCGGAATACGCATGCGTGAAGGTCACATTTTCCTCCACATCAGGGTCAGTCGCTATCGTCTCGGTGTCATAGGCCCCGTCCCCGAAGCTGATGTTGACGGTGACGGTGTCTCCTTCGTCGTCACTGCATGTGACAGTGAAGGTGATCGTCTCGTCCGTATCGTAGGTCGACTTCGACGGGAATACGACCACAGACGCCGACGGCTTGGAGTTCGCGTCCTGGATATTGACGCTCGCCGAGGCGGTCGAGTTGTGGCCCTGTCCATCGTCCGCATATGCCACCAGAGTGACCGTGCCACCCGTCATGTATGTGTGGTTGCCCGTGTACGTCGGGGCGTCTTCGCCCATGGTAACCGGTGTCTCGTCTCCCCAGTCGTACCAGACCGTCACCGTGTCGTCGTCCGCGTCGGACACCGATATCGGCGTGACGCTGAACACTGCGTTGAAGACCGCGACATAGCTCGACGAGATCGATATCCTCGGCGCCGCGTTGGAGGCGATCACCACATCGAAAGTCTGGGACATCGTTGTTCAGTGTGTCGTTGACGAAGAGCGTGGCAGTGTAGGTGTCTCCGACCTCGTAGGTGTGTGTCACCTCGACATACTGCAGATCGTAGGTCCCTCCAGGCGTCGTGGCGGTCGTGGAGTTGCCGTCCCCGAACAGCAGGTAGAACGTCAGCGCGTCCTCGTTGGCGTCCGCGGCGCTCAGGTTGAGCGTCACCAGGACTCCGGCCATGCCGGGGCTCGGGTCCTGCACCAGGCCGAGGGCGGTCGGCGCGACTGGTCCTTCCCAGATCGCGGCCACTGCGTCGGTCGACTCGTTGTGGCCCTCTCCGTCGTCCACCGAGACCGTCACCGCGTAGTTACCCTCCGCGGTCCATGTGTGGTATACCGTAGATGTCACAGCCACACCCGGGGTAAGGGTCATGTCCTTGACGTCCTTGGTGAAGGTGTCGTTGCCCCAGTCCCACCAGAATGTGAGCACGTCCGGGTCGGCGTCCGTGGTGACAGCCGCGCACGGGACCGGCACATTCGGCAGGCCCGCGATGGCGGAGACCGACGGCGCCGAAGGCTCGGTGTTCTCGATGATATCGTAGAGCATCCAGGCCGACACGTTGTGGAATTCGTTGTCAAAGGTCATGTCGTACACATAGACCGTGACATTGTACTCGACTGCGAACTCCCACGTGTGCGAGATCTCGACCGTCACATCGGCTCCGGCCGAGGTGGGGATCGCTTCCACAACATCCATGGACCCGTCGTCCCAGTCCCAGGTTATCCTGAGGAACTCCCCGGCTTCATCGCCAGTCTCGGTGTCGTTGGCAACGAGCGTCCAGTCGACAGACTGCCCGACATATACCAACGCCGGTGGCGAGGGGTCGGCCAGCAGGTCCTTGATGTTCGGGCCGTAGTCGAGCTCGGTAACCACATTGACAACCGCAGTGCTCGCCACTTCGTGGTTCGAGCTCGTGGTCCCAGATCGTGACCTTCGCCTCGAGGCTCTCCGTCGTCGGCGTCAGGTATGTGTAATCCCAGGTGATGGTCGTCGGCTCGGATGTGGTGCCGGTGACATCCTGCGTGTAGCTGCCGATGCCGTCGCCTGCGGACCAGTTCACCTGTATCGGGTCGTCTTCAGGGTCGGATATCGTGACGGAGAATGTCTGCGTGGTGTTGACCTTTGGCTCGTACAGGCTGAGCAAGCCCGTGTTGAATATCGGCGGCTTGTTCGCAGCGGGGACGAGGTCGAACCATGTCCAGAGCAGGTCGGATGTTATCGGCCTGCCGTTGTGGGCTTCCCAGTCACCCCAGCCAGAGAACCTGACGTCGGTAAAGCCGTACAGGCCGAGGTCGTAGTACGGCGGGTTCTCACAGTATGAGTCGTAGACCCACTGCTGGAGCTTGTCGACGATGGCCTTCCTCTCCGTGACATCGAGGGTCTCTGACGCGACTGAGAAGTTCTGGTCGAACGCGGAGTACGGCCCGGTCAGGCCCCACGCCGACGGCGCGTCCGTGTAGTTGTCGGGTCCGTACCACCAGGGCCCCATGGGCTTCTGGCAGTTGTCCCCGCCCTCTTCTATCTCGCTGGTGACCCAGCAGCTCAGCGCGCCTCCGAGAGGCTCAGGCCCCCATCCCCAGTGCCAGACCCATATGTCGTAGTCGGCCTGGTACCAGGAGGTGGTTGTCATGTATCCCTCGGATTCCTGGGTCGAGTCGAAGCCGATGCCGGCCTCCGCGGCCCAGTCCCTCCATGCAATGGTTATGTCGTAGTATGTCGGGTCGGTGTCAGGCGCCTGGCACCTTATGCCTGTCAGCGGCGTGCCCACGGCGACCCCGCAATTCGTGTAAGCGTACGAGTCTTCGGTCACCTCAAGCCATCCGTCCGTCGTTCGTCACGTATCCGTTCGCCTCCAGCAGGGCCCTCGCCCCATCCGGGTCGAAGGGCACCTGGTTCTCAGGCGTGTAGTGCCAGAACCCGGGCTGGACGACGGAGTCGGCCTGGACCGCCAGTCCATGCAGGTAGTCTTCCACGATGCCGCTCTTGTTCAGGGTCATCATTATGGCCTCTCTGACTACCGGGTCCAGCAGGATCGGGTTGCCAGTGCCGTAGTTGCTGGTCCTGAACGTGGTCGGGATCGCGTTGATTGCGATATCGCAGATGCCGGGCTCCTGCACGGCCTGCTTGATTATGTTGACGCCGGAGCCGACGCCGAGCATGCCCAAGTAGTTCGTTATGTCACCGGACAGGGTGACGGCGTCGAGGCCCCCGTTGTTCATGTCGACGACGAGCGCGTTCGAGTCAGTGTAGACATTGTATACAATCGCGTCGATGTCGACGGTTCTGTCGCCTGCGTAATCGGGTTCACCGAAGTAGTTGAGCCCCTTGTCGAACCTGTACCAGGTCTTCGACAGGCTGCTGTTGAATACGAACGGGCCGGTCCCGAAGCTCTGATCAGGGCTGACGGACTTCATGGGGTTGGTCTTGAAGTGTCTCCACCCAATAGTCCTCGGACAGAATCGGGATCGAGCCCACGTCGTCAATCAGCGTGGCCTTCACGAATTCCGTGTGGATCCTGACCTGGTACTCCTCGGTCGCCTCGAACTCCGTGCAGTCCAGTAGATACCAGTCGAAGGTCTTACCGGGGTTTGCCTGGACCGTCTCGTAGGTCCAGACGACGTCGGAGGCCTTCAGGTTGTACGACTTGTCGTTCGGGTTGGCCGCGTTCCTGAAGAACGCGTTCTCGGTGATGTTCACGAATGTGTCCATCGACCCGTCCCCGTTGATGACCTGGTAGTAGCCCGTTGCGAGGTCGTTCACAGGGCCTCCCCAGTTCTCGTCATAAGTGAACAGTCCGCTGTACAGGAGGTAGCAGACGACATAGTCTTCCACCATCTCGATGCATAGCGGGTTCCAGTTCTGGACTTCGAAATTGAGCCAACCCAGCTGCACGTCGTCCGTCGTTGCAGCGGATGCATTCACGACCGCCGGCTGCACGCCCATGAGGGCGGGAACGCCGGAGAATATGAACACGGCTGCTATGGCCAATGCAAGCGCACGAGTTATTCCTTTGAAGCAACTCTCCTTCAACTACAGTCCCCCATTAGACAAATCATCTCTCAGTGGACCGGTTCCACCCGGCCAACTGGACTCCGCATTAAACTCCATGCTATATAAATGATATGCGTCTGGACAATGCGAAAACAGTGCGCAATTTCGCGCCTTCATCGGTCATTGGGAAGCGTGTTGCTCCGCGGCGAGCCAATGCCTCGACCGCGCATCGGCGCATCGCCTTCGGGTCTCCTGCGCGCGCGCTCGCGGAGAACAATCGTCCGAGTCGAATAGAGTAGTGCATGTTCGGATATCGGAAACGCCTCGTGCCGATTGCTTTTCGAACCGTTCCCGGGAAGCCGTCATCCCTTGAGCTCGCAGTATTTCCACATGACCGTCATGACGCTCTTCTCGAAGTCCTTCATGCCCTTCACGACCGCGTACTCGTTCGGCGCGTGCGGTCGCCCGCTGTGCCCGAGACCGGTGTAGCACCAGGGCACTCCCAGGACCTGGTCGAACAGGTAGAGCGGAGCGGACCCCGCGGTCATCGGCCAGACCTCGGGGTCCTTGCCGTGGTACCTCATCGCCTCGATGCACGCCCTTGACGCAATGTCGTTCGGAGAGACCTTGCACCACGGATAGTCGTCGAAGTTCCTCATGGTGATCTCTGTGAAGCCTCTCTTCCTGAGGTGGTCCATGACCTTCCTCCTGGTCCCATCGATCGTCATGTTCGGCACGAGCCTGACATCGAGCTTCGCCATGGCCTTCGGCGGGAGGACCGTTTTCGTCCCCTCCTCGATGTAGCCAGAGACGATCCCGTCGATGTTGAGCGACGGTTCGAAGAGGTAGCGCTTGATCATCTCCTCCTTCGAGCCTTCGAACTTGAACTTCTTGATGCCGATCTCCTTCGCGTATTCGTCGAGGTCGATCCTCTTGGCCAGTTTCTTGACCAACCTCAGGTCGGCCTCGCTCGGAGGAGCGACATCGTCCCAGAGCCCGTCGACTGCGGGCCTCTGGTCGTCGTCCACAAGCGTGGACAGCCCCTGCACGAGCCTCCAGGCGGGGCTCTGGACCCACACCGCGTCGCTGCTGTGGATCTCCCCTTCCATGGGTCCTCCGTTCTCGGACCCCTTCGCCTCGAGCTCGAAGTACACGCATCCCTTCATCCCGAGCTGGATCACGGGCACGCCGTTGGCGTTCTCGCAGTAGTCGAGCGTCCAGGCCACATCCGCTTTGGAGAGCTTCTCCCTGTTCGCGTGCACGTATTTCGGGAGGCTCTGTCCGCCCTTCTCCTCCTCGCCCTCGATCATGAAATGTATGTTCATGGGCATCTGGCCCTCGTCCACCATCGTCTTGATGGCGAGGAGGCTGCCCGCGAGCGACCCTTTCGAGTTGGACACGCCCCTGTTCACGAGGATCTCGCCGAAGCGCTTGTCCTTCACGATCTTGGCACCGAACGGCGGGTGGTCCCATTCGTCCAGGTTTCCGACGGGCATGACATCGTACATGCCGTAGAGCAGGCCGGTGATGTCCGAGCCGACGTCCAGGTATCCCGTGACCAGCGGGAAGCTCTTCTTCGATGCCTTGAACAGCTTTGGCTTCGCACCGAGGTCCGAGATCATCTGGGAGACCTTACTCGGCCGTCTCCTCGATGCCCTCGCCCGTCATCGAGACGCTCGGGATCCTGAGCAGGTCCCGGGTCTTCTTCAGGTGCTTGGTCCAGTCCCTGTCGATCTCCCTGTGCAGCTCCTCTATGGTCATGTTGTCACGCTCCGACGATCGAGAATCCATGGCGACGGAAGGGATGGCCTCAGTTGCCGAGGAACTTCGGCTTCTTGAGGTCGTCCCTCTTCAGCACATGCTGTACGGGCGCCTTGTGGCAGTCGATGGCGCGCTGCTCGTCCTTGTACATCTTCCCGCAGACGAAGCACTTGTACATCTTCTGTGTCATCCTGGAAACCTCCGGTGCTGTTGTCGGACGAGAGCTCTTCCTGCTGACCCGGAACGCGCCAGACGGTAATGAAACTTGCCCGGCGGACGCGCCCGTCGTATCACTTCTTCAGATGCCTCGCGAGAGCCGCCTTCGCGTCGGCCGAGAGCTGCGCTTCCTGCGCCGCGAGCATCTTCTCGAGCTCGTGCATGGGCGCGGGGTCCTTGAGGAAAACAGGGATGTAGCTCGTGGTCGTGTCTATCACGAGCACGCCCACGAGCTCGTCCTCGTCGAGCTTCCGGTCCTCGACCGCCGCCTTGAACTCGACGAAGGGTCGGATCTCCGGAGGCACGTTCCTCAGTTCGGTTATGGCCACCAGCTTTGCGACGTGCATCTCCGGGTCTCCTTCGTTCCTACAGGTTCACCTTTGTCTGGTGCACTTCGAGCCCGAGCTTCTCCTTCGGCAGGCCGAACGCCAGCCCGAGCAGCTGCGACAGGTGCAGGACGGGTATCGCGAACTCGCCCTTCAGGGCGACCTGGCCGGCATCGTACTGCAGGTGGCAGAACGGGCAGCAGTCGACGATCACATCGACGCCCGCGTTCTTCATGTTGGTCAGGTTCTCCTTGGTCATCTTGAGCGCCACGTCCGGGGTCCTCGCCCTGACGCCTCCGCCCGCGCCGCAGCACGTGCCCTTGTCCTTGTACGGCACGCTCGTCATGCCCGCGGCCTCGACGATGTCGTCGAACACATGGGGCCTCTCGGAGTCGTCGATCTTCTTGATGTTGCTGGGCTTCAGGAAGTGGCAGCCGTAGTGAACCGCCGCCTTCAGGTTCTTCCCGCCCTTCACCTTGGCCCTGACGGCCTCGACGCCGACGTCCTTGTAGAGCAGCTCCACGAAGTGCCTGACGTTCACGGTGCCGTTGTACTCCATGCCCGTGGCGTCCTTCAGTATCTTGTTGATCTTCTTCCTCAGCTCGGGGTCGTGGTTGAGCTTGTGCGCGACCTCGAACAGTGTGTCGAAGCACCCGTTGCATATGGTCACGATGTCCACGCCCATCTTCTCCGCGATCGCCAGGTTCCTGGCGGCCACGGACATCCAGTATGTCTGGTCGAAGGACCTCATGACCCCGGGAGCGGGGCAGCAGCTCGCGCCCTGCATGTCCACCAGCTCGACCCCGAGCGATCCCAGGACCTCCCTGGACGAGCTCTCGATCCCTGGGTACCTGAGCGGCATGATGCAGCCCAGGAAGAATCCGTACTTTGCCATGTCTACTTACCTCCTGTCTGTACGAGCTTGTCGAAGCCGCATGCGGCCGCGATCTTCTTGACCTCTTCCAAGGCCTTCGGGTCGGAGAACACCGTCGGCGGCGTGGCCTGGAGTCCGAGCTTGCTCCTGAGGGCCTTGTCCTCGTCCCTGAGGGACACGAGGTGCCCGGTCTTGGATATGAGCTCCGCGACCTTCCTGTGCGGCTCCGCCATGTAGCCCTTCCTCACGGCCATGTTCCTGAGGGCCATGATGATGTCCACGATCTCGACGCCCCTCGGGCATCTCTCGTAGCATGTGAAGCAGGTGGTGCACAGCCACAGGTCCTCCGAGGGGAGCACATCCTCCTCGAAGCCCAGCTGGGCCCTTCTGACCACCTTCCTGACCCTGAACGCAGTCTGCCTTCCGGACGGACAGCTCCCCGTGCATGTGCCGCATTGGAAGCACAGGTTGACCGTCTTGCCCCCCGCCTCTATGACCTTTCTCGTGAACTCTGGGTTCGGTTCCTTGGCATCCACCAGGAATATCACCGGACGACGCACGGCCTGGCGGATATAAGAGCGTTTTGCTGAAAAGGCTTACGCGTTACCCTTTTCGGTAAAGCCCTGCACGCCTGGCCTCGGCCATGAACGCCCTCAGGTCGGGGTGCTCCGAGCACGGGAGCCCGATCACCGAGTGCACGGACCACTTCTGCTCCTTGGCTCCCGTCGCGCACACCACGCCCCGCCTCACGAGGCTCCTGTTGACGAAGTAGCTCAGGTCCGTCTGGTCGAGCAGCGCGGGCTCCCATATCTCCCTGACGACCGAGTGCGCGACGCCCTTCTGCTCGAGGTATCTGAACCCGAGCCGCTGCGCCCCGAACGCGAGCCTCGCGTACTCCGGGCCCGCGTCCCTGTGCATCAGGATGTCGGAGCCGATCTCGGTCCCTTCCGACTCGGGCGCGCGCTCCATCGCGTACATCGCGTCGTCGAGGACGACGCAGTCCACGGATCGGCGGTCGGCCAGCCCGAGGTTCTCCTCGTCGGTCGAGATCGTGACCCTGCATCGGACGCCTTTCTCCGATATCGCGGACGCGGCCGTGAGCACGCACCTCTCGGACACGAGCGTGCCCGCGACCCTCAGGATGCGGTCGTCCCTGAGCCTCAGCTCGTACGCCTTGAACCTCCCGATGAGCTCCTTCCCGTCCGGGGTCAGCGTGCTGCCCCTGCTCGTGGACCTGACGAGCTCGAGGCCGGTCTTCGCCTCGACCTCACGGATATACTTGTATAGTACAGGGGTCGAGATGCCGATGAGCGCCGACGCCTTCTTCATGCTGCCCTTCTCGTGCAGCGCGAGCAGCGCCTCCAGCTGCCTGTGGGTTATCTCCTCTCCGTCGGAGACGAACACGACCCTCGGGTTCACGGCCACGACCGTCACCTCCTCCTCTTGAGGCTGTAAGCGCTGAGCAGGAGCATTATGGCTGCGAAGAGGATGAGCACGAGCACCTGGAACCAGACCTCTCCCAGACCCCAGCCCCTGATCATGACCGACCTCGCGCCGTCCACCGCGTAGGTGAGGGGGATGAAGTACGAGACCGGCCTCAGGAAGTCGGGCACGGCCTCGAGCGGCCAGAACACCCCCGCGAGCAGGATGGACGGGAACAGGACGATGGGCATGAACTGGACCGCCTGGAACTCGTTCTTCGCGTTCGAGGACAGCAGGAACCCGAGCCCCTGGTTGCCTATGCCCAGGAGGAATATGATCATCAGGGCGAGCAGGATGTTCCCCTCGACCTGCACCTGGAACAGGAGCACGGCCGCGGACAGGATGATGGTCGACTGGATGAGCGCGACCAGCCCGAGGGCCGCGGCGTACCCGCAGACTATCTCACCCTCGGTCACCGGCGTGGTGAGCAGCCTGTCGAGCGTGCCCGTGGCGCGCTCGTGCACGAACGATATTATCGAGAGCATGAACGTGACCATCATGGCCGCGAGGCCCATCACTCCGGGCGCGAAGAAGTCGATGAACTCCGCGCCCTCGCCGTACACCAGGTCCTGATCGAGCGCGATCGGGGGCACGAGGTGCCATTCTCCCACCGTGACCGTCTGGACGGCTCTCAGGAGCTCGGCCGTCACCGCCTGGGCGACGTTCGGGTTCGTCGCGTCCATGTGGACCTGTATGCTCGCGGGCACTGCAGGCAGCCCCGCCCTCAGGCTCGCCAGCGCGGCCATCGCGTCCGCCGAGAAGTTCTCGTCGAACACTATCGCCGCCCATATCTCCGCCTTCTCCACCTTGTCGACCGAAGTCCCGATAGGATCCGCCGCCAGGTCCTCAGGCCCGAGGACCTCGACGATCTTCAGGACGTCCCTCGATCGGAGGTCGTCGATGACCATGTCCGATACCATCGTGCCGTTGAACCCCTCGTCGAGGTTGACTATGTACACGGGCACTTCCCTGACGCTGCCGCCGAAGGCGTACCCGAATATCGCGATCATGAACAGGGGCATGAGGACGAGGAAGCCCGCGGTCCTCCTGTCGTGCTTGAGCGACCGCAGGACCTTGCGGGAGATCGCCAGGGTCCGGTCGATCCTCATCTTCCCGACCTCCTCGCGTACTGCATGAACGCGTCCTCGAGGTTGCCGGCGGATGCGCCGGCCATGAGCTGTTCGGGGGTCCCCTCCGCGATCAGCTCCCCGAGCCTCATCATGCCCACGATGTCGCACCTGGTCGCCTCGTCCATGTAGTGCGTCGTGAGGACGATGGTCTTGCCCCTGTCCTTCAGGTCGGCGAAGTACCTCCAGAACCCGGCCCTCAGCTCGGGGTCCACGCCCACGGTCGGCTCGTCGAGGAAGACGACCTCGGGGTCGTGGACCAGGGCGCAGGCGAGCGACACCCTGTGCCTCATCCCGCCGCTGAGCTGGGAGACCAGGCTGTCCCTGCGGTCCCCGAGGTCGATCATCCCGAGCAGCTCCTTCTCGCGTTCGCGGAAGGCAGCGTCGTCCATGGAATACAGCTGGGAGAACAGCTCCAGGTTCTCGTGCACCGTCAGGTCGGTGTAGATCGCCATCTCCTGGGGCATGTATCCTATCCTCTCGACGCCCCGTCTCATGGGGACCTCCTCGCCGAGCACCCACGCCTTCCCGCCGGTGGGCCTCGCGAGCCCGACCAGCATCCTGATAGTGGTGGTCTTCCCGGAGCCGTTGGGGCCGATCATGCCGTACAGCACGCCCTTCTCGACGCGCAGGTCGAGGCCCGCGACCGCGACGAGGTCCCCGAACACCTTCCTCAGCTTCTCGATCCTGATCGTCGCGTCGTCCTTCCGCCCGCTCTTCGGCTTGTCCCCGAAGCCGCCTGCGTGTCCTCGCCCGGTCATGCACCCTCGCCTCCGGAATGTCCCCTCATACCATCGAGGAATATCGAAACGAAGCCCTTGATCATCTTGTCCTCGTCGATCTGCCCGAGCTTCTTCGAGCCCAGCATGTCCTTCATTATGAAGTGCGCCTGGATCGTGCCCATCCACGCCCTGGCGGCTATGACCGGGTCCATCCTGCGCATCCTGCCCGCCTCCATCTGGACCTCCATGAACTCAGCGAGGAATTCCACCCCTTTGTCCACGAGCATGTCGCTTATGACCTCCCGGACCTTGGGCTGTCTCCAGGCGTCTCCGTACATCACCATGAACAGGTGCTTGTTCGCCCTCAGCATGGAGAGGGCCAGTTTTGCGTTCTTGACCATCAGGTCGTCAAGGGTGGTCTCGGGCGCGAACGAGACCGCCTTCCTTATCTGCGCCAGAGGCGAACCCTCCGCGACGGCGTCCGCGAACAGGGCCTTCTTCGACTTGAACAGCCTGAATATCGTGACCTCGTTGACCTTGGCTCTCCTGGCAATGTCCTTTGTGGTCGCTGCGGTGAATCCCTTCTCCCCGAAGACTCGGAGGCCAGCCTCGAGTATCCTCCGCCTGGTATCGCTCTGGTTCGCGGACTGGGTCTGCTCCTTCGCTCTCATCGATGCAAGTAAGCACTTGCACACTCTTAATGGTTGTCGAGGTGTCGTATTTCCGGCCGGGTTCTCCCCCTTCTCGGACACTGACTAGCGTCTTCTCATTGAAAGGCATCCAAGTCTGAATCGTTATATAGACAGGGGAATATCATCAACCGTTCTGGATGCCTTCCCGAAAGTACATACTCAAACTCTGCCTTCTTGGCGACGGCGCCGTGGGGAAGACCAGCCTCGTGCGCAGGTACGTGAACGACGCCTTCGACGACAAGTACATCATGTCGTTCGGGACGAAGGTCTCCAAGAAATCGATATCGGTGGGCGACGCCCAGCTCGACCTCATGATATGGGACATCCTCGGCCAGAAGACGAACGAGTCCCTGCACGCAGCCTACTACAAGGGCGCCACAGGCGCCCTGGCCGTCTGTGACTACACACGCCCTGAGACCATGAGATCGCTCTCGTCCTGGGTCAACGGCTTCAGGGGAGTCGTCGGTGACATGCCTGTCGTCATCCTCGCGAACAAGTCCGACCTGGACAAGAGGTTCCCCTTGGACGAGGTCGTGTCGCTCGCGTCGTCGCTCAAGTGCGATGTGCTCGAGACGAGCGCGAAGACCGGCCTGAACGTCGAGATCGCCTTCGGATCCATCAGCAGGAAGATACTGGAGGTGACCGCCTGAAGACGATACACTTCTTCGCCATGCCCGGCGTGGCGCTCTCGCACCTGCGGGAGGAGCTCGAGATCGTCGAGGGCGACCACCGCGCCAGGACCATGCTCTACAGGTACGGCCAGAGATGCGGCCGCGCGCTGGTCGAGAGCTACGCCCTGTCCTGCGCGAGCCTGTCCGAGGTCAAGTCGATCATCGAGCCCATCTGGATGGAGGCTGGCCTGAGCAGGATCAGGATTGACTCCGTCGAGGAGAGCGAGATGATGGTCACCCTCGAGGAGTCCATAGAGGCCAAGGACGGCAAGACATGCGAGTTCGCGAAGGGCTACCTGTCAGGCATCGTGTCCGAGCTCACGGGCAAGAGGTACGAGGTCGAGGAGGTCGAGTGCGCGAGCGACGGGTACCTCGCATGCGTGATGCAGGTCTACGAGGTGGTCGACAACCTCCGCGCTGCGAAGCACGCGGATCTGGAGACCGCGAGGAAGTACAACCTCGAGAGCGGGTACTCGTACCTCATAAAGGAAGAGATACCCGACCAGGCCTTCGACATATTCGTGGACGCTGCGAAGCACGGGATCCCGTGCCTGTGCGTCACCAGGGAGTACCCCGAGAAGGTCAAGGACAGATGGGACATCAAGGCGATGCCTTTCCTGTGGCTGTCGATGGACCAGGAGCGGCCGTATTCCCGCGACCCGTCCAACATCGCGCTCCTGTACTCCGATATGAAGACGTTTGTCACTGAGAACCAGGGCTGCGTCGTGCTCCTGTCGGGCATCGAGTACCTGATATCCCAGAACGGCTTCCCGAAGGTCCTGAAGCTCATCCAGCACCTGAACGACAAGATCGCGGTGACCGAATCCACGCTCCTCGTGCCGATCAGCCCCCTGACGGTCCATGAGACGGAACTGAAGATGATGGAGAAAGAGCTGCGGTCGTTCTAGAGCCCGCTGCGAGAGAGGTGTGTTCGATGAAGTACGGTGTGATCGTCTGTCCTTCCTGCGGGAAGGCGAAGGGTGTCGAGGCCGAGAAGAAGACGACCACATGCCAGTGTGGAAGGGAGATAGAGCTCTCCAGGGTCAAGCTGCACTACTCCACCGACTCGCCCATGGAGCTCGCGGACGCGGTGGCACAGGCGAACGCGCTCATCGCGGGCGGGGAGAAGCTGAAGAAGGAGCCTCGGTCCAGGAAGAAGGGTCCTCACGCCGCGATAGCCGAGAAGGCGAAGTCGGTCAAGGACCCGCTCGAGAGGATGAGGGTCATCGCGTCGGAGCTCACCGCGATGAACGGCGAGTTCGACATCGACGACGTCAGGAGGGTCTCGGGGCTGCTGAGCAAGGACTCCCCGGAGGACATCGTCGCGAGGCTGCAGGAGCACAACCTGATCTACGAGACGGCGAACGGCAAGTTCAGGTCCGTTTGACCGGCTCGGCCTTCTTCGAGAGACGCTTCGCGTCCCAGACCAGCGCAGGCAGCGAGGTCCTGTGGACCTTGACGTATGCATATATGACCACCGCCGACGCCGCGGCCAGCCCTATCAGGTTGAACGGGGGCGTCACGATCTCGAACATGAAGAACGGTATCATCAGGACATTGTACCCGAGGTGGAACAGGAGCGCCTCCGACGAAGTAAGCCTTCACGTTCCCTCTGGCCACGCCTATCCCTATCAGGGCCGTGGTCGACCCGTGGAGCAGGACGAGCTGCACGCCCAGGAGCGAGAACGCGACCATGTCCTCTGCCTTGACGGTCTCGAGGCTGAGTGCGCTGGCGTAGATCGTCGCGAAGGTGAATGTCGCGGATATCCCGAGCCCGAACGACAGGCCGTAGAATGCGGTGTCCACCTTCCTCTGGAACTTGGGATAGTTCAGCACGACGAGCTTCAGCAGCTCCTCCATGACCGCGAACCCTACTATCAGCGCCAGGAGCGTCTTCGTCGACGATATCGTCTGACCCCAGGACTCGAACGCGAACAGCAGCATCCCGATGACTATCCCGAGCGCGAAGAACGCGAATATCTTCTTGTCGTTGAAGAACGGCTTCTCGACGGCGGGGTACGTGTAGTCCCTGAGCGTGTAGAACATCAGGGCCATCGCGGGCCCGAACCCCGCGATGCCGCTCGCGATGCTTAACAGGTCTGCCATGTGCTTCCGTCCGTAATCATAGTGACTTGATAAGCTCTCCCATGATAGGTTATATATGGCCGCCGATGATAGCATCGGACAGGGAGGATTCGCACATGGTCAAGTGTTCCAGCTGCGGCAGAAACATCGGAAAGGCGGGCGCGTGCCCGCACTGCGGCCACGGCCCGAGCCAGAGCGTCGTGGACAAGAACTTCGGGAGGGTCGCGAAGGTCGACGGGGAAGGCGCTCGAGAAAGGAGTCGAGGTCACGGACCTGGTACTGAAGGAGACGAAGCCCCTGGTGAAGGCGGCGATAGATATCGGCAAGAAGGGTGCCAGGAAGGCCAGGGACGAGACGATCAAGGTCGCCAAGTCGCTCAGAGAGGACTAGGGCCCGATTTCCTCTTCTTTTTCTTCTGACCGGCGCCTTGCATGACGTCGCCGGCTAGCTTATCGAAGTAGTGTGCGACCACGCAGCTCTCCGCGCATTTGCCGCACGCGTTGCATTTCGCTTCATCTACGAATATCTCGTCCTTGAGCACGATCGCATCCGTCTGGCATGTCCTGACACAGATCCCGCACCTGGCGCACAGGTTGGCCCTGAGAGTCGCGCGCGCGACCTTGTCGAAGAAGGCGGACGCCTCCGCCGGGCTCTCGGCCACCGCCGCGATCTGCCCGCCCGCGAAGACCTTCGCGCTCGCCTTGCCCGAGCGGACCATCACGACCCCGAAATCCTCGACCAGGTCCACGTCGCCTACGGTCTTGAGCAGTTCGGAGGCCCTCTTCAGGCCCCGCGATTCAGGCATCTGCAGGACAGCCTCGACCGAGTACCCTCCGGCCGCGCACGGGCTCACCCCTTTGAGCACCCTGATGCCGAGCGTGTCCGCGCGCTTGACCTTCGCCTCGATCCCGAGCCGCTGGGCGAGGGCCTGCATCTTGGGCGGGAGCTGCTTCCATCTCCAGAACCCGTGCTTCACGAACTCCTTCGGGAGCGAGTTCTCCTCCGCCCACTGCTGCAGCTTCGCATCCCACGCCCGGGACAGCTCGGGGTTTATGCGCGATATCTCCACGGCCTCGCTCGCGAGCGATGATGGGCACATCCAGCACCCGACCCTCTCGATGTCCTCGTCGTACAGCGGATTGTAATCGAGCTGCCTCCAGATGATGTAGAGCCACACGTCCAGCGCCGACCAGTCCCTGATGGGGTTGACGATGACCTGTCCGGGCACGAACGGGTTCTCGTGGACGAGCTCGGTGTGCGCTCTCGAGAACGACTCGAGCCTCCGGTTCCCCTCGATCGTGAGCGTGCCCTTGGGGAACTTCTCCTCGATCAGCCTTGTGAGGGGCGCGAGCTTGCATACCTTGCAGCACCACCTGAAGTCCTTGGCAGGCGGACCGAAGGATGCGAAGTTGTCGTCGAAAGCGTCGGCGGCCTCCGCGGTCAGAAGCCTCAGGCCGTTCTTCTCGGCCATCTCATTGACATACCTCCTGGTCACCGGATGCTCGAGTCCCGTGTCGATGAAGATGGTCGCGAAATCCTTCGTGACCGATGACACGATGTCCATGACGACGAGGCTGTCCTTTCCGCCGCTGAACGACACGCTCAGGGGGAGCGGGAAGGACTTCATCGCCTCCTTGAGCTCGAGTTCCGCCTTCGCCTTCTTGGCGTTCAGATGAGGTACGTTGGCCTTGACCAAGTCCTTGACCCACGCCTTCCTCGCGTGCGCCATGAGGCCGGCCTGGACGAAGTCCCTGACCTTCACTCCCTTGTCCGACGACCGCAGGCTCGCGGCGTCGACCTTCGCGGATCCGCACCCGACGAACTTCCCCATCTGTATGATGACCTCGTCCCCTGCCTTGATCCCGGGATCGAACGATTCGATCGCGTCCGGCGGGAGGTACTTGCCCTTCATGTGGCCCTCGGCCTTCTTGAGCTTGATGAGCTTCTTCGGGTCCATGCGCGCGAGCATGCGCGCACCATCTATGCGGAGAGTGAGCCAGTAATCGCGCTTCTCGAGGTCGTACGTGAGCAGGGCCACCCTGTACCCGTCTATGATCACCTCGTCCGTGCGGTCCTCCCCCGAGCTCTTGTTCAGGATGAATATGTCGGGCAGAAGCTGCTGCACCCCGAACTGCCTCAGGAAGAGGAACCTGAGCCTCTTCTTCGCCCCTTCGAGCGCCAGCCTGACCTCCCCTGGAGGCGTCAGCTCGATCTCGAAGCCGTTGCTGCCGCATCTGCCGCAGGTCCTCCCGATCAACGGCACGTTGCATCTGTCGCACCAGTGCATGCGGTTCGATGCGCTGTCGGGTCTGGTATACACGGGCCGAAGCTATGCCGCGGCCCTGTAAATAACTATCCCCCCTGCGGTCTGGAGCCCCGGGTCACTCGCCTCGGAGAGCCCCCAGAAGCTATAACTATCCGGTCGAAATCATCACCCCTCATGCGAAGGCCCGAGAAGGAGTACGACATCGTCGAGCCGAAGTACTCGTTCAGCTACACCCTCACGCCGTACGGCGTGACCGCCTCGCCCCCGAGGCCCTCGTTCTTCAGCGCGGTCGAGCTGAGGCACTTGGCCATCGCGGTCGCAGCCCTCACGGTCGCGTTCACCCTAGTGCTCTACAACGGTGACACGGCTAGCATACCCTATTTCCTGGGCTTGGCCGCCCTCTCGGTCTTCGCGGGCTTCCTGATCCACGAGATGGCGCACAAGTTCCTCGCCCAGAAGTACGGCTGCTGGGCGGAGTTCAGGGCGGACTACAGGGGACTCGCGATCGCCCTGCTGCTGTCGATCTTCGGGTTCCTGTTCGCCGCTCCCGGAGCGGTCTACATCTCCGGGAACGTCACTCGCGAGCAGAACGGCAAGATAAGCCTCGCAGGCCCGGGCTCGAACCTGGCGATCGCCACCCTCTGTCTTCCGTTCGCCATGCTCACCATCGAGGGCTTGCCGACGTTCGTCGGGGACGTCGCCTACAGCCTCTACTTCTTCAGCACGTTCCTGGCGATCTTCAACATGATCCCGATCTATCCGCTGGACGGGTCGAAGGTCTGGGCCTGGAACAAGCCGATATACATCGCGTCCATGGCCGCCGCCGTGCTAATGTTCGTCCTTGCGTGGCTCTGAGGACGGCATGCAGCCGGCGCTGTCGAGGAACGCAGGGTACCTGAGATGGGCGATGATGTTCCCCTCCCAGTCGAACATCTTCCCCGGGTTCATGATGTTCTTCGGGTCGAGGGCCTTCTTGATCGCCTTCATCGCTGCGATGGAGTCCGCCCGCTCCTTCTTCATGTAGGGCGCCTTCGTGATCGACACCCCGTGCTCCCCGGTGACCGTCCCGCCGAGCTCGAGCACCTTGTCGTAGATCTCCCCGACCGCCTTCTCGCCCCTCCTCCAGCTGTCGTCCGAGCCGGGCTCGACCAGCATCTTGGTGTGCAGGTTGCCGTCGGCGGAGTGCCCGTATGTGCCGATGATCACCCCGTTCCTCTCAGCGATCTTCTGGAACGCGACGACCGCCTCCGGTATCGTCGAGATGGGGACGGACATGTCGTCCGCGAGCGCGACCGAGACGAACTTCTCGCCGTACCTGCTCAGCGAGGGCATGATGGCCTTCCTGGCGTATGTCCAGTAGTCTATCCTCTTCTTGTCCTTCGAGGCCTCCGTCGTGACCGCCCCGCTCTGCCTGGCGATCTCCTCGACTATCTTCAGCTCCTCGTCGACCGCCGTCGGGTGCCCGTCCACCTCTATCATGCATATCGCCTCGACGTCCGGGAGGCCGACGTTCATGCACTTGTTGACCGCCTTGATGCACACGGAGTCCATGAGCTCGATCGCGGACGGCATCAGCGGCCTCGCGATGATGGATGAGACGCACCTGCCAGCGTCCTGGAGCGAGTTGAAGGCCGCGAGCGTCATCGCCGAGGCCTTGGGCTTGAAGGCCAGCTTGAGGGTGACCTCGGTGACTATCCCGAGCGTGCCCTCGCTGCCCACCATGAGCCTGTCGAGCTGGTAGCCGGAGGAGTTCTTGAGCGTGCGCGTGCCGGTGTGGATGATGTCCCCCGTCGGGAGGACGACCTCGAGTCCGAGGACGTAGTCCCTGGTCGCGCCGTACTTGATCGCCCGCATGCCCGAGGCGTTCGTGACGACCATGCCGCCGATCGTGCACGCCTCTCCGCTCCCGGGCGTCGTGGGGAACCAGAAGCCCTTCTTGCCCAGTTCAGCGTTGAGCTTGTCGTAGATGACCCCGGGCTCGACGACGCAGTACAGGTCCTCGACCCTGATCTCCTTGATCTTGTTCATCCCTGTGAGGTCGATGATGATGCCGCCCTTCAGAGGCACCGTGTGGCCGCACATCGCCGTGCCCGCGCCCCGGGGGACGATCGGCGTGCGGGTCCTGTTCGCGAGCTTGACGATCTCGGAGACCTCGCGGGTGTTGAGAGGTCTGACGACGACGTCCGGGGTCTTGTGGTGTATCGAGGCGTCGAAGCCGTAGACATAGAGGTCCGCGGTCTTAGTCGACATGCGCTCCTCGCCCACTATCCCCTTCAGTTCCTCGATGACTGCCTTCTTCATTGCGACCGAGAACGACAATGGCCTGACTTCATAAAATAGCTTTCACCACTGTGCGACCGCCGAAGGGAACCAATAAGTACGCCTTCCAAGATGCTTCGGCTGGTCATAGGATGATGAAGCTGATCATATTCGGCCCGCCGAGCGCAGGCAAGGGCACGCAGGCTCAGAAGCTCTCGAAGAAGTACGGGATACCCCAGGTCGCCACCGGCGACCTGCTGAGGGAGGCGGTGGCCAAGCAGACCCCGCTCGGAGTGAAGATCAAGTCGTACCTCGACACCGGCAAGCTGGGTCCGGACGA
Organism: Thermoplasmatota archaeon; assembly: GCA_963818745.1. GTDB lineage: Archaea > Thermoplasmatota > Thermoplasmata > UBA10834 > UBA10834 > CAWBDD01. The sequence goes on along the minus strand of CAWFTI010000001.1, from coordinate 257,152 downwards.
CCTCATCGTGCAGCTCATCAAGGAGCGCGTGTCCAAGCCCGACTGCAAGGGCGGATACCTGCTCGACGGCTTCCCGAGGACCATGGGGCAGGCCAAGGAGCTGGACAAGATGACGGGCATCGACCTCGTGCTGAACATCGTCGTGGACATGGAGGCCCTGGTCGAGCGCGCCGTTGGAAGAAGGATCTGCCCCAAGTGCGCCGCGGTCTACCACGTGAAGTTCAACGTCCCGAAGAAGACCGGCGTCTGCGACAAGTGCGGATCGTCCCTGATACAGCGCGACGACGACAAGGAGGAGACCGTCAGGAAGAGGCTGAAGGTCTACCAGGAGCAGACCCAGCCACTCATCGCCCACTTCAAGGCGAAGGGGAACCTCGTCGACATCGACGGGTCCGCGGGCATCGACGGCGTGTTCGACCAGATGGTCCGAGCCATCGACAGGCTGAACAAGTGAGGCCAGGGCGGCCCCCTGGTCCGCGGTGACTTTTTAAATACACGGACCGAAATAGCGACTCCCGCCGAGACAGCCCCGTAGTGTAGTGGTCAATCATGCGGGACTCTGGATTGCGTATCTCGCAAGGAGCGATCCTGCGACGGAGGTTCGAATCCTCCCGGGGCTACCTCACACCCTCGGTCATCTCTTCTTGAGGTCGTCCGCTTGGAAGAACTTGAGTATCTCGGGGTCGCGCTTCAGGGTCTCCTTCCACCATGCGGCCCTGACCTTCGGGGGCACCTTGGCGGCCGAGGCCACATACTTCCTGAACCGAGCGTTCGGGTCCTCTATCACTCCGAAATCCTCTAGCTTGGACATGTCCCATCCTCCGCGTCCCGCGGTCATCCGTTGTCGAGCGCCTCGTTCACGAGCCCGTCGACAATCTGTATCTTCGGGGTCTCCCTGGGAGCGTACACCATCTTGAAGCCGCCGATCCCCTCGGTCTCCTTGTGGACCATGGCGAGGAGGTTCCTCATCCTCTCGTTCGAGGCCCTGTATACTCCGTTGACCTGGTGCACCATGAGCTCGCTGTCCGAGTGGAACTTCACGGGGCCGCGCGCGTGCGCCTTCGCCCTCTCGATCGCCCAGATCAGGGCCTGGTATTCCGCTTCGTTGTTGGTGTGCCTCCCGATGGTCCTAGCGTCCTGCTCCACCAGCTCACCCGAGGAGTCGTAGATGGAGTAGCCGATGGCCGCAGGCCCTGGGTTGCCTCGTGAGGCGCCGTCCGTGTATACGAGAAGATGATACTGCTCTCTCAATCGTGCATCCCCGCGACTGAATCTCGAATGGCTTGGACGGATATGAATGTGTGGTAGTGTGTCTCCGTTCTCCGGTCTGCACAAACCCTGACCATAAGTAGAAATATCACACCTCGTCTTTTTCCGTCGGGGGAGCAGGACGGTGGCTAGGGCGACCACTCCGCTGATGGAACAGTACTTCAGGATCAAGGAGAGCCACAGGGACTGCCTCCTGCTCTTCAGGCTCGGCGACTTCTACGAGATGTTCGGCGAGGACGCCGTCGTGGGCTCGAAGGAGCTCGGCATCACGCTCACCTCGAGGGACAAGGGCAAGAAGGAGAGGATACCGCTCTGCGGCGTCCCGTGGCACGCGCTCGACTCCTATCTGCCCAAGCTGCTCAACAAAGGGTACAAGGTCGCGATATGCGAGCAGCTCGAGGACCCGAAGTTCGCAAAGGGCATCGTCGACAGGGACGTGGTCAGGATAGTCACGCCGGGCACGGTCCTCGAGAGCTCCGCCCTGGACAGCCGCGCGAACAACTACCTGATGGCGATCTCGGAATCCAACGGGAGCTTCGGCCTCTCGTTCGCGGACATATCGACGGGCGAGTTCGTGACGACCCAGCTGGACGGCGAGGACCTCGAGGGCAAGGTGCTCGCCGAGTTCGCGCAGCGGAACCCGAAGGAGATACTCCACCAGGAGGGGTTCGGTTCGGGACATCTTATGGACGAGTTCTCTGTCTCGGGCGCGACCCTGACCATGGTCGACGACATCGCCTTCCTCAAGGAGGCCTCCGAGTCCCTCCTCAGGAGGCATTTCAAGCTCCAGTCCCTGGACGGGCTCGGGCTGGCGGACAAGCCTCTCGCCGTGTCCAGCGCGGGCGCCATCCTGCGCTATATCGAATCGACTCAGAAGCGCGGGCTCGAGTTCCTCTCGGCCCCGAAGTACTTCTCCGTCACGGACAAGCTCGTGCTCGACCAGACCACGATCCGGAACCTCGAGGTCCTCAGGAACGTCAGGGACGGCTCCCAGGAGAACACGCTCGTGTCCGTCCTGGACCGCACGCTGACGCCGATGGGCTCCAGGCTGCTGAAGAAGTGGCTCATGGAGCCTCTCATGGACGTGCCCTCGATCGAGCGGCGGCTGGACGCAGTCGGAGAACTGGTGTCGAACACCGTCGCGAGGAGCGGGCTCGCGTCGTCCCTGGACGAGGTCAGGGACCTCGAGCGGCTGATCGCGAAGGTGATGCACGGGAGCGCGAACGCGAGGGACCTGATCGCGGTGAAGGGCTGCCTCGCCGCGGTGCCGGATATCAGATCGCTCCTGTCGAAGCTCGGTTCTGAACTGCCCAGGGGGATATCCGAGCGGCTCGTCGATGTGTCCGATGTGGTCTCGCTCATCGAGCGAGCGATCGTGGACGACCCCCCGGTCGCGCTCAAGGAGGGCGGGCTGGTCAGGGACGGCTTCGACAAGGCTCTGGACGAGCTCAGGGGCACTGCCAGGGAAGGCAGGGATTGGATCGCCGGGCTCGAGGAGACCGAGCGGAAGAGGACGGGCATCAAGAACCTCAAGCTGGGCTTCAACAGCGTGTTCGGATACTACATCGAGGTCTCGAAGTCGAACGTGAAGGTCGTCCCGCCCGACTACGAGCGCAGGCAGACCGTCGCGGGAGGAGAGAGGTACGTCACGCCCGAGCTGAAGGAGCGCGAGAGGACCATCCTGACCGCTCAGGAGCGGTCGTTCGCCCTGGAGTACGAGGCGTTCGCGAGGGTCAGGGACGAGGTCGCGAAGCGCGGGGACGCCATCAGGTCCGTCGCGCGTGCGATTGCGGAGATAGACGTCCTGAGGTCGTTCGCGGAGGTCGCGGTCGTCCACAGATACTGCAGGCCGACGGTCGACGGGTCGGATTCGATCATGATCAAGGACGGCCGGCACCCAGTGGTGGAGCGCGTGCTCCGGGGGGCGTTCGTGCCGAACGATACATACATGGACACGAACCTGAACAGGCTGATCATACTCACGGGCCCGAACATGGCCGGGAAATCCACCTACCTGAGGCAGATCGCGGACATCGTCCTCATGGCCCAGATAGGGTCGTTCGTGCCGGCGTCGGAGGCGAAGATAGGCGTCGTGGACCGCGTGTTCACGCGCGTGGGCGCGTTCGACGACCTCGCGCGCGGGCAGTCGACCTTCATGGTCGAGATGACCGAGCTCGCGAACATACTCAACAGCGCCTCCAAGAGGAGCCTGATCCTTCTAGATGAGGTCGGCAGGGGCACGAGCACGTTCGACGGGCTCGCGATCGCGTGGGCGGTCTCGGAGTACCTGTACGACCACTCGAAGGTGGGCGCGAAGACCCTGTTCGCCACGCACTACCATCACCTGACCGAGCTGTCGGAGTCCCTCGAAGGCGTGAGGAACCTCTCGATGGCCGTCAAGGAGCAGGGCTCGGACATCGTGTTCCTGAGGAAGGTCGTCCAGGGGAAGGCCAACAAGAGCTACGGGATACAGGTCGCGAAGCTCGCGGGGATACCGCACGAGGTCATCGGGAGGGCCGAGGAGGTCCTGAGCAGGATCGAGGAGGAGAACGTGCTCGAGGTCAAGGCCGGGAAGAAGGTCGCACAAGCAGACCCATGCTCGTCCGCGAAGGAGGAGGCCAGCTGTCGACAGATCGAGCAGGAGCTCAGGAAGATGGACCTCGGCAAGCTCACGCCGATGGAGGCGTACCTCAAACTCATCGAGCTGAAGAAACGGCTTCGATGAAGTGACGAGTTCGTGCGTCACAACCGTGCTTCGCGGCGCCGCGTGATTCTTCTCATGGCCGCAGGCTGCTCAGCGGGGGCGTGGATGGGTTTCAGCAGGAATCATTATGGCCACCCTGCAAGTCGACTTGGCTGCGACGACCCTCTCCCTCTTGCTCATGAAGCCCATCCCGCCTCTCGACCAGGATCCGCTCAGGACGATCAGGTCGACTCTCCTCTTCTCCGCGAACTCCATCAGGTCCCTTGCCGTTTTCCTGACGAGGACGACTCTGGCGGTCAACCTGTCGAGGATTGGCAGCCCGCCTAGCACCTTGAGGAACGAAAGTTCCTTGGTCATGTCGACCAGCGACTCAGGACGATAGGTGGAATAGAGCGGGATCGTCGGCGGCATTTCGATGAACCTCGCTGCCACGACGTCCACGTCTGGGATATTCGACGATGCCGTCAGAGCCCCCGCGAGGGCGAACGGCTCGGCGTGGAACTCCTCCAGAACGGGGATGAGGAGCCTGTGCGGTCGCTCGGGCTTAGTTGATGTCGTCTGCGGCCCGCTTACCAGGACCAGGCGCCTGCCGGAAAGCTCCTTGATCCAATCGGCTGACTTCCTGCGTCCGGAGAATGCCTCCCTGTTCACCGAGACGACGACCATCTCCGCGCCGACGCGCTCCGCGAAACGGTCCACGCCGCGCGCGACGGCATTGAGCCGCTTGGCCTTCTCGCCTATGTCGACGTGGACGGACTCGATTGGCACCATGGATTCTGATGACAGGAAGGCCTTCTGCACATCTGACAGACCGCTCTCCGAAACGACAACGATCCTCGAACCCGATTGCTCGGCCAGGCCGACCGCCACGGGGAGCGCATCTCGGATGCCCTGCACCGAAAGGCCGAGGAGCACGACGGGAGCGCCGACCTCCACGAAGGGTTTCCTCACGGCCTCCTTCTGACGGGCACGTCTGACCTCCCGCGAGAAGGTGACTGGGATCGGCGCATGGACTGCGACAGCCGGCGCGGGCAGAATCACGGTCCTCACGACGTACTTCCTGACCTCCTCCATGACCAGTATCGCTGGCGCGAGAGTGAAGAGGTAGACCCATAGGGTGGGGTCTATCCCGTTCGTTCCGAAGACTGGATGCAGGAATGGGACGTAGACTATGGCCAGCAGGATCGCGAGCTCGGCCGCGAGGCTCGGGAGCAACCACTTGTTGCGCGCGAGGCTCATGGAGAATGCGGACCTGACGTTCGTGCGTGTGGCAAACAGGTTGCCGAGCTGGCCTGCCATGATGCCGACGAGCACCACGGTCATCCCCCGGAGATAGGCGCCCGTGTCTTCGACCGTCGATGACCCGAGGGCCCAACCCGCATCACTCCACACCTGGAAGCACCACAGGACGGCCACCACGCCAGTGACGGACCCGATGTAGCACGACCGGGCGAGCGTCTTCACTCCGAACAGGCGGGTCTTCTTGGTCCTGGGTGGACGGTCCATGATTCCGGGTTCAGGTGGCTCCATCGTCAGGGCGATGGATGGGAGGATCTCCAGAACGAGATCGATGGTCAGGACGCCGACGACAGCGAGCGGGAGAGGCGTCTGCAACAAGACGAACACGATGAACGTTATGAGTTCGGCCCAGTTGTGGCTGAATACATACACGATGAACTTGCCTAGGTTGTCGAAGACGGAACGCCCGACTTCGACGCCGTTGACTATGGACGCGAAGTTGTCGTCGAGCAGGACCATGTCAGCTGATTCGCGCGCCACATCGGTACCCGTAATGCCCATTGCGATGCCTATGTCCGCCTCGAGCAGAGCCGGGGCGTCGTTGACACCGTCTCCGGTAACGGCGACGACCTCCCCCTTCTTCTGAAGGGCGCGGACTATCCTCAACTTCTGCTCGGGAGTCACTCGAGCGAATACTAGCTCAGGCGCGTTGAGGATGTCCGACAGTGCCTCGTCAGAGACCTCGTCCAACTTCTCGCAGGACATCACGAAGTGGTCCGCAGATGTGATGATTCCGACCTTGCTGGCAATCGACTTTGCCGTCAGCTCGTGGTCGCCGGTCATCATCACGATCTTCACGCCGGCGTTCCTGGCCTTGGCGACGGCCTGGGCAACGTCCCGCCGGGGAGGGTCCAGGATGCCGACCAACCCGACGAAGGTGAGATTCGCCTCGACCGATTCGGAATCGTACTTCATCTCTGCGCCTGGAAGCGGCCGGATTGCGAGAGCGATCACCCGGTACGCTTCGCGCGCCATGGCGTCCATCTCAGCTTGGACCTTGGCCACGAGTTCGGCTGTCATGGGGACGATCTGGTTCCCCCAGATGGCGGAGATGCAGCGTGGGATGATGGCCCCCCCAGCGCCCTTGGAGTATGCTGTGACGGTGCCGTCCGCCTTTCTGTGTATGCTCGTCATCATCTTCCTGTTCGAGTCGAACGGCATGAATCCGACCCTGGGCATCTCCTCGAGCGCCTTCTTCGGCTCGATCCCGGCCTTGGCAGCCAGCACGAGCAGGGCGGCGTCGGTGGAGTCTCCTACCGCAGTCCATCTCTGCTTCCTGCTGTCTAGCGGCGGCACAAGGGTGGCCTTGTTGTCGAGGGCGGCCACCTCGCAAAGGGCGCGAAGGTCGTCCCTGCCGGAGGGCGTGGTCTCCTTCTCGCCGATGAGTATGGCTCCCTCGGGCTCGTACCCTTCCCCTGACACGTCGTAGACGACCCCTCCGGCCCACACCTTGCGGACCGTCATCTGGCCTTCCGTGATGGTTCCGGTCTTGTCCGTGCAGATGACCGTCGTGGAACCGAGGGTCTCGACCGATGAGAGTCTCTTGACGACAACATTGCGTTTTGACATGGCCAGACTGCTGATCGCGAGCGAGAGGGTGAGAGTTATCTGGAGCCCTTCCGGGACGACGCAGACCATCACCCCGATCATGAACAACAGACTCTCTGCCATGGTGAGATGCAGGAACTGGAGAGCGATGAATAGGAACAGGATCCCGATGCCGATGGCCAGGATGAAGTTCAGCCTCGCTGTGTGGTTGATCTCCTTCTGAAGCGGACTCTCCGGTTCCTCGATGCTCCTGGCGATTCCGACGACCTGGCCGAAGCGCGTTTGGCTGCCTGTCGCAAGCACCACGGCCGTCCCCGATCCAGAGGCGACGGTTGTCCCTGCGAAGACCAAGTTCGATGCGGCTTCGATCGGCGTGTCATCTGGACATCTGCACTCGACGAACCTGGTTTGCGGTTCTGCCTCGCCAGTGAGTATGGAGTTGTCCACGGAGAACTGGAACGCTGACACCAACCGCGCGTCTGCAGGTACCTTGTCCCCCTCCTCGAGGGATATGACGTCTCCAGGCACGATTTCGAACGCATGCGTTTGGACGACCTTGCCCTCCCTGACCGCCCTGACATTGACTGGGACGAGCTGTCTCAGGACTTCCACTGCCTGCTCGGCCCTGTATTCCTGGAACAGGCTGAAGACCGCGCTGACCACGACGACCAGAAGGATTGCGAACCCCATCTGGATGGAGCTCGCGTCGTTCGAGCCGATGCCCGTGATGAACGAGAGTCCAGCGGCTACTATCAGAAGGACATTGAAGAGGTTCTTGACCTGTGCGACTGCCTTGCGTGCTAGAGGCGTCTTCTTCGCTTCAGGGAGTATGTTCGGACCGTGCTCCACTAGCCTTTCCTCGACCTCATTGACAGAGAGTCCTCTCGGGCCTGAGCCTAGCTCCGAATAGAGCTGGTCCATAGGACAATCCATGAGTCTCCTTATGGCGGAGACTCCAGGCTTGGAATCTGTCATGCGAGTCACTCGGTCCTTGATGCATGGTGTCGCGGTGCGCTTCCATACTCGAACACTCATTTGGGGACCCGTTCTTGAGCGTTTGCATGGTGCTTGAAACCCGAATCGTTCTTAAAGTCAGGCAGGATGCCTCCTGTACAGATTTGGCCATTGCTCGTCGCGGAGCAGATTCGAGGCGGCCATGCCGTGTTCAACTCATCCCGGACCGTCTCAAGGTCTCTTCGAGAGTGGTCGTCGTGCAGGGTCGTTGTGAGGCGACGAGTCCCCATCATGTGGAGTCGAGGTGTCGACGGGGGACAAGTGTGCAGGGTTTAAGCCAGCGAACGCTATAACCGGCCAGTCAGGTGATTGACACGGGCAGGATTACCGTCCTCGACGACGCCACCATCAACAAGATCGCAGCGGGAGAGGTCGTCGAGAGGCCCGCATCGGTCGTCAAGGAGCTCGTCGAGAACGCGCTCGACGCCGGCGCGACCGCCGTGACCGTCTCCGTCGAGGACGGCGGGAGGCGGTCGATCGAGGTCAGGGACGACGGGGCCGGGATGTCCAGGGAGGATGCGCGGGCGGCCTTCGACAGGCACGCGACCAGCAAGATAGCCGCGATCGACGACCTCGACAGGCTCTCCACGTACGGGTTCAGAGGGGAGGCCTTGTCCTCGATCGCGTCGGTGTCCAAGATCGTGATGAGGACCCGGGAGCACGGGACCGACGAAGGGACCGAGGTCCGACTCACCGGAGGCCGGATAGATTCCGTGTCTCCCGCGGGCTGCCCTCCGGGGACAGAGGTGGCTGTCGAGGAGCTGTTCTTCAACGTGCCCGCGAGGAGGAAGCACCTCAAGTCCAGATCCGTCGAGCTCGCGCACTGCAGGGAGGTCATGGTCGACTACATCCTGTGCAGGCCCGGCATATCGTTCTCGTTCAGGTCCGACGGCGTCACCGAGATGGTGCACTCCGCGGCGGAGGGGATGAACGGCTCGCTCGCGAACGCGTTCGGAGCGAAGGTCGCGGAGAACATCATGACCGGGTCAGGCGGAGGGCGAGGGGGTCAGGGTGGAGGCCCATCTGGCCAGGCTGGAACATACCAGGGCCGCCCCGTCCGACGTTCACGTGTTCGTCAACGACAGGCCGGTCAGGAGCCCGAAGGTCGTTCACTCGGTCGTGAAAGGGTACGGTTCGAGGCTCATGAAGGACAGGTACCCCATGGGCGTCATCCGCATATTCGTGGACGGCTCGTCGGTCGATGTCAACATCCATCCGGCGAAGCGTGAGGTCAAGTTCGTTGACGAACAGTCGGTCCTCTCGCTCATCCAGAGATGTGTCGAGGGGTCCTTGGAAGCCCCCGACCTGAGCTTCAGGTTCGACCTCACTAGGTTCTCGGAATCCTTCGAGCCCAGCGCGGTCATACATCCGAGGGACGCGGTCGAGGGGGCGCAGGCCACGCTCGCGGTCGATGAGGGCCGGGGCGGGGAGGAGCACCCGATAGTGGTCCCGCTGGCGCAGATCATGAACACGTACATCCTCGCCGAATCGAGGGGCAACCTTCTGCTGATAGACCAGCACGCGGCCTCGGAGCGGGTGGTCTACGAGAGCGTCCTGAACTCCCTCAAGACCGGCAAGGAGGTCTCCCAGAGGCTCCTGACGCCGCTCGTGATAAGCCTGACCGCGGCCGAGGCGAGGGTGCTGGAGGAGCACAGGGACACGCTCGAGAAGGCCGGGTTCGTCTCGGAGCCGTTCGGCAAGGGCGCGTTCGCGCTCAGGTCCATACCCACGGTGCTCGGGGTGGCCCAGGGGGAGGCCGCACTGAGGAACATACTGGGCGACCTGGCGCACATGCCCTCGCCCAAGAAGCTGGGGCTCGAGGTCATCTGGAGGGTCGCGTGCCACACATCCATCAGGGCGGGTGAGCCGCTCTCGAACTCGCGCATGAGGCAGCTCCTGGCGGACCTGATGCGGACGGAGAGCCCGTACACCTGCGAGCACGGCAGGCCCACCATGATAGTGCTGTCCCCGACGGACCTGGAGAAGCTCTTCAAGAGACGGGTATGACCGTCACGCGTGCCGGAATATCTGCGAACCATCCTTGTGCAGTATGCCGTACTTCTTCGCGACCGCCCCGACCCTGTCCGCTGCAGCTTTCTCGAGCAGCGGAGGCTTGTGCGTGGCGAGGATGTCCTTCACGCGCCTTTTGGCGAACTCGATCAGGTCGTCCTTCGTGTGGTCCGCGGCACCGGGCGCGTGGTACGCCGTCACCTGCGGTATCATCAGGTCCTTCCGCATGAACTTCAAAGTGTGAGGGTCCGACAGGAAGGTCCCGCCTGGGCCCTGGCGCTTGACCGCCTCGAGTCCGAGCGAGTCGTCGTCGATTGCGATCCCCTTCCTGAGCCGCTCGAGCCATCTCCAGACCTCGCAGTCCATCACGAGCTTCTCCGGGGAGACCATGCCCGCCCTGTCGAGCCCCCCGAGCCCGACCAAGAGGTCCGAGCCCGTGAGGATGGAGGCCATCGAGGTCATCGCGCTCTCGTACCCCGCCTCCGCCGACAGGGACCTCGATGCGTTCGAAGGTCCGCCCGCGCACGACGGGAGGCCGTAGTGCCTCGCCATCTCTATCGCGGCCGTGTCGAGGAGCATCCCCTCGGGGGTCCCGCAGAGGAACACCCCGGACTTCAGATCAGTCACTCCCGAGAACGAGGAGTATATCGAAGGCGCTCCCCTGCCAGCAGTCTGAACGATGGTCAGCCCGCACAGGTTCTCCGCGTTGATCACCGCGAGCGAGCCGGCGAGAGACACAGGCGTCACGGAACCCGCGATGGCCATGGATAGGTTCACCACGGGGATGCCGGCCCTTGCGAGCGTCACCAAGGCCTCGGCCTCCCCGGCATCGTACCTCAGAGGCGAGATCGGGGTGCAGACGTCGGAGAATATCGGCCTCTTCCTCAGCTCGTCCGTCGACCCGAGGATGGCGGAACAGATCTCTATCTGGAACGTCGCCTCGTCCGCAGTGGCCGCACCGTGCTGTATGTGCTTCGACGAGTGGGCGATGGACGCCAAGAACTCGAAGTACGACGACCTGTCCGAAGGCATGTCCGTCGCCACGACCGGAGGCCAGATGAAATCGACCTCGGGGAGGGCATCTGCTATGATCGTGAGATCGATCAGGTCCTTCAGCTTCGACGGTCTCTTGACTCCCGTAGAGACGTCGAACACCGCGGGCGGCTGCCCGTCCGTGGATATCAGCTGCACCCCCTCGTTGGGTATCTCGTGGTCGGTCCCACCCCGGGAGCATATCCGGACCTTCCTCGGCGCGCTCCTGAGCGCGTCAGAGATCATCCGTTCTGACAGGAACACCAGCCCTTTGTCGAGGTCGGCCTTCGCGCCCGCATCCGCCAACAGCCTGACCACGGATGGGCTCTCGACCCGCACACCTACCTCAGAGAGCAGCCTCAGGGCCGCCCCGTGCACCTTCTCGATGTCGTCCCTCGAGAGCACGCTCATGCTCGCTCTGCTCAACTTCGTCCCTCCTGTACAGTATGCGCATGTGCGGGCACGTGCGCGCCCGTAATCACTAGCCTGTCTGAAATATGGGAGGACTAGATTAACACTGCGTCCTTGTCGTGGAGAGAGTCCTAACGTGTTGGTGTATACGTCCACTCACAGTCCTACGCGCGCACGTACACCTATCCGAAAACTATTATTCCCCGCTCCTTTCTCCCATGTCCTGTCAGAAGGTGAGCATTTGGGCTTGAACATGGCAATAACCGAGCTGGAGTCCGACAAGGCTCTGTGCAAGACGAAGAAGATGACGGTCGCAAGGGTACACCTGCCGAGCGCGGGCCAGTGGGAACCGTACGTCGAGGTCGACAAGAAGGTCGAGCTGAAGAAGGCCGCCGAGAAGCTCGGCCAGGTCAAGATGGACGAGATATTCAAGCGCTCGAGGCTGAGGGCAGTCGAGGTCGAAGAGCTCTCGCTCGAGAAGATCAAGGACCCGGCGGACCAGAAGACGCTCGCGCCGTTCGTGAGGGAGATCAAGACCGGGTGGGTCGCGATGGACAGGGTTCCGTCGGACAAGAAGGCCGCGGTGCTCGCAGCCGCGAAGAAGGAGGACTCTGTGACTGATTGGGACCTCGTGGAGTTCGAAGACATGTACGCCACGTGCGCGAAGTGCGGTCTGTCCTGGGACAACAAGAAGGGCTGCGTGGGCAACTTCGGACCTGCGGGTTCGCCGGTCCCCGAGCTGTCGAAGAAGTACGGCCTGTCGCTCCTGGCCAAGGTCAACGAGGCCGCGGAGCAGAAGAAGATGTTCACTTCCAAGGACGCCGACGAGCTCCTCAAGGAGATCAAGGTCATACGTGAGAAGTCCCCCGCGGAAGGCAAGATGATAGTGCGGAGGATCGAGGGCACCCTGAACAGGCTCGAGGCCATGAGCAGGTGCGCCAAGGACTTCGGCGTCGGCTTCTACTTCTTCTGAGGCGAGCGGATGGTCAGCGCGTGAACGAAGGGTCCGCGGTCGCAGCCGAGGAAGGGGTCTTGCTCGTCAAGACCCCCGGGGGAGCGGTATCCCTGGAGCTCATGCCCCTCAGGGAAGGGGTGGCGCGGGCGTTCCTGAACGAGTCCCCCAGGAACCTGAAGCTGGCGGGCGAGCACTCCGCACGCCTCAGCAGGGAGCTCGCGTCCGCCGGGTACTCCAGGATCCTCGTGAAGGACAACCGGAAGAACCTGCTCAGGCGGACCCTGTCCAGGGAGGGCTGGGACGTGTCGAGGGCGGTGGAGCCGGTCACCCACCGCACGTGCAACATCGTCTCCACATACGACATCCCGATGGACGACGACCTGCTCGACGAGAGAGGGTCGAGGCCAGACGTCACCGGCACGGACCACATGGTCGGCATTTGCATGGACATCGGCCCCAGGAAGGCCTGGGCCTTCTACACGGACCAGAACGAAACCGCGAGGATCGTGTCCGAGCCCGAGCGCAGGCAGGGCATGCTGGTCGCGGCGAACGCCGAGGAGATGTTCGAGGCGGCCGACTGCCTCGTGCGGTTCCTGGCGCTCGCGAGGAAGAGCTGGGCCGTGTTCTCCATGGACCTCGGGCGGTTCGTGCGCAAGTACGACCCCATCACCATGTTCCGGATGGTCAACGACAGGCCCGTCGCGTACGAGCATTCGGCGAAGCCCCTGTCCCGCGAGAACAAGAAGGACGCGATCAAGCTCCTGTCGGAGTACTACGACGAATCCCCGCTGCAGACCAGGCTCAGGCTCGGCAGGTTCGCCTCGGACAGGTCGTTCTCGATACACCTCATCGACGGAGGGTTCGTGATCGTGAGGCTCGAGGGGGGCGCGGGGCTCATCTACGACATCTATGTGACGCCCGCGAGGCAGGGCGAAGGTCTCGGGTCCGAGCTCATGAGGTGCGCCCTGACGGCGATGGCGGGCAGGGTCCCGTCCGCATACCTGCACACTAGCTACCCGAGGGCCAAGACGATGTACGAGAAGTTCGGGTTCAAGACCACCTACTCGCAGCTCGCGATACGCTTGGACGAGATGGTGCTGACGCCTCCGAGTAAGGATGGCTCACATGTCAGGTAGATATATCAATCAAGAACCCGATGCTCCGGAAAAGCACCGGAACTGGCTTGATTAGAGGGAAGGTTTTCGGATGATCGACAGGGACAGGATCATAGGCATAGCCGAAGGGTACGATCTCGAGAAGGCCAAGATCGGCATGGTCGCATCTCACTCCGCGCTCGACGTGTGCGACGGCGCAGTCGAGGAGGGCTTCAGGACCCTGGGCATATGCCAGGATGGGAGGGACAAGACCTATTCGAAGTACTTCAGATGCCAGAGGGACGACCAAGGCAAGGTCGTCAGGGGCGTCGTCGACGAGTGCTGGACCCTGAAGAAGTTCAAGGAGATGATGGAGCCGAAGTTCCAGGAGCGCCTCAGGACGGAGAACGTGCTCTTCGTGCCCAACAGGTCATTCACATCATACGTGGACATCAAGGCGATCGAGGACGACTTCGCCGTGCCGCTCGTGGGCACCAGGAGCCTGCTCAGGAGCGAGGAGCGGGGCCAGGACAGGGACTACTACTGGATACTCGAGAAGGCCGGGCTGCCCTTCCCCAAGAAGATCTCGGACCCCAAGGACATCGACAGGCTGGTCATCGTCAAGCTACACCACAAGGTCAAGAAGCTCGAGAGGGGGTTCTTCACCGCCGCATCGTTCCAGGAGTACCGGGAGAAATCTCGGTCGCTCATCTACAACAACGTCATCACCGAGGAGGACCTCAAGAACGCGAGGATAGAGGAGTACATCATCGGTCCGGTGTTCAACCTCGACTTCTTCTACTCCCCCCTGGAGACGAAGATGGAGCGGATAGAGCTGATAGGGGTCGACTGGAGGTTCGAGACATCCCTGGACGGGCACGTGAGGCTCCCGGCGCCCCAGCAGATGACCCTGCAGGGCGCGCAGGCCACCCCGGAGTACACCGTGTGCGGGCACAACTCGGCGACCATGCGCGAGTCGCTCCTGGAGGGGGCGTTCGACCTCGCGGAGAAGTACGTCAAGGCGACCCAGGAGCACTACGCCCCCGGGATCATAGGGCCGTTCTGCCTGCAGACATGCGTCGACAAGGACCTGAAGTTCCACATATACGATGTCGCGCCGAGGGTCGGCGGGGGGACCAACGTGCACATGTGGGTCGGGCACCCGTACGGGAACACCACCTGGCGGACGAACATGAGCACCGGCAGGAGGCTGGCGGTGGAGGTCCGGAGGGCCATAGAGACCCGGCAGGTGCGCAAGATAGTCACCTGAGGCCTGTTCCGTACATCCAGCATATCCGGCAGGCCCCTCCGTGGCGCCCGCGCTCGTACCTAAAGCTTATAAAGGGGCAATCTATTCGGCGGAGTACCTTTCTCACATTGGAGTTGGGTTAGCGCTCCTAGGAGAGGGAGGGGAAATCGAATGAATAGAGACTCATTGAGCAAGCTATACGCCAGCGTTTTTGTACTGGTCATGGCGCTGTCCGCGCTGGCTGCACTGCCCATGGCGAACACTAGCCGTGCGGCGACGCAGCCCGACTTGAGCATACAGGTGCTTGACACCGACGCATACACTGTTGACTCGGCCACTGTCGCCCTGACCAACGTGCACACCGGGGAGGTATTCGATGCCGTCTATTCATCCGGTCTCTACGTTGTTGCTGACGCTCCGTCAGGATACTACAGGGTCGATGTGACAGCTGCGGACTACTATGACGATTTGAACGCCATCTCGGGCGGGATTAGGTACGACGACCTGACGCCCTACGTGTCACGGTCGTGCATCCTCGAGCCCTTGCCGATCAAGGACTACACGTGGAACGTGACCGTCGAGAACAACCTGGGCCAGGTAGTCTCCGGGGCCCGCGTGGGCTTCTACGACGACTCGAGGCGCGAAGTGGTCTCTGAGGCCACGACGAACAGCCTCGGATACGCCCTGGTCGACATGTACGCGGTCGGCGCGCTCGGGTTGGACATACACATGTTCGTCGAGAAGGCGACCTACGAGACCTACACACAGGGGGTCACCGTCTCCGCGGACGACACCATGACCATCGAGCTGAACAAGGCGAAGCTGGTCAGGGGCCTCGTGAGGGACTCCGAGGGCACGCTCGCGGACGACTCCGTGGCGTACCTGGTGAGCCTCAACCCGGACCTCCCGTTCATCAAGAGGGTCATGAAGAGCGACATGGGCGGGAGCTCGTACGAGCTGTACGCGTATGTCGATGACGCATACGACTTCGTCCTGTGCGTCGACGCCGCAGGCCTCGCGTCCAACATCACCACCGTCTCCATCCCGACCGGGACCACATACATCCTGAACGACCTTGTCCTGGAGAACCAGACCCAGAGGCTGGAGAACGTCGCGCTGACATACGGCTCCGACTTCAACTCGATGACGATGGACGTCTCGACCGAATGGTCCTATGACGACTCCTTCGCGGGCCTGATGTACGGCGATGTCGGCAGCCTGAGGATGCAGATCGACATGAACTCGGAGACGGTCGACGGCGCGGTCGACGCGCTCGAGGCCTCGGACTTCGAGATCATGGTCCTGGACTACGGGTCGCAGTACGTGACCACATCCCGCCTCCTGACGGTCAACGAGACGGTCTACGAGTCGTCCGAGACGCTCTTGGACTTCTCGCTCGCGACTGTCGAGGGTTCGGTCGAACTCACGGACGGCTTCGCATACTCCTACTCGTGCGCATACACACCGGCCACTACGCTGGATGTGGGCGCGAAGGACTACGCCGCTGTCGGCGTACTCGTGGTACGACACGCCGTCGGTGAACCACACATACTCTGTCGCTCTCCCGACCGGCCACGAGCTGGTCTGGAACGACAGCATCTCGTCGAACACGCATGTGTTCGTCTCGGGATACCTCACGGTCAGCCTTGACCCGGCGGAATACGTCGGAGGGCCCGTGGCGGTCGCGATGACCTTCGAGGAAGGCGAGAGGCCGAGCGCAGGAGCCGGCATGGTGGACTCGTCCGAGTACGTGTACGCGTACATGGAGGACGGGGTCAACGTGACGAAGTACTTCGTCAAGGTCGGCGAATTGGTCAACTTCACGGCCGAGGACTCCTTCGACCCGAACGGCAACCCGCTCACATACGAGTGGGACTTCGACGATGAGACCTCGCTGTTCACGACCGAGGAAGTGCTCGCGAACCACACCTACCTGCTCGCTGACGCATCGAAGATGGTCAACCTGACTGTTGTGGATGTCTCCGGCCTGGTCAACTGGACCGAGATAGAGGTCGTCTGCGACGCGAGGGACCCGGTGCCCGTGATAACCGTCAAGGAAGGGTACGTCAACGAGAGCAATGTCCTCGAGGTGAACGAGAGCGAGCTGATCACCCTCAACGCCACATCGTCCGAGGATGACGCTGTAGCGGTCGGCGACGGCCTGGGCATGATAGACTTCATCGAGTTCTCGTACGGCGAGGGCAACTCCTCGGGCAGGGTCTACTGGACCGAGGACGAGCAGAACATCAGCTTCTCATACGCCGATGCGGGCACATACAATCTCACCCTGAACGTGACGGATGTCGTGGGCCACTGGAAGAACACCACCATGACCGTCAGGGTGAACGACACGACGGGCCCGACCGCGACCTTCACCGTGAAGAACGAGACCTGGGGCTCGAGCCTGGTCGAGAAGGAGCTGCTGTACTTCGACGCGAACGCCACTGTCGACAATGTCGACGACAACGCGAACATGACGTTCTCGTGGTACTTCGGCGACGACCTGGGCGACGACTCCTGGCTGAACGGCACGGGCCTATACAACGTGACGCACACCTACGAGAAGACGGGCAACTTCGCGGTCAAGGTCAACGTGACGGACCTGTCGGACAACTACAAGTCCTACACGAAGCGGATCACGGTGGCCTCCGGACCGAGGCCGGACGTGCGCATAGATGCGATAACGTTCGACCCTGAGACCTTCGAGGAGGGCCAGGCCGGGTACATCGTGGTCAACCTGACCAACCGCGGCAGCGCGGCGGCGACGGGCGTGACCCTGACGTTCTACATCGAGCACCCCGACGGCACCGAGGAGCTCATAGGCACATGGACCCAGCTCCTGAACGGGACGACCTCCGTGACGACGATCGAGATCGGCGGCACCGTGCAGGCCAAGTTCCCGTGGACCCCGGACGCGAAGGGCTCGTACAGCATCAGGGTGAACGTGACGAGCACGAACCAGCTGGAAGAGGACGACTCGACCGATGTGGTCGATGTCAACGAGGCCGGCTGGAAGAAGATCGCCCTGTGGGGCGGCGTCGTGGCCGTGATCGTCCTGGTCCCGCTGCTGTTCTACCTGCGCGGCAGGTGGTCGAAGCGCGAGAAGAAGGGCCCGAGGCGCGAGAAGGAAGAGAAGAGGAAGGGCGGCAGCGAAGAGAAACTGTAGCCCCGAGACTTCGAAAACACCGACAAACCTCTTAATCTCCTTTTCATTCTCCATACGCTGAGCATACATGCAACGCACATGGCGGCTGATAGACAGCGACCTCGTACCCCCCGCGGTCTCCGCGGCCCTGGACGAGGCCATGCTCGAATCGCACATAGCGGGCGCATCCCCGAACACGCTCCACTTCTACCGGCGGTCCGTGCCCACGGTGTCCGTGGGCTACTTCCAGAAGGTCGCTGAGACGCTCGACCTCGACGAGTGCAGGAAACGGGGCGTCAGCATCGTGAGGAGGATGTCGGGCGGGAGCTCGATATACACCGACCAGGGGCAGCTCATATACGGCCTGGTCGTGCGCGAGTCCGACATCCCGGGCCCACGGGATGAATCGTTCAGCAGGGTCTGCGGGGCGATCGCGAGCGCCATAGGCTCGTTCGGGCTGGAGGCCGTGCACAGGCCGGTCAACGACGTCGAGGTCGGCGGGAAGAAGGTCTCGGGGAGCGCCCAGCTCAGGAGGAAGGGCTCCGTGCTCCAACACGGGACCGTGATAGTGGACACGGACCTCGGGGCGATGGACGCGCTCCTGAGGCCCGCGAGGTCGGGCAAGGCCCCGGGCAAGCGCCCGTCGGAGCGCGTCGCGACCCTGTCCGGTCTCAAGGGGCAGAGCGTGGACATCGGCTCCGTGAAGGACAGGCTCGCCGGGGAGCTCGCCAGGACGTTCGATGTGGGGTTCGAGAAGGGTGCGCTCACGCCGAAGGAGCTGGAGACGGTCGCCCGATTGGTGTCCGAGCGCTACGGGAAGCGCGAGTGGAACATGAGGTCCTGATTACATCTCCTCGGGTGCCTCGATCCCGAGGCAGTCGAGGGCGTTCCTGAGCGTCCACATGCTCGCCTCGACCAGGGCCAGGCGGGACTCCCTGGCGTCGCCCTCCGATCTTATCACTGGCACGTACCTGTAGAACTGGTTGAACTGGGCCGCGAGGTCCTGCGCGAACGCCGCCAGCGTGTGCGCGCGCCTGTTCTCCGCGCAGTCCGCGAGGACCGACGGGAAGCTCGCGATGAGCTTCGCGAGCGCGCGCTCGTGGTCGTTGACCAGGTGCTTGGAGTCGAACCTCCCCGCGCGCGCCCCCGCCTTGGCGAGTATGGAGCACGCACGCGCGTGCGCGTACTGTACGAACGGGGCGCTGCTCCCCTCGAAGTTGAGCGCGTCCTCCCACTTGAACACTATCTGCTTCTCGGCCTGTATCCTGATGATGTTGTACCTGAGGGAGCCGAGGCCGACCACCCTCGCGATCTCCCTCATGCGCTCCTCGGTCAGGTCCGTCCTGCGGGCCTTGACCTCCTCGTACGCCCTCTCGACAGCCTCGTCGATGAGATCGTCCAGGTACACGACCATGCCCTTCCTGGTGGACATCCTGCCCTCGGGCAGCGAGACGAACGCATAGTACACGATCTCCGGCTTCTTCTCGACACCCATGATCGAGAGCGCCGCCGCGAGCTCCTGCATGCCCAGCTTCTGGTCCTCGCCGAGCACATTGATCGCGATGTCCGTCCTGCTGAACTTGTCCGTGTGATACGCGAGGTCCCTCGTGGTGTAGAGCGAGGTGCCGTCCGCGCGCGTGAAGACCCACTTGGTCTCCCTGCCGGATATCCCGAAGCTCTCTAGCTCCAGGTGGTACGCGCCGTCGATCTCGTGGCAGTGCTCCGACCTCTTCAGCTTCTCGATGACCTTGTCCACGCTGCCGTCCTGGACGAACTTGGACTCGAACGTGCGCCCGTCGAACCTGATGTTGATCCTCTCGAGGCTCGCCGTGATGGCCGCCAGGACCTTCTCGCAGCTCTCCCTGGCCAGCGCGACCGTCTCCGGGTCCCCGTGCTCCAGCTTCAGGAGCATCGAGTCGATCTCCTTGAGCGCCTCGGGGTCCTCTTCGCTCCTCTTGTGCGCCTGCTGGTAGAAGAGCACGTATCTGTAGTGGTCCGCGTCCCTTTCGGGCTCGGCCTCCAGCTTGAGATGCTTCACGCCCCAGGCCATCATCACGACCTGGCGGCCGACATCGTTGACATAGAACTCGGTGGTGACATCGTGCCCCGCGAGCCTCAGTATGCGCGCGACCGTGTCACCGATGATCGGGTTCCTCGCGCGGCCTACATGCAAGGGACCCGTCGGGTTGGCGCTCGTGTGCTCGAGGAGTATCCTGCCGGGCTTCGGACCGCCGGTCCCGAACCTCTGCTTCTTGGCCAGAGCCTCTTCGATCGCTCCTTGAGCCAGCTGCTCGAACTTGACATGGAAGTTGACATATCCGCCCTTCGTCTCGACCTTCTCGATCATCCCGGACGGCTTGATCGCGGACGCGAGGTCCTTCGCGATGGCGTCCGGGGCCTTCCTGAGCTTCTTCGAGAGCGGGAAGCACGGGAACGCCAGATCCCCCATGCCCTCGGGCGCCCTGTCGAGGACGATGGGCGCCTCTGCGTGCAGCTCCTTCAGCGCGAGCGTGAGCGCATGCGCCACCTCGGTTCTGAACTTGCCGAACATGTCCTCGGTCATGTGATCAGTTCACCCTGAACCTGAGTATCCCCGCGAGGCCCCCGAAGGCCTTCGTGAGGAGCCCCCCCTCCTCGGACTCGCCGGATATGAACTCGACCTTCGTGTTGTTGTCGTCTGCGAGCTTGTGCATCTCTCCGACGAGGTCTTGGATGGTGTCGGTCCTCATGACCGAGCCGCACTTGTCGCACTTCACATCCTCGGTCGAGTCCTTTGCGATGGTCTCCTTCTTGCTGCCGCACGAGGGGCAGGTGAGGTCCAGCTTCAGCCTCCTAATGTCCTCCGAGAGTATGAGCGTGTCGACCGCGCCTATCAGGAGCGCGTTCCTGACCTGCTCCTCGCCGTAGATCGACAGCCCGCCGTCCGGCTTGCGTATCTCCTGGAAGAGCTTGTTCATGAGGTCCTTCTCCCTCATCAGGTCGATGCTCCTCAGGACCTCCCTGGCCTTCTCGATGAGCTCCTTGAGCCCGTACTCGTCCGTGTAGCCGACGTCGAATGTGTCGAGGATCTTCTTCTGGAGCTCGTAGTGCAGGTACTCGCCCTTGACGAAGTAGTCCTTCGTCGGGCCGGGGCCTCCCACGAGTATGCTGGTCAGGCCCTTCTGCGAGAGGAACGACTCGTTCGCGATGTCCGCGACCTTCTTGTAGAACTCGTGCGCGGCGATCTCTATGAGCCTCTCGAACCTGCGCGCGGACTGCCCGCCCCTGCCGTGCTTGCTGGGGACGAGCGACGGGATGTTCTTGACCGGTATGATCCTCTTGCCGTGGAGCAGGCCTATGGTCGCCTCTCCCCTGTCTATCACTATGAGCCCGTAGGTCTCCTTCTCCTCGAGCATGCTCTCGATCGGTTCCGTGTAGAAGTTCGAGTCGCACTTGTAGATGAAAGTGGGCACGGGGTCCGGAGGTTCCAGGACGTACTGCACCATGTTCGTCTGGTCGGCGCCTATGGTCATGTGGCCGACGAAGAACACGAGGCCGTTCTCCGGAGGCTGCTTGAAGTTCTTCAGCCTCGCGAGTATGGACGATATCGCCGCCTGCACGTTCTTCCTCGTGCTCGACGACTTGATGTTCGAGGATTGAGAGTATTCACTCTTCAGGTAGTTCGAGACATCGGAGATCTGCCTCGAAGGCGGTATGTACAGTGATATGAGCTCCGTACCCCTCCCGGAAAGCTTGCGCACTTCCTCGAGGCTCCTCCGGAACTCGTATTTCTGGAGGTCTGTGAGCTCGGTCATGCTAGAACAACCAGTCCGAAGCTTTTTGTACGGGTTAGAGCGTTCTTCGTAATAAAGGTTGAGCAAATGGAACCTGTAGTTTTGTCCCTGGGTGGGTCGGTGATGGTGAGCGAGGACGACAACACCTCCTTCCTGGAGGACATCGCGGAAATGATTTCCGAGGTGTCCCCTAAGAAGAAGCTGTACGTGGTCGCCGGGGGAGGCAGGATCGCCAGGTTCTACATACGCTCTGGCCGCGCCCTGGGTGCTTCCGAGGAGCTGCTCGATGAGATGGGGATCGAGGTGACGCGCCTGAACGCCCGGCTCCTGATAGCCGCGCTGGAAGGCCGCGCATGCCCCGTTCCGCCGAAGGACTACGAGGAGGCGGCCGAGGCGGGGAAGAAGCACGAGGTCGTGGTCATGGGTGGCGTGTCGCCGGGCATCACGACGGACGCGGTCGCGGCCTTCCTAGCGGAGCGCGTGGGCGCGAAGCTGCTCGTGAACGCGACCTCGGTCGACGGCGCGTACACGGCGGACCCGAACAAGGACAGGAACGCGAAGAAGATACCGAGGATGACGCACAAGGAGCTGGTCGACCTGGTCGGCACCGATCCTCTCGGGGCTGGTCCCAACGTGGTGTTCGACCCCACGGGCGCGGGTGTGCTCCTCAGGACGAAGATACCGCTCGCGATCGTCAACGGACACGACCTGCGGAACATGAGGGCTGCGCTGCTCGGCGCGGAGTTCGAAGGGACCATTGTCCAGTAGATGCAACTCACAGAGGGTCGAGGTCTTCGCTGCTGATCTCTTCGAGCCGCACGATGCGAACCTCTCCCTCAGCTCCCTGTACTTCGCCTTAGGCATCCCCTTCTTGTGGAAGTAGACCTTCTTCGCGTCGCCGCTCTTGGAAGACCATCTGCAGGATCATCGCATCGTCCAGATGGTCGAGGGCGTAGTTCGCTGCCATGTGCCCGATTGCCACCTTCCTCGAGAGGGCGACCTCGGTGAACCTTGGCGCGTAGTGTCCTCCTCCGACGCACACAACGGTCGGATATCGCTCATCCTTCACCGCCAGGATGGTCTCGGCGATCGCCTCCGCGGCGTCCTCCCTGCCCCAGAGCTCCTCGTAGCTGCCGATCTCGATGTAGAACGCAGGCGAGCTCAGGATCGGCCCGTGATGGGTGGTCTCGAAGGAAACCTCGAACGACATCCCCTGGGCCTTCGCCTTCAATGTCCTCAGTGCAGATGTCATGAGCTGTGGAGACGATTCGCAGAGCGTGCCCGGCCTGCCACCGAAATCCGCGGACGAGTAGTTGCCGATCGGATGGACCGTCAGCGTCGGTATCTTCGATTCGGCCTTGTGCCGAGACGCGAAGATGACGACCTGCACACTCTCACCGGAACTCAGGGCGTACCGGTCATCCACGAAGTCCTCGTCGAGATGTATCCGGTCCACCTGTATCATCCGGAAGTCCCCATTGGACATGACCGGATGACCGTCGAACACGCCCTTCTCTTCCCAAGAGGTCTTCTCAAGAAGTCGTGAACGGATGTTCATTGACGCTGGGTCTTCCGACGAAGTGACTATCAGTCTCACGCGGACTGTACAGTGCTCTGTTGTCATAACCCTTGTCAGGACTAGTAGCACCCAGTCCTGAAAAGGCTTATAAGGCGGCCAGGTTTCTTCTGCACGAACATGGCACCGCTCATCACGACGACCATCGGGAGCCTTCAGAGGTTCAAGCCCGACCTTCACGACTCGATAGACCGCGCCATCGAGTTCCAGCTCATGCACGGCCTGGACATACTCAGCGACGGCGAGCAGAGGGCCGACATGGTCTCGTACTTCGCGGAATCGTTCGATGGCCTGGCCGTCGAGAACGGCCAGCCGCTCGTGACCGGGAGGATCGCCCTGAAGAACGGCCCCGAATCCTTCTCGAAGGTGCAGGACCTCGGGTACATCCGCATGAAGCATCCGAAGGCGAAGGTCAAGGTAGCCATCACCGGCCCGACCACGCTCGGCATGACCTGCGGGAGCAGGAAGATCAAGGCGCACTACAAGAACATCATGGACTTCGCGATGTACGAGGACATCGCAACGGCCCTCGCACCGATCGCGAAGTTGATCGTCAAGAAGGGCGCACACATCCAGATAGACGAACCGTTCCTCTCGCAGGGATACAGGGACCTGGCCGCGCGGGTCGGGCTCATAGACCGCATCGCGGAGGGCCTGCCCAGGGACAGGGTAAGCGTCCACGTGTGCGGCTTCGTCGGAGGGTTCGGCGTCGTGGACCATCTGCTCAAGCTGAACAACGTGTCCACGCTCAGCTTCGCCTTCGCGGGCAGGACCGA
This sequence comes from Thermoplasmatota archaeon, assembly GCA_963818745.1. Taxonomy (GTDB): domain Archaea; phylum Thermoplasmatota; class Thermoplasmata; order UBA10834; family UBA10834; genus CAWBDD01. The sequence goes on along the minus strand of CAWFTI010000001.1, from coordinate 233,297 downwards.
GAGGCCGAACATAGACCACGTATCGAGGAAGGCCTTCGAGGACAACCACAAGAAGCTCGGCGCGGGATGCATATCCGTCACGCCGATGAGCGAGCAGGAGGTCGACTCCCCGTCGGCCGTGGCCAAGAGGCTCCACGAGATAGCCGCCAGGATCGGCCGGGAGAACATCGCCTACGCCCACCCCGACTGCGGTATGAGGGCAACTAACAAAGAGCTGGTGCCAATCATCCTGAGGAACATGAGGGCGGGGGTAGACCTCGTAGGTTGAATCCCGCGCCCGTCGGGAGCAGGTCTGTTTGAGCTCTTCTCTCCTGAACGAGAAGGAGGCGAGGAGGAACGTCAACTACCTCGCGAGTCTGGATTTCATCATCAGCCTGGGCTTCGGCCTCATCATGCCCTTGTTCCCCCTGTACCTGACCGAGCTCGGCGGGGGGACGCTGGAGGTCGGCCTCCAGGTCGGGATACTGTTCTCGTCGTTCGTTCTTACCCGCGCGATACTCGCGGCCCCGTTCGGGAACCTCTCCGACAGGGTCGGGAGGAAGAGGCTCATCCTGATCGGGAGCGTGCTCTACGCGATACTCGCGGTCCTCTTCACCGTTCCCGACAGTTGGACCGGGCTGGTGTTCGTCCGAGGGCTCCAGGGGGTGGCGAGCGCCATGGTCTGGCCCGTGAGCGAGGCGCTCGTGATAGACTCCACCCCTGCGCACATGAGGGGCTCCTCGATGGGCAAGATCGTCATGGCCTCGAACCTCGGCATGGTGGTCGGTCCCTTCGTCGGCAGCGCATTGTTCGCGATTGCCAACAACACGCTCGGATTCTCCGTCATGGACAGCTACAAGTTCCCGTTCTACTTCACCGCGCTGCTGTCGGCCGTCGCGACCGTGATGGTCTGGTTCAGGGTCACGGATGCGATTGCGCCAGGCGAGACAAGATCGAAGCTCAGTTTCAGGCAGCTGCTGCGCCCAGACGGCGTTGACAGGCAGGGCTTGCGTAACCTGAGGGTGCTCTACGCCAACGCCATGATGGAGGGGTTCGCGTTCTCAAGCATAGGACCCCTGATGGTCCTGTTCCTCGCGTTCAAGTTCCCCGACCTCGCGACAGAGTCGATCGTGCTCATAGTCGGGTTCGCGATGGGCCTGGGGGCGCTCGTGGCGTTCCCCGCAGGGAGGTTCGCGGACAGGTTCAGCAGGAAGAGGATGTTCGTGATCGGCGGGTACGTGTCCTTCGTGGGGACCATACTCATACCGTTCGGGTGGACGCTCGTGGTCGTCATCCTGTTCCTGGCCATGCGGAGCATGGCCTTCCAGGTGTCCAGCCCTGCCCTCAGGGCCATGCAGGCGGACACGGTCCCCGAGGCCGTCCGTGGGAGGCTCATAGGCATGCTCGAGTCGATGTCCAACCTCGGCTCGGTCATCGGGGCGCCCGTGGGCGGGTTCATGATCGACTACTTCCTCGGGCTGGACCTCGGCCTCGCTGCCCCGGTCGACGGCACCATGATACCGTTCCTCGTCTCCGGGCTCCTGGGCCTGGTCACGATCACCATGGTGCTCGTGATGGTCAAAGAGCGGCCGGCCGCGCAGCGCCCGAGCTGACGTAGGGAAGGAAAAACGATGGTCGGGAGCCTCATGGGCTCCCAAGGCGTTTGAACGCTACTGCGCCGGCGGCGGCGCCTCGGGCGGAGGAGTCGGGGCCTGGTCCTGGCCGCCCTTGCTCCTTCCTGCCGAGCAGGTACAGGATGAGCACGAGCACCGCTATCGCGACAGCGACCGCGCTAAGCACGAGGGTCGCGGTCTGTCCGGCCGTGGTGCCTTGATCGGTCTCTATCACGGTCACTGACACGGTGGCGCTCTTGCCCGATGCCGTCACGGTGATCGTGCCTGAGCCGGGCTCGTCTCCTGAAGCGAACTCGGCGGAGTCACCACCGGAGGCGGGCGTCACGGAGCCGATGGTCGTCGACCAGGTGATCTCTCCCACGTCCAGCTCGTTCCCGTACAGATCCACCGCCGTCGCGCTCAAGGTCATCGTCTCGCCGGTTTCCAGGACCGCCGCGGCAGGGTCAACTTCCATCCGCGCGATGCTGCCGGCCACGACCGTCAGCTCCACGTCAGCGCCGATGTCCCCTGAGGACACGTTCGCCGTGACCGTGCCCGGGGCCGTGGGTGCGACGAACAACGCGGTCCTTCCGTACTCGTCGAGCACGGAGATGACCCCGTCGTCCGCGCTCCACGTCAGCTCTGCATCGGGGATCACGTTGCCATACTGGTCAAGTCCCTCGGCGCTCAGCATGACGAACGACCCTGCGCCGACCTCCGCCTCGGTCGGGTCGGCTACGACCTCCGCCAGCTCGTCCGGGACGATGGTCACCAAAGCTACCGCCGTCATCGTTCCCGCATGCGCGGTCACCGTGCCTGAGCGTGCGACCGTAGAGGCGGTCAGCAGACCGGAAGAGGATATCACTCCCGCGGACGTGGTCCATGTGATCACCTCGTCGTCGAGCTCGTTCCCGAACATGTCCGTGACCGCCGCCGAGAACTGGTAATCCCGACCCGCAACGACCGTGGCATCTCACGGGATGCATCTCGAGCCGGTCCCCCGTTCCAGGGAGTATGGTGACCTCGACGGTCACGGTCAATCCGCTGCAGGTGCACTCGAGCGTGTCCGCGCCCGCATTCGCGCCCGCCACATAGACGATCGTGTCGCCGTTTCCTGTGACTGGCACGACTGTCCCGAGCCCGCTGGCCGATTCCCAGGCGAACAGCGGGTCCTCGGCCGGGCTGCCGTAGGCATCGTAGGCCGTGGCGCTGACCAGCTCGCTCGGTGGCAACCTCCAGCTCCAGTGCTTCTGGGTCGGTCTCCACGCTCGTCACGTAGCCGACATCCTGGAAGTTGAAGGTGTAAACCATCCCGTCGACGTCGGTCGCGATCAGATGTCCGTTCGCAATGGCCGGCGAGGACATGCAGTAGCCGATGACATCGATGTACTGTACGGTGTCTCCAGTCTCCGCGTCGAGCGCAAACAGACTCCCGCTCTCGAACATGCAGTAGATCGTCCCGTTGTTGTACGCTGGGGACGAGTACGCATATCCCGTCGTGAGGACACTGCTCCAGATCGCCATCACCTGTGGTGGCATCGAAGGCCATGACGCTGGATTCGTAGGAGTACGGGTTCACCGCGCACGCGAACACAATGCCGTCTGCCACGAGAGGGGATGCCCCAGCCAGGAAGAGCCCAGTGCTGTTCCTCCACAGCTCCTCACCCGTGAACGGGTCAAACGCGACGAGGGCACCGTTCATATCTCCGATGTACATCACCCCATCGGCGATCGTCGGGGCTGCCAAGACGGCTCCCACCACGTTGGTCGTCCACAGTACCTCTCCGCTGAAGGCGTCGAGGGCGGTGACGCTTCCGTATTCGTTGGATGCGAAGACCATTCCGGCCCAGTAGGTCGGCCCTTGATACATCCATCCCCCGCTTCCGTAGGCCCACAGCTCCTCCCCGGTCAGCGCGTCGTTCGCATGTACGGTCCCGCTCTCCAACTCGGACCAGAACACCATCCCAGAGTCGACCACGGGGGTGGTCAAGGACGCAATCGCAGAGCCGATGGAGTAGTCCTGGGACCATGCAGTTTCTCCCGTGAGCTCGTCGACCGCCGACAGGGTGAGCGTATCATAGTCGCTCACGAACACCGAGTACACGTAGCCATAGGCCACCGCCGCGGTACCTCCGTAGGTGCCGGGGTACCCGATGGTCTTCTGCCATCTGAGCTCACCCGTGCCGAGGTCAAGGGCGGTGAGGTCCCCGGTCGATTCCACGAGGAACACCGTGTTCCCGCTGACCACTGGGCAGTTGAACAAGCTGTAGTATGATTCCTCGGGATACGTAGGTCCAGTTGAGCTCCAAGGGTCCTTCGTAGTCCTGCGGCGCGATGCCAGTCCTTGCCGAATCGTGCCTGAACTGGGGCCAATCTGTTGATTCGCCCCCGGGCACCTCGGTTATGATGTTGCACAAGTCTTCCTGTGCGGGATCGAGGGACGACAATCCAGTCAAGACGGTCTTGTCGATCGCTCCATCCTCGGCGTCGGAGGGCACATCGATACTCACAAGAACCGTGATGCTCGCGAGTCCTGACAGCGCACCGACATCCATCGTCCCGTCGGAGTCGGTGTCGGTCAGCTGGGTCGTGCCGTCCGAGAAGTACACGCCCGTCGCCCAGTTGGCACTGGTCAGGACCGTCATGTCGATGGTGTCCTGCGTCGCCCCCGCGTTGGTGACCTCTACGGGGACCATGGCGGACTCGCCTGGGGACAGCTGTTGGAAGACGCCTGGGCCGAGCTCCACGCCCGGCGGCGGTATCACCACGGTCATCGTCGCTGTCCCTGACACGTTCAGGTCGCTGCTCGATGTGAAGGTCGCGTAGAACGTCATGTTGTCCCCGGGAACAGCTCCCGACGGAACGGTAACGGCGACGACGAAGTCTATCGCCTCCTCGAACGCCAGAACGCCCGTGTCGGGGACGAGGTCCCCGTCCGTGTCATCGATGGGCGTGACGCCGTCCGAGTAGAACATCTCCGCGCTCCAGCCTCCAGTCCCTGCCGACAGGTTGATGTCGAAGATGTCCGGCCCCGAGAACCCCATGTTGGCCACGGTGATGTTCAGGTCGGTCGTGGTGCCAGGAAGCGCGCTCCTCTCTTGATGATCCGGGGTCACATCGACGCCGATGGGCGTCAGTCCCCTGAACGCGTACATCCTCCCTTCGTAGTCCTCGGTCCATATCCATCCGTCCGAGACGGCGAGAGTGGACAGGGACATGTGGGTCAGGTAGTCGGTGTCGACGATGTCTCCAGTGGCCGCGTCGATCGAGTAGAGCGTGCCCCCCTCGTCGAGCGCGTACACGTATCCTGCCGCGTAGACGGCAGCGCCTATGACGGGTCCGTAGGTTGGCGTCTGCCATATGATCGACCCGTCGGCCGCATCTACCGAGAAGATGGTGTAGTTCCACGAGCCGAAGTACAGCGCGTCCCCGTCGAACGCGGGCGTCGACAGTTCCATCGGGTAGAAGCCGCTCTTGGACCAGATGACGTCCCCGGTCCCCGAATCGAGCGCGTAGAGGACACCCGACATAGTGCCCACGTACGCCACCCCACCTGAGACAAGCGGTGACATGCCGGCTTCTCCTCCCAGGCTGACCCTCCAGACGAGGTCGCCGGAGTACTCGTCCATGGCGTACATGGACCCGTCCCAGGCCGTGGCGAAGACCATGCCCTCGCTGACCGAGAGCCCAGACACCCAACCCCCCGTGATCTCGTAATGCGTCCAGATGACCGTGCCATCGGCCGAGTCCAGGGCGTAGGTGCATCCGTCCCACGAGTGTCCGAAGACCATGCCGTCATGGATTGCGAGCGATATGCGCGCATTGAGGTCTAGGCCAGTCTCGGCGTATCCGGTCTCCCAGAGGATGTCCCCGGTCATGAGGTCAAGGGCATACGCAGTTCCGCCGTAGTACTCGTACATGACTGTGTACACGACGCCGTCGGCTATGGCCGGAACCCCGGTGTAAGCACCGCTGTCTCCGAGCGGTTGACCCCACAGAACGGTCCCCGTGGCGGCATCCCGCGCGCGGATGTATCCATCGATGGTCGTTGAAACGACTACCCCTTCGGCCTCGACCGGCGAGGTGTACAAGGACATCTCGTTCGGCCCTGTCTGCCACACGAGCTCGAGGGGCGGCTGGAACACGGTCGGCGAGACGCCGACTCTCGCCTCGTTGTTGTGGAAGGTCGGCCAATCCTCATTCGCGGGAGGCTGGGGCGGCCTCACCGTCGTCCTGAATGTGTAGTACGCCGAGCCGTTGTCGTCCGAGGCGGTGTTCCCCGCCTCGTCCGTGGATTCGACCCAGAAGTAGTATGTAGTGTTCTCCAGCAGGTCGGAGACGGCGAGCGAGTGGTCGGTCCCCAGCATGGCCGAAGCGGCGCTTTGGTCGGGCGTCGAGGTGCCGTACCAGATTGACGAATCCGCAGGCTCATCGGTCAGCCAGGTGATCGTCGCTCTGTTGAACCTGACGGACGAGACGGTCACATCGGATATGACTGGCGGAGTGTCGTCGACGAACGCGACGTCGTGTCTCCATCCCCACGACCCCAGTCCGTCATCCTCGTCGAGGTAAGTCGCGTTGATCCCGTCCCCGTTCAGCACCTGCAGCAATCCGTCGTCCGCTATCGGCGTGCCCGAGTTGTCCAGCGGGATGGTCGCGACGAACACCGCGGTCGCATCGCCGGTCTCCGTCAGAGTGATGTTCTCCGGTGTGTACTCGGTCGTGCTGGACATCCAGGCCCAGGCGGTGTCTGCGGCGTGTTCGTTAAGATTGAGGTCCAAGTCGACTACCCTGACCTCGACCGTCGAGCTCGACTTGTACACGGTCTCGTCCATGCCTATGAGCCCGAAGCTGGACGCGATGCCACCAGTCGTTACGAGGGCGTAGCTCTGGGGTCCGTTTGGTATGTTGTATCCTTCGATCTCAACCGTCCATATGCCGGACTCCACGCCCGTGATGATGAGGACGCACTCGACGTTGTTCAGGTGGTCCGCGTCCGCTGGGTTCTGTTCGGACTCTCCGGGGGCGTAGCCGACGTACTGGTTGCCCATGAACACCGTCCCGCTAGGGGAGGTGACGATGAGGTCCAGGTCGTTGACCAAGTTTGGGCTCGTGTACGGCGTCCCCGGGTAGTCGGACCAGACGAGGGTGAACTCCACAGGCATCGAGGTCTCCCCTATCGCGACCTGGTAGACCGAACTCTCGCCCGTCGTAAGGCCCGTGCGCTCGTCGACCGCAGAGAGCCCTCTCAGGTCTCCCTGGAAGAACAGTGCCTCGTCCAGCGTGACTCTCCCCCAGCCCTGGTTGTTGTTGGGGTAGAATTCCTCGCCCATCTCGTAAGCTCCGAGGCCGGTCATCTCGACCGCGCCGTTGATGAGCGTGGCCTTGATGAGCGCCGCGCTCGGGGTGAACCCGTTCGCGATGTCCGCCGCGCCAGTGGGGTACCATCCGTCCATGTAGTACTGTCTGATCAATGTGGCAGCTCCGGCGGCGGTCGGAGTCGCCATGCTCGTCCCGCTGAGCTGCCAGTAATCGTCATACTCTTCGTACGGATCCCCGCCGCGAGCGGACCATGTGTCCACTCCCGGGGTCATGATGTCGGGCTTGATCCTCCCGTCGGTTGCTGGCCCGCGGCTGCTGAAGTCGGCGATGTCATTCCTGTACAGGCCGTTGTAGGTCGCCCCGACGGATATCGCGTTCTTGGCGACAGAGTCGGGGTTGACCGCGTTGTACCAAATGCCCGCGTTCCCGGCGGCGTAGAGCACGAGGAAGTCCTGGTTGTTCCATACGAAGTCGTCGGTCTGCGACGCGCTGGTCGTGTAATCCCCACCTGCGGAGCCCCAGCTGTTCGTGTGTATCCAGGAGTCCCTGTCCAGGGCCTCCTGGTACATGTCGTGATAGTCTGAAGGCGGGAAGACATAGTATCCGTCCGGCGACAAGTCCTGCACCTGGAGCATCGCGTCGAACGCCTGCCCGTCGTGCGGGCCCGCGGTTCCGTTCGAGCCGTCGGCTTCCCCGTCGTACTCATGCCAGACGCCGTCGTCCCCTGCGACGGTCCCGGACACGTGCGTCCCGTGGTTGATGTCGTTGTCCGTGCCGTCCCCGCCCGCGTCCGAGGGGATGTAATAGTCAGTAACCTTCCTGTGGGTCGGCCCGGGCACGGTGTCGTTCGTGTCCTCGAAGGCGTCGTGGTCGTAGTCGATCCCCGAATCGCAGACGGTCACCGTCTGGCCCGTGCCCCATATTCCGTGCTCGTGCACGGGGGTCGCGAAGGTGTCCTCGTCGCCTGACTGTATGACCCATCTCGCGATGTCGTTGTAGATGGAAGGCTGGATGTATCTGTCGATCCACATCACTCCGGTCTCGAAGGCGAGCCTGTCGAGGACGTCCCGGTTCGATCTCCGCTCGTATCTTGCCGGACGAGCCGTATGAGTAGACTATGTCGGTCCCTCCGAGCGCCTTCACGGCGCCCGCGACCAGCTGCAGGTTCCATGTCTCGAATGTGAGCACCTCGACCGTGATGCGGGTCGGTGCCGGTGCGTTCATGTACAAGGATGCAGCCGCCGAGTACGGCGCTCTCTTGGCAGCCGACGCGTAAGTGGCCGCGTCGGTGCCGTCGCTGACGAGGGACGCCGCCTTCCGAGTACTTCGCGAGGACGTCGTCGAACTCCTCAGACAGCCTCGGGCTGAGCTTGTACGCAGGCTCGAAAATGCCCACCCATCTGACGGTGGACAGTTCCCCGATCTCGAGGAGGACATTCGCATCGGCCCTCACGACAAAGGCGTTGTAGTTGACGTAGAAGAGCAGTTCTGCCCCGGTCGAATACAGGTCGTTCTTCATCGTCTGTGTGACCGGTCCGCTGAACTGCGCGATGTAGTATCCGAAGCCCCCCGTGACATCCGGCCCGTAGGCCAGCCCTGCCGGGACCTGCGGGGCTGCGTCACAGGGGTCGAACTCGAACCCGTTGATGTTTACGAATCTCATGTACTCAGGAGTTGTCGGGAGCACCCTGCTATCGAACGCGTCCGTTCCTTCATCGGCTGAGCTTGCCAGTACGGCAGGCCCAACAAGGCTGACTGTCAAAGCAACCGCTACACAAAGAACCCAGAGAGGCCCCAAAGTCCTCATCGTCATCTTCCTCCGCCGAACCAGTGTCCGGATTGGATGTATGAACCTACCTTACTCTTCATAATGATTTTGTAGGCATGCCCTGGTTGGAACCCACCTTGGTATTTTGTTCGCGTGAGGGTTTCTGGACTTCGGCATGCCGTCCGTGAAGCGTCAAATAGACTACTATTGCATGTGATAATCGGATTTATATAACCGCAGATTTGTCCGAGTCCCCATGGGTGGCACGCTCACGGTTTCCGAGCGCATTCTGTATCATCTGAACGCCTATGTCAAGTATGAGGACAAGTACGAGGTGCCGTTCGACGTAACCCAGGACGGCGTCTCGCAGGCATGCTCCATATCACGTGCCCACGCCGCGGTCGAGCTGAAGAAGCTCAAGTCGGCGGGCATCATCGAGGAACGCCTGTCCCATGTCAAGAAGGGGAAGGCCAAGAGGAAGGTGTACTTCCTGACGCCTAAGGGCAAGGCGGACGCCTCGGACGTCCTCCAATACGTGAAGGACAACGAGATAGAGCCCATGGTCGACACGACCAGGATCTCGCCCGATGCGGTCCCGCCGAAATCACGGGGCGTCAGGCGGTCGACGCCGCTCCCCGCGGTCAGGTATTTCTACGGCCGCGAGAAGGACATCGAGCTCTCGAAGAAGGCGCTGGCGACCCCTTCGCTCAAGATACTCGCGCTCAGGGGCATCCCCGGGATAGGAAAGACGACCATGGCGGCCAAGCTCGCCTCGGAACTCGCGGGCCAGCGCGTGTTCTGGTACTCGGCCAAACCCTGGGATTCCCCTAAGACGTTCTTGGACTCGCTCGCGAAGTTCTTCTCGGACAACGGGAGCAGGAAGATCGAAACTTACGCTGCGAGCGGACGGTTCGAGCTCGGGGAGATAGCGTTCCTGCTTAACGACGAGCTGGCGGAGAACGGGTACGCTTTCGTGTTCGACGACGCCGACTGCTCCGACAACCTTCAGGAGTTCCTCAAGATGTTCAGGCACAGCAGCGGCTCCTCGAAGATCATCGTGACATCCGAGGTGGAGCCGAGGTTCTACGACAGGTCGGACGTGGTCGCCCGGAACGAGGTCGTGGAGGTCGAGCTCCAGGGGCTCGACAGGAAGGCCGCCCTGGAGCTCCTCGAGTCGAGGGGGATCAAGGGGCGGACCGCGGAGGAGCTCGCGTCTATCACGAAGGGCCACCCGCTGTCCCTGGAGATGGTCACGGAATCAGGCGCGAAGGAGGCGAAGTATCAGGTATCCAGGTTCTTCGAGGAGACGTTCTACGCGGGACTCACCGAGGCGGACAGGTCCCTGCTGCAGCTCGCGTCGGTCTTCCAGAGGCCGTTCCCCTCGGACGCCATCCCGAAGGAGATGAGGCAGACGAGGAAGGGTTCGATGCTGAGGGAGGTCGCGCCCGGGAGCTTCGAGATACACGCCTCCCTGAGGGACTTCGTGTACGAATCCATGACCAAGGAGGAGAGGGCCCGGTGGCACAGCGTCGCCGCGGATCACTACCTCAGGCAGGGGGAGCTCCAGGAAAGGCTCCACCATCTCATCCTGGCCAACAGGACGCTCGAGGCGGAGATGCTCATGGCCAGGTCTTCCGACGACCTTCTCGGCAAGGGGAACGTGCAGAGGCTGTGGGGCTCGATATCATCCTTCGAGCCCTCGAAGCCCAAGTACCGGATGCAGGTCCTGCTGTTGAAGGCCAGGGCGGCCAACACGGTCGGTGAGTACGGCAAGGCCTGGTCCATGCTGAAGGAGGTCGCCCGCGAAGGCGACCCTCCGATGCTGGTCGACGCACTGGTCGAGATGGGCAGGATCAAGAGCAAGAAGGGCGAGCTGGACGAGGCGTCGAGGATATTCGCGGACGCCCTCGAGAAGGCCCACGACATGCCCGGGGCGCGCGCGAAGGCCCTCAGGGGGCTGGGCGTGGTCGAGAGCAAGCTCGGGAACTACTCCAAGGCCCAGGAGCTGCTCGAGAGGAGCGCCCGGGACTCCATGGCCGTCATGGACCAGAAGGGGATGCTCCTGGCGCACATGGAGCTGGGCAACGTGTTCATCGGCCGTGGAATGTACGAGGAGGCGATCGACCACTTCTCGAAGTGCGCCGCCGGGTTCGGGCCCGTCGAGCTGACGAACGTGTACGTCAACATGGGCATCGCGTGCGCGCACCTTGACAAGGCGGGCGAGGCGAGGCTGCACCTGGAGAACGCGGTCAGGCTCGCAGGGGAGACCGGCCAGCCGAGGGCGAGAGCGTACGCGCTCACATCGCTCTCCGAGGTGCTCCTGAAGGGCGGCGATGTGAATGTGGCGAAGGAGCATTGCTTCAGCGCTCTGGAGGTCTTCACCGAGATCGGCGACAAACTGGGCGCGTCCGCAGCGTACGCCAACCTGGGCATGGCGGAGCGCGCGGGCGGTAACATGCCGGCAAGCGAAGAGTACTATGTCGAGAGCCTCAAGGCGATCGAGGGCATGGACGTCCCCTGGAGCATGGGGGTCCGCAAGATGGAGTACGGGGCCATGCTCGCCGAGAAGGGCGAGCGCGCGAAGGCGGAGAAGATGCTCAGGGATTCGAAGAAGCTCTTCGAGAAGATAGGCGCCAAGGACATGCTGGCGAAGGTCCGCTCCGAGCTCAAAGAGCTCCGGTAGCTCTGTTCGATGTTCACTTGTGACCGCAGGGGTTATGAATGGTACCCGCGTTTCACCGAGAATAACATGGGCGAGACGGCGGATCCGACGGACGAGAAGCGGCTGATGCGCAGGTTCTTCATCATATGGGGGGCGCAGGCCTGCTCCCTGATCGGCAGCGCGCTCGTGCAGTTCGCGCTGGTGTGGTGGCTCACGATCGAGACGGGGTCCGCCACCGTGCTCGCGGTCGCCATGATGGTGGCGATGCTCCCTCAGATAGTCCTCGGGCCTTTCGCGGGCGCGCTGGTCGACCGCTGGAACCGGCGGCATGTGATGATATTCGCCGATGCCGGGATAGCTCTCGCGACCGTCGTTCTGATCATCCTGTTCGCGATGGATGTCGTCCAGGTCTGGCATATATACGCCGTCCTGCTCGTCCGTTCAGCGGGAGGGTCGTTCCACTGGCCAGCGATGGCCGCCTCCACATCGCTGATGGTCCCCAAGAAGCACCTCGCGCGCGTGGGAGGCCTGAACCAGGCCATATCAGGGGCCGTGACCATCGTGGCGCCCGCGCTCGGCGCGCTGCTCATCATGACACTCCCCATGTGGGGCGTGCTGTCCGTCGACGTGCTGACGGCGGTCGTGGCCATCTCTCCGCTGCTGTTCATCAAGATACCCCAGCCCGCGCGCTCGAAGGACGATGCCGGCAGGAAAGCCTCGGTGCTCGGCGACATGAAGGAAGGGTTCGTGTTCCTCAGATCCTGGAGAGGCGCCATGATCCTCCTGCTGATGATCATGGTGATCAACCTGCTCTTCGCGCCGGCGATGTCGCTGATGCCCATACTCGTGACGTCCTACTTCGGAGGCGGAGTCGTGGAGTTCGCGACCATGGAGATGGCCATCGGCGCGTCCTTCTTGCTGGGGGGCATCGGGCTCGGGGTGTGGGGAGGGTTCAAGAGCAAGATCGTCACGATGCTGGTGAGCGGGGTGCTCGCGGGCATCGGCGTCGTCGTTGTCGGCATAGTGCCCCCCGAGGCCTTCTACATCGCCGTCGGTGGCATGTTCTTCGCGGGGCTCATGATCTCGATGGTGAACGGGTCGGCCCAGGCGGTCATGCAGGCCGCCATACCGCCCGACAAGCAGGGCCGCGTGTTCGGCCTGATCGGCAGCGTGTCGGTCGCGATGACCCCTATCGGCCTCGCGGTCGCGGGGCCCGTGTCTGACCTGCTAGGGGTCCAGATATGGTTCATCGTCGCGGGCCTCGGCCTGTCGCTGGTGATGGCCAGCGGGTTCTTCACGCCCTCAGTGATGCACATCGAGGACAGGGTCCAGCAGACGGTCGCCGTCGAAGAGAAATGAGCCCGGTCCGAGCGCTTCGCCTCAGAGCTGCGGGACCTTCTTGAGCCAGTCGACATCGGACACGTAGATGTCCCTGACGTCGTCGAGGCCGTATGTGAGCATCGCGAGCCTCTCGAGGCCCAGGCCCCAAGCGAGCACCGGCTCCTTCACTCCCAGAGGCTCGGTCACCTCGGGCCTGAATATCCCTGCTCCGCCGAGCTCCATCCACCTGCCGTCCCAGAGTATCTCGACCTCCAGGGACGGCTCGGTGTACGGGAAGTACCCGGGCCTGATCCTCGTCTCGGGGATGCCCATGCGCCTGTAGAACTCTTTGAGCACCCCGCAGAGCATGTCGAAGTTCGCGCCCTTCTCGCACACGATGCCCTCTATCTGGGTGAACTCCGGCAGGTGGGTCGAGTCCATCGCCTCGTTCCTGAACACCCGGTCAACCGCGAAGACCTTGAAAGGCGGCTTCGGATGCTCGGAGATGTACCTCACGGTGTTCACGGTCGTGTGCGTCCTCAGGAGCGCCCGCTCGGCCTCCTCCAGGCGCCACTTGTACCTCCAGCCCAGCGAGCCGGTCTTTCCGCCGTTCTCGTGGACCTGCTTCACGGCCTCCACGAGGTCCTTGTACTTCGAGAGGTCGATCCTCGCGGGGTTCTCGATGTAGAACGTGTCGTGCATCTCCCTCGCGGGGTGGTCCTGGGCGGTGAACAGCGCGTCCATGTTCCAGAAGGCGCTCTCGACGTAGTCTCCGGAGACCTCGGTGAACCCCATCGTGAGGAACGTGTTCCTCACCTTCTCGATCAGGATGGTCATCGGATGGCGTCTGCCGCCGTAGACGGTCGGTGCGAACGCCTTGACATCGTACTTCCTGACCTCCACTTCGCGCCACTTGCCGGACTGTATCAGCTCCGGCGTGAGCTGCGCGACCTCCTCCTTGATCTTTAGGTCGAGCGCCGCTATCGCCGCGCCCCTGTCCGTGAGCGAGACGGTCCTGTTCGTGACGTGCTTCTCGTTCAGGAGGTCCTTGCGCTGCATGAGCATGTCGATGACCTCCTTCTTCGCGTCGGTCTCCGACAACTCTCCCTTGGCGAGCCTCTCGAGCAGATGCTCGTCCTCGCCCTTCTCGTGCAGGGCCTGTTGGCCCTTGTCCGTGATGGTGATGAATGTTTCCTGGCCCGTCTTGGACAGCTCTCCCCAGCCCTTCTTCTTGATCCAGCCGATCGCTATCTGGACCTCCTCGCCCTTGAGCTTCCCGCTGTTCTTGAGGTCCGCCAGCGAGCACCTGCCGCTATGTCCCTTGAGGATGACCTCCAGCGCGACCTTCTCCGGCAATGGCTTCGTGGCCGCGTCCGCGCGCTTGAGGGTGTAGCTCTTCGCGATCTTCTCGTCTATCTTGACCAGCCCCTTGGCCTGCAGCCAAGAGGAGGCGTTCATGACCTCCACGAGCTGTCCGAGGCCGCTCCTTTCGAGTATCTGCTCGGGGCTCGCACGCTTCAGTTCATGGAGCGCCTTGAGCACCTTCTTCTCGAAGAAGTTCAGCTGGTCGACGACATCGCTGTCCGACATGTCGCAGGTTCATCGGACGTGTGACTTATCTACTTTTCCAGCCGTCCAGTCGTGGTTCAGTAGTCGATCTCTTCCTCGTATGGCTTGATGTCGTAGACCGGGCTGCCGTCGAACGCGTCCAGGCCTTTGACCGTGACCACGTTCCCCCTGATGCTCACTAGTTCGACCAGGGTGAGCCCGAGCCTGTTCGGCCTCGTGGGGGAGCGCGTGGCGAAAACGCCCACGAGCGGGAGCGAAGGGTCATGGCGCGGGTGCACCTTCGGCACCCATCCGCGCTGTCTGTGGAACCCGAATATGACCCACACGTGCTTGAAATGCCCGAGGCGGTACAGCCCCTCGACGTACTCCTCCCGGAAGACCAGCTTCGACCTGATCTGGTCCCAGTCGTCGACGCGCTCCTGCACCCCGTTCGTGACCGTGGCTATCGGTTTCAGTTTCAAGTCGATCGAGCTCTGTGGAGAGAAGATGTCTGGTACGATAATGATGTTTCGGGAGTATGGTTCAGTCCCTGACGAAGAACTCCCCTAGCCTGTCCTTCGCCCTCTCCCTCTTCCTCTGGTGCTCCTCGAGGAACTTCCAGACCTTCTCGAACAATATTCCCTTGCACTCCCCGCAGAGCATCTTGCCCGACCTGCAGTCGGCGTACAGCTTGGCCAGCTTCTCGTCGTCGGGTTCGAACAGGTAGGTCTGGTACGCGTGCACGGAGCAGACATCAGGGTTCCCTCCGTTCTTCCTCTGCTCCTCGACCGAGACCATCCCGCCGGTGAAGGCGTTCATGACCTTCTTCTTGACCGTCTTCTTGTCGTCGATGGTGAATATCGTCGTGTCGGCCTTGGCGGATGTGGACATCTTCTCGGAGCCCGCGAGGGACGGCATCAGCTTCGAGTGTATGAGCGCGGGCTTGTAGTATCCTAGCCCCTCGGCTATGTCCCTGGTGATCCTGAAGTGCGGGTCCTGGTCTATCCCGCAGGGAATGAGGCACGCCACCTTCCTCTTCTGCTCCATCGACTCCAGGAAGCACGGCACCGTCTGGATGCTCGTGAAGAATATGCTGCCGATGTTGTTCGAGTTGTCGAACCCGAAGACCGCCCTGATGGTCGAGAAGTTGATCTTCTTCGCGGCCTTGACCGCGGTCGGGTACATCGTCTTGATGTACTCAGTGTCCAGGAAGAGCTTCGTGAGCTTCGGGTCGAACCCCAGCGCGATGATGTCGAGGGCGTTCTCGTATCCCCACTTCGTGGTCTCCTCGAGCGTGAGGTGGTCGTAGTACAGGAACTTCTCATCATCCGTGAGCTGGAACCACAGCTTCGCCTTGAAGACGTCCTGGAGGTACTTGGTGAAGATCCAGGGCATGAGATGACCGAGGTGTATCGGCCCGGACGGTCCCCTGCCCGTGTACAGCGAGAACCCGTGCCCATTCTCGTGCTGGTCGAGGATCCAGTCGAAGTCCCTGTGGGAGTAGAACACCTGCCTCCTGAGCATGTGGTGGAGCGGCCCGTGCTTGGCGATCCTCGCTCGGAGCGCGTCGTCGATCTTCTTGGTCCCGAACTTGTCGATCAGGACATCATAGTCCACCTCACCCTTGACGACGTACGGGGTGACCTCGAACTCCTGGTTCATCTAGGCACTAGCTCCGGTTAGAGTGTCTGACATTATATTCTTTCTTCTGCGGACTGGGAGTGGCATGTGGAATACGCCCTGGAATCCACCAGTGGCAGGCGAACGGGACGGTCCGACTAAGGCTTCAGAGTGAGGTAGTAACCGGCCGCTTTTTCTCTGGCCTTGCGCTTCACCAGGCCCTTCGACTGCAGCTCATCCAGAGCCCTCAGCACGAAGTTCTTCGGGGCCTTCGTGAGGCTCACGATCTTCTCAGCGTTGGCCATCTTCTCCTCGCTGTCTATCTCTGAGCTCTTCATGGCGTTGTAGACCTTCTCCGCATACATCGAGAGTCCTTCCGGCACGATGTTCACCTCGTTTGGAAAGTATGGGCCTCGGGCCCATCGTGCCCTCGGCTTGTTCTGGCGGATTCGAATGCCCTGCTTTATACTTTTTGCATTTGGAATAAATATTAACGGACGCAAGGCCAGTGTTCCGTACTGCCGGTTGCCAATCCTGCCCTGGGAAAGGTATATGACGCCAGATTCTCCTCCGAGGGTCGGTCATACAGGACCTGATTGTGGAGACGATGATGAGATCACGCAGAATCGTGTTCGGGTGCCTGCTCACTATGGCGGCGTTCCTCGTAGGGACGTCGGCCCCCGTAGCCGCCATGGATAGATCGGAAGGTGAATTCTGGACCTATGACATGGCCACGAACATCAAGGGAGTGGACGTCTCGGGCGAGATGACGATATCCTTCGAGGGCTACGATGACATCAACTGTGAACGGCACCTCCTACGAGGTCAGCGTCCTCAAAATGATTTCTGATTTCTCGGGGAGCGTGGATATCCTCGGCTCGCCTTGGGTGGTCCTCGGGTCGATTGTCGGCACGATCTACGAGACGAGGGATGGATACGGCACCGTCAAGGAAGACGTGACGATGGATGTTAACGTGACCTGGGGATTGGATCCGTTCCAAATAGTCACCCAGGAGGAGACGGAAGCGACCACAACCTACTCGCCTCCGATGGGTGCCGAACTCGATCCGACAGAAGATGGCCCTGGTGATTCCTGGGAGGAGACCGTGACCGAGGTCACAACCGTGTACACGGACGAGGTACTGAACGAGTCGGGCACGGAAGTGCTGACCTACCAATACTCGATTGCCTCCGCCAGGGAGAGCGTGACAGTCCCAGCGGGGACCTTCGACACTCTGAAGTTCACGGTGACCGACGAGGACGGAGGTCGGGAAGTCCGATGGTACTCTGAGGTGGCGGGCGACGCTGTGAAGATTGAATTGTACTCCGAGGACTCTAGCGAACCCTACACCACCTTCGAGATGAACGAGTACTCGCACGACACCGGAGGTCTCTCGACGGTGATACTCGTGTTCGCTGGCGTTGGAATCGCCCTTGCGGTCCTTGTCCTCGTCGTGCTGTTGCTGGTCATGAAAAGGAGGTCCGGGCCGTCGCAGGCTCCGCCTCCGTTGCAGCCGATGCCCGAGATGCCCCCACTGTCACCCCCTCAGCAGTCCCCTCCAGCTCCCCCGAACCCCTGATATAGGCGGAGGGAGTTGGCGAACCCATGGGCAGAGGCAGGAGAAAGGTCTCGGAGTCGAAGACGGTCGTGGCCAGGGTCATGATGCCCCAGGACGCGAACATCGCGGGGAACGTGTTCGGAGGCACGATCATGAAGACGGTCGACGAGACGGCCTACGTTTCCGCGACGAGGCACGCGCGGGCCAACATCGTGACGGCCTCCGTGGACAAGATGGACTTCCTGTCACCTGTTCACGTGGGCGACCTGCTCACGCTCAAGGCCAATGTGAACGCCGTATGGCGCACGTCGATGGAGGTCGGCGTCAGGGTCGAGGCGGAGGACCCGATGACAGGGGTCAAGAGGCACACGGGGTCGTCCTACCTGACGGTGGTCGCGCTCGATGCGGGAGGGAAGCCCAGGGAGGTTCCCGTGCTCGTTCTCGAGTCCGAGGAGGACCACCGGAGGAACAAGGAGGCCATGCGCAGGCGCGCCCGCAGGATAGAGGAGAAGGCGGTGGAGAACTTCGGACGCAGGAAGAAGGCGTGACCCCCTCCGTCCGAAGGGTTTATCATGTCAACGGCCCGGCCGTTGCCCTCGGTTTTTATACGCGTAACGTCTCCCCCGGTCTAGGAGTGACAGATTGGCAAGAGCCGTCCTCAACCCGCTGACCCGTGAGCAGGAAGACCTAGTGCACGTCGAATCCATCAGGATACTCGAGACGATAGGCATCAAGGTCACGAGCCTGAAGGCCCTCAAGATGCTGAAGGATGCGGGGGCGTCCGTCGACGAGAAGACGCAGATAGTCAAGCTCCCGGAATCCCTCGTCAGGGAATCTCTGGCGAAGGCCCCGAAGGAGTTCGTCATGGCCGCGAGGGACAAAGCCCGCGACATGAAGCTCCCGGCGGAGGACAGAGTATACGGCGTCAACGACGGCCAGCCGACCGATGTCTGGGACATCGACACCCAGAAGAAGAGGAAATCGACCGTCGCGGACCTCGTGGACCTTACTCTCGTGTGCGACGCGATGCCCGAGGTGGACCTGTACTGGCCGGAGGTCGTCGCAACGGACCTGCCTCCTGACGTCTCGAACAACCACGAGTTCGCCGCATCCGTGTTCTACACCGGCAAGCACGTGCAGCACGGGGCGGGCTGCGTCGAGGACGCCAGGTTCCAGATAGAGGCCGCAGCGATGATCGTCGGCTCCGAGAAGGAGCTCAAGAAGAGGCCGATCATATCGATCACTCACACGCCCATCACGCCCCTGAGGTACGAGGAGGGTGACGTCGATGCGGTCATCGAGTTCGCCCGTGCCGGGTTGCCAGTCGTCCATCTCTCCATGGCGATCTGCGGGTCCGTAGCCCCCGTCACGCTCGCGGGCACGATCACTGTCGTCAACGCGGAGGTGCTCGCAGGCACGGTCATCTCGGAAACGGCCGCGCCCGGAGCGCCCGTACTGTACAGCTCAGAATCCGGACCGATGGACATGAGGACCGGGGTGTTCCTGTCCGGTTCGACAGAGGGCGCGCTCATCAACGCCGCCGGGTGCCAGATGGCCCGAAGGTACCGTCTCCCAGCGCAGGTCGGCGGCGTCGCCGCCTCTGGCTGCAGACCAGGATACGAGATCGGCTACCAGAAGGCCATCAGCGGCCTGTTGCCCGCGCTCGCGGGCGCGGACCAGATCGTCGGCATAGGTGGGTTCGACAGGTCCGGATGCGAATCAGTGGAGCAGGTCGTGCTCGACTGCGAGCTCTGGCGGAACATCATGCGCGCCTGGAGAGGCATCAATGTATCCGAGGCCACCATGGGCTTCGACGCAATCGCGAGGGTCGGCCCCGGAGGCTACTTCATGAAGGACCCGCACACTCTCAAGTTCTTCAGGTCGGAGAGCCTCATGCCCAGGATCGCCATGCAGGCGTCCGCCCCGGACGCTCGCGAGGAGCCGATCGTCCTCGCGGCGAGGAAGGAGGCGAAGCGCATACTCGAGTCCCACAGGCCGGTCCAGCTCGAGAAGGGCGTGAGGCAGGGGATCAAGGACCTCCTCAGGAAGTACGACGAGATGACGCATCAAGAAGACTGTTCCGACGGCCTACCTCGACAGGTTCGAGTGACCCCGGTCGGTTCATGGTCAGATGCCTGCGCGCGGTCGGCATGTCCTCCGTGCCGTCCCATTCCGCCCGGCGTCGGTGCCCAAGGCTTATCATGCCCTACGCGCAATTCCTGGCAGGTGCTCGGTCATGGATTTCTCCGACGGTCGTGGATATGACAGGTCGCTCGTGAAGGGCGCAGAAGCTTCGATGAAGGATGTTCTCGCCGTGAAGAAGGACGAGCGGGTGCTGATCATCTCGAACCCGAACCGTGAGGTCAGGATGATCTCCATGGCCCTGTACGATGCCGCCCTGAAGGCCGGGGCGAAGCCCGTGCTGATGTACCAGGTCGAGAAGGGACATTTCGATTTCGCCGAGGAGGAGGTCGTCAAGGCCATCGCTTCGGAGCCGGATATCGTGCTGTCCATCAGCTCCAACCGGTTGGGCAAGGACAAATGGGGCCTCAAGCACGGTTACAAGGGCAAGAAGAGGAAGTACGACCACATCTTCGACCAGCTGTACGAGGAGAAGAAGATGCGGTCCTTCTGGTCTCCAGGGGTCACTTGTGACACCTTCTCCAGGACCGTCCCGATCGACTACACGCTTCTGAGGAAGGACTGCAAGAGGCTCTCCGCCATCCTCACATCATGCGACAGCATCCACGTGACTGCCCCAGGAGGGACCGACTTCACACTGGGCGTGAAGGGGAGGAAGGCCCGCGCGGACGACGGTGATTTCAGGGCACGCGGGCGCGGGGGGAACGTGCCTTCGGGTGAGGTCTACATATCCCCGGCTCTGGGCACATCGAACGGCACGATCGCCTACGACGGGTCGATCGTCGTCGACGAGGGTGAGGTCGTCATCAGGAAGCCGATCGTGGTCGACGTCAAGGACGGATACATCTCCCGCATCTCCGGAGGGTCTGAGGCCGCTGCGCTCAAGAAGACCATATCGATGGCCGAGTCGAAGGCCAAGAAGATGGTCTCCGAAGGGCTCCTCAAGCCACCCGTGGGGGAGAGCTACGCGAAGAACGCCAGCAGCATAGGGGAGCTCGGCATCGGCCTCAACAGGAAGGCGAGGATAGTCGCCCTCATGCTCGAGGACGAGAAGGTCTACGGCACATGCCACTTCGCGGTCGGGAGCAACTACGACGGCGATGCGGAGTCCCTGATACACCTGGACGGTATCGTCAAGCGCCCCACCATAGTCGCGGTCAGCGGCTCCGGGAAGGAGACCCAGATCATGGCCGGTGGAAGGTTGGCCTGGGACTAGTCAAGGTTTTATTCCCCAAGCCCTCTTCACCGTCCCGTGGAGGAGCAGCTGAAGTTGGGCGCGGTCGACGACGACAGGTTCGACCGGTCCAGGCGCATCAAGTGGCTCGACATGGACGCGGTGTCCAGGTCCGGGTGCTGATGGTCGGCGCTGGCGCCTCGGGAACGAGGTCGGCAAGAACCTCGTGCTCTCCGGCTTCAGGAGGATTTCGATAGTCGACATGGACCACGTGGTCGGGTCGAACCTGAACCGCTGCCTCTTCTTCTGCAAGGAGGATGTCTCTGAGAGACGGGCCAAGGCAGAGGTCGTGGCCGAGGGCATGCGGAGGATCAGCCCCGACGCGACCGTCGAGCACATCGTGGGCAGGGTCGAGGACCAGCCCGAGGGATTCTTCGCGGAGCACGACATCGTCCTCGGCTGTCTCGACAACATACTGGCGAGGCTCCACTCCAACTCCCATTCGTACGCCGCCGGCAGGGTGTACATCGACGGCGGCATGGAGGGGTTCGTTGGGAAGGTGACGGTCGTTCGGCCGCCTGACGGCGCGTGCGTCCAGTGCGGTATGAACAAGTCCCACGCGAAGGTCGCGGGCCTCAGGTACAGCTGCACGGGCAAGGACGTCGTGTTCCACGAGCCGAGACTGGCCGCCGAGATAACCACGACCAGCATAGTGTCAGCGGTCATGGTCAGGGAGGCGCTCAAGCAGGTGTCCGGGAAGGCCGACATGATGCTCTCGAACGTGTTCTACTACGACGGCCAGAGGAACGTCTCAGAGGAGATTGAGATATCTCTAGACCCCGCGTGCCCGGTGCATCCCAAGGGGGATTAACTATTACAGGTACTCGAAAACCATATAACCTGCCAAACTGTCCAGTGAAGGCGGTGGTCTTCTGGCATTCAGAATAAAGGTCAAGAACGCAGAGACGGGTGCTGCCGTCGAGATGGAGCTCGAGGACGAGAACACCGTCGACGAGATAATCGAGAGCGCAGCTACCTTCTGGAGCAAGGACATGGGTGCCTACGTGCTCAGGAAGGGGAAGAAGGTGCTCAGGGGCGGTACCTCGCTGAAGGAAGCTGGTGTCAGGTCCGAGGATGTTCTGGAACTCATACCCGACCCCGAAGGCGGATAGTCGAGATGGCACTTCCCGCAGACGTGCTCCGCATCCGCCTTAGGAACGAGATCGAGATGTGCCAGCGCGAGCTCAGGCATCACATAACAGTCTCGGACCCCACCCTTCACGCGTTCCCGATACTCGTCAATGTGACTTTCCTGCGCGTGCCAGGTCCTTCCTGGGAGGAGAACAAGGTCGTCCACAGGTTCGTCCATCGGATGTCCGTGTTCATCAACGAGGACTATCCGGTCGAGAAGCCAATCGTGAAGTGGCTGACGCCCATCTTCCATCCCAACATCATGCCCCCGGACGACGGAGGGTACGTCTGCACGAAGCTGCTCGAGAACTGGGGTTTCAGCTCGAACCTGGTCACGTTCATCAAGGGCATAGAATCGCTGCTCGTGAACCCGAACCCCAAGAACCCGTTCGGCAGCGACACGTGCACGCGCGCGGCCGCGTACTTCAACAGGAACAAGTACAGCCCGCCCCTGGTGATGGACCAGTCCGACCGCAGGATAAGGATCATAGGTGGTGCGGATGCCTAGGCCGAAGATACTGAAGGAGACCAGGCGAGAGACGGAGGAGAGGGAGCCTCCGTCCAGGGAGGATATCAGGCCCCACGACTGGTTGTCCGAAGAGTCGGCCGACCTCTACCGGCGGACAGCCACCCTCAGCGGGCCGTTCGACCTGTACCTCTCCTGGATCGCGAAGGAGAAGATCATGGACCACGCCCTCAAGGAGGCCCCCAAGAGGCTCGAGGTGATGGGGTTCCTCCTCGGGGAGGTCTTCACCTGGAAGGGGAGGCCGTACGCGTTGGTGAGGGACGTCGTGACCACCCACCTCAAGAGCTCCTCCGCGAAGGTCAGGTTCGACCCGGATGCGTTCCCGAGACTGTTCAGCAAGCTGGACGACTCGGGGTTCGACTACATACTGGTCGGCTGGTATCACTCCCACCCGGGGCACACCTGCTTCTTGTCGAGGACCGACCTGGAGACCCAACGGACAATGTTCAGCCAGGAGTATCACAGCGCGGTCGTGATCGACCCGTTGAACAAGGACATCAAGGCCTTCAAGCTCGAGGGCGACGGCTACTGCGAGGTGCCCTTCGCGGTGCTCGGCCAGGGCGTGCAGAGGGTCAGGAAGACCCGCAAGCTGAAGACGAAGCTCGCTGTTTGACGGTCTTTCCGTCCGATGAGACCTCCTGGCCACCCTTGACAAAGCTTTTTCGGGGAATCCTGCCTTAGGGTGTCATAGAGGAGAGGCTCAGCTTGCGAATGTTGTGCAGGGCCCTGGCCGCACTGACCTGCTGCATAGTCCTTTCGGCAGCACTGTCGTCCTCCGTCAGGGCAGAGGACTACGCCCTGGTCGTCAACCCTGGGGACACCGGCATCGGCATCATATCGGGCAACCTCACCGCCGCCGTCACCTACGATTGGCCCAGGATCATCTTCTGGCACACGGTCGACCCCTGGACCCCCACCTTCGAGGCGGGGATCCCGCGCATGTACCTGTACAACGACACGAACGAGGACGGCGTCTTCGCGCGGTCCGAGGCCGCGTACACGGTCTACCTGGACTCCAACCATGTGGATTGGAACCTCTCGCAGATGGACTCCGGGGTCGACGAGGTCAACGGCTCCTACGCCCAGTTCGGGATGACGGGGTCGTTGTCGGCGTCCAAGCTCCTGGACAACGGGAGCATGGTCGAGGTCAGCGACTGGGCGGTGGCCACGTTCTGGTTCTCCATAACCGAGAACTCGACGGTTCGCTCCAGCTCGGTCGGGTCATATGTCGTCAACGGGAAGACCGACATCAGGACCAACATGACCCTTAGGATCAACAAGCAGGTCAACGCGACCGGGGCGGCCATGGAGCAGATGCTCCAAGGCGGGGGATCGAACTCCGTGTTCCTCCTCAAGCAGGCCAGCCGCGAGGACGATGTCGCTCT
Organism: Thermoplasmatota archaeon; assembly: GCA_963818745.1. Lineage (GTDB taxonomy): Archaea > Thermoplasmatota > Thermoplasmata > UBA10834 > UBA10834 > CAWBDD01. Next base: position 209,488 of record CAWFTI010000001.1, on the reverse strand, counting down.
GGTCGAGGTATCCGGAAGGGTGGACGAGACGGACCTGGGGGAGAACTTCACCCATTCCTTCGCCGAGACCGGACTCCCCATGCAGGAGATAGAGTTCGCGAAGGACGATTGGACGGTTCAGGCGCATTATGAATGGAACTCCGTGTACGTGTGCGAGACGAACGGGACCGAGGTGGAAGAGCCCCTGAGGTCTTCGTACTACACCACGGGCTCGGGGCTCGTGCTGCATTCCGCATTCCCGCTCCCAGATGCGAACTCCACCGTGACCATAGACACCATCGTGGGGATCGATGAGTCCGGCTTCGCGGGCAGGATGCGCGACTGGGTGAAGGAGAACCTCCCCGAGATCCTGGCCCTCTCGGGGCTGATGGCGTGCGGCGCGGGGCTGTCGTTCTGGTTCGCGAGGAAGCGGAAGAAGCTCGCTGCTGACACCAACCAGCCCAAAGACAAAATGGGCGATCCCTGAGAACGGTCCGTGGTCAGACCCAGATCGCGTGCCTCTTCCTCATCGACCCTTCGCTCTGCCCCAGCTTCTCCATGAGCTGCGCCACGATGCTGTCGAGATAGATCAACGTAGCGTCTTCGAACAGTGTGCCGAGGGGTGCAAGGCGCTTCCTGTCTTCGTCCTTCGGCGGGTCTATCACCACGACCTGGTTGGAAGCGCTCGCGAGCTTGGAGTGTGCGCTCGCAGTGATCGTGATGACCTTCGCGCCCACCCTGCGGACGATGTTCGCCGTCTGGATCGCGGACATGGTCTCTCCGGTGTAGGACACGATGATGACCAGGTGCCCTTCCTCGACGATGGGCGTTATCGTCTCCCCCACGAAGTACACCTCGAGCCCCATCTGGACGAGCCTGATCGCGAAAGCCTTGGCGATCAGTCCCGACCGCCCGACGCCGTAGATGAATATCCTTCGCGAGCCGATGATCGAGTCCACGAACTTGTCGGTGTTCTCGATGTCCTCTTTGAAAATCTGCTGTATGCTCTTCGTGATGTAGTCTACGCTCTCCTTCATCTGGATCCGGCCTTCTCCTTCTTCGAGCTGTTGTTCTTGGTCTCTTTGGACACCTTCTTCGCCAAGACCCTCTCGAGTATGACCTTCATGTACATCGCGTCGTGCTCAAGGAGCGGTGACCCGGATATGATCGTCACCGGCTGGTTGCGGTCGACGATGGCCTCGGCCAGAGGTTCGAACCTGAGGTCCCCCTTCTTGATCGAGGTGTATCTCTTCTCGTTCCCTCCCTCGTGCTCCACGCCCGAGAAATGGGTGTAGAACTCCCCATCCACGTATTCCCATACGGAATCGAGCAGCTCGTCGAAGTCCTTCGGCTCCTTGAGCAGGCCGCTCTCTCTTGCATGGTAGTGCGCGAAGTTGATGACCGGGACGACGCCGTCAATGTCCTTGCACAGCTTGAGCACCTCGGGCAGGGACCCGAATATCTCCCGCCTGCCGCTGAGCTCCAGCCCCAGGGGCGCTTTGATGTCGTGCTTCCTGTACCACTTCGCCAGCTGGCCGATCCTCTCGCCTATCCTCTTCTGGGCCGTCTTCGGGGTGACATCACCGTACAGCCCGAGGTGGGTCACGATCATCGTGGCTCCGATCTCTTTGCCGATGATCCCGCCCCATCTGATGGAGTCCATGCTCTTGAAGCACAGCTCCCCTTCGCTGACGATGTCCATGTAGTACGGCGTGTGTATGGAGAGCGTCACGTCGAGCTCGTCTGCCATGATCTTCAGCTGTCTGAGCTCCTGATAGCTCTTCGCGAGTCCGCTGGAGAGCGCGACGAGCGTGTCGCCCGTCTTGATCGGTTCGTCGAGGTTGGATATGACCTCGTCCTTGGTGCCCTTCTTCCTGACGATCTCGATGACCATGTCAGTCGTGAGGTCTTTCGGGGCGATCCCTATCTCCTCGCCCTCGGCCGTGCGCTCCTGCACGTGCGCTCTCACTAATTGGCTCTCCATCGCGGTAAGGCCGAGGTTGTGAACGTCCTCGATACCGTCTCTCAAAGTGCGACCCTTACAGGACAAGGGTATGCCTGCAGGACCAAAACGAATCATCTGAATCTCCCGAACCCAAGCTGGATTTTCGGTGTATAACGTATGGCATATATATCCTCTGTTGGTCTCTGTTGGGCTGAGACTGCCTTATTATGACCGTTGGCGGTCGAAGGGCCCGGGCGGTGTCAGCGGCGGGCTAGCCGGCCCGTCCTGGCACATCTGGCCAGCCTAAGTGACACATCCAAAGCTTTATAAACGGTTCCCACATTTACTCGCCTGCTCTCTGGTGTCGGAGGAGTCAGAAATGGGAAAGAACTTCAAGAAAACGAACCCCAACCTCGTGACCCTGATACAGCATCTGAAGGATGCTAGCAGGACGAACGAGGCACCTGTCTGGCGAGACATCGCAGTGCGCCTTGAGGGCCCCATGAGGAACTGGGCGGAGGTCAACGTAGGCAAGTTGAACCGCTACGCCGACGAGAACGACATCGTGGTCGTTCCGGGCAAGCTCCTAGGGGCAGGCGAGATTGCGAAGAAGGTCACTGTCGCCGCCTACAGGTTCTCGGGACAAGCGAAGGATAAGGTATCGAAGGCTGGCGGACAGAACATGTCGATAGAGGAGCTCGTGGCGAAGTACCCGAAGGGCTCCAATGTCAAGATCATGAGGTGAACACATGGCGGTCGTAGATGCAAGCGGATTGATACTGGGCCGGCTGTGCACCCACTTGGCCAAGCGCCTTCTGAACGGAGAGGAGATATTCGTAGTCAACGCCGAAAAGGCGCTCGTGTCGGGCAGGTCGGTGCAGCTCAAAGAGCACTACAAGCACCGGACCGAAAGGGCCAGCAGCCAGATGAAGGCGAAGGGTCCCTACTACCCGAGAACGGCGGACATGATGCTCAAGCGGGCCGTCCGGGGCATGCTGCAGTACAAGAAGCCCCGCGGACGTGACGCCTACAGGCGTCTGAAGGTGTATGTCGGGGTGCCGAAGGAGTTCCAGGACATGAAGGCCGAGACCCTCGAGAGCGCCAAGAAGCCGCATCTGGTGAAGTACACGTCCCTTGGCGAGATCGCCAAGCACATGGGTTCTTCTAGGGAGGTCGCGAGATGAAGGTCGTCGTTGCGAGCGGCAAGAGAAAGAGCGCGGTGGCAAGAGCCAGTGTCAGGAAAGGCCTCGGTCAGGTCAGGATCAACAGCGTCCCGATCGAGATATACGAGCCTCACCTCGCGAGGATGAAGATCATGGAGCCGCTGACCATCGCGGGACAGAAGTCGGCCAAGGTCAGCATCGATGTCAACGTGCAGGGCGGCGGGGTCATGGGTCAGGCTTCGGCCACGAGGACCGCGATCGCGAAAGGTCTCGTGCAGTTCCTCGAGGACGAGGAGCTCGAGGCCCTGTTCACGAAATACGACCGCTCTCTGCTGGTATCGGACCCACGCAGGAAGCTTCCGAAGAAGCCCCTGGGCAGAGGCGCCAGAAAGAAGCGTCAGAAATCGTACAGGTGATCAAGAATGATCATACCGGTCAGATGTTTCACATGTGGGAAGGTCATCGGCAGCGCATACGAGGACTTCGTCAAGAGGGTCGAGATGGGCGAGTCCGCGAAGGATGTGCTGGACTCTCTGCACCTGGACAGATACTGCTGCCGGCGGATGATACTGACGCACGCAAACCTCATCGACGAGGTCGCACCGTACTGACGGTGCGCCTCCGAGCCATTGTTTCTCCCGAGGGCCCGTGGGGTAGCTTGGTATCCTTCCAGCTTGGGGTGCTGGTGACTCGCGTTCAAATCGCGACGGGCCCACTCGTCTCTCGAAGTTTGCTCCTACTGGTTCTGGACCGCCTTCTCCAGCAGCATCACCATGGCCGTTCCCTGGGAGGGGTCCCCTTCGACCCTGTTCTCCGCCCATATCCTGCCCCTGCAGACATTGATCAGGTGCGCGGAGAGGAACAGGCCGAGGCCGGTCCCGGGCATGGATGTGTCCCGCCTGTAGTACCTGTCGAAGACCCTCTTCTTGTCCTCGTCGGGTATGCCTTTCCCCCGGTCGGAGATCCTCACGCGCCAATAGGCGGTGCCTGAGTCGTGGGCCGCGTCCACCGTCACATCCACGACGACCTCCTGGTGAGGGTCGAACTTGATCGAGTTCGTCAGAATGTTGGAGAACAGTCTCGACAGCAGTACATTCCCCCGAGCATAGCACCGGTCCGTAGGCTCGGTGAAGTTGATGCGCACCTTCCTGTCGGAGTACATGCGCTTCGAGTCCTCGATTGCCTCCGTCAGGACGTGCCCGATGTCCTTCATCTCGCAGTCGCCCTCGCCCAGCGTCCTCGCCTTGGCAGTGTCCCTGACGACCGCTGCGAGCTCGAACGCCCCCTTGATGTTCTTGTGGACTACATCCAGGTTCTTCCGGTCGTCTTCCGACAGGTGGGGCGACTTCCTGAGGTTCTCGGTGAAGTGCATGGCGGCGCTCAAGTGGTTCACAATATCGTGCGACAGAAGAGTGTTGAAGAATCCCGATTCCTGCCTTGCCTCCCGCAGGTCCTCCAGATGCTTGTTCCTCTCGGTGACGTCCCTGACGATCATCTGGATCAGTCTCTCTACATGGTTCTCGGTGAACCTGGCCGAGACCTCCCCGGCGAACTCGGTGCCATCCATCCGGACGAACCTGACCTCGATGTTCCGGACGATGTTCTCCTTCTCGAGCGCCCAGGCGAGCTTGTCCCACGCCGTCGTGCCTTCTGCCAACAGCGACGAGATGATCTTGCCCTCCACGTCCTCGACCCTCTGATAGGCGAGCATCCTCAGGCTGGCCTCATTGATCAGGTTCACCCTGCCGTCGTGCCCCAGTATCATCACCGCGTCGGGCGAGAGGTTGACCATCGACCTGAAATTCTCCTCGGCCTTGCGCAGGTCCTCGCCGCGCTTGATGACCTGCCTCTCAAGGGAGAGGTTGGCGTTCTGAAGCTTGAGGTTGCTGTCTAGGATCTCCTCGTTGAGCTTCAGGGCGTGCTCGGATATGGACTCGTTCGCAGTCGGGATCCTGTGCCCGAGCGCTTCGAGCTCCTTCTTCGGACCCGCGAGGAACCTGCAACGTGTCGACCCACCAGCGGCGCACTCGATCTCGAGCGCTTCTATGTCGGATGCGCCATCGGGCTGGTTCGCGAATATCCGCCTGCAGATGGCGGCGATGAACCCGGCGGTGTACGAGCACGAGACATCCTTCTGAACGTCCCCGTACTCCCTGAACCCGATCGCCTCGATGGTCGCGCTCGCAGAGAGCTCGACGAGTCTCCTCTCGTGGTCGAATCGCAGTATCTCGAAGGCGCCGATCCCGTCGGACGCCATGCTCCTCAGGAACCGGAGGAGCGCGTCCTTGGGTTCCTTCGGGGCCGTGTCCGTCGCACGCCTGTCCAGGTAGAGTCGGGCAGCTTCCGCACCGACCCTGTAGAGGATATCCTTCTCGAAATGGCCAACGTCCGTCTTGAGGACCTTCTTCAGAGAATAGAGCCCGGACGCTACATTCATGATCGCCTTCATCGAATCGAAGGTCAGCTCCACCTCTGTCAGACCGTCGACGGACGAGGTTGAGGCGGCTGCTCTTACAGGGTCTTGAGGCAGCTGATCACCCGGGCGAAGACATGCCAGATCTCTGGGATGTACGGACCCAGTTACCACTAGCAATGCCCAATTGCGGTCGGGAATCGAGCGGCCGCTATATACCTTCTATGATAGCGCCGTTAATCCGGCGGGACGCCCAGGCCGGTCTCAGGAATCTCACGTGACCGTCCGTGTGATGATTTCCCTGGCCACCTGCAACGCCCGGACGGTCTCCGGGACATCGTGCACCCGCACGATGTCCGCTCCCTCCCTGACGGCAAGCACCGCGGCAGCGAGGGACCCTTCCATCCTGCCCTCGACGGGCTCCCCGGTTATCCGCCCGATGAAGGACTTCCTGGAGACCCCGATCACTATGGGCTTCCCCAATCCTTTGAACTCGCGCAGCCTGGCAAGGATCTCGAGGTTGTGTTCCTGGCTCTTGCCGAATCCTATGCCTGGGTCTATCATGATCCTGCGAGGGTCAACGCCTTCGTCTTCCGCTGCCGAAACCCTGTCTTCAAGGAAGGCCTTGACCTCCTTGACGACGTCCTTGTACGACGGCCTGACCTGCATCGTCCTCGGCTCTCCCTTCATGTGCATGATGATGACGGAGGCGTCATGCTCCGCAACGACCCTGATCATCCGCTGGTCCCTCAGCCCGCCGACGTCGTTCACGATCGAAGCCCCTGAGAAGAGCGCCTGCTCGGCCACCTGTGGCTTCATCGTGTCTATCGATACGCGTCCCGGATGTCTACCCGCCAGAGCCTCGACGACCTTGATGGTCCTCGCAGTCTCGGTCTCGAGGGAGACCGCGTCCGCGCCGGGCCTTGTGGACTCTCCGCCGATATCGACGATGTCCGCCCCTGACGAGAACATGAGCTCTCCCTTCCTGATGGCGGCCTTGGCGTCACCCGCCAGGCCGTCTCCGGAGAACGAGTCGGGCGTGGTGTTCACAATGCCCATGACTCTAGGGACATCGAACCTGATGACGCACGAGCCCACCTTCACGCTCCCGGGGCGGCTCCTCCGAACAGAAACCTTTGCGGACATCCGGCTGCCTCTCACCGTCAGGCTATGAGTAGGTCATCGACGAGCTCGGCTATGTCTCTTATCTCTGTATCCGCCTTGATCAGCTCGTTGCCGAACCTCAGGTTGGTCACGCAGAACGGGCACGCGCTGACCAGCAGGTCAGCGACCTCGGATGCGGACTTGACCCTCTTGGAGGCGATCCTCTGCGCGGCCTGCGGGTCGGCGGCCCGGACCCCTCCTCCTCCGCCACAACACCTGGCCGTTTCCCTGTTCTCCTTGAGCTCGACGAACGTGGCCCCCGGGATCGACTGCAGTATCTTCCTTGGCTCTTCGTAGATCTTCAGGTATCTGCCTATGTGGCAGGGGTCGTGATATGTTATCCTCTTGTTGAACGGCTTCAGCTTCAAGTCCTGCTTTGCCAGGAACTGCACCAGGTGCTCGACCTCGAAGTCGACGGTGGCGTACTTCGGGTACTGTTCCTTGAACATCTTCAGGCAGCCGGCGCAGGTGAATATGACCTTCTTGACCCCTCGCTTCTTGATCGCGTCCAGGTTCGCCTTGATGAGCTTCGGGAGCAGCTTCTCGTCCTGCCCCGTCCTCTGGAGGGTGCTCCCGCAGCAGACCTCGTCCAGGAGCGTGAAGTCGACATTGAGCTTCTTCAGGATGGATATCGTGTGCCTTGCTATCTCGGGGAGCCTGTACCGGGCGGTGCAGCCGATGAAGTACCCGACCTCGGCCTTCTTCGCGGGGACGCCGAAATCGACCTGGGCAGTCTCGCCGTAGGGATTCTTGGTCTTCTTGATGTTCTCCGCGATCTTCTTGTGTGCTGGAAGTGCGAGGCCGGCCTTCGCGAGGTCGGTCCTTGCGGCCTCGACGATGTCGACGACCTTGATGTTCGATGGGCAGCGCCTCTCGCAGTCCTTGCACGTGGTGCACTGCGCGAGCCTCTGCACGACGGATTCGTCCGCAGGGATCTCCCCTCTGACGAGTCCGTATGCGAGTATGACCTTGCCCCTCGCGACGGATGGGTCCCATTTGTTGTCCTCGAAGTACGGGCACACGCTCTTGCAGAATCCGCAGAAGGTGCAGGTGAGCATCTCCTTCTCCAGCTTGCTCGCGTGTTCCGCCTTGATGTACTTCTTCCTCGCCATGGCATCATCCGTTCGTGAGCGGAACCGCGTCAGCGCTCACTGGACCTTGGGCACTGTAATCACAGCGTCCATAATAAAAGTCACCTTAGACTTGGGCCCGATCCTCCGGATGGACGCGTCGACGGCTTCTTGCAGGCTGCTTACAGGTGTAAGGTGCGCCTTCTTCGCAGTCTCGGGGTCGAGCTTGGTGACCGCCATCATCTCGCACTTGAGGCCGATCTCGGCCATCTTGGCGGCCTTGTGGTACCCGAGCTTGTAGGTGTGCGCGATCTTCTCGAGGGCGTCCTTAGGCGTGTTGGCGCTCGCCAGGAGGTTCAGGAAGGTGTCGGGGCCGACCCCGGTCCTGCACGCGCTCACGAGGATGATCGTGCCTCCGTCCTTGACCGCATACTTCGCGTTGTCGAGAGCTTTCTGGGACTGGTACAGGTCGATGTCGTACGGGAACGCGGTGACCGCGACGACGACGTCGGCCTTCTTCTTGAGCTTGACCACGAAGACCTCATCCGCCTTCTTCGTGGCCGTCCTGAACGACTGCCTGAGGTCCCCCGCTGATACGGAGCATATCCTGTGGTTCTTGTCGAGGACGGTCATGATGGAGAATATGCGTTTGTCCTTGAGCGCCCTGACGACCTCGTCCATGTCCTCATGGACCGGGTTCCCCTTCAGCCGCAGTGCCTGCGCCTCTATCTTGAGCGCCAGCTTGTGGTTCTGCTCGATGGTCTCGTACGCCGCGACCCCTGGAAGGAAGGATTTCCGTCCTCCCGTGTAGCCTGCGAAGTAGTGTGGTTCCACGCTGCTGATGACGATGATCCTGTCAGCTTCGGTCACCATCCTGTTCAGCCGCAGCTCGGTGCCGTTCTTCGAGGTGCCGAGGAAAACGGTCTCGCTTCTCTTCGCGTCGTGACAGTATATGCTCGGCTTCAGTCGGTCGTAGAGGTCCCCGAAGATGAACCTGTACTCCTCCTCGGTGGGTTCTCTGTGCATGCCCGTGGCGATGAGGTACTTCACGTTCTTTCCGTCGATGACATGGAGTATCGCCGAGAGGATCCTTCCAGTCGGTGTGGGTCGGGTGGCGTCGTTGACGATGACGAGGATCTCCTTCCCGTTGACGACGAAGTCCTCGAGGGTGTGGGAGCTTATCGGGCTCTTGATGGCATCGAGCAGGATCCTGTCCTCTTCGAGAGGTGGCAGGTCCTTGGGGTAGATGATCTCGCCGAGGTTCTCGTCCTTGACCTCGACGACCTCCTTGCCATCCCCATAAGGCACTTCGACTCTCATCCGGACTACCGGGCTGGAATAGGGCTTCCCCTATTAGTACGTTACATTTTGTCACGGTGGCTCAATGACATCCTGACGCTGCGCCGAAAAGACTTATCTATGTCGTAAGAGTGTGTATTGCACATGAAAACCCTAGGCACGCTGGGTGAACGCGAGACCATCAGGATTATCGATAGGATTGTCAAGAGTGGCGTGTCCGTCGGTATAGGCGACGACTGCGCCGCCATCGCCATGGGCGACATGTACATCCTCGTCACGACCGACATGATGGTCACCAAGACCCACATCCCGAAGGGGATGGGGCCCTACGACATAGGGTGGTCAATCGTAGCAGTCAATCTCAGCGACATCGCAGCGATGGGGGGCAGGCCGTTGGGCGTCGTGACCGCCATAGGTATCACCAGAGGCCACCCGATCGAGTTCCTCGAGCAGATGGTGGACGGGATGAACGATTGCGCGCTCAGGTTCAACACTAGCATCATCGGCGGGGACACGAAGGAGCACGACGACCTCATCCTTTGCGGGACGGCCATCGGTGAGGTCCCCAAGAACCAGATACTGCTGAGGAAGGGCGCCCAGCCGGGGGACCTCATCGCGGTCACAGGCAACCTCGGCAGGGCAGGGTCGGGATTCTACTCGATGAAGCGCGGGCTTGAACCTGAAGGAGGCCGAGGATGCCCTCAAGAGGCCATGGCCCCGGCTGCGGGAAGGGATGGCATTGGGAGCCTCTGGCTTCGCGACGTCCTGCATGGACATATCGGACGGTCTCTCGGCATCGATCTTCGAGCTGTCCAGGAAGTCAGGGATGACATTCGAGATCGACCTTGCCAGGATCCCGAGGGCGAAGGAGGTCGAGATGGCGTTCCAGGACGCCGAGCGTCAGAAGGACCTCGTGCTCAACTTCGGCGACGACTACGAACTCCTCTTCACGATCAAGCGGGAGGCGGAAGCCGACCTCGCGAAGCTGTCTCAGGAGATCGGCTGTCCCCTGACCGTGATAGGCAAGGTTACGAGCGGCGAGGAGAACATCCTGATAGACAACGGGAAGAGGGAGAAGCTGGAGAACCTGGGCTATGAGCACTTCCGATCGCGGCAGCCATGAAGCTCTCTTCTACTCCACGGAAGGGGACAAGGTCAGATGCGCCCTGTGTCCCCATTCCTGTCTCATCGCCGAGGGCAAGCGCGGCCTTTGCGGCGTGAGGGAACATCGAGGGGGCAAGCTATATTCCCTCATCTACGGTCTAGCGTCGTCCATCCACCCGGACCCCATCGAGAAGAAGCCACTGTTCCACTTCTTGCCAGGGAGCACATCCCTCTCGTTCGGGAGCGTTGGGTGCAATCTGTTCTGCATGCACTGCCAGAACTTCACCATCTCGAGGGCGAAGGTCGATGGATTCGACATGACGCCGATCACACCTGACGATGTTGTGAGATCCGCGCGGAGGAGCAACGCGAGATCGGTCTCGTGGACGTACAACGAACCGATCATATGGCACGAGTTCACAACGGTCGCGTCGAAGGCAGCTCACGAGGCGGGATTGAAGACGAACTATGTCACGAACGGCTTCATCCAGGAGGCTCCCCTGAGGGAGCTCAAGGGCGTCATCGACGCGATGAACATCGACGTGAAGGCTTTCAGGGAGGAGTTCTACAAACGCGTCTGCGGCGGAAGGCTCGCACCGGTCCTGAATGCGTGTGAGGTCGCCCTCGAGCTCGGAATCCACATCGAGCTGACATATCTCATCATACCAGACCACAACGATTCCGAAGAGGAGGTTCGGCAGTTCTGCGAATGGGTGCGCGATTCGCTCAGAAAGGATGTGCCTGTTCACTTCTCCGCGTTCCACCCCGATTACAAGCTCACGAAAACGCCGCGTACTCCCGACGGCACCATGGAGAGCGCCTACAGGTCAGCGAAGAAAGCGGGCCTCGAGTTCGTGTATCTCGGGAACGTGTACGCCGCGGACAAGGACGACACGTTCTGCCCGAAGTGCGGTGCCCTCGTCATTGAGCGGGACGGTTTCCGGGTTGGGGAGACCGATCTGAAGGACGGCAGATGCGGCAAGTGCGGGAGCGGTCTGAACCTCGTGCTCTGACCTTCGTCTGGATGACATCCGGTGCATCGCTCGCACGCGTCACAACGGAGTGAGCAGCAGAAGCAGGTTGCCCACGAGTGCGGTGAATAGCAGGCTCAGGAACATCGGGATGATGAACGGCACCTTGGGCGTGACCCAAACGCGCTCGTGCCCAGCTTCGACCAGCATATCCAGCTCCTTCCCGAGGTCTTCGACCCTTCGGGGTTTCGTGTATATCCTGTGCTTTCCTTCGTCCATCCGTTCCATGAGCCAGACGAACTTCTTCCTCGCGTCTTCGGCGTCCATCTTGTATCCGACGAACGCCTGTGGGAACCTGAACTCCCCCGAGGCCAGATTTCTGATCGCGAACGCCAATGGGAGAAGCGCTACGATGATCGCGGCGTTGACCAGGACGACGAACGAGAACGGGAATATGACCTCTCCGAACCACCGCGCGGATTGCAGAAGGGGGAAGGACGAGATGTCCGGATAGAACGGGAACATGATCGAGAGAGCGATGAGCGCCTTCGCGTCCGCCCCCCCTCTGACTATGTCGGCCATGTACATCAGGACGACGATGAGCATCATGATCGGCGCGGTCATCAGGTGAACGAAGTACTGGTCGTCCATCCACATGACCGCCATGGCGACGATCGAGACGATGGCGACTGCGTACTTCGCGACCGGCACAAGAGTCGCAAGCATCCCCGAACCTTCATAGTCCAGATAGACATCCGACAGTATGGCCAGGATCGGGAGGAGAATGAGCGCGTACTCGATGGGTTTCTCGTCGATCGCGAGTTTCATCATGAGAAGTAGGATCGCGACCAGGGACAGGATTATCCAGTATGTGTTCCGTACTCTCCTGGTCTTCCAGTCTAGGTACGAAGCAACTCCCAATACGCTGCCAGACAAGGCAAGCTGGGTGATGACCAGTACTTGACCGGCTTCCACGGCACTTGATTATGATTTCCATACTTAAGTGATTCGAGGACCGTTTCGGCGGGCGGTCAGAAAGGCTTTAAATAATGACCATTAATCTGGATTCCGGGTTCGAGAAACATGACCAAGTTCGCCTATGTGTCCCTAACGCTCGCAATGCTAGCCATGTTCGGCCTTGCCTTCGCCCCGGCGGTCGCGGGCCAAGACCTGATACTGGAGGAGCTCGGGGACCACACACAGGATTGTGAAGCATCAGCCTCGGTGGAATACGAATGGTTCGTGTACAACCCTGAGAGCACGTCCTATCTGCTGGAGCTCTCGGTCGACGTCTCAGCGGGTGAGGGCTGGAGCTCGGAGTTCGACCAGCTGTTCCTGCTGTTGAGCCCCGATGAGGGATCCTCCGTCAAGCTGGTGGTATCGGCCACCAACGAGGTCACAACACAGACGGTGAATCAGACGGTGTTCTTCACAGTTCACGGAGCTTGAGAACTCGACCAACACATTCGTCCTGGAAGGGCACGCGGAGACCAGCATGATCCCTGTGTGGGGAGTGATGGCTCCAGGGAAGAACAAGCTCTTGGGGACGTTCGACAATCCTCTCCCGGAACCGTTCAACGGCAACTACTCGACCTTCTTGCTCAACGTGGGCATCTGGGCGTGCATCGCGCTGGTCTTCATGTATGTGTTCGACCCGGTCGTGCGCATGTTCACGAAGAAGACCAAGACCGACATTGACGACAGGATCCTGAAGATCCTGCGGAAACCCGTCTTCGCGCTGGTGATCGTCTATGGACTGGTGAGCTCGTTCTCGATCCTTCCCCTCAGCGAGCGCGATATTGGCGAGATATTCCTTCTCTACGGCATCGTGCTGATAGTCATCATCACCTTCGTCGCGTACAAGGTGTTCAAGGAAGTGCTCATATTCCTGGGCAGGAGGTACTCCCAGAAGACCGCCTCCGAGATCGACGATGTGCTTATCCCTGTCATCGACAAGATCGGCGGCATCCTCATCATGATCTTCGGCGCGATGTCCGTGATAACCTACCTAGGGTACGATGTGACCTTCCTTCTGGCGGGCGTCGGTGTCATGGGCTTGGTGATCGCCTTCGCGGCGCAGGATGCATTGTCGAACTTCTTCAGCGGGATCGCACTCCTCCTTGATAGGCCGTTCTCCGAAGGGGACCACATCACGCTGCCGACGGGTGAGCTTTGCCGCGTGGACAAGATCGGCATCAGGAGCACCAGGCTCTACGACACTTTCGCCAACGACTACATAGTGCTCCCGAACAACAAGCTCGTGAACGACAAGGTCGTGAACCTGACGGAACCGGACAGGAGGACGGTGACAAGCGTCGTGGTCGGAGTCGCCTACGGTTCCGATGTGGCCAAGGTCGAGAGGATCATGCTCGAGGCTGCGAGGATGCAGTCCAATATCGTGTTGGAAAAGGAGAAAGAGCCAGTGGTCCGGTTCACCAACTTCGGCGAGTCCGCCCTCGAGTTCAAGGTGTTCGTGTGGGTCGACGACTTCATGAACAAGTGGAGGGTCGCGCACGACATCAGGAAGGAGATCAACAAGCGGTTCTCGGAAGAAGGCATCGACATACCCTTCCCGCAGCGGACCATCTACGTCAAGGAGATGCCCAAGTAGCGGTCTGAGCCTAGTCGCACAGGTCCAGGCCCAGGTCATCCGCGAGCCGCACTGCGCTCTCGTATTCCCCGAGCCGTAGGCTCCTGGAGATGCCTGGGAACTCCTTCGCCCTGTGTTCCGGTCGATACTGCGCCATGACGTTCACCTTGACGTCCGCCAGGTTCTCGGCGATCCAAGTGAGCACTGGGCGCGTGCAGCAATCCAGGTGTCCAGGGAGGACGAGGTGTCTTATGATCATCTCGGCCTGAGACCTTGCGATGATGTGGTTCCTCTTCACGATGGAGGTGTATCGCGCAGCATTCGACAGTAGCTGCGCGCACTCGTCGTTCCCGTACTTGAAGTCGGAAAGGTACACATCGACAATGCCGTCTAGGAGCCTCATCGACTTCTCCGTCAGGTACATGTTCGAGTTCCAGACCTGCGGCAGGTTGGCCCGGCATTCATTCAGGGTTTCGAGTACGAACGGAAGGTTCGATGTGGGGTCTCCCCCGACCCAATTGATGTTCTTCGCGTGTCCGGAGAATGCAGACGACGCTCGTCCGCCTCCGAATCGCGGATCCTTCGACTCTATCATCCTGGCCAACGTCTTCGGGCTGATCTCGGTCCCGGCATCGGGCCTCGTGCTGATGTCCCAGTTCTGGCAGTAGACACAGTTGAATGTGCACCCCGAGAAGAAGATGGTGTAGGACGGCACAAGGTCGGGCTCTTCTCCCATGTGGATGAACTCGCTGCTTATTCTCGGCCCTAGCACCCCGCAGTGCCCTCTCTCGCCAGCCTTTCGGTCAGCCCCGCATTCTCTTTCGCACAATCTGCAGTCGCTGAGCATCCGATCGGCCAGCTCGACCTTGACGTCCATCAAGGTCTGTCCATTCCTGCCTGTTGGCTCGCGGAGCCCCTTGTCGTGAGCTGCCCAGAGCGTGTCCTCGTCCCCGCCCAAAGAGGCATCGACCGGGACCTCCTTGGTCATCAGGTACCTTGCCCTCTCATCACCCTCGAGTATGGCGTAGTATCTCCTGAGTGCCTGGCTCTCCATCGCTCGACGTAGTTGTCTGCCCACGCATTAAATACTTCCTGGTGCCGTGGGTTAGTCAATGCACCAGGAACCACTGGGCTCGCTCCCGGATCTCTGGAAGGAGACCTACGACTTGGTCGCGCAAGTCCCGTTGGGAAAGGTCACGACTTATGGTGCTGTCGCGGAAGCCCTCGGGGACATCGTCGCAAGCCGGTTCGTGGGGCTCGCGATGAGCAGGAACGACGACATCGTCAGGGTGCCCTGCAGACGTGTGGTACAATCGGATGGCGCGATCGGCGGCTACACGGGCGGCGGGCCGACGAAGAAGATAAGGCTGCTCAGAGGAGAGGGCATCGAGATCAAGAGGAACAAGGTTCAGAACCTTGAGGACGTGCTTTTCAAGGACTTCGTCTCGTCGCACCCGCTCAGAAAGCTCAGGAAGAGGCAGCTGTCGCTCAGGAAGCGGCTCAGTTCGAAGAGCACGGGGGAGGAGCTCGAGAAGGTCGCTGGCGTCGACATATCCTACCAAGGGGAGCACGGCTACGCCGCCATGGTAGTGTTCGATTTTCGCACGGGACGAGAGCTTGAGCGGGTCGTGATGGAGGGCGATGCCCGGTTCCCGTACATCCCGACATACCTGGCCTTCAGGGAGTTGCCGCTGGTCGCTCCTTTGATGGATCTCCTGGACGACCGCACGGTCCTGATGTACGATGGTAACGGCATCCTACATCCTGACGGCTTCGGTGTAGCCAGTCATGCGGGTGTGGTGTTCGATGTCCCCTCCATAGGGGTCGCCAAGAAGCTGCTCTGTGGCACGATCCGTGGCCCGAATCGCGTTGTCATGAATGGCAGGGTCGTCGGATACCGCATCGGGGAAGGGTCCAAACCGGTATTTGTCTCCCCGGGGCACCGAATCTCCTCGAAGGAAACCCTCGAGATCACGAAGCGTTTCCTCAAATCGCGGATCCCCGAACCGACCAGGCTCGCCCACATAGAGGCGAACGCGGCTCGTCGCAAAGGAAGTCACAAATAGCCCGTTCGCGGTCATCGATGCCTGATGCGCATCTGTGTGTTTGGCGCGGGTGCCTTGGGCAGCGCCCTCGGGGGCATGCTCGCAGGCGAACACGAGGTCACTCTCATCGGGAGAAAGGCCCACGTGTCGGCCATCATGAGGTCGGGACTGCGTCTCACTGGCAAGGTAGACCTCACATCTCACCCGAAGGCGTACGCCAGCATCGGTCGATTATCCCCTCCGGATGTTCTGATCATCACGACGAAGGCGTACGATACTGCAATAGCAGTCGATGCTTGCAGGGGATGGACGACCTCCGACACCAAGGTTCTCACGCTCCAGAACGGAATCGGGAACCTCGAGCTGCTGAGGGGATGGAAGG
Source organism: Thermoplasmatota archaeon (assembly GCA_963818745.1). Taxonomy (GTDB): domain Archaea; phylum Thermoplasmatota; class Thermoplasmata; order UBA10834; family UBA10834; genus CAWBDD01. The sequence goes on along the minus strand of CAWFTI010000001.1, from coordinate 193,363 downwards.
GCAGCCAGGCCTTCGGAGGCACGACCTCCATGGGTGCCGCTCTGGTATCGCCTGGGGTCATCCGTGTGGCCGGATTGGGTATGACCGTCATAGGTTCCGACCTCGATGAAGAGGGCGCCCGGGTGATCGCATCCGCGTTCTCCAGCTGCGGGCTGCCCGTCCGTCTGGAACGAGAGATCGATAGGGAGATATGGGCGAAGCTGGCAGTGAGTTCATGCATCAACCCGATCACCGCGGTCCTGAGGATCACAAACGGCGAGCTCCTCGAGAGCGCCGCGATATCCAGATTACTGGCAGGTGTAGTCGAGGAGTGCGTCGATGTTGCGCGCGCTCACGGGGTCCACCTGCAGAAGAGCCCTCTTGTGTCCAGGGTCCGGGCCGTGGCGGAGGACACCGCGGTCAACCGCTCTAGCATGCTTCAGGACATCGAACGGGGCCGCAGGACCGAGATTGCACAGATCAACGGGATGGTCTGCGAACTGGGGTCCGTGAAAGGCATCCCCACTCCCTTGAACAAAGCACTGGCCGCGATGATCGGTGCCTTGGAGACAGCACCCCCTGAGAAAGGTTAATATCGTAACATGCTACTCTTCGGCGTCGTGGTACAATGGTTGATGTCAGAGAATTGGCGGCCAATGCGAAGGTTCTGAGGAAGAAGGGCCTGAGCGTTCGCGAGATCGCCGACGAGCTACACCTTTCGATAGACACTGTCAATTACCTCATAGAATACGGCGCGGAAGGCCTTCCTCCATCGGATGTCAAGATCGGATGGAGGTCGGTGGGCGTCTCGGGATACCGCGTCGGGCTCCTGTCCGAACTCCTGGCGGACATCGTCCTGGAAGAGCTGGGGAAGCGGAGCCAGCTCGCGGAAGTCGTTCTCGGGGTGTCGATCAACGGAGTGCCCTTCGCGACCAAGCTGTCGGAGCTCCTGGGGATAGACTTCGGCGTCTACCGCCCGCACTCGGAGTCAGAGTCCGGAGGTGCGTTCAGCTCCAACTTCGCCTCCGTGAACGACGGGAGGAAGGTCATCATCGTGGATGACGTCCTGAGCACTGGAGCGACGATCAAGGGCGCCATCACGGACATCAAGGATGCCGGCGGCGAGCCGATACTCGTCATGGTCATCGTGAACAAGAGCAGCCTGAACGAGATCGATGGCGTGCCGCTCAGAGGCCTTATCCGGGCGAGGTCCCTCGGAGGGACCATCCTCGGCGGAGCGGGCAGGAAAGGCTTCCCGTACGGCTAGAACTTCTTCGCAGAAGCCTTGAGCGCCTCTATGACAGGCATCTCCTTGCCTAGCATGAACCTCTCGAGGGCGCCCCCTCCCGTGCTGACGTAGGAGAACTTGTCCAGCAGGCCCAGCTTGTTGGCGGCCGCGCTCGAATGCCCTCCCCCGATCACCGAGAAAGCACCTGATAGGATCATCGCGTCGAAGACCGCCTTCGTCCCCTTGCAGAACTCCTCCAACTCGTAGACTCCTGGCGGTCCCGAAAGGAACACGGTCTTGGAACCCATGATCGCCTCCGTGAACCTGGCGATCGTGGCGGTCCCGATGTCCTTCACCGCGGCGTCCTGGGGGAGGTCGTCGATCTTGAACTCCTTGCGGGCTCCATTGTCGTCGATGGCCGCGTCCTCTGGCAGCACGATCTTCGCACCGTGCTTCTTGTGGAGTCTCCTCGCTGATTCGACGACCTCGACCGTCATGTCTTTCTTCATGTGCTCCTCGGTCTTGGACCCTATGCGCTTCCCGAGGGCCCAGAGGTACGCGTATCCGGCCAAGCCTGCGACGAGTATGTGATCGACCTGGTCGGTCTCGGCGAGCTTCTCTATCGCCTGGAGCGCGTCCGAGAACTTCGTTCCCCCGAAGATGTAGGTCGACGGCCGCTTTGGGCTCTGGAACACCTGCGAGAGCGTGGATATCTCCCTCTCCAGGAGCCTGCCCGCGGCCGATGGCATGACTGTCGAGAACCCCACGAGGGAGGCATGCGCCCTGTGGGAGGACCCGAAGGCGTCGTTGATGAAGAGGTCGAACTTGGGGGCGAGCTGTCTGACGAGCTCCGACCGAGCGTGTTCCTCGGGCGCCTTCTTGGCCTGCTCGTCGGGCAGGTTCCTGACGTTCTTCATCAGGATGCATTCACCCTCCGCGAGGCCGTCTATGGCCCTCTGGGCGCGGGAGCCTATGATGTCATCTACGTATCTGACCTTCTTGCCCGTATACTGGCTCAAGTACGTGGCGTGCTCGTTCAACGGTATGAAGTCGTAGTCCCCCGGCCTGCCCTGGTGCGCCAGCACGACAACCTTCGCGCCGCGGTCCATGAGCTCCCTAATCGTCGGGACAGAGCCGCGTATCTTTGACCCGTCCTCGAGTCGCAGGGTCTTCTCGTCCACCGGCGAGTTGATGTCCACCCTCAGAAGGACCCTCTTCCCGCGGACGTCGAAGTCGTCCAGCGTGTGGAAGGCCGTCCTGCTCGAACCCCTGGAGCCTCCCTCGGACCCGGAATCGGCCGAGTTCTTCCCCGTGCCGTGCGAGCTTCGGCAGCCCGCTGAATCACTGGAATTGCCGTTCACCATCCCAACCCCCCTGATGCGGTCAGTCTCATGCCCCATTCACGGTGCATCTGCATTGTACCAGAATGAACGTTCGATATAAATGCTTGACGAACTTATCAGCGGGCCGAACCGAATGGAAAGTATTTAGATAAGGAACCTGCATAGGAACGAAAGATGAGTTTCAGCATTGTTTTGCTCGTGCTGAAGGTCTGAGAACGGATGTGTTTGAAGTGAACGCCACGGAAATAGGCCAGATGTTGGTCAAGGACATCATGAGCGCTGCCGCATTGACTGCCAACAAGGGCGACACGGTCTCTGATGTCATCTCGAAGATGAAGAAGAGCCATGTACGCGAAGTGCCAGTTCTGGACGGCGACAAGCCTATCGGCCTGATCTGCTACTCCTCGTTCCTGGCCAGGAGGAACGTCCCTCTGACCGCCAAGGCAGAGCACATAATGGTCTCGTGCCCCAGGCTCGAGGAGGACATGAAGGTCACGGACGCCGCCGAGGAGCTCATGTCCGCAGGGGTCAGGGGAGCGCCCGTCGTGAGGAACCACAAGATGGTTGGGTTCGTTTCAAGGACGGACATCATCAGGATACTGCCCAAGGTCGACCAGCTCAGGAGCAAGAACGTGGGCTCGTTCATGAGCAGCACACCCCAGACGGTCTCCGAGCAAGAGACCGTGAGGAAGGCCCAGATAATGATGAAGGACCTCAACGAGAAGACCCTGCCCGTGACGGATGAGGCGAACAGGCTCGTCGGGGCGATCGGCATGACTGAGGTCATGGAGGTCCTGTGGGCTCCGAAGGCGGGCAAGCCCCCGAACGAGATAAGGGGCGACCGCGCGCCCGCGGCTGTCAAGGTCGGGAGCGTAATGAGCAGGACCCCTGTCTCCATACGGCCCGAGGACACGGTCGAGAAGGCCGTGGCGGTCATGCTCGAGAAGGGCCTGACGACCCTCTTCGTGACCGAGGGCGGCCACCTCGTCGGGGTCGTATCCCACGCGGACCTCATGGAGCAGGTCATCGGCCTGATGCCCAGGAAGGGCGTCTACGTCCAGATAGCGGGATTGGACCTCGAGGACCCGGATGTCTATGACACCCTCTACGAGCTCATCGGCAAGACGATGCAGCGGATCGCCAGGATAGAGTCCCCAAGGGTGTTCACGATCCACACCTCGGTCTACCACCAGGACGGGGTGAAGAGTAAGTACAGCCTCGGGGCCAGGCTGACCACCGAGAAGGGGATGTACTACTCGAAGCACACCGACTGGGACCTGTACAAGTCGATGGACACGGTCCTGGACATGATCGAGAAGAGCATCAAGCGGGAGCACGAGAAGAGGCTCGACCTCAGGAAGAGGAAGCCGAACCTATAGGTCCCAGTACTGGGACGCGATGCGCCTGCATCGTTCGATGGTGCCCCTGCCGAGGCAGCTGTTGTCGATCATATCAGTGAACTCCAGTGGCACCGAGACGCCCTTCATCTCGCCGATCACCGCGGCGACCACCTCGGAGAGCGCCGGCACATCGTACCCGCCCTCGAGCATGAAAGTGACCCTTCCTCCGCACCTCTCCGAGGCCTTCATGAGGGCTCTGGCCTGCCTGACATGCCCGTCGGACGAGAGGCTCAGGGAGGCGAGCGGGTCCCTGTAGTGGCTGTCGACCCCGAAGCTCACGAGGATGGCGTCGGGCTTGAAATCCTCCAGTATCGGGGCGATGACTTCGCTCGACGCGACATCGTAGGTCGAGTCGCCGCATCCCGCGGCAAAGGGCATGTTGATCGTGAATCCCTCGCCCTCTCCCTTCCCGACGAAGTCGAGGCTCCCGGTTCCCGGGAATATGCCCATCTGGTGGGTCGAGATGTACAGGACCTTCGGGTCGGAGGCGAATATCTGCTCCGTGCCGTTCCCGTGATGCACGTCGGCATCGACTATGGCGACCCTTCGGTCCCCGTTCTTGAGCAGGTACCGGGCGGCTATGGATATGTTGTTGAAGTAGCAGAACCCCATCCCGTAGTTGGGCCCTGCGTGATGCCCCGGCGGCCTCGTCAGCGCGAACGAAGGCTTCCCCTCTTCCTTCGAGTACATGGCTGGCATCGATCGCGCACTGTGCGGAGAGGGCGGCGATCCCGTAGGTCTCGTGGTGGACACGCGTATCCATCGTGAGACTGCATTCCCCGCAGGTCTTGAGGAATTCGATGTAGTCCTCATCGTGGACCAAGAGCAGGTTGTCGATCATCCCCGTCTTCGATGAAACGACGTCCTTCCACAGGCCGTGCTGACTCAGCTTCTGGACTATCCCCCGGAGCCTTTCAGACGATTCAGGATGGAACGGGTCCTGCATATGACCGTAGAACTCTTCATTGAAGAATATGGCCACGGGTTCGATAAGCCTGAAGAGGGTAGATAAGGATTGTTGCCCCGGGCTGGGCCTCCGCGAGCGACATACTTTTATTATGATGAGCTTATATTGACTTCGACTGATCATGAGACGGGCTGAGATCTTGTATTTCGAGGGACCCGGGAAGAAGAACACCGGATCCGTCCTGAAGGTCGTGCACGAAAGGGTGACGGCAGGCGGGATATCGCACGTCGTGGTGGCGAGCAACAGGGGAGAGACCGCGAAGATGGTGTTGGACGAGCTCGAGGGCGAGGACGTCTCGGTCGTCGTCGTGACTTCCCACGCGGGCTTCGACCGTGAGGGAAAGCGTGAGATGTCCCGGGAGACCGAGAAAGCCATCAGGGCGAGAGGCGCGGAGATCGTGAGGGCGTCGCATGTCCTGTCTGGGCTGGAGAGGTCGATAAGCAGGAAGCTGGGCGGTGTCTCGAGGGTGGAGGCCATCGCCGAGGCCCTCCGGGCACTGTTCGGTCAGGGGATGAAGGTCTGCGTGGAGATATCGGTTATGGCTGCCGACAGCGGCGCCATCCCGTGCTGCGGCGACGAGGTCATCGCCATCGGAGGGACTGGTTACGGGGCCGATACGGCATGTGTCGTCATGCCCGCACACGCGAACTCGTTCTTCGATTTCGAGGTGAGGGAGATACTTGCCATTCCGCGGACCAAGCGGGCCGGGGGCAAGTGAGAGGAGGACGACAGGATGAGCATCGAACAACTGATCTTGTTTTGCGTGGTTCTTGCGCTGGTGACCGTGATATTCTTCGTCAGCGGCGCCATAGTGGGGAACGATTGGACAGCCTCGGGGTCGTACATGTTGAGGGTGCTGGTCGTCGCGATCGTCGCGGTCGTGGCCATCCCGGTCCTCAGGAGCGCGGCGAACGAGTTCGACTTGGGCGACCTAGGCCTCCTCCTGGCCTTCGTGATACTCATAATCACCGTGCGGTACATCATGATCGAAGAGCTGATTGTCTCCGAGGAATGGCTCGCGGCGATCGCCGTCTCCCTCGTCGGGGTCGTGCTGATATACATCGTGGACGCCGTGGCCGGGCTGATATCCGATGTGAGGATCCTCTCTCTGTTCTAGACCCTGACGAACTCCTTCGTCAGAGGGGTGAGGATCTTGCACCCGTTCTTCGTCACGAGCACGTCGTCCTCTATCCGGACTCCTCCGAAGCCCTTTATGTAGGTCCCTGGTTCGACGGTCAGCACCATCCCTTCCTTGAGGACCATGTCCCTCGAGGGGGATATGGAGCCAGGGTCGTGAACGGAGACGCCCAGGCCGTGGCCAGTGCTGTGTATGAACCTTCCCTTGAACCTGCTCTTGTCGATGACAGTCCTCGCAGACGCGTCCACGTCCTTCCCGTGTACCCCTGCGCGGATGGAGTCCAGGGCGGCCTGCTGAGCTTCGGCCACCACATCGTACATCTCCTTCTGCTTCGCGTTCGGGCTGCCGCAGATGAAAGTCCTCGTTATGTCTGAAACGTACCTTCCGTACTCCGCCCCGTAGTCGAACAAGGCGAACTGCCCCTTCTTCAACCGCCTCTGCATAGGCATGTAGTGCGGCTCTGCGCTCTTCGCGCCGAAAGCGACCGCCGTCACGAACGACGGTCCGGTAGCACCGAGCTTCATCATCCTGTAGTTCAGCTCTGCCGCGGCGCTCGTCTCGGCCTCCCCTTCTCTGACGAACTCAGGGATCTCCTTCCCGGCCTTCGTGGCGATGTCGCACGCCTTCAGGATCTTCTTCACCTCGTCAGGCTGCTTGATCAGCCGCGCGTTCTCCATGTCGGAGGTGACGTCGACCAGCTTCGTCTTCTTGACCGCCTTCTTGATGTATCTGTAGTTGCTCAGCGTCAGGTCGTGGGCGTTGATCCCGATCCTGTCCATCCCCTTGAGCCTCCGCGCGAGCAGCTCGGTCCTGTGCTTGTCGTTGTCGAAGACCGTGGTTCTGACCCCCGCCTCCCTTGAGCTGAGTTCCTCGAGGTTAGAGCTCAGCACCTCCATCTTGCGGGGTTCGATGATCGCGATGCATCCCTCGAACAGGCCGTTCGGGATCCCGGTCGCGTAGAAGAAGCTCCTGTCGACATTGGGCTCCACGCCGTTCATGATGACGACGGCATCGACCTCGGTCTTCATCGATGAGAAAATCCATCTCTCCTTGGTTGCCAAGTGATCACGGGGACGGAATGATGGTGAGCGTATAAAGAACTGGCGCGGTCACACTCCGACCCATGCGTTGCCAGTGATCTTCTTTATCGCCGAGATCGCGGAGAGGGCGGCCAGGTAGCTCGTCTTCGGGTTCCTCGGGGACGGAACGTTCCTGGTGACGACATCCAGCTCCCCGAACTTCCCCCGGGCCTGCAGATGGTGCTCGTTCGTCTTCACCTGCGGGTCGCAGACGATCTTGATCATGGTCCTCTCGAAGCCTATGCCTGCGAGGGAGATCGTCGCGGCGACGTTGATGTTCTGCGGGAAATGCTTCACGGCATCCCGGGCGGAGCCCGAGAACAGCTCGGTGCGCGTCCTCAGGTCGGATGCGATGATGCTCTTCGACTCCAGGTAGGGGTTGGGGCCGAATGCCGACGGCGGCTTGGTCGTGGTCAGCGTGACCTCGTCGATGCCCTCCAGACTGGCCGCGCACAGTGCGTCTATGCCTCCGATCGCGCCGCTCGGGATGAATATCTTGGCCCCTTTTCGCTTGGCCAATCGGAAAGTGTCCTTCTGGAACTCTTCGTCCTGGAAGACACCCACGCTCATGATCAGGATATCGACTCCAGCGGACAAGGACAGGGGCGCATAGTACCTCGCTGCGTCCTGGCTCGCGGCCTCTGCAACGAGCTTGATGTCGTTCAGGATCGGGACGATGTCCGGCACGTACCTGACCTTCTTCGTGTGCTCCTGAAGCCTTGTGGCGCACTCTTTCGAACGGTCCGTAAGGTAGATGACATCGATCTGCGGCATATCGTCCACTGCACGCGCAATGGTCGTTCCTATTGCTCCGCAGCCTATGACGCAGATGTTCACGGAAAAAACAGATGCCAGGCGCATATAAAAACTTTCAGAGGTAACGGGATTGAATCATGCATGTCCAGGCGTTTTTCGCATGTTCGCATAGGTTTTTGTGCCAGCAGTGGCCTCACCTCTCGGGAAAGATGAGTCTGGCGGATCCGCTTCTCAAAGCATTGGACAGTAGGCGATGCCAAGGTCTCGATTATGTCGAATTGAGAGCCGAGGAAATCTCTCAGATGGCCATCGACGCGAGGGAGACCGGATTGGAGGTAGTGTCCAATCGTGGCGAGATCGGACATTCCGCAAGGGTCCTCGACAATGGTTCCTGGGGTTTCGCGGTCTCGAACAGGATGGCCGACGTTCCCGGGACCGTCGTCGAGGCGTCCAAAGCTTCTTCCGTCCTCACTGTCGCCTCGCCGACAGATAAGTCGGTTCTCGCAGACATGCGTCCCGTCAAGAAGCGGTTCACAACCCGCGCCGTCACCCCATTGGACGACGTCAGGGCGGAGGACAAGACGGATTTTCTCAAGACCCTCTGCTTGCACATATCAGCATCCGATCCGAGGATCACGACCTGCAAGGCGAGCTACAGGGACTTCACAGGCACACGTGTGACCGTCACCTCGGAGGGAACAGCCGTCGAATCCGAGGTGTCGATGCTCTATCTCATGACCTCGGTGTCCGCCAGGGATTCCGGCGTGCTTGCCTCCGCGAGGGACGAGATTGGCATAGCTGCAGGCGGATGGGAGCACTTCGAGAAGAAGGATACGGTCGAAGTGATAGGCGACAGGCTCATCAGGAGGATCCGCCAGCAGCTGGAGGGCGTCCCCTGCAAGCCGGGTACCTACCCGTGCGTGCTGGCGCCCCGTGTCGTCGGCATGCTCGCCCATGAGGCATTGGGCCATCTGTCCGAGGCCGATTTCTTCTCTTCAGGGGCGTTCTCTGGGTCTGAAGGCAAGAAGGTGGCCCCAGAGTCTGTGACGATGGTCGATTCGCCGAGGCTCGCGAACGGATTCGGGAACATCCAGGTCGACGACGAGGGCGTGATCCCGCGGAAAGTCTTCCTGATTAGGGACGGCCTCCTCGAAGACCAGATGACCAACAGGGAATGGGCCACGCGTTTGGGACGTAAGCCGACAGGGAACGCGCGCGCCGAATCCTACCGCGTTCCTCCGATCATCAGGATGAGGAACACGTACTTCGAGCCTGGGGAGATGTCCCTCGACGAACTGTTCGAGGGCAAGAAGTTCGGATACCTGTGTCTCGATGTGAGGGGAGGCCAGGCAGAGGCGAACTCGAGCTTCCAGGTGGGGATACAGGAGTGCTTCGAGATTCGGGACGGGGAGGTGTCGAGGCCAGTGAGGGACCTCGCGATAAGCGGCATCGCCGTCAAGTCGCTCGCGCTCATCGACGGTCTCGGGAAGGACTTCGGGTTCGAGTCGAGCTACTGCGGCAAGATGGGGCAGTCGTCGCCAACAAGCGACGGCGGTCCTCACATGAGCCTCAAGAAGGGTGCGATAGTGTTCGGAGGTGCGGGCTGATGGCCGCTGACACATCGCAGAAATCCATCGTTCAGGATACGGTCTCTGAAGCGCGCAAGGCAGCCCGCTCGCTCAAATGCAAAGAGTACGAGATCTTCTGCAATGCCGTGCGCGAGCGGAGCGTGCTCATCGAGCGCGACAGAGTGGTGGGCGCCTCTTCCTTGAAGGACTTTGGCATCTTCGTGCGTGCCGTCACCGACGGGAAGATGGGAATGGCCTTCACGAACACCTTCGATTCGAAGCATGTGCGCATGTGTGTGGCCTCGGCGCTCAAGATGTCTGGGGCGGGAGACAAGGACAGAAATTGGCAGGGCTTCCCCTCATCCAAGAGGTCGTATCGTCCTGTCGGAGGTGTGTTCGACAAGCGAGTCTCCTCGATGGACCTGTCCGAGCTTCGCTCATCCGCGGACGTGATGATCGGATCGGCCCGCAGCGCCGGTAGCGTGTCTGTCACCGGGGGCGAGGTGGAGGCCATCCACAAGGTCATCGCGATCTCCAACTCTTCTGGCATCGAGGCGTTGATGGAGGAGACTATCCTCTCGGCGGACTGCATCAGCGTGAGCGGGACGGGGAATGCGGTCACACCGGAATGCATGGACGCCGCCGCATCGCGCTCGAAAAACCTGGATTTCGAACTTCTCGGCGAATCCTCTGGCCGGATCGCTCGTCTCTGCGCACGCGCTGCGAATCCCAGGACCGAGAGATGCAAGGTCTTGTTCTCCCCGCTGTCGCTCGGAAGCAGTGAATCGGGCTTGCTCAACATAGTGCTCAGCAGAGCATTGTCCGGGGAGTATTTCGTGAGGAAGAACTCGTTCCTGGCGGACAAGGTCGGGAAGGAAGTGGCTGGCAGTGCTTTGTCTCTGACGGACGATCCGACCATTCCAGGCCGCGCGGGCTCCAGGCCGTTCGACGACGAGGGGTTGCCCTGCAAGAAGACGGTGCTCGTCAAGGACGGTGTGCTCAAAGGGTTCCTGTGGAACAGCTACTTCGGTGCCATCGCAGGTGAGGATTCCACTGGGAACGGCACGAGGGACTATTCGACAGGGAACCTGTCCATAGCCCCAACGAACCTCGTCGTCGAACGAGGCAGAGGGGACTTGGACAGCCTCGTCCGGCAGATGGATCGCGGCTATCTGGTGTGGGGGTGCCAAGGGGCCCACACCGCCAATGTCGAGACGGGTGACTTTTCGTTCGTCGCGAGCCCGGGCCTGAAGATCGAGCACGGGGAGATAGTCGGGGGCGTGAGCGGAGCCTTGGTCTCGGGCAATGTCATGGACCTGCTGGGCGGCGTCGAGATGGTGGGTTCGGACCAGAAGGATTTCGGCTCTTCCCTTATGCCGAGCATGGTCTTCCGGGACGTCAGGATAACCACGGGATGAACTCAATGCGACAGGATCGCGGGACGGCATCGCTGAGGAAGAAAGCGCTGCTGATGAACCGTACCCTCACGCGGATTTACGGACGGCAGCTGCCCTCCGGCGGCAACGATCCCTTGGATACACTCGTGGAGACGATCCTGTCCCAGAACACCACTGACACCAACTCCCACAGGAGCTTTCTGGCACTCAAGAAGGAGTATCCGAGTTGGGACGAACTCCTTGGAGAGCCGACCTCGAAGGTGTCCAGGATCATACGCTCGGGGGGGCTCCCGGACATCAAAGCGGAGAGGATCCTCGGTGCACTCAAGTTCATCAAGGATTCCAGGGGCGCCCTGACCCTTGAATTCCTGAGGGATATGCGGCCCGCCGAGGCCGATGCGTGGCTGGCCCAGATGAAAGGCGTGGGGCCCAAGACTCGATCGATAGTCCTTTTGTTCTCTCTCGGGATGCCAGCCTTCCCGGTGGATACCCACGTGCATCGCGTCAGCATGAGGCTCGGATTGATCGGACCCAGGACATCGCGAGAGAAGGCGCAGGAGGACCTGGCCCGCCTGGTCCCGACCAGGGAGTTCTACAACTTCCACATCAACCTCATAGAGCACGGGCGCGCGGTATGTAGCGCGCGAAACCCCAAGTGCGCCTCCTGCCAGTTGTCGAGTTCGTGCAACTACTGTCGGGGCTGTGTCAAGGCACAGCCTTGATATACTGGCAATCGCACTTTTCTCACGATGAGGTACAGGGTTCTCGAACACACGGCCGACGCAATGGTCGAGGTCCATGGGGAGACGCTGGGCGAGCGGTTCGAGAACGCCGCATACGCGCTCTTCGACCAGATGACCGACGTCTCGAAGGTTGTCCCGAAGGGGGAGTTCAAGGTCGTGCTCAGCGCGGAGAGCAGGGAGCAGTTGCTGGTCGATTTCCTGCAGGAACTGCTGTTCCTGCACGATGCCGAGAATCTCGTGTTCAGCGAGTTCAGGGTGAAGACCAACGGCCTGACCTTGGAGGCCTTCGTTCGCGGCGAGGAGTTCGACGGTGAGAGGCATCCCAAGAGGTCTGTTGTGAAAGGCATAACATATCATCGGCTGGAGTTCGACGACGCGAAGGGCACGCTGATCGTCCTGTTCGACGTGTGAGGTATTGGCATGAAAGGTTCCGCGAAGGCTCATCCGATCCAGGGCCTGATAAAGTATCACGGTCTGAAGGACGAGGAACTGAGGATACCGTTCCACGACTCGATATCGGTCGCGACCTCTCCCACCGAATCACACACGACGATCGAGTTCGGGAATTCGGACAAGGACCAGGCCACGGTCGACGGTAGGATGCTGTCCGACAGGGAGCTGGAACGCGTCGTGTTCGTGGTCGACGAGGTCCGCCGGAGGAGCGGTGTCAAGGACAGGTTCAGGATGGAGTCCAGGAACAACTTCCCATCCAATGTCGGCCTCGGGGCCTCGGCCTCAGGGTTCGCCGCGCTCGCAATCGCTGCGTGCGAGGCCACTGGACTGAACCTCTCGCTCGAACAGATGTCGACCATCGCGAGGCGGGGGGCAGGGTCCGCGACGAGGTCGGTGACCGGTGCGTTCTCGAGGTGGAAGGCCGGTCACGAGGACGAGGAGTCGTATTCCTACCAGCTGATGTCAGAGGACTTCCAGATCGGGATTGTCGTCGCGCTCATCCCGGCATTCAAGTTCACCGAGAACGCCCACAGGGCCGTGCTCGGGTCGCCGTTCTTCCACTCGCGCCTGGCCTATGTCCACGGTGCGCTCGCGGAGATGGAGAGCGCGATAAAGAAGAAGGACATCGACCGAATAGGGCTGCTGGCGGAGAAGGACTCCCTCATCCTGCACGGGATAACCATGACCGGCCTGGACGAGATGATACTCTGGCGGCCGGAGACCGTGAAGGTCATACTCGAGGTTAGGAAGATGCGCGAGGAAGGTCTCAAAGCGTACTTCTCAATCGACACGGGCGCGACGGTCTATGTCAACACCCATCCCGGCCTGGTGGCCGAGGTCGAAGACAGGATCAAGAAGCTGGGCATCGAGACGATCAGGTGCGATGTCGGGGGCAAGGCGACGCCGACGGAGCATCATCTGTTCTAGTCGTTGTCAGGCCCAGAACCTCTCTGGAGGTCTATCGCCTGGTCCATGGAGAGTTCGCCTGTCGCGACCTTCGAGGCGAGGTCCTTCGAGACGGTCAGCATCCCGTTGCTCTCGAGCCTGCTGATGCGCTGTATGTTCCTTATCTCCCCGTCGCACGGCTCGACCTTCTGTCTGGAGTAGGGCCTGTAGCCGGGCGTCATCGCGATCTCGACCGCCGCGTCCTCGTCCGGGGTCTGCGAGCGCGTGGTGGTATTCCTCTCATCGACGATCTCCAGCTTGTGGCCATCGTCCCAGAGCCTGTTGAATATCCTATTCCTGTTCGTCCTGTCCCCGTGGCCTATCCTGATGATCACATTGTTCGATGGGTAGTTCTCGAGTATGTCCTCGACCATCTCCCTCACGGCCTCGGGTGTAGGAGCGAGGGATCTGCTCAACACGACGCCATCTCCGAGGGCTGCCACCCCGGGCCTGTGGCCAGGATCTATGCCGATCATGAGGTCGTTGACGTTCTTGTCTCCCGAGAGGGCCTTCTTCGCCTTCCCGATGGCCACTTCGGGGTCATCATCGGACACGACCGCGTCGAACTGCACCCTGTGTCTTTCGTGCTCGGTGGTCAGCACCACCGCTACGTTCGCGGGTATAGGGTCGGAGAACTCGAGGGAGATGTACTTCAGGTCCTGTTCCCTCAGGACCTCGAGCATCTCAAAATATGCTCTCGGGTCCTCTGTCAGGAGCCCAACCAGTCTCATTCGACCATGATTTGTCTAGCTACGGATAAATATGTTACGCTAGGTTCTGTGGCGGAAACCGTCGAAGACCGACCTTCGTTTGGCAGACTTCTCGTAGTCCCCCACGGACCGTCCGAACTGCTTGAGAAGATCCTTCTGCTCGGAGGTGAGCTTGGTCGGAGTCACGATCTGGACACGCACGAACTCGTCCCCCGTTCCGTATCCCCTCAGGTCGGGCATGCCCTTGCCCTTGAGCCTGAGGACCGTCCCGGTCTGGGTCCCGGAGGGGATCGTCACCAGCGCCTTGCCGTCGAGCGTCGGCACCTCGAGCTCGTGCCCCAGGGCCGCCTGGGTGTAGGTGATGAACGCATCTATGTACAGGTCGTTGCCATCCCTCGCGAACACATCGTGCTCCTTCAGGTGGATCACTATGTATAGGTCCCCGGGCGGCCCACCGTTCGCGCTGGCCTCCCCGGCCCCTCTGATCCTCAGCCTCATGCCCTCGTCCGCGCCCTTCGGTATCGACACCTTCAGGGTGCTGACCGTCTGGGTCACGCCTTCGCCCGAGCACGCGGAGCACGCCTTCAGGATCTGCTTTCCCGCACCCTTGCAGGTGGGACATGCGGATATCGTGACGAAGCTGGTGTACCCGCGCTTCTGCCCTCTCTGCACCTGGCCGGCCCCTTTGCACGTCGGGCAGGTCTTCATGTCCCCCGGCTTCGCGCCGTGCCCGCCGCACGATGAGCACTGGACGGAGTGAGGGACGCGTATCTCCTTCTCGAGGCCCTTGGCAGCCTCTTCCAGGGCTATCTCGATGTCGTACCTGAGGGATCTGCCCTCCTGAGGGCTCTGCCTGCCCCTCCCGCCTCCGAAGAACTGCTCGAAGATGCTCCCGCCGAACCCTCCGGAGCCCCCGAAGATGTCGCTCACATCGTTGAAGTGCGTGAAATCGGACCAGTCGAACCCTCCGCTCCTGAACGAGCTCTGCACGCCCTCGTGGCCGTACTGGTCGTACCTGGCCCTCTTCTCGTCGTCCGCAAGGACCTCGTAGGCCTCCGAGAGCTCCTTGAACTTCTCCTCGGCCTGCTTCGGGTTTTCCTTGTTCATGTCAGGATGATGCTTCATGGCCATGGTCTTGTAGGCCTTCTTGACATCATCCTTGGACGCGGTCCTGCTCACGCCCAGGATCTCGTAGTAATCCCTTTTCGAAGCCATCCTTCAGCCTCTGAGTGCGAAACTCCCCGTCGGTGTCCTTGCCGGCACGGATAAGACGAAAGTGAGAGAAAGAGGTTTGGGGAGCCTACTTCTTGTTCTCCTCGTCGTCCACTATCTTGTATTCGGCGTCCACGTAGCCCTTGTCCCCGCCTTCGGACGGCTCCGCGCCCTCGGACGGCGGAGGACCCTGTTGCGGCTGTTGGGCCTGCTGCTTCGCGGTCGCTTCGTACACCCTCTTGCCGATCTCGAGGAGCGCCTTCTCCAGCTCGTCGAGCTTCTGCTTGATCGCTGCGGGGTCGTCGCTGGGCAGGGCTGCCTTGACATCGTCCGCGAGCTTCGTGATCCGCTCCTTGAGGTCCTGCGGGACCTTGTCCCCCATCTCCTCGAGGATGCGGCCGACCTCGTAGACCTTCTGCTCGGCCTTGTTCTTCACCTCGGCCTTCTCCTTGCGCTTCCGGTCGTCGTCGGCGAACTTCTCCGCGTCCTTGACCATCCGGTCGATGTCGTTCTTGTCCAGCTTCGTGGTGGCCGTGATCGTGATCTTCTGCTCCTTGCCTGTGCCGAGGTCCTTCGCGCTCACGTCGATGATGCCGTTGGCGTCGATGTCGAACGTGACCTCTATCTGGGGCATCCCTCTCGGCGCTGGCGGCATGCCTATGAGGTGGAACCTCCCGAGCGTGACGTTGTCGGGCGCCATGGGCCTCTCGCCCTGGAGCACATGCACCTCCACGCTGGTCTGTCCGTCGGCCGCGGTGCTGAATATCTCGCTCTTCCTCGTGGGTATCGTCGTGTTCCTCTCGATCAGCTTGTGGAACACTCCGCCCAGGGTCTCGACGCCCATCGAGAGCGGGGTCACATCGAGCAGGAGCAGGTCCTTGACGCTGCCTTCGAGTATCCCTCCCTGGATCGACGCGCCCATCGCGACGCACTCCATCGGGTCTACCCCGCGGACGATCTTGGTGCCCAGGATGTCATCGACGAACTTCTGGACCATGGGCATCCTCGTCGGACCGCCCACCAGGATGATCTTGTCGACCTTGTCCGGCGTGAGCTTCGCGTCCTGGAGCGCCTGCGTCAGGGGCTTCCTGCACCTTTCGATGGTGGGCCGCACGAGCTCCTCCAGCTTGGCCCTCGTGAGCTTCATCGCGAGGTGCTTCGGACCAGAGGCGTCCGCGCTCAGGTACGGGAGGTTGATCTCCGTCTCGAGCGTGGACGACAGCTCTATCTTAGCCTTCTCCACGGCCTCCCGGATCCTCTGGACCGCCATCTTGTCCTTGGCGATCTCGATGCCCGTGTCGGCCTTGAACTCCTTCGATACGTACTCGACGAGGACGTTGTCCATGTCGGTGCCCCCGAGCTGCGTGTCCCCGCTGGTCGAGATGACCTCGAACACTCCCTGGCCGAACTCCATGATGGTGACATCGAGGGTCCCGCCTCCGAGGTCGAACACGAGTATCTTCTGCTCCTTCTCGGCCTTGTCCAGGCCGTAGGCGAGCGCCGCCGCCGTGGGCTCGTTGATGATCCTCACGACCTCGAGGCCAGCTATGGTGCCCGCGTCCTTCGTCGCCTGCCTCTGGTTGTCGTTGAAGTACGCTGGGACCGTGATGACCGCCTTCTCGACCTTGGAGCCGAGGTACGCCTCCGCATCCCGCTTGATCTTCTGGAGGATGAAGGCCGATATCTGCTGTGGCGTGTACTCCTTGCCGTATATGTGCACCCTGTAGTCCGTGCCCATCTTCCTCTTGATCGCCATCACGGTGCCCTCGGGGTTCGATACCGCCTGTCTCCTCGCCGGCTCCCCGACCAGCATCTGCCCGTCCTTCGTGAACGCCACATAGGACGGGAACGCCTTGCCTCCCAGGCTCGTCCCCTCCGCGCTCGGGATGATCGTGGGCCTTCCGGCCTCGATCACCGCCGCTGCAGAGTTGCTCGTTCCCAGGTCTATCCCGATTATCTTTCCCTTTGAGTCTGTCATGTCATCTCACTCCTCTTGTTCTTCCTTGCCGTCTCCTTCGGAGACCTTCTCGACTGGTTGATCTTGAACTGTGACTTCCTGAGGCTGCTCCTTCTTCACGGCCACCTTGACCTTCGCGGTCCTGATGACCTTGGGACCGAGAGCGTATCCCTTCTGGAAGACCTCGAGGATCCTTCCGTCCTCGACACCCTCCTTCTCCTCCCTCATCATCGCCTCGTGGGCGAACGGGTCGAACCTGTGCTTCGCCTCGACCTCGCGGAGGCCCTCCTTCTGAAGGGTCATGACCAGCTGCTTGTGGATGCTCTCCAGCCCCTTCCTGAGGCTCTTCGCATCCCCGTTGTTCCTCGCGTCCTCCAAGGCCTTGTCGAAGGTGTCCAGCAGCGGCAGCAGGTCGGCGATCACTCTCTCGCCAGCGAGTTTGACCCTCTCGGACCATTCCCTCTCCGTGCGCTTCTTGTAGTTCTCGAACTCGGCCTGCAGGCGCTTGAGTGCGACGGTGAGGTCCGTTATCGTCCGGTCCCTCTCCACCAATGGGTCTGGCTCGGGCTTCTCATCAGCCTCGTCGCCTCCCTCTCCGTTCGCCGCCCCGCTCGGTTCCTCGTCGGCCGTGTTCCACCGCCTCCAGCTCTCAAGTTCGAGCATGCATATTCGTTCGTGGTGTTTTTAAGAAATTGATAAAGGGTTTGAGGGTACGCGTCTAATCCAGACCGCCCTCGTCGCCCATGCCGGGGCCCTTCGGTCCCCTGCCGCCCGCGCTTCCGCCCTTGGACGCGATGACATCATCGATCCTCAGGATCATGACCGCGGCGTCGGTGGCGGAGGTTATTGCCTGCCTTCCGACCCTGATCGGCTCCAGGACCTTCTCCTTCTTCATGTCGATGACCTTGCCCGTGAACACGTTGATCCCGGCGTAGATCTTGCCCGACTTGTGGGCCTGCCTGAGCTCGATGAGAACATCGATCGGGTCGAGGCCAGCGTTCTCCGACAGTGCCGTCGGTACGACCTCGAGTGCGTTCGCGAAGGCATCGATCGCGATCTGCTCCCTGCCTCCGATGGAGGCAGCGTAATCCCTGAGCTTCAGGGCGACTTCCATCGCAGACGAGCCGCCGCCCGTGACGAGCTTGCCATCCTCGATGGCGACCGCCACGACGCTGATCGCGTCGTTCAGCGACCTGTCGATCTCGTCCACGACGTGCTCCGTGCCGCCCCTGATCAGTATCGAGACGGCCTTCGGGTTCTTGCAGCCCGTGACGAAAGTCATCCTGTCGTCGGCGATCTTCTTCTCTTCGACCAATGCGGCGAATCCGAGATCGTTCGCCCTGAGGTCGTCGAGTTTTGTCACGAGGCTGGCGCCGGTCGCCTTGGCGAGCTTCTCCATGTCGCTCTTCTTGACCCTGCGGACCGCGTATATGCCTTCCTTCGACAGGAAGTGCTGTGCGAGGTCGTCTATGCCCTTCTGGCAGAAGAGCACCGTCGCACCGGACTTCTTGACGGTCTCGACCATCTTCTTGAGCATGTTCTCCTCTTCGTCGAGGAACGCATGCAGCTGGGATGGGTCCGTGATCTCGATCTTCGCGTCGATCTCGGTCTTCTTGACCTCCAACGCGGAGTCGACCAGCGCGATCTTGGCCTTCTCGACCTTCTTCGGCATGGCCGGGTGAACGGCTTCCTTGTCGACGATGATGCCCGAGATCATCTGGGTGTCGTCCGTGGAGCCGCCCTGCTTCTTGACGACCTGTATGTTGTCGTCGTCGACGACCATCTTGCCGTCCTCTCTCTTCTCCGCGACGGCGCTCACGGCCTTGACCGCGACGTCCGCGAGCAAGTCCCTGGATGCGGCGACGCTCTTCGAGATCATCGCAGTCCTCGCGATGTCTAACAGAACCGACTTGTCGTCAGGGGAGACCTTGATCGATATGTTCTCGAGGACCTCCCTTGCCTTGTTCGCAGCCATCCTGAAGCCGCCGGATATGACCGTCGGGTGGACGTTCTGCTCGATCAGCGCTTCCGCCTTCTTCAGCAGCTCCCCGGCGAGAATGACCGCAGTGGTCGTGCCATCCCCGCATTCCTCGTCCTGGGTCTTGGCTACTTCCACGATCATCTTCGCGGCCGGGTGCTCGACGTCTATCTCCTTCAATATCGTCACACCGTCGTTCGTTATCACGACATCGCCCATGCTGTCGACGAGCATCTTGTCCATGCCCCTCGGGCCGAGCGTGCTTCTGACGGCATCCGCTATGGCTCTGGCTGCAGTGATGTTGCTGAACTGCGCGCCCTTTCCCTTCTCTCTCCTGGTGCCTTCCTTCAAGATGAGAATAGGTGTTTGCCCTATCATTTCATACCTCCATTTCAACTGAACTGGCTTTCCGGACAGATACCCGAATAATCGGGGGTCCAGGTTCTATCATATGTCAGAGCTTCTATATAAGCGTTACTGCGTACGGGGACAGGGTTTTGGAGGCCACCCAGATGGCCCGTTCGCCCGCGCGAGTGCCAACAGGGACGTGGGCGCGGTTCTGTGCGGGTCTAGGGTCGCCACCTCGCATCATTTATCTACTAATGAGGCCTTCTGCGCCCCCTTGTCCATGAAGGTCCTTCCACATTTGAAGTTAGAGCCGCGCACGATGTTGAGACGGTCGCACCCGCGCGGGTCGATGAGCGATTTCGCCTCAAAGCTCGCAGGCAATTTCGAGATGCTCTACGTCGAGGACGAGGACGGCATCGTCAAGAACAAACCGCAACTCGACGTCGCGCAGGAGATATGCGAGGAGATCCCGACGTTGTACGAGGCGGGCGTGCGTTTCTCGCAGAACGTGATCGACGTGTTCATCGCGGGTGCGGAAAGAGCGGTGATCGGCAGCGCGACTCTGTCCTCGCTCGATGACTTGAGAGGAGCCTTTAAGCTGTCCGAGAACATTACATTCAAAGTAGACATCCGGGATGGGATCGTGAGTTTTGACCCCGCTGTTGCTGGCAGGGCCTTCCTCGACCTCGCTCGGGACATCAAGGAGATCGGTGTGGCCGATATCCTGGTCCCGCGGGATCTAGCTGAGGAGGCTGCCGAGGCGAAGCGGCAACTCGCGTTCAAGCTCGGGGTCTTCGCATCGGTGTCCGAGCGCGTCCGCATGGAGGAGCTCGGTGTGGACTACATCGTATCGGAGGATTTCGGGAGCTTGGTTAGGGATGAGTGAGCTTCAGAGGAGCATCGCAGTACTGTTCAGGAGGAAGGGGAAGGAGCTCCTGACAGAGCGTGAATTCGTGTTCTCTGCCTCGATGGACCTCAGATGGTTCCCGCCGAAGGAGGCGCAGAAGCTTCTCGACGCGGGTTTGTCAGGGGGATACCTGGAGCGCAAGAACGGAAACCTCACACCCACATTCGACTGCGCGAGCATCGAGGTCCCGCTGGACTACAGACCTCCGAAGGAGGTCTTCCAGGAGACCGCGAGGCAGAACCGAGACCTCTTCTCGGAGATCGTCGAGAAGATCGTGAAGACGAGGTCGGTTCCCAAGCGCGAGGTCGTTTCGAAGGTCAACAAGAAGCAGGAGATGCTGGGCATCGACGTCGGGCCCGCGGCCTTGCTGGTGGCCTCCGACTACGGTCTGTCGATAGACAACGCCTATATCGAGCGCGCGGCATCGGAGATACTGGGAAGGGAAGCGCCCGTCAGGTGAGCGCCCTCTGCCCGGTCACTTTTCATTTCTCTTTATCAGGTCAGCCAGCGTCAGCGACCTGGACCCAGTGGCTTTCTCCACCGGTATCTCGGTCACCTTCTCCTTGAGGACTACCCCGAGCTCCTTATGCAGCTTCGTGATGAGCTTCTCGTCCGGCTTCATGTCGCCCGTCTCTATCTTCTGGATCAGCCCGAGCTTCTCGTTGATCTTCATCGCGAGGTCCTTCTGCGACATCCCGACCTTCGAACGGGCGTTGCGAATCCGCGCGGGGTAATCGTCGACGAGATCGTCCCTCTCGACCTTCTCTAGAATGTCCATCGGCTTGCTCCTCTTCTCCCTCACTTCGAGCCTCTGCACGATGATGGGTTTCGGGGCAGCCTCGGCGGGGTCCTTCGGCTTGTTCTGCTCTTTGCCGAATTTTGCGCATTCGGAGCAAACTTCAAGATGCACTCCCTCTATCATCACCTTCTTACAGAAGGTGACCTGTTTTCCGCACATCTCACAGAGCATCAAAATCACACTGCCGAGCAGGTCAGCAAAGGATAAATAGAGTATTTAACCTTATTACATACCAGCTCGGGAGAGACAAAAATAAATGGGGTGCAATAAATTGTCAAACGAGCAGACGACCGAAATGTACGACGAGATTCATCGACGGATTTCGGTCCTTGAGGAACGGAACCTCGAGCTCGTCGAGGAATCCCGACGGGTAGAGGGCGAGAAGAGGTTCGCAGAGGGCGAGCTGATCCGGCTGCAGAAGGAGCTGAAGAGGCTCAAGGCGGAGCTCGAGCGATTGAAGGCCCCGCCGCTCATCATAGGGCAGATCAAGGATGTGCTCGCGGACGGCAGGGTCGTCGTGAAGAGCTCCACGGGCCCGGACTTCGTCGTAAGCACTTCGGACTACGTCGCCCCCGAGCTCCTAGAGGCGGGAGCCAGGGTCGCACTCAACAAGCAGACATTGGCAGTCATGGGCGTCCTGCCGCCGTCGTTGGACCCGATCGTGGTCGGCGCCGAGATCATTTCGAAACCGGAGATCAGCTACGAGGAGATCGGCGGGCTCGCGGACCAGATCCTTGAGATACGCGAGGCGGTCGAGGACCCGCTCCTCAGGCCCGAACTCTACAAGAAGGTCGGGATAGACCCGCCGAAGGGCGTCCTCTTGGTCGGTCCCCCGGGTACTGGCAAGACGCTCCTCGCGAAGGCTGTCGCGAGGCAGACCAATGCCACGTTCATCAGGTTCGTCGGTTCAGAGCTCGTTCAGAAGTACATAGGTGAGGGCGCGAGGCTGGTCAGGGAGCTGTTCGACCTGGCCAGGCAGAAGGCCCCGTCGATAGTGTTCATAGACGAGCTGGACAGCGTGGGCGCGAAGCGGCTCGATCTCGCGACCTCCGGCGACCGCGAGGTCCAGAGGACTCTGATGCAGATACTCGCGGAACTCGACGGGTTCAACCCGCTGGGCGAGGTCAAGATCATCGGCGCGACCAACAGGCCGGACATACTCGACGAGGCGCTCCTCAGGCCGGGCAGGTTCGACAGGATCATCGAGATACCCATCCCGAACCTGGAGTCCAGGGTAGCGATATTCAAGATACACTCGCGGCGCATGAACCTCGAGGAATCGGTCAACGTCGACGACCTCGCTGCGAAATCCGAGGGCGCGACGGGTGCGGACATCAAGGCGGTGTGCACAGAGGCGGGCATGTTCGCGATCCGCGAGAACAGGGACTACGTGACCGCGGCGGACTTCGAGAAGGCCATAAACAAGGTCCTTGAGGAATGCGTCCAGAAGGGCATGGAATCGGGCCCGATGTTCGCGTAAGGAAACCACATCGACAGGCGACCGCGGAGATTATTTCTTCGCGTCGCTCTCTTCCATATCCTTCTCGACCACGAAAGCCCCGATGTAGTTGCACTTCTTGCAGTGGTACTTGTAGCCGGTGATCAGCGCGGTCTCGTAGTACAGGTCCGCGGAGCCGCACTGGGGGCACGTGAGGACTGTGTCTTTTCTCCTCTTCTTCACGAAACTAGATAGCGGCCGTGGCATTTACCGGTTCCATTCCTACAAAGGAGGTTGGGGTCCGCATGGTCGCGAGGTACGAGCCGTTCTCAAGGGCCGATATAGAGAAGATCGATTCCGCCACGGTAAGAGTGTTCGAGAGCACTGGCATCAGGGTCCTGGAGCGGGAAGCGGCCAGCCTGCTGGTATCTGCAGGCGCTGAATCTCGACAAGAAGACCAGCATCGTCAAGATCCCCGAGCGGGTGCTCAGGGATTCCATCTCAAGCGCACCCAGCAAGTTCAAGCTCCACGGCAGGGACGGGAAGCACGAGATCGCCTTCGGTGAGGGCAAGGTGCACCTGAGCAGCGTGGGCACCCCTGTCCAGGTGGAGGGATTGGACGGCGTCGTGAGGCCCTCGACCGTCAAGGACTCCGAGAACTTCTTCAGGCTCACGGACGCGCTCCCGCACATAGATCATTCGTCGTGGGTATGCTGGCCCAGGGACGTGCCGGAATCCATAGGCCCTCTTCAGGAGATATATCTGGGGTTCAAGCACTCGATGAAGACGATGGATGGCTGGAACTGGGGCAAGACCCCCACCGAGCAGTCGATCGACCTCGCCGCGATCGTCGCCGGAGGGAGGGACGAACTCGCCGCGACGGCCCATGGTCCTGGGGTTCGCCAACCCGGTGAGCCCGCTCACTCTGTCGAAGGAGACGACCGAGGGCCTTATCGTGTATGCGAGGGCCGGACAGCCTACGTGCTATCCCCCCGAGTGCATGGCCGGCGGGACGTCTCCCGCGACCATCGCCGGCCTGCTCGTCCAGCAGAACGTCGAGGTCCTCGCGTCCGTCGCCGTCGCCCAACTGGCCAAGAGGGGTGCTCCGTCGCTGTACAGCACGGTCTCTGGCATGATGGACATGCGGACGGGCTCGATCGCCTTGGGCGCGCCCGAGGTCGGGCTCATCATGGCAGGAGCCGCTCAGCTGGCGAGACACTACAGGATGCCGATCAGGGGGACTGGCGGCAACACGGAGGCTATGATTGCCGATTACCAGTCCGGTGTCGAGACGGCCACCACCATGCTCATGGCGGGAATGGCGGGCCTGGATCTCGTGTACGACGCTGCTGGTAGCATCGAATCCAGCCTCACTGCGAGCTATGCCAAGCTCGTCCTCGACAACGATGTCTGCGGCGAGGTCAAGAGAATCCTCGCAGGGGTCGATGTGACCGAGGAGACCCTGGCGGTCGATGTGATCGCTGCCGCGGGCATGTCTGGAGGGTTCCTGAGCAGCCCTCACACGCTCAGGCATTTCAGAAAGGAGGGCTACGTCCCCAGCTCGTTCTGGAGAGGTTCCCGGTCAGCCTGGGACTCCCAGGGGGATGAGAAGGACATCGTCGTCAAGGCGAGAAAGAGGGCCGCGCAGATCCTGAAGGACCACAGGATCGAGGTTCCGCTCGACCCCGCGGTCGACAGGAAGATGGTGGAGTACATCAAGTCGGTCGCGAAGCGCTCCTGAGGGCCGGGGATCGACCCTCAATACAATATTCGACTATTTTTATAATTTACTGAATCAATTAATATTGGCCGACATCGGCCTTCATGTACTCCCTGAGCATGCTGGTCGCGTAGCATCCCTTGTTGAGCGAGAACCTGAACATCACATCGGTGCCGTCCACGGTGACCAGGAGGCCCTTGAAGGGGGCGAGCAGCTCTCTCCTGGTGCCCTTCGAGGAAGCCTCCCTCAGCCCCACTATCTCGAAGTCGGGACCGGCGATCCCCTCCCTTTCCACGATGGCCCTCTCGATCTCGCCCATCTGTCCGCCCGCGAACTGTGATTGGGAACCGAATATCAGACCGCTGACGAACGCCTTCCCTTCCTTGGCGTTCCTCCTGGCCTTATCGACGTTGTCCTCAGTGACCTCTATGGGGTTGTCGTGGTCCGGCAGGCCTAGCTTGTCCAGAGGCAGCACGAGGTCGCCCACCTGGGGCACGCCTATGGGCAACCCCCTCCTCATCCTCTCGCTCAGAGTCTGGTTGAACAGGTATGACTGGTAGGCGTGGACGAACATCATCAGGAGGTTGCTCGGGAGCCTTCGAAGAGCGCCTATGAAGTCCTCGGGGTGGCCTCTGAGTTGGTCGATCATCATCCTCTCGAAGGTCAGCTTCATCGGATACTCCCTGAACGCCCTCTCGAAGTCCCTCGTCTCCTGCAGGTTCTTCCTCGCGACGTCCACATCCGACCCGTCCCCCAGCGGGTTGGCGATGTAGCGCATCACTGCCCCTTCGACGTCCCCATTGACCAGGTCCTTCCCGATCAGGTGGGTTATCGGCCTGATCGTCCCGAACCGCTGGACCCCGAAGAAGTTGGGGAACCCTCCGGCCTCGTTGAGCCTGGCGGTGACCTGGTCGCAGGTCCCCTTCGCGTCCGTCGCGGGGTCGATCTCCGCCACCTTGATCTCGAACCTGTTCCCGATGAGGTCTCCGATCGATATCATGCGCCGGGCGGTGTACGCCTCCATGATCTTCACATCGGGTATGGTCAGTGCCCTCACCTGCTCGATCGGTGCGTCGAACGACATGAGCTGAGTGGACACGGACCTGCCGTCCTTGGTCCCGGCGAAGCCGATCCTCGAGCGGCTGACATGCAGGTTCGAGCCCAGCCTCCTGACGAGCCTGTTCGCCTCCCAGTTCCTGTGCCAGACCCGGGCTATGACGTACTTGCCGTCCTCGGCCGCCGTCGGGAGGACCGAGATCTCGTCGACGATGAAATCCTCAGGGGCCCTCTTGAGCTTCCCGCCCATCCCGGGGATGTCCCCCGTCAGGAATACCTCAAGGCCCAGCTCGCTATCTCTCATGCAATCAGCAGAATGACCAGTGTAGGTATTAACGTTACCTGGGCTCAGCCCAGCTGCTTCTCGACCAGCTGCCTCGCCTCGAGGAACTGGTTCGAGAGGGACTTCGCGGCCTTCTTCAGCGCGGCCTGGGGCTTCCCTTCCTTCACCTTGACAATCAGAATCGCCTTGTCCAGCTGCGGGTGCCCGGTCACGTACCTGGCGTCATCTACGTTCTTGTCCTGGAGCAGCTCGTGTATCAACGGATAGATCAGGGTCTCATCGGCGTTGTAGACCTGGACCTTGATGCTGTCCTTCTTCTTCTCGAGAAGCTTGAACTCCATGATTCTCGGCGGCCCTCTATGGGCAATGGGTTCATAAACATTACTGCGCCGCCCAGAGGTTGCCGGCCTATGGCCAGAGGCCCGCGGTCACTTCCCCTTTCCTTTCTTCCCTTCGGCCTTCTTCTTCGGGGTCCTCGGCGCCGTCTTCGGCTTCTTTGAGATCATCTTCCCCCGGGGGTACATCGTGCCGCACATCTTGCAGACATCGACCTCGCACCAATCAGCGTCCTTCATGGCGACGGTCTTGATGATGCAAGGGCTCTCGCACAGAGGGCATTTGTTGGTTGCCATGCTAACTCTCCTCCCTGTATTTCTTCCTCATTACAGTATGAATCCTTTCCGCAATAACCCTTCCGATTCCGTCGACCCCCGCCAGCTCCTCCACACTCGCGTCCGCGATGCCCTTGACGCTCCCGAACCTCTCGAGCAGCCTCTGGGCCAGGGTCGCGGACACGTTCGGGAGGCCCTGCACGAGGAACATCTGCCTGCTCCCCGGATCGAGGGATGTCTGGACCGAGCGAGTCTTTCCCGTGGCCTTCTCCTCCTCCTGTCTTCTGAGCGAGCTGACCATGGCCGCGGTCTCGGAAGCGTTCGACGTCGACAGGACAGGCATGTGGAACTCCGACAGGAGCGTGCTGAGCGCGTCGTACACCGCCGCGTTGCCCGCCTGGACCCCGGCGCCCTGGGACGGCCCCTGGACGATCAGCAGCGGGTGTAGGTACTCGTGCTTGAGCTTCGCGAGCGAGACCTGGAGGGTCCCCTCCGAGATGCCCCGGATGAACTCGTCCACGGTCCTCAGCGCCACCGCGACCCTGCCGGAGACCACGATGTCAGCGTCCTCCAGGTCCTGAGCCCTGGGTGCGAACCCCGCTTCGGTCAGAGCCTCCATGAGCGTCGAACGTCCGACTCTTGGAGAGACGGCCAGCGTCGCGGCCTCCGCGTCCTTCCGCCTGTCGAACTGCCCCAGGGATCTCTGGCCCTTCTTCTCGGAGACCTTCCTCGAGAGCTCCTCCTGCGCACTGGGCAGGTCGGGGGTCAGCATCTCCTCCAGGTTCGCCTTCGTCAGGGCGGTCTTCGGGGCGGGTGCGTCCGGGAGCCCCTTCCTTGCCCTCAGCTTCCTCCTCAGGGACTCCAGCTCCCTTCGCATCTGGAGCTCCTTCTTCCTGCTGGAATACAGGTACGCCTCGTCCTTCGTGTCCCGCGTGACCATCACGATGACCCTGCCCGCGCGCCTCCTGCCCGTCCTGCCCCGCCTCTGTATGGTCCTTACCTCGGAAGGCACGGGCTCGTAGAACACCACGAGGTCGGTCGAGGGGATGTCCAGCCCTTCCTCGGCGATGGAGGTCGCCACCAGCACGTTGTACTCCCCCGCCTGGAACTTCTCGATGACCTCCTTCTGCTCCTTCTGGTTCAGCCCGATGTCCTTTCCCTTGCTCGCCTGGCCGACGAACCTGACGGGCCTGAGCCCTGGTATCTTCCCGAGGTTCTGGGTCAGGGTCTCGCACGTGTCCCTGTAGTGCGTGAACACGATGGCCCTCGAGTCGGGCTTCGACAGGAACTGCCCCTTCAGGATCGGCTCGATCTTCTCGAGCTTGGGATGGTCCCCCTCCATCGAGTACAGGAGAGTCCTCGCCTGCTGGAACCTCGCATCCTTCACCAGGTCCCTGGCCGCCTTCGAGCCCCCCTTCTCCTCCCCTTGCTTGACTATCTTGTCGAAGTAGGATTCGAGCGCGCTCCTGCCCTGGGTCTGAGCCAGCTCGATCCCGTGGTTGATCTTCATGGCCATGGCCTGGGAGCTAGCAGCCCTGAACAGGTGGTGTGACTTCTTCCCGGACGTCAGGTGCGCGCGGATGACGTTCCCCGCATCCAGGAGGTCCCGCGTCGTCGGGGGCTTCTTCGGGTCCAGGTATCCGAACCCGCGCAGCTTCGCGACCTGCTCGTCGAGCAGCCTCTGGAGCAGGTAGACGACTCTGGACATGCCCTCGGGCATGTCCACTCCGATGAACTCCACCTTCACGTCCTGGGTGTACTTGACAACGTCCTCGTCGAGCTCGGACCTTATCTCCACGCCCGTGATGCCCAGGTTCTCGCACACCTCGGCTATCTTCGCCACGTCGGAGCCTGGGGATGCGGTCATGCCCAGGGCCAGCTTCCCCGTGTCGAGGTACCTCTTCCCGACGGTGACATAGGCGTAGTCCCCCACCGCCCTGTGCGCCTCGTCGAACACGATCAGGTCGATGTCCTTCATGTCTATCCTCCCCTCGTCGAGGTCGTTCTCGATGACCTGGGGCGTGGAGACGATGACCCTGGCCTTCTTCCAGTCCTCCTCCCTGTCCCTCGGGTTGACCTCTCCCGTGAACACGGTCGGCTCGAAGTCGAGCAGGTGCTCCCTGAGGAACTTCGCGTGCTGCTCCACCAGCGGCTTCGTCGGGGCCATGAACAGGACCTTGCCAGGCATGGTCCTGAGGGTCTCGGCTATGACGAAAAGCGCCACGACCGTCTTGCCCATGCCCGTGGGCAGGACCACAAGGGTCGACTCCTTCATTGCAGAATGAGCTATGTTGACCTGATAGTCTCTGAGCTCGATGCTGGAAGGTTTGATAAGCTCGTGTTCGAAGAACACGAGCCTTCGAGAGCGCAACGTGCGTATGAATGTTTTCTCTCGGGTCCGATGAATCTACTTCTAGTGGCAGCCGGAGCAGCTTCCGCCGCAGGACGAGGCGCCACTCGGCTTACTCGGCTTCACGCGGACGACGACTCCGGGTCCCTGTGGGGTGTCGACGGAGTCTATGGTGGCCTCCTTCAGGTCTGCCTCGAGCTCCTTGTCGTAGATCAGCTTGAAGCCGTCGACCTTGAGCTCGACGTCGTCGTCCTTCTTCTTGTCGAAGCCCATCATGTATGCAGGTCCGGAGCACGAGTATCCTGCGAAAAATATCCTTATCGGCTCCTCGCGCTTGTCCTCGGAGACGATCGCCTTGATCGTCTCGGCTGCCTTCGGTGTGACTGTGACCATCGGGTTCACTCTGGATTGAATGAGAACCTGAGGCTATTTAATGTTTTTTCCTTAACACGGGGGGCCGCCCAGGGCCGGGTACTGGCTTAATAAGGAAGGACCTTGTCGAACCCCTCGCCGCCCATGGGCTTCGTGGCATCGATGCCCATCTTCGTGGTCGTCTCGTCCGCGCTCGGGTCGAGGCTGCTCCCGCGGGCGTTCTCTATCACCACGAGGCCCTTGTGCCCCTGGAACCTCGTCGCGACGGCCCACTCGACGTCCCTGTCGTCGTAGATGTCGATGTCGTTGTCGACGACCGTGACCATT
Source organism: Thermoplasmatota archaeon (assembly GCA_963818745.1). Classification (GTDB taxonomy): domain Archaea; phylum Thermoplasmatota; class Thermoplasmata; order UBA10834; family UBA10834; genus CAWBDD01. The sequence goes on along the minus strand of CAWFTI010000001.1, from coordinate 164,299 downwards.
TTCATCGACGGGTGCGCCCCGAGCGCCGCCATGATGGCGTTGACCGAGTCGCCCTCCTTCTGCTTGGTTATGGACACGACGCCGTGGAGCCAGCAACAGCCGCCCTCCGTCAGCCTCACACCGTGGACCTCGGGCACCGCGACCCCGACCGCCCTCTGGATGACCGGCTCCCTCGGCATGCCCATCATGAGGTAGTGCTCGTCGGCGCCAGGGAGTATCATCTGGAAGACCGGGTCGTCCCTGTGGTATATCCTGTCGATCTCGACGACAGGCTGCTTCCTGACCGGGTCCTGCGTGCCCGTGATGTCCACGAACGGCCCCTCGTCGGTCTGCTCCTTCGTGAGCCTGCCCTCGAAGACGTACTCCGCGAACGCGGGCACGAGCAGGCCGTTCCTGATCTTGCGCACGCACACGGGCTCGTTGAGACATAGTTGCCTGAGGGAGTTCGCGACCGTGAGCTCGTCCTTGCCGAACTCGACGTTCATGGCCGCGGAGAGCATGATCGACGGGCAGAGCCCGACCGCGACCGCCACCTTGAGGTCCTGGCCCTTCGCGAGGGCCTTCCTGTGGAGCGCGTGGAGGTGCCTCGGGACCACCCTGATGGCGAACTTCTTCTCGTCCACGACCATCATCCTGTGGAACGACATGTTGCGGATGCCTTCGTGCTCGGCCACGACCACACCGGCCGTGATGAATCGGCCACCGTCTCCCTTGTAGAACTTGGGTATGGCGGACTCCCTGAGGTCGAAGTCTGTGAGTATGTTCTTGTCGAACGGGGCGCTCTCGATCTCCTGAGGAGGCGACGGCGAATCCATCGCGCTGAGCATCTTCTGCGACAGGTCCGCGGGAGCGGTGTTCATCGCCCTCGCGATCCGTTCTCTCGTGGACCAGAGGTTGCCCACTGCCCTGAACCCGTCCAGGTTCTCGAACAGGACGGGCTTGGTCCTCTCCTTGAGCAGTATCTTGGTGAGCTCGAGGTCCCGGGAGATCTTGCCCTTCACGACGACCGTGTCATCGAACTGGGAGAGCATCGCCCTAATCGACAATTTCACACCATTCCGTCTGATGCCTGAATGCGTATATCTATCCTCCTCTGCGCTGTGGTCTCCGCCCTCGGTGGAAACTCTTTTTATACGTACCCGACAATCGAGTGGACCGTGGACCTAGAGGCAGTGATTCGCAAGTACGCGCTGCAGAACGCGGTGCAGTTCGACGGCAAAGCCACGATGGGCTCCGTGCTCGGGAAGGTCTTGGCCGAGAACCCCGAGCTGAGGTCGAAGGCGAAGGAGACCTCGGCGCTCGCGAAAGGAGTCATAGACGAGGTGAACAAGCTCTCTCCGGACGCCCAGAGGAAGGCTTTGGAGGAGATCGCCCCCGAGCTTCTGGTCAAGGAGGCCAGGCCGAGGGAGGCTGGCCTGCCGGACCTGAAGGATGTGAAGGGCGAGGTCAGGATGCGGATGGCTCCGAACCCCTCGGGCCCGCTGCACCTGGGCCACAGCCGCATGGCCATCCTGAACGACGAGTACGTCAAGCGGTACGGCGGCATCTGCTACAACAGGTTCGAGGACACCGACCCCGCGAGGATAGACCCCAGCGGATACGATTCCATCCCGGCCGATTTCGAATGGCTCGGGGTCAAGATACACAAGACGATCATCCAGAGCGACAGGTTCGAGATATACTACGACATCGCGAAGAAGCTTCTCGAGATGGGCAAGGCCTATGTGTGCACCTGCAAGCCGGACGACTGGCGGGAGCTGAAGAACCACAAGAAGCCCTGCCCGCACAGGGAGCAGGAGCTATCGGAGCAGATGCTCCGGTGGGACATGATGTTCGACGGGTCTTACAAGCCCGAGGAGGCGTCGCTGATGGTCAAGACCGACCTGAAGCACCCGAACCCGGCCATCAGGGACTTCGTCGCGGTCAGGATAGACGACACCCCTCACCCTCGCACCGGGACCAAGTACAGGGTATACCCGCTCATGAACCTGGCAGTCGCGGTCGACGACCACCTGCTGGACCTGACGCATGTGCTCCGCGGGAAGGACCACCTGAACAACACCTACCGGCAGGAGTACCTGTACGATTACTTCGGGTGGAAGAAGCCCGTGTACATCCACTACGGCCGCGTGTCGATAGAGGACGCGCAGCTGTCCACCTCGAAGATGGGCAAGGGCATCAGGGAGGGGCTGTACTCCGGCTGGGACGACCCGCAGCTGGGCACGCTCGCCTCGATGAGGCGTCGCGGGATCAGGCCGGAGGCGATCAGGAGGTACTGGGTCGAGACGGGCATCAAGGAGGTCGACATCGAGTTCTCCTGGAAGACCCTGTACTCGTTCAACCGCGACCTCGTCGACGATTCATCGAACAGATACTTCTTCGTCAGCGACCCGGTCAAGTTCGTGATCGAGGGCATGCCGAGCACGGTCGCGAAGGCACCGGTCCATCCGGCGCACCCGGAGAGGGGCGTGAGGGAGCTCAAGGTCGGTCCCGGGATCCCACTCTTCGTGGGCAGGGAGGACATCCCGAAAGCGGACGTCATGTTGCGGCTCAAGGACCTCTGCAACGTCGACTATTCGGACGGGAAGATGAAGTACGCTGGCAACGACCTGTCCGTGCTCAAGAGCGGCGTGCAGATCATCCACTGGGCCCCTTCGGACGCCGTCGAGGCGGAGGTGCTCATGACGGACGGCACCTCCAAGAAAGGTGTCGCCGAGCCGGGGCTCGCAGCAGCGAAGGGAAAGGTCGTCCAGCTGGAGAGGTTCGCATTCGTCCGTGTGGAGGAATCCACGCCGAAGATCAGGTGCGTCTTCTCGCACAGATGAACCTCTCACACGTCCCAGAACGGCACGATGTCGCACGAAAGGCACGCGTGGCACATCGTCTTGAACTTCAGCGGAGAGAGTCCGTAGCTCTTGAGTATCTTCTTCTGCTCCGTCGCCAGCGAGAGCATGCGGTCCGCTGTGACGGGTTCGACGCGCCCGAGGGCTTTCTCCAGCTCGGCCATGTTGTGTTCGTCCCGCCTGAGCGCCCTCAGGGTCGCAACGGCACCCATGTTCGCGAGCACCTTCGTCCCGTGCAGGACGTTCTCGTCGGTCTCCCCGAGGCCGAAGATGATGTTCGAGCACACCGCGTTCTTCGGGAAGACCTCGCCCAGAATGGTTGATCGCGTGGAGGATGTGGTCGTAGTCCATCTTCCCGCAGACCTTCTCGAAGATGTCCCTGTCGAAGGTCTCGATGTTGATCTTGATCTCGTCCGCGCCTGCGTTCCTTAGCATATCGATATGGTCCGGCCTGGTCGCATAGGGTTCGACACCTATCGGGGTCTTGGGAAGCAGCTTCTCGGGTCCTCTCCACCAGAGCCAGCCATCCGTTTCACGGTCATTGAGGGCGACTCGGAAACGCCGCTGGTGAACGCGACGGATTCGAAACCCTCTCTCTTCGATGCTTCCATGATCATCTGGATTATCTTGTCGTCGGAGAGGTTCTTCGTGGCGGCGGGATCCAGTCGGGGAGAGTTGCAGAACTTGCAGTCGTAGATGCACCTGCTGTCGATGTTCACGAACGCCTGGTACGGGGCGTGCATCAGGGTCGGGATCAGTTCTACGCGGTCGATGAAAACCTCGCCTCGCCTCAGGATCGACAGACCGTCATCCCTTTGGACCAGCTCGAACTCGCCTTCGTCCCGCGAGATCGCCTTCTTCGCTCGGGTGCCCTCGAACGAGAATACGACCGAAGTGGAGCCTGCTCCAGGGCCTGCGGTCGACCTGCTCGGAAGGAACGGGAGCCGGAAATCCTTGGGTATCCGCACCGCCCCGCCGACGAGCAGCTCAGCCTTCCTTCTGGCGGTCTCAGCGCTTACTTTCGCTTCCATGCGGCACCATCTTTGCCGTCCTGTATCTCGATGCCGAACTCAAGTAGCTTGTTCCGGACCGCGTCCGCGTACTTGAAATCCTTCTTGGACCGTGCGGCCTGCCTCATCTCCACCCAGTGAGTGACACGTTCGTCGTCCGCCAGTTCTTCCCTGGTCATCGAGGCGACGTCCGGAAGGCCAGATTCGATGGTCAGGGTCTTGGTGACCACGTGCCTTTCCCTCTCAATCAGGACATCGAACAGTCCGTTGAATTCGCTGAAGACACTGATGGCGTTCTCGACGCCCTTCCTGCTGAGCTTCCCATCGCTGGCAAGCGTGTTCACATCTCTCGAGAAGTCGAACATGACGGCAATGGCCTCCCTCGTGCTGAAGTCGTCGTCCATCCTCTCCTCAAGTTGCTTTCGAGCATCGTCGCAGAGCTTGGCGGCATCCTCGCTACCCGATGCGGACTCCTTCATCGACCTCATGGACGTCGTACGCGTTCTGCAGCCTCTCCAAGGCCTTTCCGGTCTCCTCGAGCGACTTCTCGTCGTAGTCGAGCGGCTGCCTGTAGCTCGCGTTGAGGAGGTAGAACCTCACGATCTCGGGCGAGTACTTCTTCAGTATGTCCTTGATCAGGAAGAAGTTCTTCAGCGACTTGGACATCTTCTCCTGGTCGATCGTCAGCAGGCCGTTGTGCATCCAGTATCTGACGAACGGGGCGTCGTTGTACGCCTCGGACTGCAGTATCTCGTTCTCGTGGTGGGGGAACACGAGCTCGGTGCCGCCTCCGTGGATGTCTACGGTCTTGCCGATGTGCTTCAGGCACATGGCCGAGCACTCGATGTGCCATCCCGGTCGGCCCTTGCCCCAAGGGCTGATCCCAGGCGATCTCGCCCGGCTTCGCCGCCTTCCAGAGCGCGAAGTCCATCGGGTCCCGCTTGTCCTCCCCGACCTCGACCCTCGCGCCCGCGTCCATCTGGTCGAGGCTCTGTCCGGAGAGCTTCCCGTACTCCTTCGCCTTATGGACGCTGAAGTACACCGAGCCGTTCGACTCGTACGCGTATCCCTTGTCGATGAGCCCCTTGACCATCGAGATGATGTCGGGCATCGTCTCGCTCGCCTTCGGGTAGACGCTGGCCCGCTTGATCTTGAGGGCGTCCATGTCCTTGTGGTACTCGTCGATCATGGTCTGCGACAGCTTGAGCGGCTCCATGCCCAGCTCGTTCGCCCTGTTGATGATCTTGTCGTCGACATCGGTGAAGTTGGTGACGTGGTTGACCTCGTACCCCTTGTGCCTCAGGTACCTGGCGATGACGTCGAAGTTGATGGCCGACTTCGCATGGCCGAGGTGTGACTGGTCGTACACCGTGACGCCGCAGACGTACATGCCGACCTTCCCGTCTGCGAGCGGCTCGAACGGTTCCTTCTTCCTCGTCAGCGTGTTGTACAAAACGAGCGCCATGGGCTATCACGCCTCCAATATCCAGGCGGATATTAAGGATTCTCCTTGACGGGACAGCTCAGGTCCTCCGACTTGGCCTTCGCCGGGACCTGCGGCGATATCCGCTTGATGGATTCGATGCCGAGCTTCTGCTCGATCATCTCGAGCCTGTACTCCATCTCCGACAGGCTGTGGCACAGGTCCACGAAGGCGTTCACGACGGGGTCGGGCAGCTCCTCGTGGTGCAGGTCGATCGTGGTCGTGCCCTCGCGCTTCACTATCTTCGCGGGCACTCCCACCACCGTGGAGCTGGGCGGGACGGACTTCACGACCACGGACCCGGCGCCCACCCTGACGTTGTCCCCAATGGTTATCGGGCCGAGGATGGTCGCACCGGCTCCGATGACCACGTCGTTGCCTATGGTCGGGTGCCTCTTCCTCTTCTCGGTGCTCACACCTCCGAGCGTGACGCCCTGGTATATGGACACGTTGTTCCCTATCTCGGAGGTCTCTCCGATGACGACTCCGGTCGCGTGGTCTATGAAGAAGTCCTTGCCAATCGTGGCGCCCGGGTGTATGTCCGCTCCCGTGAGCACCCTGGATATGTAGTTCAGAGCCCTCGCGGTCTTGTACCTGCGCTTGAGGTACAGCCTGTGGGAGGTCCTGTAGAACCTTATGGCGTGCAGGCCCGGGCTGAAGAGCTTCGCCTCCAGGCGGCTCTTGGGAGCGGGATCCCGCTCCAGCACTATGTCCAGGTCGCTCCTCTCGGCTTCGGCCGTCACGAACCCTCCGCAAACAGGTCGGTGCTCAAGTATCTTTCTCCAGTGTCAGGAATGACAACGACCACGTTCTTGCCAGCACCGAGCTCCTTGGCGATCTTGATGGCTGCGAAAACTGCTGCCCCGGAGGATATCCCCGCGAGGATCCCCTCGAGCCTCGCAAGCCTCCTGGTGGTCTCCGCGGCATCCTCGGCCGAGACCTTGATTATCCGGTGATAGACCTTCGTGTCGAGCGTGTCGGGGACGAACCCCGCGCCTATCCCTTGGATCTTGTGCGGCCCCGGAGCGCCACCCGACAGCACTGGTGATTCCTCGGGCTCCACTGCGATGATGAGTGCCTGCGGGTTCTTGCGCCTCAGTACCTGCCCCACACCCGTGATGGTCCCGCCCGTGCCCACGCCTGCGACGAACGCGTCGACGCGTTCGACCGCACGCAGTATCTCCTTCGCGGTGGTCTTCCTGTGCGTCCACGGGTTGGCCTTGTTCTTGAACTGCTGCGGGACGAACGAGTCCGGAGTGGAGGCCGCGAGTTCTTCGGCCTTCTTCACAGCGCCCCTCATCCCCTCGGGGCCGGGTGTGAGGACGAGCTCAGCGCCGAACGCCGCGAGCAGCTTCCTCCTCTCGACGCTCATGGTCTCCGGCATCGTGAGTATGAGCTTGTAGCCCTTCACCGCGCACACCATCGCGAGCCCTATCCCCGTGTTCCCGGATGTGGGCTCGATGATGGTCGTGCCCGGCCTGATCAGCCCTTTCCTCTCGGCCGTCTCGATCATCGCCTTCGCGATCCTGTCCTTGACCGAGGACATCGGGTTGAACGTCTCCAGCTTGGCGTACACGGTCGCCGATCCTTCCGGTACGATCCTGTTCAGCCTGACCATCGGAGTGTTGCCGATGGTGTCCAGTATGTTGTTCAGAGGTTTGGTGCGCGCCATGCTAACACATCCACTGGCATTGAAACATCGTTATATAAGTTCGATGGCTCGCCGACCGTCGTTGTCGGCAACGGAGCGGTCGAACTTCGAACGTATGTCAACTCCGACACGGTAAAGCCTAGCGGTAGAATAACCCTTAGTCAGTATCACATTATGTTTTGACTCTTGAACCACACTTCTACGATTGAACCATAACAGCCTTAAATCCATCATCCGCATGCGACGGATTGTCAGTCAAAGGGGGAGGACGTGAAGTTATGCACTGAAGCTCCCCCCGTGCACTGAAGGGAGATTGGGGGGAGAATGAGAAACAAGAAACTCGTAGTGGGCGCCGTTGTCCTGTCTATGCTGGCACTCGCCGGCCTGCAGGCAACTGCTGGGAAAGCCATGGCTTACACCCTGGCCGAGAGCGTTGTGTACCCTGAGGGGATTGGTCATCGACGGACTGCCCGTCACGGAGAACACCGTCGCCTTCCCGTACAGCTTCGTGGGGCCGGCGATGAACGTACAGGCAGACTGGTCGGATGACATAATATTCCACCAGTTCCCGGTCGGCCAGAAGGTCAGGACAGAGGTCGTTCTTCACGACCTGACCATCGGTGCGGCCGTGTACACGATGTCCGCGCACTTCATGATCGAAGTGCTCGACGCGAACAGGATGCCGACTGGCGTCGTCCTGTACGAGAGCTACATCGCTGAGGGACTCTGGGTAGACGGCCCGACCACGGCCTACTCGGCTGAGGTCAACGAGCTCGGCAACCTGCTCTACGGCTACAACTGGGAGACCAGGGGCTTGAAGGCCGGCTGGTACAGGCTCACCTTCTGGATCGAGAACGAGCAGCCTGTCAACCCGGCGGCACCGATCATCCAGTTCACTGACGTGGACTTGACGAGCGGCGCTCCAGGCGACACGGACCCGAGCGCGGGCGCGATCTACGGCTTCGTCGGGTACGACCTCGCCGCGGACAAGACCTGGCTGGACATCAACCTGATACAGAAGACGTCCGGCAGGAAGTAGACGGCAACAGCTGCCCAAGGCATGCGGCTCCGAGGAGCGCGCATGCCCGTGAAACCATTTACATCAACCCTTTCTTTTCTTTTCCTTATCTAGTCAGTGCAGACTGGAATCACGGCGTCATTTCTAATCTTGTACCAAAATCCTAAACATAGTGAAATGCCACTCGGGTCGCTCAGAGGATCGGGCGGGGAGGCGGGGCATACTGACCGCTTTTCTCTCGAGCCTTAAGAAAAGGGGGAGACAACAAAATGAGGAAACTGTGTGTAGGAGCCTTGGTGCTCGCGTGTGGTCATAGTGGCGTGCCTGCAGGCCGTGGCCAACAGGACTGCTGCTGAGTATGTGTTGACAGAGAGCGTCGTGTACTGCGAAGGGTACGACATGGGCGGACTGCCAGTGACCGCGCAGACCACCGTGACCTTCCCGTACAGCTACGTCGGACCCGCGATGAACGTGGAGGTGGACTGGTCGGACAACATCATCTTCCACCAGTTCCCCGCAGGAGCGAAGGTGAGAACCGAGGTCATACTGCACGATCTGACCACTCGGTGCTGCCGTCTACACGCTGTCCGCGCACTTCATGATTGTGCTGCACGGACACGGGCGCGATCGTTGTTCCTGAGAGCTTCATCGCCGAGGGGCTCTGGCTAGACGGTCCGTCGGATGCGTACTCCGCTGAGGTCAACGAGCTCGGCCTGCTGCTCTACGGGTACAACTGGGACACGAGAGGTCTGGACCCGGGCAACTACCGCCTGATGTTCTGGATCGAGAACGAACAGCCTGTGAACCCGCTCGCGCCGACTATTCAGTTCACTGATGTGGATTTGACGAGTGGCCAACGCAGGCGACACGGACCCGAGCGCGGGCACGATCTACGGCTTCGTCGGGTACGACCTCGCCGCGGACAAGACCTGGCTGGACATCACGTTGATTCAGAAGTCCAATGGTCGTGGACAGAGCGGAAAGTGAACCTAAAACCCCAGTGAGGGTGAGGGACAGTCCCTCATCCTCGAAACGATTTTCTTCTTTTCTCTTATTGTTTCCGGAGTGCGCCTGGTATTGCCCTTATATGGTCAGTACGGATTTCCTCGCCGCCGTTATATTGACTCGTGTACCACAATTGAAATTAACATGCGAGCGTCTATTTTTCCAGCTACGGTTCGGCGGGAAGGCCAGTATATCAAAAGTGATAACGGGTTTTCCCGGGTGGACCCAAGGAAAAGGGGGAGAAATGAAACCAAAGACTCTGTGTGTTGGAGCCGTGGCTATGGTTCTGTTGTCGATGGCTATGCTCTCTGCGCCTGCGCAGGGAAAAGCCAACGGAGACAGACCACTCGTCACTGGCGTATATGACTACAACCAGAACGTCGTCTTCAACGAGATCGTCACCATCGACGGTGTCGAGTACGGTGTTGACTTCGACGGGACGCTGTTCGCGTTGGGACCATTCCTGAACGTGACCAACAACATCTGGTACATGGCGAGCAAGGGGCCCTCCGCTTGCGTTGCAGACTGGTCGGACGACCTGATCCTGCACCAGTGGAAGGCGGGCCAGAAGGTCAGGACAGAGGTCATCCTCAGGCTGCCCGAGATTGCCGCAACGGCGTACACCCTCAGGGCGCACTTCACAATCGAGCACGTCGCGGACGCGGCGGGCGATGTTGTGATCCATGAGGTCTATGATGGCAACGTGTCCGAAGGCCTGTACGTGGATGGTCCGACAGACGCGTACTCCGCTGAGATCAACCAGCTGGGCAACCTGCTCTACGGGTTCAACTGGGACACGAAGAGCATCAAGACAGAGGCCGGCTACTACAAGCTGACGTTCAGCATCGAGACCGACTGCTGGGTCCCGGCGACGTTCCCGTACACGATTGGCGAGTGGTGCGACGTGACGATCGTCGACGTCGACGACTACCAGTACGTGGCAGATGGGTCTGCTCTGACGACTGCCATGACCCACGACCTATTGTCGACCTCGATTGTGATACAGCTTCTGTAGACACGATCCGTGGACGAAAGCGCTGAAACCCTAAGAGGGGTCCGGTCCGAATATAGTGTCCGGCCCCTGAGAACGATTTTTTCTGATGCGATGCATCAGTGCTTCTTGCAGATGTCGCAGCCGCCGAGGTTCGCGGACACCCTGTGCATCTTGCAGAACTCCTCGTCGGCCCGTATCTCGTTGCAGGCCTTGCAGAGGACGCCGTACCACTCGTACTTCGTCTCTCCGTTCATTATCCGCTTTGAGATCTCCTCCGCGTAGTTCCTGATCTGCGGGAAGCTCTCGTTCATGTTCGAGTTGCCCGCACGCGTGGAGCTCAGATACTGGCTGACGGATGCCTGGGTGATCCCAAGCCTCTTCGCGATCTCCGACTGCTTCATCTTGTACTTGCCGGAGAGTTCTTTCACCACTGTCGCCCTGAGGCTTGGTAGTATCTTGCCAACAACAAGTTCACACGGAGTCTTCATCACAAACACCGCAATTCAAATTTCGTCTAAGTCGCGAGCCAGACGTCTTTCTGAGCCCTCACACAGCCGTATGTTGCACTGCGCTATAAATCTTTCAATCGTGGATTCTTCGGAAAATTGGGGCCGGGGAGGAGATTTGAACTCCTGTTTGCGGATCTGCAGTCCGCCACATGGCCGCTCTGTCACCCCGGCATGCAGACGCGACTATGCCTCACTCTCTATTTATTGTTTTCAGCCAAATGGCCACGATTTCGATGGCTTGGAGCGCAGGACCTGGGTGCGCAGGCCAGTCGTCCGGGAACATGATAAATAGTACCCAATCGATTGCATCGCCGTGAAGTTCAGCGCAGTGAGCCCTTACAATATCAGTTCTAAGATTGTACTACCACAGGAGGTCACGGTCTACGACAGCACTTTGAGGGACGGGGAGCAGATGCCCGGGGTGCATTTCACGATTGAGCAGAAAACGGCAATAGCGAACAAGCTCGACGAGGTCGGCGTCCACCAGATCGAAGCGGGCTTCCCTGCCGTATCGGACGGTGAGAGACTCGCAGTGAAGACCATCTCGAAGCTCGGGCTCGATGCCGACATCCTTTGCCTCGCGAGAACGCTGAACGCCGACATCGACGCTGCGATAGACTGCGACGTGGACATGGTGCTTCTGTTCGTCGCGACGAGCGAGCTCCACCTCCGCTACAAGCTGAAGATGAAGCCTGAGGAGATCGTGGAGCGCGCGAGGAGCTGCGTGGAGTACGCCCACGCTCACGGTCTGAAGGCGAGCATCAGCACGGAGGACAGCACCAGGTCCGACCTCGGGCTCATGCTCGATGTCTACCACGCGTGCGAGGAGGTCGGCGCCTCCAGGTTGGGGATAACGGACACTCTCGGCTGCGCGGGACCGGATGCGATCAACTACCTTGTGAGGAAGATCAGAGCCGACACGCGTCTCCCGCTCTCCGCTCACCTCCACAACGACTTCGGCCTCGGCGTGGCGAACGCGGTCGCGGCATTGGCTGGGGGCGCGGAGGCGATCGCGACCACTGTGGGCGGAATCGGGGAGCGTGCAGGCAATGTGCCGCTCGAGCAGATTGTCATGGCGCTCAAACACATCCACAAGAAGGACATCGGGATCAAGACAGAGGGTTTGACCGATCTCACCAAGCTGGTGTTCGAGGCCGCCAACATCCCGATCCCGCCGAACCAGCCTTGGGTCGGCCCGAATGCGTTCTCGCACGAATCCGGGATACATGTCGCCGCGGTGCTGAACTGTCCCATGACCTACGAGTGCGTGGACCCGGAGGAGGTCGGGAACAGGAGACGGCTGGTCCTCGGGAAGCACTCCGGCACCGCCATCGTGAAGAGCAGGCTCGGCGAGAAGGGCATCGAGGCCTCGCAGGAGCAGATATGCGATGTCGTGCGTGCGATCAAGAAGGCCGGCGAGGACCACGGGCGCGTATCAGATGACGAGTTCTGGAAGATCGTGGACGAAGTGATGCGCAAGGGCAAGCCGAACCCGGACTGCGCGTGACGGTCGTTCTCAAGAACATGGGTAAGAGGTTTCGGGCCCGGGTCTCCGGGCCCTTTGGTGTGGTGGTTTTTCGAAAGTGGGTTCGAGTCTGTTCATCCCTTGCCGAAAGCCTTGACCGCGGTCTTCGACAGTCTTGCCGATCTCTGGCAGTTCGGGTACGTGCACGGTGTGCATTTGTGCGACTCTCTGCAGGAAGTCTCGATCATCTCGTAGCTTTGGTTCCACTTCCTAACTTTCTCTGGCAAATTTATCCCTCTGATTGGATGTTCGTGAGATGCGCTAGTTAAAAAAGCCTTTCGCTGTCGCCAATCGTTAAGTAACTCTGAGCGCTGGATTTCAGAGTCGCATGTCGTTTTCGTGCATCGCCCAGGTCGAATAGCTGCGTCCAGATACGAAAATCGTGTGGACATCAGATGGGAGTCTTCCTTCCGCAGTGGTCGAGCTTCGTCTTCCCCAGCTCCCCGAAACTCTTCAGCATCTTGAGCTCGAACACGGGCCCGTCCCTGCATACATGGACCCCGTCGAGCGCGCACGAATCGCATATCCCGATGCCGCACTTCATGAGCCGCTCGAGCGACGCCTGCATCGGGATCGAGTGCTTCTCAGCCAGCGTCATGAGCGACACGATCATCCTCTCGGGTCCGCACGCGTAGATCTGGTCGAACCTATCCTTGGCCAGGACATCGGACGCCAGCTCGGTCGCGAAGCCCTTGAACCCCCTGCTGCCATCGTCCGTGGAGACATGGACCTTGGCACCGGCCTCAAGGGCGCGTCTCTCCGACAAGACTTCCTTCGACGTACGCGCGCCGATCACAACATCCACGGTCAGCCCCTTCCTGCACGCGCGCTCTATGAGGGGAGCCGCGGGCGCCATGCCTGCGCCTCCGGCGACAACCAGTATCCGGCTTCCGGTGACCGTGTACCCGGTCCCGTACGGCCCGCGTATCCCGACCTTGTCGCCTATCCTCTTCTCGGCGAGGGCCTTGGTGCCGTCCCCGATCTTCTGATAGGTGATCCCGCAGGTCCCGTCGAGGTGCGAGACCGACATCGGGAACTCGTCCACGCCGGGCACCCAGACCATGACGAACTGCCCCGGGTCCGCGTTCATGGTCTGGTCGAAGAGCATGGTCTTGATCGAGGGCGTCTCGTCGAAGTGCTCCCGCACGGTGAACATCCTAACGCCTACCAGGATGCGCCACCCCCACCATCTCGCCTATCGATCCGAAGCCGTTCTGCGACATGAAGCTCTTGAGTCCGGCGCATGTGCTCCCGAAGACTCCCAGTCCCTCGGTCCAGACGGCGGTCCCTATCTGCACCGCGCGCGCACCCGCCATTATGTACTCGAGCGCGTCCGAGGCGCAGGTCACTCCTCCGACCCCAACTATCGGTATCTTCACTGCCTCGTAAATCTCGTACACGCATCTGACGCCGACCGGCCTGATTGCAGGTCCGGAGAGTCCCCCCATCCTGTTCGCGAGTATTGGCATCCTCGCCTCGGGCGAGATGGCCATCCCCTTGAGCGTGTTGATCGCGACGATGGCGTCGGCCCCTCCCCTCTCTGCGGCGAGCGCGAGCGCGGATATCGAGGATGTGTTCGGGGTGAGCTTCGCGAGCAAGGGCACGCCGAGGCTCCTCTTGGCCAAGCGGCAGCTCATTTCGACTCTCTCGGGCGTGGACCCTATCTCCGCGCCGAGCCCCTTCGCGTGCGGGCAGCTCAGGTTGAGTTCGACGGCGTCCGCCCCGGCCTGAGCCATGAGCTTCGCCATCTCGGCTATCTCCTCCTCGCTCCCGCCGATCACGCTCCCGATTATGGGTGCCCCGGCCTTCTTGGCGATCCGGATCTCCTCCACGAACGCCTCGATGCCCGGGTTGGGGAGCCCCATCGCGTTCAAGAGGCCCACCTGGAGCTCGACCACGCACGGGTTGGCGTGGCCCGGCCTCGGCTCCTTGCCGATGGATTTGGTCACTATCGCGCCGGCCCCCGCCTCAGCGACGGCCAGCATGGTCTTGCCGGTCTCGTCCAAAACGCCCGCCGCGAGCATGGTCGGGTTCTTCAGGCGCATGCCGCAAAGCTCGACTGAGAGGTCGGTCATCGGGCTCTCTGTAGAATAACCCCAGCATCTACTAGAACTTTTCCTGGCCTTGTGCCTGTCGGGGGAAATGCCGCGGGCTGGAACGGGCCAGGGCCTACTTCTTGCCCCTCTTCGCCTCGTAGTCCTTTATGGCCTCCCTGAGGGCGTCCGAGGCCAGGTTCGAGCAGTGCATCTTGGTCGGGGGCAGCCCGTCCAGGGACTCGGCGACATCCTGCCTGGATATCTTCTTCGCCTCCTCCAGGGTCTTCCCCCGCGCCAGCTCCGTGATCATGCTGCTCGTCGCGATGGCCGCGCCGCAGCCGAATGTCTTGAACTTGATGTCCGTGATGATGTTGTCCTTGACCTTGATGTACAGCCACATGACGTCCCCGCACTGCGGGTTGCCGACCTTGCCTATGCCGTCGGCATCCGGTATCTCCCCAACGTTGCGGGGATTCGCGAAGTGATCCATGACCTTCTCACTGTACACAGCGTCCACCTTCGCACGAACCCACGGGCCTTTCCTGGCTGAAAGGCGATATCTCCCTCAGCTTCGAGACCACGACGGGTATCACTTCAAGTAAATAGCCTACCTCCTCTTCAGTGTTTTCCCGTCCTAGAGTGATCCTGAGGCTCCCGTGGGCCTGCTCGTGGGTCAGGCCCATGGCCAGGAGCACATGGGACGGCTCGAGGGACCCTGTGGAGCATGCCGAGCCTGTCGAGGCCGCTATCCCGTTCATGTCCAGCTGGAGCGCGAGCCCCTCGCCCTCGATGAAGTCGAACCTGAAGCTGGCGTTGTTCAGCAGTCTCTTGGTCTTGTGGCCGTTCACGTACGACCTGGGGACCAGCTCCGGGACGCTCTTGATCATCCTGTCCCTAAGGGCCCTCATCCTGGATGTGGACGATTCCATGTCCCTCTTGGCTATCTCGGCGGCCTTCCCGAGGCCGACGATGCCCGGGATGTTCTCGGTCGAGGACCTCAGGCCCCTCTCGTGCCCTCCGCCCGTGGATGATGGCCTCTATACTGGTGCCCTTCTTGACATAGAGCGCCCCGACCCCCTTGGGGCCGTGGAACTTGTGAGCCGAGAGCGAGAGCATGTCTATGTTGTCCGCCTTGACGTCGACCGGTATCTTCGCGACCGCCTGGACCCCGTCCGTGTGGAACGGGATGTTCTTGGCCTGCGCGATCTTCCCGATGTCCCTTATCGGCTGGATGGTGCCGACCTCGTTGTTGGCGGCCATGATGGTTATGAGCACTGTGTCCGGCCTGATCGCCCGCTCGACGTCCCCGGGGTCCACCAGTCCCTCGCTCGACACCGGGAGCTCGGTGACCTCGAACCCGAACCTCTTGAGGAAGTCGCAGGGCTCCAGCACGGCGCTGTGCTCTATCTTGGAAGTGATGATGTGGCCCTTGGAGCGTCCCTTGAACATCGCGACGCCCTTGATCGCCAGGTTGTCAGCCTCGGTCCCGCTGGATGTGAAGATTATCTCCTTGGGGTCCGCGTTCAGGAGGGCCGCGACCTTCGTCCTAGCCTCCTCCATGGCCGTCTTTGCCTCCCTGCCGAAAGCGTGTATGCTGGATGCGTTGCCGAACTTCTCCAGGAAGTACGGTGTCATAGCCTCGAAGACCTCGGGCAGTACCCTGGTCGTGGCGCTATGGTCGAAGTATACCTTTCTCAACGCACTGGCCCCCTCAATTATCGGCGTTCATGATTGCTCTGCGGCTTAAAGGTTTGTCGGTCGTCCCCGAGGTGTCTCCCTCAGGCGTCCAAGGCCTTCCTTCCGTGGCTCTCCGGCCGGAAAACGATAATACCGCCGATGGTCATGCACGGGCGGGACCAGATGGACGTCGCGAGGGTCAGGCAGGACTTCCCTGTACTGAGCAGGGAGATCGGGGGCAGGCTGCCGATATACCTGGACAGCGCCTGCCAGACGCTCAGGCCGAGACAGGTCATGGACGCCGTCGCCGAGTACTACGAGGCCTACCCGTCCTGCGCGGGCAGGAGCGTCCACAAGATGGCGACCGAGGTGTCCCTGAAGTGCGACGAGGTCAGGAACAAGGTCGCCAGGTTCTTCAACGCAGAGAGCCCGATGGAGATGGCCTTCCTGAAGAACACCACGGAGGGCCTGAACACGGTCATACTGGGCTCTGGCCTGAAGAAGGGGGACGAGGTGGTCACATCCGACTACGAGCACAACTCCGTCCTCGTCCCGGTGCTCCGCGCGGTCGAGCTGTTCGGGGTGAAGCACAAGATAGTCAGGTCCGCGCCCGACGGGACATTCGACCTCGAGTCCTTCGAGAGGGCGGTGACCAAGAAGACCAGGCTCGTGGCGCTGTGCCTCACATCCAACGTCACCGGCTACACCCTCCCCGCGAAGGAGGTCACATCCATCGCCCACTCCAAGGGGGCGAAGATACTGTTCGACGCCGCCCAGACGGCCCCGAGCAGGAAGATAGATGTCCGGGCGATCAACGCGGACTACATGGCCGCCTCCGCGCACAAGATGCTCGGCCCGTCAGGTGTCGGCCTGTTCTACTGCAGGGCGGAGCTATCGGACAGGCTCTCGCCGCTCATGTTCGGAGGTCACGGGGTCACGGACACCAGCTACGAGTCGTACAGGCTGCTCCCCGCGCCAGAGAGGTTCGAGACCGGCCTCCAGAACTACGCGGGGATAATCGGCACGGGCGCGGCGCTGGACTATCTGGAGGCCATCGGAATGGACGAGATAGGGGCGCACGAAGCGTACCTGAACAAGCGCATGACCCGCGCGCTCAAGGACGTCCCCGGCGTGAAGCTCCTGAAGCCGGATGACCCCAACCTGAGGGGAGGCATCCTCAGCTTCAACGTCGACGGCCTGTCCCCGCACGATGTCGCGATGATCATGGACAACTCGAAGAACGTCATGATGCGCTCGGGGATGCACTGCTGTCACCCGTACTTCCACTCGCGCGGGCTCGACGGATGCGCGCGCGCGTCGGTGTACGTGTACAACTCCGCCGATGAGGTGGATGTCTTCTCGGACACGGTGAAGGAGCTCGCGGCCAAGTTCTCCAAGAGGCGCTAGCCGTCTGGATGCGCGAACACCATCAGCTCGGGTTCGTTCCCCACAGTGATCTCCGTGGCTGCGATCGTGATCGTGCCGCGGGACGAGGCGGTCGTCTTGGGAGCGCGCCCGTCCAGCTCCGCCACGAGCGAGTCGTTCAGGGGCGAGCCGTCCCAGGACCATGTGTGCATCGCGAACGGAGTGGCGATCATGACGACCACGGAGGAAGTGAAGACCCGTATCGACTCCGCGGACACGACGACCGAGACCTCCTCTCCGGCCGACAGATACGGCACCTCCCACGACGCCGTGCACTCCGTGCGTGCGTCGAGCGGGGCCGAGGCGACTGCTATGAGGTCCATGGCGACGCCCTCAAGCTCCCCCCTGACATCCCTGAACGCCCCGTCCCCGTAGATGTTCCCTAGCACGGCGGCGACCAGCAGGGCGCATATCGACATCGCCACCTTCGACACTACGAAGTCCACTGGCCCTCCTCCACGAGTATGTACCCCGACTCCCCGTCCAGCCGGTTCTCGATCCTGAGGTCGAACACCGGATTGAACACGTCCAGCCCGTCTCCGGCGTACCCCCGCAGCCACGCGGGCGGGTCGTCCACCATGCTTGTCAGGTAAGCCCCTGTATTGAGCTTGAGCGCGACGCAGTTCATCGCGGCTCCGCCTTCGGAGTCGCCCAACGAGAGCCTGAAGAAGCCGACCGAGCCCTCGGACGAGAAGTCCAGGGACAGCGTCCTGACGCTCCCAGGGCCTTCCATCGCGACCACCTGGACGGCGTGCGCGATCTGCTCGATCTGGAGCTGCGCCCTGCCCACGAAGTCCTTGTTCCTCATGCTCTCGAGCGCGTCGGCGGCCGGGATTATCGACAGCCCGGCGACCGCGGCCACTATCACCAGCTTGAGGGGGATGGACTCCAGCGCGCTGGCATCGTTCCTGAGTCTCATGGCCGATCAGCTCGGTATCACTGGTATCTCGAAGCTGGAGTCGATGCCGTAGTCGCCCTTCGCCACCGTGACCGTGATGGTCGACAGGCCCGACCCGAACTGCTCCACCTTCAGGTTCGTGAACAGTATCTGGCCCTGGGCGTCCGTGACCCCTCTGACGGCGGTCCCGTCCGCGTGCCTGACGTTGGCCCCGTCGAGCATCACGGTGGCGCCCTCGAGCCTGTCCCCGCCCTCGTCGGTCACGGTCACCGTGACCGTGACGCCTGAGCAGTCGTAGAGCCCGTCCCCGTCGTCGTCGTACACGAGTATCTCCCCCGGGTTGACGAACACCTCGCCTATGGCGTGCGGGGCTGAGATCGAGTTCATCCACCCCATGATGATGGTCAGGCCCAGCCCGGCCACGACCACCATTATCAGCAGCTGGAGCGGCAGCCCTTCTATGCCCGCCGCGCGGTCCTCCTTCAAGCTCACTCCGACCTTCTTGTTCCTCATGTCCGATCCCTGCCTTCCCTGTGCGTTGTCACCTCCACGGTCTCGGGGGCTTTTCTCCCGGTCGATTACATGTAGGCTACGGCCTTTGCTGGCGCCCGTCCGGCGGCAGCCCCTGAAAACGTTATCAGGATTGATACCGAGGAAAACACGTTCATATACGCTCGGGACCGGTAGGCTCTCTAGGATGCGGGCATACCTCATGGTGGGGGAAACCTGTCACGAGGGAAGCCGGCGAAACTCGGGAGCGGAAAAGAATGGAATCGTCCAAGTGCCGTAAGTGTGGCGAAGAGCCTTTCTTCGTGGAGCACCTCGAGAAATGGTACTGCTACAGCTGCAACTCGTACATCGGAGGAAGGTCAGGAGCACACCCCTGCGGCCGAGCCGAAGATCGTGCCCGAGGAGCACGTTCAGGAGCCGGTCCAGGAGGAGAAGGCCGCCGACCTCGCGACGGAGCTGAAGGCGCTCGAGGAAGAGGCGCCCGTGTGTGAGAAGTGCGGCGCTGCCCTGGAGACGAAGGACGGCAAGCAGGCCTGCGCGATATGCGGCATGGACTCGGTCCCCGAGGCCGATGAAGAGGAGAAGCCGAGCGATGCCCAGGAGATCATAGACAAGCTCTTCACGCCCGCCCCGGTAGAGGTGAAGGTTGAACCGATCGAGGCCAAGCCCGAGCCGATCCAGGTCGAGACCCTGGTCAAGGCGGCCGCGCCCCCTGCGGTCGAGGCCAAGGAGGATAAGGGCGTCAAGATGTGCCCCAACTGCGGCCAGCCGCTCAAGTGGATCGACAAGTACTCGAGGTTCTACTGCTACAGCTGCAAGAAGTACGCTCCGAACGGCTTCGACGCGAAGCCGAAGCCCGTCCCTGTCGCCGCCCCGCAAGCCAAGGAGACGAAGAAGTGCCCTGACTGCGGCGGAGAGCTCAGGTTCATCGAGAAGTACAACGAGCACTACTGCAACGCCTGCAAGAGCTACCCGCTCCACAAGAAGAGCGCACCGGAGAAGCCGAAGGAGGAAGCCCCCGCGAAGCCCGCGGTGCAGCTGTGCGCCAAGTGCGGGAAGCCCCTGAAGTTCATCGAGAAGTACGACAGGCACTACTGCTACGAGTGCAGGACCTACGCCCCGAAGTCGGTCGCGGCGGCGCCCGCGAAGCCGAAGGAGGAGAAGAAGGTCTGCCCCGTGTGCGGCGACGAGATGAAGTTCGTGTCGCAGTACAACGAATGGTACTGCTACAAGTGCAAGAAGTACACCCTGAGGCCGAGCAAGCCGATGCTTCTGATGTGATCCCCGCCCGGGCCTTGTCCTGGAGAGCCACCGGAGAGATTTGAACTCTCGACCTGCTGATTACAAATCAGCTGCTCTTCCAGCTGAGCTACGGTGGCGTTGGTGGCCTTTTCACGAGTAAGTCTGGCGCGCACTTATAGCTTTTGACTCGCGGAAGCCCGGAGGTTCCTGCACGCGCATCGCCGTGTGGGCCGAACACCCGCTGATCAGGTTCTCGTAGCCGAAGTAGTAGTAGTAGTCCCCACTCGGTAGCGTCGCTTCGTAGCTGTCGTCTGCTGGCAGGACTGCGTACACCATCATCAGGACACCGAACAGCGCGATCGCGACCCCTATTCCTCTCAACAACTTGCCCTTGTTCATAGTCTCAACTCCGCCTTTGATGTGACTGCAGGAGGGAGCGCCAGCTCCAGCGCCTGCCTTGCCCTTTGTGCATACTCCTCCAGGGCCGCCTTGTTCTTCACCCCTTCCGCCTTCCGCTGAGCCGCCAGTTCGGATGGGATGACAAGCGTGGCGTCGACCTTCTTGGTCTTTCCCAGCTGGTTGGTGTATTCCACCTTCAGGTGGTAGCCGCTGAAGCTCTTCTTCAGCCTGAGGCTCTGGATGGAGGCGTGCGGTATGCACATGTTCTTCTCGTCCTGTGCGAGCACCGCTGGGTCGCATCCGAGGTAGTCTACCGTCTTCCTGTCGCCGCTCATCGCGTCGGCAATTACCGCGCCGATGGCGCCCCCCAATGCCCCTCCGATCCCCGCCTTGCTGGCAGACTCCAGAACGAATATCGCCCTCTGGTCGGTCAGCAGGAGCCCGTACTCCTTGGGTCCCATGGCTCCGGCGATCACAACCTTCGGTATCAAAGCTATCTTCTTCTCGTCCAATGGACCATCTCCTCGTTGCCTGGAGTGACATGACCGTTTTCTGGGTACAATAAGCCTGCCACGGCTTGTCACTGCTAAGTGGTCGTTTGAGGCACGTTGGGAGACGCCCGTCGGGGTGGGTCCGCCGGGCCGCGGGGCTCACCATTCTTGGCGCGCAGCCAGATGGCCACGGAAAGCATCCTACCGGCATCGGAACCTTTAAATCATGGCTATGTATCCGCAAAATGCGCGCAGAAACGGTGAGTGTTGATGACCGAGAAAGAGGGTGCGAAGAAGCACCACGAGAAGGAAGCGAAGGCCGAAGCTCACGATTCAACGATAAAGGCAGGGGACATCGTCCTCGCCGAGTTCGATGCTTGGATCCAGGACTCGAACGAGCTGTTCGACACAACGAACGAGGCCCTGGCCAAGGAGCACGACATCTTCAACGAGAAGATGGTCTACGGGGCCCAGCCTCTGGTCGTAGGCAAGGGGAGGCTGTTCCCCGGCCTCGACGAGCACATGCTCAAGGCGGAGCTGGGCAAGGAGTACGAGGTCACGATACCCCCGGAGAAGGGCGCGGGCGTCAGGGACCCGAAGCAGGTCGAGCTGCACCCGGTCAGGGAGTTCCTGAAGCAGGACATCGAGCCCAGGGTGGGCCTCGAGGTCACCATAAGGAACCGGCCGGCGTACATCACTGCGGTCACTGCGGGGCGCGTCAGGGTGGATTTCAACAACAGGCTCGCGGGCAGGACCTTGAAGTACAAGTACAAGGTCGTCGAGAAGCCCTCGGAGCCGACGGACGTCGTGAACCTGATACTGAAGATGGGCTACGGCTCCAACGAGGGGTTCGGCGTAGAGCACCACGGGGGCAACTTCAAGATCAAGCTGCCGGAGGCGTGCAAGTACGACCAGAAGTGGTTCCTCGCGAAGTACAGGATCGTGACGGACCTGAGGGACGTCATGGCCGCGGAGACCATCTCGTTCATCGAGGAGTACGCGAAGCCGGAGAAGAAGGAGCCCGAGGCGGAGAAGAAGGAGGAGAAGCCCGCCGAGGCCCCGAAGGCCGAGGATAACAAGGCCCCGGAAGAGCTGACCGAGGCGGACAGGAAGATCTAGATCCGTCCTGTGAGGCAGCTCTCAGACCAAACCCCTTTATTCTTGTCTTCAGATTACGAGGTCACGAGCAAGGGCGTGTGGCCTAGTCAGGATATGGCACTTGCCTCCTAAGCAAGTGGTCAAGGGTTCGAATCCCTTCACGCCCGCTCCCTATCGTTCTGTCGCCGTGGTCATTCTCGGGATCGTCAATCTTCTTTCAGAACAGCCTCTCGAACTCCTGCTCCCACCAGACGGCGTACCGCTTGAGTCCAGCAGCCCTCTCCTTCACCGCGCGTACCGCGAGCCTGTGCGCGAGAACCGCATCCTCTCGCCTCCAGCGCTTTCGGGCGGCCGGAGGAACGACCAGGTAGCTGGGCGAATCGTCAATGAACCTCGGGGGAAGTCTCGCGAGGGCGTATACGTCGCACGCCCTCTCCCCGCTCGGGATGCCCTTGGAGTTGAACTGCGCCAGGTGCATGAGCTCGTGGGCCATCGTCCAGTAGGTGGGGTACTTCCACGAGCCGTCCCTGCGCCTCCTGACCTCAAGCATCAGCTTGACGACGCCATCGTTGGACTGGAACACGAGCCCGTCCAGCGCCCTGGTGATGCCTATCTTCATCCTGGTCTTCATCTCGGGGAAATAGGGATGGAGCTCCTCCAGACGCGATATCAGCTCGCGCCTGACTTCCTCCGGCAGGGCGAGCGCCGTCCTTGTCCAGACAATCTCGAGTGTCATCCGGGCAGGGTATGGTTCGTCCCCGCTTAAGCTCACCCGCACTCTGAGCATCCGCAGGCGCACCCCGTGTCGCCGAGGATGCTGCCCTGGATGCCCAC
The DNA here is from genome assembly GCA_963818745.1 of Thermoplasmatota archaeon. Taxonomy (GTDB): domain Archaea; phylum Thermoplasmatota; class Thermoplasmata; order UBA10834; family UBA10834; genus CAWBDD01. The sequence continues at coordinate 141,651 of CAWFTI010000001.1, read as the reverse complement.
CACGACCTCCCGGACGGGCACCTTCCTCCCGGACCTCCTGACCGCCTCGTCGACCAGGCGCGTGAGGCCGGAGCAGCACGGGACCTCCATGCGGACAACAGTCAGGCTCTTCGGGCCCGCCTCCTTGACCAGGGCAGCGAGCTTGTCCAGGTACGCCTGCTGGTCGTCGAGCTTCGGGCAGCCGATCACGACCGGCTTGCCCGTGAGGAACTTACCGTGGAAGTCCCTGTACGCGAACGGTACGCAGTCCGCGGCGAACAGCACGTCGGCGTCCTTGAAGAACGGCATCGCGGGCTGCACGAGCCTCCACTGGACCGGCCAGTTCGTGAGCTCAGGGGGGAGGTCTATGTGTACCGATCCTTTCCTGTGCTCCTTCGGCCCGTGTCTCCCCGCCGCCTTGACGAGCATTGGGTTCGATGACGGGCACCCGCACGGTTCTGGCTCGGTCGCGGCCTTCGCGTGTGCCGCGTGCTTCCCGTGCCTGTCCTTGGCCAGGTGCTCCTTGACGGCCTCCTCGTCGAACCCCGGGGCGTCCCTCTCGACTATCCTGAGGGCCCCGTGGGGGCACTCGCCTATGCATGCCCCGAGCCCGTCGCAGAACACCTCGTTCACGACCTTGGCCTTGCCGTTCACTATCTTCAGGGCCCCTTCAGCGCATGCGATCGCGCACTGTCCGCATCCGTCGCACTTGTCCTCGTCTATCTCGATGATCTTCCTCTTGGCCATGTGATGGTCCCTCCGTTATGGTCCTCTTCGGGGATACAGATGCATCGCTGGGGGGAATAGTCATTCCCGAAGAACTTAGGTCTGAGCTCAGGCCTTCCAGCCGTTCGCTTGGCACACCTTCGTCCACAGGGCCTTCGACCTGGACCTGTGGAGCCTGTCCCCGACGACCCCCGCCAGGATCGTCGCCGGAGGTGCCAGGAACGCCATGATGCCCAGGAACGACAGCACCTTGCTGATCGTGCGCATGTCGTAGACCTCCCTGGCGTAGATCGTGTCCTCGTCGTTCGCACCGTTCGTCAGGGACGCGGCTGATGATGTGCTGGAGCCTCAACGCGACCGTGGTCTCCATCCAGATGAGGTCCTTGAGGGGGGTGTACCGCCCTCCGAAGTCCGTCTTCCCGGCCAGGATGGCCTTCCTGAGGTCCTCGGCGGTGGTCCCGTCGAACGTCGTGTACGCGTTGCCCACCATCGAGGGCGCGTGCGAGTCGCTCCCGCCGGTGAGCGCCTTGCCGCAGCCCCTGCAGAGCCTGTTCGCGATGTCGTTCGAGTACCCGTCCCTGTGGAACGAGTTGAACACCTCGATCCCGTCGAGCTTCAGGTCGAAAGTCTTGCTGCCCAGGGCGCTGCAGTGCGCGCTGAACGGGTGCGGGGCGATGGCCACGCCTCCCATGCCGTGTATGACATCGATGGTCTCCGCGGCGGACATCCCGGGCCTGATGTCCTCCGTCAGGAAGAGCCCCATGACCTCGCCGTCGGACGTGCCGACCTCCTCCCCGACGACGACCTCCACCTTGCCCGGGACCTTGCTCGCCTCCAGGCCGCCCCTGACGGTGTTGTGGTCGGTCACGCAGAGGACGTCGAGCCCCTTCGCGTCCGCGGCCTTCACGATGTCCGCGGGCTCGGAGATCGAGTCGGGCAGCTTGATGAACAGGACCTTGGAGAGTCCCGAGTACTTCGTATGGTTGTGTAGATCGGCCCTGCCCATCTTATCCCCCGGTCATGCGGGTCTGGATAAAAAGCACTTTCTCAGGCCCGCGGGTGTAGTCCCCGGCTGCCGCCATCGTCAGGGATGCCCTCTCGAGAACGACTGGGCGGTCTCCTCGCGGTCGAAGGACTCCCCGAGCATCTGCCCCAGGACGACGCCGATGAACCCCCCGAGCGCGAACAGCATCAGGGGGATCACCGTGAGGTTGAGGAAGAACATGACATACATGTCCGGGAACACGACGCGGAAGTCGTAGAACACGAACGGGGCCATGTATGCGACTATGGCGAGCACAGTATCCGAGGAAGACGTAGACCAGGACGGTCACTATCGCCAGGTCCGTCCTCCTCGTCAGGTACCCCGATGGCATGCCGAACAGGATGGACAGCATGAACGCCACGAAGAAGTTCTTGTTCAGCGACGGCGACGAGATGTTGGGGAACACGAAGTCGAACGCCATGAAGGCTATCGCGGGCGCGCTGAAGGCGGCCACCGCCGCCATGCGCCTCCAGTCCTCGGCCCTGATCTTCACCTGTACTCACCCCCGTAGTACGACCTCTCGATCCGGACCATGTCGTTGAGGTAGAACTCCCGGTAGTACTGGTAGTCGTGGTCGAAGCTGTCGACCCAGGCGACGACCCTGAAGTCGTGCAGGTACGGCACGGTCTCGATCGTGTAGTTCTCCCCCAATCCGGCTGAGTAGTTGATGAAGCCTTTGATCGCGGCGAGCTTCGCTGGGTCCGAGACGATGCCTTCGTACACCAGGACCAGCGCCGTGTGCGGCCGAGCGACTATGCCCGCAGCGGCGCTGGTGTAGTCGGTCGCCACCGGTATGTAGAGAGGGGTGGTGGTCGCGTTGTCTATCCTGATCGACCAGCTGATGCTGTTGATGTTCAGGTTGAAGGCTGACGGGTTGTACAGCTCGATCGTCAGGCCCACCTTCAGGGAGCCGTTGGCGAGCAGCTCTGTGGACTCGACAGCATCCCTGAGCTCCACACCGGTCCTCGCGTCCATGACCCTGACGTATGTCAGGCTCGAATAGACGAGCGCGACCAGGAAGAACATGCCCGCGGCGGCGCAAATCGTCGTCACGAACCACCGCTTCCTGAACTCCCTTAGGACTCCCATGGTGCCGGAACCTCCAGGACCGGGACCTCGCGGACAGCACAGCCGTCGTCACTTGGCAGGGGGCCTGAAAAGATAGCAGGCCACCAGATGTCCTCCTCCCGTGTCGTACTCAGGAGGCTCCTCGACTGTAATGAACTTTACCGCGACCGCGGCCTGCGGGCCCTTGACCGTCTTCACGGACATGCCCGAGACCGCCCCGGCCCTCCTGTCGCCCTTGCGGGCCCTCTCCTCGAGGAACTTGCCGAGGCTGGACTGCAGCTCCGACCAGTTCTTCTCGGGCCCCATGACCCTGACGCGGACTTTGCTGCCCTTGGTCTTCACCGGGAGGACGAGCCTGCCGAGGGCGCCTGTGCGGGCGTATTCCCTGCCGATCGTGTCCGCCACATCGAGCGCGACCGTGTGCGAGGGCTCCTTCGACGCGCGGCAGGTCATGACCACCGCTCTGCCCGAAGGGGCCTTCTGGATGCTCTTGACTCCGGAGAACTCGGGCCTGGTCTTCCTCCTGTGGTGCTTCACGAAGTCCTTCAGGAACGCCTCCGTCGTCTCGAGGTTCCCCTTGCCCTCTCCTCCCACCGACACGGTGACCTCGTTGTCCCTGATCGTCATGTCGGTCATGATGCCGTGCATCGGATGGTCCAGCTCACGGAAGGTCACGGCCGATTCCAGCAGCTCCGAGAGCTCGGTGGCGAGGTCCTTCGCCGAGAGCTCGGCCGACCCGCAGGCGATCTCCAACACCCTGTCGCCCAGCACGGTGTCGACGGCCTCGACCGCCTGGAACATCGGCTCCTTCTTGCTCTGCTCCGAGACCGTGTCCCTCATGTATTGGAGTATCGTGCCGGGGCTCGCGCCCTCCTTGAGGTGTATGCCCAGGACGAACGCGTCCGGGTGCAGCTTGTCGATGCTTCTTTGCTATCGGGCTGCCCGGGGCGGTGTGTCCGTGCTTCTCGAGCCATTCGGCCAGGTCCTCGCCCTGCCACCCGCAGTCCTTGTACGCCTTCGGGCACCTGGGCCTGAACCTGCACCCGAGCGGCACGTGTGCAGCGCTCGGGATATCTCCCTTGATCATGATCCTCCCGTGCTTCGCCTCCGGGTCAGGCACGGGGACGGCCGACAGCAACGCCTGCGTGTACGGGTGCTTCGATTCGAAGATGATCTTCTCGGTGTCCGCCAGCTCCACGACCCTCCCCAGGTACATGACCGCCAGCCGGTCGCTCACATACCTCGCGACCGCGATGTCGTGGGTGATGAACAGGTACGGGATTCCGTACTTGTCCCTCAGGTCGAGCATCAAGTTGAGCACGCCCGCCCGGATGGACACGTCCAGCATCGAGACGGGCTCGTCGGCGATTATGACCTTGGGCTTGATGACCAGCGCCCTCGCGATGGACACCCTCTGCCTCTGCCCTCCGCTGAGCTCGTGCGGGAACCTGCTCAGGTACTCCTTGGCGGGTGCCAGCCCGGCGTCCTCGAGCGCCTGGACGACCATCTCGACCCGCTGCTCGGGGGTATTTGCCGATGTTGTGGTTGATGAGGGGCTCCATTATCGTCTGGAGGACCGTGGTCCTCGGGTTGAGCGATTCGTAGGGGTCCTGGAAGACCATCTGTATGTTCCGCCTGAAGACCTTGATGTCCGAGCCTTCGAGGAGCGCGATGTCCCTCCCGAGGAAGAACACGAACCCGTCCGTCGGGTCCTCGAGCCTGGTCAGCAGCCTCCCGGTGGTGGTCTTGCCGCAGCCGCTCTCGCCCACGAGGCCGAGTATCTCGCCGGACCTGATGTCGAAGTTGACGTCGTCCACGGCCTTGACGATCGGTATCTCCCCGCCGAACGAGAAGAACCCCTTCTTGAGCTCGAAGTACTTCTTCAGGTTCCTGACCTTGACCACGACCTCGCCAGTGGGCATGCCTACTCCACCTTCCTGAGCTTGTCCCAGAGCTCTCTGGCGAAGTGGCAGTACGAAAGGTGCCCCGGCTCGATCTCTATGCCCTTCGGCCTCTCCTGCGAGCACAGGGGTTGGACATACTGGCATCTCGGGTGGAACGGACAGCCCGGCGGCGGGTTCACGAGGTCCGGCGGGAAGCCGGGTATGGACAGTAGCCGCTTCTTCTTGCCCTTGATGGACGGGAATGAGCCCAGCAAACCCTGCGTGTACGGGTGCGCCGTGTTCTTGAACACCTGCTGGGTCATGCCTATCTCCATAAGGAGCCCCGCGTACATCACCCCGATCTTGTCCGAGACCTCCGCGACCACGGACACATCGTGCGTGATGATCATCATGGCCATGTTCAGCTGCTCCTGGAGCTTGCGTATCTCGACCAGGATGCGGTCCTGCGTGATCACGTCGAGGGCGGTGGTCGGCTCGTCCGCGATTATGAACTTCGGCTTCAGGGCGAGCGCGAGGGCTATCATGGCCCTCTGCTTCATGCCCCCGCTGAACTCGTGCGGGTAGTTGTCGATCCTGTCAGGGGAGATGCCCACGAACTCGAACAGCTCCCTCGCCCTCTTCCTGGCGGCTTCGTCATCCACGTCCTCGTGGAGCTGTATCGCCTCGACGATCTGGTCGCCGATCTTGAAGACCGGGTTGAAGGCGTTCATCGCGCCCTGGAATATCATGGATATCTGGGTCCATCGTATCTTCCTGATCTCCTCGTTGTAGTCGTCGAGGGACCCGTCCTTCTTCTTGGACTTGCCCAGGAGGTCGTACGAGTAAGTCAGGGCTGCGAGCCTGTGCCTCAGCTCCACAGCCTCCTCGCCCTTCGAAGCCCCGAGCGCGTTCAGCCTCTTCCTGACCCTGTCGGTCTCCTTGGCGCGCGCCTTCCCAGTCAGCTTCAGCTTCTCGTCGTACTCCTTTCTGAAGGCCGCGACCTGGGCTGGCTCCCTGAAGAGTATCACGCCCCCCTTGATGTAACCGTTCGGACGGCAGGAGCTGGGTGATGGCGTACGCGGCCGTGGTCTTCCCGCAGCCGCTCTCCCCGACCAGGCCCATGGTCTCCCCTGAGTCGATGGTGAAGCTGACCCCGTCCACGGCCTTGACCCAGCCGTTCTGTATCTTGAAGTGCACTTTCAGGTCCTTCACTTCGAGCAGGGTCATCTGGTCACCTCTTCCTCAGGCGCGGGTTCACGACCTCGTCGAACGCCCTGCCTATCAGATAGAACGCGAGAGAGAGAAGCGTGATGGCTATCCCCGGGGGCAGGAGCCACCAGGGCGCATCCAGAGCGTGGCCGCTGATCTGCAGGAACTGCAGCATCATCCCCCAGGTGATGTTGTTCGGGTCGCCGAAGCCGAGGAACGCCAGGATGGCCTCGGTCACGATCGCCCCGCTGATGTTGAACGTCATGTACAGGAACGTGTACGGGAGCACGTTGGGCCCTATGTGTCTGAATATGAGCCTGCTGTCGGAGGCACCAGAGACCATCGCGGCGTCGACGAACGCCCTCTCCTTGATCGAGAGCGTCACGGAGCGGATGACCCTCGCGATGCCCGCCCAGGACAGGATGGCGAATATGATGATGATGTTGAGCAGGGACGGCCCGAAGGCCGCAGCGAACAGCAGCATGATGACCAGGTACGGCAGGCTCAGCATGACGTCCGTCAGCCTCATGAGCAGGTCGTCGATGAACCCGGAGTAGAAACCCGCAACCAGCCCGACGATCGTGCCTACGACCACGGAGAAGAACGCGGCGGTTATGCCCACGAGCAGCTCCGCCCGCGTGCCGAACATGACCTGCGTCAGTATGTCGTGCCCCTCGTAGTCCGTGCCGAGCGGGTAGTAGTTCCCGGACGGGTACGTCCCTGGCGGCAGAGGCGCGATGTTGACCCCTGTCAGGGTCTCCATGAAGAGCGTGTTCTCGTCCGTCACCACTGCGAAGTAGTTCCCCGTCTTGGTCATCTCGATGTATATGTTGCCGAGGAACGACGACCGGGGTGACCGCCCCTCCGTTCGGGGCGCTGAAGGTGGCGTTGACCCTCATGAGGTCGGTGACCAGGTATATGGTCCCCTTGTCGGTGCTGAAGACGTATCGGAGCTGGCCGGGGACGTACTGCGGCTCGCTGTCGATGTACCCCTCGACCGTCGCGAACATCGTGTTGTTGTTCCCGACCCTGCCGGTCTCCGGCACGAGCCCCGCCATGATCCCCCTCTCGCCGGTCTTGCCGACCATGACGAGGTAGTCAGGGGACGAGAACAGCCCGCTGATCTCGAAGTCCCTTATCCCGGTCAGGAGGAGCTTGTTGGACCATGTGGTGTTGCCCGTGACCCTGTCGTAGGCCACGACCTGTCCGTCCGTCGATGCGACCGCGACCCACTCCTTGCCTATCGGCGTGGACGGGGAATACGGGTACTGGAAGGCCAGCATGTTGTCTCCCGGTGACCGGCTCGAACTGCACCCCGTCGATCGAGTAGTTCCTCATCCACGAGAGGTCGCCGATCGTTATGTTGAGCACCCTCGACGTGACGTTGTGCTTCGTGACATTGATGTCGATACGCCCTTATGCCCAGGTCGGTGGGCACGAAGAGCATGCTCCCGTTGTCGAAGTCGCCGTCGACCACCAGCGGGTTGCCGATGATGGTCGCGTTGCTGATGGTGATGTTGTTGATGTATGTGATCGAGTCGATCCCCGGTTCGTACACGGTCGGGGGACGCTTGTTGATCATCCACAGGTTGTGGTCGTCCGCGAAGGCGAGCGCGAGCCTGGCGTTCTGGACGACGAACGAGTACCCGTTCCACAGGTTCGAATGGTACTTCGGGATGAACGGGATCACGTGCTCCCTGGTGTACTCGAAGACGTAGCTGTATTCGTACAGGGTCGAGGTCGTCCCTCCCGAGCCCGGGGTCTCGTTGAGCGCGAACAGGAACGATGTCGAGAAGTGGGTCGACGTGAGGTAGGTCGCGTTCGCGGGCAGGTTGACCGTCGACGGGTTCCCGATCGACTATGCCTATCTCCCCGGTCTCCTCGCTTATGCCGTACGTGACCGGATACACTATCGCGGTCCCTTCGTCGGAGTATGCCAGGACCCTCTCGAGGGGGTGGTCCCTCTGGTCGCGATGTCAGGCCGAGGATCTTGCTCCAGTTGAGCTCCGCGGTGAGGTTCCTCGAGGCGTAGTCGGCTATGAATGTGTCGATCGCCGGGGCCTTGAAGTCCTTGTCATAGGGTGCGAGCCAGGGCGCGAAAATGGCGACGACCAGGAACCCCAGGGCTATCGAGAGTCCCGCGACGCCGGTCTTCGACTGCCTGTAGAGCTTCCAGGTGCTCAGGAACCCCTTGACGATCCTCAGGACCGCCCTCTGGCCCGCCTCCTGGAAATCGGCGGCGCCTGGCTTGCCCTTATCCTGAGCGTCCGTCCTGTCGTTCTTCCTGTTCACATCCGCACCCTCGGGTCAAGGTATCCGTAAAGCAGGTCCGCGGCGAAGTTGCCCAGCAGGACCATGAGCGTGATGATGTACAGCGTTGCCTCGGCCACGGGGAAGTCCAGCTGGAACAGCGACTGGATGTACAGCTGCCCCATCCCGGGGAAGCTGAACACGTTCTCCAGCACGACCGCCCCTCCGATGGCGAACACGAACGCTATGATGAACGACGTGACGACCGGGAGCATGGCGTTCCTGGCCCCGTGCTTGAAGAGCACCTTGCTCTCCGACAGACCGATCGCCTTCGCCGTGACCATGTAGTTCTCGCCGATCACGTCGAGCATGGCCGTCCTCATGAGCAGAACGGTGCCCGCGAGGGATAACAACAGCAGCACGATCATCGGGAGCGACACGTGCCAGAGGACGTCCACAATGTACGGCAGGTTGTCGGTGGGATCGTACCACCCCGTGAGGGGGAACCAATTGAGCTCGGATGCGAATATCACCAGGAATATGAGGCCGATCCAGAACGAGGGCATGTTGTAGAACACGAGGCTCACGACGACCGTGCCCCCGTCGAGGACCCCGCCGCGCTTCCACGCGATCAGCGCGCCCAGGTAGATGCCGATCAGGTACGCGAATATGGTCGCCCCGCCGAACAGCAGCAGCGTCCTGGGTATCCTGTCCTGCAGGATGTCCCAGACCTGGTCCGCCCTGCTGAACGATATGCCGAAGTCGAACGTGAGCATGTTGGTCATGTACATGGCGTACCTCTCGAGGACGGGCCGGTCGTAGCCGTACAGCGAGGTCATGTAGTCGATCTGCGACTGCTGGATGTTGGGCGCGGTCCTGAGCAGGTCCTGGGGCCTCGCGGGGAGCGCCTCGAACATGATGAAAATCAGCGTGAGGATGATTAATAGTGTGACGAAGGTCTGTATGCTCCTGGCCACGACGTAGCGTGTCATCCCGGCCATTCTGGCACCTTTTCTGGAATGGGTTTATTGATGCGTGAAGATTCGGTGCGATATTAAAACTTTGGTCAGTAACGGTGATGGGACCGTACCGAAAGAACAGGCTCTTTGGCTATAAGGTGCACGCTCGGACAGCAGGGAAATGAAAACGAGGGAAAAGGTTTCCGGGAAATGGTTTCGAGACCCGCCTATTCCTTCTTCTCCTCTTCCGCCTCGGGCTCGGCCGGGGCCGCTGCTGGCTTCCTCATCTTGAGGACCAAGAACACCAGCACCACAGCGGCGACAATCCAGCCTGCGGCTGCAAGGCCCCAGGCGAGCATGTCGGCTCCGCGCCTCTTCCGCGGCTACGAGGGTGAAGGACATCTCCGCCTCGCTCGAGATGCCGAGCGAGTCCGTGGCGGATATGGTCACTGTGTGCTCGCCCTCATCGAGGCCAGACGAGGACCTCGGAGACCGCGATCGCGATGGATCCCTCGGTCACCACGAGGTCAATCGGTGTCCCGTCGTCGACCACAAGGGTGGCCTCGGCGATGCCGTTCGCATCGAAGATGCCGCCCGTGACGGTCGCGTTCGGTCCTTCCACCTCGGCGTCCGCAGCAGGCCCGGTGATCTCTATCGAGGGGGCCTCGTTCATCAAGGCCACCATCACCCTGCAGGTGCCGCCCTCAGGCGCACCGCCAGTGATGAGCGAGACCGCCAGGAACGCCGCCGTGGCGTCCGCGATGCCCGATGTGTCGACTCCCAGGGTCACCATGCCCTCGGCGTCCGTCCAGGTGTACGGCGTCGTGATCGTTCCGAGGTTCACGGCTATGCTCACCGGCAGGTCGGCGTAGGGCTCTCCGTCCGCGCCCAAGCACCTGGGCGCGTGACAGTGACATAGTCGCCTATCGGCCTCACTTCGGTGACGACCTCAGGCACGATGTACACGACATCTCTCGTCGGCTCGACGACCAGCTGAGTCTGGCTGATCACAGGCAGCGCGACGTCCCGGCACCCTGGCCCTGATGAACATGTCCGGGTTCACTATCGCGGTGAGGCCGCCGGCGTACGACACCGTCGCGGCGTCCCACGCCACCGTGGTCACGGTGAAGTTGGACATGCCGCTCGCGTCGGACGGGACGGACGTACTGTCGCCCTGTCCAGAGCTGTATACGGGTCGACCTTGTAGTCGTTGTTCTGGAGCGATCCCTGACGAAGAGGTGGTCTGGTATATCTGCACGCTCTGCGCCTTCGATCGGCGTCGTTCGTCTCGTCGTAGACCGTCACGTGCACTACCGTCGTGTCTGCGACGCCGTCCTCCGCCATGAGCACAGGCGTCTCGATCTCGTACGTCACGGTCGCGAGGCTGTACGCCCTGCCGTACCCGACGCGAGCTCGATATCAGCGACGGGCCCCAGAAGTAGAAGGCCAATGGCCACGGGCCAGCGTCGTCCCTCGTGCCGAACTCCTCGTCACCGTCGAACGTCGCAGTGCACCACGAGCCCGGCATCACGAAGATGTCGGTTATCAGGTCCAGGCTCGCGACTGATCCGCCGTACAGGTCCATCTCGTAGACTCCTCCGGTCAGGGTGACTCCCACCGGGACGTAGCCGTACCAGTAGTCGAAGTAGTCGATGTCCCTGTCACCGGCCATCGGCGTGTCGCAGACCCCGGTCGCGGCCAGGCTCTGCTCGTCCGCCGTCGTCTCGAGGGTCGCGCCCACCCACTCCCAGAGCGGGGTGAACTCGTAGGGGTCCCACTCCATCATCTGGCCGGCCGCGGCTGCGGGTACGATGACGGTCGCGTTCACTCCATCCGCGGGTGTGCCCGTCCTGGTCGAACACATACGCCGTCACGTGGATCGAATCCCCACGCCTCGACGAACTTCGTCAGGTCGTACTGTATGTACCCTCCGTAGTAGTCGGTTGCGAGGACATCCGCCGGGTCGGCGTAGGTCAGCGTGACCGTGTCGTGTATGCCGTTCGGCGCGGACATCATGCCGATCGTGACCCTGACGCCTCCGGAGACTCCGGTGTCCGCCATTGTCACATCGAAGCTGACCGTGCCGTCCGCGGCCGTCGCGGTCGGTCTCGAACACAGGGTCGACGACGCGAGTCTCGTTGCTGTATTCGACGTCGAGCAGCTCACCATCGATCGGGTTGCCGAGCTCGTCCGTCAGGACCACGGTTATGGTCGTCGTCGGGTCCGTCGGGGTCAGCGCCGTCGTCGTGACCGAGTCTATGCTCGTCAGGATCCAGTCCGGGGCCGCGTCGTTGTACACGACTATCTGGCTCACGGCGAGGTTGCCCTGGTGTGCTGCGGGTGCGATACCGCCGCCGCAAGCTGGACCAGCATGTGCTGGTTCGGCAGGTCGTCGGCCGGCGCGGTGTATGTCATCGTGGCCATACCGTCAGCGTCCGTCACGTACCGAGGTCGGGCTGATCGAACCGTACCCTAGCAGGTACGGGTCCATCGAGACCGTGGCTCCCTCGAAGCGGTCGCCGTTCACATCGGTCACCAGCAGGTCGACCGTCGATCGACTCTCCGGCTGCAACGACCGTCTTCTCGGGCGTGACCTGGACTGCGAGGCCTCCCAGCGTGCTGACCAGCAAGATGGCCGAGTCCGACGCCTCAAGGGTGCCGTCCGTCACGTTGACCGTCACGGTCGTCGCGCCAGCGGCCTCTCCAATGACCTCGAACTCGAACAGTCCGTTCGCGTCGGTCGTGCCCGTCGCCGGGTCTGCCGAAGCGATGTCGAGCTCCCGAACGTGACCTCAACCGTGGCTCCGGAGACCGGGGCCCCGAGGTTGTCGATCGCCATCACGGTCGCCGCGACGCTCTCGTCGCACGCGACCTTCTCGGCCATCGTGAGACCCGCGCTCAGGCTCGTCGTGACCGCTCCTCCGCCGCTCGTCTCCGCGCTTGCGTATTCAAGCACGCAGAAGCAGTACGCGTTGATCAGCGAACCGGAGAACACGGTCCAGTTGGTCCAGACCTTGTTGTGCGCCTCGACGTTCATCCTGTAGTACAGGACGTTGCACGGGATCGCATCGGCGATGATCTCCTGGCCCTGCTTCACGAGGTTGATCTGCTCCGTGGTGTCGAAGCTCGCCCTCGCCTCGTCCTCGAGCGCGAGGAACTCGTCGGCATAGGCCTGCGTCGTCGCATCGGCCAGCGTGCTCACTCCTCCGACCGTCCGAGTAGTACGGGTTCGGGTTGGTCTCGGACCAGAAGGCCCAGCTGTTCGAGCCCTCGAGCGGGCCGTATATGTCGAACAGCACGCTCACGCACTCCGTGTATCCGGTGAACCTCCAGCCGAGGTTGAGCATCTGGTAGTCGAACGTGTTCACCTTCGCGACCAGCGTGTTGAAGTCGATCGGCTTCGCCTCGACGTTGATGCCCGACGTCCCTCATGTTGGTCGCGAGCATCTGACCGGCCCTGATCCTGATCGGGTCGTAGTCCGCGGGCGGGGTCAGCAGGGTGATCTTCTCCATCAGGCTGCCGTCGGGCATGTCCCTCCAGCCGTCCCCGTTGTCGTCGGTGTATCCTGCGTCGTCGAGCAGTGTCCTCGGCGATCGTCCATGTCGAAGGAGTACTTCGTGACCGCCGGGTTGAACCACTCGCCGAAGTACGGCGGGACAGCGGCGGAACCCGCCTGTCCGAAGCCGCCCATGTACACATCGACGATCTGGTCCTTGTCGATCAGGTGCGACATTGCCTGCCTGAACGTCAGGTTGTTCATCGGCTCCCTCTTCATGTTGAACGCCAGGTAGAAGTACCCGCTGTCAGACATGTACTCGAGGCCGATGTTCGGGTCGCTCTGCAGAGCAGGGACACGGCCCGGCGTGACTGCCCAGGCGATGTAGTCGACATCGCCGCCCTGGAGCGCCAGGATGGCAGTGTCGATGCTGCTGTAGATCTTGTAGTGCAGCGTGTCGACGACCTTCGGGAATGTCGGCCAGCCCGCGGGTGTCAGGAAGTCCTTGCCCCAGTAGCCGTCGAACTTCTTCATCACTCTGTAGGAGTTCGGGACCCCGTCGGCGTAGTAGAACGCGCCGGTGCCCCAGGTCATGTCGACCTCGCTCTTGGTCACATCGACGACTCCGTCAGCGGTCAGGTAGTTCTCCCACACGTACATCGGCATGATCGGCACTGCGAGCGTGTTCGAGAAGAACTGTCCGAACGGGTGGGCCATGGTCATCGTCACCTCGTAGTCGTCGGTCTTCACGACACCGGTGTCGAGCTCATCCTCGGTGACAATCCCGATCGCTCGTCGTATGTCGAACGCGTTGACGATGTTGGACGAGTAGGTCGTTCCCTCCCTCGCCATGAGGTATGAGAACACGACATCGTCCGCCGTCATCTCCACGTTGTCCGTGAGGTCATCCGGGGTGCCGTCATGGAACAGGACGCCCTGTCTCAAGGTGATGACTACCTCGAGGGTGTCCTCGTCGAATGTCCCAGCTCTCCGCCAGCAACGGGACGGACTTCAGGTCCATGTCGGTCGCGGACAGCGACTCGAAGCCGAACCCTATGACGTTGGCCTTCCAGACGCTGTTCGTTCCTAGGTTGTAGTTGTTGTAGTCTGGGACGTCCTGTTGCATAGCAATATACAGCACATCATCCTCTGCCGCCGCGGCCGCTGCCGTCGTCATTCGCGGGTATGACCGCGAACGTCGTCAGGACCATCAGCAGCATCACAAATCCTGCTAGTATGGTTCTATTTTTCATGTCTTACTCATCCTCCGTGTAACCCCTAAATCAGGTTAGAAACTCAAACACGCAAAGGGATTGGTACATATATGAAACTTGGGGGCTATTGCTGCGTGAATCTTGTAGCATGCTGGGTATAAAACGAAAAACGGTTATCGTCATTACTGACAAATCGGATGGGCCTTTATATTCGGATTGTGCGGTCTGAACGACTGCCTGTCCGTCGTCTGCAGCCGCGGCCGCCCCGGGACTCGGAGACACGCTCTCGGCGTATCGCACGCCCTACCTCTTCCGGTGCTCCTTCATGACCTGCTCGACGGCCTTCGGGTCGGCGCAGTTCCACTCCCCGCAGAACGGACACCTCGACTGGTTGTCGTCGAACTCGATGTCCTCGATCTTCCCCGAATAGTTGATGGTCGCGGGGTAGGAGTTCTTGCACTTCTTACACCTGTACTCAAGCTCAACCTTCGGCATCGCCCGTGGAACGTCCTGCGGGAGCGATATAGTTTTTCGAAGACGCCGTCCGGTTGTAGGTTCCCCGCCTCCTCGGGAAGGTATTTGACCGCAGAGATAGCTCCCCGTCAGGTTTAGCAGGGAGTGGACGGTAGTGCTGAAGACGGGCGACGGAAGGGTCATCAGGGAGATATCGGCCTCGGGCAGCCACCATCAGATCGGCGTGTCGATCGGCAGGCAGTGCAGGGACCAGGCCCTGCGGATGGAGAAGAGGTTCCGGAAGAACGTGGAGGCCGCGCACGGCCTGACCCTCGAGAAGGCCCTGGCGCACTGCCGCAAGACCCTGCCGATGACTGAGAAGTACTACCCCGAGTTCATCGAGGAGCTGAGGGGGTACGCGGAGGGCTCGGGGATCAAGTTCGACCTCGCCTACGCCGTGCTCTGCGACGTGCCCGAGCTGGGGAGGAGGGGGTGCACGGACATCGCGGTGAACGCACAGTGGACCAAGGACGATGTCGTCTACGCGGCCCACAACGAGGATGTGTCCCCGTACAACTTCGACGATGTCGCGATCGCGCATGTCAGGCCCGACGACGAGCCCGGGTACATAGGCGTGAACTACGGCGGCATCATGCCCACGGTCGGGCTCAACGCCGCGGGGATAAGCCTCACGGGGAACGCCCTCGTCCCGAACGACACCCGGCTGGGGATACCCAAGATGATCCCCGTCAGGAAGGTGCTCAGGGAGAAGGGCATATACCAGGCGCTGATGGCCTCGATGCCCGAGGGCAGGGGGCACAGCTTCAACAACATCGTGTGCGACCCGAACGGCGAGATATACAGCATGGAGGGGTCGGCCACGACCTTCGACGCCCTCTACGCCGAGGACGGATGGATGGTGCACACGAACCACTACCTGTCGCCCAAGATGTGGAAGTTCGAGGACAACATGCACACGCGCTTCTCGTCGATCGTCAGGTACAACCGCGCCAAGAAGCTGTTCAAGCACGAGCTCGGCCAGGTCGATGTCTCGACATTCAAGAAGGTGTTCTCGGACCATGTCGGATATCCGGAGAGCATCTGCAGGCACCCCGACCCCGCCCTGAGCGAGGAGGAGCAGACCATGTCCATCTTCTCGGTCGTGTTCGACCTGACCAACAAGGTCGCATGGATCTGCGCGGGGAACCCCTGCGAGGGCGAGTACAAGAGGTACGAGATATAGGCCCGGTCAGTGCCTCAGCTCGGCCTGTACCTGATCACTTCGCCCGCGAGCACCTTCTTCTGCTTCCCCTTGTCCACGGCGACGGTCCCGTTCACGATGACGTACGGTATCCCCTCGGGGTACCTGTGCGGCCAGTTCTCGTAGGGGAACTCGTGGGGCCACCTGTTTGTCGCCCGGTCCTTCAGCCTGGGGAGGTCGATGATCGCGATGTCGGCCCTCATGCCAGGTCTCAGAACCCCCCTGTCGAACAGCCCTATCTTCTGCGCGGGGAAGCTCGTCATCCTCCTGATCATGTCCTGCAGGGTCGTGATGGGCTCGTCCCTGACGTATCTCTGTAATATACCGGGGTACTCCCCGAACGCGCAGGGTATGTACGGGGGTGGGTCCGTCATTGGGCCCTTCTCGGACCAGGTTGCGCAGTCGGATGATATCATCATGTTAGGGTCCTTCATCAGGGCCGCGACATCGTCCTCGCTGATGTAGTCGAATATGGCAACGATCTCGTCCTCGTGCTCCAGGATGAGGTCGAAGTATGTCTCGAACGGGTTCTTCCCGCGCATCTCCGCTATCTTCGCGACCGTCTTTCCGACGAGCTTCGGGTCCTTCGGGCAGTGCAGCAGGAACATCCTGTCGAACCTGCCGTGCTTGAGGAGCCCGCTGGGGCCCCACGCCGGGAGCCGGTCCTCGATTATCTCGCCCCTGATCCTCTTCCGGTCAGCGGAGGACCTCATCAGCTCCAGTATCTCCTGCTTGCTCAGCTCGTGCAGGTACTGCGGGAGCGCGTGCCCCAGCCTTACGGCAAGGTCCGTGTGCATGTCATTGTCTATGGTCACATCGAAGCCCTTCCTCCTCGCCGCTTCGACGAGCCCGAGGGTCTCCTTGGTCCTGCCCCACGCGCCGTACTTGGGGCAGTTGTGGGATATCTGGACCCTGACGCCGCTCCTCTGGCCTATCTGTATGGCCTCCTTGATCGCCTCCGCGATGGTCTCCCTCTCTCCCCTGATGTGCGACGCGTACATCCCGCCGTACTTCGCGACGACCTTGCAGAGCTCCACGATCTCGTCCGTCTTCGCGAAGGAGCCCGGCGGGTACACGAGCCCGGTGGACATGCCGAAGGCGCCGGCCCTCATGGCCTCGTCCACGAGATCCTTCATGAGCTTGAGTTCGGCAGACTTCGGGGCGCGCCTCTCGGCCCCGAGCACCGCGGTCCTGACGGCCCCGTGGCCTACGAGCGCGGCCATGTTGTGCCCTATGCCCTTCTTCTCCAGGGTCCTCAGGTACTCGCCGAAGGTGCGCCACGTGAAATCGATCTCGGACCCAGCCCATTCCCCCCAGTATGTCTTGGCCAGGTCCAGGTACGGCTCCCGCAGAGGGGCGATCCCCAGGCCGCAGTTGCCTATGAGGTGTGTGGTCACGCCCTGTCTCAGGGTGCTGTCGCATCCGGGGAACACGAGCGCCGTCAGGTCGGAGTGTGTGTGTATGTCAATGAACCCGGGGCAGACGAACATCCCCTTCGCGTCTATCGTCTCCCTGCAGTCCTTCCTCTCCACCTTTCCGATCTTCGCAATCCTCTTGCCGACGATGCCGAGGTCCCCGTAGTACCACGGGTTGCCCGCGCCATCGACCACGCGTCCGTTCAAGATGCCGAGATCAAACTTCATGATGCCCACTGGGCGGCGTATCGGGATGCGCATATTTACCGTTTAGGCCAGACGGTCATCGGTCGAAGAGATAGAGCAGCGTGCCCGACCATATCTTCGGGAAGAAATAGGTGGACTTGTGGGGCATCTTCCTGCCGGCCTGCGCGACCGCCATGACCTGCTCGACCGTCGGGGGCTTCACGAAGAAGCACGCCTGGAACTCGCCCGTCCCCATCATCACTTTTGCGGCGGGGGTGCCCTTGACGTACTCGATGTCGATCTTCCTGTCGAGCATCTCGGTGGTGAACGACAGATGCTTCTTCAGCACCTTCTCCTGAAGGAGTGATACCGAGAGAGTCTCCAGCGACGCGCCTCGGCCCTTGAACGCCTTCGGGGTCGCCATCATGGCAGTCCCCGACGAAGGTATCCACACGCCGAACGCCTCGTCCCCTGAAGCATCCACCGCCCGGACGAGCTCTTCGGGGCCCTTGAGATCCTCGAGCACGAACTCCGGCTCCATCCTGCCTCGGAGGGAGGTCAGCGCATCCGGGGCCACTCCCTTGACCAGCCGGTGCGTCGGGAAGATGACCAGCCCCGGGTTCCTGAAGCTGACCAGGGTCGCCATCACATAGTCGTACGGCGCGTCTCCCTTGACCCCGTCCCGCTTCCGCCTGGCGTCCCTGTACTCGAGCGAGGTCTCGTACCTGTGATGCCCGTCCGCGATCAGGAGCTTGGTTGGCTCCATCAGGGAGGCTATGGTCCGCACGGCCTCGGGCTCGTCTATCCTGAGTATCCTGTGGTGGACGCCCTCGACATCGACGAACCTGAGCAGTTCCTCCCGCCTCCTGCTCTCCGCGAGCAGCCTCTCCATGCCGCCCGTGGGGTCGTCGTAGAGCATGAATATCTGCTCGGTGTCCCCGCACACCGCGCTCATGAGGGCGAGCCGGTCGGCCTTGTGCTTGGGGATGGTGTTCTCGTGGGGCATGACGATGCCCTTCGAGAACTCCTCGAGCCGCACCAGCCCCACTATCCCCGACCTGACCCTCGGGGAGCCGTCGGGGGACTCGAAGGTCTGCTCGTAGACGTAGAACGCCTCGCCCTTGTCCCTGACCATGACCTCGTCGTTGAGCCAGTGCCTCAGCCTCTTGGACGCGACGGCGTAGGAGTCGTGCTCGTCACCGAGCGTGATGTGCGTGATGTTGAGCCTGTCGTCCTTCAGCTTGCGCTCGGCGGCCTGGTCGATGATGTCGTACGGAGGCGCGGCGAGCCTCGTGATGTCCCTGCCGAACCTGTCGGTGTTGTAGTGTGTCGCCTCGAACGGCATGACCCGGGCCAAGCATCGCACCTTTCCAGTGGGCCTTGATTAGGCACTGTCGTAAAAAAGCTTGGCATCAAGGCCCGCGTCTGCGCCAGCTCATCCTTCCAGTATGGGCACGTAGCCGAACCATGAGCCGTCGTTCTCGAGGTAGTGCAGGTTCTCCTTCAGCAGGTTCAGGTGGCCCTTCTCCATCTGCTCGAGCTGCTCGAAGATCTTCTTGAGCTTCTCCCCGCCCTTGCCCGCGTTCTTGCTGTAGAACCCGATCGACCGCTCCTCGGTCCTCATGCCCAGCTTGATGGCGGAGACGGCGTCCTTGGTGGCTATGGAGTTCTTGCGTATCTTCTCGGGGAACATCTCCGCCAGGCCCTTCTCGAGCATCTCCTTGGAATGCTTCTTGGGCTCCGCCCCCAGCTTGGCGAGCTCCCTGCTGAGTATCTCCGCGTGCTCCTTCTCGTCCTCGGCGAGGCTCTTCATGAGCGCCTTCGCCTTCTCGTCGGCCACGAGCTCGTGGAACCTCAGGTAGTACTTGTGCCCGAAATGCTCGAACTCGATCGCGGTCGAGATTACCTCCCTCATGTCCGCCATGCGACACCACCTTTCGGAGGTAATCAGGCGGGCGGTGGTAATAGCTTTTCGCCGAAGGCAGTCCAGCTGGCCCCGGACGCGCCATTATCTGCTGTGATTTCACGGTCTGCTCTTTTTAAATATCAATGAATGCCATGACAAAGAACGACCCAGGCTCGGCCTGTGAGGAAATGCCTAAGGTAGGTCCATGAGATCCGTTCTACGGGGGGTTTGACCTGAGCGCAGCAGGTTCTAGCTCCGATCGCAAAAGGGACGACGCTTGGCTTGACGACGAGGTCGCGAAGAAGCTCGTCGCCATCACAGACGATATCTGCAAGGCCAGGCCCGTGGAGAGCGTCGTCGGGAGCCTGATGAACTCCTTCCCCGGGATGTTCGGGGTCAAGGACGTTGGTTTTCATGTCGTATCCGAGGGTCTCAGAGTGGCCTTCGAGCACGTCGCCTACGGAGGCGGCGTCGAGGTGCCGATCGTCAGCACGCCCTCGTCCGCGGAGGTCTCTTCCCAGTTCGACGATTCCCTGAGGGTCGGCGGGAACGCGTACTTCACGAGGGCGGATGCATGGCGCAAGGCGGCCGATGATGCGTCCGGTTCCTCGGACGGATGGCTTGGCTCGAATCCGACTGCCTGCAGCTGGCCATGCGGGACGAGGCGGGCGCCCTGATGGCGTTCATCAGCATCGGCGGCACGGCCGACGGCAGGCTCCCGTCGCGCAGGTCCGTCGAGTTCATGTCCCTGTTCTCCCAGCTACTCTCGGTGGCCCTCGTGCGCGAGCGCGAGAGGGTCGAGAAGGAAGCGAGGTCCACCCGCATGGTGCATCGGACGGACCTCCTGGAGGATGTGCTCCGGATCTCGTCCTCGATAGTCTCCGAGCGCGACCTCAAGAAGCTGAGCGAGCATGATACTCACATCCGTCTCGACCCTGTTCGGGTTCGAGAGGGTCACCCTGGTGGTCTACGACGAGGCCCTGGGGGCGTTCAAGTGGATCGCCCTGTTCGGGTATCCGGACGATGTCGTCCGGGAGTCCAGGGTCAGGTCGATCCCGATGGACGTCATACTCGAGGACCTGAGGGAGAGCCGCAGGATAGGGCGGACGGTGTACTACACCCCCGCCGAGCAGGTCTCCCCGAGGCAGCTCTCGCACTTCGTGATGCCGGACAGGGTGCTCGCGGCGAGGAAGGCCGGCGAGAGGCAGCCGGGCGAGTTCAGGGAGGGCGATTCGCTGGCGTTCTCGCTCCACGACTCCAGCGGGCGTATAGTCGGCGTCATCTACCCGTCCATGCCCCGGGACTCCAAGATACCGGACGCGGAGACCATCGAGACGATAGAGATATTCACGTCGCTCGCGGAGGTCGCGATTGAGAACGCGCACCTGGCGAGCGAGAAGGAGGTCGCCCTCAGGGTGAGCGGCCAGAGGACCGAGCAGATGTCGAGGATATTCGACCTCATAACGGACGTGCTGTATGTCCGCGACCTCGACCAGCTCCTCGCGGATGTGCTCAGGATACTCTCTCAGCTGCTCGGGGTCAGGCGGATGATCATCGGCGTCCTCGACGAGTCGAGCCAACGTGTTCAGGGCGAGGGCGGTCCACGGATTCACCGAGGACCGGGCCGAGAGTCATCAAGCGGCTCGAGTATCCCGTGGAGCAGAATCGACTTCCTACTCGACCCGAAGGGCAAGCCGTTGTCGGACACGCCCGTCAAGTGGCGCAAGAAGATCGGCAGGATGACCTACTACATGCCTGCCGAAGGGTACGCCGTCCTGCCGGAAGACATCGTGTACTACCCCGAGCCGGAGCTCATACGGCTCCCCAGGAAGGGTGAGGGATACTGGCACGAGCTGGACTACATGGACACGTTCATGTTCGACAGGGAAGGCGAGGTCGTGGCCTACATCGAGTTCAACAAGCCGAGGGACGACCGGATACCCGACTCCGACACGATAGAGGTCGTCGAGATATTCGCCTCCCTGGCAGGGGTCGCGATCGAGAACGCGACGATGTTCGAGGCGCAGATCGAGAGCAGGAAGAGCGCCGAGTTCTACACTGACCTGCTCTCGCACGACATCAAGAACTTCAACCAGGCCATCCTGGGGTACCTGGACATGCTCAAGTCGACCCTGACGCGGCCGGAGCAGGTCACGATGACCGGCAAGCTCTCGCAGCAGGTGCTCAACATCGGCAGGCTCGCGAGCAACGTGCGCACGATGTCCCGGCTGACCTGGGGCTCCTCCAAGCTCGTCAGGACGGACCTCGATGCGGTCCTGCTGGACTGCATGGCCAGCGTTCCGCAGTACTACATGTCCAGGAAGATGGTCTTCAAGCACGAACTGTCCGCAGGGAAGCACCATGTCATGGCCGACGGGCTGATGAAGGAGCTCTTCGTGAACCTCCTGACCAACGCGGTGAAGTACGACCAGCACGAGCCTGTCGAGATAGAGCTGCGGGTCGAGCGCGTGCAGCAGCGACGGCCATGCCTCGTGGCTCGTCTCGGTGGCCGACAGGGGCCGCGGAGTCCCCGACGACATGAAGGACAAGATCTTCGAGAGGTTCGTCCAGGGCTCCACGAAGAAGGGTTCGGGGCTGGGCCTGCACATCGTGTCCATGCTCACGAAGAAGTACCACGGAAGGGCGTGGGTCGAGGACAGGGTCACGGGCGACCACTCGCAGGGAGCGGTCTTCAAGGTCGAGCTCCCGCTGGTCGAGTGACCGTTCCTAGAGATACGCGGTCCCGTCCATCATGCGGACGACCGTCCCGCCGACCCTGACCGATTCGATCTCCCCTCCGGAGATGCCGACATCCACGGATATCTTGCTCGGCCGGCCGATCTCGTACCCCTGCTCGTTGATGAACGATATCCTGTCGCCCTTCGGGGCCAAGCAGCCCGTGGTGCACCAGATACGCGCCCAGGTTCCCGCTCGCGCTGCCGGTCGCGGGGTCCTCCACTATGCTCCCGAGCACCAGGCTGAGCCCCCTCGAGTGCGTGGTCGAGCCCTTCTCGACGGGGTCGAGGCATGTCACGTATATGTCTACTACACCCTTGGGCAGGTCCTTGACGGCCTCGGTGAACGCCTGCGGGTTCCCCCGGGCGCTCTCGACCGCCTTCCTGGACTTCGCGAGCGCCATGAGCCAGGGAAGACCCGTCGATACGAGCTGCACGGGCGCCTTGTCGGTCCACAGGTCCTGCCTCCGGAGCGAGAGCGCCTCCGCGACCAGTCCGGGGTCGGGATGCTCCTTGCCGAACACGGGCTTGTTCTGGACCGTGACGACCCTGTCGACCTTCCCGTTCCTCGAATATATCTCGACGGGCATGACCCCCGCCTTGACCTCCATCATGGCGGTCGTCACGGGCCCCTTGAGCCTGATCTTCCCGAGCATCGAGAGCACGTAGAACGTCCCGATGGTCGGATGCCCTGCGTAGGGCACCTCCATGTCGGGGGTGAATATGCGCACCCTGAAGTCCGCTCCCGACCCGCGCGTCGGCGGCACGACGAAGGTGGTCTCAGACAGGTTCATCTCGCGGGCCAGCTGCTGCATCTGCCCGCTCGTCAGGCCTCGGCCGTCAGGGAACACCGCGAGCGGGTTGCCGCCGAACGGCTTCTTCGCGAACACGTCCACTCGGACGTAATCGACCTTCTTCATGGGGATCGCCACCCGGAACTCATTTCCTGCACTTAACAAGATTGCACAGATGCTCGAAGGCCGCCTGCTTCCCGAGGTCGAACGCCTTCAGGTTGACCTCGAGGGCCTTCTTGGGCACGTTCGCCTCGACCGATGCTCTGAGGTCCTTCTCCGGGACCGGGAAGTCCTCGATCGTGCTCAGGGCGCCGAGCATCACGATGTTCTCCGCGAGTGCGTTCCCCGCGGACCTCGCGAGCCCGAGGGCGTCTATCGAGGAGATCTTGTCCGTCACCTGGCCGAGCCGGGCCTTCACGTCCTCCGCGGACATGTACTTGAGCTGCTTCTCCTTCATGTGGACGGATGTCTCGGCGATCGGGTGCTGTATCCTCGAGTTCATCAGGACTATCCCGCCGGGCTTCAGGTACTCGACGTACCTGAGCGCCTCCAGCGCCTCGAGCGCGAGTATCGCGTCGGCCCCTCCGATCGGTATCAGGGGGGAGCGTATCTCCTCCCCTATGCGCATGTGCACGTTGATCGACCCGCTCCTCTGCGACAGCCCGTGCTGCTCCCCGGTCAACGCGCGTATGCCCGCGGACGCGCACGCCGCGCCTATCACGTTCGACAGGAGGACCAGTCCCTGGCCTCCGACCCCGGACATGTACACGCTGAACTCCTTCGCCGGCATGTTCACTCGCCCTCCCGCAGCCTGATCGACCCGAACGGACAGAGCTTGGAGCACACGTCGCACCTGTCGCACAGCTCCTTGGAGATGCTCGCGGTCCTGTCGTTGTCGTCTATGGATATCGCGGGGCAGTAGAAGTTGCGCACGCAAGTGTAGGGCTTCTTGCACACCTCCCTCGCGACCTTGTTCGACTCTATCTTCTCCCCGCGCCTGCGCTTGTTCCTGTCCGCGTAGAGCGCGCACGCCCTGCGCGAGATGATCACGTTCGGCCCCTTCCTCGACAGCGCGTCCTTCATCGGGCCGACGGCGTTCTTGACATCGTACGGGTCGACGATGGTGATGTCCTCCAGCCCGAAGCCCCTGAGGACGTTCTCGAGCACGAGCCGCTTGGCGGGCCTGGACCCCGCGCTGATGTCGGACCCCGGGTTCGGCTGCTGCCCCGTCATCGCGGTGACCTCGTTGTCCAGTATGACGAGCGTGATGTCGTCCCCGTGGTGTATCGCGTTCACCATCCCCGGGAGCGTCGCGTGGTAGAACGTGGAGTCGCCCACCATTGCCACGACCTTCTCCTCGACCGCGTACTGCAGCCCCGCGGCCACGCCCATGCACGCGCCCATGCTCAGGAGGGTGTCGCCGTACTCTATCGGCGGCAGGAAGCTCATGGAGTAGCAGCCGATGTCGGTCGCGAGGACGTGCTTCGTGCCCTTGAGCGCCTGCCGGAGGGCGTACAGGGTGGCCCTGTGCGGGCATCCCGGGCAGAAGGTCGGCCACCTGTCGTGGAGCCCCTTCTTCAGCTCCTTCGCCTTCTCCATGACCGCGGCGTAGTCGACCGGGGGCTTGACGCCCAGCGCCTTCGCGATGCCGTCGACGACGATGTTCGGGTTGTACTCGAGCGCCTCGCTGAAGTGTCCTGTCCGCTTGCCGAGTATCCTCACCCCTGGGTTCGCGTCCTTGGCGATGGCCGTGACGTGCAGCTCCAGGTAGGGCGAGAGCTCCTCGACGATGATGACCGTCTTCCGCTTCTTGAGAAAACCGGCGATGAGTCTCTGCGGGAGCGGATAGGTCGTGCCGAGCTTCAGGACCGAGGGTTCTATCCCCAGTATCCTGCAGGCGTCGACCGCGTAGTTGTACCCCGCACCGCTCGTGATGATGCCGATGTCGGAGCCGTTCTCCTTGACATGGTTGAAGGGCGAGGCCTCGAACTCCTCCTCGATCCGCCTGCTCCTCTCCAGCATCGCGTGCTTGAAGTTCCTCGCGGCCTCGGCCACGGTGACGAACCTGCCCGGAGGATGGTCCCACTTGACCTTCTGGAAAGGCTTCCTGTCGATCCTGTCGATCTGCACGATCCCGCTCTGGTGGTTCACCCTGGTGGTCGTCCGGAGGAGCACCGGCACCCCGTACCTCTCGGAGAGCTCGAAGGCGGCCTTGACCATCGCCTTCGCCTCGGTCGGGTCCGAGGGCTCGAGCATGGGCACGTACGCGCTCGGGCCGAAGGTCCTCCCGTCCTGCTCGCTCTGCGACGAGTGTGCCTGAGGGTCGTCCGCGACCACGAGCACCATCCCGCCCTTGACCCCGGTGTACGACAGCGAGTAGAACGAGTCGGAGGCCACGTTGAGCCCCACGCTCTTCATGCTCGTGATGGACCTCATGCCGGCCATCGACGCGCCAGCGCAGGTCTCGAGCGCGACCTTCTCGTTGGCGGATATCTCCATCTTGTAGTCGAACTTGGGCGCGACCTCGGAGAACGTGTCCAGTATCTCCGTGGTCGGGGACCCCGGATATGCGGACACCACCTTGACGTCCGCCTCTATGGCCCCTCTCACGATGGCCTCGTTGCACAACATGAACGCCTTCGCCGGCCCTTCCTTGACTACATCAGCTGCACCCACGCGCCTCTCCTCCCGATGCGAGCCCGTGAATCGACCCACGGGCTAATGGCCTTTCGGGTATCGCGTCTCGGGGGTCGATGGTTCTCCCGAACCACTCAGGTGCCCTGCGCGGTCACTGTTTCGGCTTGACCCTGATGTCCATGACTTCCTGGAGCTTCCTGCGGACGGTCACGGGGTGCGGGACCCACTCCCACCTGACGGCGTCCTTCCTCCCGGCCGAGCCGGTGGTCGAGAACACTATCGTGCCGTACCCAACCATCCTCTTGCCGATGGACTGGGAGACGTCGACGTTCGTGATCTGGTTCAGGGGAACGTCGTCGTACACCTTGTTCAGGATGCCCTTCTGGGTGATGACCCTCTCGTCGGTGATGGCGTACACTGTGCTCCCCCACCTGAGCCACTTGGTGACGAAGTACAGGAGCGCGAGCATGAACACCCCGATGAGCGCCCACTCGATGTACTGCCCGTAGTCTCCTTCGAGCTGCTCGGTCAAGTACGGTATGCTCGGTGCGTCCGGGATCCACTTCCACGCGAACATCACCAGCGCCGCGAGCCCGATGACCAGGACGAGGCTCCCGGAGACCATGTATTTCAGAGCGCTCGGACGGGACTCGAAAACGACCCGCTCGTCGCTGGACAAGAGACTCTTCGGAACTAGCTTCGCTTTACCAGGCATAATCCAGACCAGGTGGGTATTATGAATATAGAGAGTATTTTAGCCTTGACCTTTGGCTTCCGGCCACCGGGAGCGTATCCTGCGGACCAGGTCCGACGGCTCGGTGATCTTCTCGGAGCATCCGGATGACGTGCACAGGGTCGCGTGGTCCGTGCGGTTGCCTCTTGTGGCTGACCCACCAATGTTCGGACGGAGAACGACAATGCTCGGGTCGAGCGCCCTCCTGGCCTCGAGCCAGAGGGGAACGTCATCGGGGCCGCTCCCGGCCCGTGCGTGTATCTCCACCGAGGCCGTCCCCACCCTCAGCGCCAGTCCAGGCTGGTCACATACGCTGCCGAGAAGACGCCGTAGGCCTCGAGGGTCTTCCCCGGGAACGAGGCCAGCGTTCCAGCGGCCCTGTCCGTCAGGGCCGGCCTGTGAACCGCAGCGCCATACAGGGCGGTGAGTCCTCGCCCATTTGGCGTTCGTGATCAAGGATCTCCTGGGCGTCTGGAGCTCGCCCACATCGTCCTCTTCCTTGACGACGTCCCCGTACCCGCCCTCAGGATGCGCGAAATTGGCGTCGACGCCCTCGACAAGGTCGTCTGCAACGGTCAGCAGGTCGCTGTCTGGGGAGATCTGGATGAGCTCCAGGAGGGCAGACATGAACGCGACCTGGTCCTCGAACATGTAGAGCTCCTGCCCTTCGGTGTGTCGGACCAGCTGCCTCTCTGGGTTCCACAGGCGCGTCCTTGCGAAATCCGCTGCCGCCCTGCCAGCCTCGACCCAGCTCTCTTGGCCGAGCAGGACCCCTGCCTCCACCAGCGCGGCCGCCGCCTCCGAGTCCCATCCGGCATAGACCGTCCTGTCGATCGAAGGGGGCCTCCTCTTGGTCCGGTCTTTGGCGGCGGACCGGTAGTACTTCTCGTCCGCGTCCTGACTTCCGAACAGGCCTCCTGTTTCGAGGGTCCCTGAGCGTCGTCAGGATGTACCTGGCGACGTCCTCTGCCAGCTCCGCGAACCGATCGTCGCCCAATATCACATGAGCCCGGGCGCAGTTCCTCAGGAAGCCCGCGTTGGTCTCGAGCATCTTCTCGTAGTGTGGTGTGTGCCAGTCCCTCGTAACGGAATACCTGAAGACCCCGCCCTCGACAAGGTCAAGCAAGCCGTCTGCCATCGACTCGATCGTGTGCCTCGCGACCTCCGCGAGCTCAGGATCGTCGGTCAGGGAGTACCGGTGCAGGACCAAGTCGACCGCGTCGGGGTGCGGGAACTTGGGCTCCGTTCCGAACCCTCCGTGCTCGACATCGTAGGCCGCTAGGATGTCCTCGAACGCGTCGCTCACGTCATCGCTCCCGACGAGCTTCTCCCGTCCGCGCCCCGCATCCACGTCCAGGAACGGCTCTCTCTCCCTCCGGAGGGCCTCGTCGATCTCCCCCGAGGCCTTCGCCTTGAGGATCGAGCCTATGATCCGCACCATGTCCTCCGGCGGGACGTATGTGGTCCCCCACACGGACTCTCCCCGGTCAGACAGGAACGCTGTGGTGGGGAAACCGCCCCGGTTGTACCGCTCCGAGACGTCCGGCCTCCTGTCGATGTCCACCCTGACGGGGACGAAGTTGTCGTTCACCAGGCGCGCGACCTCGGGGACGGAGTATGTGGTCGAATCCATGACATGGCACCAATGGCACCACGAGGCGGTGAGGTCGAGGAGCACGAGCCTGCCGCTCTTTCTGGCATCTTCGAAAACCTCCTTCGACCAATCATTCCATCGTATCTCGGAACCGTGTCCAGCATCGCTCTGCGTCATGGTTCTTCGCTGCAAGATCTCTCATCGAGCGATTCCACCTCATTGAGAATTAAGGTGCTCCCGAACAAAATGACGATAGTCATTTTCGCGGCAACCATATATACTCTAGAACGACACTACTGAGACCAGCTCGGATTCCTATCCCCCCAGGATGACTTCCGAGTGTGAGACTGTTTGAGGAGATTCTTGTGTCCGAGGATAGAGAGCTACTCTATGAGACCGCTTGCGTCTGTGTTTCTGTGCTGCGTGATGCTCGCTGGCCTGCTCGTCTATGCACCCAGCAGGGCGGAGGCGCTGCCGAATGATTCCCTGATAGCCGGGACCGTCACCGACGGGGTTGACCCGATCGAAGGAGCGTATGTGAAGGTCCTGATGATGATGGCCGATGGGATCGAGGTCAACTACTCGTTCAGCGATGCGACCGGATACTACGAGATCGGGGTCCCCGGCGGATTCGACTACATGGTCTTCGCGGTTCATGAGGACCACTACTTCGTCATGGAGATGGCAAGCGTCGGACCGAGCGAGACGGTCACGGTCGACATAACCATGACCGCGATCGTCGAGCCCAAGGATGTCACTATCATGGGCTATGTGTTGGATGAGTTCGGCTCCCCAGTGACCGACGGGACTGTGCTCGCGATGACGCACGATCTGACCGGCAAGACGACCATGCCCGTCTTCTGCAACTTCACTCAGCCTGATGGGACCGGCTACTTCGAGTTGACGGTGATCGCGAGCCCGTACGGCGGCGGGTCGATCATCATGGACATCCCGGGATTCAACATGATCAGCAACGAGTCCAACGACCCGATCGAGAGCGGCATGGCGTACTGGTTCAACCTGACCCTTGCGGCACCGTCGTACTCCGACGACTGCCATGTCAGCGGGACGGTCACCGACGGGTATGGGACCCCGCTCGAGTTCGTGCTCGTATCGATAGGCACCTGGAACGAGTATTCGATGGGATCATACTCCAACTACACGTTCACGGACGCTGCCGGGCACTACGACCTCAACTTCACGAACGGGTCCGCCGAGATCACATTCGCGCAAGAGCGGGTACACGAACTACATGGAGCGCTTCCCGGCGGATGCGGGTGCCGACATGACCCTGAACGTCGCGCTCTACCAGGTCACGGGCGAGATGCACGGCAACGTCGACCGACGCTGTCCACCGGGCTCGGGCATACCCGATGCCAGGGTGATGCAGATGTACTCGCAGTCTGGTACTCGCGAGGCCAGCAGAGCTGGGCCTGGTACACGATCGGCTACGCCGACTCGATCTGGATACTACGAGATGCCCGACTGGCCCTCCGACGGTCCGACCTCGGCCGTCGGGGCCGAGGCGGACGGATACTCCAGCAACTGGACCAGATGGACGTGTCCGGGTCGGGGGTCCTCTGGATGGACTTCGGGCTCTGGCCGTGAACGCGTCTGCTCGAAGGGTATGTGACGGACTACGTGACCGGTGACCCCGATCGAGAACGCATGGGTCTGGGCCCAGTCTGACACCTACAACGAAGGGACTGAACCGGATGCCACCGGCTACTACTCATCCCGCTCCCCGTCGGCGAGTACACGGTCAACGTGAACGCCATGGACTACAGGAACGAGCAGACGACGTTCGATGTCGTCCTGACGGCGACGACGGTCGCACGTCGACTTCGAGCTGCTGCCGTGGAACCTGCCGGACACGACCAGGCTGTACGGCTGGGTCAACACGACCGGGACCTTGTACCCCGTGGCGGGTGCTGAGATAAGGGTCGCGCTGGAGACAGATCTGAACGACCAGAACTCGACCATGTCCAACGAAACTGGATACTATGAGATCATGGTGCCCTCGGTGCCGCTCGCATACCGCGCGACGGCGTGGAACCACGGGCTGACCGCGGGCACGGTCGACGCCACTGGCCTCCCCGAGATCCGCCTCGACATCCTGCTCGACTGGGACGAGTGGTCCCCCAACGTGACTTACTCCCAGACGCCGACCGAGAACATCACCTGGATCAACCCGAGCATCGATCAGCATCGAGGTCGAAGAGCCGAACCTGGACAGCATGGTCCTGTTCCAGTTCATGTACTACGAATCTGTGGGCGACAATGACAGTTCTACGTCATCGACGGCGCGAGCGTGTCGATGGACCCATGGAACGCGGGCGGGGACCTGCCGTACTCTGTCGTCGGCGATGTGTATACGATAGACACATCCTGGAACGGGAGCGCCTCCGCGGGATGGCTGAGCGACGGGACCGACGAGGCCTATCTGTGGGCCTACGAGGTGCCTATGTACGGCACGGACCTGTACTATGTGCTCAGGGGATACTACAGCAACTCGACCGTGACCACTCCTCAGCCCGGCTCCGCGTTCTTCGACGAGTCGACCGGGGCGTTCTACTTGTTCGTGTTCGACGACCAGTGGAGCTACGGAGTGGCGTACGCCTACGACACGACCGGCATGTTCTCTCCGTCAATCACCAGGATAGATGTGAACCGGACGAACCCGTCGATGTGGACGTGGATAGACGGCACGACCGCCGGTGACTGGTCGGTAGACGGCCTGTCGTTCGCATACGACATCATCGCGCCGAGCGTCGCGTACAAGACGATGTTCATCGCATCCGATTTCGGCTCGCACGGGTACTTCACCATGACCAACATGACGGTGGACAACGAGGTGCCGGTGGCCGATGCTGGCAGCGACCAGACACCGGTAGTCAACACGACGGTCACCCTTGACGCGGGCGGTTCCTCGGACAACGTCGGAATCGTCAGCTACACATGGGAGTACGAAGACTCCCTGGGCAGCACCGTCGTCCTGGACGGGATGACTGTGCGATGTCGTGTTCGACGCGGTCGGAGACTACCTCGTCACGCTGACGGTCGTGGACGGTGCAGGGCACTCGGCGACGGATACAGTTCTGATATCCGTCTCGGCCGATGAGATCCCAGTGGCCGATGCCGGCCCTGACCAGTCAGTCGACGAGGACACCGCGGTGAGCTTCGACGGAGTAGACTCCTCCGACGACCTGGGCATAGACAACTACACCTGGACCATAGTCGAGCTGGATGTCGAGATGTACGGGGTCGCCCCCGAGTACACGTTCTCCCAACCCGACACGTACCATGTCGAGCTCGTTGTTGAGGACACGATAGGCCAGACGTCCTCTGTGGACGAGATGGTCGTGACCGTAGCCGATGTGACCGACCCGACCGCCGATGCGGGTGCCAACCAGGAGGTCGACATGGGCACGGAGGTTACTTTGGATGCCGGCGGGTCGAGCGACAATGTCGACATCGTCAGCTGGGAGTGGACCTTCGGCGACGATGGGGCGCAGAGCCTCCCGGACGAGACGGCTACCTACACCTTCGAGAACGCGGGGGTGTTCACCGTGACCCTGACGGTCGAGGACGCGGCCCTCAACTCGGATACCGACACGGTGGTGATCACCGTCATCGACACCGAAGCGCCCTTCGCGGATGCGGGAGAGGACGTCTCGGTGGTCGTGGGCGGCACAGTGACCCTGAACGGCACGGGATCGAGCGACAACGTGGGAATCGCGTCGTACACGTGGACCTTCACGGATGTGACCAGCCAGATACTGACCGGCGTGGAGCCCGAGTACACCTTCGAGAACGAGGGTGACTTCACGATCATGCTGACGGTCGTGGACGACGAGGGCTTGTCAGACACCGACGAGGTCGTCGTGCATGTGCTCCCGGAGAACGCGGCCCCCACTGCGGACGCAGGTGACGACCAGATCGTCACCGAGGGCGACACGGTCACTCTGGACGGCACTGGTTCGACGGACGACGGAGGCGCGGAGGCCCTGAACTACACATGGACCTTCGAGTACGACGGCGAGACGGTCACCAGGTACGGCGCCGAGGTCGAGTTCACGTTCGACATACCCGGCGAGTACGATGTCACGCTGACGGTCGAGGACGAGGACGGCCTGACGAGCAGCGATTCCGTGAGCATCACCGTCGAGGAGAAGAGCGCGACCTTCATCGAGCAGTACTGGTGGGCACTCGCAGCGCTGGCAGCGGTCATAGTGGTCGCAGCCGCCATCATGCTGTTCATGAAGAAGGGCAAGGGCGGCGCTCCATCGAAGAAGGCCCCGAAGAAGGACGAGGATGCCGACGACGAGATGGAGGACGAGGATGAGCCCCCGGCGCCTCCAGAGGAAGAAGAACTCTAGGTCCCGGTCCTGAAACCGCTTCCCGAAACCTCTTAAGTTTTGGTTTTCTCTGCCATCCAGCAGAGGCCATCTAGGCGCGTGTAGGCGCGCGCAACGCCGATTCCAGCTCCTGCAGGTTCCTCGGCCTCTTCGTCACTCCGTCGTCGAACCCCATCTCCTTGAACAGCTTCGCCACCGTCGGGAGCTCCAGCCCCGCCGAGCGCAGCAACGGCTCGTCGTACAGCACCTGCTCCGGTCTTCCCTCGGCGATGATGCTGCCGTCCCTGACTATGCAGATGCGGTCGGCGAGTCTCAGGGCCAGGTCCATGTCGTGCATCGCGACGACCACGCTGATCCCGTGCTCGTCCCTGAGCGATCTCAGGAGCCCCTCGACCATCCTCGCGTTCGACGGGTCGAGGTCCCCGGTCGGCTCGTCCGCCACGAGTATCTTGGGCTGCATCGCGAGCACGCCCGCTATCGCGACGAGCCGTTTCTGGCCGCCGCTCAGGTAGTGAGGTATCTTGCCCGTCTCCTTGATCCCGACGACCCCTAGGGCCCACTCGGCCCGCTTCCTCGCGTCCTCGACGGACATCCCGGAGCTTAGGGGGCCGAACATCACGTCCTCGAGCACGGTCGGGGAGAACAGCTGGGAATCGGCGTTCTGGAACACCAGGCCCACCAGCTTCCTTATGGCGGTCAGGTTCCTCTTGTCGACCTCGGCCCCGAATATCCGCACCCTGCCCACGTCGGGCATCATGAGGCCGTTGATGTGCTCGATCAGGGTGGACTTGCCCGCCCCGTTCGGCCCGCAGAGCGCCACGATCTCCTTGGGGTAGACCCTGAAGCACATGTTGTGGATGCCCTTCGTGCCGTCGGGGTACTTGTGCGTCACGCAGTCCACGTGCACTATCTCGTTCTCTCCGCCGGGGCACACCTTGCACAGCTCGTCCGAAACCAACGGCCTCACCACCACCCGGGTACCACCGGGTCGAAATATCTCGCATATGCGGCCAGTGCCAGGAGCACGGCCGATGACATGATCAACGCATATCCCCTCGCCGAGGGCCTGCCGCACGAGTCCGCGACCGGCAGCCTCCCCGTGAACCCCCTCGATTCCATGGCCTTCGCGATCCGCTCGGCCCTCTCGAAGGCGTGGACGAACGCCAGGCCGAATATCCCCGCGAACATGCCCGTCTGTCTCGCGACCCCTTTCGCCAGGCTGCCGTTCCTCGAGTGCATCGCGTCGAGGACGTCCGTGACCTCGTCCGTCGTCACGAACATGAACCTGTACGATAGAAGGAACACGGTCGCCAGGTGCCCCGGCATCGTCCTGTGCATCATGTGCGCGACATGCGCGTACTTGGTGGTCATGAACACTGCAAGGGAGAATGTGACGACCGCGAGGGCCCTGACGGTCAGCTTCGCGAGGACGAGCACCCCCTGGTCGGTGATGCCGACCGACGTCCCCAGGACGTCGAACCTTGCGAGGTCGGTCCCCGGCTCGGTGAACACGAACATGATGGCGATCGTGAGCACGAACATGACCGGGAACGTGAACCAGCCTATGAGCACCCGGATCGGCAACTTCCCCGAGGCGTAGAACAGCAGGGTCGCGGCGAAGAGGACCGTCAGGTGCAGGGGCTCGGTCAGCACAGTCGCGAGAGCGACGACGAAGAATAGGAGCGTGACCTTGGTCCAGGGGTTCATCCTGTGCACGGGGCTCGAGCCGGTCTCGGCGAAGTGAGTGATGAACCGGAAGTCCGGGATGTGCTTCGAGTAGCTCCTGCGGGACATGTCGCTCCCTCTCACGCCTCCGCGGGGGTGGGGGCGGGCTTCGGCCGGAGCGCCCGCTCGGCATCGGCCAGCAGGTCTGGCCGCACCCTGCCTATGAACGTGATCACATATGCGGTGACCAGCCCTTCGATTATTGCGACGACCAAGTTGACCACCGCGATGAGCGCCATGTTGTCGAAGGTCTGCTCCTGAGTGGCGGCCGAGTCCTGGATGCCGGAGATCGTCACGATCAGCACGACCAGGACCGCGCTCACGCCGAGCGCGCACACGGTGCCCACGAGCCCCGAGAGGAACCTGTCCGCCTTCGACCTGAGGAGCCTGTAGGCGTAGTAGCCGAGGAACACCTCGGTGATGTTCACCACTGTGTTCACCCCGATCATGCCCCAGCCCCCGTGTCCAACTGCCGCGCTGAACACGTTTATCGCAAGGACTGATAGGCTGCCCAGGGCCGGACCGGCGAGTATGCCGATGAGGGGTGTGAGGTTCAGGTGCACGCCCCCGAAGACGGGGATGCTCACCATGAACACGGCGAACCCGACCGAGGTGCACATGGCCGCTATCGCCAGCTTCCTGGTCGTGATGGTGGTCCTGTTGAGCATGAACAGCGCGAGGGCCACCATCGCTCCCGCAACGGCAGACCAGAGCAGCACCCATTCGGGTGCGAGCGCGCCATCCTCCAGGTGTATGTGTGCCATTCTACCCTGGGCGACCGAGCACAGGCATGTTTAATAAGAATATCGCCGCAGTTAATAACGCGCCCGGTCCCTGTATCACGAGGTTATTAAGGGCCCGGGGCGCCCGCCGAGACCGACGGCGAAACGAAAAGATATCTAGTGCATGCTATCGTCCCCTCGGAGGCGCGCGCCCGCGCCGAAGGGATGAATGGTTCAAGTGCTGACGACCACGCATCTGGTCATAGCGGTGCTGATGGGGCTGCTGCTCAACCTCAACCGGGACGAGTGGTTCGCGGCCCTCACGTTCGGCGTCATCATAGACGCCGACCACCTCTTCGCGCTGCCCAGGTACGTGGACGACAACGGCTGGACCGCCATCTTCCGGCCGACCTGGGACGACGAATCAGGGCTGCCCTGGAAATCCCTCCTGCATTACCCCGTCGGAGCGGCCATCATCGGGCCCCTGGCGGTCGGATGGCGGTACATGATCCCTCTGACCTTCTGGGCCGTCCATGTTTCGATCGACGAGCTCCAGAACGAGCTGATCGACTACACGAACCCTATCGAGGCTGTCATGTTCGCGGGGGCGTTCGCGGGCATACTGTTCGTGGGCTACTCGCGCTGGGCCGAGCTCAGAGAGGACGCGACGTTCAGAGGTTATCTGAGGCACGTGGGGTCCTATTGGTCGGGCGTGTTCTCGCAGGGGAATTTCTTCAGGCGGGGACGCGGGGATAGTACCTGAGCAGGAAGATGACCCACACGACCTCGAACACGATGCAGATCGTCGCCGGCACCGCGACGACCGGCTCGAAGAGCGCGATCGCGAGGGTCGCCGTGAGCCCCAGGTTCTTGTAGCTGGCGAAGAGCACGTTCGACACGCGCTCCTCCTTGGGCACGCGCAGATATCGCAGGACGAACTCCGTCCCCAGCCCAGTTCCGAAGGTGCGCACGACGCATACCGCCGAGATGGCCAGCACGAGGAGCGGGTCCCCGAGGAACGCGTCCCTGTTCGCTCCTGCGACCGCGAAGATGAGTATCGCGAAGGAGAAGTTCATGACCACCGTGCTCTGCCTCTTCCCGATCCTGAACCTCATCACCAGCCTCGAGAGGATCATGGGGAGCACGATGAGCAGCAGCAGGGATGTCACGAGGCTCTCGACGGAGACCGCCGAGCCTATGAGCAGGAGCGAGATCATCGGCATCAGCCCGAGCGCTGCCAGATAGTTCGCGGCGGTCGAGAACAGCGCCCTCGAGGTCTTCCCTCCCAGGATGCTCGTGAAGGGCACGACCGAGATCGCGGAGGGCGCCGCGGCCATGAGCACCCATCCCCACCAGATGTCCCGCTCGAAGAACGAGCCGAACAGCAGTATGATCCCCGTGAGCACTCCGTAGTTGATGGCCAGGGCCAGAGCGGCGTCTCGGACATGACCCCTCCCCCTAGTCTCGGCCAGCCTCACGTTCGAGAGCGAGATGGTCATCAGGAGGGCGAGGGAGCCCATCGAGATCTCCTTGGTGAGCACGGGGAAGCCCCCCGCGGCGAGCCCGAGGACGAGCCCCAGGAGCATCATCGCGCTGTAGCTCTCCGGTATGCCCGCCAGCCTCATGGGTCTTCGAAGCAGGCATGTCGTACAAATAGGCTTTCCATCTCTCTTACCCCAATCCTTTTTAAGTCCCAGGGTTTACGGAGCCCCCATGAGCATCGTCGAATGGGGCATCAACCTCATTCTCGACTGGATATCCTCCTCTGGGCTACGCGGGAATTGTTCTTCTCATGGCCCTGGAGAGCGCGTGCATGCCGGTGCCGAGCGAGATCGTCATGCCGTTCTCAGGGTACCTGGTCTACCAGGCGGAGACCGACCTGAACTACGACGGCACCGTCATGTCCCTGCTCGGGGTGACCCTAGCCGGTGCGTTCGGCTGCACCGTCGGGTCGATTGCGGCCTACGTCGTCGGCTTGTACGCCGGCCGGCCGTTCGTGCTCAAGTACGGCAAGTACATCCTCCTCCGCGAGAAGCATCTCGTGATGGCGGAGAAGTGGTTCGCGAAGTACGGCGACGCGGCCACGTTCATCAGCAGGCTGCTGCCAGTCATCCGGACCGTGATATCCCTGCCCGCAGGGATCGCCAAGATGAACTTCAAGAAGTTCGTGTTCTACAGCTTCGTCGGCTCCGTGCCCTGGACGTTCATGCTCGCGTACATCGGCTACTGGCTCGGCCCGAGGTGGCGGGACATCGAGTCCGTGTTCCGCAGCCTGGACGTCGTGGTCATAGGTGCGGTGGTCGTGCTGATCGTCTGGTATGTCGTGAAGCTCAGGAACAACCGTTCGAAGGATGGGGCGCCCGAGGAGAAGGCCCCTCAACCGTAGTAGTACTCGCCCTTGCTCTTCTGCTCCCTGTCCAGGCGGGAGTCCTTCTTGTTTATCCTCGGCCTTCCCGAGTCCTGGTCCCTCCTGAAGGTTATGTCGACACCCTTCAGGAAGCGGTTCATGCCCTCGCGCATCTCCAGCGGCCCTTCCGTCTTGCCGCTCTCCGAGGGGACGCCTGAGAACACCATGAGCGAGTCCGCGATGAGGTCTATCATGTACACGTCGTGGTCGACGACGACCGCGGACTTGCCGAGCTTCTCGATGACCCTCCTGATGGTCTTGGAGGCGGTCATCCTCTGGGACGAGTCCAGGTACGCCGACGGCTCGTCGATCAGGTATATGTCGGCCTGCCTGCCCAGGCATTCGGCGATCGCGACCCTCTGGAGCTCTCCACCGGACAGGGTCTGCACGTCCTTGTCGAGGAGGTACTTGAGCGTGAGCGGGTGCGATATCTCCGCCTGGAAGAACCCCGCCTCGAAGCCCTTCCCGATGGAGGAGGCGAGCATCTCCCTGACGCTCCCCTCGAACTCGGGCTTGATGTACTGGGGCTTGTAGCTGACCGTGATCTCTCCCTCGATCTCTCCGCTCGTGGGCTCGATCTCCCCCGCGAGCATCTTGACGAAGGTCGTCTTGCCAGTGGCGTTCGGGCCCACCGCCCCGACGACCTCCCCCTTCTTGATGACCCCGCTGGACACATCGAGGCGGAAAGACTTGAACCGCTTCTTCAGCGCGGGGAAAGCGACGAGGGTCTCCGACTGCCAGTCGGTCCTCGGGGGACGCTTCTCGAACTTGATCCCCGTGTCCCTGAACCTGATGTTCTCCTCCCGGAGGTACCCGTCGAGGTAGACGTTGATGGCCGTCCTGACGGCCCTGGGCTGGGACATCACGCCGTACGCCCCCTCGGAGCCGTACATGATGTGCACCGTGTCGGAGAGGAAGTCCATGACCGCGAGGTCGTGCTCTATCACGAACACCTGCTTCCTCTCGCTCAGGTCCTGGATCACCTTGGCGATCTTGAGCCGCTGGAAGATGTCGAGGTACGATGACGGCTCGTCGAAGAAGTACACATCGACCTCCTTGAGCAGGGTCGCGGCGATCGCGATCCTCTGCAGCTCCCCGCCCGAGAGCTTCGATATGTCCCTCCCGAGGACTCCTGTGATCGTGAGCATGTCAGCGACGCGGTCGAGGTCGTCCCTGTCGTCCACCTTCTCGAGCAGGTCCTTCACGGTGCCCTTGTGCACCGACGGGAGCTTGTCGACGTACTGCGGCTTGATCGCGGTCTTGGTCTTCCCGTCCGCCAGAGCGGCGAAGTAGTCCCTGAGCTCGGTCCCCGCGTACTTCTCCAGGACCTTGCTCCAATCGCCCGGCCTCTCGTAGTCCCCGAGGTTGGGCACGACCTGCCCGGACAGGATGGATATCGCGGTGGTCTTGCCTATCCCGTTCGGCCCCAGCAGGCCTATGACCTGGCCGGCCCTCGACACGGGCAGCCGGTAGAGCCTGAACGCGTTCTTCCCGTACTGGTGCACGAGCTCCCCAACGAGTTCCTGGGGCAGCCCGATGATCTTGATGGCCTCGAAGGGGCACTTGTGGACGCAGATGCCGCACCCCACGCAGAGGTCCTCGGCGATGACCGGCTTGCCGGACTCGGCCATGGCGATGGCCTCCACGCCGGTCCTGACGGGCGGGCAGTAGCGTATGCACTCCTGACTGCACCGCTTGGGCTGACACCTGTCCTTAAGGAGAGCCGCTATCCTCATCGGCAAGGGGAAGGCGGGCTCCGTTTAAAAAAGTATCAGGTCATTCCGACAGCGCCCGCTCTATCTCCGATATCACTGGCTCGAAGTCGAGCTCCACGTACCCGACGGTCTTCACGAGCTCGTCGGCCGTGTACTTCTGGCCGTAGGACCACAGCTCCCTCAGGTAGTCCCCCGCCTTCACGTTCTCGAACCATCCGTCCCCGAACTTCTCGACCAGGGCCTCCCTGAGCTGTCCCTCGAATATCCAGGCCCTCAGGTACTCCGCGCAGTAGAACGCGTCGTCGACGTCCTCGAGGTAGTGCTTCTCCGTGTGCTTGAACCTCAGCCCCTTCTGCAGGCAGTTCTTGTAGACCTCCCCGAAATCGCGGGAGACCTTGCCCTGGTGCATCTTCATCTCGTAGACGAGCTTCGAGGCGTACCTCCTGAGGAACATCAGCTTGTTGATCTGGACGAACTTGATGTACGCGTCCGCGTCGTCCATCCCCAGGAACTTCTTGAGCCAGAGCCTGTTGGACGGGAGGTAGTTGAACAGGAACGCGAAGGCCTCCGTGACCGAGTTGTCCCCGAGGTACCTGTACTCCGCGGGATGGTCCTTCCTGGTGTTCCCGAAGTGCCACGCGTGGCCTCCCTCGTGGAAGAACGCGTCGTAGTCCCTCCAGCCCCCGACCGGCCTGATCACCAGCCGGACATCCTCCGGCACCTTCACGGGCGCGCAGAACGCCCTCGGGGTCTTCTTCGGCCTCTCCTCGGTGTCTATCGTGATGTTCTTGTACTTCCCGGGCTCGATGCCCATCGCCCTCAGGGTCGCGAAGAACGCGTCCACCAGCTTGTCCTTGGCGAAGAACGCGTCGTACTCCTCGCCCTTGAACGCGTAGGGTATGTCGTAGCTCCAGGCGTCCGTGAGCGCGAGGCCCGTGTGCTGCCTCATGAACCCGTCCATGTGGGTCACGTAGAGCTTCTCGGTCCTGTGGAGCATCTCCTCCATCTGGTCCTCCAACGCCCTGTAGTCCACGCCTTTCAGGGTCGAGCACATCTCCTTGTAGTTCTTGAAGCCCAGCTCGCCCGCGATGTCGTGGACGAAGGTCATCCTCTCGAGCAGTATCTCGTTGACCTTGTCCGTCTCGGCGAGCTTCGCCTCGAACAGCCTGCGCCTCCTCTCGTGGTCGGGCTCGTTCCTGAGCTTGATCGGGACGAACCTGTACGGGATGGACTCTCCCTCGAACTCGACCGTGGACTTCGCCTCGAACGTGTTGATCCTGTCCGTGTACTCCTTCACTGCGCTCTCGAGGTAGCCCATCGTGGAGAATGCCTTCATGTACTTCGCCCACCTCGTGTCGTCCTCGCGCGCGGGCCCGTCCAGGGCTTCGTCGGCGACGGCGATCGCGTCCTTTGAGAACAGGTGGGCGTA
Organism: Thermoplasmatota archaeon; assembly: GCA_963818745.1. GTDB lineage: Archaea > Thermoplasmatota > Thermoplasmata > UBA10834 > UBA10834 > CAWBDD01. The sequence goes on along the minus strand of CAWFTI010000001.1, from coordinate 101,751 downwards.
CCTGTCGTATATGGCCACGGTGCTCATGTCGTCCTTGAGCCCTGCGAAGTTCGCGTAGAATTCCTCCATCATCTCGCCTTGGAAGGCTTCGATGTCGTGCCTCAGGCGGCCGAGCTCGAGCGGGGCCATGGCCGGATAATCTCACTCATCGGGTATATGAGTTTGCCTTCTGGCTATCACTCAGGACATATGAAAACTCAATAGGTTTAAGTGCGGCGCATTCCATGAAGGGCGGCTGGTCGACATGTCCAGGGTTCTTGTGTGCGTGGCATGGCCCTATGCGAACGGGATGATACACGTCGGTCACGTGACGGGCTCGCTGCTCCCGGGCGACATCCTTGCAAGGTTCAGCAGGATGGTCGGGGACGAGGTCGTCATGGTCTCGGGCTCGGACATGCACGGCGCCCCCATCACCGTGAGCGCCGACAAGGAGAAGGTACCCCCGGAGACGATCGCGAACAGGTACCACGGGATCAACTCGAAGGCCATCTCGGACCTCGGGATCACGTTCGACCTCTTCACGCACACTCACACGGCCAACCACGAGGAGGTGACCCGGGAGTTCTTCCTGAAGCTCCTCGAGAAGGGGCATCTCGAGAAGAGGACCACCCCGCAGTTCTTCTGCGACAGCTGCAGCAGGTTCCTCCCGGACAGGTATGTCGAGGGCAAGTGCCCGCACTGCGGGTACGACCGTGCCAGGGGCGACCAGTGCGACTCGTGCGGCATGGACCTCAACGCCGAACAGCTGATAGGGGCGAAGTGCCAGCTCTGCGGAGGGACCCCAGAGCTCAGGGACACCGAGCACTTCTTCCTCAAGCTCTCGGACTTCGCGCAGGACCTCGTGGGGTACGTGGAGCGCAGCTCCCACTGGCGCCCTCATGTACGCGCGTTCACACTCAACGTGCTCAAGGAAGGTCTGAAGGACAGGCCGATCACCAGGGACATCGCGTGGGGCGTGCCCGTCCCGGTCCCGGGCTTCGAGAGCAAGCGCATCTACGTGTGGTTCGAGGCCGTCATCGGGTACCTGTCGGCCACCAAGGAGTGGGCGAAGCTCCAGGGCAGGCCGGACGACTGGAGCAGGTTCTGGACAGACCCGACGTGCAGGAGCTACTACTTCCTCGGGAAGGACAACATCGTGTTCCACACGGTCATCTGGCCGGGCATGCTGACGGGCGTGGGCGGGCTCAACCTGCCCTACGATGTCGTCGCCAACCAGTACATGAACCTGGGCGGGCAGAAGTTCTCGAAGAGCATGGGGATAAGCATAGACATCCCGGACCTGCTCACCAAGTTCAAGCCGGACATCATCAGGTACTACCTCACGGCGAACATGCCCGAGATGAAGGACTCGGAGTTCTCGTGGGAGGACTTCGCGCTCAGGATCAACAGCGAGCTCGTAGCCACGTACGGCAACCTGCTCCACAGGGCGCTGTCGTTCACGTTCAAGAACTTCGGCGAGATCCCCAGGAAGGGCGACCTGGACGAGAGGGACAGGGCCGCGGTCCAGAGGATCGCGGAGGCCGAGAGGCAGGTGAGGGAGTCGTACGCGGCCTGTCAGTTCAGGACCGCCCTCAAGGGCATCATGGACCTCGCGCAGTACGGCAACCAGTACTTCGACGCGGTCGCCCCCTGGTCTCTCATCGGCACGGACAAGGACCGGTGCGGGACCGTGCTCCATGTCAGCCTGCTGATATCGAAGGCGCTCGCGGTCATGGCCTGGCCCATCCTGCCTTACTCCTCGGAGAGCATCTGGAAGCAGCTGGGGATGGACGGCACCATCGGCGAGGTCGGCTGGAAGGGGATCGACCTGCCGCTCAAGGAGGGCGCGAGGATGGAAAAGCCCGTGCCCCAGTTCGCGAAGGTCGATGTGTCGAGCACGAGCGAGTTCTCCCAGTTCTCGTCCCTGGACCTTAAGATCGGTAAGGTGCTGGAGATCACGCAGCACCCGAACGCCGACAAGCTGTACCTTATGAAGGTCGACATCGGCAGGCCGATCACGATCGTGAGCGGCCTGAAGGAGTTCTACACGGCCGAGGAGCTGAGCACGAAGACACTCGTGATCGTGACGAACCTCGAGCCCGCGATGCTCAGAGGGGTGAAATCGGAGGGCATGCTCCTCGCGGCGGAGGAGGGCGGGAAGCTGGCGCTCGTGACCCCGGAGAAGGACGTTCCAGCGGGCACCCCGGTCTCGAGCGGCATCGCATCCTCGAAGAAGCAGATCAGCTTCAAGGAGTTCCAGAAGCTGGAGCTCAGGTCGGGGCTCCTGGTCGGCGGCGAGCAGCCCGTGCTCGACCTCGGCTCGAGGAAGCTGCCATGCACGGTCCCGAAGGGGGAGCCCGGCAGGGAGTACGCGGCCTTCGTCCAGGGCGACAAGGCCTTGGTCCTGCACACGGCCGAGGAAGTCAAGATGGTCTTCGACAGGGACATACAGGTCGGTGCGAAGATCCGATGAAGCTCGACCTCCACATCCACTCAGTGTTCTCCAGGGACGGGGCGGCGACGGTCGAGGAGATCGTCGAGCGCTGCAAGGCGCAGGGCCTGCAGGGGTTCGCTATCACCGACCACAACGCGGTCGAGGGCGCTCTGCGCTCGGTGGAACTCGCCCGCGCCGAGGGCCTGATGTCGATTCCAGGGGTGGAGGTGTCGACGGCCGAGGGCCACGTGCTGGCATACGGTGTCCGAGAGATCATCCCGAGGGACCTCTCCGTAGCGGAGACAATCGACAGGATAAGGGCCGCAGGCGGGGTCGCAGTTGCCGCGCACCCAAAGAGGCTCCCTTCCGGGATCGGGCTCAGGCTCGCATCGAAGGAGAGGTTCGACGCGATCGAGACGTTGAACGGAGGCAGCTCCTCATGGGGCAACCGGCAGGCGGTCAAGGTCGCGGAGGCCAGGAAGATCCCGCAGACAGGGGGCAGCGACGCGCACAGGGCCCACGAGGTCGGGAGAGCCTATACGGTGATGGAGGATGTCTCGACCGCGGAGGAGGTCCTCGACGGGATTAGAAAAGGCAAGTGCAGCCCGGACGGCAGGAACCGCGACATCCGTGAGGGGATCGTGTACGCCTGGGAGACATTCACTGGGTGGCTCGACGGCGGCATGAAGAGGCTGTGAGAATCCTCAGATCTTTTCCGCGATCTTCGCCGCGAAGACCTTGGTCTTCTCGGCCAGCTCCTGCGTGGCGATCTCGTTGGACGCGGTCACGACCAGCAGCGCCCTCGTGCCAGCGCTCACAAGGACCATCTTGCTCCTGGTGAGATCGATGGAGACATGCAGCAGCTTGTCCTTCAGCTCTGCGGTCGCGGTCTCCGCGGCGCCGAGCAGTATCGCGGACATCGCGACGAAGGTCTCGAGGTGCACTCCCCGGGGGGCGTCCCCTGCGATATGCATCCCGCTCCGCGAGACGACGGTCGCCTCGTAGACCGAGGGCACGGACCTTATCTCATCCAGAATCTCTTCGATTGCAAGGTATTCGGCCATGGCCTGACTGCCCCCTCTGACTACTCAGAGTGTCATGTTCTGGAGAGAATATAAACTTTCTCGGGCGCCCGTTCCTTACCATGTTCATCTTCGGAGCATCTTTCAAGTACTTGTGGCGGAACGCGATGCTTTGATATCGGCCCTGTGTCATCTGAGCGCTCGAGCCGAGATGAAGATACTGCATCAGGACGCGAGGAGCAACGAGATCAAGCTCCTCCCGGACACCATCGACGACCTGTGGCACCTCTACAACCTGGTGGACGTGAACGACCTCGTCTTCGCGACCGCGTTCAGGAGGAAGGAGGAGAAGACGGACAAGCTCCGCCCGGACAAGATGGATAAGATCCGGATGCGCCTCGGGATAAGGGTCGAGAAGGTCGAGTTCCACGAGTCGGAGGACCGCCTCAGGATACTCGGCAGGATAGAGGCAGGCCCTCAGGACATCGGCGAGCATCACACCCTCATGGTCTCTCCGGGCGACGACATCGCCGTCATCAAACCCGAATGGAAGCAGCAGCATTTCGACAGGATAAAGCGGGCGGTGTCATCGGCCGAGAAGCCGTCCATCTTCTTCGTGGCCATCGAAGACACCGAGGCCGTCATCGCCGTCGTGAGGGACTATGGCATCAAGGAGTCCGCCACGATAACGAGGAACCCTGGCGGGAAGATGTACGAGTCGAAATCGAACGAGCAGGACTTCCTGGACGAGATTGTCGAGAAACTCAGGCCCTCCCTGAAGGGAGAGCCGCTGATCATCCTGGGCCCCGGGTTCACGAAGGAGGCTCTTGCGAAGAGGTTGAAGGAGAAGATGCCCGAGGTCGCCCGGTCCTTATCCCTGCAGTCCACGGGTCAGGCGGGCATGGCGGGCATACACGAGCTGATGAAGAAAGGCATCGGGGGCAAGGTGCTCGAGGACTCGCGAGTCGCGCGGGAGACCCTGTTGGTGGAGCAGCTGTTCGCCGAGATAGCGAAGGACGGGATGTTCGCCTACGGCGACGCTGCCGTGGCGAACGCCGTAGCGGCAGGCGCGATCAAGATCCTTCTGGTCCTGGACACCAAGGTTAGGACCGCCGTTTCCGACAAGCTGCTCAGGTCGGTCGAGGACTCGAAGGGCGATTTCATGATCGTGAGCTCGATGCACGAGGCGGGCAGAAGGCTGGAATCCCTGGGCGGCGTCGCTGCCATACTCAGATACAAGATGGAATGAGATGGAGTGACGGTCCCTATTGCGAGCCCTTCTTGGCCTTGACGACGTCGAGCGTGGCGTTGATCAGCATCGCGATGGGGAACGGCTTCGTCCAGAACGATATCGCACCGGCTTCCAGCGCCTCCTCCCTGACCGACTCGTCCGCGCTGGAGAATATGATCGGTATGGAGGGGTCCATGTCGAGTATCTCCCTCGTGGTCTGAATGCCGTCCTTGCCGGGCATCCTGTGGTCCATGATGATCGCATCGGGCCTGCTCGTCATGGTCCTGAGTATCCGGACCGCCTCATCGCCGCTCCTCGCCGAGAACACCGTGTGTCCCTTGGACTCGAACATGTCCTTGTAGAGGTCCCTTATGAAGTCCTCGTCATCGACAACGAAGACCCTCGCCGATATCCCGCCGCCCTCGGACGGTTTCTTCGTAGCGTATCCGCCAGACATGACAGCCAGCGCCCTCAATCCAGGCCCGTATATGTTCATCTCGCTTACCCTGGTCAGGTCTTGTCGTGATAGATGGTCCTCGTCATCTGCTCTGAGAACCACTAGTGCATCCCAGTCGTCCCGACGGTAGGGGATTTCTGAAAGGGCACTTAAGCCTTTCGTGGCCGTTTCCCTCTTCGGAGCACGCTTTTCCGCAGGCATCCCATCGGCATCGTAGTACCTCCGCTTGATCCAGAGGGAGACGTTCACCAGCCCGATGAGCACGGGGACCTCCATGAGCGGGCCGATCACGGTCGCGAACGCCTCGAGGGAGGCTATCCCGAAGGTCGCCACCGCCACGGCGATCGCCAGCTCGAAGTTGTTGCTGGCGGCAGTGAACGACTGCGTGGCCCCCTGGCCGTAGGTGAACCCGAGCCTGTGGGACATCGCGAAGCTGACGAAGAACATCAGAAGGAAGTATGTGACGAGCGGGATGGCAATCCGCACGACGTCCAACGGGTGGCCAACGATGTGTTCCCCCTGAAGGGCGAACATGACGACGATGGTGAACAGCAAGCCGATCAGGGCGAGCGGGCTTATCGTCGGGGCGAATACCTTGTCGTACCACTCCCTGCCCTTCCTTCGGGTCAGGAGGTACCAGCTCGCGACCCCCGCAGCGAAGGGGATGCCCAGGAATATCAGCACGCTCTTCGCGATGTCCAACATGCTGATGTCTACCACCAGGATCTCGGCGGACGGTGAGATCACGGGCGTCATCACGGTGATGAAGAAGTATGCGAGCGCTGAGTACATCACGATCTGGAAGAACGAGTTCAAGGCGACGAGCACCGCGCAGTATTCGCAGTCGCCATCTGCGAGCATGTTCCAAACGAGGACCATCGCGATGCATCTGGCGAGGCCGACCAGGATGAGCCCCCATCTGTACGGCGCCATCTCGGGCTCCGGCAGGAAGAGCCACGCCAGGGCGAACATGAGCAAGGGACCTATCAGCCAGTTCAGGAGGAGGGAGGTGCCCAGCATCTTCTTCGCTTCGCGCAGCCTTCCGAGGTCTTCGTATCTGACCTTCGCGAGGGGCGGGTACATCATGACCAGGAGGCCGACTGCGATGGGGAGGGAGACGTTGTCTATGCTCATCGAATCGATGAAGTCCGAGATCTCGGGGTATGCGTAGCCGATGCCCACCCCCACCGCCATGGCGAGGAATATCCAGAGCGTCAGGAATTCATCCAGGAACGAGAGCTTCTTTCGTGGCGCTGCACATGTGCCCGGCTCTTGTCCGCAGCTTCCCTCACTCATGCTCTCGCTTTCCCCTTCTGGTACTTCTCCTTCAGGCTGTGCAGCTGTGTGGCCAGCACCCTCATCGACGGGAACGATATCGCACCCTCGGGGCACTGGCTCACGCAGCCCGTGCACCCGACGACGCAGTTGTACGGGTTCACTACCTTGACCTCGTCCCCGGATTCGTAAACACCTTTGTGGCAGAACTTCGCACATGCCCCGCAGCTCGTGCACTTGTCGCGGTCGATGGTCGGGAACCACTGCACCTCGTTCCTCGGGATTCCCTCCATGGGGTCGCGCTTCGCGGGCGCAGGACCTATCGGCTCGATCCTCGTGACGGCCGTTTGCTTCGCGTCCCGTTCCCTGAATCGGACGAACTCGGCCCAGATGGCCGCCATGTACTCCTGCTCGGCGGATTCGGGAACGTAGTTGTGCTTCCTCGTCTCCCGCATGAGGACCTTCTTGAGCTCGGTCTCGGAGGCGTCTCCCATCTCGGCGGCCTTCGCGAGGATGCCGTCGAGGTCCGCTATCCCGACCTCGAGGTCGCCTACTCTGATCTTCTTCGTGACGCTCCTGCCCGGACAGCATGGAAGGATCCCCATCGGTGTTCACCTGGTAAGCATCTGGTCGGAGGCGTGCATGCCCACTGCGTTTCGACAAAACTTGAAATATCTCGCAGCGTATTTATCGATTGTGATTCCAAAGAAAATCGAATCGCTATGCTGCCCCGGAACTGTGGGCAACCTCGCCGTCCCGCCTGAGGTCGCGAGAGGCGTGGCGAAGGCGGGAGGATATGACAGGCTCCTATCAAGGATACGCTCGATGCGCGACCTCGAGGACGAGGCCCGCAGCCACGGCGCGATGGCGGACCCGGTCCGCCTCCGCATACTCGAGGCGCTGTCCCTCTCTGACATGTGCCCGTGTCTCCTGAAGAAGATAACAGGATTGACCGATTCGAAGCTGTCGTATCATCTGCGCATACTCGAGAACGCAGGGCTCGTCAGGTCGAGGAGGAGCAGGAACTGGCGCATATACTCCCTCGCAGGGCCGAGAAAAAAGAAGAAGGTTGATAGGTAGGAGGAGCAAAATTCCTACCTATCTGGGATGGCATCAATAGTCAGCAGCCGGCTCGAGTTCCGGCTCACAGCCCAGAAGGTCGTACATCTCTTCCCAGCTGTAGTGATCCGCGTCCACCATTTTTCACACCTGTCGAAGGGTTCCATGTGAAACGGAGGTCAATAGCTTAACAGGTGGGGGTGGGCGAAAATAGTCTGGCTCTGTCAGGGCCGCTCAGAGCGCGTGCCTGATGTGGACGGCCTCTCCCCTCTCGGCCAGTCCCATCTCCTGTGGGGTCATCCGGGCCACGCCGACGGCCCTCGCGTCCTTCCCGTGGACTACCACGACATCGTCCCCTATCCTGATCCTCTCGTCGGCCTTCTCGACCCCGATCGCGAACAGGTTGCCCTTGGGGATGAAGTCGCCTATCTCGACGCAGTAGGCTCCCTGCTCCGAGAGGACCTTCCCTCCGTCCAGGGTCAGGGAAAGCATCCCGCGGTCTCCCGTGAGCATCGCCAGTTGGCTATTCCCCCGGGATATCTTGAGGTTGGGCCAGCGCCCGTACACGCCTGCGCCTTCGCACAGTGTCTCGCCCGCGGGCCCGAACTGGAACCTGCACAGCGAGCGCATGTCGTCGATGTCCCTCTCCCGCCGGTCCTCCTCCGAGGGCGCGGGCAGCCGCTCCCTCAGCGTCTCCGTCAGGCGGCTGAGGCTCTCCCTCGACCCCGGGTTCCCCATGGATGTGTCCACGAAGTCGCTCAGGACGGAGTTGACCGGCTCCCGCTCGTCCCCGAGGTGAGAGATCACCAGGTCGTACTTCTGGCTCCCGACGAGCCACGAGACCATGTCCTCCGCCATCCTCTTCTCGTCCCTGTCCCAGTGGCCGGTGACGGGGATGTCGTAGTCCTTGGCGGGGTAGAACAGCTCCAGCTCCCTCGGGACGAGCCCGAGGGGCGATGTGACGATGACCTCGTGCACGAGCTCGTACCTTCCGCTGGATATGAGCGCCTCCCTGAACCTCGCGTGCGATTTCGACAGGGAGTACGGCTTCTTGGCCGAGCAGGGGATCAGCAACAGCGCGCGCGCACGTCGTGGCCTCTCATACCTCTCCGCGAGCCGCTTCCTCCACCTGACCACATCCGGCCTCGACAGGGATTCCTTCGACCCCGCGTGGAACGGCGTGCCCCTGACGGGCGCGTGCAGCTCCTGGAGGTCGTACTGCTCCAGGTCCATGATTCTCAGGTTCTGGACGAGCCAGGGGTCGGACCTCACCCTGGCCTCCACGAGCTCCCTCAGGGTGCCGAGCTCTATCGCGTGTCTGATCATGCGGATCTCGTTCTCCGCGACGATGTAGTTGTGCCTGAGCAGCTCCTCCTTCCCTCGCCTGCCCGAATGGCAGGCGGGGCACGAGCACGGCAGTTCCTTCAGCCGGCTGTAGTCGAGCCTTCCGGTGTTCGTGAGGTACGTGCCCGTCTCCGCGGCCATGATCAGCGGGACGGAGTCGAACAGGTCGATCCCGCAGTATGCTGAGGAGCGCAAGCCTGTGTGGCAGGCCCGCGACCGAGCAGTATGCAGGCTTGAGGATGTCAGGGCCGGCTTTGAGCCGGCCGATCGCGGCGACGAACCCGTTGGAGTCGAGCATGAGCGAAGCGATGCCCTCAATGACCGCCAACTCCCCCGCAGGCGCCTCGGGGGCGTACTTCGACCCTCTAAAACCCGGTTTCAGGTCGGCCTCGACGGAGGATGAGGTGAACTCGGACGGCGCGAGCGACAGGTGTCCCTGCGTCCCGTCCGCAGCAGGCTCCACCTTGAGCGCCCCCTCAGGAGCGGGGAACTTGGGCGAATCCACGAACGCGATCGCGGGGGTCATGTGCTTCGCGCCCCGCACCTCCAGGATGCCAGTCCGCGCAAGCCCGTCCCTGTCGATTATCTCGAAATGCACGCAGAGGCATCGCTGACAGTACTCATAAAATGAATTGATGGGAGGTCGTCCCTCCCGGAAGAGGTTCAGAACGTCGTCACGACGTCGTGCTCGGCCAGGAGTTCCTTGGCCTTGGACGCGGGCACGACCTTGAGCCCCTCGAACAGGGCGGACTCGTCGATTCCCCTGGACGCCAGGTCCTCCTTCACGACATAGACCGGCACCTCGAAATCGTACAGCTCTTTGGTCGCCTCGACGTTGGAGGGCATCGCGACCGCGTCGGGCCTCTGCGAGCCCACCGCGTTGTAAACTCCGTCCTCGAGCATGAGCACTGAGGTCTTCATGCCGTTCACGCTCATCGCGAGTCCGAGCCTGAGCCCGGCGAACGCCTCCTCCAGTCCGTACGGGGGCTTCGTTATCAGCACAAGTGTTGAGTTGGCCATCATCTCACCTCGCCACGGTCACGAGCCTGTCCGACCCGGACACGAACCTGAACAGGTCGTTCGTCAGGCTCCCTACCTTGACCCCGGGGATCTCCTCTCCCCTCTGGAACCCCCTCGCGGCCCAGCAGGTCTCGCACACGGCGATCTCCACGCCCTCGCGTGCCATCTGCTCGAGCTCCTTGCCCACGTTGGGGAACCTCTTGGGGTTCTGGCCGTTCTTGACGGCCGTCACGCCCTCTCCGTACCCGAACATCTTCACCGCGTAGCCCTTCGCCTTCGCGGCCTTGGCCAGGTTCACGGCCACGTTCACGTCCATGGCCATCATCGAGCCCGACCTCCACAGGATTGTCAGAGTCTTCGTCATATGATCCCCTCACACCGTCACGGTGCGCTCCGTGCGCTCCATTATGAGATCCACTATCTCGTCGTATCCGACGGCCTTCCCCGCCTTCAGCTTGGAAGGGTCGAACCCCCTCGCCTCGACATCCTGCCTCGAGACCAGTATCTCGTGCGCGGCCTTTCCGAGACGGACTGCGGCGTCCGGGCTCAGCGCCTGGAAGACCCCGTCCTCGACGAGGATCACGCTCGCTTCCTCAGGCGATGCGAACCTCTTCATGACGTGAGTCGGGTCTTGCTCCAGGGGCGATTTCAAGATCAGGAATGCGGTCTTCATGGTATCCCGCTCATCCGATGAACAGCGTCATCTTCGCGTCCGCGGCCAGGTTCAGGAACGCGGATGCCCCGAGAATCTTGGTGCCCTCGACCAGGTCCGTCTCCTTCACGCCCATCATCGCCATGGACGTGCTGCACGCGTAGAACTTCACACCCAGCTCCCTTGCCTCCTTCATCATGGTGTGATAATCCTGGATGTTGAGCTTCTTCATCTTCTTCACCATCATCCCGGTGAAGAGGCTCATTATCCCCGGCAGCTTCGGCTTGACGCCCTTCTTCAGGAGCTTGAGCCCGAAGAACGTGTAGAACACGTGTACCTCCATTCCCATGGCGGCCCCCGTGTTGCCCATGATCAGCGGCATCAGCGCCTTGTCCAGACTTCCCTCGCTCACTACCATACAGAACTTTTCAGCCATATCGATCTCCTCTTTTCCCAACCGCGTTGTGTCCCTCACTTGAGCCTGATGTAGAATCTGATCAGCTTTCCCTCTTCTTCCATGGCGACGAGCGCGTTCCCGGTCCGGCTGCACCAGGCGGGCACGTCCTCCTTGGCCCCCACATCGTCGGCCAGCAGCTCCAAGACCTGCCCCGACTTCATCTCCCTCACCTTCTTTGCGAGCTGCACTATCGGCATGGGGCACATGAGCCCCTTCGCATCAAGGGTCGCGTCCTTGTCCAAGAGCATCTCTCCTGCGGTTATGTCATAACCGTGCATATGCGATTACGTTGTTACTTAATAAAGATTCCCCCGATGCTCGGGATTGTGTCTGGACGTGGTGTCCGTCACAACGGTTAAGTATAATAATGGCACTACCGTGCGACATGGTGGAGCCTCAGAAGATACTCTCCGGACAGGCGACCTGCAGGGACATCGTGAAGTGCGTCTACGGCCTGTCCGATTTCGAACTGACGATCTACAAGAAGCTCGTCAAACAGGGCCCTCTGAGGGCGGACGACCTCGCCCCCTCATACAAGAGGGACAGGAGCACCGTCTACCGCGCGCTGCAGAAGCTGGTCTCTGCCGGGCTCGCCTTCAGGGAGACGCAGACGATAAAGCGGGGAGGATACTTCCACGTGTACTCGGCCGTGCCCCCTACCCAGCTGAAGGACAGGCTTCACAGGTGCGCAGATGACTGGTTCTCCAACATGAACAGCGCGATAGACGATTTCGACCTCGTGTGAGCGCTCCCCGGCACCCTTTGGCATCCGTTCGTGAGCCGTTTCCGAGGTTATCACGGGGACGATTCGCCGAGGTTCGACGCGCCTGCCAGCGTCCCCCGTGAAAGTCTTATAAGGCATCACTCGATTAGGTGCCTGATGTCAGGTAGTTTCAGGGGGATGGATGTAGTCTCCATCCGTGATTTTTCGAGGGAGCAGATAGAGCATGTGCTCAAGGTCGCAGAGAAGATGGTGCCAATCGCCAAGGGGGAGGAGAAGAGCAGCCTTCTCGATGGTAAGGTACTCGGGTCGCTGTTCTACGAGCCGTCCACGAGGACCAGGCTGTCCTTCGAGGCGGCCATGGCCCGGCTCGGCGGTCGGACGCTGGGGTTCGACGAGCCCAAGGGGTCATCCGTCGCGAAGGGCGAGACGCTCGCCGACACGATCCGGATGGTCGACTCTTACTCCGACGTGATAGTGCTGAGGCATCCTCAGGAGGGCGCGGCGAGGCTCGCGGCGCACTTCGCGAACAAGCCCGTGCTGAACGCGGGTGACGGTGCCGGCCAGCACCCGACTCAGACCATGCTGGACCTGTTCACGATCAAGAAGCTCAAGTCGAAGATCGAGGGGAACCACGTCGCGATCCTCGGGGACCTCAAGTACGGCAGGACCGTGCACTCGCTGTCGGAGGCCCTCTCGATGTTCGGGGCGGAGCTGACCTTCGTCGCGCCCCCGACCCTGCAGATGCCCAAGGAGCACCTGAAGCGGATCGAGGGCATGGGCACCAAGCCCAAGATAAGCAGCTCGCTCGAGGACGTCATCAAGGACGCCGATGTGCTCTACGTCACGAGGATACAGAAGGAGCGGTTCCCGGACCCCGCGGAGTACCAGAAGGTCGCGGGGCTGTACAAGGTCGACATGAACATGCTCAGGAACGCCAAGAAGGACCTGATAATCATGCACCCGCTCCCGAGGGTCACGGAGATCGACCCCGAGGTGGACCAGACGGAGCACGCGAAGTACTTCGAGCAGGCGTTCAACGGTGTGCCTGTCAGGATGGCGCTCCTGTCGCTCGTGCTGGGGGGTTCGAAATGAAGGAGTTCAAGGTCACTCCGATCAGGAACGGCACGGTCATAGACCACATAGACGTGGGCATGGCCCTGAAGGTGCTGAGGATCATAGGCGTGAAGGAGGATGTCAGCTCGACCGTGAGCGTGCTCATACACGTCCCGAGCAAGAAGGCCGGGTGGAAGGACATCGTCAAGATAGAGGACCGGGAGCTGGACCCGAAGGAGCTGGACAAGGTCGCCCTCATCTCCCCGGACGCCACGATCAACATCATCAGGGACTACAACGTCGCCGAGAAGTTCGTGGTCGAGGTCCCGAGCAAGGTCAAGGGCATCATGAAGTGCTCCAACCCGGGCTGCATCACGAACAAGAACGAGCCCGTCGAGGCGGAGTTCGAGGTCGAGTCGAAGAAGCCCATCAGCCTGAGGTGCGTGTACTGCGACAGGATCACGACCGACGTCTCGGACAACATCGTCTGATCGATCCGGAGGGGTGAGACCCTGAGGCTGGATTTCGAGCCGCTGAAGTGCATCGCGTGCGGCCTGTGCGAGACCGTGTGCAGCTTGAACAGGGATTCAGTGCTCACGCCCATGACCTCGAGCATCATTCTTCACATCGAGGACAAGGCGGACTACTTCGGGCTCGTGCTCAAGACGCGCTCCGAGGGCATGGTCATGGCCAGGCCCGAGGGCGTCACATCCGGGCAGCAGCCTTCGGGCTCCGGAGGGCCGGGGGCGAAGCCCATACTTCTGAGGGAGCAGTGCGACCTGTGCGGCGGGGAGCCGAAGTGCGTCAGGATCTGCCCCACGAAGTGCATCAAGGCGGTGGACTAGCATGTTCCTCGCGAACGGCAGGGCGGGCGTGATCGACCTCTCGTCGGGCGAGGTCTCCGAGCAGGAGCTTGAGGAAGGGCTTCTCCTTGGTAGGCAGTCGTCCCTGGAGGTCGCCGAGCGGCTCGCGTCCGAACACGGTTCGGATTCGCTCGTCCTGGGTACGGGCATCCTCACAGGCAGCCTCGTGCCCGCGGCGTGCGCGGGCGTCGTCTGGGGACCGAACGGGCGCGCGCCCCTGCTCGGGCACGCGGGCGTGGAGCTCAAGCTGACAGGTTTCGATTTCATCGTCATCAAGGGCGCCGCGCCCGAGCCCGGATACGTTTGGATAAGGGACGGCATTATCGAGTTCGTCCCGGCCCCCGCCCTGAAGGGCATGGACTCGTGGGGCAGGACGGACAAGGTCAGGGACCAGCAGGGGGACAGGAAGATACAGGTGCTCTCGGTCGGGCCTTGGGGGGACGCGCGGAGCCCGATCGCCCAGTTCGTGACGAACTACTGGGGCGGCGAGGACAAGGCCGGGCTCGGGGCAGAGTTCGGCAGGAAGAACCTCGTCGCCGTGGCCTTCAGGGGCATGGGGGAGTTCGAGGTGTCCGATGCTGACGTTCATTTCGACTCGTGCGCGAGCCTGCGGGACGAGCACATCTCCAGGCTGGGCAGGGGCGAGGGGCTGGCGTCGTTCTCCAAGGCCGCCGCCCGGGAGGATTTCAGGTCGCTAGTGCACCGTGATGTCGCGTGCTTCGGGTGCCCGTACCCGTGCAGGTCCTTCGTCAAGGTCGAAGAGGACCCGAAGGTGATGGCGCTCGCGTCGAAGGAGCCCGGGTACCTGCACTACGACATCGTCGCGCTCGAGAAGGCACATTCGCTGGGCCTCTCCGCGAGGGAGGCGACCCAGCTCATGACGAAGTGCGCCCGTGCGGGCGTCGAGCCGTGCTCGCTGATGTCGAGCGGACCACGGGAGGGTTTCGAAGGCCTGCTCGCGTCTCCGAAGGAGGTCGCGCCCGCGTCGAAGGACCTCCTCGGTTCCGCCTGGGGGAGCGCGATATCCGACAGGCGCATGAACGAGGTGTGCCTCGGGCTCGGCCTCTGCCCAAGGTACTGGGCGAAGGCCACGTTCGACCTCGGTTCCCTCGGTCCATGCGTCGAATCCGCCCTCGGCCGGGGGCTCAGGACCGACTGGTGACCATCCATCGAAGGTTTTTTCTCGGCGGCACCCATCATAGTGTCGGTGTGAGAGTTGAAGATACTAGTGACGACCGGGATGCCGGGTTCCGGGAAAGAGGAGTTCCTCAAGTGCTGCGTGGCCAGAGGCGCCAAGATCGTCCGCATGGGTGACATCGTGCGCGAGAAGGCCAAGGAGTTCGGGCTCGACCAGTCGGACTCCAACCTGGGCGGGCTGGCCAACGACGAGCGGAAGCGGTTCGGCATGGACATCTGGGCGAAGAGGACCATACCGTTCGTTGGCGGTGACCTCGTGGCCATCGACGGCACGCGCGGCCCGGACGAGATCAAGGTCTTCAAGCACGCCTTCGGGGAGGACCTGAGGATCGTCGCGATACACGCCTCCCCCAAGGTGAGGTTCGAGCGCCTCAAGGCGAGGTCGAGGCCGGACTCCCCAGCCACCCTCGCCGACTTCGAGCAGAGGGACAAGAGAGAGCTCGAGTGGGGTCTGGGGAACGCGATCGCGCTCGCGGATTACGTCGTGACCAACGAGACTACCGTCGCGAGCCTCAAGGCGCAGGTCGACGAACTGCTCGACAGGATAGTCGGCAAGAGGTGAGGGGCTGGAGTTCCTCGCGGTCAAGCCCTGCAAGTTCGACGCGTACGAGGCCGTGCCCAAGGGAAGGGTCTCGCTCGACCTGGACGAGTGCGAGCGTGTGCTGAGGACCAAGGGGTACGAGATCGTATCCAACGCGGGTGTGCTCCTGGTCGTCAGAAAGGACGTCGAGATCACGCTCTACCCCCGGGGCAGGCTCCTCATGCACCCGGTCGGTTCGAAGGAGCGGGCCGAGGGGCTCGCGAAGGACCTATTCATTGCTTTGGGGAAATGATTTTTCGGGCGCAAGTACTTCAGGGATTCCGCGGTTCCGCTTAAGTACCGCAGGGCGAATCCCTCGCCCGCACATATACAGAGGTAGATACCATGATAGAGCTACAGCACCTCACCAAGGACTTCGGGCCCATCAAGGCGGTTGACAAGCTCGACCTGACCGTCCCGAAGAGCACGACCGTGGGCTTCCTCGGACCGAACGGCGCGGGCAAGACCACGACGATCAAGATACTCACGAACCTGATCTCCGCCACTAGCGGCAAGGCCATGCTGAACGGGGTGAACGTGATCGAGCACCCGAAGACGGCCCTGAGCCACGTGGGCGCGGTGGTCGAGACGCCCGAGTTCTATCCCTACCTGACCCCGAACGAGACGCTCGCATACATCGGCAGCGTCCGGGGAATGTCGCACTCGGACATCGTCAAGAGGAGCAACGAGGTCCTCCAGCAGGTCAAGCTCGACCAGTGGAGGACCACGAGGGTGGGCAAGTTCTCGAAGGGCATGAAGCAGCGGCTGGCGATCGCGCAGGCGCTCCTGCACGAGCCCGACATACTCATACTCGACGAGCCCACGAGCGGCCTCGACCCCAGAGGCATGGTCGAGGTCAGGGAGATCATCCGGGAGCTGAAGAGGCAGAAGTACACGATCTTCATGAGCTCCCACCTCCTGGGAGAGGTCCAGGAGACATGCGACAAGGCCGCGCTGATCGACCACGGGAAGCTCCTGGTATACGATTCCATCGAGAACCTGAAGGGACTGACCAAGATCGACAAGATCGAGGTGATGACCGCATCCGACACCCCGGACTCGATGCTCGACAGGATACGGTCCCTCGCCCGCGTGAAGGGCGTCGACCGGGTGAACGGCCGGACGCTCGTCGTCACCTACGAAGGCTCGCCCGAGGAGAGGGCCGAGCTGCTCATATCCATACAGTCCGCGGGCGCGCGCGTGACAGGGTTCAGCCCCGTGGGCATCCCGCTCGAGATGATGTACATGGACCTTGTCAAGGAGTCGAGGTGATGCAGATGACTGAAGAGATCAAAGCGACCCACAGCGTCCCCTCGGACCTGAAGCAGATCCCCATTGTCTGGAAGTACGAGCTCCTGAAGTACCTGAGGTCGAAGAGGTTGCTCGCATCGCTGGCCATCGCGGTGGTCGTCCTGGGGCTGTTGTACGCCCTTCCGCCCGCGCTGGGCCAGCCCTACAGCGGCACCGACTCTGGTGCGGCCTTGTACATGCTGCCGGCGGAGACATTCCCCGGGGGATCGGGTGGACCGTTCAACCCGACCGCTGCGGGCATAATAAACCGAAGCCAGATCGACGTGGACACGCTCGTCGTATACATGGACGGGGACCAGTACCCCGCCGGGAGCGGCGCCAACTGGTTCGTGTCCAAGCTCACGTTCGAAGGGCAGAGCGTGTACGTTGTGTTCTTCATGCAGGACGTCACCGGGCACGTGATGACCGCCAGTTATGATTGGTACACAGCGGCGGAGAGCTTCGAGACGTTGTTCCTCAACTTCGCGGGCATACTGGTCGTCGTGTGCGCCACGTTCTTCGGCGCAGACGCGCTCGTGAGCGAGTTCCAGAACAGGACCGGGTACCTGATCTTCCCCAACCCGGTCAGACGCGAGGTCCTGTTCTTCGGCAAGTTCGCCGCGAGCATGACCGCGGGCATACTCGTGATGACGTTGTTCTACGGCGTGCTCGCCGGTCTCTCTGCGTACACCGCCAGGGGCATTGACGACGACTACATCCTGTCGTACGCCTTCGCGCTGGAGTACCTGCTCGCCGTGATGGCAGTGGCATACCTCATAAGCACGCTGTCTGAAGGGGACGACCGGGGCGACGGTCCTGACGTTCTTCCTGTTCATCATGATCCTGCCCATCGTGGACGGCATCTCGTTGTTCACGGGGTCGAAGGTGGAGGCGTCGGTCACATTCGCATCGGGCGCGCTCATATACATCCTGATGGACCCCTACCCGACAGATTGGACGCAGGAATTCCCCGGAGGGTTCACGATCAGCAACTTCTATCCCGACCCGTCCACGGCGGCGATAGTGATGCTCGGGTATGCGGTAGTCGCCGTGCTGATCAGCCTCGTGCTGTTCAAGAGGAAGCAGTTGGTGGGCTAGGCGGCGGTGGCGGAGGGACCTGCGGGGGCGGGTAGAACATCGGCCCCTGCCCCCTCATCCGAGCGTCGGCCAGGTCGACCGCGCGCGTCAGGTCCTTCGTGGTCAGGATGCCCACCAGTCTTCCGTCCTGGAGCACGGCCAACCTGCCTATCTTCCTCTCGCTCATTAGCTTGAACGCGTCCGTGGCGTTCATATCGGGCGAGACGGTCACGACCTGTCTTCGTCATGATGTCCCCGACCTTGGCGAAATAGAGCCTGTCCCTGGGGACCTTCCGCGTGTCCGTGATCGTCACGATTCCGACCAGACCTCCCATGACTACAGGGAAGCCCATGTGCCTCGTGGAGTGCATGAGGTCGAGCAGCTGGTGCACGGACATCTCCGGGTGCACGACCTGCACGGGACCGGTCATTATCTGCCCGACCTTCAGTCCCTCGAGGCTGTCGGATATCACCGTCGCCTGCTCCTCCTCAGTCGCGCCGATGTAGACGAAGAACGCTATCAGTATGAACCAGATGTTGCACAGGACGATTAGCCCGAAGAAGCCCATGCCTATGGCCATGTACCTGCCCACCTTCGCGGCCTTGCGCGTGGCTTCCAGGTGCGACATCCTCGATGCGAGGTACGACCTGAGGACCCTTCCGCCGTCCATCGGGAAGGCGGGGATGAGGTTGAACCCTGCGAGAAGGACGTTGTAGAGTGCGATGAGGCCGAACAGTATCGCGAGCCCCTGTACGATCGTCGCGGAGCCGGATGCGTCGAGCACGAGCATCACGGCGTAGGATCCCGCGCCTATGGCGAGGCTCGAGAGTGGGCCCGCGAAGGCCATCTTGAGCTCCTGGCCGGGGGCCTTCGGCATCTCCTCCATCGACGCGACACCGCCGAACAGCATGAGCGTGATGCTCCTGATCCGCACGCCGTACTTCATCGCCAGGTACGAGTGCGCGAGCTCGTGCGTGAGTATCGTCGCGAAGAAGAGGGTGGCGGCCGTCGCCCCGAACACGTACCTGACCGTCGGAGAGACATCGAGGTCCCCGAAGCCCATGGTGACGCCGAGCATGCTTCCAGTGCCCTCGGAGAACACCCAGACGAACAGGGGCAGTATGACGAGGAACGTGATGTGTATGAATATGGGGATCCCGAAGATCCTGCCAATCCTGAGGGATGCGCTCATCAGGTCGTGTTAAGCTCCGCGCTCTATTTAACACTTGGACAGGACGAATGGGGGTCTGGCGGTGCATTTTCCCGAAAGCATCTTATCGAAGCAAAGCCTCTGTCACTCATGCGGGATGGGTACCACTTGCGTCGTACACTGGCGACGATAGTCGTAGTCCTGACGATTGCGTCCCTGCTGTTGCCCATCGGAGGCGCTCGAGGCGTTTCCCCTGCCGCAGACGCGCCCGGGCTGCCCGAGGCCGCCCACGAGGCACCCTCCGTCGAGGCGGTCGCATTCCCTGATCCGTTCGATACTTCGGTGAACGTGACCGAGTACCCGCTGATCTCGAGGGCCTTGATGTTGCCAGGCGGCTCGACGGACGCAATCCTGGCCGACATCAACAGGGACGGCATCGACGATCTCGTCGTCGGCGTGTCGGGCCAGGACTCGAAATACATCTCTCTGTTCTACGGTCTGCCGGACGGCACCTTCGCGAGCTATCCATCATACAACATATCGTCTGGACAGGAATCCAATTGCTCTCGCGTGTAATCGATAGGTACCTCGATGAGAACCTGAGTATCGTTGTGCTGGAGGAAAGGAATGGTGCGATGGACACCGAGTACCTAGAAATTATTGAATTCGTCTCGAACACATCGTATGCTAAGAACTTCCCACGGAGTCTGTATCAACAACCCCGTCGATTTCGTCGTAGGGGACTTCGCCGGAGATGCTCATCCAGACCTAGTCTTCGCGTGCACCGGTCGAGACTCCGATGACTGAGAACGGTTCGCTACTGGATACTTGAAGGTCCAGACTTCCTCAGACGCAGTGATGGTAGACGGGGGAAGGGGAGCAACGCCATCGTTTCGGGAGATTTCAACGATGACGCGCTCATGGATATTGTTCTCGCCAACCAGTACGACAACAACCTGTACCTCTTCCTCCAGAACCCAGGTAGCGGGTCTCGGCGGACGAGAAGACCCTCTCGGTGTTCGGGCAATCCGGTCAGCGTTGTCGCTGCCAATCTGAACACCGACGCCCTTGCTGATCTGGCGGTTCTCACGACCTCTCCGTCTGCGGTGCGGTTCTTCTTCCAATCGATCGGGCCTCCCGTCGAGCGAACTGCGAAAACCGCACACTCAGCCTCGACTTCAGCACCGTTTCCGCCGGTGATCTGAACGACGACGGAGCTGACGACCTCGTCTTCCTCTCTCGCAGCGGCCAAGTATCGCATCGGGATTCATGCAGCTCGCCGCCAATCGAAGGCCGTGGCCATCGAGCCAGATTTCACGTTCCCTACAGGGTCCAATCCATTGAACGCGCTGATTGGGCATATTGACGCGGACGCTCTCGCAGATCTGGTTGTCGCCTCTGCGCGGGAGGATTGGTCCGGGTCGAGCCTTGCCGTGTATTCGGGTTCGGATGCTGGGTTCTCGAACGGCAATGCGACCGCATGGACCAACGCGTACTGGCAGGCTACGAAGATCGACGCGGGCGACATCGACGGCGACGACAACGAAGATCTCGTCCTGCTATACCCTTCCGTTTCATCGTTCGGCTACCTCCTGAGCTTCTCGGGGACCACGCAGAGTTGGAACCCTGGATACCAGCCGACGGAACTCGTCGGTGACCGACGTTGATGGTGACGGCACCGATGAAGTCGTCACCGCGGCCCTCGGAGGACAGAAGGTGAGCGTCAGCTCCTGGAACGCCGACGACCCTGGCACGTTCGAATCCATCGAGCTGATTCTCAACGGGACACTGGACGACCTCGACGTCGGGGACCTCAACAACGATTCTCTCCCGGACATCGCGGTTGCAGCCGACGAGAACCATATCGAGATATTCTTCAACACAGGCGGGGAGACCCCCTTCAACTCGACGCCCGACTTCATGGTCGGTTTCTCGTCGATTCCGGGCCTCACCATCGCCCTCGGCGATTTCGATTCGGACGGTCTGCAGGACATCGCATACCCGATGCCTGACTGCAAGATCGGGATCCTTCTTCAGCAGGAGACGGAATACGGATACCCGTTCCCCTACTCACCCGACATGATACTCTTCCACACCTGGTCGGAGGACTTCGCGGAGCTCTGGAGCGGTGACCTCACGGGAGACGGGCTCGCGGACATAGCCGCGCGCGCGTACGGTGGTTCGGAGCTGAGGTTCTTCAGGCAGGAGGATTTCACATCTGCCGTCGGTTCGTACGATGGCCTGATCCTCCCCGAGCAGCCCTCCTTCGTGTCCGTCATGGACGCCACGGACGACGGCAGGGCGGACGTAGTGGCGATGTTCTCATCGGCAGACCTCACTTTCCTCTACAAGCAGACCATGGGCGTGATCCCGGATGTCCCCTCGATGACCTTCGTGTCCGGGGCGTATCCGACCTGTGCGGTCATCGGCGACGGCACACAGGACCACAGAGGCGACCTATTGATCTGCGACTCGGGCTCGCACTCGGTCTCCATCTGGGAACAGTACAACTTCCCGCCGGTCGCGGATGCGGGCGGACCTTATCAGGCGCACCAGGGCGACCCGCTCGTGTTCGACGGTTCCTCCATCACCGGATACTCAGAGATACCGTACATGGAGTACAGGTGGGACTTCGGCGACGGGACGCCCGTGACGGATTGGGCCAGGGAGCCGAGCCCGACGCACACCTACATGGAGATAGACACGTTCGGCGTGACGATGGAGGTCAGGGACCCTGCCGGCCTCAACTCATCGGACACCACCACCGTCGAGGTCATCGACAGCTATCCTCATCCGGATTTCTCGTGGTCTCCCCTCAACCCGCACGAGGGAGAACCAGTCACTTTCGTTAACTCCACTTACTCCTACGACCCCGTGGTGGACCTCACATGGACGGTCGACGGGATCGTCGTGTCGACCGGGCTCGAGAGCACGATAACCGTTGACGAGTTCGACGACGGGCTGCACACGGTCGTGCTCACCGCCACCGACTCGGACGGCTCCGTCGCGGCCGAGTCCAAGACTTTCGCCGTGCTCGCGCTCGACCCCGAGCTCTCGATCGTCGCCGATGATTCCGTGGACGAGGGGGAGACGGTGTCGATATCGGTCGTGGTGGACGCGTGGCACGACGGGCCTGTGGACGCGATATCCTCCGTCGAATGGAACTTCTCGTACTCCGGCGAGCCGTTCGTGGCGGATGACAGCACCGGCACCGTGAACAGCACCACTCACATGTTCGGCGCCTCGGGTGTATCAGAGGTCTACACGGTCGCCGTGAGAGTCACCGACGTCGACGGCGACTCGAACATCAGCCTGTTCAACATCGAGGTGTTCGACATCGGCCCCTCGGCGGGGTTCTCGTTGTCACCGTCATCTCCTGAAGAAGGTCTTCCGTTCACAGTTCGAGGACGGGACTTACACATACGACGGCATCGTCGACTGGCACTGGACGTTCACATATCCCGGCGGAGCGACGGAGGAATACTCCCTCAGCGCGTCGGAGATGGCAGCCGTCGAGTTCGTCGTCGGCGACGGCAGCTACGGGATGTCCCTCGAGGTCTCGGAGGCGGACGGCGACAGCGACTCCTTCTCGATGGCGTTCGACGTGCTGGAGGTCTCTCCGGAGATCGTGCTCTCGGTGATCCTCCGGGCAGTCCGTGTTCCATGAGTTCGAGGAGCTGGACCTCGCGGCCACGGTGTCCAGCTACGACGAGGTCGTGTCGTACGAGTGGGACTTCATATCGCTCGGGCCGCAGTTCGCAGCGGACCGGACCACGGACACGAACGTGACGACCTATGCGTACCTCTGGGCCGGAAACTACACCGCCAAGGTGCGCGTGACGGATGCAGACGGATCGTCCCGGATCGAGGAGCTCGATCTCGAGATCGTCGATGTGCCTCTTTCCGGTACTTTCGAGGACGATGTCCTGGTCTCCAGGGACGACCCTGAGCGGACCTCGGCGATCACATTCAACGCCTCGGCGCTCGCGTTGAGCTTCCCCGACATCTCGAACACCCTCTGGGAGTTCGGGGACGGCGCCCGCGAGCTGATCCTAGGCGCGCCTTTGGAGCCTCTGATCCACGATTACGACCCGGTGAAAAACTACCAGGTCAACCTCACTCTCACCGACGACGATGGGAACGTGCTGGTGCTCCGCAGCAGCCTCAGCATGGTCGAACCGTCGATCCAGCTCGTTACCCCTGCCAACAACTCCGTGATACGGTCTGGGACGCCCGTCAGGTTCATCGTCGGCGACGATTCCCTGCCGCTCGTGTCGGTCGTGTACTCGATCGACGGCGGGGCGTTCCTCGAGTTCGAGACCCTGTACGAGATAGGCACCGACGGTTGGGAGAACCGCACCTACTCCATCGAGGTGCGCGCCGAGGACAAGGACGGCAACATCGCCGTCAGGCGGGCGATATCGATAACGGTCGACGACCTCCCGCCGGAGGTCACGGTCACCTACTCCGGCTCCTCCGTGTTCGGAGGGGACAAGGTGAACATCACCGTCCATGTGGACGAGCAGAACCTCGACCCCGACGGCGTGGTCCTGTATGTGAGGTACCCGGGGGACGATAGCGTGTCCCCGATCCTCATGACTTCCTCTGGTTCTGGCGATTTCTACGCCCTCGTCGAGGTGCCCATGAGGTCGGGCGCGCTCGAGTACTACATAATCGTCGAGGACCTCGCGGGCAACTCCGCCACCACCCACCCATACACGCTCACGGTCAAGCTGCATCTGCTGGACGTCCTGCTCCCCTACCTGTTGGCCGGGGCCGTCCTGGCGGCCCTCGGCACCGGGAGTGTACTTCATGCGCGAGAGGAAGATATCGGTGGACGAGACCTTCGTGATATACCACGACGGCCGGATGCTCGCGCACACCACCAGGAGGCTCAAGCCGGGCATGGACGACCAGGTGCTCAGCGGCATGTTCGTGGCGATCCAGGACTTCATCAAGGACTCGTTCAAGGACGAGACCTCGTTCACGCTCCGGAAGCTGGACTTCGGCGAGAAGAGCGTGCTCGTCGAGAAGGGCTCGCACGTGTACCTGGCCGTGATACTCCACGGGAAGGCGTCCAAGAAGGTGTCTTCGAGGATGAAGATGGTCGTGGACGAGATCGAGGAGAGGTTCAGCGACCACCTGATCGAGTGGGACGGGGACCTCGACAAGGTCCGCGGCGTGAACGAGATGGTCAAGAAGCTGTACTCGAAGGCTCCCTCACTGCCGCAGGGTCTTCTAGGTCTTCGGAGATAGGTGGTGCGATGGAGCTCCCGTTCCCAGACCTGATCACATTCCTAGGCGTCGCTGCGTTCTGCACCGCGATGGCCGTGGCCTCCTACAAGAGGAGGATATTCGACCTCTCGGGGTCGCTGTCCGCATTCGTCGTCGGAATGGTCATCGGGCTGTGCGGGAACGTCCTTTGGCTCCTCCTGCTGCTGATCTTCCTCGTCACCAGCTTCGGCGCCACGAAGTACAGGTTCGAGTGGAAGAAGGCCGAGGGACTCCAGGAGGGGCACAAGGGCGAGCGCACCTGGAGGAACGTGTTCGCGAACGGGGCCGTGCCGACACTGATAGCCCTCGCGAGCTTCGTGTCCGAGGTCCTGGCCAACGAGGGCGCCATCGGCTCCAACATGTTCCCCAAGGACATCGCGAGCTTCCTTTTCATCTCCGCGATCGCGGTCGCAGCCTCCGACACCGTCGCGAGCGAGATCGGGATCGTGGATCCCAGGGTGTACATGATCACGACCTTCAAGAGGGTCAAGCGCGGGACGGACGGCGGGATATCCCTCACGGGCCAGCTCGTCGCGTTCGTCGCCTCGGCGTACACCTCCGCGATGGCCTACGTGGTCTTCGCGGGGTTCGACTCGGAGCTGCTGGCGGGCCCCATGACCCTGCTGGTGCCGATGCTCTGCGGGTTCTTCGGGTGCCAGATAGACAGCGTCATCGGTGCCACGCTGGAGCGGAAGGGCATGATCGGCAAGCTGGGGAACAACTTCGCGTCCATATCCCTCGGGACGCTGCTGGCGCTCGCGCTCGCGCTGCTCTAGCCTCAGGCCTTCTTCAGAACAGCGGTGTATATGTTGGCCTTCGACAGGTCCGGGCCTGAGGGGTAGGTCGCCTCGACCTTCCAGCCGGCCTTCGCGCACAGCTCCTCCATCTGCCCCGGGGTCACTATCAGCAGGTCGAACCACCCGCTCACGAGGCTGTCGAACTTGAACCGGATGGTGATCTGCCCGGGCATCCTCCCCCTGTCCACGTTTCTCCTTCTGGTATCTGAGGTGGTCCGGGTTGTTCGTCGCGACTGGGTTGATGGACTCTGCGAGCATGACTCCGTCGTCGGAGAGGATCTTCCGGAGCCGGACGAGCATGCCGATGACCCCTGTGGGGGTGCCGCAGAGGCCGAAGTTGTTCCCGAAGGCTATCGCCGTGTCGAATCTTCCGTCCTCGAACTCGAGGTCGCAAGCCGACATCATCAGGCCTTCGCGGACCCCTCTCTTCGCTGCGACGTCGAGCGCGATCCGGGACAGGTCTATACCGACCACCTCGTGCCCCTTGTCCTGCAGGTGGACCGCTATCCTGCCCGCCCCCATCCCTATGTCCAGGACCCTACCCTTCGCGTGCTCGAGCGCCCTCTTCTCGCACTCGGGGAAGTCCTTGTACTCGCAGAAGTACGACCCCATGTCGTCGGAGTCGAGGTACCCGTCCTCGCGCTCGATGACCATGTCCGGCTTCTTGCCCTCGAAGTATGCGAGGAACGCCTTTCCGAACGCGTCGGGAGCCATTTCAGTGGGTCGAAGAGCTTGAACGTCGATAAGCTTTGCTGGCCTCTAGAGCCTCTCGATCGCCTCGAGCACCTGGTCGAGGTCGGTGACGTATCCGTCCGCAGAATCCGCCCTCCTCGCGCCCGTGGTCAGGGTCTGGATGGCGTGCATGCCAGCGTTCCTCGCGGCCTCCACGTCCTTCTCGGGGTCGTCCCCTATGTGGACCGCCGCCCGGGGGAGGAGCTTCATCGACTCGAGCGTGACCTTGAACGCACCCTCGGCCGGCTTCCTCACGAGTATCTCGTTCGAGAAAGTGGTCACGCCGAAGTACTGCAGCACGCCCAGGTCCTCCATGACGACCCTAAGGGTGGACCCGGGCGTCTTGCCGGTGTTGGATATGAGGCCGACCCTGTACCCCTTCTCCCTGACGGCCGCGAGCGTCTCCCTCACCTTCGGGAGCAGCGCGGGCGGGGATTCCAGGATGCTGTCGGCGTAGATCTTCTCGATGGCCGCGAAGTCCTCGGGCGCGAGCCTGCTCGCGAGCCTGCACTCGACGCAGTTCAGCATGAAGAGCACATGGTCCCTGACGGGCATGTCCCTCATCTTCGCCCATGTGAAGTCGAGGAACATGCCGAGCTTGTCGTACGCCTCCTCGAGCTCCTCGCGCGAGTGCGCGTGCCCTCCCCTGTCCAGCACGTCGGACATCCTGTCGATCCGGATGCGCGCGACCTTCTCGGAGTTCCCCGGGAGCTCCTTGATCAATGTGTCCCAGAGGTCGAATGTGATGCCTAGGATCTTCCTCATGCCAAGCGTTTTCGGGAAGGCGGATGGGCGTAATCAAACAATGCCCTACTACTACTGGCATAGTCTTCGTGACCTGGTGGACAACGCTTATATAGGACATCGTTATTAGACTGGACTCGAGCGGTTTGACGGCCATAGTGGCGGGGTTACACCTGGTCCCTTTCCGAACCCAGAAGTTAAGCCCGCCTACGTTATCTGCGGTACTGAGGTGCGCGAGCCCTCGGGAAGCCTAACGCCCTTGAGGCGTCTCGGTCCTAGCGGCTAGATACGCTAGCCAGGTACCTTCGGGTACAGGGTGAACCGTATCGTTTGAACCCGCTAGGGTTGTGGAAAGCCGTCAGCCACTCATTTTCTCACCTTCGTTCTGCAGCGTCGGTTTTCTGGAGGAAGGGTTTATAAGAACACAGATAGCTAATCGAGCTGGAGCTGGCCTTCCTTGGCTCTCACAGAGAACGAGAAGTACATGCTTATCAGCATCCTGGCGGTGCTGATGTTCATCGTCCTGTATTTTGAGTTCAGGGTGATGAAGGGCAAGAGCAAGGAGGTCAGAGTGGCCAGCATGCGCAGGGACGAGGCGTACAACCAGATCCTCACGGTTCGCTCCGTCATGAACGCCCTCCAGCGCCAGGGCGTGGACGTCAGCTCTGCCCAGAGCATCCTGAAGCCGGCGAAGGACGCGATGAGCGACGGGAACTACGACAGGACCGCGGATCTCTGCGACAAGGCGAAGGACGAGCTCACGAAGGTCAGGAAGCCCGCAGCGTCTTCCGGTCGCCACGCGCACGCTGCGCGGGGATGATGACGCCAGACGCAGGCTCGAGGATGTCGCGGAGAACATAGTGTCGACGCCGAGGGTCCCGCCCCCGCCTTCAGGTGACTCGTACTCGGGGACGAAGCTGCCCTCGGAGAGCGGCCCCAACTACCTGAGCGCCAAGTTCGAGCTGAGCACCGCGAAGTCGGAGCTCGCGGCGGCCTCGGACAGGGGCACGGACGTGTCCGTGCCGAAGAGCCTGGTGGCGCAGTCACAGAACGAGTTCGACGCTGGCAACTACTCCAAGGCCCTGTCGCTCGCGCTCAGGGCCAGGAAGGGCCTGAGCGAGGAGGCCTCCAGGGAGACCATACCCCTCAAGGCCAGGGATGAAGGGATCGAGGAGATGCCGGAGCAGGAGACCGAGGAGCCCGAGGCCGAGAGAGGCCCTCTGGGTGCCCCCGAGTGCCGCGTGTGCGGCTCGATGCTCGACCTGGACGACGTGTTCTGCTCCAAGTGCGGCACGAAGGTCCCGAAGGAGAGGAAGTGCCCGTCCTGCGGCACGAAGCCCAGGGGCGAGGACTCCTTCTGCAGGAAGTGCGGGACCAAGATACCCTAGGGGCCGTACTTGTTCTTGACGATCACCGCTGCGAGCGCGCCCGCTCCGAAGCCGTTGTCTATGTTGACCACGCCTATGCCGCTCGAGCAGCTCGAGAGCATGCCCAGGAGCGCGGCGAGGCCGCTGAAGCTCGCGCCGTAGCCGACGCTGGTCGGGACCGCCACGACGGGCTTGCTCGTGAGGCCCGCGACCACGCTCGGCAGGGCGCCCTCCATCCCGGCGAGGACGATTATGACATCTGCCCTGTCGAACTGCTTCAGGTTCGATGTGAGCCTGTGCATCCCGGCGACGCCGACGTCGTACAGCCTCTCGACCTCGCACCCCAAGAGCTCGGCCGTGACCGCGGCCTCCTCGGCCACCGGTATGTCGGATGTGCCCGCTGTGACGACAAGGATCCTGCCCGCGCGGTCCTTCTCCTCCAGGCCCACGGCCGCGATCCGCGCCTCGGGGTACCAGCGCACATTCTTCCCGAACTTCTTCTCCAGCCTTCCGTGGGTCTTCTCGCTCATGCGCGTGAACACGACCTCGCCCTTGCGGGCCAAGGTCCTGGAGGCGATCTCGACGATCTGAGCGTCCGTCTTCCCGGGGGAGTAGACCACCTCGGGGATCCCCTTCCGGAGTTCCCGGTGGTGGTCGAGCTTTGCGAAATCGATGTCCTCGTACGGGAGTATCCTGAGCATCTCCATGGTCTCGGCCACGGAGAGGTCGCCCTTGCTAAGCTGAGACAGTATCTTCTCCATCTTCTTCCGGTTCATGCGCGCAACACCTCGTTCAGGCTACCCATCCGGTATCCTTCCATGTCCAGAGTGACATATGCGAACCCGAGCGCCTTGAGCTTCCTCGCCGTCTTCGCCCTGACGGGGTCTGACGACAGCCTCTTAAGCTGGCCCGGTGACACCTCTATCCTGGCGATGTTCCCGTGAACGCGCACGCGGACATCCCGGAACCCGAGGCCCTTGAGGAAGTCCTCCGCCTCCTCGACCATCCTGAGCTTGTCCTTCGTGATCTCCTCGCCGTACGGTATCCTCGAGGCGAGGCACGGGCTCGAGCCCTTGGTCGATGTGGGAAGGCCCAGCAGCTTCGAGGCCGCCCTGACATCCGCCTTTGTCATCCCGGCCTCGGCGAGCGGGCTCCTCACGCCAAGCTCTTCCTTGGCCTTCGCGCCCGGACGGAAGTCCTCGGAGTCGTCCACGTTCGAGCCGTCCACGACATTATCGAACCCTCGCTCCTTCGCGACCGCGATGATCTCCCTGAAGTCTCCGAGCTTGCACAGGTAGCATCTGTCGGGTCGGTTCGCGACGAAGCTCTTCTCCGTGAGAGGGTCGAGCCTGAGGACGATGTGCTCTATCCCGATCCTCTCTCGCGACGGCCTTCGCCTGCGCGAGCTCGGATGCAGGGAACAGCGGAGAGGCGATGGTGACCGCGAGCGATTTGCTCCCCAGCTCCTGCCGCGCGACCTTGGCGACGAGGGTCGAGTCGGTTCCCCCGGAGAACGCCACGGCTGCGGAGCCCATGGATCCGATGATCCCCCTCAGCCTCTCCATCTTCCTGTCCAGCGCGCGCATGTCTCTTCTCGCAAGGGCTGGTGCATTATTTCAAGGTTGGTAGGTCGGGGACGGGCGCGCTACGTGGTCTGAGGGGCTGCTTCGTCAATGGCCGGAGAATAATTATTTATAGCGAGGAGTGGGCTCTGAATAACGGGGTTATTCGGAGGAACCCATGGCTGAGGAGAGCACTATCTACATCGGAAAGAAGGCCACCATGAACTATGTCCTCGCGGTCGTGTCCCAGCTGAACGGGGGTTGCGACAACGTCTGCATCAAGGCCAGGGGCCGTGCGATAAGCAGGGCCGTGGACGTCGCGGAGATCGTGAGGAACCGTTTCGTCAGGGATCTCGCGTACAAGGATGTCAAGATCGCCACCGAGTCCCTTCCCGGCCTGGAAGGCGGCAGCGCGAACGTCTCCTCTGTCGAGATCTATATGAGCAGATGACCTGCTGGCGAAGGTCGTGGTTCGACCGTAGCAGAGATGATGTCAGAGCACCTCTTAGCCCGCGCTCGACGGTTTTATGATGGGATATGCGTATCGCGAGGAAGACCAGAGGTTTGCTGATCGCATGATACTAGTCAAGCTCGGCGGGAGCGTCATCACGGACAAGTCCCGCCTCCGGACCTTCAGGGAGGCCGAATGCCGAAGGCTCGCGAAGGAGCTGAGGCCGGCCAAGGACTCTCTCGCGGTCGTGCACGGCGCGGGCTCGTTCGGGCACATAGTCGCGAAGAAGCACGAGCTCCACAAGGGGTTCAGCAGCGAGTCCCAGCTCGAGCACGTGGCGGCGGTGCAGAAGGATGTGAGGGAGCTCAACCTCAAGGTGCTCGAGGCGCTCATAGACAACGGCATCAACGCTGTCTCCGTGCCCCCGGCCGCTGCGGGCGTGTTCAAGGATGGCAGGGTCAAGTCCTTCTCCCCGTATCCGTTCGAGAGCCAGCTGGGGATAGGCCTCGTCCCGGTCACGTTCGGCGACGTCGTGCCCGACGAAGGCATCGGGTTCTCGATCTGCTCGGGCGACCTCATGATGGCCGAGCTCGCGAAGGCCTTCAGGCCGGAGCTCGTGATATTCTGCGCGGACGTCGACGGGGTGTACGACAGCGACCCGAAGACGAACCCGGACGCGGAGCTGGTCCCGGAGATAGACTCCCTGAAGCTCGAGGCCATCAGGCGCTCGGAGTCAGTGAACGACGATGTCACGGGCAGCATATTCGGCAAGCTGGAGAGGATGCTGGCCATCTCCGAGCACTGCGAAAAGTGTATGATACTGAACGGCAATGTGCCAGGAAGGCTGGAGAAGGCCGTGAAGGGACGGGAGGTCGTGTCGACCACCGTCCTTCCGAGGTAGGTGTGCTGATGCCGAACGAGGGCGGGACGCCGGAGAGGCTCATCGAGAGAAGGAAGTCCGACCACGTCGAGATCTGCGCCAACGAGGACCTGGGCACATCGTACGTCTACTGGGACGACGTCAGGCTCGTCCACGACGCCCTTCCCGAGATCGACCTCGACGACATCGACGTGTCCATCACTCTCTTCGGGCGCAGGCTGAGCGCGCCGATCATCATCTCCGCGATGACGGGCGGGTACGGCAAGGCGAGGGACATCAACAGGAGCCTCGCGGCCGTCGCCGAGAAGTTCGGCATCGGGCTGGGCGTGGGCAGCCAGAGGGCGGCCCTCGAGAACCCGGAGCTCGCGGAGACATACTCGGTCATCAAGGAGTTCGAGATACCCCTCAGGATAGGCAACCTGGGCCTGCCCCAGCTGGTCCCGCAGGGGCTCAGGGCCCCGCTGACGGTCGACGACGGCAGGGCGGCGATGGACATGATCGACGCCCATGTGCTCGCAATCCACCTCAACTACCTTCAGGAGGTCGTGCAGCCCGAGGGCGACACCAACGCCAAGGGCGGCGCCAAGGCGATCGGGAAGCTCGCGTCCGAGCTGCCCGTGATCGCCAAGGAGACCGGCGCGGGCGTCTCGAGAGAGGCCGCGCTCAGGCTGAAGAAGGCGAAGGTCCTGGGGCTGGACGTCGGAGGCCTCGGAGGCACCAGCTTCTCAGCGGTGGAGTACTTCCGCGCGAGGTCCGTCGGGGACGCCACCAGGGCGAACATCGGGCAGACCTTCTGGGACTGGGGCATCCCGACGCCCGTGTCGACGGTCGTCGCGAACGTGGGCCTCCCGATCATCGCGACCGGGGGCCTCAGGTCGGGCCTGGATGTCGCGAGGGCGATAAGCATAGGCGCATCGTGCGGCGGCATGGCCGGCAGGCTGCTCCCCGCGGCGCTCGAGGGCGAGGACGCCCTCTCGCTGGAGGTCAGGACCATCATAGACGAGCTCAAGGCGGCGATGTTCCTGGTGGGTGCCAAGGACCTCGCGGAGCTCGCGGCCGCGAACGCCCTCATAGTGGGGCGCACGCGCGAGTGGCTGGACAATCTCATGGAGTGATCCCGTTGGCGTTTCCAGAGGACTACAAGGACAGAGTGAAGAGGATCAACGCCAGGCTGGTCGGCTCCCTCGACGTGATGGATGACAAGAACCTCAAGGCGGCGATGGTGCACTATCCTGCGGCAGGGGGCAAGCGGCTCAGGCCCCTCCTCGCGAGCATCGTGTCCGAGGCGGTCGGAGGCAAGGCCGATGCCGCGATGCCTTTCGGGGTCGCGCTCGAGATGGTGCACAACTTCACGCTGGTCCATGACGACGTCATGGACGAGGACGACACGAGGCGCGGCATCAAGACCGTGCACGCGGCCTACGGCATACCGATGGCGATCCTCGCGGGCGACGCCATGTTCGCGCGCGCGTTCGAGATAGTGCTCGAGTCGGACGTCGACGACGCGAGCGCGGTCGCGCTCGTGGACATACTCGCGCGCTCGGTCAGGCTGCTGGCCGAGGGCCAGCAGATGGACATGGACTTCGAGAAGAAGAAGACCGTCGCCGCGGACGAGTACCTCAAGATGATCGAACGCAAGACCGCCGTCCTGTACTCCGCCGCCGCCCAGGGAGGCGCGATCGTCGGCGGAGGGACGGAGGCACAGCAGGAGGCGCTGTTCGAGTACGGCAGGCTGATCGGCCTCGGGTTCCAGATATGGGACGATGTGCTCGACCTCAGGTCCACCCAGGAGGCGTTCGGGAAGCCGGTCCTGAACGACATCAGGAACGGCAAGAAGACGCTCATAGTCGTCAAGGCGCTCGAGGAGCTCAAGGGCAGGAAGCGCAGCGAGTTCCTCGCGGTCCTGGGGAAGAAGGACGCTTCAGAGAAGGAGCTGGTCGCTGCGAAGGCAGTTGCTCGAGGACATAGGCGCGATAGACCACGCGGACCGGGTGGCCGCGGAGTTCGTGGCCAAGGCGAAGGACCGCCTGAGCGTCCTCAAGGACTCGAGCCACAAGGAAGCCCTGAAGGCCTTCGCGGACTACATGGTCACAAGGAAGACCTAGGTCACGCCCGACTTCGTCAGCTTGAAGTCCGCCCTCCGGCCCTCCTCGAGGTGCCGGTGCTTGATTATGACGGCCCTCCTCGAGCTCGAGCCCACCTTGTCGAGCCTGATGATCGCCTTCGCGTTGTGGAGGAGCACGTGCCCGCCCAGAGGCTCGAAGGTGCCCTTCTCGATGTCCGTGTAGACCTGCGAGGTCAGGAGGATCGGGATGTCCTTGCTCCTCGCGACCCCGAGCAGCTTCGCGAGCTGTGGGCTCAGGGACTTCCTGATGCCCTTCTCCTCGTCGTTCCTCGTGAGCCTGTAGTGTATCGTTGCTGAATCGAGTATGATCACGCCCACCTCGAGCGAGCTCTCGGCGAGCCTCACGGCCTTATCGACGAACTTCTCCTGCTCATCGAACGAGTGCGGCTCGAAGAACAGCACATTCTTCATGACGTCCTCGTACCTGTCCCCGGCCATCTGCTTGAGCCGCTCCAGCGAGACCCCTTCCGTGTCGATGTATACGACCTTCTTGCCCGCCAAGGCGACGTTCCTCGAGACCTGCAGGCATATGTTCGTCTTGCCCGTCCCCGCCTCGCCGAACAGGAGCGTGATCGCGCCTCCCTCGAGCCCTCCCTCTAGGAGTTCGTCCAATGCCGTGGAGCCTATGGCCAAGTGGGGCACATGCCACAATCGGGCTGGTTGATGATAAGCGTTTTGAGTACATGTCAGGAGCCTCCCTCAGACAATCTTATTATCGCGGAGCCCTTTGCGGCTGGTGTGACGGTCCACAGGGTAGGCGCGGAGGCCAGGCTCGACTCGGCCACTTGGATGGGCCGAGAGGTCGTGCACAAGCAGCGCGTCGTCAAGGGCTACAGGCATCCGTCGTTGGACCGGTCGCTCCAGACGTTCAGGATCAAGAACGAGGTCCGGCTCATGCTCGAGGCGCGCAGGGCGGGCATAGCGGTCCCCGTGATATACTCGGTCGACCTCCCGGAGAACAGGATCGTGATGGAGGAGATCAAGGGCGTCCGCGTCAAGGACGCGCTCCTGGACCTTCCGGACGACAAGGCCAAGGTCGTGTGCGAGAAGATCGGCGAGATCGCCGCGAAGCTGCACGCGAACGACATCGTCCACGGCGACCTCACGACGAGCAACATGCTGCTGGAGGGGGACAGGATAGTCCTCATAGACTTCTCCCTCGGCCAGAAGACCTCGGAGACGGAGGACAAAGGGGTCGACATGCACCTGCTCGAGGAGGCGTTCCATTCCGCGCATCATGCCAGGAGCGGGCTGTACGACGTGGTCAAGGACTCCTATGTGAGGCACAACCCCGGGGGATGCCGAGGTGCTCAGGAAGGTCAAGGAGATCGAGAAGAGGGGGCGGTACACACGAAAAGAATAGCCTTCGCCACGAGCAACGACGGGAAGTTCAGGGAGATCTCCCAGCAGATGAAGGAGCACGGGTACGAGATCGAGCGCATCAAGACCACGTATCCGGAGATCCAGGCGGACACGCTCGAGGAGACCATCGTCCCGGGGCTCGAGTGGCTCATGGAACGGCACGACCGGCCGCTGTTCATCGACGATTCCGGGTTGTTCATAGACGCTCTCAAAGGGTTCCCCGGGGTGTACTCCTCCTACGTCTTCAAGACGGTCGGTTGCGACGGGATCCTGAGGCTCATGCAGGGCGCTGGAGCACCGGTCGGCCAGGTTCGAGTGCTGCATCGGCTTCATGGCGCCAGGCAGAGAAGCCTCACATGACGAAGGGCGTCTCCGTCGGTTCGATAGCCGCTGAGAAGGCCGGCTCCGGCGGGTTCGGGTACGACCCGATATTCATCCCTGAAGGATACTCGAAGACCTTCGCCCAGATCGAGATCGGCGAGAAGAACAGGATATCGCACAGGGGCAAGGCGATGGACCTGTTCATCAAGGAGCTGCCCCGACTGATGTGAATGGCTCGAGCGCGGGACGGCAGAGCTCGTTCGGGGCGTGCCTCCGCCGCTTGTCCGTGTAGGAAAAATAGTTAAGGGGTTTTGATTTGGTAAGGAGTTTCCGCGAACAGGCCAGACTCTCAAGAGCTGGAGTGATGATTGGGGAGGAGAATGTCGTATAGCCGTTCGCGGTGCAGATTCCCCCATGCCACTGTTGTACAAGAGCCAACGCGCTTCGTAATAGATTCCGAAGAACTCGATCCAGCTCGTGTCTTCGACCATGTCCAGCCCGCACTCGCTGTAGTTGTACGGGCAGTCGACGCAGTAATATTCCGCAGGCAGCTCGACGTTCGATCCGGCATACTCGTACGTCCTCTCCCGGGTCATGTCGAGCGTCTCCCACTGCAGCCATGTGGGCGGGAACCAGAAGTTCAGGCCGTGCGGATCGGAGTTGTTGGACCTCGCCAGTATCTGGCACTCCACCATGCAGGTCCTGGCGTCCAGGATCGACTGCTTGAACTCGTCGACGAGTGCGGTGAAATCGGTGTCCGGTCCGATCCAGAGCGGGTCCTCTGGCGGGTACAGCTGGACCAGCCGGTCCGTCATGTCCAGCCAGGAGTAGATGTCCGGCAGCCATTCGTACCCCGCCTGGTCTCCCATCTTGCCTATCAGCGCGTAGTCCCTCGCCGACGCGATGTTGTTCCTGTTGAGCGGTATCCACATCCCGTCGCACGATGAGATCATGTGGTCGAGGACGGCGTCGAACGCGACGACGATCCTCTCGATGTTCCCGCCGTCCTCCCCCATCTCGAACGCGGATGCGGTGACCGCCATCTGCGAGTTGGAGAGGAGGTGGTCGAGCAGCACCTTCTTCCCGTCCGTGTTGTTGTAGTAGTAGACATAGTCCTCGGCGATCGTGCACGCCAGCTGGCTCGGGGTGACGGTGTCAGTCCCGGCCGAGCCCTCGAGCAGGTGCTTCAGGAAGAGGTAGTACGGGAAGCCGTCCAAGGGGACGTCCTGCTGCGAGGCTACGAGGTAATCGACCGCGTGCCTGAGCTCGTAAGCAGCTTCCACGGACGCCATGTTGTCCCCGTCGAAGGCGAGCACATCCACGCGCTCACCGGTCTCCTCCTGTATCTCTAGCAGCTCCTTCGCGATGCCGTCTATGGGCATCATGGCCCTGTCCACGGCCCCTCCGTCGTCGTCAGGGCAGATCCCGCACCAGGCGTGCCCGTTCTTGCCGACGAGAAGGTACTCGTTGGCT
Organism: Thermoplasmatota archaeon; assembly: GCA_963818745.1. Lineage (GTDB taxonomy): Archaea > Thermoplasmatota > Thermoplasmata > UBA10834 > UBA10834 > CAWBDD01. The sequence continues at coordinate 65,798 of CAWFTI010000001.1, read as the reverse complement.
GGATACAGGCTCATGCAGTCCCTGACGAAACCCCCGAGCACGTCCGGGTCGGACGAGTTCGCCTCGGGCATGAGGTACACATGGTTCTGCAGGTCCGAATCGTCATAGATGAATGTGCCTTCGATCTCGGTCCTGTCGACGAAGACGACGAGGTTCACGTCCTTCATGGCCAGGTCGATCTCGGCCTCCGCGAACGCCCTCTCGCATTGTCCGAGCGTGAACGGGACGATGACCTCGTCCCCGTTCTCGTCGTATGTCTCGTAGAACGGACTCTCCGCGCCGATGTACAGCATCACGGTCCATTCTCTGAGCTCACGTGGTACTCGGTCGCCGTCATCCTCATCGCCCGACGCCGTGGCCGTCCCCGTCACGGGCACGACCAGGGCCAACGCCAGGGCAAGGATGAGGATCCCGCGGTCCTTGATGAAGTCCATTGTCCTCCCTCCTATTCGAATCGGGCATACTGTCCAGTATGCCCCAATCGACGTACATCGGTGAAATACCACGTAAAGCCTCGCGTGAAATCAGTTGCAGAACGACGAAATCCGAAAGGTCAGTGAGGCTTCCCTGGCCGCAGGCGCGCTATCTCCTGAGCCTCACTCGGTTCGTCATCCCGCTGCGCTCCCGGACGATGAGGCCCCGCGACTCCAGCCTGTCCAAGAGCCTCGTGACCTTGGACTTCGAGAACTCGCCGGAGGCGACGAGTTTCATCTGCAGGACCTCTCCCCCCGCCTCCTTGATCCTGCTCGTACAGCCTCCTCTCGTCCTTCGACAGCCTGCTCAGGTCGGGTTCAGGGCGTTCCTGCGCGGGTTCCTCCTGCGCTTTCTCGGGCACCCCTTCCGATAGCTCCGGACCGACGGGGGTCACGGCCTGCATCTCAGGCGCTCCCGTCTCGGCCCGCTCTCGCAGGTACCTGGCATGTACCAGGAGCGCGAAGGATACTGCGAAGCCGGCGATAGCCGACACGAGGACCCCCCATCCGACATCGTCGAGAACCACCCAGGCCTCCTCCTCGGGGTAGGCAAGAGCCCTGTAGGCCATGAGGACGATTACCACGGCGGAAGTCGCCATGCCGAGAACACATATCCTGCCCGCCGTAGCAGCACTCCTCACGAGAGAACGGAGACAGTCGAGCGTATTTTATGCTTTTCTGCGAAAGGGTTCTGTTCAAAGTCGGGTGGTGAAGGCGGACGGGAGCCGATGCCAGCTCCTTCATCTTGCTTTCGACTGCATGTAATCGACAGAGAGTAATGTCCCGAACGCACGTCACTGGCTGAGATGCCGGTCAGAGGGGTGGTCTTCCAGCTCGAGTCTGAGCTTCCGTCCGAGGCGAAGTTCCTGCTCGAGGACTTCAGGCTGGCGGTCAACAACGCGATCCGGGCAGGCCTCCAGGCGCGGGTGAGCTCGAGGAACGCCCTCGCGAAGCTGGCATACAAGGACTTCCGCAAGGACCATCCCAGGATGTACTCCCAGCATCTCGTCTCCGCGTTCGAGGTCGCTGGGAGCGTCCTGAAGAACCACCGGAGGCGCCTCAGAAGGGGGCTCCAGCGGCACATCCCCTATGTCAAGCGCCTGATGATGAAGGCGGAGAACCAGGCCTACAAGCTCGACCGGGTGAACGGCGTCATCGACCTGCCGATACGGGCTGGTCTGCATGTCGAGCTGAGGCTCGTCGTCAGCCAGTATCACCGGAGGTACCTGGACGACCACGCCCTTTCCCTCGGTTCTCTGACGGTCCTTCCCGACCGGGTCGTGGTCGCCTTCAGGAAGGGGGAGAGGAAGCCGTACGTGCCCGAGACCGTCCTCTCGCTCGACACGAACGAGAGGAGCCTGGACGGCGTGTTCTTCGAGGACGGGGTGAGCACGCCCGCCAGGGCCGCCTTCGACGAAGTGGCCGTCATCCAGGCACGCCATCATGACCGGCGGAAGCGCCTTCAGAAGAAGAAGGCGCATGACCGGCGGACCTCGCGGCGCCTGTGCCGGAAGGAGGGGAGGAGGGAGCATCGCAGGATCGAGTACCGGATGCACCAGGTGGCGAACGCGGTCGCTGGACTTCGCCGAGGAGCGGAAGGCCGCGATAGTGCTCGAGGACCTGAAGGGGTGTTCAAGCCGAGGAGGGACAAGGTCCTGAACAGGCGTCTGAGCATGTGGCCGAGGAGGAAGCTCCATCAGATCATAGAGTACAAGGCCGCCTGGAGAGGCATGCCCGTGGTCAAGGTGGATCCGATACAACAGCAGCAGGAGGTGCCCGATATGTGGGAGGATACAACATTCCCGAATGGGCGCCCGGTTCGAGTGCGAGTGCGGCTGGCAGGCGGACAGGCATGTCAACGCCAGCATCAATCTGCTGCAGACAGCCTTCCCGGAAGGGATGGCAGGGGGCTTACGGTTCAGCCCCGGCGCGTTCCAGCATGACGTGATGATGGTCCTATACGACCCCGAGAGGGGCGCACGGTCGGAGCCGAATGGAACGAGTTGCGATCAGGGTGAGTGGCCTGGAGGTCACCACCCGATGATGCAACAGAACCGGGCAAGTATTATAGCGAGCGTGCGTGAATATTCATGCTGGCGAAGGAGGGAAAGCTGGATTGAGCGATGAGGTCGAGAGAACTGCGCACATCACGGTGTTAACATCGACCATCGTCGTGATCACGATGCTCATGCTTGCCTTCTATGTCGTTCTCACACCATCGCTCTCGCCCCTCGCCTCAGTTGGTGATTGGGATGAAGACGGGACCGTGAACGTCTCGGACGAGTTCCCGCGTGACCCCTCAGAGCAGTTCGACACCGACAAGGACGGTGTCGGGGACAACTCGGACGCGTTCCCGACCGACAAGACGGAGACTGCGGACTCGGACGGAGACGGCGTTGGAGATGTGAGCGACTTCTTCGACGGGGGCAACGGAGTCGTGTCCATATCCCTCGACTCGTTCGACTTCCTCGGGTATGAGGAATCCGTACTACAGATGGAGATACTATCCCGAACCCGTGGTTCCAGGTGAGTTCGATGCCGACGGCGACGGCTCGTACGATGTCACCTTCGACAGCGAGATGTTCGTCTACGTGCTCTCCCTCGAGGACTTCTTCAACGTCACGGTCGATGTCGAGGACGGGCTGGAGTCGTTCGGGTTCAAGATCATAGCGTACGACGTCTGGTCCGTGAGCGAGACGAACGTGACCGATTACGAGATCATGGACTACAGCCCGTCGGATGGGCTCGAATCGGTCGACCATCAGATATCCCTCCCGTTCGACGGCGTTTGGGAGTCCTCTGGAGCAGAAGATGGCGACACGCCAGATTGCGAGCTCGTGTATTCGGTGACGACATCTCTCTCCGGCTGAGCTGCCGTCGTACGAGCGAACCCTTTTATTCAGGATGGCGATAATCCGTACGAGACCGGGCCCGAACCCGGGGTAGTGGTCTAGCTTGGTATGATACGTGCTTTGGGAGCATGAGGTCATCGGTTCAAATCCGATCTACCCCACTTTCAGTTTTCTGACCATTCTCTGATCGTGCATGATTGCCGTCTCAGCACGCAGGGGCCTAAGTGCCTGCCATGCTAGGATGCCGCAAAGATTATGATGGTTCATGTAACTGAACGGCAACGACGTAACGGCTTGTCTGCAAGAGATCTCACAATGAACAGGAAGACCGCTTTCAAGGAGTTCCCTGAGATCAGGACGAAGCGCCTGGTTCTCCGGCAGCCATCGATGAAGGATGCCGAATGGTATCTCGAACACTTCTCGAGGCCCGAGATGGTCTGGGGAGGGGGAGAGCAGGGTCCGAGGAACATCGGGGCCGCCCGGGAAGAGGTCAGGAGCGACATGGTCGATTTGTACCGGAAGAGGCAAGGATTCCGATGGGTCATAACGCTCAAGGGGGAAGGCCGGCCCATCGGTTCGCTGGGCTATTACAAGTGGGCCCCTTCCGCGGAGTGGCGACATCAGGCCGAGATGGGCTACGACCTGGCAAGAGAGCACTGGGGCAAGGGCATAATGGCCGAGGCGATGAATGCTGTCATCGACTTCGGCTTCGAGAAGATGGAGCTGAACAGGATAGAGGTCTTCATCATGCCTCGGAACAAGCGTTCTATCAAGTTGATCAAGAACCTCGGGTTCAAGAAAGAGGGCGTGCTCAGGCAACGTTATTTCGACGAGTTCGGGAACTACGCCGACGACGTACTCTTCTCGATGTTGAGATCAGACTGGAAAGAGAAGAGATGATTCTGACCTGTCCGGCCCTTGCTGGTACACACACGGCCTACCCCGCCACAGCCTCGTCCTGGCGTTCTTCTCGCGCACACGATTCGACGAGAAACCTTATCATGGCGCCATGGGATTGCAGGAAGGATACCCGTGGCAGCAGCGAAGGTAGAGATCTCCAGGGCCGCCGAGCCCGATGTGGCCCGTCTGGTCGAGATGTACGCATCCCCTGACCTCAAGGTCGGGCCTGAGCAGTCCCGTTGGTTCGTCAACTGCTACTTCGACTATCATCAGATCCTGGTCGCCAAGGTCGGTGAGGACCATCCGAGGCTCGTGCTTCTGGCGGATCGAAGGCGAGGACTACTGCGGCCTCGGCTGGGTCGAGAACCTGTTCGTCGAGGAGAAGCACAGGAAGAGCGGCCTCGGGGAGAAGCTCCTCAGGGCCACCATCTCGGACATGAAGGAGTTCTACGAGCGAGCGGGCGTGAGACTCAGGAAGGTCATCCTGACGACGCAGGTCAACAGGGAAGACGCCAGGAGGCTCTACGAGAAGGTGGGGTTCAGAGAGATGGCGCGCCTCGAGGGCCTGTACGACGCTGAATGAGAACGATATCGTCTATGTCCTCGACGCAGAAGACCTGATGGTCGCTCAGCGGTGTCTCGAGTATCTGTCCAGAAGGTCCAGTATCTCGTCCGAGACCGCCTTCGGGTAGCTTCCGGCCTTCTCCTGGTCGAGCACGTAGTCCCTTGCGGTATCGATCGACATCCGGGAGCCTTTCGCTATCACAGATGCGACCACTGAGGACGCGACCGATTCGCTGACCTCGTGGTTCACCATGATCTCCCTGATACCGTATCTGAACGATGTGATCCTGTTCAGGTTGAGCATGAGGGTCCTCCGGCTCTCGCTCGGGTGATGCACCCGCGGTTCGCTGTTCCGGCGCCCTCTGTATCCTCTGCGGACTACCAATGAATCTCTCCAGGTACCATTGAATACCCTCCCATACTACTTAAGTGTTGACTGGATACGCCGTCGAAAAACCTGGATGGACCTGCTGGAGGGTTGTCGTCTTCGACGCTCTCGGGGTCGTTCACGCCGTCAGCCTGAACCTCGACCCGGGGACGAACACCTCGAACCTCGCGCCCTTGCATGGCTCGCCGGTCTCGCGTATCCTCATCCCGGTCAATTCGAGGATCTCCCGCGCGAGGTACAGCCCGTAGCCAGTGCCCTTCCCCACCCCTCTCCCGAAGACCCTCTCCTTGTCCTGCTCGGGCACGCCCTTCCCGTCGTCCTCGTACACGATGACGAGGTCGTCCCCCTTCATGAGATGGGACACGCGTATGTTCTTCGCGCCCCCCGAGTGCCTCTGAGTGTTGTCGATGAGGTTGTAGAACACCTTCTCGAGCATCGGGTCCGCGAAGACCTGCAGCCCCTTCGTGTCGTTCCTGAGGCGGACGCCCTTGAGGTCGAGCGAACGGAACACGCGGTCCACGATCGCGTGCACATCGGTCCAGTCGGGCCTCACCGTGCCCATGCTCTGGTAGTCCCTCGAGAACTCCAGATGCCTTCTTATCATGTCCCCGGAGGCGAGGGCCTTGTCGAGCTTCTCGCGCTCGGCAGGGTCCCGCTCGTTCTCGCGGGCCAGCTCGACATAGCCGTACATGACCGACAGCTGGTTCAGTATGTCGTGCCTCGTGATGCCCCCCAGGAGGCTCAGCTTCTTGTTCGCCTCCTCCAGCGCCCGCTCCATCGCGATCCGGTCGGTCATGTCGCGCGCGATGCCGATTATGGCGACGATCTCTCCAGACTGGTCCTTGATCGGGGTGACGAGATCTTCGGCCCAGGTGACCGTGCCGTTCTTGTGAATCCAGCGGAGCATGATGGGCCTCCTGTGCGAGTCGGGGTCCTTGAGCGCCTCGTCGAGCTTGGGCAGGTCGTCCGGATGTATCACCTTGAACATCACGGTCTCGTCCCTCATCCACTCCTCCGCGCTGTATCCAGAGAACTTCTCGACGGCCGGGTTGATGTACTCGATGGCCACATCCGGCTTGATGCGGATCCTGTACAACACGTCCTGCGTGTTGTCCGCCAGCATGTGGAACATGCGCTCGACCCGCTTGCACTCCTGCTCGGCGCTCCTCCTCATCACGGACTGGGTTATCATGTTCGCGAGCTCCGCGAACATCGCCCTCGTGTCGCCCGATTTCTGGAGGTAGAAGTCTGCTCCCCGGTTCAGGGCGTCTATCGCCACGTCCTCCCTGCCCTTTCCGGTGAAGATGACGAACGGCACATCGTTCCCCTGGTTCCTCAGGATGCTCAAAAGGTCGATGCCGGTCATCTCGGGCATCTGGTAGTCGCATACCACGACGTCGTAGTGCCGCTCGTCCATCCTCGAGAGCGCCTCCTCGGCCGAGGCGGCAGTGTCGATCTTGAAGTCCCCGGAGCGGGCCACGAACATCGCGACCAGCTCCAGCATGGACTCGTCGTCGTCCACACAGAGTACGTCTATCAGCGTCTCCCTCCACATGATGCCCGAATGCCGGTGGGTACGCGGACAATGTCGAATTGACCCAGACGGTATATAATACGGTCACTAGTGACTCCAGTATGGTTGGAGAATCAGGGGGAGTTGCGCCTTCGGCCGCTGCATTTCCCGCACTTACTCTAAATAGGGGAATCCTATACCCTTTTTCAGGGACAGCCCGGATAGGGGGCCTGACCGATGAGGAAGTACAAGGACATCCCGTTGTGGAAGAACGTCAGTCCGAAGCAGTGGACTGATTGGAAGTGGCAGGTCAAGAACAGGATAACCGACGTCGACACCTTGGCGCAGGTCATCAACCTCACCGAGAAGGAGAAGGAGGAGATCAGGAACTCCACCAAGTACCTCCGCATGGCCATCACGCCGTACTACGCCACGCTCATGGACCCGGACGACCCCGAATGCCCCGTGAGGAAGCAGGCCGTCCCGAGCTCGAAGGAGCTGCACATAACGAAGGAGGACATGGAGGACACCGTCGGCGAGACGACGGACGCGCCCCACGAAGGCCTGACGCACAGGTACCCCGACAGGGTCCTGTTCCTCATCACGGACCAGTGCAGCATGTACTGCAGGCACTGCTGCAGGCGCAGGATCGTTGGGCACGACGGACCACCAGAGGAGCTGGGCCGAGATCGAGGAGGGCCTCGACTACATCAGGAAGACCCCGCAGGTCAGGGACGTCCTGCTCTCGGGAGGCGACTGCCTCCTGGTCTCCGACGAGTTCCTCGAGAAGGTCATCAGGGAGCTCAGGAAGATCAAGCATGTCCAGATCGTCAGGCTGGGGTCGAGGACCCCCGTCGTGCTGCCGTACAGGATAACACCGGCGCTGGTCAAGATGCTGAGGAAGTACCACCCGATCTGGCTCAACACGCACTTCAACCACCCGAAGGAGATCACCCCGGAATCCAAGCGCGCGGTCGAGATGCTCGTTGACGCGGGAATACCCGTGGGCAACCAGACCGTCCTCCTGAAGGGAGTGAACGACTGCCCGACCATCATGAAGAAGCTCTGCCAGGACCTGACCTGGATAAGGTGCAGGCCGTACTACATCTACCAGTGCGACATCGCGAAGGGTCTGGAGCACTTCAGGACGTCCATCGCGAAGGGCATCGAGATAATCGAGCACCTGCGCGGGCACACATCGGGCTTCGCGGTCCCGCAGTTCGTGATCGACGCGCCCACGGGCGGAGGCAAGATTCCCGTCGGCCCGACCTACCTGATATCGCAGTCGGACACCAGGGTCGTGCTCAGGAACTACGAGGGCGGCATATTCCAGTTCCCCGAGGTCGAGGGCGACAGGGTGAGCAAGTGCCCGCCCGGCTGCAAGATGTGCGAGGAGTACCCGCACCTGGCCTCGGACGGCGTGGCCGCAGTGGCATCCGGCAAGAAGATGTGCCTCATACCCGAGGGGACCCTCAGGGAGGAGCGCAGGAAGGCCTACAAGAAGGGCGGCCAGAAGTGCGGTGCGAAGTGCACCGACGCGTGATCGTCGCGCGCGGACCTCTCCGCGGGCACGACGCGCCCGCGGCAAACCCTTCGAAACCCTCTACTTGTTCTCCAGCGACGCCCTGTGTATCACGAACGTGCCGGATGTCTTCGCCCAGCAGGTCTGGGCCTCGTCTATGTGAACCGACTTCGAGAAGTTGGGCGCGTCCAGGACGAAGGTCTCGATCTCCCCGCCCTCGCCTGACGGGCTGATCCTGTACTTGTCCCTCAGCCTCTTCAGCTCGTTGATCGAGTGGTCGGTGATGGTCTTCCCGAGCCATCCCTCGTCGAACCCCTGGGCGTACACTCCTGATATCATGAACCTGAAGCCCGCGTGCACCATGTCCTCGAGGAGCGTGACCTGGTCCTTGCGCCAGAGGGGTGCGTGGAGCGGCTTCCCGAGCCTGTGGCAGATCTCGTTCAGCCTCGACCACTGGTAGTCGGACGCGATCGCGCCGCACACGAACCCGTCCACGTCCTCCCCGCGCATGAGCTCCTCGACGTCCGCGAGCTCCTTCTCCTTCTCGCCGCTGCTCTCCTTGTACTTGATCGGGATGCCCATGGATTCTGCCTGCAGCTTCGTCCAGGCTATGTTCGGGTAGTGGAACATGTACGAGTCCTCGGCCTTCGGTACCACCGTCAGCAGGCTGACGACCTCCCAGCCCTGCTGCTGGACGAGATAGACGGCGTATGTGGAATCCTTTCCACCCGAGAAGAGCGCCGAGACCCTCATGGACTCGTCCACGTATCCTCTGCCGGCGTATATACCAGTTCGGTCAGGTCAGGAGCCCCGCGATCAGCGCGAGCGCGATGACCGCGAAGAACGACAGTCACCAGGGGCACCCTGTACGGCCAGTCCTTGTTGAGGACCTGCTTGAGCCCGAAGTACCCGAAGGGGACGGCCGCCGCGAGCTCCACGACGCCTGCGAGCACCGCTCCCCCTTCGACGAGGAACGCCCCGAGCGCCAGCAGGCTCCCGGCCATCGTCAGCGGGATTGAGGCGAGCAGATGTGACGAGATGTCCTTGGCGCCGGTCAGCTCCCTCGCTGCCCTCACGCCCACGAGAACCACTCCCAGGAGAGCGACGCTGCCGGAGGCCAGCAGGTCTGTCATCTCCTCGCTGCTCGGCACGAGCACCACGCCCGCGAGCAGAAGCAGGAACGCCCCGGTCGACGCGGCCCCGTCCAGCACCTTGGCGTCCCTGTCGATCGGGTGGAAGGTCGACAGCACGACGATGACCCCTCCGCTGATGCCGACCGCAAGAGCCATCCCCACTTCGATCCACCCGAACTCGACCACGAACATCGTCGCCGCTGCAATCATGATCATGACCAGTCCAGCGGACAGCAGATAGTCCCCTCTGAAATCGGGGAGCAGGAAAACGACGACCAGGTACCCCAGGGCGGCAGCCCCCCATATAGGCAACAGGGCTGCCATGGTCTCGTAGGGGTCGATCGTCGCGACGCTCATGTGCCACAGGATCAGCAGGAGCGGGCTGATGATGACCGTGCCCAGGACCGCGCTGATGCGAGTCCTGGGTTTCGGCTTCGCCATCCTTCTTCTCCCTTGTCAGGAGCCAGACGACTATCCCGCCCCCGGCGCCGATGACGATGATGGTCGAGAGGCAGACCGAAGCTGAGGCGAAGACCAGTGCGAGCATGGCGACGGCTGCCAAGGCAACGGCGACCGCGGCGTTCGGCCTGGAGCGCGTGGTGCGGGCCGGAACCTCCTCCGCCTTGAGCGCGGGCACGATCCTGTACGGCCTTCCGCAGCCAGGGCAGTCGAACCCGACCTCCTCCTCGAAGAACACGTTGTCGACCTCGATCTGCTTCTTGCACGTCGGGCAGAACACGGAGATCAGCTTCTTCTCCGGCTTCGTCATGATGGTGATCTCGTCTCTGACCGGGCCCCCCCTTTCCAGCTGGATTATGACTGATGTGAGGTTCGCCCTGCGCGAGTTCACAAGCTCGGAGACCTTGACCGTGCTCGTGCCCTCGCTGCTCTCGAAGGACACCTCCACCTCGAGGAGCTGCTCGCACAGCGCCTTGGCGGCGTCGAGCCCGTCCGTGGTCACACAGTATGCGTTCTGCCTTCTCTGGGCTCCCTCGACGTGCCCCTTGGCGACCTCAACCATGCCGTCCCTTACGAGCTCCTGCAGCGCGACCGCCACGTGGCTCCTGCGCAGGCCCAGGTGGTCCGAGAGCCCTTTCTGAGTCACCTCGAAGGGGAACACTCCGTCGTCAGGCCCGCACATGTGGAGGTACAGCTGGACCAGGACCTTCTCCTTGGCCTTCAGCCTGAAGCTGCACTTGCCCCCGTTTCCTGCAGTCACACCCCGAACCCCGCGAACAAACCTGAAGTGATGACGGTGAGTTAATCCTTTCCTGCCAGGGGTGTCACCCCGACACCTCGAAGTCCACCGGGAGCGTCTCCGACCTCAGCTCCTCAGGATTGTACATGTCCCATGCGACGACCCCCTGGAGCGTGCTCTCGATGGGCAGCTCTGCGACGAGCGAGTAATCGAACTCGACCGGAACGCCGGATACGATGTCCGTGATGTACACGACGACCTGGCGGTCGTTGTAGTCGTAGGAGGATATCACTCCCTGGGAGTCGAGCGCGTCGAACTCGGAGAGGTCGAATGCGAACCCCATCGGCGCGCGGAGGTCGACGAGTATCATCTTGATGACGGGCGCGGTCCCGTTGTAGAGCAGGTACATGTGGGCCATGAGCCTGTCATCCACAGATATGGAGGTGGCGTCGTACGTCACCGTGAGGGTCAGGAACGGGGAGGACTCGGGCTCGTCAGGCCACGGCACGTACTGCTCGAGGTAGATCGAGTAGAGGACCGACCCCGTGCCGACGCACGAGACTGTCACGTTGGTCACGTTCGCCAGGTACGGCCTGAGGTCCACGAGGTACGTGACGTCCTTGTTGAACTCGCCCATGTCTATCGTCTCTATGACGACGTCCTCGGCCATGATCTGGACCTGGACGTCCTCGACCGAGCTGCCCGATGCGACCTCTGCCAGTGCGTGGAACGCGACGACGGTGTCCTGCGTGGACATCCAGCCGCCGAGCTCGCCCCTGTGGTCCAGGAGGTACTTGACCGCGCCGCTGACGGACGTCGCGTGCCCTGTTTCTCCGTGGAGCGCCATCGCAGCGTAGCCGGTGGTCTCGATGATCCTCGGCGAACAGCCTCCCCAGCCGAGGTCGCTATCCGATATCAGGCTCATGTCGCTCGTCCAGTGCACTGATTCGCCTTCGACTATCTTGAGCGCCTCGAGCCTGTCCGCGATGTAATCGCGCGTAGATATCGAGCCGCCGCCCGCGTTCAGCAGGAGCAGCGACAGCGAGAGGCTGTATGGGATCGTTCTCGACGGTGGAGATTCTGCTCTGGACATAGTCGACCGCGGCTTGGATGCACGAATCGGATGCGGGCACGCCCGAGCGCAGGAGCGCTCTTGCTATGTACCCCGTGGCCGCGATGTCCTTCGCCTTCAGTATCGGGTTGTTGAACTCGTATATCCCCCAGTCGGGGAACTCCCACGAGCCGTCGTCCTGCTGTATCGATTTCAGCCAGTCCTGCATGTCGGTGATGATGTCCTCATCGAGCCCGAAGCCTGCGTCGACGGCGTCCTGGAACGCTATCAGGCCCCAGGATGTGAGCCACGGATGGACATCCTGGTCTCCGGGGAACCACACGATGCCCCTGCCGATGCCGTTCTCCGGTTCGACCAGGTACATGAGCTCGTGCTGGATCCCCTGGTTGACGATGCTCTCGTATTCGAACATCTTCTCAGGGGAGGTCCCGAGGTCCACCACTGTGGCGTAGGCTAGGATGTCTATTGACAGCATCGACAGGGACTGCTCCCCACAGCCGGACACGTACCGTATGAACTCGTCCACGCCCTCCAGGAGCACAGCGTCGACGCTTCCCTGTATCTTGACCCACGCATTCTCGCTTCCCTCGATCATGTCCTCCATGAGGTAGAGGGTCTGCGTGACGCTGCCGTTCCCGACATCCCCGTTGAACAGGGTCTCGACCTTCTTGCCGTCGGGGACGACCTCCATCGGCCTGACGACCGCGTCCGATGCCTCCTCGGACTCGGCCGAGACGGTCACCGTGTGCCAGCCGACCTTCTCGGCGATTATCGTGAAAGACACAGAGGACACGTAGCCTGAAGGGACTGTGACGGTCTGGTCCGAGGGGGAGACCAGCGTGAACCACGGGTCGTCGACCAGGGTCACGTTCACGGTCTGCTCCGTGTCCAGGTAGTTGTATATCATGACGCTGAGCGGGAACTCGTCCCCTCTCACGACGGAGACGGGTATGTCGGGCTCCACGAAGAATGGCTGGAAGACTGTCACGGAGTCAGAGCCCGTGCCGATCATGCCGTCCGAGGTGGACGCTATCACGTCCACCTGCCATGAGGTGATCGAATCGGGCGCCGTGAGGGTCACATTCGCCCGTCCGTTCTCGTCGGTGAGCAGGCACGGGTTCCAGTACCATGTCTCCGGGAAGTACTGGCGGACTATCGATGGTCGCGAGACGCTCCCGCTGCTCCCGTCTGTCGAGGAATCGTCGCCGTACGCGGTGTCGAAGTCCCCGGTCCCCATGAACTCAGTGCTCCTGTCGAAGAACGCATCGCCGTCCGCGGCTGGCACCCTGGGTACGGGACCGCTATCGCTCGACCCGCCGAATCCGAGTGTGGCCACGTAGGCAGTGACCATGCCCGCGGCGATGAGGAGGGCAACCACACCGGCCACCAGCCCGTAGTTCCTGCCCCTCGCGCGGGACCCCATGAAGACCATCAACCCGACCGCGGCGCACAGGTAGAGCGAGAACCAATAGCCCCTGGACGCCTCCACTTGGATGTCCTCCGCCGTGGCCAGATTCTCGGGCCACGTGGACATCGCACGTCCTTCGTCCATCTCGGAGACGACCTCCGTGGACTCCGAAGGCAATGTGCCGACGCCTGCGTAGACATAGGTCAGGATCTGATACTGCGGAATGACGAACTCCTCGTCGAGGCCGAAGACAATCTCCTCGAATCCCTGGAACGTGCCCCCGACCTCGTACACCGCCTCGTCCACCACGGACACCCCTAGCGCTGCCATCGTCGGAGCACCCCCGTTCTCGACATAGAACGACAGGTCCACGGTGTCCCTCGGATAGTACGATGAGTTGTCCGTGCTCACGTCGACCGTGAGCATAGAGGCGTCTCCGACCGAGAACGTCACCGCGTCCCTCGACACGCCCATGTCCTCCTCGATCTTGTAGACCCTCAGCTGCGCGAATGGTTCCGTGTCAGGGCCGACGACCAGCTGGAGGGATGTGCGCCCGTCTTCGAGCTGTACGACCCCTCTGTCGACCAGATATCCCCTGGAGACCAGGTCCCAGTAGACGTTACGGGTCATCGAACCGCCCGCGTATATGATATCGAAGTTCGCCGTGTCGCCCACGCCATACGATTCGTAGTCCGCGACGACCTTGAGCCCCTCGTCCTCCAAGAGGTCGATGTAGATGCTCGAGCCGTTCCCGACGGTGCGTGGCGGTGAGCCTCGCCATCGACCCGCCGGCGTATGTGAATGTCAGTGCGGCTATGCCGCGCTCGTCCGTGCTCGCGGTTGCGGCCGTGGTGTACGTCGTAGCGTTGTACACGTACAGCTTGACGGTCGCGTTCTCAACCGCCCCGCCGTCGGGGCTGCGGACGATCGCATTGAATGTGGACTGCTCTCCCACGACGCAGCTATCCGTGAGCACCGACATCACGAGTGCGCTCTCGGAGACCGGGATCACCCTGTACCTCTTCTCGACATGCCCGGAGGTGTCGGTCACCGTGATGTTCAGCTGGATGTACCCGTTCCCGCCTGCGGCCTCGATGCCGACCGCATATCCCACGGGCGGGATCTCGAACGCGTACTCTCCATCGGACAGCGTGCCAGTGTCAGAGTAGTATGTCTCCCAGACTCCCAGGTAGACGCTCGCCTCGAGGTCGACCGTGCCCTGGACGGATTCTCCGAAGAAGTACTCGGCGGAGACAGTGCCTGTGATATCGTCGTGGACCGCGTACCAGGCATCCGTGCCGAGCAGGTCGACGCGGAACTTGGGCAGGACGTAGTCCTTCACCGTCAGGGCCTTTGTTACCGTCCTCTCGCCCACGGTCGCCGATATGGTGTAGGTTCCTTGACTTAGCTGATCCGACAGCGACAGGTCGTACGAGCATATGCCGTACTCGTCCGGCGACAGGAGCTTCTTGAATATCTTGTCGCCGTTGGGGTCGATCACCTCCGCGAGAAGCTCGGATTCCTGGGGCAGTGGATCCATGCCAGCGTAGGTGAGGAACCTCATGTGAATGACATCGCCAGGTTTGTAGACCGGCTTGTCGGTCGTGATGATGATTCTGATGCTGTCGTCGAGCACGGTGGTCGTCTCTATGACATCGACTCCCGAGCTCACGACGATCTTGGCCTTGCCCGCGGTCGCGGGGAACTCTATGGCGGGTGACGCGGACCCGTCGTCGCCCGTGCGGCCGGACCACACGACGGTGCTCGTGTTGCCTATCTCGAGCCTCACATCCACCTTCTGTCCGGCGATCGGGTTCCCCTGGTTGTCGACCGCGAAGACCATGATTGTGGACTCGCCGCCTGCAGTGACCCTGTCAGGTACGTACGTGATCAGGTTGAGCTTGTTCGCGAGGTATGCGTCGTCGATGTTCTCGATCGCCACCCCCACGGCCCCGACCGCTAGCAACACTGTCAGTAGAGTCGCGACGAACCTGTTCTTCCTGTCCCTTGAGACCAACCGGGCGACGGCCTTCCTCAAACACTCACCCGAGCACGACACCGCACGCGCACCGGATATATCCCCTCATGACATGTCAGGCGCGGAGACGACATGTCACTCCTGTCGATTGGGTTTATGTACGGATACGTTCATGCAGAAATCCGTGTACTACTGCCCCAAGTGCGACAGGACCATCCCGAAGGACCGGCTCGAGAAGATAGACGCCGAGCTGAGGACGAAGTTCGGGAACACATCGCTGTCGAGCATGAGCTGTCCCGTCTGCGGGGTGCAGTTGATAGACCTCGATTCGGTGAAGCCGGGGGGAGCGAAGCATGTCGGTGAAGCGAAGCACTAGTCCAGTCTGTGTTGACGAGATCACGAGCAGGGATTTCGCGAGGCGCGCAAGGGAGAAGCCGCTCGCGATAGTCCCGATAGGCTCCACTGAGGAGCACGGAGTGCACCTGCCCCTGGGGACCGATTCCATGCAGGCAGAGGAAGTCGCTCGGAGGGTGGCGGTCGAGTTCGACGCCCTGTTGCTCCCGCCCATCAGGTACGGCGAGTGCAGGAGCACGAGGAACTTCCCGGGGACCATCTCGCTCAGCTTCGAGACCGTCCAGGGGCTCGCGTTCGACATCGTCTCCGAGCTTTCGAGGAACGGCGTCAAGAAGATCACTGCTGCTCACCGGTCACGCGGGGAGCGGCCACATGGCCGCGCTCAGGCTGGGCGCGCAGAGGGCCGTCGAGAAGGACAACGACATCAAGGTCATGGTGCTGTCGGACTACGATATCGCGTACGACCTCAGGGGCAAGGAGTTCCCCGAGGACGACGGACACGCGGGCCAGATCGAGACATCGAGGGTGCTCAACATACGGCCTGAGCTCGTCGGCAAGGAGAGGCCCACGGGCAGGTCGAGGCCCCCGAAGTACATGATACTCCACGATCCTGAGAAGTACATACCGACGGGCGTGATGGGCGATTCGAAGGCCGCATCGGCCGAGAACGGCAAGCGGATCGACGACTATGTCGTCGAGGAACTCTGCGGTCTGGTCTCTCGGAACTTCGGGCTCAAGCGGAGACCGAAGGGAGCGTGACGCGTTGGACCTGAAGGAGATGGCCGCCCGCGAGGCGGTCAAGGATGTGAAGAGCGGCATGGTCGTGGGACTCGGGAGCGGTTCCACCGCCAGCATCGCCATCAGGCTGATTGGCGACCGAGTCCGGGAAGGCGCGGACATCGTCGGCATACCCACCTCCAGGGAGTCAGAGGCTCTCGGGCGATCGGTCGGGATACGGATCGGGGAGCTGAAGGACCATCCCAGAGTCGACCTTACGATAGACGGGGCCGACGAGGTGGACCCCAACCTGGACCTCGTGAAGGGCCTGGGCGGCGCCCTGGTCAGGGAGAAGATCGTGGCCGCCGCGACCGTCGAGGAGGTCATAGTCGTGGACGATTCCAAGCTGGTCCAGTACCTCTGCCAGAAGGCGCCTCTGCCGGTCGAGATCGTCAGGTTCTCGTACGAGGCGACCGTGCGCAGGCTCGAGCAGTTCGGGTGCGTGCCCAAGATGAGGTTCAAGGACGGCGCGATGTTCGTGACGGACAACGGGAACTACATCGCGGACTGCAGGTTCCCGAAGATAGAGGACGCCAGGAGGATGGAGGCCGAGATCAACCTGGTCCCGGGCGTCGTCGACAACGGTCTGTTCGTGGGGCTGACGAGCAAGGTCATCGTGGCTTCGAAGGACGGCATCAAGGTGCTCGAGAGAAAACGATGATGCTCGGCGGCACCGCTACTTCGCGAGTTCCTTCAGCTGCTTGATCGTCGCCTCGATCATCTCGATCCTCTTGCGCTCCTCGGCCTCGATGGTGTCGATGATCTTCTCGAACGACAGCGCCAGCTTGTTAGAGTGCACGGGACGGCCCTTGCCCTCCTTCTTGATGTCCCTCTTCGAGACCCACTTGCGCCTGCGCAGCTCCTGCATGGCGATAGAAACCTCAGGCTGTCTGAGACTAGTGGCGCTCTCGATCTCGACGGAAGTAGTCTCTTCCTTCTTTCTGAGGTACACGAGCGTCTTGGCGATGTTCTTAGACAGCCCCGTCCTCATAAGAAGCTCGACGAGCAACTCGTCCTTCTTGGTGAGCCCCTTGTCCGTCATATTATGTGCCTAGCCATTTATTAATTACCATATATTTATTAGTTTCCATATCAGTCGGGAGGTGTCTTACCTGGTCTGATATCAGATGGCGGCGGGACCATGCGGCGGTTGGCAAAAGGACTGCTGGGCCTGCTAGTGACGCTCGGTAATGCTTTAATACGTCTTCCCGCTTACTCGTCAACTGCCCCATGGGTCGCTGATTCAGATGAAGATGCCAAGAGTGAGAAAGGAATTCTGTCCCAAGTGCAAGAAGCACACGGACCACGAAGTCGAGAAGGTCAAGAGCAGGCCCAGGAGCGAGCTGAAGTGGGGGCAGCGCAGATACAGGAGGGCGACCTCTGGATACGGCGGGTTCCCGAGGCCCAAGTACGAGGGCCGGCAGAAGCCCACGGTCAAGGTCGCGCTCAGGTACAGGTGCAAGACCTGCAAGAAGGCTCATCAGAGGACCTGCATAAGGTCCAAGACGTTCGAACTCAAGGAGGCCTGAGGATGAGCGCGATACCGGCTCCCAAGAGCAAGTTCATCACTGTTAAGTGCCAGGATTGCGGCAACGAGCAGATTGCGTTCGACAAGCCTGCGACACAGGTGAAGTGCAACGTCTGCGGCGCCACCCTGATCAAGCCGACCGGCGGCAAGGGTCAGGTCAGAGGGCAGGTGCTCGGAGAGGTCCAGTAATGCCACTTAAGGCAGAGTTCCCTGAAATAGGAGATCTCGTTGTCTGCACGGTGCAGAACGTCAAGAATTTTGGCGCCTTCGTTTCCCTCGACGAGTACGGAGGCAAGGAGGGCTTCATCCACGTGAGGGATGTCGCCACCGGCTGGGTCAAGTACATCAGGGACCACGTCCGGGAGGGCCAGAAGATCGTCTGCAAGGTCCTCTCCGTCGACAAGGACAAGGGGCACATCGACGTCTCGCTCAAGCAGGTCAACGACCACCAGCGCCGCGAGAAGATCCAGGAGTGGAAGAACGAGAAGAAGGCCGAGAAGCTCCTGGAGATCGTCGGCACCAAGATGGGCAAGTCGCTCGAGGAGGCGTTCGATGCGGTCGGCGAGACCCTCATGGAAGAGTTCGGCACGCTCTACTCCGCCTTCGAGCAGGCCGCCATCAACCCGGATGGAATCAAGGAGGCCGGGGTGGACAAGAACTGGGTCCCCTCGATATCCGAGGTCGCGAAGGAGAACATACAGCTCCCATCGGTCATGATCGACGGCACCCTCGAGGTGTCCTGTCCGCTCCCGGACGGGGTCGACCATGTGAAGGCCGCGCTCGCCAAGGGCCTGGACTCCGGCGAGGGCGAGGTCGACATCCACTACGTCGGCGCCCCGAGGTACAAGCTGCTGGTCACCGCAGAGGATTACAAGGTCGCTGAGGAGGAGCTCAAGGCCGCGGTCGGCAGGATCACCGCCGCCGTCGAGAAGTCCGGAGGCTCCGCCTCGTTCAAGAGGAAGGAAGAGAAGTGAAGACGCTTCTGAGGAAATGCGGGTCGTGCAGGGGCTACACAATGAGGGAGACCTGCCCGAAGTGCGAAGGCACAACCTTCATGTCGATGCCTGCCAAGTACTCCCCCGACGATAGGTACGGCGAGTACAGGCGCAGGCTGAAGAAGGAGTTGCGAGGCGAGCAGTAGATGGACGACATCGTTGTGGTCTACAAGGAGAGGCCGGTGCTCAGGGACCCGATCCTGGTCGAGGGGCTGCCGGGCGTGGGCAATGTCGGCAAGCTCGCGGCGGAGCACCTGGTGGACCAGCTGAAGGCCAAGAAGTTCATCGAGATGTACTCCAAGTTCTTCCCTCCGCAGGTGCTCGTCAGCGACGACGGCACGATCAAGCTGGTCAACAACGAGATGTTCTACCTCAAGAGGGAGGGCGAGCCGAACGACCTCCTGATACTGGTCGGCGACTACCAGGGCCTCACGCCCGACGGGCAGTACGAGCTCTCCGACAGGACGCTCCGGATCGCCAAGGAGATGGGCGTCAAGAGGATCTACACCCTCGGAGGGTACGGCCTCGGCAGGATGATCGAGAAGCCGAGGGTGCTCGGGGCCGCGACGGACGCCGAGCTGGTCGAGGAGATGAAGGGGTTCGGGGTCACGTTCTCCAAGGGCGAGCCGGGGAGCGGCATCGTCGGCGCGAGCGGCCTGTTGCTCGGCCTTGGGAGGCTGTACGAGATGCGCAGCGTGTGCCTCATGGGCGAGACCTCCGGGTACTTCGTCGACCCGAAGGGCGCCCAGGCGGTCCTCGAGGTGCTCTCCAAGATACTCAAGGTCAAGATCGACTTCACGGAGCTCGAGACCAAGGCGGTGCAGATCGACGTCATAACCTCCAAGCTCAGGGACGTCGAGCCGCCCTCGGAGCCGAAGAGAGAGGACCTCGGCTACATCGGATGATTCATTTTCAGTGCGAGAGCGCCAGCTGACTCATCAAGAAAGAAAAAAATAGGGGGAGGTAATCCTAACGGTGATTCACCGAATACAGTAGTTAGAGTGCATCCCATCCCGTTTCTGACTACTTCTTCAGGTACTTTTCCTCGTATGTTTTGATGGCCGCAAGAGCCTGTTCCGCGTGTTCGAACTTCTTCATGCGGTCGACGACCAACTCCAGCCGGGCGTAGATGAGGTCCCTGACCGCGGCCCTTATCGCCTCGGACCGCGAGGGGAAGTCGTCGATCTCCACGAGGAAGTCGAGGGCACGCAGGTGCCTCTCCGGTATGCGGATGGTGATCTTCTCGGTGTCTGGTCCCATAGTATGGATCGCCCCGCGCACAGATGTCCCCGCGACGCCTTCTGTACCTCTTCTGCCTTACTAGCGTCGGACAAATCCCTTATAAAATTGTAAATATATAAAACCTTGGTTTTCTTGCTGGTGCATCCTGCGCGCTGTCACCAGATGCGGTTCATGGCATCCGCTTCCGCCCAAAAAACGATTTATACGGAGTCCATGATAGGGTGCCTCGGGCCGGTTCTGTCGCCCCCAAGTCCCGACTTAGCTCAGACTGGCAAGAGCGGCTGACTGTAGTATGGAAATCGGCACGACCGATCTCAGTCGCTGAAATCAGCAGGCCCCCGGTTCAAATCCGGGAGTCGGGACCATCCATTTTTCCTAAGACTCAGATGCCTTCCGTTATCGACCGCCAGGTCTCGTGGTCCTCCGGGTTGACGACCTCCTTGTTCTTCTCGAGGAGCGCGATCTCCTTCTCCTCGAAGGCCCTCGGGTCCACCGAGAGGATGAGCCTGGAGCTGCTGGTCATCGCCGATTCGGCCCACCTGTCGACCGCCTTGAGCACTCGGGGGTAGTCGTTCGTCGTGGCCAGGTACTCGAGTCCGTCGACCAGGACGACGCCGTTGTGCGACCGTTCCATGAAGTTCACGAGGAAATCCGTCAGGAGGCTGAGCTTCGCGGGGTCCATGTTGTCCTTGCCAGCGACGGACGAGAGCCAGATGATCGGCGTTGTCTGTATGAAGTGTTCCTTCCGGACGTCGTTGGGGAACTGCCTCGTCACGATCAGCCCCTGGGGTCTGGACTTGTACTTCCTGCACCCCCTGCACGGGCAGGGCAGCTTGCACGACGTGCACTCGAGGCTCTCGCACGGGAAGCTGTCGTCGTTCTCGCAGTCGAAGCATCTGCCCTTCAGTATGTCGGCGAATATCGTGAATGCGAAGTCCGGCTTCGCCTCCTCGACGAGGTAGACCCGCCTGTGCATGAGCTTGTACCGCGCCTTCTCGCTGGAGGTCATCGCCTCCGCGGCCGGCGCCATCATGACCATCTGTCCTCTCGCGATGGAATAGGCGAAGATCAGTCCCGAGACGGCCATGCCCGCTGCGAGCGCCAGTGAAGCGAAGTTCACATCGTCGCTGACCACTACGGAGCTCGTCGCTGCGTCGTATGACGACAGCGCCCCGCAGCCTGCGAGTATCCACAGTCCGACCAGGTAGACCGATGCCGAGTGCCATTGCTGTTGGTTCGCATTCGTCCTTGTGGAGAGCACGAGGCCCATGGTGAGTATCATGACCGTCCCCGAGTACCCGACGACGATCTTCAGGTGCAGCGGGTCGAGGGTTGCGTAGTCGGGGTTCGACAGGTCCGCGCTCGCCCCTGCACCGATCGCGGCCATCGCTATCGGGGCAGCGATGAACAACACGCCCAGGGCGTTCAGCGGCCTGAAGCTGACCTTCCTCTCGATGGGGAAGATGATCGCGAGCAGCCACAGGAAGGTCTCCGAGATCAATATGGACGATGCGAACACCTTCGCCACGCTGTCCATGGCTCCGGTCTGGTCCGGGTCGATGAGCGGATACATAGGGCCGGTCGCCCCGGCGACGAACATGAACGCCATGGCCAGCATGAAGATGAGCGCGGCCTGGCGATCTCGGGTTCTTCATCCACGCGAGCATCCCAGCTCCGAAACAGATCGCCCCTGCCCCGACGAACGCGACCCACGGAACATCAATCAAAAGGTGCTCACCTTCTCCTCAGACCGCACGAATCAGCGGTCTGTGCGGCACAACGACAGACGCCTCGTAGTCATCACGCGGTGGTCGCTGCCCTCACGGCCTCGAGCAGTCTCTCCACCTGGAAGGGCTTCGCGACGAAGTCTATCGCGCCCGCCCTTATGGCCTCCTTCCTGAGTGCCTCCTTGACGAGCGCGCTCACGACTATGATCTTCGCCTTCGGATCCTGTTCGATGATCTTCATGATCGCGGAGAGCCCGTCCATCCCTGGCATGAGTATGTCCATGAGGACGATGTCTGGTTTGAGGGCCTTGTACTTCTCGATCGCCTCGAGCCCGTTCGCCGCCTCTCCGACGATCTCATGGTCATGAGACTCCAGAATGTCACGGATCATCTCTCTTATGAACGGGGCATCTTCGACGATGAGAACCTTCGCCATCTTTCAGCCCATCCTTGAGCAGCCTACTCTGTGCAGGCCTGCTACGAAGTAGCAGAAAAGAATCCAGACATATATAAGTTGGCTAGCTTAGTTGTCGTGAATGATTCTCATCCCCTCGTGAGACGTTGCTCCGCAGATTAGCGCCGTCCTCGTTCCCGCCCGCATCGCTCTGAAATCATCGAGCGCACGGTCCATGCTCGTTTCGTCGCTGACGAACCGGGATAGAATGCCGTAGGCATTCTCGTCAGACGATGAGCGCGACAAGACCAGATGTTCAAAATCAATATATAGTATGGGCTACAATATGGTGTTTTGTCTGACAGTCGTCGGACTAGAAGGGATGAGCATGGTATTCGGCATTGGGAGAAAGGATGCTCAGGACATGCAGGAAGCCCCCTCGGCCCAGAGGGTGCCTTACAAGCTGGCGTCCTACGAGCACGACCATGAAGGCAAGAGGTTCAGATCCAGCAGGGTGGTCTACAGCTTCTGGAGTGCCGCGAAGTACACGCTCGTCCTTTCGATCATGCTGTGGTGGCTGCCCATGTTCGGGCAGATGATCGCCGGCTACGTGGGCGGAAGGCGCGCGGGAGGGCCCTGGAAAGGCCTCGCTGCGTCGATACTCCCGGTCGTGGCGATCTTCGCGGTCATCGAAGGGTTCAACAGCGGGGTTCTGCCGTCGCACGTCTTCGGCGTCGCGATAGCACCTGCCGCGATAGGGGCCTCGCTCAGCGGTGGCCTGCCGTTCATATCCCAATACATCCAGTTCTCCTCCGAATACATCGGCTCGTTCGTGGACGCCCTTGCGGGAGCCAGCCCGTACGGCATCAACACCTACATCATCACCGTCGCCTTCGCGTACGTCGGCGGCGTGCTCGCCGAGCAGAACAGGCGCGAGATCGAGTTCAACTCGGGCGCCATGATGTCCAACACGACCGTGCTCGTGCAGGACGGCGGCGCCCCCGAGATGCACGCGAGGCACGCGGACCGCGGGCTCGCGCACATGATATCCTCGAGACTGCCGTGGCACCACAGCGACCCGAACGCGGTGACGGCGATGCCCTATGTCCGCAGGAGGCGGGACGAGTGGGCCCACGCGGCGGACATGCACTTCGTAGAGGATGAGCCGCGAGTCCCGATGCTGCCGCAGCGGGCGGACCAGCGCCAGGACTACGGGGGCTTCAGCCAGGCGAGCGCGCCCAGGAGGCCGCACAGATCCCACCCGAGCCACAGAGGGGACCCCTGGCAGAGGTCTGAGAGGCGCGTGAAGCAGCACTTCTCGTCTGCGCACAGGTTCAGCGAGCCCGCAGCGTTCGAGCGCGCGCAGCCGCAGCAGACACATCACAGCCAGGCGCCAAGGTACGTGGCCGGCGACTTCAAATCAGTGAAGAAGGTCAAGAGGGCGATCGATGCCGAGTGGGGCGGGAAGAGGACCGCCGCCCCCGCGGTCCACTTCGAGGATGACGGACCCGCAGAGGCCGAGTCGGCACCAGCACCCCCTCAGAAGAAGCCTCATCACCAGCCGAGCGGCGGGCACTGGGACACGATCTAGTCGCGCCCAGCGTGGCGAGCGAATCTTTTTATGCAATCACCGCTTCGCTCGTATCTCGAGAGAGAGATACGGCGGAGCGGAGCCAGATGTTTTGCCCGAAGTGCAGGTGCCTTCTGTTCCCGAAGGATGGGAAGCTCGTCTGCAGGAAGTGCGGGTCGGAGCACGAACAGAAGGTGGACGACAAGCAGGTCATCAAGCACAAGTCGAAGGACAAGGAGACCGCGGTGCTTGGCGAGCTGTCGGGGACCCTCCCTACGGCCGATGTAGAGTGTACCAAATGCGGACACAACAAGGCCTATTGGGTGCTGCGGCAGACCAGGGCCGCGGACGAGCCCGAGACGAGGATTTTCAGATGCGTGAAGTGCTCGCACTCATGGCGGGAATACTAGTGCTGGATGCATGCACAACCTTTTTAAAAGACAGATTGGTTACAGGTAGATACGGAAGGGGGACTAATGTTTCAGGCGAGAGCCAGAGCTGAAATCCTTAAGGAGGTCGTGAACGTCGTGTCCACCCTAGTGGACGAGGCGAAGTTCAGCGTCAACGCAGAGGGCCTCACGGTGAAAGCGGTCGACCCCGCGCACATCGCGATGGTCGACCTCACGCTGGGCAAGGACGCCTTCGAGGAGTTCAAGGCCGACGAGGCCGAGATAGGGATCGACATCGACAAGCTGAACCAATTCCTCAAGCTCGCGCGGGGGGACGACATCGTCGACCTCAAGCACGACGAGGACAAGAGGCGGCTGAACATCGTCGTCGGTGACATAACGAGGCGGATGAGCCTCATCGACACCACGGGCATGAGCGACCCCAAGGTCCCGAGCCTGAACCTGCCGGCGACAGTCACGGTCAAGGCAGACGATCTCGTCCACGGCATCAAGGCCAGCGAGAGCGTCTCGGACCACATCGCGCTGGTCGCGTCCCCCGAGGGCTTCGAGATGAGCTGCGAGGGCGACATGGACCAGGTCAACTGGAGGAAGGCGAAGAAGGACCTGGAGGCGCTCGAGACTCCAAGCAGCGTCCGGAGCCTTTTCCCGCTGGAGTACTTCTCGAACATGCTCAAATCCGTGTCACCTGGGAACAGCGTCACGCTGCACCTGGGGAACGACTACCCGGTCAAGATGGAGTTCAAGATCGCCCAGGGCAAGGGCGAGGTAAGGTATCTGCTTGCTCCGAGGATAGAGAGCGGTGACTGAAGCGGCGGGGAGGATCTGCATCTGTACGGACCGTTCGTGCGATTATCACGCGGCAGCTGATGCGCCTCCGGCGGCTGGAGTTCTATGAAGCGCATAAGGATCGGCGTGCTGGCATCGGGCGGCGGGACTAACCTCCAGTCGATAATCGACTCGTGCGAGCGCGAGGAGATCGACGGCGAGGTCGTGGTGGTGATCTCCAACGTGCCTGAGGCGTCCGCGCTCGAGCGCGCCCGCAAGCACGGCATAGACGCATTCGCGTTCCCGCACAAGAACCTGACGAGGGAGCAGCACGAGGCGGACATAATCGAGTGCCTGGAGCAGCACAGGGTCGACCTCGTCTGCCTCGCCGGGTACCTCAGGGTGCTCACGCCCTTGCTTATCAACAAGTACGCGGGAAGGCTGATGAACACGCATCCAGCGCTCCTGCCCTCGTTCGGCGGTGTGGGGATGCACGGCCTGAACGTCCACAAGGCGGTGCTCGACTACGGATGCAAGGTGTCCGGATGCACGATCCATTTCGTCACGCTCGACGTGGACGGCGGGCCGATCATACTCCAGAAGTCCGTTCCCGTGCAGGAGAACGACAGTCCCGAGATCCTCCAGGAGCGCATACTGAAGGAGGAGCACAAGCTCTTCCTGAGGGCCATCGAGCTGTTCGCCAAGGGCAAGCTGAAGATCGATGGGCGCCGCGTGCGCATACTCGAAACCTGAAGGTCCATCATCTCACGTTCGAATACTTTAAACTAGGTCAACGATATCCCGCATGCGTCCACCACGCGTCATGCCCAGGGGGAGAGACTCTTGGAAGTCTACGACGGCGAATTCATCAAAGAGCTCGAAACGATCGCGAAGACGGTCAGAAGGCATTCCATTCGCATGATATACGGAGCCGGCTCAGGCCACCCGGGCGGCTCGTTGTCCGCCGCGGACATCATGACCGCGCTCTACTTCCACATCATGAAGCACGACCCGAAGCGTCCCGACTGGCCAGACAGGGACCGGTTCGTGCTGAGCAAGGGGCACGCCGCGCCCGCGCTCTACGCGGTGCTCGCGGAGTCGGGGTACTTCCCCGTGGAGGAGCTGGACACCCTGAGGAAGATGGGCAGCAGGCTCCAGGGGCACCCGTGCATGGGCAAGACCCCGGGGATCGAGATGTCCACGGGCTCGCTGGGGCACGGCCTCGCGGCAGGGAACGGCATGGCCCTCGCGGCGAAGCTGGACCGCAAGCTGTACAGGATATACGTCCTGTGCGGGGACGGCGAGATGGATGTCGGGGAGACCTGGGAGGCCGCGATGCTCGCCTCGCACTACAAGCTCGACAACGTGACCGCATACATCGACAGGAACAAGCTGCAGCTTGACGGACCCACCGAGAAGATCATGTCCCTCGAGCCCCTCGCGGACAAGTGGAAGGCCTTCGGCTGGCATGTCATCGAGATCAACGGTCACAACATGAAGGAGATCATACACGCCACGAACGAGGCGAAAGGGGTCAAGGGCAAGCCGACGATCATCATCTGCCACACGATCAAGGGCAAGGGCGTGAGCTACATGGAGGGCTCGCTGCACTTCCACGGCAAGGCCCCGAACGACCAGGAGTACGAGCAGGCCATGAAGGAGCTCGGAGGTGCCTGAGCATGGCGTGGAAGATCGAGAGCCAGAGGAAGCAGTACGGGAAGGCGCTCGTGGAGCTTGGGAAGGAGCGCGGGGACATCGTGGTCCTCGACGCAGACCTGTCCAGCTCGACCAGGACCCAGGACTTCGCCGCGGCGTTCCCCGAGAGGTTCTTCAACGTGGGGATCGCGGAGCAGAACATGATGGACACCGCCGCGGGGCTGGCATCGTCCGGCAAGACGGTGTTCGTGTCCACGTTCGCGGTCTTCGGGACCGGGAGATGCTACGACCAGATCCGGCAGTCCATCGCCTACCCGAAGCTGAACATCAAGATAGTCGCGTCTCACGCAGGCATCACGGTCGGGGGCGACGGCGCGTCACACCAGATCATCGAGGACATAGCGCTCATGCGCGTGCTCCCGAACATGAGCGTGATCGTGCCAGTGGACGCCCCGGAGACGTACAAGGTCGTGAAGACGATATCGAAGACGCACGGGCCGGTGTACGTCAGGATCGGACGCGCGGATGTGCCGACCATAACCGACCCGAGCGCCCCGTTCGAGATGGACCGCGCACAGATCATGAGGGAGGGCAAGGACGTGACCCTCATAGGCTGCGGCATCATGGTCTCGAAGTGCCTCGAGGCCGCGGACGAGCTGATGAAGCACGGGGTCGACGCCAGGGTCATCAACCTGCACACGATCAAGCCCATTGACGAGAAGGCGATCGTGAAGGCGGCCAGGGAGACCGGGGGCGTCGTCACGGCGGAGGAGCACTCGGTCATGATGGGCATGGGCAGCGCGGTCGCGATGTGCCTCGTCGAGAACTTCCATGTCCCGATGAAGCGGGTCGGGATCCCGGACGTGTTCGGCGAGTCGGGCGGGTGCGACGAGCTCATGGCCAAGTACGGGCTCACGATCGACAACATAGTCGAGGCAGCACACGATGTGCTGAAGAGGAAGAAGTGAGGAGCGGAGCGAGCATGAGGATATTCATAGACACTGCCAACCTCGAGCATATCAAGGAGGTAAACAGCTGGGGCATCCTGGACGGCGTCACGACGAACCCGACGCTCGTCGCCAAGGAAGGATGCGACTTCAAGGCCAGGATACTCGACATATGCAAGGTCGTGGACGGCCCGATCAGCGCGGAGGCCGTGCTGCCCGATGCCGAGGGCATGGTCGGCGAGGCGCGGGAGCTGTCCAAGATGCACAAGAACGTGGTCGTGAAGATACCGATGACCTCGGAGGGGCTCAAGGCGGTCAAGGTGCTCTCGAAGGAGGGCGTGAAGACCAACGTCACGCTGGTGTTCTCCCCGAACCAGGCGCTGCTGGCCGCGAAGGCGGGCGCCACATACGTGTCCCCGTTCATAGGCAGGCTGGACGACATCAGCCACACGGGCATGGACCTCGTGCGCGACATCATCAAGATCTACAGGATGTACGGCTTCAAGACCCAGGTCATAGCCGCGAGCATCAGGCACCCGGTCCATGTGACCGAGGCGGCCCTGGCGGGCGCGGACGTGGCGACTGTGCCGTACGACATACTCAAGAAGATGCTCAAGCACAACCTCACGGACGAGGGCATCCAGAAGTTCTTGAAAGACTGGGAGAGCGTGAAGAAAAAGTGAACAGCGCCTAGTTGATGTAAGGCGCTGTGCTCGACCTGTCGAACCCCTTGACCAGCTCGAGCCGGTATTCCTCGTTCGGTCTCCAGCCGGAGACCGGGTACACCAGCTTCGGCACGAACTTGGAGAGGTCGGCCGCCAGGTGCGTGACGGGGTGGTCCTTGCCGAACGCCGACGCGCTTATCTCGTACGCCCTCGCCCTCGTGGCGGCCTCGTCGATGATGCCCAACGTGTGGAGGTACTCGTGGAGGAGGATGTGGAACACGTACGGCTTGTACAGTGCTGGATCCGTTTCCTTCACCCTTCTCAGGGGGAGAGAGTTCATCACGATGATGTTCGTCGCGACGGGGTAGAATGCCCCGACGAACCCTTCCGCGCCTCCTCCCAGGTTCGCCAGGCCCAGCATCAGGCCCGAGCGTTCCTTGCCAGTGGTCTTCCTCACGACCCTCTTGACCAGCTCGAAGATGTCAGATAGGTCCTTGGTCGATTCCAAGGCCGCGTCATACGAGACGGACTTGATCACGGCGGATACTTGGTCATCTGCCGATATATCATCTGCGCTTTACATTCCGCAACCTCTCTCCCTGACAAACCTGAAATATGGTTGATGTCACTCCGTCGGTCGTGCGCACAGAAGTGATCGTCGTGGGCGCGGGCCCTGCAGGGTCGACAGCGGCCATGCGTCTGGCGGAGAAGCACGATGTGGTCCTCGCCGAGGAGCACCCGTCGCCGGGGGAGCCGCTGCAGTGTGCGGGCCTGGTCACTCCCAGGGGAGTCCCCGCGTTCGCGAGGAAGAGCGTCATATCGAAGATCAAAGGGGTGAGGTTCCACTCCCCGCTCGGCTACACGCTATCCCTCGACGCCAAGGACACGCGCGCGTTCGTGATCGACCGCACCGTGTTCGACAGGATACTCTTCGACAAGGCGGTCGACGGAGGCGCATCGGTCCTCCTCGGGTCCAGCGTGCTCTCGGTCACGGACGGCGGGCCTGAGACCATCGCCCAGCTCAGGTCGTCCAACGGGGTCAGCGAGGTCCGCTCGAAGGCCGTCATCGGTGCCGATGGCTACAGGTCGGTCTGCAGGAGTTGCGCAGGCCTGCCTCCTCCGAGGCACATGCTGCGCGGGATACAGGTCGACCTCACAGGCCTGGAAATCCAGGAAGACAGGGTCGAGATATTCCTCGGCAGGAGCGTGGCCCCAGGGTTCTTCGCATGGGCCATCCCGGCAGGCGATGTCACGCGCGTGGGCCTGTGCACGTGGAAGAGCGACCACGCTCCCGCAGAGTATCTGAAAGAGCTGCTCTCCAGGCCGGAGTTCTGCGGGGGAAGGAAGGTCTCATCCGCATCGGGCAAGATCCCAATCGGCCCTGGCAGGTCCGCGCGCAGCGGAAGGATACTTCTGGTCGGGGACGCGGCCTGTCATGCGAAGCCCCTGTCCGGAGGGGGCGTGTACACCGGGATCAAGGGCGCGGAGCTCTGCTCCGAGTCCGTCGCCAGCTATCTATCGACCTCAGACGAGAACGCCCTGGGCGGATACGACACACTGTGGAAGGCGTCCTTCGGCAAGGAGCTGTCGAGGGCGTTCCGGCTCAGGAAGATATTCCTTGCGCTCTCGGACAAGAAGATGGACAAGGCGCTCAGGGTATTCGACGAGCCAGAGCTGCGCGCGTTCATGGAGGAGCGAGGGGACATCGACTATCCCGCGTCACTTTCCTCTTCGGTGCTCAAGCTTGCTCCTAAGCTGGCTCAGTTTTCCCCTCAGCTCATAGAATCTCTTCTCTAGCCTGGGGTACCTGCTCGGGTTGTCCATGACGAAGTAGTAGAGCGCCATGAACGACACGAAGCAGCACGCGCCGATGAGGACTGCCAGGGGCCATCTCGGGATGGGTATCTTCAGGCCGAAGGACGAGTCCGGGATCAGGCCGTCGATCCCGAGCGAGTGCATGTAGGTCATGTTCACGATGCTGCCCTCGGGGTCGAACGACACCAGCTGGTCCCACTCCTCGTCCGAGAAGTATCCCTTGGACTGCAGCACGACGGAGGTGGAGTTCCCTTCGAACTGGAACTCCAGATGGAGCCTGACGAAGTAGGTGCTCTGCGAGAAGTACGACCCGTGCGGGGTGTCATCGTCGGTGCTGATCGACAGCTCGGGCCTGACAGTCTCGCCCAGCTCGAGCCTCTCATAGGTCAGGTTGGTCTCGACCTGCTGGTTCTCGAACACCGGCGGGCGCGGGAAGTCGTCGTCGACCATGACCGACTCCTCCTGGGTCGCGTACTGGTAGATGCCGACCTTGAGCGTGATGTTCGTCATGACCGCCACGGGGTCGTCGTACGGATTGGTCAGGTTGAACGAGAACTCCAGGGTCTGGCCAGGGGCGACCGTGGGCGTGATGAAACCTCCGAGGAAGTTGTTCGCGTATTGTGGGAGGCCCGGATCGGGCACATCTGCGCTCGCGACGCCCGCGAGGAGTACGATGAAGGAGGCTCCCAGGGCGACCGCCAGAGGCACGGTCTTCATATCGTGCTGGGAAGCCCGATACCGACTATATGGTTTTCGGTCGGGGCCGCTGAACGGCCGAAGAAGGGTTATTAATCCAGCCATCGATGCTATTTCCGTGCTGGGCGCGAAGGTCGGCAGAGCTCTGGCGGAGGACCTGCGGCAGGTCCTATCGTCCCTGGGACTCGTGGACAAGACGGTCGCGATAGTCGACGACCACGACCACATCGTCATCCCGCTCCTAGGACGCCCTGGCCCGAGCACCCTTTCTCAGTACGGCGCTGTGATCGTCGAGAGGTCCTTCGAACCCCGGAAGCACCGGGTGGACCCGATCGACCGCATACGGGCAGCGGCCGATGTCCCGGAATCGCTGAGGCAACATCTTCCGGACAAGTGGGAGAGGCTGGGCGATGTCATCGTGATCAGATTGCAGGAGCAGCTGGATGGGTTCGAGGGTCCAGTGGGCTCGATCTACGGCTCGGTCCTGGGCGCGAAGGCCGTCCTCAGGGAGACGGGAGGCATCACGGGGGACTTCCGGACGCCAGCCATGAAGAGGATATTCGGCAACGACTCCGTCACCACGCACAAGGAGAACGGCATCCTGTACAGGTTCGATGCGGAGAAGATCATGTTCTCCTCGGGGAACGAGGAGGAGCGCCTCAGGATGGCAGGGCTCGAATGCGGGGGCGAGACCGTCATCGACATGTTCGCGGGCATAGGCTACTTCTCGCTCCCTCTGGCGGTGTACCAGAAGCCTGCTCGGGTCATCTCCTGCGAGCTGAACCCGGTCTCGCACTCATACCTCGTGGAGAACGTCTCCCTGAACAAGGTCGAGCACATCGTGTCCCCGGTCCTCGGGGACAACAGGGACCTCCGGGGCGAATCGATCGCGGACCGCATCATCATGGGATACGTGAAGACGACCCACGAGTTCCTGCCGACCGCGATGAGGCTGCTCAAGGACGGAGGCGTGATCCACTACCACGAGACATGCCCGTCGGAGCTCCTGCCCACGAGACCGCTGGAGCGCCTTGCCTCGGCTGCGGGTGGCCGCAAAGTGGAGGTCCTGAGGATGAAGGAGATAAAATCGTACGCGCCTGGCGTGGGCCACGTCGTGATCGACGCGAGGGTGGTCAGACCAGCTTGAGGTCCTCGGTGCTCCCCGCTTCCCTGAGGTAGGTCGCGAACGCCTCGTGGTGCTGGTCCTGATCGCCGCTCTCGAGGAGCGACTGCGCGTGCTTCTGCAGGTGCTTCCCGAACTGCTTCTCCTCCTCGGTGAACCGCCAAGACTTCGTGGACACTCCCAGGGCGAGGTAGAAGCTGTGCGCGATCGACCTGGTCCTGTGGTCGGTCGATTTGTCCGCATCGAGGAAGGCGTTCGCGCCCGCCGGCCCCTTGGTCTTGTATGCTCTCACGACGCCGTCCACGAACTTCCCATGCTGCGACAGGCCCGAGTAGCTCGGGATCTTGGACGAGACCTCGGTGTGCGCCGCCTCTTTCATGGCCTGTCGGACAATCTTGAGCGGCGATTTCACGGATTCAGCATCGACCGTGAAGTGCTTCTTCGCGACCTTCTCTGGGACGAACTCCTTGAGGACGTCCATCCCGCGGTCCGTCCAGTATGCAGATATGAGCCTGTTCACAGAATCCCCGTCGTCGACGACGATGGGATGGTCGATGCCGGACAGCAGCCCCCTTAGTGCCCTCGCCTCGACATCGTCGGAGGACATGTCCTTCACGAACGCCTCCATATCCTCCCCGAAGCACCGATCCCCTCTGACGAACGCTCTCTTGTTCTCCTTCTTGAGGGCGTCCCGCACCTCTTCGAGGTGCCCGTCGATGAGCTCACGATCGCCAATCTGTCCTGATGAGTACTTCTCGAGAAGATCCTCGCTCACGGGCTTGTCGAGTATTGTGGAGCAGTCGGTATCGCCCGCCATCCTTCGGAGGGGACGCCGGATCTTGATGTCGAACTCGCTCAGCACCCTCGGAACGGCCATGCCTTCGGCGAGCTTCGTGAGCGTGTTCTTCGATTTGATGGCGCACTGGTCGCAGAGGATGATCTTCCTTCCGGAGCTGACCCAGTCGAACTCGATGTGGTTCACCGCCGATGGATTGTGAGGGCACGTGTGGACTTCGCCGTCGACCCTGGTAGCCCCTACGGATTCGGCGGCCTGATTGACGTATTCCTCCGGGGCAGCGCTCCTCCGGCCCGTGCACACGAAGTTGTCGCCGTACGAGTAGAAGTGCAGCCCCTTCTTCTTCACGAGGTCGACCACGCTGAGGACGCGCCACTTGGGCGAGTCGAAGTTCTGCACTCCGATCAGCTTCTCCTTGCTCGTCTTCCCCCTCACCGCGTATGTGATCGTCCCGCCGGGATACTTCGCGGAGGCGAGGTAAGGCGCCTTCTCCTCGTGGGCGAGCGAGATCGTCGCGGCGTACGCCCGCGCGAGCCTGTCCCCCCGGTTGGCGAACTTGGCGACCTTGTGAGGGTCCGTCTTGTACTTGCCGATCTTGTCCAACCTTCTCTTGGTCTTCCTGAATGGACACGATCCGCACTCCTCGTCGCAGTCAGGGAGGATGAGGTCCGGCTCGTCCATCAGCAGCTTCGCCTTGGAGATCAGGTCCTTCTCCTGGACCTTCGAGGCGATCCTCGCCTTCATCCTCACCATTCTGAGCTTCTTCTTGTTGATGGGCATCCTGAAACGGCCCATTGATTACAACCCTTCCTAATAGCCTTTTTCGCCCACCACGGAATTCGCAGTGCTGGGCGTGGCCAGAAAAGGTTATTAGTCTGGCCATGCCATAGGGAAAGTAGCGAAAAGTGGATGGGATAGATGGCTCAGGAAGAGGATTACGCCAAGGGTTTCATCAAAGGTTTCCAGGAGGGGCTCGAAGCCGCCTGGGACGAGATCATCAAGCTCTCGACCAAGGGGTACACCTCCAGGGAACTCCAGATAATGGCGAAGACGAAGAAGTCCATGCTCTATCAGAAGGTCCAGCAGAAGGCGGATGAGCTCGAGCGGGCCACGGGACGCAAGATATTCGTCCAGGACGTCGTCGGTCCCCCGCCTCTGAAACCGCAGGTCCAGTTCATACCTGGCTGGAGCTACCTGGTCAAGGAGGGGCGGCCCGAACGGAGCTTCGCAATGTTCGTGGCCATCCTGTCGCAGGGCGGGAAGGGCCTGTGCATATCTCGGACGCATCCTGACGTCCTCAAGCAGAAGTACGGGTTCGACGCGGAATCGCTCTGGCTGACCAAGACTGAGAGGTCGGAACGGGTCTGCGAAGCCTTCGGAGCCCGAGTACGTATCGCCCAACAACCTCGCCCACCTGGCATCCGCCATACGCGAGTTCCTCGAGAAGGGCGAGAAGGGAGCGGTCATAATAGAGGGGCTCGAGTACCTGAACACGCAGAACGATTTCAAGAGCGTGCTCAAGTTCGTGCAGCTGATAAACGAGCAGGTCGTGCTCGACAAAGGCTTCCTGATCATCCCGGTGGACGGGGCGACCATGGATGCGAAGGACTTCTCGCTCGTCGAGCGCGAGATGAGCCAAGTCCTGTGACGGGCGTCGCAGATGTCGAGGAGGACGCAGAGCCGACCTTGTAGTTCGTCGAGGAAGTGCTCCCGCCGGGATTTGAACCCGGGTATCCAGCTCGAAAGGCTGGAATGATTAACCGGACTACACTACGGGAGCGCCGGGCCTTCCTGACGGCAAATCCGGTCTATGGACTGTCCATATATAATCCTTCTTGGGCGGGGGGAGCCACGCGAAGCCAAAGCTTAAACGGTTCTTGGCGAATCCCGCCATCCCATGGACAAGCCCGAGGAAAAGCTCAGCGTCGCGGAGCTGACCAGGAAGTACATAGACAGGCACCCGAGCATCAGGGACTGCATCAGCAAAGACCTGGTCAACTACTCGTCTCTGTCGCGCCTGATCATGAAGGAGACGGGCGTGAAGCACGAGGAGGCGGTCTTGGCTGCGAGCAGGCGTTATGCTGCTAAGCTCTCGAAGACCGACTTCGAAGGCGCGATCATGAGCGTGTTCGAGGAGAGCCGGCTGGAGCTCAAGACCCGCATAAGCATCGTCGTCGCGAAGAACGAGTGGATCGTGCTGAAGAACATCGAGGAGATCGTGAAGAAGATGCTCCCCGAGAAGAGCACGATGCAGGTCATGCAGAGCGCGAACGGCATCACGATCGTCTCAGAGGACAAGTGGCTCCCGAGCATCAGTCAAGGCCATCGGTGAGGACCACATACTGACCGTCAAGCAGAACCTGGCGGAGATCACCGTCAAGAGCCCCGCACGCATAGAGGAGACCACCGGGGCATTCACGTACCTCATGTCGATGCTGTCGGAGCAGGGCATCAACCTGCTCGAGGCCATGAGCTGCTACACCGACACGATATTCGTCGTCACGAGGGACGACATGATGCGCGCCTTCGACGTCCTGTCCGCATGCATCGAGGACAAGATCCGGAACGACAAGCCAGCCTGACGGAATCCAAATCGGTTCGCTGTCCGTGGGCAGGTTGCTGGTTACTTCTGCACGTCGGTGCCCCGCGAGACGGACCATCTTGAGAACGCGCTCCTGATGGTCGTCGGAGTTCAGGAGAGCAGGTCATCGGTGGATCTTGTGTCCTCCCGCATACCCTTGAGGAGAGTCAGGTTCCTCTTCATCGCTGCGCGTGCGCGCGCAACCTGTACTACGAGAGCGCTGTTCGCGGTGCCTCCCTCCGAATTCCTTCTGCCCACGGAGTCCTCCAACGAGACGCGTTTGACCCTGGAGACGTCGATGTGGTCCCCTCTCTCCGACAGGATTCTCAGCAGGTTGGCGACCAGCTCCGCATCGTCCTTTGGAGAGGATGCTGCCGCCTCACTCACGATGGCGTGTGCCGTCCTGAACGGCACCCCATCCATTGTGAGGAAGTCGGCGAGGTCGGTCGCGGTCATCAACCCGGCCTCGGCCGCCTTCCTCATCCTCCCCGTGTCAAAATCTGCTTCTGCTAGGAAGCTCGTGAGGGCATGGAGCGAGACCCCAACGGTGTCGAAAACATCGAAGAGGTTCTCCTTGTCTTCCTGCAGGTCGCGGTTATACGCGAGGGGAAGAGATTTGAGCACGGTGAGGATCGCGACGAGGTCTCCAACAGCCCTTCCCGATTTCCCTCTCACGAGTTCCGGGATGTCGGGGTTGCGTTTCTGCGGCATCATGCTGGAGCCGCTGGACAGGTCCTTCGGCACCTTGAGGAAGCCGAACTCCTGCGACGACCAGACTATGAGCTCCTCGCACAGCGAGGAGAGATGGATCATGATCAAGCACATCGCGAATGCGGACTCCGCGACGAAGTCCCTGTCGGAGACGGCATCCATCGAGTTCTCGGTGACCCCTCTCATGCGAAGCATTTCGGCGGGGACCGACCTGTCGATCCCGAAGGTGGTCCCGGCGAGCGCTCCCGAACCGAGAGGGGATATGTTCGCCCGCGTGTAGCACTCGGAGAGCCGGGAGATGTCCCGCTGTAGCCTCCAGAGATGCGCGAGCAGGTGGTGCGAGAGGAGCACTGGCTGCGCGTGCTGGAGGTGCGTGTACCCCGGGAGTATCGCGCCCTTGTTCTGCTCCGCCCTGCTGAGCAGGGTCTCCTGCAGACGCAGGGTCTCGGTGATGATGCTAGCGACCGATTCCCTCACCAGCAGCCTCATGTCGAGCGCGACCTGGTCGTTCCTGCTCCTCCCCGTGTGGAGCTTCCTCCCCGTCTCTCCGATCCGGTCGATCAACATCTTCTCGATGTTCATGTGGACGTCTTCGAGCGCCGGATCGAAGGTCGCCCTGCCGATCCCGATGTCCTTGGCGATGGCCCTGAGCCCCTCGGTCATCTCGCGGAGCTCCTTCTTCGAGAGGACGCCCGCCCGGGTCAGTGCGTGCGCATGCGCGATGCTCCCCGCTATGTCGTACTTCCAGAGCCTGCTGTCGAAGTGGACAGAGCCTGTGAACGAGAGGAACTCGTCATTTGCAGACTGTGACGGGCTCCTCGCTGACCGCGCATTCATTCGATACACCGTTCCCCGTGGCCGCAGCCTTGACCGTGCTGCCGACCTTCAGCGGCAGTCCCCACACGTAGATGAAGCCCTTCGCAGCCGAATGATCGAACGCGTCCCCCTTCTCGTAGGTCGAGAGGGAGGTGGTGTACATCGAGTATGGAGACGATCTTCCTACGACGACCGCGCTTCCCTTGAACAGCTTGAGCCTGACGGTCCCTGTGACGTTCTGCTGTGACTTCTCGACGAACGCGTCGAGGGCCTCCTTGAGCGGCGAGAACCACAGGCCGTTGTAGACCAGGTCGGCGTAATGCTGCTCCATGATCTTCTTGTAGTGCAGGAGGTCCTTGGTCATGACGAGGCTCTCCAAGTCCTGGTGCGCCTTGATCAGCACGACCGCGGCCGGGGCCTCGTACACCTCTCTCGACTTGATCCCCACGAGCCGGTTCTCGATGTGGTCTATCCTACCGACGCCGTGGTTCCCCGCGACCTCGTTCAGCTTCGAGATGAGGTCGAGCAGGTCCATTTCCCGGCCGTTCAGGGAGACCGGCTTCCCCTCGAGGAACCCTATCTCCAGGTATTCCGGCGTATCCGGAGATTGAGCTGCTCCCTTCGTCCAGCCAAAGATGTCCTCCGGGGGTTCTATCCACGCGTCTTCGAGGACGCCGCATTCGATGGCCCTCCCCCAGATGCTCTCGTCGATGCTGTAGGGCGCCTCCACCGTCACTGGGATCGGGATGCCGTTCCTCTTGGCGTACTCGATCTCCTCCTCCCTGGACATATTCCAGTCCCTTGTGGGGGCCAGGATTCCGATGTCGGGCGCGAGCGCCATTATCGAGACCTCGAACCGCACCTGGTCGTTCCCCTTGCCCGTGCAGCCGTGGGCTATCGTGTCCGCCCCCAGCCTGCGGGCCATCTCGACAAGCTTCGCGACTATGACCGGTCTGGCGACCGCGGTCCCCAGCGGATAGTTGCCTTCGTAGAGCGCGTTCGCCTTGAGCGCTGGGAGCACGTAGTGCTCCACGAACTCCTTCTTGGCGTCAACCATCCACGCCCTCGAAGCACCTATCGCCCTAGCCCTCCTCATCGCGTCCTTGAGGTCGTCCGATTGACCGACGTCGACGGTCACGGCGACGACCTCACAGCCGTACTGTTCTTTCAGCCAGTGGATCGCCACTGACGTGTCCAGGCCGCCTGAGTACGCGAGCAGTATCTTCTGCGCTTGCTTCTTTTGGGCAGTGCCTTCCATGGCCGGTCGCCTCCGGCACCTTCGATTCCGAGGTGCGTATATGTCTGTGGTGACAACGCAGGAACAGGTTCAGGAAACCGCTGTCCCGTTTCGGACAAAAAGATCCCAGGGAATCACGGCGTTGTCGTCGTTCTTGGAATGCTGGCCAACCGCTCGACGTGCCCAGTAGGATTAAGTATTGGCATCCTATTACTTCTCACAGCGGTTGAGCACTTGAGATTCAGACGACAAGAAGAGGAACCCACACTAGGACCTGACGGCATGCCCGAGTTCGTCAGGGTGCGCCTTCCGCGTAAGAAGGACGGCGAGATTTTCGGCATCGCCGACCAGCTCATGGGCGCCTCGAGGATCAGGGTCATGTGCGCGGACGGCAAGACGCGCATGGGCCGCATACCGGGAAAGATCAAGAAGCGCATGTGGATCCGGGAGGGCGACCTCGTAATAGTCCAGCCCTGGGAGTTCCAGGACGAGAAGGCGAACATAATCTACAGGTACACGAAGACCCAGTCGATGTACCTGAGCCGGAAGAAGATGATCCCCAAATCGATCGACGTCTTCTGAGCGCGCGGGTGGATGGTTCCCATGCCCCGCGAAGATGATTATCATTCCTTCGAGAGGACGATCGACAGCTGGCGGATGCGCCGCAGGGACGACAACGACAGGAAGTCCTACGACGAGGTGTTCGACAGGCAGAACATCATGAGGATTTACAAGCTGTTCACGGACGGCGTGATCGACAAGCTCGACTTCCCGATATCTACGGGGAAGGAGGGCAATGTGTTCAGGGCATCCACGAAGGACGGCCAGCTGCGCGCGCTCAAGATATACCGGACCTCGACCTCGACCTTCAAGGACATGCCCAAGTACGTCCTTGGCGACCCGCGGTTCGAGGGATTGACCGCCAACAGGAAGAAGCTGATACTCGCGTGGGCGGAGAAGGAGTTCCTGAACCTGAAGGCCTTCCACAAGGCGGGCGTGAGGGTCCCGGAGCCGTTCTTCCACAGGGCCAACATGATCGTCATGGAGTACATCGGGACGGATGTCGAGCCCGCGAGGGAGCTCAGGAACGTGAAGCTCGAGGACCCGGAGCGGATCGCGAGGAAGATCCTCGACTACATGAAACTCGGGTACCAGAAGGCGAAGCTAGTTCACGCGGACATCAGCGAGTTCAACGTCCTGATGCTGGACGGAGAGCCAGTCATCATCGATGTGGGCCAGGCGGTCATGCTCGCACACTCGAACTCGCAGGAATGGCTGGAGCGTGACGTCCGCAACGTGGCAAGGTATTTCAGAAAGTACGGCATGAAGATAGATGTCGCTGAAGAGCTCAAGGAGATTCGGAAGCAATGAACCGCCTGGTAAGGATCCCCACGGACAGGGTCGGCGTCCTCATCGGCAAGGACGGCGAGACGAAGGACAATATCGAGAAGCTTACGGGGGTAAAGATCTCGATCGATTCCGAAGAAGGCGATGTGCTCATCGACTACACGCATGCGAACGACCCCTCGCTCGCGCTGACGGTCGGGGACATCGTGATGGCCATCGGTCGCGGGTTCTCCCCTGCGAAGGCCATGAAGCTTCTGAACGAGGAATATTTCTTCGAGGTCTTCGACATCAGGGACTATGTGGGCAAGAAGCAGTCCCACGTGGAGCGCATGCGCGCGCGCGTGATCGGGAGCCACGGCAGGACCAGGGAGATCTTCGAGGAGCTGGCCGGCATACACATGTCCGTCCAGGGGAACACCGTCGCCATCATAGGCGACTCGCTCCAGCTCGGCGTCGCCAGGAAGGCCCTCGACATGCTCCTCAACGGGAGCGAGCACTCGGCCGTGTACAAGTTCCTCGAGCGCAACAGATTGAAGATCAAGGCCGATGGGATGGGTTTTTCGAGCGATCCCGCCCAGCTCGATTGAAATAGTTGGATTCGCATTCACATCGAGGCATGGCAGAAGGCATCCCGAAGCTCGTGGAAGAGGACATGGCAGTGATCTCACCTGACCATCCAGCGAACGCGAGCCCGAAGGAGCGGGTCGCCAGGATGATGGCACACATCCTGCTGAGGCTCTGGACCAGACTCGCGCTCGAGACGGGCCAGAGGCTGACCATGCAGCCGTCGCAGTACGTCCTCGGGACGTACGAGGGCAAGATGAACTGGATCCTGGACGAGACCGTGGACTTCGCGGGCATGAGTCAGATCGAGCTCGGGGCTACCTACGGCCAGAGGCACGCGCTCGTGGGGGAGATCTATTCCCACAAGGGCGAGGAGAGGGCCAGGCTCATGTTCACCCTCGAGGAGGAGGAGGTCAGGGGAAAGCCCTTGTCGGTCAACTACCTCTTGTTCGACGAGCCGATCGGCAGCTTCAGGCTCGATGCGGCCACGCAGGCGGTCATGCCCGCGCTGAACAGCTGGTTCGAGACCGTCCTGACCAGGATGGACGCGCCGTCTGTGGAACT
This sequence comes from Thermoplasmatota archaeon, assembly GCA_963818745.1. Classification (GTDB taxonomy): domain Archaea; phylum Thermoplasmatota; class Thermoplasmata; order UBA10834; family UBA10834; genus CAWBDD01. The sequence continues at coordinate 25,517 of CAWFTI010000001.1, read as the reverse complement.
TCTGCAAGGAGAAGCTCGAGTGCGTCGGCGCGTGAGCACCGTCTCCGTGAGCAATTGATATATATGTAGTAGGCGTCCTGAACGCCGATAATGTCCGAAAGGCTAGAGATCGCAGGGCGAGCGCTCGAACGCCCCCTGTGCAACCACTGCCTGGGAAGGCTTTTTGCAGCCGTGTCCAGAGGGCTCTCGAACGACCAGCGGGGAGCCATCGTCAGGTCGTCTCTCGGAGCGTCCGCTCCTGCGGCCGTGTCCCCGTCGGAATGCGTGATCTGCAAGGGGCTGTTCTCCGAGATCGACAAGTTCGCCGCCATCGCTGACAGGTCCAGCCAGGGCTACGAGTTCTCAACGTTCCTCGTGGGCACCAAGATAGACCCCGAGCTGATGGAGAAGGAGGAGCAGCTCTGGACGGATGTGGGCGCGAAGGAGACTGAATCCCTCAAGGCCGAGATGAACAGGGAGATCGGCAAGGTGCTCGAGAAGCGGCTGCAGAAGACGGCCGACTTCACCAACCCGGAGATGGTGTTCCTCGTAGACACGATGTTCGACAGGGTGGTCATCGACGTCGCCCCCCTGTTCGTATGGGGAAGGTACCGGAAGTTCTCCAGGGAGATACCGCAGACCAGGTGGATGTGCCGGGACTGCAGGGGCAAGGGCTGCCCGAGGTGCGGGGGCAAGGGCAGGATGTACGAGCTCAGCGTCCAGGACCACACGGGCCCCATAGTCATGAGGCATGCCGAGGGCGAGGAGGACTTCTTCCACGGCATGGGCAGGGAGGACATAGACGCGCGGATGCTGGGGAACGGCCGGCCGTTCGTAGTGGAGGTCAGGAGGCCAAAACGCAGGAGCATCGACCTCCTTGCCGTCGAGACGGAGATCAACGCATCCGCGAAGGGCATGGTCGAGGTGGAGGGTCTCAGGCGGTCCAACAGGGCGGAGATGCGGGGTGTCAAGGAGTCAGCGCACCCCAAGAGGTACAGGGTCAGGGTGTCGTTCCAGCAGGAATTCGACCACAGAAAGCTATATGAGATAGTTCGTGTATTGGACGAAAAACCCATAAGTCAGCTCACTCCGAACAGGGTAGCTCATCGACGGGCGAATCTTGAAAGGCATAGGACCGTCCGCAAGATAGAGGTCGAGTCCGTACATGGCCTCGAGGTCGTTTTCGTCGTAGAGGCCGACAGCGGGACATACATCAAGGAACTGATGCACGGGGACGGGGGGCGCACGAAGCCCAACGTCGCCGAGCTCGTCGGCGTGCCCTGCCAGGTGCTCGAGCTCGACGTGATATGGGTCGGAGATAAGGGGGCGTAGAGTCATGGTCAAGGCTTCCAAAGGCTACAGGCGCCGAACGAGATACAAGATGCAGAAGCGCGCGAGAGACAGGGGTCTCTCCCCGATCACCCATGCGTTCCAGAAGTTCGAGGTCGGCGACAGGGCGGATGTCAACGTCGACCCGAGCATTCACAAGGGCCAGCCGCATATGAGGTTCCAGGGCAGGACGGGGAAGGTCGCAGGCTCACAGGGCAACGCGTACCTGATCGACGTGACGGACGGGCGGCAAGAAGAAGCAGTTGATCGTCAGGCCTGAGCACCTGAGGAAGTCCAAGTAGGGCCACTGGCTGGTGTTTTAGATGGAAGACAAGAAGGTAGCCACGCTTGCGGAGGTCAAGGAGATCCTCCTGGAGAGGCAGGGAGCGGGCGAGCTCACCGCAGAGCAGAAGCTCGCGCTCGAGCACTGCCAGAGGTTCGCAAGGACCGAGGGCAAGAAGGCCAGGAAGCTCGTGAAGGAGCTGGTCGAGCTCGGGTTCGTGTCGGAGATAAACGCAGTCAAGATCGCGGACATCATGCCCTCACACCCAGACGATATCAGGGCGATATTCTCCAAGGAGAGGGCCTCCGTCGAGAAGAAGGATGTCGAAAAGATTCTTAGCATAGTAGAGAAGTATCTCTGACGAGCTTCGGGGGGATTGTCGTTGGAGGACTACGCGAGAATATTAGATTATCTGCCCCATGGGCTGCCGGACGAGAAGAAGTTCACGCGGGAGCCCGTCGCCTACGCCGTCGGGGACGACCAGTTCAAGCTCTTCGAGCTCGTGCCCAAGGACAACATCAACATGGCGGTCGGGGACAAGGTCTACATAGGCAAGGACCTGGACCTCAGGCAGGAGATACTCCACGTCAAGAGGCGCATAAGCTTCAACGAGCTCACGAACGCCGCGCAGAGCGAGCTCCACTTCGTCATCATGCAGATCATAAAGGCGCACGAGCAGAGGTTCGTGCGGTTCTTCAACGAGGCCCAGGCGATCACCACGAGGTTCCACATGCTGGAGCTCCTGCCGGGCCTGGGCAAGAAGACCATGTGGAGCATCATCGAGGAGCGGAAGAAGGGGCCGTTCAAGGAACTCGCGGAGATAACTCAGCGGGTGCCGATGGCGCACCAGGTGGACAAGCTCCTGGCGAAGAGGATCGAGGCGGAGCTCTCCAACCCGGACGAGAAGTACCACCTGTTCGTGTCGAGATGACCCGCCGGTCCCCCGGGGACTCGTTCTCATGAGAGCTGAAGAGGTCAAGGCGGTCCTGGAATCGATAGGCAAGCGTCCGACGAAGAGGCTCGGCCAGAACTTCCTGCTCGACGACAGCGTCATACGCCGGTCGGTCGAGCTCGCGGGGCTGACCCCCGAGGACACCGTTCTGGAGATAGGCCCGGGGCTCGGCAACCTCACGGAGGAGATACTCCGCACGGGCGCGAAGGTCGTCGCTGTCGAGCAGGACGCCGCGTTCTGCAGGTTCCTGGAGAGACGATACGGCCAGAGGGTCACGCTCGTCCAGGCGGACGCCGTGAAGGCCTTCCTGCCGGGGTTCAACAAGGTCGTGTCGAACCTGCCGTACCAGATATCGTCACCGATCACGTTCAAGCTGCTGGATGTCGGGTTCGAAGTCGCCGTGCTGATGCTCCAGAAGGAGTTCGCGGAGCGGATGGTCGCCAAGCCGGGGACAGACGACTACAGCCGCCTGTCGGTGGGCGTGTACTACAGGGCGGACTGCGAGATCGTCCTCAAAGTCCCCAGGCACGCCTTCTGGCCGCAGCCGAAGGTCGATTCATGCGTCGTCAGGCTCGTCCCGAAGCCGCCGCCGTTCAGGGTCAGGGACGAGAGGGTGTTCTACAAGGTCACACAGGCGATCTTCTCTCACAGGAGGAAGAAGATATCCAACTCTCTCTCGACCGACCCCGCGGTGAAGGACCTCGTCACCGAGAAGGTCTCGCAGTCCCTCTCGACGCTCCCCCACGCCTCGAAGCGGGCGGAGGAGCTCACTCCCGAGATGATCGGCGAGCTGGCGGATGCCCTGCTCGAGCTCAGCTCTTCTTCGAGAAGTACCGCTTGATGATGGCGTCCGCGATCTTGCCAGGGCCGTCGACGAGGACATCGCAGCAGGGAAGACCGTACTTCTTCTCGTACTCCGAGATCTTCTCCTCGACCTCCTTCCTGGTCATGTTCTCGTGGTTCAGCGTGATGCCGATGACGTCGCTCTTCGCGTAGACCTTGATGAGCTCCATCTCGCGGTCTATGGTGCCGTTCGGGAGGTGGAGCTCGTCCGCGTGGTAGCTCCTGTACTTCCTGCCGGGAGCGTGCTGGAGCACGACGGTGGTCGGCTGGGACGCGTTGACGATCGCCCTGGAGCCAGCGACGTACGCCGGGTGGCTGAGGGCCCCCTGGCCTTCAACGATGATGACCTGCGGGTGCTCCCCCTCGTAAGCGCTCACGATCGCGTTCTCGAGCTCGCCGACGACGTAGTCCCCTCTGATGGCGTCCAGGGGTATGCCGTACCTCGAGCCCTGTAGGAGCCCGGTCTGGCCGGTGGCCACGAAGGCGGTCTTGATCCCGCGCTTGTTCAGCTCCTGGGTGAGGATGACCCCGGTCGTGCGCTTCCCGCAGGCGGCGTCGGTCCCCAGGATGGGTATGCGGACGGCGTTCAGCTTGCCCGCGAGGTTCTTGAAGTAGTGCATCTCGGGGAGCGGGGGCTCCTTGCGTATGTCGACGATCTTGACCTTGTGCTTGTCCGCGAGCGCCTTCAGCTCGGGGTCCTGCCCGAGCCACTCGTGGAGTCCTGAGAGGACGCTGACGCCGCTCTTGATGGCGGTCTTGAGCGGTTCCCTGAACTCCGGCGGGAGCATGCCCCCTATGGTCGCCACGCCGACGATGATCCAGTCGGGCTTCTTCTGCTTCGACAGGGCATCCTCGACGGACGCGTATATCATGATGCCGTTCTTCTTCCCGTCGAGCACCTCGCCCGCATCCTTGCCCGCGGTCTTGCTGTCGACGACACCGACGATCTTGAATCTCAGTGAGTGCCTCACGAGGCCGGCAGCGGTCTTCCCCCTCGTCCTGCCGAACCCGTCCTCGCACAGAATCAGAGCAGTTTCCATGATTCAGGCGAATCGCGTGCCCGTATAAAGCAGTTAATGTCCTATCCAGAATCGAGACGCTCCGCGCCCGTATTCTCGTGGATGCTGGCCACCAGCAAGTGCAGGTTTATCTACATATATGGCCATTGAGCCCGGGGGAGCACATTGCTTGTAGGGATAGTCGGTAAGCCCAATGTAGGTAAGTCAACGTTCTTCTCAGCTCTGACCTTGGCGACGGCGCAGATAGCATCCTATCCGTTCACCACGATTCAGCCGAACAAGGGCGTGGGCTACGTCCGCGGCGAGTGTCCCCATGTCAAGTTCGGCAAGCCCTGCAACCCGAACAACTCGCTGTGCGAGAACGGCACCAGGTTCGTGCCGATCGAGGTGCTCGATGTGGCGGGGCTCGTCCCCGACGCGCACGCGGGCAGGGGCCTGGGGAACAAGTTCCTCGACGACCTCAGACAGGCGGACGCGTTCATACATGTGGTCGATGCGAGCGGAGGTACCGACTTCGAGGGCAACCCCGTCGGAGTGGGCACCCACGACCCGGTGCTCGATGTCAACTTCCTCGAGAAGGAGATATCCTACTGGATATACGGCATACTCGAGAAGCAGTTCCAGAAGATGGCCAAGCAGTCCAAGCTAGCGGGGTCGAAGATCGAGAAGCAGCTCGCGGAGAAGCTCACGGGCCTGTCGATCACCGAGCACCAGATCATGGCCGCTCTGAGGATCGCAGCGGCCGATGCGGACGCAACCCTCTGGAGCGACCAGGACCTGCTCAAGTTCTGCGGCGCCCTTCAGAGGATATCGAAGCCCATGATCATCGCTGCGAACAAGGCGGACATCGCGCCCCCTGAGAACCTCGAGAGGCTCAAGGCCACAGGACACGCGATGGTGCCGACGAGCGCGGAGTTCGAGCTCGCCCTCAGGAAGGCGACGAAGGCCGGGCTGATCAGGTACGTCCCGGGCAGCGGCTCGTTCGAGGTCTCCGACAGGTCCAAGCTGAACGCCAACCAGCTCGCGGCCCTCGACAAGATGTCCGAGTGGCTCAAGACGCACGGCGGGACCGGGGTCCAGGCGGTCCTCGAGGGCGTGGTCTTCAAGGTGCTGGACCTGGTCATCGTATACCCGGTCGAGGACGAGACCCACTGGACGAACAAGGAGGGCCAGGTGCTCCCCGACGCGTACCTCATGAGACGGGGCACGAACGCCAAGGACCTCGCCTTCAAGGTGCACACCGACCTGGGTGACAACTTCATAAGGGCGATTGACGGAAGGACCCACATGGTGATAGGTCACGACCACCTGATCAAGGACGGCGACGTGATCAAGATAGTCGCAAGGGCTTGATGCGGATGGGACAGTGGGACATTAGGCTGATCGGGGCCTCTTACAAGAAACTCGAGGGCGACCTCGCGATCCACCTGTACGGCAAGACCCAGGACGGGAAGTCCGTCGCGGTCAAGTACTTCGGGTTCGAGCCGTACTTCTACGTCGTCGAGCCCCCGGGGGACGTCCTCGAGATGCTCCAGGGCGACGAGCGCATCAGAAGGCTCGAGGACTGCGAGCTGCTCGTCAAGGGGGAGACGAAGAAGGCGAAGAAGGTCGTCGTCACATATCCCTGGCTGGTCCCGGACATCAGGCGCCCGATCATACCGAGGGCGACCGTGCTCGCGGCCGACATACCGTTCCACTTCAGGTTCGTCTACGACATGGACATGGGCTCGTGCGTCAGGGTCATCGGGGAGGAGTTCGAGGACCGGACATACAGGACGGACATCGTGGTGAAGGCCGAGCGGTTCGAGCCTATCAAGCCCTTCAGGCCCAGGCTGAGGGTGCTGAGCTTCGATGTGGAGACGAGCCTGAAGGAGCCGAAGATATTCACCATATGCTGCTACGCGAAGGACGGCGGCGAGGTCACCTCGAAGAGGTTCTTCGGGGACGAGAGGAGGATGTTCGAGGACTTCTCGAAGTTCATCGACGAGTACGACCCGGACGTCATCACGGGATACAACATCGACGGGTTCGACATCCCGCAGATACTGCAGCGCATGCAGGCGCTCAGGATGCAGCCTCCTCAGTGGGGCAGGTATCCTGGGACGGTCGAGCAGTACAACAACCGGTTCTGGCGGACCGAGGGAAGGATAATACTCGACGCGTGGTGGGCGGTCAAGAAGGTGCTCAAGCCGAAGCAGGAGACCCTGAACGCGGTCTCGAAGCTCCTGCTGGGAGAGGAGAAGCACGACGTCGACCCGAAGAAGATGGACGAGGAGTGGGAGAAGGACAAGGACAGGGTCATGGAGTACTGCGTCCAGGACTGCGCGCTCGCCCTCAAGATACTCGATAAGATCGCGATGCTCCCCAGGAGCATGGACCTGGCGGCCGTGTCGAAGCTTCCGCTGGACGATGTCGTGAACGGCACCACATCGCAGCTGATCGACTCGATCCTCATCCGGGAGGCCGACAGGAACAAGGTCGGCGTCCCGATGACCATGCGGTCCGGGGAGGAGGTCGGAGACGATCGAGGGAGGGTACGTGCACGAGATGCAGCCAGGGCTGTATCACTGGGTCGTCACGCTCGACTTCAGGAGCATGTACCCGAGCATGATCATATCGAAGAACATCTGCTTCACGACGCTCAGCCCGAACGGGACGATCGTGTCGCCCACGGGCGCGAGGTTCCTGGACAAGAGCGTCCGCGAGGGCCTGCTCCCGAGGATACTGGCGAACCTGATGCAGGAGCGGGCCGCGACCAAGAAGGCGATGAAGGACGCTGCGACGCCGGACGAGAAGGACTACTACAACGGCCTCCAGGAGGCCATCAAGATACTCATGAACTCGTTCTACGGGGTGCTCGCATCCTCGTTCTACAGGTTCACCGACCCGAAGATAGGCGCGAGCATCACTGCGTTCGCGAGGGAGGCCACGAAGGACCTGATCAGGAAGCTCGAGGCCGAGGGCCTGAAGGTGATCTACTCCGACACCGACTCCGTGTTCTTCCTGTCCCCGCATCCAGACCTCGATGCGACCGTGAAGCTGGGCCAGCAGATGGCCGACAAGTTCTCCTCAGGGGGCGCCGTGCTCGAGTTCGAGAAGGTCATGGAGCCGTTCTTCTCCCACGGCATGAAGAAGCGGTACGTGGGCAGGATGGCCTGGCCCAGGAAGGAGCTCATCGTGCGCGGGTACGAGATGAGGCGCAGCGACTCTTTCGACCTGCAGAGCGAGACCCTCCAGATGGTCTTCGAGAAGGTCCTCGACGGCGACAACGCGGGCGCGATAACGTACACGCGCGATGTCATAGACAGCCTGATGTCGGGCAAGGTAGACCCGTCCAGGCTCGTCATCTCCCGCTCCGTCAGGGACGAGAGCCAGTACAAGCAGAGCGACAGCATGGTCAACGTGCGCGTCGCGCGCAAGCTCAAGGAGATGGGGTACGAGGTCATGCCCGGGATGAAGGTCTCATGGGTCGTGACGAACAGCAGGGCCTCCCCGAACGAGGTGGAGCCGTGGATAGAGGGCAGGCCGTTCTCGGCGAAGCCGGACCACAGGTACTACGCGACGAGGCTCGCGGCGACCATCGCGCGCGTGACTGACTCGCTCGGCTGGGACGAGAAGTCTCTCGTATCCGGGATACAGCAGTCGACCTTCAAGGGGAACGATTTCGAGCAGAAGCGGGAGGCCAAGGCCGCCGCACAGCCCAAGAAGACGGACAAGAAGCTGAACCTGGACGATTTCATGTGAGTGCCCTCGTGCCTGGACTGGCACGAGTCGAAAAACGAGGAAGTTGTTTCGGCAGAGGCGGGTGTCATCCCTGCCTCTGCGGGTACTTATTCCGGCGGTCTTCAGCGCTTCTCGAACTGCACGCCGATCTTGGTGCCTTCGGATGCGCCGAGCCTCTGAAGGTCCGTCTTGCTCAGTAGTATGTCCCTGTGGGCAGCCGAGGCCTTCTCGACCTTGACCTCCAGGCTCTTCCCTCCGAACGACAAGCGCGCGCTCTGGCCGGATCTGAGGCCCAAGGACCCGAGCATCTGCTCCGGAATGCGCGCCACTCCTGGTGACAGGTCCGCCACCGCCCTCACGCTCAGTCTCTTGGTCGAGGCGTATGCGGAAGACAGCGTCGAGTCCTCGCGCTTCAGCTCCTGCGCGACGCTCCTTCTCAGGTCCGCCGTGGGCATGCCCTCTACGGGTCTCACCCTGTCTGCGACCTTCTTCGCAACCTCGGCCGTCGCGCCGGTCGGTCTGATCGATTCCTCGAGTTTCGCCTTGTTGAATTCTTCCAGCTTCCCGCTTGCTTTCTGCAATCTTACCATATGCCCAACACCTTTCTTGGAGACTCCGACGAATCAGCCTCCTCAGGTATCTTAATGGTTTGTCAGTCGTTTCCTTTCATGATTCTGACGCTGGCAGATAGGTTGATATCCATCCTGCGCTTGGTTCATCATCTCGGGATCCAGGGCGCGGTCCTGTCCAACAGGTTTATATAAGGCAATCCTTTTGCATTGTCCCGCAGCGGTGAGACCGCCCGGTCTCGCATGGGAATGTGCGCGCGAGCGTGAACCCAGAACGGCTGGATGTGAACAAGATGGTTGAAGAGGGCAAGAGCGCTCCCAAGAAGGAGCGGAAAGTGAAGGCGCCGGTGACCGAAGCGGCCCCAGCGGCGAAGCCTGAGGGCGCGCCCAAGGTGGACAAGAACGGCGGCGTCAAGGGCATGTACCATTTTATCGGCGAAGCCTGGAAGAACCCCCACGAAGGCGAGATGAAGCGGCTGATGTGGCAGCGGATGATCGACTGGAGGAAGGAAGAGACCTTCGTCAGGGTCGACAAGCCCTTGAGGCTCGACCGCGCCCGCGCGCTCGGCTACAAGGCGAAGCAGGGCGTCGTCATCGTCAGGGCCAGGGTCAGGAAGGGCGGCCTGAGGAAGCACAGGATCCGGAAGGGGCGCAAGCCGAAGAGGAAGGGTATTCTCAAGATCACCATGAGGAAGAACATCCAGAGGATCGCCGAGGAGAGGACTTCGAGGAAGTACCCCAACCTCGAGGTGCTTGCATCCTACTGGGTTGGAGAGGACGGCAGACACAAGTGGTTCGAGGTCATCATGATCGACCCCAGCCACCCCGTGATCAAGTCCGACCCGAAGCTGAACTGGATCTGCGGATCGGCGCACCATGACAGGGCCAACAGGGGCCTGACACCCGCCGGCAAGAAGGGCAGAGGTCTGGTCAGGGTCAGAGGCATGGGCGTCGAGAAGAACAGGCCGTCCCTCAGAGCGCACAAGAGGATGGGCACCTAGCGGCCTATCCGTTCCCTGAGCGCTCCGACCTCGTCCTTCGTCATTCCGATGAGCGGATAGAACACCGGGAGGTCTCCTTTCAGCGGAGCCTTCTCGGACAGCTCGTCGAGTCCCCACGAGAGCGCGATGCCCGCGCAGTCGTGCGCCCTCGCGAGCGCGAAGAGGTCAGTCTCTGGATGTGCGGGCTTCAGGTCAGGGTCCCAGCTCCTGAGCGGACCGACGAGCGCAACATCTGCAGTCGCAGGGATCACGTTGCAGCCGCGCTTCATCATCAGCCACGAGGATGCCGCTCCCCGGTCGTCCTCCACCAGGGAGAGTATCCTGCCCTGGGTGGCCTTCGGCATGCCCCCGGGGCCGGGCAGCGCGGCGCTGAACAGGTAGGCGGTCTTCTCCCTCACCTCGACGAATATCTCGATGTCGGGGTCGTCCAGGGCCACCTTGAGCCCCCGGTCCCTGTGCGCTTCGAGCACGACCTCCCCGAGCTTCTCCGCGAGCGTCTGGCTGGTGTAGGGGTGGTTCCCGGTCCTCCGCGTGCGTATGGCGAAGGTCGCATCGCGGGAGATCAGAGGCGAGGCGAACTCGAGCGTGGACTTCTTCAGCTCCTCGAGGCCGCTGGACACCTCCACCACGGGGCTGAAGGACACGACGCCGAAGGTCCTCGACAGCAGCTCCATCGACCTCCTCCAGTCGTCAGAGTCGACGAACATCCTGCCCCTGGTCGAGGAGATCACGCACGGCACCTTCGCGAGCACGTGCTTCCGCCGGATGTCCTGCATGAGCATCATCTCGAACCTCCTGCGGACGCTCGCGCTCTTGAGCCCGAGCTCCCCGTACCGCACCAGCAGCTTCGGCATCGGCGCACCCATGCCCGTGTCCTCGAATAAGCTTTTCATTCTGGGGGCGCAGGTTACAGAAAGTCTAAACTAGGTGTTCCGCGTTGACGTGAAACTGAGCCCTAAGAGGGGTAAATTGAACACCGAACGAAAGAACAAGGTTTCTTTGAAAAGAGTGTGTGAGCCCCCAGGACCGAAGGCGAAAGCTGTTGTGAAGAGGGACCAGGCTGTCCTGTCGCCCTACAACAGGCCCTACTACTACCCGTTCGTGGTGGAGAAGGGCAAGGGGTGCATCATCGAGGACATCGACGGCAACGAGTACGTCGATTTCAACAGCGGTCTTGGTGCGATGAACGTCGGGCACTGCCACCCGGAGGTCGTGAAGGCGATCCAGAAGCAGTCGGAACGGCTGCTCCACTATTCGTACACCGACTTCTACTACAGGTACGCTGTGGAGCTGGGGGAGAAGCTGAACGAGATCACGCCCGGGAACTTCAGGAAGAAGGTCTTCCTGAGCGGCAGCGGAGCCGAGAGCATCGAGGCGTTCGCGAAGGTCGCCAGATGGCACTCGAAGCGCCCGCTGTTCATGGCCTACACGGGCGCGTTCCACGGGAGGTCCATGGGCGCGCTGAGCTTCACCGCGAGCTCGATCGTGCAGAAGGCCAGGTACTTCCCGACGATGCCAGGGGTCTACCACGTGCCGTACGCGTACTGCTACAGGTGCGCGTACAAGATGAGCTACCCCGACTGCGACTACTGGTGCGTCGACTTCATCGAGGACTTCGTGCTGAAGAAGTACGTCCCTCCGGAAGAGGTCGCGGCGTCCCTGATAGAGCCGATACAGGGCGAGGGCGGGTACATCGTGCCCCCGAAGGAGTACCACCAGCGCCTCAAGAAGCTGTACGACAAGTACGGCATCCTGTACGCCGTGGACGAGGTCCAGTGCGGCTTCGCCAGGACCGGCAAGTGGTGGGCGATCGAGCACTTCGGCGTCGTGCCGGACATCATCTGCAGCTCGAAGGCGCTCGGAGGGGGCATATCCCTGGGCGCCACGATAGGCCGCGCGGAGATCTTCGACTGGGAGCCGGGATCGCACTGCACCACCCTGGGCGGGACGCCCGTGGCGTGCGAGGCGTCGCTGGCCACCATGAGGGTCATAGAGAAGGAGAAGCTGATGCAGAACGCCACGAAGCAGGGCGACTACATCATGAAGCGCATGAGGGAGTTCATGGCGACCTCCAAGATCGTCGGCGATGTCAGGGGCAAAGGCCTCATGATAGGCGTCGAGATCGTCGAGGACAAGAAGACCAAGAAGCCGGGAGGAGACCTCGCGCACGACATCATCCACCACGCGTGGAAGAAGGGCGTGGTCGCGATAGGCGCGGGCCCGTGCTCCTTCAGGATCGCCCCTCCGCTGGTCATCAACAGGGACCAGGTCGACTTCGGCCTGGACGCCCTGCAGGAGTCGATCAGGGAGGTGGAGAAGACCCTCTGAGCTGCCGCCTCATCGGCGACAGCTCCGACAAACCCATTCCCGTCTCACATTTTCTCCACGGAAGAGGAGAGCGATAACTTGAACACAAGCAAGAAGTGGAACCTGAAGGGTCCGAAGATCGTGGTGGAGCCGCCGGGACCCAAGTCGAAGAAGGCATTGGCTCGAAAGGAGAAGTATCTCACGGACGGCATCCGGATCGGCCTGCCGACGGAGCTCGAGGTCGCCGAGGGACCCTTCATGAGGGACGTGGACGGCAACGTGTTCCTCGACTTCACCGCGGGCATAGGCGTCCACAACTGCGGACACAGGCCCGCGGAGATGGTGAAGGCCTGCAAGGACCAGCTGGACAAGTTCATACACATCTGCGTGATGGTCTCGCCGTACGAGTCCTACCTGCAGCTCGCCGAGGAGATGTCCAAGATATGCCCCGGTAACCTGACCAAGAGCATATTCCTGAACAGCGGGTCGGAAGCGATCGAGAACGCTGTCAAGATCGCGAGGTCGTACACGAAGAAGAAGTGGATAGTGTCCTACAGGACATCGTTCCACGGCAGGACCTTCCTGGACATCTCGCTCACGGGCAAGGAGAAGCCCTACAGGGAAGGCTTCGGACCGCTCGTGCCGTACATACAGCACGTCGACTTCGCGTACTGCTACAGGTGCCCCCTGAAGCTCGAGTTCCCCGCGTGCGGGCTCGCATGCGCGGACGCGGTGAGGAAGACCATCGAGAGCGGGGACCTGAAGAACGACACATGCGCCCTCGTGGGCGAACCTGTCCAGGGCGAGGGAGGGTTCATCAACCCGCCCCCGGGCTACTGGGAGGAGATCAGGAAGATCTGCGACGACAACGGCGTCGTCTTCATAGACGACGAGGTCCAGACCGGCTTCGGCAGGACTGGGAAGATGTTCGCGATCGAGCACTGGAAGGCGGACCCCGACCTGCTCGTCTCGGGCAAAGGCCTCTCGCTCGGCATGCCCCTGGGCGGCGTGACCGGGAAGGAGGAGATCATGGCTTCCCCGCCACCCGCGAGCCTGGGCGGCACGTTCGGTGGAAACCCCGTGTGCTGCGCGGGCGCGCTCGCGTCCATAAAGCTCACGAAGAAGGCGTTGCCCAACACCAAGATGATCCACAAGGTCGAGAAGAAGCGCCTCGAGGAGTGGAAGGACCGGTTCGAGGTCGTCGGCGACGTCAGGGGGCTCGGGGCGATGATGGGCTTCGAGCTCGTCAAGACCAAGAAGTCCAAGGAGCCCGTGTCGGAGCTCGCGAGGAACATACAGCTCGCATGCTTCAGGAAGGGCCTGTACATCCTGACCGCGGGGACATACAGCAACGTCGTCAGGCTGCACCCGCCGCTGATCATCAAGCAGCCTCTCCTCGAGACCGGCCTGGACATACTCGAGCAGGCGATGGTCGAAGAGACGAAGAAGGCCGGCCTGATGTAAGGACCGGCCTGGCCAGCGAAACCCCTTTTCCCGTTTTCATTTCTATCCCTCTCTGATGGTTTTCGTCCGTCCGTGCTCTGAAGGCTTTTTATCCGGTTGCTGGATGTTCTAGATGCTGGGAGGAAGCGGTCATGGGCCTGCCGACGGACGAGCTGAAGAAGGAGCACAGGGACATCGAGCGCATGCTGAAGATCGTCTGGGACGCCGCTAACCTGATCGAGGGCGGGGACGACGTGGACCTCGAGATATTCAAGGACGCATCCGATTTCTTCAGGAACTACGCGGACGGGTGCCATCACATGAAGGAGGAGAAGACTCCTGTTCGAGAGGATGACCGCGCGTGGAGTCCCGACGGAGTACGGTCCTCTGCCGATGATGCGGGGCGAACACGAAGAGGGCAGGGAACACATCAGGAAGATGGCGGAGCTGTCCTCTCGAAAGCTGACGAAGAAGACCTCCGGCGAACTCCTTACGCACGTCCGGGAATACGTCAGCCTCCTGTCCCAGCACATCCAGAAGGAGGACGGCATCCTGTACCCTATCGCGAACGACGTGCTCACGGCAAGAGACCAGATCGAGCTCGGGAAGGGGTTCGCCAAGGCCGAGAGCGACACCATGGCCCCCGGAGCGCACGAGAAGTACCGCCGGATGATCGAGGCATGGGAGAAGAAGCTGGGCTGATGCCCGCTGATGCATCGGGCTCCGCCCTCCGAGGAACCTGCTGGCACCACAACGTATATACAGAGGAACCCCATTCAGGCGAACCGGGGCGGGATTTGTAGACTTATCTGCAGATTTGGCCCTCAAAAGCTGAACAAATTCCGAAGGGAACGATACAATGTCTGTATTGCCGGTTGTGAAGAAGGACTATGGAAAGCTGAAGAACTTCGTCAACGGGGAATGGGTAGACTCGACCACGGGCAAGTGGCTCGATTTCTCGAACCCCGCCACGACCGAGGCCATAGGGCAGGTGCCCCTCTCCACGGTCGACGAGACGAAAGCCGCCATCGAGGCCGCTCAGGATGCTTGGTGGTCGTGGAGGGAGACGCCGCCTGTGTCCAGGGCCAGGCTGATGTTCAACCTCAAGGCCATCATGGAACGTGAGTTCGAGAACGTCGCGAGGATCATCTCCCAGGAGCAGGGCAAGACGATCGACGACGCCAGGGGCGAGACGAGGCGGTGCATCGAGAACGTCGAGGTCGCCGCCGGAGTCACATCTCTCCAGATGGGGTACAACCTCGAGGACGGGGCCGCCGCCAACATCGACGAGGAGGTTCTAATCTCCCCGCTCGGAGTGTTCACGGCCGTGTGTCCGTTCAACTTCCCGGGCATGGTGCCCTTCTGGTTCTGGCCGTACGCGGTCGCGACGGGCAACACGTTCATCGTGAAGCCCTCCGAGCAGGTGCCGATGACGACCCAGTACATGTTCAAGATGATCGAGGAGGCCGGGTTCCCGCCGGGAGTCATCAACCTCGTGAACGGCCGCGAGGACGCGGTCAACACGTTCTTCAACCACAAGGATGTGAAGGGCGTGTCGTTCGTCGGGTCCACCCCCGTCGCCAAGTGGATCTACAAGATGGGCGGGGAGCACGGCAAGCGCGTGCAGGCCCAGGGAGGCGCGAAGAACTCCCTGGTCGTGATGCCGGACGCGATCCTCGACAAGACCGTCAACAACATGCTCGCATCGTTCTACGGGTGCGCGGGCCAGAGGTGCCTCGCGGGCTCCAACCTCGTCGCGATAGGCGATGTCGCGGAGCCGCTCCTGAAGAAGTGGGTCGAGGCATCCAAGAAGATCAAGGTCGGCTACGGTCTCGACGAGTCCGTGAACATGGGCCCGGTGATATCCGGTGCCGCCAAGAAGAAGGTCGTCGGGTACATCGACAAGGGCGTCGAGGAAGGCGCGAAGCTCCTGCTGGACGGGCGCGACATCAAGGTGCCGGGGTACGAGAAGGGGCACTTCGTCGGCCCGACGGTGTTCAAGGACGTCACGCCGGACATGACCATCGCGAAGGACGAGATATTCGGTCCAGTCGTGAGCTTCATGCAGATGGACAGCATGGACGACGCCATCGAGTTCATCCACAAGAGCCCGTTCGGCAACGCAGCGTCGATCTACACCCAGAACGGCAAGTGGGCGCGCGACTTCAGGTACAGGGTACAGTGCGGAAACATCGGGATCAACGTGGGCATCGTGGCCGCGATGGCTTACTTCCCGTTCGCGGGGTACAAGGACTCGTTCTTCGGCAGCCTGCACGGGCAGGGCCAGGACGCGGTCAGCTTCTTCACGGACAGGAAGGTAGTCATCACCCGGTGGTTCTGATGGTTGAGTGCGAGTTCCCGGAATGCACGACCTTCGGGTCGGTCATCAGGTTCGCCCTGGAGCTGGAGAAAGGCGCCACGGCGGTCTGCGAGGAGCTCGCGAAGGAGGCACAGCTGGCCGGAGCCGCGGAGACCTTCAACGCGCTTGCCGCGGCCCACAAGAAGCGCGAGCGCGCTGCTGGAGTACACGAGGCGGGAGAAGCTGAACGAGATGATCCAGGAGCCCATCCAGGACCTGGACAACAGGAAGTACATCCCCGAACTCAGGACGCCCAAGGGCGCCGATCTGAAGTCGTCGGCGAGGTTCGCGGCGGCGGTCGAGGACAAGTCCGCGATGTTCTACGGGGACATGTCCAAGATGGCGAAGAACCTGCTCTCCGAGGCTGCCAGGATCATGGACAAGATGGCCAAGGAGAACCTGGCGAACAAGGCCAAGCTCGAATCCCTCTGAACTCCCTTCCCAAAACCTCTTCGGCTATCGTTTTTGATTCCTCAGGTGTGCGAACTCGCCGATCGTGATCTCCCTCAATCTCCCCGCAGCGAGCGAGCCGAGGGCATCCCTCGCCGAGGGTGCGTCGGCCGCGAACACCTTGATCCCGCAGTTGTGGAACCTCAGGAGGGTCCCGGGCCCGAGCGATGCGACGATAACGCACTCGACGCCCCTGTGCCTGATCGCCTCGACGGGTTCGATGCACGCCCCTCCCCCGCAGTTCCTCATCTGCGCCAGATGCTCGAACTCACCGTCCGGGTGGAGCTCGTAGTAGTCCAGCAGGTCGGTCTCCTCGAAGGGCGCGCCGATAGACGCCTCCGGGCCTCCGGGGGATGTGGAGGGCACGCAGACCTTCATCGCGCTCGCTGACGCGCTCGGGCCGTGATTATCCTTTCGCCTGTCGGTGTCCTGTTCATTCCCTCGAGAAGATGTCCGGGTACAGCTTGTGCGACACCGCCACCCCGATCACTATGAGCGCGATCGGTATGGCGAACATGGCCCAGTCAGGGGACTGCGTCGTCCCCATGATCATGTTCGAAAGGATGATGCCTCCCTGGTGGAACGGGGAGAACATGGCGATCCCGCCGGCGTAGCTGTCGTACATGTTCCCGTAAGTGTCGACCTTCAGCCACATGTCCAGCACGAAGGACAGCCACTCGAACACCGTCAGGGTGCCCAGCAGCGAGAAGTAGAGGAACATCCTCGATACCACGGATGGCTTGAGTACCATCCTCTTCGCGCCGAAGTATATCAGGCACGAGCCATATGCGGCGGCGACCATCGTGAGCACTGCCATCAGGTACGCCACGAGCGTGATCGTGAGTATCTGTGCCGGATCCTGCTCGAAGGTCGAGAGCGCGAACATGACGAGCGGGAATATGAAGAACGGCGCGACGACTATCGGGTAGAGTATCTTCGAGAATATCATCGTGGTGACCGATATCGGCCCGAAGAACAGCACCTTGACCGTCCCCTTCTGTATCTCGTGCGCGAAGCCCTTGGCGAACAGCCCTCCGACGAATATCACCGAGGACAGCAGCGCCACGCCGTACGCGTATGTGAGCAGGTTGAACGACACATCGACCCCGAAGGGCGTACTGTTCCACGCGATTATGTTGGGGTCCACGCCAGCGGGTGCCACTATGATCTCCGTCTGCGCGGTGTTGTAGTTGCCCGCGGAGTCCATGACCACCAGCATGACCTGGTACCCGCCCCACTCGGAGGGCGTGTACTGCACGACCTGGCCCGTGAGCATCTCGTAGGTGCCGTTGTGGTCGATGTACCATGACGTAGGATGCAATCGAGCCCGATTCGTCGTTTGAGCTGGAGCCGTCCAGGGTCAGGGTCTCTCCGAGGACCACGAGGCCGATGTCGTCGAGCTGAGCATAGGGCCAGTTGGTGTCGGACATGAGGGGCGAGACGACCACGCTGAAGCCGTTCATCTGCGTGTTCCCGGAGTAGTCCCTCACCGTCAGCGAGACCCAGACCTCGTTGTGGCTCGCGTAGTTGAATGTGTAGTCCGCGTATTCGCCGTACAGCACGTGCTCCATGAAGTCGTAGAACGTCCAGGTCCAGTTGACCACCCCGACGTCGTCCGTGGATCCGGAGCCGTTGAAGGTCACCGTTTCCCCGACCATGATGTTCATGTTCATCGGGACCATGGCCATCGGCTGGACCGTGTCGGCGGTCCTCTGGTTGACAGTTATTGTGACATTGTCCTCGTCCTGGTTGATCGAGTAGTCGACCACGGTCAGGCGCGCGACGTACGTGCCGACCGCGTAGAACGTGTACTCCACCTGTTCTCCGTAGAGCTCGACGTCCCTGTCGTTCTCCCAGATTGACCATACGTAGTAGACAATCCGGTCGTTATCCGTCGATCCGGAACCGTCAAGCGTGACCGTCGTGCCGGCATCGATCGTCATGTCGTCCCCGGCATCCGCGTCCGGTGGGACCTGCTCGGTCGCCCACGGGATGCTCATGCCCTCCCCGTCGCCGCCCATGTCGCCGATGTCGAAGCTCATCGCCTGCTTCATGGAGAAGCTCATGATGGAGAACACGATGATCAGGAACACGAACAGGATGACGGAGCTGACGAGGCCGTGCTTCGCCATCGTGCGGAGGTCCTTCTCCAATATGGTTATGGCCCTCCGCAGGGTCGCGACCGGGCCCGTCTTCACGACCTTGATCTCTGGATAGTGCTTGGTCTGCTCCGCGATGTCGCTCGGGGGCGGGGGCAGCTCGTCTTCCGGAGGTGGTGCTGGCATCGTCAAGCAGCATCACCCCTTGATGTGCGCTCGAAGACCTCCTCCATTGTGCCCATCGTCCTCATCTCGTAGATGTCTATCCCTTCTTGGACAAGTATCCTGGATATCTTCGGCGCGTCGCTCCTCTTCTGGAGCGTCACCGAGAGGTCGCCTTCCACGATCTTGATCGACTGCAGCCGTAGCTCCCGGTCGAGGGCGTCCTTAGCCTTCTGCGGGTCGGATACGTGCAGCAGATAGGTCGGGGCAAGGTACTTCTCCTTCAGCTCGTCCGCGGTGCCGCACGCTATGAGCTTCCCGTGATGGATGAACGCGAACCTGTCGACTATGTGCTCCGCCTCGATCAGGTTGTGGGATGTGAAGAATATGGTGTTCCCCTGCTCGACGTACTTCCTGAAGTGCTCCCTGAGCTTCTTCCTGTGGATGATGTCCACGCCCTCGAAGGGCTCGTCGAGGAACACCATGGGCTTGTCCTGGAGCAGTACCCTCGCCAGGGAGACCCTCTGCCTCTGACCTTGCGAGAGCGAGGCGATCCGCTGGTCGATGAAGCTCCTGAGGTCGGCCAGATCCGCAGCCTTGTTGATCGCCGCGAGCCTGTCGGCCCTCTTCATGAGGTTGAACTTGCCGAACATGTTGAGGTACCTTCTCGGGGTCATCTCCTCGTAGAACCTGGTCTCCTCGGACAGGATCGATATGTTGTTCCTGACCTGGATGGGGTGCTTGATCGCGTCGATCCCCAGGACGGTGGCTTCGCCGAGGCTCGCGCCGGTGAGGCCGCAGAGCACCTTGATGCACGTGGTCTTGCCGGCTCCGTTCGGCCCGAAGAATCCGAAGATCTCGCCTCTGCCCACCTTGAGACTGACGTCGTTCAGGGCTCTGATCGTCCTGTAGTCCTTGACTAGTCCGTTGGCTTCGATCAAACGGTCACACCGGGCATGACTAGGCTATTCGGTGTTTATAAACGTCCCCCGAACGGTTATCGTAAGTGATAATGCGCACTGGTCCCCCTGTCGCAAGGGAACGGTCGGTCCGGTCACCTCTTCCTCACTGGCGCCATGACCTTCGCCATCCGGTCCCCCTAGGGTGCATCGCATCCGCTGTACATGAGAGATGTGTTCCCTACCGGGCTCAGAACCCTATGCCGAGTCTGTCGAGCGACTCCTTGGTCGGGACCCCGTCGATGGTCCAGCCCCAGAGGGCGTAGTACTCCTCGAGCTCCTTGTCGAAGTCCGCCTTGTTCACGACCGCGCCCTTGGAGGGGCCGTCGTGGATCGGCGTCGTGAAGAGCCTCTCGGGGAGCGTGTCGTCCTTCTTCCCGATACCTTCCCTGAGGTTGAACAGCCTCTCGACCGTCCAGGACCTCTGCCCCACCTGCTTCAGATCCTCCACGGTGTACCCGAGCCCCGTGGCCGCGTTCACCAGCGTTAGCATCTGGTCCCACGAGTTCGCGAAGGCGTTCCTCGCGCCGAACTTGCAGAGGATCATGCAGTCGAAAACGGTGAACAGCTCCTGGAGATCCTTCAGAGGCTTCGCCTTGCCCTTGACCGTGAACCTGTCGAGCACGCCCTGGAAGAGCTCGGGCACGTACATGGTGGCCCTCAGGTGGCACGCGCCCCTGGTCGATGTGGCGAACGCCAGCGACATGCCCTGTATGCCCCTCGGGTCGTACCCCGGGAACTCCATGCCCTTGACGTTCATGGCGTACTTCTGTCCCTCGGGGCCGTACCTCCGCCGCAGCCTCCTGGACCCCTCGCCTATGAGCTTGCCGAACCCCTCGCCCTTGCCGGTCATCTCCACGAGCCGGACGACCGACCTGTGGTCTCCCCAGGCGAGCCTGAGGCCGTCCGGTGTCCTTCTCCGATATGATGCCGGTCTCGAAGAGCTCTATCGCGCACGCTATGGTGTCCGCGCACGAGATCGTGTCCATGCCGTACATGTTGCAGAGTTCGTTCGCCTTGATGATGGACTCGAGGTTCGAGTTCCCCAGGTTCGACCCGAACATCGCCAGCGTCTCGTACTCGGGCCCCTCGGTCTCCGCGATGTAGTCCGTGGTGGCCTTGGTCAGGTTGCCGCAGTGGAGGGGGCATCTGTAGCACGCGGTGTCCTTCGTCTTGTGGTTGTTCACCAGCGCGTCCCCGCCTATCTTCTCGTACTCGGGGAAGTAGCCTGTCTGGAAGTTCCTCGTGGGGATCGTCCCGGCCTTCCCGGTTATCCCGACTACCATCGAGGTGCCGTACTTCATGAACGCCTGGGACTTCTCCTTGACGGTCGCAGTGGCGGTCTTGAACGTCTCCCTGAGCTTCTCTGGGTCCGCCTGGAATACATCCTTCGTGCCGTGCACGACCACGGCCTTGAGGTTCTTGGACCCCATGACCGCGCCGACCCCGCCCCTTCCCGCAGCCCTGTTCATGTCGTTCATGATCGCCGCGAACCTGACCCTGTTCTCGCCCGCGGGGCCGATCACCAACGCCTTGGACCTCTCGTGCAGGCCCTCCAGGGCGTCGATGGTCTCGAACACGTTCTTGCCCCAGAGCATCGGACGCATCCCTGAGCTCGGGACCGTTGTCCCCGATGAACAGGTAGGTCGGCTCCTTCGCCCTGCCCTTGAACACGATTCCGTCATACCCGGTCCTCCTGAGCATCGGGCCCCAGTGCCCGCCGGAGTGTGCCGAGAGGATGGCCCCTGTCAGCGGGGACTTGGTGGTGACGTTGTAGAAAGCCGAGAACGACCCGAACGTGCCCGTGTAAGGGCCGGTCATTATGATGAGTCTGTTCTCTGGGTCGTAAGGGTCCACCCGTGGCTTGTTCTCGAAGTACAGCATCTTGGCGGCGAGCCCTCTGCCTCCCATGTACTTGAGCTGGTCGTCCTTCGAGACCTCCTCGTCGGAGAACTTGCCGCCGGTCAGGTCGACCCTCAGGATCCTCATGTGCACAATCCCCTTGGAGTTCCGTCGAACGAATTGCTACTGCCTATAAAATGATTTAGGGTATTTCAGTTTTTTGTCCCTTCCGTTCGGATATGTTTCGTGAAACACCTCGATAATTCGAACGACTGTACAATCACATGGGTTTAATATCCCCCGTTCGTTCACAGCCGCATGGCCTTCGAAGCCGTCGGTGTCGAGAGCCTACTTATCGTAGCCATCCTAGCCGCGGTCGTGGCGTTCTTCTACTCGAACCTCGGCCTCGGAGGGGGCCAGCTCTATGTGCCGATCATGGACCTCTTCTTCGTCAGCCTGGTGATGAAGGAGATCGTCCCGCTGTCGCTCTGCTTCGCATTCGTCACGATGCTCACCGCGACGTACACCCACAGCAGGAAGGGGCTCGTGAACTTCAGGATCGGTCTGATGCTGGCGGCGTCAGGCCTGGTGGGCGTCGTTGCTGGCGTGCTCTTCACCACGACGGTCGAGGAGCAGATCGTCAAGGGCGCCTTCGCGGCCCTGCTGGTGATAGTCGCGACGAAGATGATCCACGACCTCTACCGGGCGAGGAAGGATTATGTCGGATGCCCGACCACGTTCTCCCTCAGGTGCAAGCTGACCGGCGTCTTCGTGAGCATCCTGACCGGGTTCCTGATAGGCAGCTTCGGCATCGGAGGCGGGGTCGTCAGCGTCCCGCTCATAATCTATGTGTTCAAGTTCGAGCCCCGGATGGCTATAGGCACTTCGGCTCTGATGGGCGCCATCCTCACCCCTGCGGCGTTCATCGCGTACGCGGTGAACGGAGATGTCGCGATCAGCTACGACCTCGCGCTCGTGCTGACCCCGATCATATTCGTCATGGCCCTGGTCGGCTCGACATGGGGCCTCGCGAAGCTGAAAACCAAGGCAGTGAAAGCCATCTTCACGGGCGGCGTGTACCTGGCAGCCGCCGAGATGATCTACAGCCTGCTGACGCAGTGAGCCTCAACGCCCTCTCCTCACCGCCCGGGGACCACCCACAACCCTCTTCCCAGGCGATGCTTGCCATGTCGATGGACATTGTGCTATATATCGGTTTAGCGGGTGCTTCCGGGTTGACGCGGAGGCGATTAAATTGGCTCATTCTCGCTCCCCAGAGGCAAAATTGGAGCGACCGCCCCCCATCTGGATGGCCGTTCGTACGGTGCAAACGGTTTGCGAGATCTCACTTCGAGAACCGTACGTCCAGGCGCGAGCCTTCTCGGGCACCGAGCTTCTCGAAATCTTCCCTGCTGAGATGGATCTCTCTCGGGCTGGTTTCGGATGCCTTCTCCACGCGCACCTCGGCCTCGCGCCCTCCCAACGACAGGTGGGCCACATGGCCGGGACGTATGTTCAGGGATCTCAGGAGGTCTTCGTGGATCCTGGCTACTCCAGCGCTCACGTCCGATGCAGGCCTCGCCGACAGCCTCTTGGTCGTCGTGTAGGCCGCGGACAGCGTCGCGTTCTCGCGTCTCAGCTCCTCGGCGACCTTGCGCCTCAGCTCTGCGGTCGTCTGCCCTTCGGACGGGTCTATCCTCTCGGACACGCGCTTCGCTACGTCCGCAGAGGCGCCCGCCCTCTTCAGGGATTCCTCGAGCTTCTGCCTGCTGAAGTCTTCCAGTTCTCCAGTTCGCTTCTGTATCCTCACCGTGCTTCTCACCTCCCACGGTAATGAATTCACGCGGCCAGTATTACTTAGTTTGCATCGTTAAGCCCTTCGTCGGCACCCCGCTCCTTCGAAACCTGCGGAAGAGTTAAACCGCCGGACGCGAGATTCGATGTTGCGTTCGGAGGAGGAGATGCGCGTGGCGTTCAGGATCGAGAGCCCCGTGTTCAGACAGGGAGAGACGATTCCCTCGAAGCACACCTGCACGGGGCAGGATGTGTCTCCTCCGCTCAGGTGGGCCGACCCCCCTGCGGGGACGAAGAGCTTCGCGCTCGTGTGCGACGACCCCGATGCTCCGATGATGACCTGGGTGCACTGGGTGGTGTACAACATCCCGCTCGAGAGGACCGATCTGCCAGAGGATGTCCCGAGGGCGAAGGGGTTGGATGATGGCACCCTGCAGGGCACGAACAGCTGGAGGAAGATAGGCTACGGCGGCCCGTGTCCTCCGAGGGGGAAGCCCCACAGGTACTTCTTCAAGCTCTACGCGCTGAACGCGAAGCTCGACCTGGGCCCGGGCGCCGACAAGAAATCCCTTCTGAGGGCGATGGAGAGGCACATCCTCGGCCAGGCGGAGCTGATGGGAACCTACGGGAAGCCCTGAGTCGACAGCCTCGCGCCTATCGACAGCGCGGTGAGGCAGTAGACCTTCGGGACGGTCGTCAGCTGTTCCACGCTGATGGCCTCCTCAGGCTGATGGTACTTCGACTTGTCGCCTATCTCCCCGGGGCCCATGCATATCACGGGGACCCTGGTGAGCTGCGCGATCAGGTTGTCATCCGCCTCCGACAGGCCGCATACGAGCCTCGGCTTCCTTCGCCGTGTAGTGCTCGATGGAATCGCTCGCGGCTCTGACGAGTTCTGAGTCCTCTGGCGTCGCATACGGGTCGTAGGGGTCGAGCGGGCCCCTCCTCATCCTGACCTCCACGCGGCTCCTCAGGCCCAGCCTTGAGATCGCGTCCTTCATGTCATCCGTGTGGTCGGTCTTCCCGCCAGGCACGGTGAACCTGCCGACCTTGAGCCTGCACTTCTCAGGGACGCTCAGGCTCGGTCCTCCCCCGACGACCTCCAGGACCGCCTGGGTCTCGCTCAGCGGCTTGCCGTCGTCCGCCCTCACCATCGGCACGGTCTTCAGCTCCATGCCGTCCAGGGCCGAGACCACCTTGGCGGCGTCCGAGATCGCGTTGACGCCGAGGTGCGGCATCGCCCCGTGGGCCGCCCTGCCGATGACCTCTATGTCGTAGTACGCCCCGCCCCGTCTTCCGACGGTTATGGAGCTCAGCCCTCCGAACCCCTCGCCCACGATGGCCGCCTTCGCGCCCTTGAACCATCCGTTGTTGACCATCGTCCATGTGCCCTTTCCGGTGTCCTCCTCGCCGGTCACGGCCTGGAAGCATATCCTGAACCCGTCGACCATGCCGGAGTCGGCAAGCGTGCGGAAGGCGATCATGAGCGACGCGAGGCCGCACTTCATGTCCAGCGACCCCAGCCCGTAGAGCATGCCGTCCTCTATCACCGCCCCGAAGGGGTCGTGCTTCCACCCCTGCATGACGTCGACCGTGTCCATGTGCCCGTTGAAGACTATCGATGGGAGCTTCCTGTCGCCGACCTCGGCGGCCACGCACGGGCCGTGCCCTTCGACCTCGACCTGCTGGGGGGACAGCCCCCACTGGTCGAGCTTCGAGTGGATGAAGTCGGATATCTCCTTCTCCTTCGTGTACACGCTCGGGATGCGGATGAGCTCCTTTGACAGCTCGAGCACTTCCTTGGCATCGATCTTCGAGTCGATGTAATCCGATCCGTGGTGGACTTGGTCATGTGTTCACTCTCCGCGCGTCACTGGACGGCTCGGCGTCCTCAGCTCCTCCCGAACTCCTCGCTGTAGAATATCTCTTCCGGGGCCTTCCTGTTGTGCTTCCTCGGCTTCGCAGGAGACAGCTCGTCCTTGTTCTTCGGGTACCCGACCGCCAGCATGGCCACGACCTTGTGGCTGCCGGGGATCTTGAGCGCGCTCTTGACCTTGTCCTCGTAGAAGCTGCCTATCCAGCATGTGCCCACGCCCTCAGCGGTGGCCGCGATGACCATGTTCTCGAGCGCGATGGTCGTGTCGACGACGCACCACTCGGGGGACGCTGCCGTGTCGCCGCACCCGGCGATGACGACCGGGCAGTCCTTGAGGAACTTCGCGTACTTGCCGTCCGTGAGCTTCTCCCTGTTCGCCTGGTCCTTCACGACTATGAACTTCCAGGGCTGGCGGTTGTTCGCCGAAGGCGCGGTCCTTCCGGCCTCGAGTATCCTCTCCAGCACCTCGTCGGGGATGGGTCTCGGATCGTACGCTCTCACAGACTTTCGCGTTCTGATCGCATCGTG